>NZ_BQUN01000106.1:122563-141176 GCF_026008495.1 Streptomyces sp. A012304
GTGAAGGCCCCGAGGGTGTCGCGTGGCATCAGACCTTCTCGGCCACGACCGGGTTGCGCAGCACGCCGATCCCCTCGATCTCGACCTCCACCTCGTCCCCGGGGCGGATCGGCCCGACCCCCGACGGAGTGCCGGTCATGATCGCGTCCCCGGGCAGCAGCGTCATGTGGCGGCTGAGGTAGGAGACGAGGTCGGGCACCTGGAGCAGCAGGTCGGCGGTGCTCGCGGACTGCTTCACCTCGCCGTTCACCCGGGTCGTCAGGGAGAGCCCGGAGGGGTCGAGTCCGGTCGCGATGACCGGCCCCATGGGCGCGAAAGTGTCCTGCCCCTTGCCGACCAGGAGTGTTCCGTACGCGCTCTCCCTGCGCTGCACGACGCGGTCGCTGACGTCGTTCCCGCAGGTGTAGCCGAGGATGTGGTCACCGGCCTCGGAGGGCTTCACATGCCGGGCTTCCTTTCCGATGACGACGACCAATTCGCCCTCGAAATGGATGAGTTCACCGTAGGCCGGATAGACGATGGGCTGCCCCGGCCCGATCAGCGCCGTGCTCGGTTTCATGAAACAGACGGGAACGTCCGGAACCTCGCGGTCGGACTCGTCGACATGCGCCGCGTAGTTGTAGGCGAATCCGAAGATCCGGGGACCGACGAGCGGCGCGAGAAGTGTCACGTCGTCGACTTCGTCGATGTCGCCCGTGGGAGAGAGCCCGGTGAACGGATCGCCGTCGCATCGCGCGATCCCGGTGCCACCGGATTCGAGTTGTCCGTAATGGGGCACCCCGCTCACGGCATATCTGACGATCCGCACGGAAAACCTCCGCCACTAGGCAGCCGCAGTCGGCTGCACGGCCCATTCATCAATGCTAACGTTAGCACGACAGGGCTCACCTACCCGGCCCGCCGCCACCCCGGCCACGGAGCGCGACGACGGTGCTATCGTTGGCACACAGAATGTGACGACTCCGGATCAGGCGTCCGAGGGGGCCCACCAAGTGATCACCACCAGGGACATCGCGGAACGCCTCGGCATCTCCGTCTCGACCGTCGGCCGGGCGCTCGCCGACGATCCCCGCATCAGCGACGAGACCAAGTTCCGGGTCCGCCAGGCCGCTTCGGAGATGGGGTACGTCGCCAACCGCGCGGCCCGGATGATGCGGGGCGCGTCCAGCAACGTGGTCGCGCTGGTGATCCCGGACATCCGCAACAGCTTCTACTCGACCATCGCGCACGAGCTGTCGAAGAACATGGAGACCCAGGGTTTCCAGCTGATGCTCTCGGAGACCGACGACGACCGGATGGTGGAACTGCGCCATCTGCGCGAGCTGTCCGCGAACCGCGTGGCCGGCGTCATCATCGTGCCCACCGCACGCCCGCACAACGAGTCCGTCAAGCTCCTGCGCTCACTGCCGCACCTCCAACTGCTGCGCCGTCACCCGTCGTTGGGTTCGCAGTGGTTCGGTGTCGACGACCACGAGGCGCTGCGTCAGGCCACCGCCCACCTGGTGGCGCAGGGACACACCCGCATCGCCTACCTGGGCGGTCCGGTCGAACTGCCCACGGGTGCGGAGCGTCTGCGGGGCTTCCGCACCGCCCTGAGCGAGGGCGGGCTGCCCGAGGACGCCGGTCGCGCCGAGCTGCGGCCGCCGGCGTCCGTGGAGCACGGCCGGGAAGCGGTCCGCGCGCTGCTGCGGGAGCCGGACGCGCCCACCGCGCTGGTCCTCGGGTCGATCCAGCTCACCCTTGGTGCCCTGGAGGAGTTGTCCGGACAGGGCGTGAAGGTGCCCGAGGAGCTGTCCGTGGTCGGATTCGGCGACGAGTCCGGCTTCTCCTGGTGGGGCCCCGGTCTCACCACGGTCGGGCTGCCGATCCAGGAAATGGCCACCGGCTGCGCCCTGTGGCTGATGCGCCGCCTCAAGACCAAGCCGGCCAACGACGGCCCGTACACATCGGTCTCCCCGGGCTCCCTGATCCTGCGGGGCAGCACAGCACGGCCGCGCGGTGCTCGGCCTCGCACCGCCAATCCTTCGAGCAGTTCCTCGTGACGAGCGCCCAGAAAAGGATTGGAGCGAGGCGGCGCCCCGCTGCTACTTTCGCGGTGGACCGTGAAGTCGTCTTTTTGGAGGTGAGCCCCGTGAACACAGTTACCCGTGGGTGCTCCCTCAACCCGTCACGGTCCGGCGGCTGACGTTCGGTGTCGCCAGGAGCGCCTGAGATCGAGGCACTTCTGGAGGAAGACTCCGATGAACACGAAGCCTTTCGCTTCTGGCCCGAGCGCGGGCGCGGTGATGATCACGCGCGTCGCGGACGGGCAGTGGCATGCACTGGATGACGATCTGGTGGTCGGCCGAGGGCATGCGCAGCACCGGCCCGACGGACGCTTGTTCGTCAGCATCGACGCCTGGCACGACGCCGCCTTCGACCGGCTCGCCGAGGCGATGCTGGCGGACCTGCCGGCGCCGCTGCACACGGTGGTCGACGAAGCCGACATCGAGCTGACGGCCGGCTGGCGGCGGGCCGGTTTCACGATCCGGCGCCGCGAGTGGGAGTACACCGTGCCGACCGACCCGCGGGTCACAGGGCTCGACGAAGTCCTGCCGCCTCCGGGCGTGACGATCGTGCCCGCCGGCCAGGCGGACGAGGGTCTGCTGCGGGCGGTGGACCGTGCGATCCGTGACGAGGTCGAGGCGACCGTCGGGTGGCAGTCGATGCCCGCGGAGGTGATTGCCCGCCCCGCGGGCGACACCATCGTCGACCCGTCGAAGTACGCGGTGGCCGCGGCGCCGGACCGCTACCTGGGTCTGATCCGGGTGGTGCCGGTGCACCGGCCGCGCATCGGACTGGTCGCGGTCCGGGCCGGCGAGCAGCGCCGCGGCATCGCGCGGGCGCTGCTGGCCCACGCGCTGGGAACGCTGCACCGCTCCGGGTCCGCCGCGGCCTGGACCGAAGTCCACGAGTCCAACCGCGCGGCCTCGGCGCTGTTCGAGGGCATCGGCGCCCGGCCGATGAGCAGCAACCTGGAGCTGGTGCGATGACGAAGAACAGGAACGTCATCGAGGTCGAGGGCAGGGTCGTCGAGTGCCTGCGCAGCGCCATGTTCACCGTGGAGCTCGAGAACGGCCACAAGGTGCTCGCGCACATCAGCGGGAAGATCCGCAAGAACTACATCAAGATCGTGCTGGAGGACCGGGTACTGGTGGAGCTCCCGCCGTACGACCTGACGCGCGGCAGGATCGTGTTCCGGTACCGGAACTAGCAGCGGCCGGCACCTTCCGCGGCGGCTGATCCTGGGGCCCCGGCCACGGTGTTCCCGTGACCGGGGCCCCGACGACGGCCGCCCCACCGGCAAGCGCCTGCGGTGAACGCCTACCGCAGAGCGCTTTGCATCGAACCGTCGTGGGGGCTGTGCGGCTCCCCTGCGGGGATGTCGTACGAGCTCAACGCCGTCATGGCCAGACTGCTCCCACGTCAGGGTGCGGGCGAGAGCACCGGCCTGTCACCGGTCGCTTCGTCGAACTCGCCGCACAGCTCATCCGTTGGCGGCGCTCTGCCCGGCCTTCCCCGCTCACGCCCTGAGCCAAGTGGCCCAGGTCGGCATGGCCTTACGCATCGTGGCCATCGCCTTCACCGACTCCCTGAGTGCCTGAGCGAAGCCGGCCTGGTACTCCGGGCTCCCGCCCCGGTGGCCGCAGGCCATCCACAGCTGCCAAGTCGCCGCTCCCACACGTCCGGCGAACATACCGGTGAACGCCGACTCGTCGACCGCCCCGACTTCCCCTCCCGCAGCGACATATCCGGAGAGGCACGCTTCGACGATACGGCGCTCGGGCACTTCCGACCCGCGGCTGAAGCCGGCGAGGCAGAAAGCGGTGAAGACCAGCTCCCACCACGGGTCCTGCGCCCCAGCGGCATCGAAGTCCAACAGCACAGGTCCGCCGGAGCCGGTCAGAATGTTCTGGTGCCGGATGTCGCGATGCATGACCAACTTGGATCGCCACAACTCACGCTGGTCTTCGACCATGGCCTCGGCCTGCTCCACCGACAGCTTGAAGACGCGGACGTGCTCGGCACTGAGGACCTGAAGGCGTTCGGCCTGAGCGAACCACTCCTCCCACTCTCCCTGGGAGCACGACCGGTAGTCGCCGTCGACGGTCGGGTCGGCTGGAATCGCGCACCGTGCAAGGTCAGCGACGAGCCCGCCGGCCCATGCCGCCAACGGTTCGGACGTCGGCGCGGTCGGATGCGCGCCCTCGACGAAGCGCACCGCACGGGCGTAGACACCGTCCCCGATCGGTCGCCACAGACCCGCTTCTCCCAGAGTCGTCGACTGCGGCTCGGGCATCGCGACACCGGTCTCCCACGCGGCGGCTTCAAGCGCCCCTGCCTGGGCGGCCATGCGCAGCCAGAAGTCACCCCAGGGCTGGGCGAGCTTCACCACCCATGAGCCGGAGTCAGTGACGGCCTTCCACACCGGGCCCTGCTCGTCGTCCTTGAGCAGCAGCGGGGCATCCAGCACCTGCCCCAACCCGAGCCGCTCGGCCGCCTGTGCCAGGTTCATGGCCAGTCATTCAACCGACCCACCACCCCAGCGGCAACCACATTATAAAACCTCGCAAAAAGGGCCAGGAAGGGCGGGGAAGGCTTGTTCGCTGCCGCTTACTTCAACTCCAGTCAAGTCGAGATGGTGGACAAGCAGCAGAATTTGATCGAGGCGACCGACGAAGTATTCAGGATGCTTGGAGCCCCTGGGTGGATGTGGCCGCATGAAGGAGTCCCGCGCCGCGCCCACGCGCGTTCATCCCGTCGGTGTGCCGATGCGGAGGCGGTTGCCGTCGGGGTCGGGCCGACGCGCAGGTAGGCCGACCGGTGCGCGAACGATAGCACTCACGCACCCCGCGACCGTCGTCCTCGCGTAAGAAGCCCGGCTCACCCCTTGACAGCCGCCGTCGAAGCTCCGCACGATTGCGCTATCGATAGCACTGCGGTGTCCCGGTCCTGTTCTCCCTCCGTGGTACGCCGAGCACGGGGCCCGATCCAGTGGGCTCCCCCTCCTGGTGCGCCCTACCCCGCGCCCCCTCCCCACCCGCGCGGACCCCCGCACCGCCCCGTATCACCTCGCACCACCGCGTACCGATCGACGGCAGGGCTCTCTCTCGCCCCCCGACCGGCCGCACACCACCATCCCCGCCCCACCCCCGGAAAGGCTCCAGCACCATGACAGACGCGCGGATCGCCCAGTTGCACGGCCGCAGGGTGTGGGACTCACGCGGTCGTCCGACCGTCGAGGTGGAGGTCCGCCTCAGGGACGGCGCGGTCGGCCGGGCGATCGCCCCGGCGGGCGCCTCCACGGGGCAGGGCGAGGCGCTCGACCTGCGCGACGGCGGCAGCCGCTTCGGCGGCCTGGACGTCCGGCGTGCCGTGGGCTCGGTGAACCACGAGATCGCCCCCGCCCTGGCGGGCCGGGACGCGGGCGACCAGGAGGGCGTCGACCGGCTGCTGGTCGACCTCGACGGCACCCCCGACCGGAGCCGGCTCGGCGGCAACGCGGTCGTGGCCACCTCCATGGCCGTCCTGCACGCCGCCGCGGCGTCGGCGGACGAGCCGCTGTGGCTGCGGCTCTCCGGCGGCCGTCCGGTACGCATCCCCCTGCCGGAGATCCAGATCTTCGGCGGCGGCGCCCACGCGGACCGCCGGGTGGACGTGCAGGATTTCATGGTGGTCTGCCCCGCGGCCGGCAGCTTCGCCGAGGCCCTGGACTGGACGGCGGAGATCTACCGGGCCGCCGGAGGTCTGATGCGCAAGGCCGGCAAGGCCCAGGGCGTCGCCGACGAGGGCGGCTTCTGGCCGGCGTTCGACTCCAACGAGGAGGCACTGGAGACACTGACCCTGGCCATCGAGACCGCGGGCTTCGCCCCCTCGGCCCAGGTCGGCATCTCCCTGGACGTCGCGGCCTCCCAGTTCGGCCGGGACGGGCGGTACGCCCTCGCGCTCGACGACCGCACGCTGGACACCGCGGCGCTGATCGACATGCTGGGCGGCTGGATCGAGCGGTACCCGATCCTGTCCGTGGAGGACCCGGTCGGCGAGGACGACCACGAGGGCATGGTCGAGTTCACCCGCCGCCACGGCCACCGCTGCCAGGTGATCGGCGACGACTTCCTGGTCACCGACGCCAAGCGGGTGGAGGCGGCCGCGACCGCCCGGGCGGCGAACGCGGTGCTCATCAAGCCGAACCAGGCGGGCACGGTCACGGAGGCGTTCCAGGCCCTGCGGGCCGGAAAGGACGCCGGTTTCGGCACGGTCGTCTCGGCCCGCTCCGGGGAGAGCGAGGACGTCACCATCGCGCACCTGGCCGTCGGCTGGGACGCGGGCCAGCTGAAGGTCGGCTCGTTCACCCGCTCCGAACGCATGGCCAAGTGGAACGAGGTGCTGCGCATCGAGGAAGCCCTCGGGAATTCCGCGGAATTCAGCGGCTGGTCCGCTTTCCCGTCCACCACCGCCGTTTCGTAAGAAGAGCCAGCTCACAAAAGCCCCACAGCCCCTTACAGTCATCGAATTCAGAGCCGAGTCGGAGCCGGAGACCAGCATGCTGCCACCCGTCGATCTGCGCCCGAGTTTCAACATCACCCGCTCCAGCCATGTGCGTCTCACCGTCGCCGATCTCGCCGAGAGCCGGGACTTCTACGTCAACGTCCTCGGGCTCGTCGTCAGCGACGAGGACGAACGCACCTGCTATCTCCGCGGTCTCGCCGAGGCCTGCCACCACAGCCTCGTGCTGGAGCTGGACGAAGAGGGTGCCGGTGCCTGCGAGAGGATCGGCTTCCGCGTCTTCCTCGACGAGGACCTCGACATCGCGCACGGCTGGTTCCGCGAGCGGGGACTGCCCGCGCGGTGGGTCGACCTGCCGTACCAGGGCCGTACCCTGCACGTCTCCGATCCCGCCGGCACGCCGCTCGAACTCTGCGCGCACATGGAGACACGGCCGCGGCTGCACATCGACTTCGCGCACCACAAGGGTGCTCACGCGCAGCGCCTGGACCATTTCCAGACCTTCGCGCCGGACGCCTACGCGCTGTGCGCGTTCTACGGAGAACTCGGCTTCCGCAACTCCGAGTACCTGGCCCACGGCGACAAGCTGCTGAGCGCGTTCATGTACCGCAAGGGGACCTGTCTGGACCTCGCGGTCGTGGAGAACACCGGTCCCGCCCTGCACCATTTCGCGTACACCGTCTCCGAGAGCCGTGACATCTTCACCGCCTGCGACTGGGCGGGCATCCTCGGGTACGGCGAGGGCGTGGAGCGGGGCCCGGGGCGGCACGGTCCGGGCGGCATGCTCTTCACCTACCTCCGGGACCCCGACGGGCACCGGGTGGAGGTCTTCAACAGCCACTACCAGACGATCGACACCGAGGTCGAGCCGGTGCGCTGGGACGCGGGATCGCTGAGCACCAACGTCCGCTGGGGCCTGCCGGCGCTGGAGAAGTGGTACGCCGAGGCGTCGCCCTTCTCCGGGGTGAAGCAGATCCCGCCGGCCGAGCCGCCGAAGCCCATGACGCTCGAGCGGTTCCTGCTCGAGCGGTCCGCCCGCTGATCCGGCCTCCCCTTTCCGTCCCCCGAGGAGACGACATGGCACGAGTTCCCTATCTGCGCCGCGAGGACGCGGACGTCGAGCGCAAACCCCTGTACGACCGGCTGGAGGCCGAGCGCAAGGTCCCGACGGCGAACATCTTCCTCGCCCTGGCCAACGCCCCGGCCCAGCTCGACGCGTTCCTCACCTACGCCAATTCGCTGCGCGGCGGCGAACTCAGCTCCAAGCTGCGCGAGTTGGCGATCCTGACAGTGGGCCATACGACGCGTTCGGCGTACGAGGTCGCCCACCATCAGTCGCACGGACTGAAGGCCGGGCTCAGTGAGGAACAGCTCGCGGCCGTCGCCGATTTCGAGGCGGCCGACGTCTTCGACGAGACGGAGAAGGCGGTCATGCGCCTCGCCCGGGAATCCACGCTCCAGGTGCACGTCTCCGAGGAGACATGGCAAGCGGCCGCAGCGCGCCTGACGGACCGGCAGATGGTCGAACTCGCCCTCTCCATCGCCTGGTACAACTCCGGCGTCCGCCTCATGGGGCTGCTCGACATCGACCTCGAGAACGGTTACGTCAACCCCTTCTGACCCGCACGCTCCCCACTCGGGGAATTCCAAGGAGTACTTCCATGGCGAAAATGCTCGCCGCACGGCTGCACCGGCTCGGTGAACCCATGTCGGTGGACACGATCGACGTGCCCGTCCCCAGACCGACCGACGTGCTGGTGCGGGTCAGGGCCTGCGGCATCGTGCCCAACATGGCCAACGTCATCAACAACTGGCCCACCTGGTTCCCGCACCAGCCGCTGCCCAGGTTCCCCGCGATCTTCGGTCTGGACGCCGCCGGCGTGGTCGAGGCGGTCGGCGAGGCGGTCCTGAACACCCGGCCCGGCGACCGGGTGTACGTCAACCCGCTGCGGTCCTGCGGGAGTTGCCAGGTGTGCCGGGCGGGTCAGCGCAGCCGGTGCCGCTATTTCACCCTGAACGGCTACTTCAGCACCTCCCGTGACGGGCAGCGGATCTTCGACCTGTACCCGTACGGCGGCTTCGCCGAGTACATGACCGCCCCGCAGTACTCGATCGTCAACATCCCGGACTCCATGACGTTCGAGCAGGCCGGCAAGCTCGGCTACATCGGCACGTCCTACGGCGCCCTGCGGCACGCCGGGGCCGGCCCCGGCCAGGTGGCGCTGATCGACGGGGTCACCGGCACCCTCGGGGTCGCCGCGACCGTACTCGCGCTGGCCTCCGGGGTCTCCCGGGTCCTCGGCACGGGCCGCAACGAGGAACTCCTCAAACGCGTCAAGGAACTCGACCCGGACCGGGTCGAGGTGTTCCGGCTGGGCGAGGGTTCCAGCGGCGCGTGGGCGAAGTCCCTCACCGGTGGCGAGGGCGCGGACTTCATCATCAGCGCGCTCGGCGCCCGGGCCCCGGTGGAGACGATGCTCGACTCCATGCAGGGTGTCCGCCGGGGCGGCAGGGTGGTCAACGTCGGCGGGGTGGCCGACCGGCTGCCGGTGGACGTCAAGTGGCTGATGGACGAGCAGGTCCAGCTGATCGGCTCCAACTGGTTCACCACGGCGCAGGGGCAGGAGCTGGCCGACATGGTGGCCACCGGCACCCTGGACCTGTCCTACCTGGAGGCCAAGCCCTTCCCGCTGGCCAAGGTCAACGAGGCGATCTCCGGGCTGGAGGACCGCGACGGCGGCTTCAGCAACTACGTCGTCGTCCCCTGACCGGCGGGACGCCCCCCGTACTCACCCCGCGGCCCCCTGTTCTGCCCCCTGGCCGCGGGGTGATTTCCTTTCCCCCGGGCCGTGCGTGTCCCACCGACCGCGCACGGTCGTGACCATCGTCCGTACGGACTCGGCAGGACGGAGCGCCGATGGAACTGCGCTGGCTGGAAACGTTCGTCACGGTCGCGGAGGAACTGCACTTCGCCCGCGCGGCGGACCGTCTGCACCTCGCACCGTCGGCGCTCAGCGCGCAGGTCAGGGCACTGGAGTCGCACCTGGGCGTGCGGCTGATCGACCGCGGACGGCGCACCCGCCCCGCGCTGACCAGTGCCGGGCGGCTGTTCCTGGAGGAGGCGCGGCTCACCCTCGCCCAGGCGGCCCGTGCCGAAGCTGTGGGCCGCCGGGCCGGCCGCGGCGAACTGGGGCACGCCGAGATCGCGTACGTGGCGTCGGCGGCCTTCTCCGGGGTGCTCACGGACGTCCTCACCCGCTGCGCGGCCCCCGGCACCGAACTGACCGTGCAGGTGCGCGAGCTGGAGACACCGGCCCAGCTGGAGGCGCTGGCCTGCGGGGACATCGACGTCGGCTTCCTGCGCTGGCGGCCGCGGTACCCGCCGGGCGTCACGGCCACCTGCCTGCTCACCGAGCAGATCGTGCTGGCGCTGCCGGCCGGCGCGCCGTCGGCGGCGTACGAGGCGGTACCGGCGGCGGCGCTGCGCGACGAGTCGTTCGTCGCCCCGCACTTCGACGAGGAGTACGGCTGCCGCGACCAGATCCTCCAGGTGGCGGAGCAGGGCGGCTTCAGTCCCCGGTGCGCTCCCGCGGTACGGGACTTCATCGCGGCCCTGACCCTGGTGGGCGGCGGCCTGGCGGTCGCCCTGGTCCCCGACTCGCTGCGCCGTGCGCACGTCCCGGGGGTGGCCTACCGTCCGCTGGCGGACGTGGCGCTGACGACCCGGCTGGTCGGTGCCTACCGCAAGGGGGAGACCTCGCCCGCGGTGCGCGGTGTGATCCGCCGCCTGCGGGAGGCGGCCGCCACCCCTCTCGCCGTCGGCTGACGTCACCCGTCGCCCGTCACCCGACACCCGCCGCCCATGGACCGACGCATCTTTGTGCGCGGAAAACGCACCATCGCAGCAGGTCAGGAGGGGTGTACCCGGCCTAGGCTCGACATCGCGACACGGACCGTGGCGGGGTCGCCCGACCGCCGCCGGGCGGAGCGACAGGCGGAGGACATGATGACATCGATCAAGCGTGTGGGCGTCGTCGGCGCCGGGCAGATGGGCCGGGGCATCACCGAGGTGTGCGCCCGCGCCGGGCTGCACGTCACGTTGTGCGACGTGACCGAGGACCGGGCCCGTGCCGGGCTGGCGGGCGTGGCGGACTCCCTGCTCAAGGCCGAGCAGCGCGGCACCCTCACGCCGGAGGCGCGCGTGGCCGCCCTGGCCGGGGTCTCGGCCACCGCCGAGCTCTCCGACCTGTCCGACGTGGACCTGGTCGTCGAGGCCGCGGTCGAGGACGAGCGGGCGAAGACGGAGCTGTTCCGGCGGCTGGACGAGGTGGTCACCGACCCGGCCGCCGTCCTGGCCAGCAACACCTCCTCGATCCCCATCGCCCGGCTCGCGGCGGCGACCGCACGGCCGGAGGCGGTGGTGGGCCTGCACTTCTTCAACCCCGTCCCCGTCATGCCCCTGGTGGAGGTCGTTCCGTCGCTGCACACGTCGAAGGCGACGGAGCTGCGGGTCCGTTCCTTCGCCGCCGAGACCCTGGGCAAGAAGACCATCGTGGCGCAGGACCGCGCCGGGTTCGTGGTCAACTCCCTCCTGGTGCCGTACCTGTTGGCCGCCGTCCGGATGGTCGGCACCGGCACGGCGACGGCCGAGGACATCGACACCGGGATGACCGCCGGCTGCGCGCACCCGATGGGCCCGCTGCGACTGGCCGACCTCATCGGTCTGGACACGGTGGCGGCGATAGGCGAGGCGCTGTACGAGGAGTACCGGGAACCGCTGTACGCCCCTCCCCCGCTGCTGCGCCGCATGGTCGAGTCGGGTCTGCTGGGCCGCAAGTCGGGACAGGGGTTCTTCAGCTACCGGGCGGCCTGAGCGCCGGGAGCCACCGGGCGGCCCGGGCGCGGACTCGGCCACCTGGGTCGGCGCCCGGTGGCGGGCGCGGCGGCCCCACCTGCGCGAAAGGCCGACGCCGCGAGGACCGCCCAGGGGCGGGTGCGGCGTCGGCTCCGGTCGCTACGGTCAGCGGAACGCCGCCTGGCCGGTGATCGCCTGGCCGACGACCAGGGTGTGCATCTCGCCGGTGCCCTCGTAGGTGAGGACGGACTCCAGGTTGTTGGCGTGGCGCAGCGGCGAGTACTCCAGGGAGATGCCGTTGGCCCCGAGGATCGTGCGGCACTCGCGGGCGATCGCGATCGCCTCCCGGACGTTGTTGAGCTTTCCGACGCTGATCTGCTCGGGCCGGATGCGGTGCTGGTCCTTCAGCCGGCCCAGGTGCACGGCGAGCAGCGCGGCGGTGCCCAGCGACACGGTCATGTCGGCGAGCTTCTTCTGGGTGAGCTGGAAGGCGCTGATCGGCTTGTCGAACTGCACCCGGGAGTCGGCGTAGTCGATGGCCGCCTGGAGCGAGTCACGGGCGGCGCCGACGGCACCGAAGAGGATCCCGAAACGGGCCTCGTTGAGGCAGGACAGCGGTCCGCGCAGCCCCTCGCCGAGCGGCAGGCGGGCGGAGTCGGGCAGCCGGACGTGGTCGAGGGACAGCTCCGAGGTGACCGAGGCGCGCAGTGACATCTTCTGCTTGATGTCCTGGGTGGTGAAGCCGGGGGTGCCGCGCGGCACGAGGAAGCCCCGGACACCGTCCTCGGTCTGCGCCCACACCGTGGCGACGTCCGCGATGCTCCCGTTGGTGATCCACATCTTGGAGCCGTTGAGGATCCAGTCGCCGCCGTCCCGTACGGCCTTCGTGCGCATCCCGGACGGGTTGCTGCCGAAGTCGGGTTCGGTCAGCCCGAAGCAGCCGATGGCCTCACCGGCCGCGAGCCGCGGCAGCCACTCCTGCTTCTGCTCCTCGGAGCCCCACTTCCAGATGGAGAACATCGACAGGGAGCCCTGCACGGAGACGAAGCTGCGGAAGCCGGAGTCCGCCGCCTCCAGCTCCAGACAGGCCAGGCCGTAGGAGACGGCGTTGGTGCCGGCGCAGCCGTAGCCCTCCAGATGCATGCCGAGTACGCCCAACTTGCCGAGTTCAGGGGCGAGTTCGCGGGCGAAGTGGGCGTTCTCGAACCATTCGCCGAGGTGCGGGCGCACCCGGTCGGCGAGGAACTTGGCGACGGTGGCCTGGATCTCGCGCTCCTCCTCGCTGAGGACGGAGGCGATGTCGAGCAGGTCGAGGGGGTCCTTCAGCGGCTTGCCGCTCATGGGTGTGGCTCCTTGTGGTCACGGTCGGTTGGGGGCGTGGTCGGACGACGGGCCGTGCAGGATCTGGGCGGTGTGCCCGCCCAGGCGGGGCGGGGGCAGGCGGTACCGGGCGGGTGTGGCGCTCAGCCCGATGGGGTGCGCGACCTGGCGGTGGGGCTCGCCGCCCGCCGCGGCGGGGATCTCGACGATGCCGGGAACGCCGAGTTTTCGGGCGTAGGCGAAGGCCTCGTCGAGGGTGTTGACCGGTCCGGCGGGCACCCCGGCGGCCAGCAGGACGGCGGACCAGTGATCGGCGCCCGCGACGCTGAGCCGCTCGGCCAGGAGGGCCCGCAGTGCGGCGCGGTGGGCGACCCGGTCGGCGTTGGTGCGGAAGCGGTCGTCGAGGGCGAGGCCCGGATCGCCCACGGTCTCGGCGAGCGCCGCGAACTGCCGGTCGTTGCCCACCGCGAGGGCGAGCGGACGGTCGGCGGTGGGGAAGGTCTCGTACGGGGCGATGCTCGGGTGCGCGTTGCCCATGCGCCCGGGGACGACTCCGGCGACGGCGTACGCCGACGCCTGGTTGACCATGGCCGACAGCAGCGAGCCGAGCAGGTTCACCTCGACGAGCTGTCCCTCGCCGGTGGCGTCGCGGTGTCTCAGGGCCGCCAGGATGCCGAGCGAGGCGTGCAGTCCGGTGATCACGTCGACCAGCGCGACGCCGGCCTTCACCGGCTCCCCGTGCGTCTCGCCGGTGACGCTCATCAGACCGCCGACGGCCTGCACGAGCAGGTCGTACCCGGGGACGGCGGCGCCCGCGCCGCTGCCGAAACCGCTGATGGAGCAGTAGATCAGCTCCGGGTGCCGGGCGCGCAGCCGCTGCGGCCCGAGGCCCAGCCGCTCCATCGTGCCGGGGCGGAAGTTCTCCACCAGCACGTCGGATTCGGCGACCAGGGCACGGGCCTGTTCGCGCCCCGTCCCGGTCGTGAGGTCCAGGACGACGGACCTCTTGTTCCGGTTGACGCTCAGGAAGTAGGTGGAGGTGCCGTCGTGGTCGGCGGGTGGGTGCCAGGCCCGGGTGTCGTCCCCGGTCCCGGGCCGCTCCACCTTCACCACGTCGGCGCCGAGGTCGGCGAGGAGCATGGTGGCGTAGGGGCCGGCGAGGACCCGGGAGAAGTCGGCGACGCGCAGGCCCTCCAGCGCGCCGCGCCCCGCTCCGTCGAGGGCGCCGTCCCGTCCGTCCGGCGCGTTGTCCTGGGTGCCCACGCACCCTCCTCTCTGCTCGTCCGCCCACCCGCACGCGGCGGAACGCACAGCGGCGGGCCGCGGTGCCGCACCGCGGGGAGGTGGGGCTCCCCCACCCTGGCCCCGCCGCGGAGCACGGGTCAACGACGACCTGACGCATCTTTGTGCGCGGTACGCGCTCCGTTCACGGAGCTCGGAGAGGGTGTGCCGAGCACACGCCGGGAAACAGCGGAGGCCGCTCTCCCATGGATGAGAGAACGGCCTCCGACCTGCGAAAAGCAGTGTCGGGACGACAGGATTTGAACCTGCGACCCCTTGACCCCCAGTCAAGTGCGCTACCAAGCTGCGCCACGTCCCGGTGCGCTGCCACGCGGAGGTCCGCGTGATCGCGCGAACAGAACTTTACCCCACGCCGGGCGGTGCGCCGAAGGGGGCACCGGCGCGGGACAATCGCCCCATGGGCAGCACACGGGACATGGACGAGGGCCGGCCCGCCGGCGCGCGGGACCGGGACGAGGAGGGGCGGGCGCGCAACGCCCGGCCCCGGGACGGGCTGGGGCGGCCGCTCCCCTATGGCGCGGCGGGTGTGGCGCGGCAGCCGGAGGGCGTCGTGCGCACCCCGGGGGAGAGCGTCGCCGAGGCGCAGGCCCTGCTGGCGGAGGGCAAGCCGTTCCACGCGCACGAGGTCTTCGAGGACGCCTGGAAGTCGGGTCCCGAGAGCGAGCGCGCCCTGTGGCGGGGGCTGGCCCAGCTCGCGGTGGGTCTCACGCACGCGGCGCGCGGGAACGTCACGGGCGGGGCGCGGCTGCTGCGGCGGGGCGCCGGCGCCGTGGAGGAGTGGGCGGCGGACGCCGGGCAGGGCCGGCCGTACGGGATGGACCTCGGGGCGCTGGCGGGCTGGGCGCGGGAGCTGGCGCGGACCGTGGAGGAGACGGGCGGCCCGGTGGACGCGCGCGCGGCGGCGCCCAGGCTGCGGTGACGACGGCCGGGTCCGGTGCCGTCACTGTCAGTGGCGTACGGCAGACTCGGGGGCGTGCGAAAGATTCATGTCATCGGTATCGGCGCGGGTGACCCCGACCACCTGACCCTCCAGGCGGTCAAGGCCCTGCGGAGCACGGACGTGTTCTTCGTCCTGGACAAGGGCGAGGTGAAGAGCGATCTGACCCGGCTGCGCCGGGACATGCTGGACACGCACATACCGGAGGGCACCTACCGGGTGGTGGAGGCCCGCGACCCGGAGCGCGACCGCGGCGCGGGCGGCGCGGCCTACTCCCCCGCGGTCGGCGACTGGCGCAGCGCCCGCGCCGACATCTACGAGCGGCTGATCACCGAGGAGCTGGGCGAGGACGACAGCGGCGCGTTCCTGGTGTGGGGCGACCCCGCGCTGTACGACAGCACGCTGGGCATCCTGGAGGAGGTGCTGGCGCGCGGCGCGGTGGCGTTCGAGTACGACGTCGTGCCGGGCATCAGCAGTGTGTCCGCGCTCGTCGCCCGGCACCGCACCGGGCTGAACCGGGTGGCGCGGCCGGTGCAGATCACCACGGGGCGGCGGCTCACCGAGGGCTTCCCGGAAGGGGTGGACGACGTGGTGGTGATGCTCGACGCCCACCAGGCCTTCCGGCGGTACGCGGAGGAGGACGTGCACATCTACTGGGGCGCCTATCTGGGCACCCCGGACGAGATCCTCGTCTCCGGTCCGCTCGCGGAGGCCGGTCCCCGTATCGAGCGGCTGCGGGCCGAGGCGCGCGAGCGCAAGGGCTGGATCATGGACACGTATCTGCTGCGCCGCGACCCCGGGGAGGGGTAGGGGGTGGTACCCGAGCGGACCGTTCCCGCATGCGCGGCTCGGGGCCCGGTGTGATCGTGACCTCGTGACCATCACCCAGGAGCCCCCGGGACCGCCCGGAGCGGCGGGTCCGGGCGCGCCCGCGGCGCAGCCGCCCGTGCTGGACTCGCGCCGGCGCACGGTCGTCTTCGTGACGATCGTGCTGGGGATCCTGCTGGCGGCCCTGGACCAGACGATCGTAGGCACCGCGCTGCCGACGATCGTGTCGGACCTCGGCGGTGCCGCGCACATGTCGTGGGTGGTCACCTCCTACCTCCTCGCGGAGACCGTCACGACCGTGCTGGTCGGCAAGTTCGGTGACCTGTTCGGCCGCAAGGCGGTCTTCCAGGTCTCGGCGGTCGTCTTCGTCACGGGCTCGTTCCTGTGCGGTCTGGCCACGAACATGTCGCTGCTGATCGCCTGGCGGGCGGTGCAGGGCGTCGGCGCGGGCGGGCTGATGGTGACGTCGATGGCGCTGATCGCGGACGTCATCCCGCTGCGTGAGCGGGGGAAGTACCAGGGCGCGATCGGTGCCGTGTTCGGCGTGGCCACGGTCGTCGGGCCGCTGCTGGGCGGGCTGTTCACCGACCACCTGTCGTGGCGGTGGGCGTTCTATGTGAACGTCCCCATCGCGATCGTCGTGGTCCTCGCCGCGGCGCGCACCCTGCCGGTGGTGAAGTCCGCGGCCCGGCCGGTCATCGACTACCTGGGCATCGCGCTGGTCGCGGTCGGGGCGAGCGCGCTGATCCTGGCGACGAGCTGGGGCGGCAACGAGTACGCCTGGGGTTCGGGTGTGATCGTCGGCCTGTTCGCGGGCGGCGCGGTCGCCCTCGCCGGGTTCTGCTGGGTGGAGACCCGCGCGCGGGAACCCACGCTGCCGATGCGGCTGTTCCGCAACCCGGTCTTCACGGTCTGCTCGGTCCTCAGCTTCATCGTCGGCTTCGCGATGCTCGGCGCGCTGACCTACCTGCCGAGCTATCTCCAGTACGTCGACGGCGACTCGGCGACCGTCTCCGGGGTGCGCACGCTGCCACTGGTGATCGGTCTGCTCGTCGCGTCGATCGCCGGCGGCAACGTGGTCGGCATGACCGGCCGTTACCGGCTGTTCCCGATCGCCGGCTCGCTGGTGATGGCGCTCGGGCTGTTCCTGATGTCCCTCATGGACCCGGCGACGGGCACCTGGCTGGAATCGCTGTACATGGGGGTGCTCGGCGTCGGCATCGGTCTGTGCATGCAGGTGCTGACGATCGCCGTGCAGAACACCGTCGACTACGCCGACCTCGGCACCGCCACCTCCGGCGTCACCTTCTTCCGCACCCTGGGCAGCTCCTTCGGCACGGCCGTCTTCGGCACGATCTACACCAACGCGCTCACCCCGAACCTGCGCGAGGGGATCGCCTCGGCCGCTGCGGGCGGCACCGACCCGGCCGCGCTGACCGGGGCGGCGACCAGCCCGGAGGGCCTGCACGAGCTGCCTGCCCAGGCCGCCGCCCCGATCGTCTCCGCGTACGCGGACACCATCCAGACGGTGTTCCTGTGGACGGTGCCGGTGGCGGCTCTCGGGTTCCTCGTCGCCCTGTTCCTCAAGGAGGTCCCGCTGCGCGACAGTGCCCGGCTGGGCTCCACCGACATGGGCGAGGGGTTCGCCTCCCCGCACGACGCGAACGCGCAGCGGGTGCTGGAGGCGGCCGTGGCGAAGATCATCGGCGGAGCAGACCTGGACACCGGGCGCCGGATCATCGAGGGGTCCGACACCCGACTGGACGTGGCGGGCGCCTGGGCGGTCATGCAGGTCGACGCGTTCACCCGGATGGTCGGCCACGCGAGCCTCGGGCTCATCGCCGCCAGCCGTCACCTCCCGCCGGAGGTGCTGCTGCCGGTGTTCGCCCGGATGGTCGACGAGGGTTTTCTGACCCGGCACGGCTCGCTGCTCACCCACACCGAGGCGGGCGTACGCGAGGCCCGTGTCATCACCGAGGCCTGGGGGCACTGGCTGGAGGAGCGGGTGCGGCGGGACATCGGCCGGCCGCCGGGCAGCGACCTGCGGGCCGCCGTGGACACGATCGCCAAACGGCTCCTCGTCGAGGACCTCGGCTCCCGCCTGCCCCGCCGCCTGGCCGAACTGGCCCCGGCCGCCCCCTGAAACCACGTGCCCGTCCGGAACCACGCGCCCGTCCTGAACCATGCGCCCGTCCCGAACCACGCGCCCGTCAGGAAAGCCGGGCCCGGGGTGCCGCTACCGCCGTCCGGTCGGCACTCCGGGGGCAGGTGCTGCGCGCGGGCGACCGGCCGTGCGTCTCCGTCACCGGGGGCTGAGCCCCAGCCGCGCCAGCGCCGCCGCCACGTCCGGCACCGCCGTGACCCCGTCGGGCAGCGGCGGCCGCCGTACGACCACGACCGGCAGGCCGAGTTCACGTGCCGCGGTCAGTTTCGCGGCCGTGGCCGCTCCCCCGCTGTCCTTCGTCACCACCATGTCCACCCGGTGCGCGCGCAGCAGGGCCCGTTCGTCGTCGACGGTGAACGGACCACGGTCGAGGAGGAGTTCGACGTCCGGGGGCAGGGGCGGCTCGGGCGGCTCCACCGACCGTACGACGAAGTGGAGCCGGGTCAGGTGGGCGAAGGCCGCGAGGCCCAGGCGGCCCGTCGTCAGGAAGACCCGCCGGCCCAGCTCCGGCAGCAGCCGCGCCGCCTCCTCCAGCGAGCCGACGGGATGCCAGCGGTCGCCGGGGCCGGGGTGCCATCCGGGCCGGCGCAGCACGACCAGCGGGCGGCCGGTGGCGGTGGCGGCCCGGGCCGCGTTCGCGGTGATGCCGGCGGCGAACGGG
>NZ_BQUN01000106.1:141290-166489 GCF_026008495.1 Streptomyces sp. A012304
GCCGAACCCGCCGACGCGGACCTCCCCCGCGAGCGCCCCCGGCCGGGACACGCGTCCCGCGAGCGAGGAGGTCACCCGCACCCCTGGGCGGGCCGCGAGAGCGGCGGCCAGTTCTCGTGCCTCGGTGGTGCCGCCGAGGACCAGGACGTGCGCGGACATGGCGTCGAGCGTACGGCAGGCCCGGGGCCGCCCGGTGTCGCCGTCGTGCCGTCCGCCCGCTCTCCCGGCGGGCGGGCGAGGACGGCGCTATCGTCCCCGTATGGATGCGTTGCGGGCCGTCCTCATCGATGTCGACGGGGTGCTGACCGTCTCGTGGAAGCCGCTGCCGGGCGCGGTGGAGGCGCTGCGGACCGTCCGGGAGGCGGGGCTCGGCGTCGCCCTGGTCACCAACACGACCTCGCGCACTCGTGCCTCGATCGCGCGGACGCTGGCGGAGGCGGGGTTCCCGGTGGCCGCCGAGGACATCCTCACGGCGCCCGCCGTGACCGCCGCCCACCTCGCCGAACGGTATCCGGGGGCCCGGTGCGCGCTGCTGAACAGCGGTGACGTGCGCGAGGACCTCGCCGGGGTCACGCTGGTCGACGACGACGGCGACGTGGACGTCGACGTGGTCGTCCTCGGCGGGGCCGGCCCCGAGTTCGGGTACGCGGCGCTCGACCGGGTCTTCGGGCACCTCCAGCGCGGCGCGCGGCTCGTGGCGATGCACCGGAACCTGTACTGGCGTACCGAGGCGGGGATGCGGCTGGACTCCGGGGCGTTCGTCGCCGGCCTGGAGGCGGCGGCGCGGGTGGAGGCGGAGGTGACCGGGAAGCCGTCTGCGGCGTTCTTCGCGGCGGCGCTGGCGCGTCTGGGGGTGACCGCCCGGGAGGCGCTGATGGTGGGCGACGACGTGGAGTCGGACGTCCTGGCGGCGCAGCGGGCGGGGATCACCGGGGTGCTGGTCCGGACGGGCAAGTTCCGGCCGGAGACACTCCGCGCGGCCGACGGCACCCCCGACCATGTCGTCGACTCCTTCGCGGACCTGCCCGAGCTGCTCCTGCCGACGCGGTAGCGGCACACGGGCCGGAGCCGACGCGGCAGCGGCACACCGGCCAAAACCGACGCGGTAGCGGCACACGGGCCGAAGCCCGCGCGGCTAGCGCAGCAGCAGCTGGAGGCCGCCGAGCACCGTGGCCGCGATGACGAGTCGTTCGAAGAGCCGCTGGTCGATGTGGTGCACGGCCCACTTGCCGAGCAGCGCCCCGGGGACGACGAAGAGGGCGAGCGCGGCGTCCAGCAGCAGGGACCGGCCGTCGATCAGGCCGAGGCCCACGCTGAACGGCACTTTGGAGACGTTGACGATGAGGAAGAAGAAGGCGGAGGTGCCGAGGAAGCCGAGTTTGCGGAAGCCCGCCGACAGCAGGTACATCGACATCACCGGGCCGCCGGCGTTGGCGACCATGGTGGTGAAGCCGCCGAGGACGCCGTAGGAGCGGGCCTTGAGGCGGCCGGCCCGGGTGACCACGGCGTCCGGGTCCTCGGCCGCCTCGGCGGTGCGGCGGCGCCACACCGTGACGCCCGCCATCAGCAGCAGGATCGCGCCGATCGAGGTGCGCACGACGGCGTCGTCGGCCCACATCAGGAAGACCGTGCCCACCACGACGCCGGCCGCGACCGCCGGGAACAGCCGCCACAGGGTGGGCCAGTGGGCGTGCCGCCGGTAGGTGAGGACGGCCAGGACGTCCCCGGCGATCAGCAGCGGCAGCAGCACACCGGTGGAGGCCCGGGCGGGCAGCACGGCGGCGAAGATCGCGAGGCTGACGGTGTTGGCCCCGCTGACGGCCGTCTTGGAGAAGCCGACCAGCAGGGCCGCGAAGGCGAGGGCGGCGAACTCCCAGCCGGTGAGGTGCCACAAGGTCATCGTGTTCATGCGGCCACCGATGTTAAGCGCACCTAATCGATGCCGTCAGGTGCGTCTCGCCTGATGGCGCCGGTGGCCGGGGGTCAGTGTCGTTCCACCAGGACCGCGCTGCCCTGTCCCACGCCCACGCACATCGTCGCCAGCCCGCGTTCCGCCCCGGTGCGCCGCATGCGGTGGAGCAGGGTGGTGAGGATGCGGGCGCCGGAGCAGCCCAGCGGATGGCCGAGGGCGATCGCGCCGCCGCTGGGGTTGACCAGGTCGGGGTCGATGCCCAGCTGGTCCACGCACGCCAGCGCCTGTGCGGCGAACGCCTCGTTGAACTCGGCCTCCTGGACGTCGCCGACCTCCCATCCGGCCCGGGCGAGCGCCTTGCGGGTGGCGGGGACCGGCCCGATGCCCATCACGTCGGGGTGGACGCCGGCGGAGGCGCCGGCGACATAGCGGCCCAGGGACTCCAGGCCCAGGTCGTTCAGCGCCTCCTCGCTGACCAGGAGGAGACCGGCGGCGCCGTCGTTCATCGGGGAGGCGTTGCCCGCGGTGACCGTGCCGTCCGGGCGGAAGACGGGCTTGAGGCCGGCGAGCCGCTCGAAGGAGGTGTCCTCGCGGATGCATTCGTCGGCGTCGACGACCACGCCGTCGGGGCGCCGCACCGGCAGCAGTTCGTCGTCGAAGTGGCCGTTCTTGCGGGCCAGGGCGGCGAGCCGGTGGCTGCGCAGGGCGAACTCGTCCTGCCGTTCGCGCGGCACTCCGTACCGGGCGGCGACCTCCTCGGCGGTCTCGCCCATCGACAGCAGGCCGTGCAGCTCCTTCATCGCGGGGTTGACCAGGCGCCAGCCGAGCCGGGTGTCCACGGTCTCGACGCGGTGCGGGAGGGCCTCGTCGGGGCGGGCCAGGACGAAGGGGGCGCGGCTCATCGACTCGGAGCCGCCCGCGAGCACGATGTCGGCCTCGCCGGCGGCGATCGTACGGGCCGCGGTGGTGACGGCCTCCAGTCCGGAGGCGCACAGCCGGTTGACGGTGGCGCCGGGCACCGTCTCGGGGAGGCCGGCGAGCAGGGCGGCCATGCGGGCGACGTTGCGGTTGTCCTCGCCGGCCTGATTGGCGGCGCCCCAGTAGACGTCGTCGATCCGGGCCGGATCGAGCGCGGGCAGGTCCTCGACCAGGCCGCGGACGACGGCGGCGGCGAGATCGTCGGGCCGTACGGTGGACAGGGCGCCGCGCAGCTTTCCGATGGGGGTGCGGCGGGCGGCCGCGAAGTGGACGGGACGCACGACAGGACTCCTGACCGAGGACGATGGGACCGGTGCACCGACAGCCCCTAAATTAGCACCGCTAGTTTCGAAAGGCCCACGCCGGAGGCGTTTCCCAGGTGTCCGAAGGCCGACGGACGCCGCGTTTGCGCCCGTTCGCCCGGGGCACCCGCGCCCCCATGGAGTGGTTGGGCAGTGCCGCCTGCGTGGGCGAGGACCCGGAGCTGTTCTTCCCCGTGGGCACGTCCGGACCGGCCCTGCGGGACGTCGAGGACGCCAAGCGCGTCTGCGCCCGCTGCCCGGTCACCGCGCCCTGCCTGGACTACGCCCTCGGCAGCGGGCCGATGTCGGGCGTGTGGGGCGGGACCGCGGAGGAGGAACGCGCCGAACTGCTCCGTACCGCACGAGACGACGCCGCAAGGAGAACCTCGGTATGACTGTCGTGAAGAGCCCTCTTCCGGAACCGGCCCGTCAGGTGACCTTCGACGCGTTGCAGGGCACCCTCGTGGACCTTCTGGGTCTCTCCCTGATCGGGAAGCAGGCGCACTGGAACATCGTCGGTCCGCGCTTCCGCTCGATCCACCTCCAGCTCGACGAGGTGGTCGCGGCGGCCCGCTCCTACGCGGACACCGTCGCCGAGCGCGCGGCCGCGCTCGGACTGCCGCCGGACGGCCGCCCGGAGACGATCGCCTCGGCGTTCACGCTCCCCGGCCCGAAGGACGGCTGGGTGCGCGACGAGGAGGTCGTGCAGGTGATCGCGGAGGCGCTGAGCACGGCGATCGGCCGGCTGCGGGAGCGGATCACGGCGACGGAGACGGCGGACCCGGTCACCCAGGACCTGCTGATCGGCCTCACCGCCGAGCTGGAGAAGCAGCGGTGGATGTTCGAGGCGGAGAACTGGCCGCAGGAGAGCTGACCCGTACCAAGGACCCCGCACACGGATTCCGCGCGCACGGACCGCGCCCGTACGGATTCCGCACGCACGGACTGCGCCCGTCCGGACCTGCCCGCAACGAGAATCCACCCCCACGACGAAGGGGCATGCCCATGACCGACGCCCTCGAACTCGACGCGCTGTGGGAGGACTTCCACCGCGTGGTGAACATGACCTCGCAGGAACTCGCCGCCTGGCTGCGGGTGCGGGACTCCGACGAGAACGCGGAGGCCCTGCCCGACGAGGCCGGCACCCCCACCGGGCAGCATGTGCTGGCGATCCTCCAGAAACGGCGCACCGACCTGACCGACGACGACATCCGCGTGATGCACCGGGTCGTGGACACGGTGACCGCGCAGACCGACCCGGAGAACGAGCCCGAGGCGGAGGACGCGGGTGACACCCGACGGCGGCACCGGCTGATGACGATCGGTCACGACCCGCTGAAGCCCTGAGTCACGCCAGGCGGCTGAGCGCGGCCGACACCAGCGTCCGCACGCCCGGCACGACCACCGAGAGGTCCGGCGCGAACAACGGGCTGTGGTTGCCGGGCACTTGGTCGACCTTCTCGGTCGGCTCGTCGCCGGGCGCCGCCTCCCACACGTCCGCCGGCGTCGAGGTGACGTACCAGTAGTCGTACGGCACGCCGTCCGGCGCGAGGAGGGAGAAGTCCTCGCTGCCCAGCACCCGGCCGAAGTCGAACACCGTGTGCGCGCCGAAGAGTTCACGGTGGACGGCGGCGATCTCCTCGTCGAGCGCCGCGTCGTTGACGGTGACCGGACAGCCGGGGATCACCGTCACCTCGGGCGGCACCGGACAGCCGGCGGCCCGGCACTCCCCCTCGACGATCCGCCGGACGGCGGCGAGGACCCGTTCGCGCACCCGGGTGTCCTGGGTGCGCAGGTTCAGCGAGAGCCGTGCCTCGGCGGGGATGATGTTGGACTCGGTGCCGGCGTGGAACCGGCCGACCGTCAGCACCACCGACTGGCCCGGCGCGACCTCGCGGGCGACGACCGTCTGCAGGCGGGTGACGACGTACGCGGCCGTCACCACAGGGTCGACGGTCGACTCCGGGCGCGATCCGTGCCCGCCCACGCCGTGCACCACGACCTCCATGTCGTCGGAGGCCGACAGGGTCAGCCCCGGGGTGTGCGGGTAGCCGCCGACGAGCCCCGGGGTGACGTGCTGACCGAACAGCACGTCGGGGCGCGGGAAGCGCTCGTGCACCCCGTCCGCGACCATCGCCGCCGCCCCGCCCCCGGCCTCCTCGGCCGGCTGCCCCACGACGACCAGCGTGCCGGACCAGGTCTCGCGGGCGGCGGCCAGCGCCTCGGCGGCGCCCGCGAGCCAGGTGACGTGCAGATCGTGGCCGCAGGCGTGCATCACACCGTCGACGGTGGAGGCGTAGTCGAGGCCGGTCGCCTCCGTCACCGGCAGCGCGTCCATGTCGCCGCGCAGCCACACCACCGGCCCCTCGCCGTTGGCCAGCACCCCCACCACCCCGGTACGGGCGACGCCCTCCGTCACCTCGTACCCGGCCGTCCGCAGCCGCGCGGCCAGACGCGCCGCCGTGCGGTGCTCCCGGAAGGACAGCTCGGGGTGGCGGTGCAGGTCCCGGTAGAAGTCCTCCAGGTCCTCCGCCCGTACGGTGGAGGTCACCTCCCGCGCCAGTCGCGCGACCGCATCCGCCTCACGCATACCGCTTCCCCTCTCGTCGCCGCGCGCACGGCGCCCGGACGGCCCACCCGGCGAAGCCTATGCCGCCCGGGCGCGGCGGCAGCAGAGGACACCGGACGCCGCGGGGCGCGCTCTCCCGCGGCCCGCCGACAGCTCTGCCCGTACCCGGCCGGCCCGCGCGCTCGGCCCCCTCACAGCCCAGGGCCAGGACACGTCCGCCGTCCTGAGCCACAGGACACCCCCTGCGCAGGGCCCCGTGGTGATCGGCCGAACGGTCGAGGGCCGTGCCGCGAGCCCTGGCCGTTCGGCCGAGGCGCTGGCGGGTGCGCGAGGGCGAGGGTGGAGCCACTCCCCGGGACGCCCACCGCCCGGTCCCTCCCCCCTCCAGCCGTCAGGAGTACGCGATGCAGTCCAGCAAGTTCGTCGTCGGCGTGATCGGCGGTGCCACGGCCGTGGTCGCCCTCACCGCGATCGGCACCCACCTGCTCTCCGGCACCGAGTCCACCAGCGCTCTCGACGAGCACACCACGGTGACGGTCGACGGCCACCGGGCGCTGGCCGCGAACATCGTCGCGGGCCGCACCCAGAGCAAGTACCACCCGCTGCCGTGGGTCGGCGACAAGGTCTCCGGCGTCACCTGCCCCACCGGCCTCAAGGCCGTCGCCGGCGCCACCGTGACCTGCCACGGCCGGACGGACGGCGGCAAGGACGTCACCATCCCGGTCAGCGTCGTCCAGGCGACCGCCGACTCGGTCACCTGGACGTTCGAGCGCTGAGCGCCGAGAAGGAGTCACGACCACCATGAGCACCGTCCTGGCCGCGTCCGGCCTCGTGAAGAAGTACGGCTCCACCACCGCCCTGGCCGGCGTGGACGTCGAGGTCGGCGAGCGCGACTTGCTGGCGATCATGGGCCCGTCAGGGTCCGGGAAGTCCACCCTCCTGCACACCCTGGCCGGAATCGTCCGCCCCGACGACGGCCAGGTGCTGCTGCGCGGCGAGCGAAGCGAGATGGGGGTCCCCCCGGCCGAAGGCTGGGGGAGGATCGACCGGCTCGGGGAGAACCGGCTCAGCGCGCTGCGCCGCAAGCGGTTCGGATTCGTCTTCCAGTTCGGCCAGCTGCTGTCCGAACTGCCCGCCGAGGAGAACGTCGCCCTGCCGCTGATGCTGGAGGGCGTCCCGCGCCGGCAGGCCGTCGAGCGGGCCCGCCGCTGGTTCGCGCCGCTGGGCCTGGACGGCCTGGACAAGCGCCGCCCGGGGCAGCTGTCGGGAGGTCAGGCGCAGCGGGTCGCCATCGCCCGCGCGCTGGTCGTCGAGCCGGACGTGGTCTTCGCCGACGAGCCCACCGGCGCCCTGGACCAGCGCACCAGCGAGGAGGTCGTCCGACTGCTCACCTCGGTCACCCGCGAGCAGGGCGCCGCCCTGGTGATGGTCACCCATGACGCCGACGTCGCCGCCCACTGCGACCGCGTCCTGGAGGTCCGGGACGGCCGGATCAGCGGCCACACCCGGTATCCGGTCGCCTGACTCGCGGCTCACCGGGCCTCCTGATGTGTTCCACCCGTTGCGGCATGATCGAGCCATGACCACCCCCGCCCCCGGTGCCGCCGTGCCCGGCCCCTCCGCCCCGATCCGGGTGCTCCTCGCCGACGACCAGGACATGGTCCGCACCGGTTTCCGGTTCTTCCTCGACGCGCAGCCGGACATCACCGTGGTCGCCGAGGCCGCCGACGGGGAGGAGGCGGTGGCGCTGGCCCGCAGGATCCGGCCGGACGTGTGCCTGCTGGACATCCGGATGCCGAAGCTGGACGGTCTGGCGGCCACCCGGCTGCTGGCCGGGCCGGACGTTCCCGACCCGCTGCGGGTGGTCGTGGTCACCACCTTCGACCTCGACGAGTACGTGTACGGGGCGCTGCGCGGCGGCGCGTGCGGTTTTCTGCTGAAGGACTCCGGGCCGACCCTGCTCGCGGAGGCGGTGCGGGCTGCCGCGGCGGGCGACTCCCTGGTGTCGCCGCAGGTCACCGTGCGGCTGCTCCAGCACCTGACCGCGCCCCCGGCCGCCCCGGCCGCGGCGGCGGTCCCACGTCCGGCGGCCCTGCCGGAGCCGCTCACCGACCGCGAGCTCGATGTGGTCCGGCTCGTCGCGCTGGGCCGCACCAACGCGGAGATCGCCGCCGAGCTGTACGTGTCCCTGTCGACGGTGAAGACGCATCTGTCCAGCGTCCAGCTGAAGTTGAGCGCCCGGAACCGCGTGGAGATCGCGGCCTGGGCCTGGCAGCACGGGTACGCGCAGCCCCGCCCGTGACGGCGGCCGTCAGAGGTCCAGCACGCGCGCGATGGTGCGCAGCACGCCGTTGTCGTTGTTGGACGGGGCCAGGTGGCGGGCCCGGCGGACGACCTCCGGGTGGGCGTTGGCCATGGCGAAGGACCAGTCGGCGGCGTCCAGCATCTCCAGGTCGTTGAGGTAGTCGCCGAACACCATGGTCTGGGCGGGCGTGATGCCCAGCTCCCGCTGGAGCCGGCGCAGCGCGGCGCCCTTGTTGGCGGTGGCGTTCATGACGTCGACCCAGTGCTCGCCGGAGACGACGACCTGGTGGGCGGCGGCGAACGGCGCGAGGGCGGGGGCGGTGGTCTGCTCGACCGCGCCGAAGTCGAACACGGCCACCTTCAGGATGTCGTCGTCGACGGCGCACAGGTCCTCGACGACCTGGTGGCGGACGTAGTACCGGGCGACCTCGGCGACGAAGGGCGCGTCGGCGCGCTCCACGTACGCCGACCGCTTGCCGCACACCACGGCGCCGACGTCGACGCCGTCGGCCGCGAGCCGCCGTACGGCCGCGACGATGTCGGTGACGACGTCCGCGGCCAGCGGGTCGGAGCTCAGCTCCCGCCCGTCGCGCACCACGTAGGTGCCGTTCTCGGCGATGAAGACCATCCCGTCGGCGACCTCGGCGAACTCGCGCGCCAGCGTGGCGTACTGGCGTCCGCTCGCGGGGCTGAACAGCACCCCGCGCTCCCGCAGCCGGGAGAGCGTCTCCCACAGTCCGTCCGGTGTCCGCTTGGTGTCGTCGAGCAGCGTGCCGTCCATGTCGGTGACGATCAGCCGGATGTCGGCGGAGGCGGCCGACGGCTCGGGGGCGGTCGGACGGGCGGCGTGGGAGGGGAGCATGTCCTGTTTTCCTGTACGGGGGCGGCCGGACCGTCACCCTATCGGGGGAGGCGGCGCGCGCCGCGGGGCCGGGGTCGCCGTCGCGCCGATTCCCGGGACAGCGGTGATCATCCGGCGGCACAATGACGACGACGGCCGGAAGCGAACGATTTCGGCCAGGACGTGGGAAGGGGCAGTGACGTGAGCGAGGGCCACACGCCGGCGGGCGGACGGGCACGGCTGAACACCGGCGTGGCGCACAACGCGCGGGTGTGGAACTACTGGATCGGCGGCAAGGACAACTATGAGGTCGACCAGCAGGTCGGCGAGCACGTCGCCGGGATGTTCCCGCTGATCCGGGAGATCGCCCGTGCCGACCGCTGGTTCCTGGGCCGGGCGGTGCGGTTCCTGGCCGAGGAGCGCGGGGTGCGGCAGTTCCTCGACGTCGGCACCGGTCTGCCGACGGCCGACAACACCCATGAGATAGCCCAGCGGATCGCACCCGACTCGCGGATCGTGTACGTCGACAACGACCCGATCGTGCTGGCGCACGCCCGCACCCTGCTGACCGGCACCCCCGAGGGCGCCACCGACTACATCGACGCCGATGTGCACGACCCGGAGGCGATCCTCGGGCGCGCCGCCGCCACCCTGGACTTCGACCGCCCGGTCGCGGTGATGATGCTCGGCATCCTGAACTTCGTCCTGGACGTCGAGGCGGCGCGCGACATCGTGCGCCGGATCATGGCCGAGGTGCCCTCGGGCAGCTTCCTGGTGCTGACCCACCCGACCTACGACGCGGAGGTGGGCGGCGAGGGGCAGATCCCGGCCATGAAGTTCTGGAACGAGAACGCCACTCCGCCGATCACCGCCCGTGCCGGCGCGGAGATCGCCGCATTCTTCGAGGGCCTGGAGCTGCTGGAGCCGGGCCTGGTGTCGTGCTCGCGCTGGCGTGCCGGGTCCGGTGCCCCGGCCGTGGTGCCGCAGTACGGCGCGGTGGCCGTGAAACCCTGACCGTGGAGGCTGTATGACCATCCTTGCCGATCCCCTGCCCGGCGGGCGCCCCGGCGACGTCGGGCGGGCGAGAGCGCTGAGCGGGGAGCTGTCGGCGCGGGGCGTGCACGGGATCGTCCTGGCCTACGTCGACACCGCGGGCGTCGGCCGGATCAAGACGGTCCCGGTCACGGCGCTCGCCTCGGCGGCGGCCTGGGGCGTCGGCATGTCCCCGGTGTTCGACACGTTCCTCGCGAACGACGACATCGTCACCACGGACGTCCTGGGCTCCCCGGACGGCGATCTGCGCCTGTACCCGGCTCTCGACCGGCTGGTGGCGCTGACCGCGCAGCCCGGCTGGGCGTGGGCGCCGGTCGACCGTGTCACCCAGGACGGCGAGCGGCATCCGGGGTGCTCCCGCACCTTCCTGCGGCGGATCGTCGCCGACGCGTCCCGCGCGCACGGCCTCGCCTTCAAGGCGGCCGTCGAGATCGAGTGGGCGGTGGGCCTGGACTCCGCGCCCGCCGGGGAGTTCGTCCCGGCGGCCACCGGACCGGCGTACGGCGCGATCCGGCAGGTGGAGCTGAGCGAGTACCTGGCCGAGCTGCTGGCCGCGTGCGCGGCGCAGAACGTGGACGTCGACCAGGTCCATCCCGAGTACGCGCCGGGCCAGTTCGAGATCTCCGTGGGCGCGGTGGACCCGGTGGCGGCGGCCGACCGCAGTGTGCTGGTGCGCCAGACGATCCGCGCGGTGGCCCGCCGGCACGGCCTGCGGGTCTCCTTCTCCCCCGCCGTCGCCGCGCGGGGCGTCGGCAACGGCGGGCACGTCCACCTCTCCGCGTGGCGCGACGGCGTCAACCTGCACACGGGCGGCGACCGCCGGTACGGCATGACGGCCGACGCGGAGGCCTTCACGGCCGGGGTGCTGGCCCACCTGCCGGCGCTGACGGCGGTGACCGCGCCGAGCCCGGCGAGCCGGCTGCGGCTGCGACCGTCCCAGTGGGCCGGAGTGTTCACCGCGTGGGGGCTGGAGACCCGCGAGTGCGCGCTGCGGCTGGTGCGGGGCACCGCGGGCCGGCGCGCGGAACAGGCGAACCTGGAGGTGAAGCCGGTCGATCTGGCCGCGAACCCGTATCTGGCGCTCGGCTGTGTGATCGCCGCCGGGCTGGACGGGCTGGCGGCGGGCGCCACCCTGCCGGAGGAGACCACCGGCGATCCGGCCCGGCTGGGAGCCGAGGAGGCCGCCCGCCGGGGTGTGCGCCGGCTGCCGGCCTCGCTGGACGAGGCCGTCGCCGCGTTCCGGGCGGACGCGGTGCTGCGCGGCGCGCTCGGCCCGGTCCTCGCCGACGCCGTGACCGCCGTACGGGAGGGGGAGATCCGCGCCGTGGACGGGCTGGACGACGCGGGGATCGCCGCCGCCTACCGGTGGGTGTACTGATGGGCGCCGGGCCGGTGCACGAAGTGCTCGCGGAGCTGGAGCTGGTGGACCACCACTGTCACGGGGTGGTCGCCGGCCCGCTGGACCGGGCCGGGTTCGAGGCGCTGCTCACCGAGGGCGACCGGTGGCCCGGCTGCTCGCCGTTCGACACACCGGCCGGTGTCGCCGTACGCCGGCACTGCGCGCCGGTGCTGGATCTGGAGCGGCACGCGCCCGCCGAGGAGTACCTCGCCCGACGGGCGGAGCTGGGCCCCGAGGAGGTCGACCGGCGTTTCCTGACAGCGGCCCGGACGGGCGTGCTGTGCGTCGACACCGGGTTCGCCCCGCGGCCCCTGACGGCGCCCGCCGAACTCGCCGCGGCGGCGGGCGCGGTGGCCTACGAGGTGGTCCGGCTGGAGGCGGTCGCGGAGGCGGTCGCCGCGCGGGGCGTCGAGCCGGACGCGTACGCCGACGCGTTCCGCGCGGCCGCGCTGGACGCGGTACGGAAACCGGGGGTGGTGGCGGTGAAGTCGGTGGCCGCGTACCGCACCGGCTTCGAGCTGGACCCCGCCCGTCCCTCGGACGCCGATGTCACCCGGGCGGCGCGGCGCTGGCTGGCGGGCGGCGGCCGGCTGGCGGACCCCGTCCTGGTGCGGCACCTGCTGTGGACCGCCGTCGATCTGGGGCTCCCGCTCCAGTTGCACACGGGTTTCGGCGACAACGACATCCGGCTGCACCGGGTGGACCCCACACATCTCACGGACTGGCTGCACCTCACCGCGGGCACCGTTCCGGTGCTGCTGCTGCACTGCTGGCCCTACCAGCGGCAGGCCGGCTACCTGGCCGCGGTGTTCGAGCAGGTGTACCTGGACGTGGGGCTCACGCTGCACCACGTCGGCCCGGCCCGGGCCCGGGCGGTCCTGGAGGAAGCGCTGGAGATCACACCGTTCCGCAAACTGCTGTACAGCTCCGACGCCTATGGTGTCGCCGAGTTCTACGGGCTCGGAGCGCTGGCGTTCCGCCGGGGGCTGGGGGACCTCCTCCAGGCCCGGGTGGACGCCGACGACCTGAGCCTGCCCGACGCACTGCGCCTGGCGCGGTGGGCGGGCGCGGACAACGCCCGCCGGGTCTACCGGCTTCCCGACGGACACTGAAAGTATGATCAAGCAATGTCTGACATGACCGAGACCACGCCGGGCTGGCTGAGCCAGGACGAACTCGAACTCGCCCGCGCCCGCATGCCGATCCTGTACGTCGAGGCCGTGCCCGTGCGCGTCGACGACAGCGGCGAAGTGACCAGCATCGGCCTGCTGCTGCGCATCGGACCGGACGGCAATGTCAGCCGGACCCTGGTCTCCGGCCGGGTCCTGCACCACGAGCGGGTCCGCGACGCCCTGCTGCGCCACCTGGAGAAGGACCTCGGCCCCGTGGCCCTGCCGCGTGTCCCGGCCTCCCTCCAGCCCTTCACCGTCGCGGAGTACTTCCCGACGCAGGGCATCACCCCGTACCACGACCCGCGGCAGCACGCGGTGTCGCTGGCCTACATCGTGCCGGTGACCGGTGACTGCCGGCCCCGGCAGGACGCCCTGGACCTGGTGTGGTTCGACCCGCAGGAGGCGGCGTCGCCGGCGGTGCAGAGCGAGATGCCGGGCGGGCACGGGTTCCTGCTGCGGCAGGCCCTGGCCCACGTCGGCCTCGCGGCCTCCTGACCGGCGTGGCGGCTCGCCCGGCCCTGCCGGGGCAGCGTGCGGCCCGCTCCGAGCGGCCGGGCCGGTCCGCCGTGACCGTCGGCGCCGCGGCCCGCCGTCCCTGCACCCTCGTGGTGTGCCGGGGCTGCTGCTGCGGCGTCGCCCGCAAGCACCCCGGCTTCGACCACGCCTGGCAACTGGACCGTCTGCGCGCGGCCGCCGCCGCGTCCGACGGCGCCTTCGAGATCCGTACGACGGACTGTCTCGGCCCCTGTGACCAGGCGAACGTCATCGTCGTCCAGCCGTCCGCCGCCGGGCGCCGCGCGGGCGGCAGGGCCACCTGGATCGGCTTCGCCCTGGACGACGACTGCACGGAGGAGATCCTGACCTGGGCGGCGGCCGGCGGCCCCGGTGTCGCCGCACCCCCGGCCACCCTGGAACTCCAGTTCATCCGCCCACCCGGCCGCGGGCGGGCGACACGCGGGCGCCGGTGAACTTCCGCTGGCCTCCGGTACTTCGCGTCCAAGGAGGACGTGGTCGTGCAGTTCCTGTCCGGCATGGGCGAGGCGATGCGCGCTGAGCTGGCGGCCCGCCCCGCCGACGAATCACCGTCGGTCGCCCTGCGGCACACCGTCCAGGTACCGGTCGCCGAGTGCGCCGACCGCTCCGACCACGCCGAACGGGCCCTGCGCGTCGTCCGGTTGATCCTGCGCACGCCCGCCCTGCGTGCCCGCTTCCTGGAGCGCCAGGCCCAGTGGCGCGACGACCTCGCGGCGGAACTGGCCCACCGGCTGCCGCCCGGCCCCGACGCAGAGCTGCGCGCCCGGCTGGCCGCCGGGATGACCCTCACCGCCTTCGACACCGTCCTGCAACGCTGGAGCGACAGCGACGGCGGCGAGGACCCGGCGGCGCTCACCGACCGCGCGTTCGCCCTCCTCGCCCCCGCCCTGGACGCGGACGAACGGGCCCGCTGAGCAAGCGAGTCGGGGCGGTCCGATCTTGATGACGTAGGTTGGCCGGATGGTGGAGGGGACGAAGACCGCGGCGCGCGCCGCACGGACCGGCGGGGCGGCCCGCTCGTCATTGCTGATGGCGGCGGGCACGATCGTGTCCCGGGCGACCGGGCTGATCCGGACGATCCTTCAGGGCGCCGCGCTGGGCACCGGCCTGCTGGCCAGCACGTACAACACCGCGAACACCGTGCCGACCAGCCTGTACACCCTGCTGATCGGCGGCGCGCTCAACGCGGTGCTGGTGCCGCAGCTGGTGCGGGCCAGGGCCACCCACCCGGACGGCGGACACGCCTACGAGCAGCGGCTGGTCACGCTGGTGGTGACCGTCCTCGCCGTCGGCACCGCGCTCGTGGTGTGGGCGGCCCCTCAGATCGTCTCGGTGTACATGCGCGACACCCCGGACAGCCACGAGGCCTACGAACTCACCGTGGTCTTCGCCCGTTTCCTGCTCCCGCAGATCTTCTTCTACGGCCTGTTCAACATCTACGGCCAAGTCCTCAACGCCCGCGAGCGGTTCGGCGCGATGATGTGGACGCCGGTCCTCAACAACGTCGTCCTGCTGGGCGTGTTCGGCGCGTACCTCGGCCTGATGACCGTGCCGGAACGGGTGGAGGACATCTCCGCCGCCCACGTCCGCCTGCTGGGCATCGGCACGACGGCCGGCATCGCGGTGCAGGCGCTCGCGCTGGTGCCGTTCGCGCGGGCCGCCGGCTTCCGCTTCCGCCCGCGTTTCGACTGGCGCGGCTCGGGCCTGGGTTCCGGCGTCCGCGCCGCCCAGTGGACCCTCCTCTTCGTCCTGGCGAATCTCGTCTCGCTGACGGTGGTCACCAACTACGCCAACACCGCCGACCAGGAACTGCCGGACGCCGGCGCGGGCTACTCGGCGTACACGTACGCGCAGACGATCTGGATGCTGCCGCAGTCGGTGGTCACCGTCTCCCTCGTGACCGCGCTGCTGCCGCGCATGAGCCGGGCCGTCGCCGAGGGGCGGGTCACCGACCTGCGCGCGGACCTGTCCCGGGCGCTGCGGGTGAGCGGGGTCGTCATCGTGCCGGCCGCGTTCCTGTTCCTCGCCCTCGGCCCGCGCATCGCCACGCTGCTGTTCGCGCACGGGGCGGCCGACGCGTCCTCCGCGCAGCCGCTCGGGCACATGCTCCAGGCGTTCGGCCTGGGGCTGATCCCGTACTCCGCGCAGTACCTGCTGCTGCGCGGCTTCTACGCCTTCGAGGACACCCGCACGCCGTTCTTCCTGTCCGCCTGGATCGCGGCGGTGAACATCGCCCTCGCGACCGTCTGCCATCTGCTGCTGCCCACCCGCTGGGCGGTCACCGGCATGGCCGGCGGCTACGCCGTGTCCTACCTGGCCGGACTCGCCCTCACCGTGCGGCTGCTGCGCCGCAGGACCGGCGGCCGTGTCGACGACGGCGCGGTGCGCCGCACCTACACGAAGCTGGTGTGCGCCTCGGGCCTCGCCGCGGCACTGGCGTGGGCGGCGGACCGGGCCTGCGCGGTCTCGCTCGGCGCCGGCACCACGGCCACCGCGATCGCTCTCGCGGCCGGCATCGTCACGCTGGGGGCGGCGTACGCCGTCCTGGCGCGGCTGCTGAGGGTCGAGGAGCTGCGGGAGCTGCGCGCGCTGCGATGAGGCACCCGCTCGCTCAAGGACCGAGGGTGGCCGCGGTCGTCGTCACGGTGAACACGGTGCCCTGGGAGGTGGCGCCCGCGAGCCGCGCACCGGTCGGCGCGAAGGCGAGGCAGGTGGTCTGCCCGCCGGTGCCCGGCGGCTGGGTCTCCGCTTCTCTGCCCTGGGTGTCCGACAGCACCAGCGCCGTGTTGACGTGCCCGGCGGCGGTGACCGTGCCCTTGGCGCGGCCGGGGGCGAGCAGGTCCGTGGGCCGGGGGGAACGGGCGATCACCACGGGCTCACCATTGGGGTCCCAGCGGCTCCAGCGACTGCCCCGGGGCAGCGGCCGCAGCGTCTCCACATCGATCTCGGCACCGTCGTACCCGGGGCCCACCGCCACGAGTCGGCTGCCCTCCCCGGAGGGCGCCAGACCGGTGATACGGGCGCCCGCGGCGAGGTCCTCGGCGTCGATCAGCGGGGTGCGGCCGAGGATCTCCCCCCGGCCGTACGACCTGGCGCGCAGGAGCGTGCCCCGGTCGGTGACGACGCACAGCATGAGCTTCTCGTCGACGACGATCCCGACGACCCGCTCGGCGGCGGCCTGGAGTGCGGAGGTGCCGGCATGGCCGGAGCCGCGCCACACCCGGACGGCTCCGTCCTCGTAGCCGGCGACCAGCTCGGCGTCCCCGCCGGGCAGGACGGCCAGAGCGGTGACCGGCGCGGCACGCCTGCTCACGGTCTTCCCGCGGCTGCCGCGCACCGCGTCCCAGGCGACGACCGTGCCGTTCTCCCCGCCGGTCACGAAACGCGAGGCGCCCGTGAAGACCAGCGCGTCGATCTTTCCCTGCCCCGAGTCCCGCACGGTCGTGGGCCGGCCGGGGTCCGTGGCGTCCCAGATCCGGACCGTGGCGTCGGCACCGCCGGAGACGATCCACCGCCCGTCCGGGGACCATGCCAGGGCGTGGACGGGGCCGTCGTGGCGTCCGGCGAGCGCGGAGACCACGAGGCGCGCGGTCGACGCGGAGGGCGACGCCCCGCCCTGGTCGCCGCCCTTCTCGTCGCTCGTGTCGCCGCCGGGCAGCAGCAGTCGTCCGGCCGCGACCGCGGTGACGGCTCCCCCGGCGAGCAGCGCCGCCCGCAGGCAGGCACGCCGGGTGAGGGCGGGCCCGCCGTGCCCGGCCGGTGCCTGGGCCCGCGCGGGTCCGGGCCCAGGCCCGTCGTCGGCCGGACCCTCCACCTCGTCGCGCTGACCGTCCTGGGCGGGCCGGTCGGGCTCGTCGGTCTCCTGCCGGGCGCCGGGGGACGGCGGTCCGGCCGCCTGTCGCAGCAGCTCGGCCGCGTGTTCCGGCGACATCCGGAACACCGGGTTCTTGCGCAGCAGCCCGTCGATGGCCGGTGCGAGCGCCCCCGCCGCGGTGGGCGTCGGGACGGGGTCGGAGATGATCCGGTACAGCACGCCCAGGGCGGAGTCACCGGTGAACGGGGGCCGTCCCTCCACCATGGTGAACAGGGTCGCGCCCAGGGCCCACAGGTCGCCGCCCGCGTCCGCCGGGCCGCCACGGGCGCGTTCGGGCGCCATGTAGTGCGGGGAGCCCATGACGGCACCGGTGGTGGTGAGGGTGGGGTTGCCCTCGACGTAGGCGATGCCGAAGTCGGTCAGGACGACCCGGCCGGCCTGGTCGATCATGATGTTCGCGGGTTTCACGTCCCGGTGGACGACGCCGCGCTCCCAGGCGGCGCGCAGCGCGTCCAGCACGTCGAGACCGATGCGTGCCGCCTGTGCCGCCGGCAGGGGACCGTCGCGCCGGAGGCGTTCCTCGACCGACGCGCCGCGCACGAGTTCCATGACGATCCAGGGCCGTCCGCCCTCCTCGAAGGTGTCGTACACCTGGACGACCGAGGGGTGCTCGACCATGGCCGCGGCCTGGGCCTCCCGGAGCATCCGGGCGTGCGCCTTGGCCACGTCGGCGTCCGGCACCTGTCCCCGCACGTGCAGTTCCTTGACCGCGACCGTACGCCGCAGCGTGGTGTCCCACGCCTGCCAGACGGTGCCCATGCCACCGGCGCCCAGCCGCGCGACGAGCCGGTACCGACCGGCCGGCGTCCTGCCGTCCTCGACGACCATGTCCGTCACCCCGCTCGCTCCTCCCACATCCCTGCCCCCTACATGCACGGGGACGCCGGGCGGACGGTTCCCGGGTCAGGAGGTCCCGGCGGTCGGTCGTCGGGGACGCCCTGTGCGCCGAGGGCCGCACGAGCGGGTGCCGGACGAGCCACGGGCGGGGCCGTGGCGCGGTCACCTCCGCTGATCCCCGCTTGGGACACAGAAATGACGAAAGACCGTACCGAATTCCTTCGGTACGGTCTCTGACCTGCGCTTCCGCAAGTCGGGACGACAGGATTTGAACCTGCGACCCCTTGACCCCCAGTCAAGTGCGCTACCAAGCTGCGCCACGTCCCGTTGCCCGTCTGACCTGGGGTTTCCCAGGCCGGGCGTGCACAGAAACCATACCGCACTCGGGTCGGTGGTCGCGCACTGCTTTTGTGGCGCCACGTCCTCCGGGGAAGGTCAGCCCTCCGTCGGCACGCCGAGCCGGGGGTGCGTCTCCAGGAGTCTCGGTGGGGCCGACTGGCGCCAGGAGTCGGCCAGGACGTCCCGCAGCTCCCGCTCGTCCTCCAGTGCCGCCAGCCTGACCCGGACCCAGGCGAACTGGGCCTCGTGGTCGGCGATCCAGAACTTGCCGGGCTCGGCGAGGACCAGTTCGGCCCGCTCCTCCTTGGGGCAGCGCACGGCGAGGGAGGTCTCGTCCTCGGGCAGGGTCGCGAACATCTTCCCCGCGACCCGGAACGTGGGCATGCTCCAGGCGATCTTCTCCGTCGTCTCCGGCAGGGACAGGGCGATACGGCGTGCGTCTTCGGCGTCCGGCATGCTTCGCACCGTAGCGGCTGCCACTGACAGTCACCCGGCGGCGACCCGCTTGTAGTACAGCGTGGTCGGCCGCAGCACGCCGGACGGGTCCGCCGCGTAGTCGGGGATCACCCCGGCCCGGGTCCATCCGGCGCCCCGGTAGAGGCCTTCGGCGGGGCTGTCGGTCTCGGTGTCCAGGTGCAGCAGGGTGACGCCGCTCGCGACGGCGGCCTCCTCGGCGGTGGTCAGCAGCCGCCGCCCGAGGCCGCGCCCGCGGGCGTCCCGGTGGACCATCAGCTTGACGAGTTCGGCGCGGTGGCGGCTGTTGGGCTTGTCCGGGAAGGCCAGGCTGACGGTGCCGACGACGCGGCCGGCGTCGTGGGCCGTCCACACGGCGAGTTGTCCGGCGGCCACCGCCGTCGCCCGCTCCCGCCACCAGGCGAGGGCCCGGGCGCGGTCGAGCGGGGCGAGGAAACCGATGGAGGCACCGCCGTCCACCGTGTCGACGAGCAGGTCGGCCAGGTCCTCGGCCCAATCGAGCAGGGCGGTGGCGTCGAGGCGGGTCGTGGTCACGGCAGCACCACCGCCAGCGCGTACCGCACGGCCGTGTCGCCCGCGCACCGGAACCGCGTCGGTCCCCAGACGCGCAGCCGCAGACAGTCGCCCGCGTCGAGGTGGTGCCCGGCGTCCTGCGCCGTGACGTCGAGGGCGCCCTCCAGAACCCAGATGTGTTGTTCCAGGCCGGGCACGGGCGGCCGGTCGTAGGCGATGTCGGCGCCGGGGGCGAGCCGGCCCTCGATCAGCTCGCCGCGCAGGCCGGGGTGCGGCGGTGACACCGAGCGCCGCACGAATCCGGAGGCGCGGTCCTCCCACACGGGCTGTTCGGCGGCCCGCAGCAGCGGCGCCGGCTCCACCTCGACCTCGCTGAGCAGCCGGGACATGGTGCGGCCGTAGACGTGGCAGAGGCGGTTGAGGGTGGCGGCGGTGGGGCTGATCTCTGCCCGCTCGGCGCGGGACAGGGTCGACCGGCTGACGCCGCTGCGCTCGGCCAGTTCGCCCAGGGACCAGCCGCGTTCGGCGCGCAGCGCGGCCAGGCGGGCGGCGAGCCGGGCGTCCACCGGGTCGACGGCGGCCGGAGTCGTCTCCTCCACGACAGGATCTCTCATATTCGGGATCCTATCCCAGATTCGGGATAGGCCCAGGGGTTCACGCCGTGGGGGTGGCCTCGCCGAGCGCCACCAGCACCGGCCGGATCAGCGGGTGCTCCTCCGCCCCGCGCCGTACGGCGGCGAAGACACGGCGGGTCGGGGCCACCCCGTCGACCGGGCGGACGACCACGCCGGTCAGGTCCATGCCGCGCAGCGCGGAGCGCGGGACGAGGGCCACGCCCGCGTCGGCCGAGGCCAGGGCGACGACCGCGCGGAAGTCGTCCGAGGAGTGCTCCAGACGCGGCTGGAACCCGGCGTGCTCGCAGGCCAGGACGACCACGTCGTGGCAGGGGTTGCCGGGGTACGGGCCGATCCACGGGTCCTTCGCCAGTTCCGCCAGCGGCACCTCGTCGGCGTCGGCGAGCCGGTGGGAGACCGGCACGACCGCGTCGAAGGGCTCGGCGTACAGCGGGACGTGCGTGAGGCGCGGGTCGTCGGCGGCCGGGGCGCCGCGGTACTCGACGGCGACGGCGATGTCGACCTGCCGGTCGAGGACCATCGGCAGGCTGGCGTCTCCCTCCGCGTCCTGGACGCGGATCCTTATCCCCGGCGCGGTGCCGGCGAGCCGGGCCACCGCGGGGGCCACGACCAGCGCGATGCCGGTGGCGAAGGCGGCGACGGTGACCGTCCCGGCGGCCCCGGAGCCGTAGGCGGCGAGTTCCGCCTCGGCGCGCTCCAGCTGGGCGAGGACCGCGTTGGTGTGCGCGAGCAGGATCTCGCCGGCCGGGGTCAGCCGGACGCCCTTCGCGCCGCGTTCCACCAGGCGGTGGCCGGTCTCCTGTTCCAGGGCCGTCAGCTGCTGGGAGACGGCCGAGGGGGTGAGGTACAGCGCGGCGGCAGCCGCCGTCACCGTGCGGTGGTCGGCCACCGCACGGAGGATGTGGAGCCGCCGCGCTTCGATCATGCGAACGATTATCGCAATATGTCCGGGCTGCTCAGGCCGCCTCCAGCTCCGCCCGCGCCGCGACGAACGCGTCGACCGCGCGGTGCACGTCGTCCGTGGAGTGCGCGGCGGACAGCTGGACGCGAATGCGCGCCTGCCCCTGCGGGACGACCGGGTAGGAGAAGCCGATCACGTACACGCCGCGCTCCAGCAGCAGTTCGGCCATGCGGCCGGCCTTCGCCGCGTCGCCGATCATCACCGGCGCGATGGCGTGGTCGCCGGGAAGGACGTCGAAGCCCTCCTCGGTCATCCGGCGGCGGAACAGGGCGGTGTTCTCGGCGAGTCGAACGCGCAGGTCGTCGGCCGACTCCAGCAGGTCGAGGACCTTGAGGGAGGCGGCGGCGATCACCGGCGCGAGGGTGTTGGAGAACAGGTACGGGCGGGAGCGCTGACGCAGGAGCGCCACGATCTCGGCGCGGGCGGCGACATAGCCGCCGGAGGCGCCGCCGAGCGCCTTGCCCAGCGTGCCGGTGACGATGTCGACCCGGTCCATGACGCCGTGCAGTTCGGGGGTGCCGCGGCCGCCGGGGCCGACGAAGCCGACGGCGTGCGAGTCGTCGACCATGACCATCGCGTCGTAGCGGTCGGCGAGGTCGCAGATCTCGCGCAGCGGCGCCACATAGCCGTCCATGGAGAACACGCCGTCGGTGACGACCAGCCGGCGGCGCGCGTCGGAGGCGTCCTTCAACTGCCGTTCCAGGTCCGCCAGATCGCGGTTGGCGTAGCGGAAGCGGCGGGCCTTGGACAGCCGGATGCCGTCGATGATCGACGCGTGGTTGAGCGCGTCGGAGATCACCGCGTCCTCCGGGCCGAGCAGCGTCTCGAAGACACCGCCGTTGGCGTCGAAGCAGGAGGAGTACAGGATGGTGTCCTCCTGGCCCAGGAAGGCCGACAGCCGCGCCTCCAGCTCCTTGTGCACCTCCTGCGTGCCGCAGATGAAGCGCACCGACGCCATGCCGTAGCCCCAGCGGTCCAGGGCCTGGTGTGCGGCGGCGATCACCTCGGGGTGGTCGGCCAGTCCGAGGTAGTTGTTGGCGCAGAAGTTGAGGACCTCGCCGGGGCGGCCGCCGGCCGTGACCTCCACGGTCGCGGACTGCGGGGTGCCGATGACGCGTTCGGGCTTGTGCAGCCCGGCGGCGCGGATCTCGTCCAGGGTGGCGCGCAGGTCGTCGCGCACGGAGTCGAACATCATCAGTCCTTGAAGGTGTCAGTGGGTCCAGTCGAGGATGACCTTGCCGCCGCGTCCGCTCGCCGCGTCGGCGAACGCCGCCTCGAAGTCGCGGAAGCCGTAGCGGCCGGTGATCACGGGGGCGAGGTCGAGGCCGCCCTCCAGCAGCACCGACATGGCGTACCAGGTCTCGAACATCTCACGGCCGTAGATGCCCTTGATCGTGATCATGGAGGTGACGATCCGGGCCCAGTCGACGGGGAACTCCTCGGCCGGCAGGCCGAGCATGGCGATCCGGCCGCCGTGCGTCATGTTGGCGATCATGTCGCGCAGTGCCTCGGGCCGGCCGGACATCTCCAGGCCGATGTCGAAGCCCTCACGCAGGCCCAGCTCCCGCTGCCCGTCGGCGATGGACTCCCGGGACACGTCGAGCGCGAGGCTCACGCCGACCTTGCGGGCCAGCTCCAGCCGCTCCGCGCTGACGTCCGTGATGACGACGTTGCGCGCCCCGGCGTGCCGGGCCACCGCCGCCGCCATCAGACCGATCGGGCCCGCGCCGGTGATCAGGACGTCCTCGCCGACCAGCGGGAAGGACAGCGCGGTGTGGACGGCGTTGCCGAACGGGTCGAAGATCGCCGCGACGTCCAGGTCCACCGGGACGCGGTGCACCCACACATTGGACGCCGGCAGGGCGACGTACTCCGCGAAGGCGCCGTCCCGGCCGACGCCGAGGCCGACCGTGGCCCGGCACAGATGCCGGCGCCCGGCGAGGCAGTTGCGGCACTTGCCGCACACCAGGTGCCCCTCGCCGCTGACCCGGTCGCCGACGGCGACGTCCGTGACGTCCCGGCCGGTCTCCACGACTTCCCCGACGAACTCGTGCCCGACCACGAGCGGGGTACGGATCGCCTGCCGCGCCCAGCCGTCCCAGGACCGGATGTGCAGGTCGGTGCCGCAGATCCCGGTGCGCAGCACCTTGATCAGTACGTCGCCGGGTCCGACGGCGGGCTCCGGCACGTCCGCGAGCCACAGCCCGGGCTCCGCCTTCTCCTTGACCAGCGCCTTCAACGCTACGGCTCCTGTCCTGACGCTCCCGGGCACGCCGAAGGGGCCCGCATCCGGGGAGAGGGGTGGATTCGGGAAGCAATCTGCCGCACCCCGCCCTCCCCGGTCCATCGAGGATTTCTTAAGCGCCGCCGCAGCTTTCCTTCACACCGTGGGAGCGGCCGGCTACGGCAGCCCGTCGTCCACCGGGCGCTCCAGCCGTACGACGAGATCGGCGGCGGCCGCCTTGATGGTCTCCAGGCCGCCCTTCCCCCAGGGGCGGGGCGCGAGGTCGGCGACGCAGACCGTGCCGAGCACCATGCCGGTGGAGTCGATGAGCGGGGCGCCCAGATAGGAACGGATGCCGTACTCGTCGACGAGGGGGTTGCAGGCGAAGCGCGGGTAGTCGCGCACGTCCTCCAGGACCAGCGCCTTGCGCCGGACGACGACATGCGGGCAGTAGCCGTAGTCGCGAGGCAGCCGGCGGCCCGGCTCGGGCTTGCCGCCGCGGGCGGCGCGGCCGCCGTCGGGGGTGTGCAGTCCGGCGAAGAACTGCGACTCCTCGTCGATGAAGTTGACCATGGCGTACGGCGCGCCGGTCACGTCCGCGAGGCGGTCCGCGAAGGCGTCGAGGGCGGGGTCCGGCCGCTCGCCGAGGCCGAGTCGGCGCAGCCTGCGGGTGCGGGCGGGAGCTTCCCTGTCCTCGGGGGTGAGCAGCAGTCGACCGGCCGGGCGCGGCGGGTCGTAGCTCATGAGCGGGCTCCGTCGCTGTGGACGTATGGCATATGCGGCTCCGGTGCGTTGTGTGCGGGAATCACATGTGGGCGCCGCGGCTCGGCTGGGGTGCTGCCGGTGCGTGCGCGATGAGGTGTTTGACGAGGACGAGCAGGGTCTGGACTCCGGAGGCGGAGATCCGGGCGTCGCAGCGCACGATCGGGATCTCCGGGTCCAGGTCGATGGCGGCGCGCACCTCCTCGGGGTCGTAGCGGTGGGCGCCGTCGAACTCGTTGACGGCGACGATGAAGCCGAGGCCGCGTTCCTCGAAGAAGTCGACGGCCGCGAAGCACTCCTCCAGGCGGCGGGTGTCGGCGATGACGACAGCGCCGAGGGCGCCCTCGCACAGCTCGTCCCACATGAACCAGAACCGCTCCTGCCCCGGTGTGCCGAACAGGTACAGGACATGTCCGGGATCGAGGGTGATGCGGCCGAAGTCCATGGCGACGGTCGTCTCGACCTTGTTCTCGATGCCGTCGAGGTTGTCGGTGGCGGCACTGACCGTGGTGAGCAGCTCCTCGGTGCTGAGCGGCGCGATCTCGCTGACCGCGCCGACGAAGGTCGTCTTGCCGACGCCGAAGCCGCCCGCCACGAGGATCTTCAGGGCAGTGGGGAAGGGATCCGAGCCGTCGCCGTGCTCGCCGTGCTCAGAGCTGTCGTCGTAGTCCATCGAGCACTGCCTCCAGTAGTGCCCGGTCGGTGGGGTTGTGGTGGAACTCGGGGGGCTTGGTGGTCAGCGCCCCGCAGTCGACGAGGTCGGACAGCAACACCTTGGTGACCGCCGCCGGCAGCTTCAGGTGGGCGGCCACCTCGGCGACCGGGACGGGAGCGCGGCACAGGTCGAGGGCCTGCGCGTGCTCGGGGCCGAGGTAGCCGAGGGGGGTCACCCCGGTGGCCCTCACCTGCGACATCAGGTCGAGGGCGACGGTGGGTCTGGTGCGGCCGTTGCTGACCGTGAACGGGCGCACCAGCCGTCCGGCCGCGTCGTCGAGCCAGGGCCCGTCGCCGGCCGCCGCCACGCTCAAGGCCCCGTCACCGACGCGTCGACGGCGTGCTGTCGGGGTGCGGTCACCAGGTAGGGGCGGACGCTCTTGACGAGCATCGCCATCTCGTAGCCGAGGACCGCGGCGTCGGCCTCGCGGCCGGCGAGCACGGCGAGGCAGGTGCCGGAACCGGCGGTGGTGACGAACAGCAGCGTGGAGTCGAGTTCGACGACGACCTGCCGCACCTCCCCGCCGTCGCCGAACCGCACACCGGCGCTGCGGCCGAGGGAGTACAGGCCGGAGGCCAGGGCGGCCATGTGGTCGGCGCTGTCGGGGTCGAGGCCGTGGACGGACTTCACCAGGCCGTCGGAGGAGAGCAGGACCGCGCTGGTCGTGTGCGGTACGCGCTGCACGAGGCCGCTCATCAGCCAGTCGAGATCGGATACCTGGCCGGTCGGCGCATCGCTCGCCATGGTGGATCGACTCCTTGGGGTACGAAGGTTCGCGGGAGCGGTGGGGGTGGGCGGGGG
>NZ_BQUN01000107.1 GCF_026008495.1 Streptomyces sp. A012304
CGGACGACGCTCCGGTGCTGGTGAACATGTACGGCATCACCGAGACCACCGTCCACGTCACCCATACCGCGCTCACGGCCGACAGCGCCGTCGCCGGTGCCGCGAGCGACATCGGCACCGCCCTTCCCGACCTGCGGGCGTACGTCCTCGACGCGGCCCTGCGACCGGTCCCGGTCGGAGTCCCCGGCGAGCTGTACATCGCGGGTACCGGGCTGGCCCACGGGTATCTGAACCGGCCAGGGCTGACCGCGTCCCGTTTCGTCGCCGACCCCTACGGGCCCGCCGGCACCCGTATGTACCGCTCCGGAGACGTCGTCCGCTGGAACGCACGAGGCTCCCTGGAGTTCGTCGGCCGCGCCGACGACCAGGTGAAGGTGCGCGGCTTCCGCATCGAACTCGGGGAGATCGAGGCCGCGTTGGCCGCTCACCCGGAGGTCGGTGACGTGACCGTGGTGGCGCGCCAGGACCGCGCCGACGACGTCCGTCTGGTCGCCTACGTCGTGCCCGCCCCGGGATGTGTGGCGCTCGCGTCGACCCTGCGTGAGCACCTGCGGGAGCGGCTGCCCGAGTACATGGTGCCGTCGGCGTTCGTCCCCCTGGAGGCGCTGCCGCTGACCGTCAACGGCAAGCTGGACCGCCGCGCCCTGCCCGAACCGCAGGCCGGCGTCCTCGGCGCGGGCCGCGCCCCACGCACCCCGCAGGAGCAGATCCTGTGCGAGCTGTTCGCCGAGATCCTCGGCGTCGCGGAGGCGGGCGTCGACGACAGCTTCTTCGACCTGGGCGGCCACTCCCTGCTCGCCACCCGCCTCGTCGCCCGCGTCCGCGCCACCCTCGGAGTGGAACTGGAACTGCGCGCCCTCTTCGAGGCCCCCACCCCGGCCGGGCTGGCCGCGAGCCTCGCCGGCGCCGGACAGGCCCGGCTCGCCCTCACCCCGCGGGAACACCGCCCCGACCTGGTGCCGCTGTCGTTCGCACAGCGACGCCTGTGGTTCCTGCACCAGCTGGAAGGCGCGAGCGCCAACTACAACATCCCCCTCGCCTGGCGTCTGCACGGCCCCCTGGACCGCGCCGCCCTCCAGCACGCCCTCGGCGACGTCGTGGCCCGCCACGAGAGCCTGCGCACCCTCTACCCCCAGATCGACGGCACCCCGTACCAACGGGTCCTCGGCCCCGAGGCGGCCCGGCTGCGGCTGAACGCGCGCGGCACGACCGAGGAGGAACTGGACGCCGTACTCGCCGAGGCGCTGCGCCGTCCCTTCGACCTCGCCCATGACCTGCCCCTGTACGCCGAGCTGTTCACCCTCGCCCCCGATGACCACGTCCTGCTGCTGGTCGTCCACCACATCGCGGGCGACGGCTGGTCGCTCGGCCCGCTGGCGCACAACCTGGCCGACGCCTACGCCGCCCGCTGCCGAGGCGAGGAGCCCGTCTGGGCGCCGCTGCCGGTGCAGTACGCCGACTACACCCTCTGGCAGCGTGACCTCCTCGGTGACGCCGACGACCCCGACAGCCTGTACGCCCGCCAGGCCGCCCACTGGACGGACGCCCTCGCCGGGCTGCCCGAGCAGATCCAGCTGCCCACCGACCGGCCCCGCCCCCCGATCGCCTCCCACCGCGGCGGCTTCGTCCGCGTGGAACTGGACGCCGACCTGCACCAGGCCCTGCGCGACCTGGCCCGCGACCAGGGCACCAGCCTCTTCATGGTCCTCCAGGCCGGGCTGGCCGGCCTGCTGCACAAGCTGGGCGCCGGCGACGACATCCCCGTCGGCAGCCTCATCGCCGGCCGCACCGACCAGGCCCTGGACGACCTGATCGGATACTTCGTCAACACCCTCGTCCTGCGCACCGACACCAGCGGCGACCCCACCTTCACCGAACTCCTCGGCCGTGTCCGGGACGTCGCGCTGGCCGCGTACGCCCACCAGGATCTGCCGTTCGAGTACCTCGTCGAGACGCTCAACCCGACGCGCTCCCTCGCCCACCACCCGCTGTTCCAGATCATGCTCGTCCTACAGAACGCACCACAGGCGGAGTTCGCCCCGCCCGGCCTGCGTACCGAGGGCGTCCAGCTCACCACGACCACGTCCAAGCTCGACCTGATCTTCTCCATGTCCGAACGGCACGCCGACGACGGCATCCCGCAGGGCATCAGCGGGTTCGTCGAGTACGCCACGGACCTGTTCGACCCGGCGACCGTGCGGACCATGTGCGAGCGCTGGATGCGCCTCCTCAAGGACGCGGCCGCCACACCGCACCGACGCCTGAGCCGCTTCGACGTGCTCACCGACACCGAACACCGGCTGCTCCCGGCCGCGCACACCGTGCCGGCGCCGACGACCGGTCTGGTCGAGCTGTTCGAGGCGCGGGTGGGGGAGTGTCCGGGGGCGGTGGCGGTGGTGTCGGGTGATGTGGCGTTGT
>NZ_BQUN01000108.1 GCF_026008495.1 Streptomyces sp. A012304
ATCAGCGTCGCCCAGCAGCTGCTCGACAGCGACCAGATCCTCTCCCTCCGCGAGGCCCTCCGCCGCCTGCTGCGCGCCCTCGGCGCCGAGCCCGTCGACGAGGAGCAGCGCGCCCGGGACTTCGTCGCCCGGCACTTCCCCGAGGTCACCGCGTTCCTCGCCACCGAGCGAGGTGAAAGCCGGTGAGCACCTCCTACGACCCGCTGCGCGAGCCCGACGCGGAGCCCCAGTTCCCGGCGTCCCTCGACGGTGAACTCCGCCTCGCCCGCGAGTACCTGTCCCAGGTCGCCGGCACGAACATCCACGACCACACCGCGATGGTGAAGGCCGCCGTCGGCCTGGACCACCGGCTCCGCGCCCTCATCGCCGCCCTCGACGCCAAGCGGGGTGAGCACCGGTGAGCACCGAGCCCCGCACCGTCCACGTCAACGTCTTCGTCACCAAGTCCCTGGAGATCGAAGAGCCGAGTTGGTGTGTGGGGCATCGGGACGACCGCGCCCAGTACAAGGCCGACATCACCCACAACGGGCCCGAGATCTCCGCCCGCATCGACACCCGCCGCGGCCCCACCGACTTCCTCACCGCGTGGATCTCCCAGGCGCCCTACAGCGTCCTCACCCCCGAGCCGCTGCCCGTCCTCGCCATCGAGGTCGGCGGCGACATCCTCAACTGCGAGGACACCGCCGACGTCCGCGCCTTCGCCAACCTCGTCCGCGCCCACCTCGACGTCCTCGAACAGCTCGCCGTCGAGCTGGAGCGCATCCGCGGAGGTGGCGAGTGAAGCGCGACCCGCTGCTGTGGGCGGCGCTCGTCGCGGTCCTCGTCGTCCTCGCGTCCGCCGAGTACCAGCTGGCCGTCGCGTGCGGCTTCGGCCAGTACGTCGCCGCCGGCGTCCCGGCCGCCCTCGACGTGTACGCCCTCGCCGCCCTGCGGGCCCGCCGCGACGTCTTCGCGGTCGTCCTCACCCTGATCGGCGTGAACGCCGCCTCGCACCTGGTGCAGGTCGGCCTGCTGCCCGTCTCCGTGACCCTCGTCGTGGCCGTCTCCGCGGTCGCCCCGCTCGTGCTGTGGCGCGTCCACCGGCTCTCCGAACACCAGCCGGAACCGCGACCGGAACCGAGCCCCGCCACGGCGGAACCGGCGCCGGAACTCGCGGAACCGGTCACCGTCGAGCGGGCTCCCAGCACGGTCGACACGGCCCCCGCTGGGCCCGTCCTCGGCCCCTGGTCGCCCGTGGCGGAACTCGCTGGCGGAACTACCGGAACCGTCCTCGACCTGCGGCCAACCGAGGGGTACCCGTCAGCGTGTACCCCTGCCGGAACTGAGGCGGAACCGGCATCGGAACCAGTTCCGCCCACAGTTCCGCCGACCGGAACCGGCGCCGCCGACCTCTTCACCGAGGACACCGCGAACACCACCTTCGCCAAGCGTGTCGACACCGTCAGGAACTGGCTCGCCGCCGAGCCGGAACTCACCGGAACCGACATCGGAACCCGCCTCGGCGTGAGCGACAGCTACGGCCGCCGGCTCCTGCGCACAGCGCGGGACAACGCGTGATCGCCGCGTTCTTCCCCGTCGCCGCGCTGGTCGCCCTCTTCGGGCTGTGCGCCGTCGCGCTCCACGACGTCCCCCGCATCACCGGGACCGTCGC
>NZ_BQUN01000109.1 GCF_026008495.1 Streptomyces sp. A012304
CCCCGGAGCCCTCCCCGTCCCCGATCCCACCGGGCCCCGAACCCGTCCCCAACCCGGAACCGGGTCCTCCACTCACCTGACCGTCCCCTCATCGGTGGGCGACCGGGCTCCGCTCACCTGACCGTCCCCATCGGTGGGCGACCGGGAACGCCGCCCACCGCAACGCCGTCAGAGGGGTGGGAAACCGCGCGACCGGCCCGGGGCCCGGACCAACCCCCCTTACTCGTCCGCAACCCACCCACTGGGCCCGGAACCAGCCCCGCCCGAGCGTCGGCCGCCCTCACCCACGCCCTACGCGTCGACCTCCGACCGATCCCCGCCCCACAACGTGTGGAACGCGCCCTCCCGGTCCACCCTCCGATACGTGTGCGCACCGAAGAAGTCCCGCTGCCCCTGCGTGAGCGCCGCGGGCAGCCGCTCCGCGCGCAACGCGTCGTAGTAGGCGAGCGCCGCCGAGAAGCCCGGCGTGGGAACGCCCTGGAGGGTCGCGGACACCAGCACCTCCCGCCAGGAGTCCTGCGCGGCGGCGATCTCCCGGGCGAACGTCTCGTCCGACAGCAGGCTCGGCAGGCCGGGCCGGGCGTCGTACGCGGCGCGGATACGGTCGAGGAAGGCCGCGCGGATGATGCAGCCGCCGCGCCAGATCGCGGAGACGGCGCCGAGGTCGATGTCCCAGCCGTACTCCTCGCTGCCCGCGGCGATCTCGTGGAAGCCCTGTGTGTACGACACGATCTTCGAGGCGTACAGCGCCTGCTCCACCCGGTCGGCGAAGACCTGCGCCTCCGCCCGGTCCAGCGCGGCCGGCTTGGGCCCGGCCAGCCCCCGCGAGGCCTCCCGCAGCCCCGCGTGGCCCGACAGCGACCGGGCGAAGACGGCCTCCGCGATGCCCGACACCGGCACGCCCAGGTCCAGCGCGATCTGCACGGTCCAGCGGCCGGTGCCCTTCTGCTCCGCCTGGTCCACCACCACGTCCACGAACGGCCGGCCCGTCGCCGCGTCCACGTGCGAGAGCACCTCGGCGGTGATCTCGATCAGATAGGAGTCGAGCCTGCCGGTGTTCCAGGTGCGGAAGATCTCCGCGATCTCGGCGGGGGAGTAGCCGGCCACGTCCCGCAGCAGCTGGTAGGCCTCACCGATCAGCTGCATGTCGGCGTACTCGATGCCGTTGTGGACCATCTTCACGAAGTGCCCGGCACCGTCCGGACCCACGTGCGTCACACAGGGCGCCCCGTCCGCCGCATTCGCGGAGATCCGCTCCAGCATGGGCCCCAGCGACGCGTACGACTCCGTCGAGCCGCCCGGCATGACGCTCGGCCCGTGCAGCGCGCCCTCCTCGCCGCCGGAGATGCCCGTGCCGACGAAGTGCAGGCCCCGCTCGCGCAGTTCGCGCTCCCGGCGCCGGGTGTCCGCGAAGTGCGCGTTGCCTCCGTCGATGATCATGTCGCCGGGTTCCAGGAGCGGGGCGAACTCCTGGATCACCGCGTCGGTCGGCTCACCGGCCTTCACCATGATCACCAGGCGGCGGGGCCGTTCCAGCGCCGCCACGAACTCCTCGGCGGTCCGGGCCGCGACGAAGTCGCCCTCGTGTCCGAACTCCTCGACCAGCGCGTCCGTGCGCGACGGCGTCCGGTTGTGCACCGCGACCGTGTAGCCGTTGCGCGCGAAGTTGCGGGCCAGATTGCGGCCCATGACCGCGAGTCCCGTGACGCCGATCTGGGCTGAAGTGCTCATACGGTGTGGCTCCTCAAGGATCCTGTGCTCGTGGGCCGCGGTGACGGTCCGCCGACCATCCTGGCGCGCCGGTGCGTGGGCCGCACGTCCTGTCGCGCGTGGCGCGTACCCCGGCGCAACCGGTGTGTCACCCGCTTCAGTTGAGCCAGTGCGGCCGATAGTCGTCTTGTCACGGCCTGTGAGCGCCCCTTACTTTTGCCCCTCCTGACGCATGTCGAGGGGGATCTCCATGGCCGTACGCGGCCGGCACCGCCGGTATCAGCCGAACAGGATCAACCGCGCCTCACTCACGGTCACGGCAGGTGGCGCCGGTATGGCGATCCCGCTGATCGGCGCCACGGCCGCACAGGCGGCCGACGTGGACACCTGGAACAAGGTCGCCGCGTGTGAGTCGAGCAACGACTGGAACATCAACACCGGCAACGGCTATTACGGCGGGCTGCAGTTCACCCAGTCCACCTGGGAGGCGTACGGCGGCACGCGGTACGCGCCCCGCGCCGATCTCGCCACCAAGGACCAGCAGATCGCCGTCGCCGAGAAGGTGCTGGACGGCCAGGGGCCGGGCGCCTGGCCCGCCTGCTCGGTCCGGGCCGGACTGACCCGGGGCGGCGACACCCCGGACATCCACCCGGCCGGTACGCAGGCCTCCCAGGCCGAGGCCGCGCCGCAGTCCGAGAAGAGGAAGCCCGCGCGGACCTCGCTGCGGGACGTGCAGCCGCAGAGCACGCCGCAGTCGCGGGCCGGCACGGCCGAGATGTACACCGTCGTCCGCGGCGACACCCTCTCCGGCATCGCCGACGAGCAGGAGGTCCGGGGCGGCTGGCAGCGCCTGTACACCGCGAACCGCGCGACCATAGGCGCCGATCCCGACCTGATCGTGCCGGGCCAGCGGCTGAGCCTGCGCGCCAAGGCCACCGCCCCCACGGCCCCGGGCAAGGCCGCCTCCCCGCAGACCGGGGAGAAGAAGACGACCGGCAAGAAGAAGACGTCCGGCCAGCAGACCGACAAGAAGACGACCGGCCAGCAGACCGGGAAGAAGAAGACCACCGGGACCCGCACCCTGGTCGCGCCGGTCGACGCGGCCCTGGGCACGCCGTACCACGCGCGCGGTTCCTCCTGGTCGAAGGGCTACCACACCGGCGTCGACTTCCCCGTGCCCACCGGCACCTCCGTGCAGGCCGTCGCGGCGGGCCAGGTGGTGACCGCGGGCTGGGGCGGTTCCTTCGGCTACCAGGTCGTCGTCCGGCACACCGACGGCCGCTACTCGCAGTACGCGCACCTGTCGGCGATCTCCGTACGGGACGGTCAGACGGTGAGCGCCGGACAGCGCGTCGGCCGCTCCGGCTCCACCGGCAACAGCTCGGGCCCGCATCTGCACTTCGAGGTGCGGACGGGGCCCGGTTTCGGTTCCGACATCGACCCGGTGGACTACCTGAGGGCCGGAGGCGTCAGGATTTGACCCGCACCCGGTGCCGGTCGAGAGCCGGCGCCGGGACGTACACCTTCGCGATCGCCTCGGCGGTACCGACCGGCAGGACGAGGATGTCCTCGCGTGCCTCGTCCGCCGGCTCCGCGCGCCGCGCCGGGGCCGGCTGCCGCGGGAAGTCGTCCAGGGCGTGGAGACCGTCGAGCAGGTCGTCGGCCGTCGTCCGGGCCGGCGCCGGGGCGTGGGTCTCCTGGAGCCGCTCGGTCGTCAGCAGGATCAGACCGCCCGCCGCCACCACACCGCAGCCCAGCGCGAGCACGGTGCCCGTGGTGCCGTAGCGGAACGTCTCACCGAACATCGTGATGCCGACCGCCGCCGCCACCACCGGGTTGACCACGGTCAGCGTGGCCAGCGGGGCCGCGAGGCCGCCGCCCTTGTAGGAGGCCTGCGACAGCAGCATGCCCGCCGTGGCCAGCACGCCGATGACGGCGAGCGAGGGCAGGTCGGCCGCCGAGACGCCGCCCGCCCAGTCGACGGCGACGGTCTTGGTGAACACCGACGACATGCCGAAGGCGATGCCGGACGCGGTCGCCAGCAGCATGCTGCGCACCGCCGGGTGCCGGTGCGCGGCCCGCCCGGCGATCATCAGCGCCAGGACAGCGCCGCCCGTGAGCACCGCCGCGGCCACCCGCTGCGGGGTGCTCAGCGACTGCGCGTCGGCCGCGCCGACCAGCGACAGCAAACCCGCAAGACCGATCGTCGCCATGAGCGCGCCCCGCCAGGCCGTCGCCCCCGCCGTGCGGCCGACGAACACCGCCGCCATCGGCAGCGCGACCACGATGGTCAGCGCGCCCAGCGGCTGCACCAGGCTGAGGGGGCCGTAGGCGAGCGCCACCACGTGGAGCACACCGCCGAGACCGTTCAGCGCCACCGCCGCCCACCAGCCCGTGCGGCGCAGCGGCGCGTACTGTTCGCCGGGGGAGGACACCGCGACCTGCTCCTGCACGATCGCCCCGGCCGCGTAGGCGACGGCCGACACGAGCGACAGGAGCACGGACAACGCGAGGGCGCTCATGAGCTGCTCCTCTGCGGGAGGCGGGCGCGTCGTGCGCGGCGCGGCGTACGGTCGGCTTTCATGAAGAACACGATGCCCTGTCGATCTGTTCCCCGTCGTCGTCCCTGAGCACTCAATGGGTCCTACTGCCGATGGAGTACGACGGCCTCACTGTCCTCCCCAGGGTGGGTGAGAACTCCGGGATCCCCCCGACCACGTTCCCCCACGATCCTTGCTACCGGTATTCATTCGCCGTGCTCCGGCCTTCAGGCCGGGGTGAAGCGAATCTGGTGGTCGCGACGCGGAGCGTCGCGGTGACGTTCCGGCGGAGCCGGACCCTGCTTGGTGACGGTGACGGCTCGCTCGGATGTTCCCGGTTACGGCGTGGGTTCGACGTGCCTAGTGTGATCGTCATGCAGCTTCGGTACAGCTTCCGCCTGTACCCGGACGCCGCTCAGCAGGCCTCGCTGGCCAGGGCGTTCGGGTGCGCCCGCGTCGTGTTCAACGACGCGGTCCGCGCCCGCGAGGACGCCCGGACGGCCGGACGGCCGGGCGGCCGTTCCCGACGGCCGGACAGCTGTCCCGGAAGCTGATCACCGAGGCGAAGCAGACAGCCGGGCGTGCCTGGCTGGGCGAGGTGTCCGCGGTGGTCCTCCAGCAGTCCCTGCGGGACGCCGAGAGGGCCTGCCGCAACTTCTTCGCCTCCCGCACCGGCACCCGCAAAGGTCCGAAACTGGGCGCACCGCGCTTGAAGTCCCGCAAGGACCACCGGCAGTCGATCCGGTTCACCGCGAATGCC
>NZ_BQUN01000110.1 GCF_026008495.1 Streptomyces sp. A012304
CGGCTACGGCTTCCCGCAGCCTGCGGCCCCGCAGGCACCCCAGCCGCCGCAGCACCCCGGTATTCCGCAGCAGGCCGACGGGCAGCCCCCCGCGGCAGCCCCCCAGGCTTTCCCGGCACAACCTCCGCAGGCCCAGGCCCCGCAGCCCCCGGCCCCGCAGATCCCCCAGCCCACCGCCGGCCCCGAGGCGCCCCCCGGCGGCTACGGCTTCCCGCAGCCGCCGGCGACCCAGGCGCCCCAAGCCCCCCAGGGGCCGGTGCCGCCCGTCGACCCCCGTGCCGGTGCGGCCTGGCCGCAGCCGATGCAGCACGACCAGCGGCAGCCCGTCAACCCGGGTGCCGCGCCGCTCGGTTACACGGCGGCCGTGGAGCTGTCCTCCGACCGGCTGCTCAACAACAAGAAGCAGAAGCCGAAGAGCAGCCGTCCGGCCGCCGGCGGGTCCCGGTTCAAGCTGGGCGGGAAGAAGGAGGAGGCCGAGCGGCAGCGGAAGTTGGAGCTGATCCGCACGCCTGTGCTGTCCTGCTACCGGATCGCGGTCATCAGCCTCAAGGGCGGCGTGGGCAAGACGACCACCACCACCGCGCTCGGCTCGACGCTCGCCACCGAACGACAGGACAAGATCCTCGCGATCGACGCCAACCCGGACGCCGGCACCCTCGGCCGCCGGGTGCGGCGCGAGACCGGGGCCACCATCCGCGACCTGGTCCAGGCGATCCCGTACCTCAACTCGTACATGGACATCCGGCGGTTCACCTCGCAGGCCCCCTCCGGCCTGGAGATCATCGCCAACGACGTCGACCCGGCCGTCTCGACGACCTTCAACGACGAGGACTACCGGCGCGCGATCGACGTGCTCGGCAAGCAGTACCCGATCATCCTCACCGACTCGGGCACCGGTCTGCTGTACAGCGCCATGCGCGGGGTGCTCGACCTCGCCGACCAGCTCATCATCATCTCCACGCCGTCGGTGGACGGGGCGAGCAGCGCCAGTACGACGCTGGACTGGCTGTCCGCGCACGGATACGCCGAGCTGGTGTCGCGGTCCCTCACGGTCATCTCGGGGGTGCGCGAGACCGGCAAGATGATCAAGGTCGAGGACATCGTGTCGCACTTCGAGACGCGCTGCCGGGGTGTGGTGGTCGTGCCGTTCGACGAGCATCTGGCGGCCGGCGCGGAGGTCGACCTCGACATGATGCGGCCGAAGGTGCGGGAGGCGTACTTCACCCTCGCGGCGATGGTCGCGGAGGACTTCGTCCGCCACCAGCAGATGCACGGCCTGTGGACCAGCGACGGCAACCCGCCGCCGGTGGCCGCGCCGCCGCTGCCGGGCCAGCCGCTGCCCGGACAGCCCATGCCGGGCCAGCCGGTGCCGGGTGGGCCTGTCCCGCCGCAGGCCGGCCAGCCGTACCCGCAGGCGCCCCAGCCGGGCCAGCCGTACGCCCACCCCGGGCAGCCGGGGCAGCCGCCCGCGCAGCCCTACCCGCCGCAGCAGCCGGGACAGCCCTACCCGCCCCAGGCCGGGCAGCCGTACCCGCAGACGCCTCCGCCTCCCCCGCCTCCGCAGCGGTAGCCCCTGGCGGGGAGCGAAGAGAAAGGGCGGCCGGTGCATCCCGCACCGGCCGCCCTTCGTGTTCCCGACGAGGAACTAGCCCTCGGCCGCCACCAGTTCGCGGCAGCGCTTCACGTCCTCGGCCATCTGCTCCAGCAGGCCGTCCAGGGAGTCGAACTTGGCCTGGCCGCGGACGAAGGCCAGGAAGTCGACGGCGACGTGAAGGCCGTACAGGTCGAGGCCGACGCGGTCGATGGCGTACGCCTCCACCGTGCGCTCGGTGCCGTCGAACTGCGGGTTCGTGCCGACGGAGATCGCCGCGGGCATCGCCTCGCCGTTCGCGTGCAGCCAGCCGGCGTAGACGCCGTCGGCGGGGATCGCGGTGTGCGGGAGCGTCTCGACGTTGGCGGTGGGGAAGCCGAGTTCACGGCCGCGCTGGGCGCCGCGCACGACGACGCCCTCGACGCGGTGCGGGCGGCCGAGGATCTCGGCGGCGCCCGCCACGTCGCCCTCGGCGACCAGACGGCGGGTCAGGGTGGAGGAGAAGGGCTCGCCGCCGCCCGCCGTGCCACGCACGTACAGGTCGACGACCTCGACCTCGAAGTCGTAGACCTTGCCCTGTTCGGCGAGGAACTCGACGTTGCCGGCGGCCTTGTGGCCGAAGCGGAAGTTGGGGCCCTCGACGACGGCCCTGGCGTGCAGCTTGTCGACGAGGACCTTGACGACGAAGTCGGCCGGCGAGAGCTTCGAGAACTCCGTGGTGAAGGGGAGGATCAGGACCGCGTCGACACCCAGTTCCGCCATGAGCTCGGCGCGGCGGTGGTGCGGGGCGAGCAGCGGCGGATGGCTGCCGGGGCGGACGACCTCGCTGGGGTGCGGGTCGAACGTGACGACGACACAGGGCACGCCCAGCTCACGGGCGCGGTCCACGGCGTGCCGGATGATCAGCTGGTGGCCGCGGTGCACCCCGTCGTAAGAGCCGATGGTGACGACGCTGCGCCCCCAGTCCTCGGGGATGTCCTCCAAGCCACGCCAGCGCTGCACTGTGACCGCTCCTCGAACCCGTGTCCGTGTTTTTTCGTGTTCCGTTGACCGCGTTGACCGCTTACGCAGGTCTAAGGGTGCCATGCCACGGGCGCGCGGCCCGCATCGGCATGGGGGCTGTGATCCGACGCACGTGCGCCGGGGATCTCCTCCGCGTCACACGGGCACCCGTGCCCCCGCCAGGTTCTCGATCATGCGGCGGGCGCTCGGGCCGACCACCACGGCCCACTCCCCCGGCTCCCGGGCGAGCCAGCCCGCGACCTGCGCGGCGAAGCCGGGGACATGACGGCCGAGGTCGACCAGACCGCGGTCGAAGCGGGTCGCGCCGTCGGGGGTGCGCACGAGCAGGAGCCCGGTGCGGTGGACGAGGTCGCGCAGCTCCTCCCCGCTGTGCTGGGCGGCGCCGTGCAGGAGGGCGTCGAGGACGGCGGGGTCGTCCTCGCGGTCCAGCAGGAACTCCCGCAGTTCACGGCGGAGCGGACGGGAGCGAGGGGTGTCGGCGGTCCCAACGGCCGGAGCCCCGGGAGCAGGGGCCCCTGGGGCGGCCAGGACGGCCGCCAGAGCGGCCCGCACCGGCGCGGGACCGCCGTCCAGCAGGCCGCTGACCAGGGGAAACAGGACGTCGCGGGGGCATGGGACCTCGTCGAGGCGCCGGTCGACGTACGCCGCGATGTCCCCGGCGCTCTCCGGGTGCGTCTCCAGGGCCTCCCGGACCACGGGGACGACCCGGCGCGCCAGAGCGGGTGGGGTGGCGTCGGCCAGCGCGCGCAGCAGCCGGGCCGTGTCGGCGCGGGTGCGGCGCAGCCGGGCGCGGACGGCGTCCAGGACCGGCTCGGGATGGGTGGCGAGGGCGGTCAGCAGCGCGTCCGGCGGCAGTTGCGGGTCGCCCGCCGCGAACCGCTCCAGCGCCTGCGGGAGGTGGTGGGAGCGGGTGTGCGGGTCGCGGACGAGGAGGGCGAGCGCGCCGCCGTGCAGGGAGGTGTCGGCGGGGCGGGCGAGCAGTGCGAGGGCCGCGCGGCGCAGCAGGTCGCGGTCGGCGTCGGTGCGGATCCGAGGTGCGGCGCGCAGCGCGTGGGCCAGGGCCGCGACCCGCCGGGTCGGCCGCTCGTCGCGCGCCCACCGGTCCACGGCCCGGCACAGCGCGGAGGGCTCGTCCTCCGCGAGGACGGCGAGCAGTTCGTCGGCCCGCGGGTGCGCGCAGTCGACGAGGGCCTCCGTGAGGTCGTCCAGGGCCCGGTTGCGGTGGGTGTGCAGCAGCGCCTGCGCGGCCGTCGCCACGGTGGCGTGCGGTGCCGCCGGCAGCGGCCGCTCGTCGTCGAACCAGCGGGTGAGGCACGGCTGTACGGCGGTGGCGTCGGCGGCGAGTTCGGCGGCGACGGCGTCGAGGTAGCGGGGCGTGTCGGCGGCCTGCGGGGCGGAGTCGGCGAGGACCAGCCGGCGCAGCAGGTCGAGACGGACGTCGACCGGCAGCGGCAGGGAGGTCCAGAAGCCGGGCGCGAACTCCCCCGCCCCGCCGTCCCGCCGTCCCACCACGAGGTCGGCCAGCCTGCGCAGCACGGCGGTGTACGGGGTGGCGTCCGGGACGTGCGGCAGGGTCCGGGCGAGCAGCCGGGCCGCCCACCAGGACCGCGGGTCGGTCTCCAGCGCGTCGGTCAGCTCGGTGAGTTTCGAGGCCAGCCGGTCGGTGCCGTGCTGGCGGGCGAGGAGCAGCAGCGCCTGCACGACGGGGCCGACGCGGTGGTGCGGTACGGGCAGGGGGTGGCCGCCGTCCGGGGCGCCGGGGCGGTGGACCAGGGCGCGCAGGGCGGCGTCGAGATCGAGGTGGAAGCCCTGGATCCAGTCGGCGAGCTCCTCGTGGGCGAAGCGGTAGCCGGGGCCCGCCGGCACGAGGATGCCCTCGGCGAGCACCGCGGAGGCCCAGCCGGTGCCACCGCCGAGCCGGTCCGGTGCGGGCCCCCACGGGAACACCGCCTCGAACGACGCCCGGTCCAGCTCGCCCTGCCCGGGGCCGAGACAGCGCCGGGCGGCCTCGTGGACCTGCCCGGCCACCTTCGCCGCGAGCCGTCGTACGGCGGTGCCGCGCAGGCCGTTCTCCGCGGCCAGCCGCACCGCGACGCGCAGGCACAGCAGGTCCAGGTGGGCGGCGAACACCTCGTCGCGGTCGACGGGGACGACCTCAGCGTCGGGGAGGGCGGCGCGGACCTCTCCGTAGAGGCGGAGGGTGAGGGGGTGGCGGGCGTCGGCGGCGCCGAGCGCGGTGTCCGGGACGCCGTGGCGGGCGCGGGCCTCGCGGGCCTCGGCCGGGGTGAGGTCGCCGAGCGGGACGCACGGCGGCAGCGCTCCGGCGGGTGTACGGCCGTACAGCATGTCCGCCGGGAAGCGGGCCCCGGCCTGCTCCCAGTACTCCGCCCGGCAGGCCACGACCAGCCGTGTCCCGGTCTCCCGCAGCCACCGTGCCGTGCCGTCGGTCCACTCGGTCAGGCGGTGGGCGAGGCCGGGGGGCATCTCCTCGGGGCAGTCCAGGAGGAGCAGCAGCGGGCGGCCGGCGGTGCGGGCGAGGTGGGCGAGCCGTTCCGGGGAGGGGCCGTCGGGGGCCGGGCCTGGCCGGGAGGCGGCCACGATCCGGGCGGCGCGGGCGAGCGCCCGGGCGGCGGCGTCGGAGACCGACGTGTCCTCGTCCCTCAGGTCGGCGCCGCGCAGCCACAGCGTCGGTGCCGGCCGCGCGCCCCGGCCGCGGCGGGCGGCGAGCGCCGCGAGTTCCGTCGTACGGCCGCTGCCCGGTGCGCCGACGAGGGCGAGGACGGCCGCCGGGCTCTCGGTGAACGCGGCGAACTCGCGTGCCGTGGCGGCGCGTTCGACCGGCGGTGGGCCGCAGGGGTCGTCGGCCGGTCCGTCCGAGCCGACGGAGGCGGCGGTGAGTTCCAGGACGCCGGCGAGGTTGAGGTCGGTGCCGTAGGCGGGGACGGTCGCGGCGTTGCGGGCGAGCAGCTCGGCGAGAGGGCCGTCGGGTGCGGCGGGGCAGAGCGGGACGGCGAAGCCGGCGGCGTGCCGGTCGGAGCGCAGGGCGGTGCCGACGACGGCGACGACGGCGCCGGTCGCGGCGTCCAGCACCGGGGCGCCGGCCGCGCCTCCGCCGAGCCGCAGCGCGTCCCGGCCCGAGGTGCCGATCGCCAGCTCCAGGCAGTCGCCGACCTGGTGGAAGCGGTCGGTGGCCGTGTACGTCACCGGGGCCTCGGCCAGTACCCGTGCCTCGCGCCAGCAGCCGGCCGCCAGCCGGACGTAGGTGCCGGTCTCGACGCGGTCGCGGACGCTGACGGGCAGCGGGTCCGCGTCCAGGCCTTGGGTGCGGACGAGGGCGAGGTTCAGCTCGGGCAGCGGGGTGACGGCGTCGGCGGTCACGGCGCAGCAGCGGCCGGTGTCCGTGGACAGGACCAGGCGGGGCAGGCCGTCGACGGCCTCGTGGCTGGTGACGACCGTGCCGTGGTGGTCGGCGAGGAAACCGGTGCCGCGCGGTCGGCCGGCGAGGTCGCTGACGCGGACCAGGGCGGGGTCGGGGCGGGGGCCGTCGGCGGTGTCGGTGTGCTCGGGGGCGTCGGCCGGCGGGGCGGTGTCCGGGGTCAGGGCCGCGTCGTGCCGGGGTGTGCGGCTCTCGCCGCCGGTTCGCGGGGCCCGTTCCGCCATCGCCGTACCTCCCGCCGCGCCCGCGTGCCTCGGATTCGACGGTAGGCGTTGGGCTGATCGGCCGGACAGACCGCGAGTCGAACGCGCCCCCTCACGCTCCCTCGGTTCACTCCGAGCGCCTGCCCGGACGGGTGAATGAACGCGGGCCCTTGGATAACCCTAGGGGTGGGGGAACCGAGGGGGGACCGTGGAGCGGCGGGCCGAGCAGGACCCCGTGCTCGCCGCTCCACGGGCAGACCGACCGGGTCTGCCTCAGCCCGTCACCCTCAAGGCCGCAAGGCAAGGCCCCAGTGCCGCGACACCTCAGCGCCGCAGCACCTCAGCGCCGCAAGGCCTCAGGAGCGCATGGCCTCAGGCCCCAGCGCCTCAGTGCCGCAAGCCTTCGGTACCTCAGGCCCTCGGCCTCAGCCGAGGACGGCCAGGCTCTTCGCCTTGCCCTTCTGTTCCTCGACCAGTGCGAGGAATCGGCCCTCGGGGTCGAAGACGGCGACCGGGCCGGAGCCCGCGTACGCGTCGGGCATCTCCAGCCGCACACCGTTGGTGAGCAGCCGGGCCCGCTTGGCGTCCACGTCCCAGCGGGGGAACGCGGCCGCGGCGGCCTCCGCGATCGGCATCACCGTCAGCTCCTCCTGGAGCTGGTCGAGGGTGCGGGCGGCGTCCAGCTTGTACGGGCCGACGCGGGTGCGGCGCAGGGCGGTGAGGTGGCCGCCGACGCCGAGGTCGGCGCCCAGGTCGCGGGCGAGGGCACGGATGTAAGTGCCGGAGGAGCAGACCACCGAGACGATCAGGTCCAGCACGGGGGTGCCGTCCCCGGCGACGGCGTCGCGGACGTCGTACACGGTGAAGGAGGAGACGGTCACCGGGCGGGCAGGGATCTCGAAGTCCTCGCCCTCGCGGGCCCGCTTGTAGGAGCGCACACCGTCGATCTTGATGGCGCTGACCTTGGAGGGGACCTGCATGATGTCGCCGGTCAGCTTGGCGATGCCGGCGTCGATGGCGTCCCGGGTGACCTTGGAGGCGTCGGTGGAGGAGGTGATCTCCCCCTCGGCGTCGTCGGTCAGGGTGTTCTGGCCGAGGCGGACGGTGCCCAGGTACTCCTTCTCCGTGAGGGCGAGGTGACCGAGGAGCTTGGTCGCCTTCTCCACACCGAGGACGAGGACGCCCGTCGCCATCGGGTCGAGGGTGCCGGCGTGGCCGACGCGGCGGGTCTTGGCGATCCCCCGCATCTTGGCCACGACGTCGTGCGAAGTGAAGCCCGACGGCTTGTCGACGATGACGAGGCCGTCGGGCGCGGTGTGCTTCCGGTTCATTCGGCGGTGTCGTCCGTCTCGTCGTCACCGGGCGTGCGGTACGGGTCGGCCCCGCCGGCGTACGCGGCGCCCGCGGACGCCTCACGCACCTTCTCGTCGGACTGGCGCGCCTTGTCGAGGAGGTCCTCGATGGTGCGGGCGGTGTCCGGGAGGGCGTCGGCGACGAAGGACAGCGTCGGCGTGAACTTCACGCCGGCCGCGCGGCCGACCTCGGAGCGCAGGATGCCCTTGGCGCTCTCCAGGCCGGCGGCGGCCGCCTTGCGGTCCTCCTCGTCCCCGTACACGGTGTAGAAGACGGTCGCCTCCCTGAGGTCACCGGTGACGCGGGTGTCGGTGATGGTGACGTGGGAGCCGAGCCGCGGGTCCTTGATCCCGCGCTGCAGCTTCTGGGCCACCACCTCTCGGATGAGGTCCGCAAGCCTCTTGGCGCGCGCGTTGTCGGCCACTGGTCCGTCTCCCGTTCTTTCTTCTGCTGATGTTGCTCTGGTCCGGTCGGTCAGTCGTCTTCGCCGTGGAAGCGGCGTCTGACCGACAGCAGTTCCACCTCGGGGCGGCCGGCGACCAGCCGTTCGCACCGGTCCAGTACGCCGGTCAGGTGCTCCGCGTCCCCCGAGACGAGAGCCAGGCCGATCGTGGCCCGGCGGTGGAGGTCCTGGTGGTCCACCTCGGCCGCGCTCACCGCGTACTTGCGCTGGAGCTCGGCGACGATGGGGCGGACGACGGAGCGCTTCTCCTTCAGCGACCGTACGTCACCCAGGAGGAGGTCGAAGGACAGAGTCCCCACGTACATGTGTGTAACCGGTTCACCCGCCGGTACGGGATCGATGGCCCCGTCGGCCGTGTGGGACGGGGCATCAGGAACGGTACAACGATACCGGCCGGAGCTCGACGGGGTTTTTGTGACCGTCCCTGGGGCCACGCGCCCCGGGAACGGCGGCGCGCCGGCCGGCGGGACAGGTCCCGTCGGCCGGCGCGTACCGCGTGGGTCAGACGCGCGGCTTCTCGCGCATCTCGTACGTCGCGATGACGTCGTCGACCTTGATGTCGTTGAAGTTGCCGAGGTTGATACCGCCCTCGAACCCTTCGCGGATCTCGGTGACGTCGTCCTTGAAGCGACGCAGGCCCTCGATGGTGAGGTTCTCCGCGATGACCTTGCCGTCGCGGACCAGGCGGGCCTTGGTGTTGCGCTTGACCTCGCCCGAGCGGATGAGGACACCGGCGATGTTGCCCAGCTTGGACGACTTGAAGACCTCGCGGATCTCCGCCGTACCGAGCTCGACCTCCTCGTACTCCGGCTTCAGCATGCCCTTCAGGGCCGCCTCGATCTCCTCGATCGCCTGGTAGATGACCGAGTAGTAGCGGACGTCCACGCCCTCGCGCTCCGCCATCTGCTGCGCGCGGCCGGCGGCACGCACGTTAAAGCCGATGACGATCGCGTCCGAGCCCATCGCCAGGTCGATGTCGGACTCCGTGACCGCACCGACGCCGCGGTGCAGGACGCGGATGTCGACCTCTTCGCCGACGTCCAGCTGGAGCAGCGAGGACTCGAGGGCCTCGACGGAACCGGAAGCGTCACCCTTGATGATCAGGTTCAGCTGCTGGACCTCGCCGGCCTTCAGAGCCGCGTCCAGGTTCTCCAGGGAGAACCTGCGCGTGCGCTTGGCGAAGGCCGCGTTGCGCTCGCGGGCCGCACGCTTCTCGGCGATCTGGCGGGCGGTGCGGTCCTCGTCGACGACGAGGAAGTTGTCGCCCGCACCCGGGACGTTGGTCAGGCCCAGGACCTGGACCGGCGTCGACGGGCCGGCCTCGGCGACGTTGTTGCCGTTGTCGTCGAGCATGGCGCGCACGCGACCGTAGGCGTCGCCCACGACCATCGTGTCGCCGACCCGCAGCGTGCCTCGCTGGACGAGGACCGTCGCCACGGCACCGCGGCCGCGGTCGAGACGGGACTCGATCGAGATGCCCTGCGCGTCCTGGTTCGGGTTGGCCCGCAGGTCGAGCGAGGCGTCGGCCGTGAGGATCACGGCCTCCAGCAGCGAGTCGATGTGCAGACCCTGCTTGGCGGAGATGTCGACGAACATGGTGTCGCCGCCGTACTCCTCGGCCACCAGGCCGTACTCGGTCAGCTGACCGCGCACCTTGGTGGGGTCGGCACCCTCGACGTCGATCTTGTTGACCGCGACGACGATCGGGACGTCGGCCGCCTTGGCGTGGTTGAGCGCCTCGACCGTCTGCGGCATGACGCCGTCGTTGGCCGCGACGACCAGGATCGCGATGTCGGTCGACTTCGCACCACGCGCACGCATGGCGGTGAACGCCTCGTGACCCGGGGTGTCGATGAAGGTGATCTTGCGCTCTTCGTCGTTGACCTCGGTCGCGACCTGGTAGGCACCGATGTGCTGGGTGATGCCGCCGGCCTCGCCCGCGATGACGTTCGTCTTGCGGATGGCGTCGAGCAGGCGGGTCTTGCCGTGATCGACGTGACCCATGACGGTGACGACCGGCGGGCGGACCACCAGGTCCTCCTCGTCGCCCTCGTCCTCGCCGAACTCGATGTCGAAGGACTCGAGCAGCTCGCGGTCCTCCTCCTCCGGGCTGACGATCTGAACCGTGTAGTTCATCTCGCCGGCGAGGAGTTCGAGCGTCTCGTCGGAGACGGACTGGGTCGCGGTGACCATCTCGCCGAGGTTCATCATGACCGCGACGAGCGACGCCGGGTTGGCGTTGATCTTCTCCGCGAAGTCGGTGAGCGACGCACCGCGCGACAGGCGAATGGTCTCGCCGTTGCCGCGAGGCAGCATCACGCCGCCGACCGACGGGGCCTGCATGGCCTCGTACTCCTGGCGCCTCTGCCGCTTCGACTTGCGGCCGCGACGCGCGGGACCACCGGGACGGCCGAAGGCGCCCTGCGTGCCACCGCGGCCACCGGGACCGCCCGGACGACCGCCGAAGCCGGGACGGCCACCGCCGCCACCGCCCGGACCACCGGGACGGCCGGCGAAACCGCCGCCGCCACCGGCGCCACCGGGACCGCC
>NZ_BQUN01000111.1:0-18730 GCF_026008495.1 Streptomyces sp. A012304
GGGGCGGGGGGTGCGGTGACCGGCGTGGCCGGGGCCGTGGCGCTGGGCGTGGCCGACCGCTGTACGGGGGTGGGTGTTCCGGTGCTGGGGGTGGGCGGCTGCGGCGCCGGAGTTGCCACGGGTGTGGGTACGTCGGCTGGGGCGGCGGCTGGGCGCGGGTTCACGGGCCGTGGGGCGAGGGGGGCGGTGACCGACGTGGCCGGGGACGTGCCGCTGGGCGTGACCGACCGCTGTACGGCTGTGGGTGCCTCGGGTTTCAAGGCGGGCGGCTGCGGTGTCGGCGCCGGGGCTGCCGGGGTCACGGGTACGTCCGCTGGAGCGTGGGCAGGCGCGCTCACCGACCGTGGGGCGGGCGGGCCGGCCATCGGATCAACCGGCCCGGGGGCGGCCGGGCTCGAGGCGTGCGGGACCGCGATCGGTGCGGAGGACGCCCGCTGTACGGGGGTTCCGCTCTCGGGGTTCGTGCCGCCGCCGTCGGTGGAGACCGGGGCAGGGGTGGGCGGGGTGTGCCCTCGCACCGCGGCGGTGGAAGCGGACGGGCCGGGCTCCTCGGTGGCCGGCGGGGTTCCGCCGTTGTCGCTGGAGGCAGGGGAGGGCGGCGGCGTCGGTACCCGGGTGGGCAGGGTGCGCCGTTGGAGCGGGGCGGTGGATGACTTCGTCAGGTGAGCCGGGGTCGCCGGCGGGCGCGGTGGTGCCGGACGCACACGGATGCCCCGCGCCGGCACGGCGGGCGCGGGAGGCGCCGACGGCATGGGCAGGACGGGCGGCACCGGCGACACGGCCTCCGCCGACGAGGACGGGGACGGGGACGGAGGCAGGGGCGGCGGCGTCGATGGCCCGGCCACCCGGGGTTCGACCGTCGTCGGCGCCCCGACCGGCCCGACCGCAGGCGTCTTGGCCGGCGCCCCGACCGGCACTGTCACAGGCGTCTTCGCCCGAGTCGTCGCCGGCCCGACCGCAGGTGTCTGCGTCGGAGTCGTCGGCCCGGCGGCAGGTGTCTGCGTCGCGGTCGTCGGCCCGACGGCAGGTGTCTGCGTCGGGGTCGTCGGCCCAACCGCAGGCGTCTGCGTCGGTCCGGCCGCAGGCGTCCTCCGCCGAGTCATCACCGGCACGACCGCCGTCGTGTCCGTCGTCGGCCCGGCCGCAGGCGTGTCCGTCGGCGGCGCGATCGCGGGTGTCCGCGTGGGCCGTACCACCGGCAGGGCCGGAGTCGTCTGCGGCGGCGTCTCCGTAGGGGGTGGCGACAGCAGGCCGCCTCGTGTGCCGTCCAGGATCATCGGTGCGGACGTGGCCGTGAAGGTCGGGTTCTGCCAGGTGGCCAGCCGGTTGCCGAAGCCGGGGTCGGCGACGCCCGCCGTGTCCCGGGCCGCCGACCGCTGGAGGGGCGGCAACGCCGGCCAGGCCGCCGTACGCGGACGTACCACCGCGGGAACCTCCGGTACCGGATCGGCGGCATCCCCGCTCCGCGTCGACGTCGATCCGGACGCCGCCCTGCGGAAGCGATCCAGGAACCCCATGGCTCAGCCCTCCGTCCCGGACGCCCGGGACACCAGGGCCGCGATGCGGTCCGCGTAGCGGCGGCGGTCGTGGTGCTCCAGGTCCAGGATCTCCTCGTGGCTCCAGTGGAAGTGGAAGGCGACGTACGCGATCTCCTCGTGCAGCCGGTCGGTCGCGTACGTCACGATTCCCCCAGGCGGCTCCCGCCGAGTTCGACGTCGAAGGGCTCCGCGCAGTGGGGGCACTCCACGGTCGCCCGGGTGTGGCCCTCCGCGTTGATCTGGCGGTAGAAGTCCTGGAGGAACGCCAGGTCGGAGGCGAACATGTTCTCCACGATCCCGTCGTGGACGAGGGGCAGCGTGCCGAGCCGGGTGATGACCCGGCCCAGCAGGACCACCGTCAGGTACGCCGGGTTCTCCTGGACGCGGATGTCGCGCAGGGGGACGAGTTCGTCCCTCGCCGTGGCCAGGCGCATCACTCCGTCGCGGTGGACGGTGCCCGCCTCGTCGACATAGCCGCGCGGCAGCTCGAAGGGGAACTCCGTCTGGAGGTGCCGTACCGGCGTGGGGGCGGGAGCGGCCGGCGGGGGCGGGGGCGGGGGCGCCTCCCGCTCCCCGACCGTCACGGCCGCTGTCGCGGCCCCCGCCCGGACCGCCGTACGCCGCATTACTCGATGACCAGTTCTTCGAACGTGATCGTCACGGTCTCGGTCAGCGCGGACGCCTCGCCCGCCTTCACCGTGCTGGTGTCGATCTTGCTGCACCAGGCGTTGCGCATGTTGTACCGCTTGACCGGGTTGTTCTGATAGTCCATCACCATGATCGTGGCGTTCTTGCGGGCGCTGCCCATCGCGCCGTTGATCGACTCGGTGATCCACTGGTTGAAGGCGGCGGACTGCGTCATACCGCGCACGACCGTGCAGGTGCCGGCCTTCTTCACACCGGGCAGCTTCTTGGTGACGGGCTTGCCCTGCGCGGAGACCTGCTGGTACTCGATGACGTCCTGTTCGAGGCTGAGGCCGCTGACCTCGGCGAGGTACTCGACCATCACGCCGTCGATCTGGAGCCCGAAATTGTGCGAAGTGAGCGCGTCACCCGGCTGGAGAGTCATCTGGCTTTCTTTCTAGGAGAATTGACGGCGGTCTGCTGCGGAGGCCGGGTCCGGCTACTCCTCCAGCTCCCCGTTGCCGCTGGAGAACTGCGCCAGCCGGAAGATCACGAACTCGGCCGGCTTGACCGGTGCGATGCCGATCTCGCACACGACCCGGCCGACGTCCACCGACTCCGGCGGGTTGGTCTCCTCGTCGCACTTGACGTAGTACGCGTCCTCGGGCCGGGCGCCGAACAGGGCGCCGCTGCGCCACTCGTTGACCAGGAACGCCGAGACGTTGCGCCGGATCCGGGCCCACAGCGCGTGGTCGTTCGGCTCGAACACCACCCACTGGGTGCCGATCAGGATCGACTCCTCCAGGTAGTTGAAGTACCGGCGGACGTTCAGGTAGCGCCACGCCGGGTCCGAGGAGAGCGTGCGGGCGCCCCAGATGCGGATGCCCCGCCCGGGGAACGCGCGGATGCAGTTCACGCCGATCGGGTTGAGCAGGTCCTGCTCGCCGCGCGTGATCTGGATCTCCAGGTCCACCGCGCCGCGCACGACCTCGTTCGCCGGCGCCTTGTGCACACCGCGCTCGGAGTCGTTGCGCGCCCAGACGCCGGCCACGTGACCGCTCGGCGGGACCAGCCGGGCCTGTCCGGTGGCCGGGTCGAAGGACTTGATCCACGGGTAGTAGAGCGCCGCGTACTTGGAGTCGTAGCCGGCCGTCTCCTGCCGCCACACCCGGATCTGGCGGGCGTTCAGGCCGGGCGGCGGGTCGATGATCGCGACCCGGTCGCCCATCAGCTCGCAGTGCGCGATCAGGCCGAGCTGGACCGCCTTGACGGCCTCCAGGTCGATCGCCCCGCGCTGGTAGGCGGCCATCAGGTCGGGCACGGCGACCATGGAGATCTCGTCGACCGCCTCCAGACCGCCGAAGCCGGTGCGGTCGGCGCTGTCACCGAGGTACTGCGCGGGACCGGCCTGCGCCGGCTCCTCCCGCGCCGGTACGGCGGGGGCGGCGGGCGGCGCGGCCAGCGTCACCGTCTGGTTGTCGGGGCGGGCCAGCTGCGCCGACGGCGCGGCCTCCGCGACCGTGATGAGCTTCGAGCGCTCCTTGACCTGGGTGACGACGTACGACCGGTTGCCCTTCTTGGCGGTCACGTCGAACGTCTCGACGGCCTTGTCGCCGTCCCTGACGATCAGCTTGAAGCGCTCGGCGGGGCCCTCGCCCTCCGCGTCGGCGACCTCCACGCTCAGCGGGCCCTGCGCGCCGGGCGCGGTGGCCGTGACGGTGAACGTGCCGAGCTGCGCGGGCTCACCGGCGGGCAGCGCGGCCGGGCCGGCGCCCGCACCGGCCACGGCGGCCGGGGAACCGGCCTCGCCCGTCGTCTCTCCGGCCGCGCCCGCCGGGGAACCGCCCACGCGCACGACGTACGCCGCCGAGCCGCCGTTGTTGAAGAAACCGTAGACCGAGTGGGCCAGGTAGTACCCGTCGGTGAAGTCACCGAACGCCGCCACGTACTGGGTCCAGTTGGTCACCAGCGTCGGCTCGTTCAGCGGGCCGGTCGGCGCGAGTCCGACGAAGGCCGCGACCGAGGTGCCCACTCCCTCGATCGGGCGGGAGCCGCTGGCCACCTCCTCGACGTATACGCCGGGCGACAGGTAGGACGGCATGCTGTGCTCTCCTCGGGGTACGCGTCAGGACGTCTTTCACCGTCACGCGCGCGGCGCGTCGCCCGAAACGGCCCCCGGTGCCATACCGGGGGCAACGTTCATGTCCGCTGGGGCAAGCACCCCGAGGTGCCCCGGCTGCTGCCCCCGTGGCCCTTCCGCTCCCGCGCGGGTGAGGGCGGGACGGCGCAGGACCTTCGGGCAGACGGCCCTGCCCCGCCGCCTCTGACCTCGCCCGCCGCCCGCGCCCTAGCGTGGCCGGGTGAGCCTGTGGACCTCCCTCGAACCCTCCTCCGCCACCGTCGACCCCGGCGCCCGCACCACGGTGCGGCTGCGGGTGCGCAACACCGGTGACGTCGTCGACGAGTACCGCTTCGAACCGGTGGGGAGCGTCGCGCCGTGGACGACGGTGGAGCCGCCGACGCTGCGGCTCTACCCCGGCACGACGGGCACGGTCGAGCTGACGTTCGCCCCGCCGCGCACCCCGGACGCGACGGCCGGCCCCAACCCGTACGCGATCCGCGTCACGCCGACCGAGCACCCGGAGGCGGTCACCGTCCCGGAGGGCAACCTGACCGTCACACCGTTCACGGAGGTGCGCGCCGAGCTGGTGCCGCCGACCGTGAAGGGCCGGTTCCGCGGTCGCCCCCGGCTGGCCGTCGACAACGTGGGCAACACCCGCGTCACGGCCTCGGTCAGCGGCAGCGACACCGGCGACCGGCTGTCGTACGACATCCAGCCGGGGAGTGTGCAGATCGAGCCGGGGCGGGCGGTGTTCGTCGACACCACGCTGCGGCCCCGGCAGATCATCTGGTTCGGGTCGAAGGAGGAACAGCCCTACACCCTCGCGGTACGGCGGTCCGGGGCGCAGCCCCTCGACGTGGAGGGGACGTTCGTGCAGCGCGGGTTGCTGCCGCGCTGGCTGGCGACCGCGCTCAGCGTGAGCCTGGCGCTGGCGATCGCGTTCGTGATGATCTGGCTGGCCTACAAGCCGCAGGTACGCAGCCTGGCGGCGGAGAAGGTGGCGGAGGCCGAGGGCTCCACCCTGCCGCCGCCCGGTCCGTCGGCCCCGGTCACGAGCGCGCCCCCCGCGCCGAGCCCGGAAGCCGCACAGCCGGAGAACGTCCCGGTCCCGGACGGGACGGAGCAGGCCGGGAGCGGCGACGGGGGCGGTGCGGGCGCCGGGGGCGGCGGCGCGGACGAGCCGGAGAAGCCGGAGGAGGAGACCGCCGCCACGGCCGTGCAGGCCCTCGCCGCGCGCAGCGAGGGCCGTCACATCTGCTACCGCGCGTATGTCGCCGACCAGGGCTGGCAGAAGCCGGTGTGCGACGGCGCCGAGGCCGGCACGACCGGCAAGGACCTGCCCATCAAGGCCCTCAACATCGCCGTGTCCGGCACCAAGGGCGTCGCGGGCAACGGCGCCCATGTGGTCGAGGGCTGGAAGACGGGCGACAAGTGGTCGTCGGCGGCGGACGGCATCGACATGTACATCGGGTCCACCAAGGAGGCCGACTCCCCGCTGATGGGCTTCACCATCGAGGTCCGGGACGGCTCCGTCTGCCAGAACGCCCACCTCGCGGACAAGGGCTGGATGGGCCTCGGCTGCACCAAGCCGGGCGAGTGGATGTTCGGCGGCAGCCCCTGGGAGGAGAAGCGGAAGCTGGAGGCGGTCCGCTTCACGGTGTGAGCGGCTCTCCCCCGGCCTGTGTTCCGTACGGTGGCGAGCCGTGCGGAAGGGCAGGTCCGGCTGTCCCCTTCGGGCACCGGTCCTGCCCCGCGGCTTCCTGACGGGCCGTGGCCTGCCGCTTTAGCGTCGACTTGTGACTCTGTGGACCTCTCTGGAACCGGCTTCCGCGACGGTGGACCCCGGCAGCAGCACGACGGTGCGGCTGCGGGTGCGCAACACCGGTGACGTCGTCGACGAGTACCGCTTCGAACCGGTGGGGAGCGTCGCGCCGTGGACGACGGTGGAGCCGCCGACGCTGCGGCTCTACCCCGGCACGACGGGCACGGTCGAGCTGACGTTCGCCCCGCCGCGCACCCCGGACGCGACGGCCGGCCCCAACCCGTACGCGATCCGCGTCACGCCCACGGAACACCCCGACGCGGTCACCGTGCCCGAGGGGAACCTGACGGTGACGCCCTTCACGGAGGTGCGCGCCGAACTCGTACCACCGACGGTGAAGGGCCGCTTCCGCGGTCGCCCCCGGCTGGCCGTCGACAACCTCGGCAACACCCGGGTGACGGCCTCCGTCGCGGGCGCCGACACCGGCGACCACCTGTCGTACGACATCCGGCCGGGGAGTGTGCAGATCGAGCCGGGGCGGGCGGTGTTCGTCGACACCACGCTGCGGCCCCGGCAGATCATCTGGTTCGGGTCGAAGGAGCAGCGGCCGTTCGCGCTGAGCGTGCAGCGCTCGGGCGTGCCGCCGCTGACCGTCGACGGGACGTTCGTGCAGCGCGGGTTCCTGCCGCGCTGGCTGGCGACCGCGCTCAGCGTGAGCGTCGCGCTGGCGATCGCGTTCGTGATGATCTGGCTGGCGTACAAGCCGCAGGTGAACAGCCGCGCCACCGAGAAGCTCGCCGAGGCCGGCAGCACCGCGCTGCCCAGTCCGGCCGTCTCCGCGCCGTCCGCGCCGAAGCCCGACGCCTCCACCGAGGCCGCCGTGCCGGAACCGGCGATCCCCTCACCACCCGCGAAGGAGGACACCGGCGGCTCCTCCGGATCGTCCGCCTCGGGCGGCGGCGGCTCGGGCGGCGGGGGCGGCGGCTCGGCGCCCAAGGCCAGCCCGAAGCCCGTGCCCGGCGTCCTGATCATCGGCCAGGCCTCCGACCGGTGCGTCGACGTCACCGACTCCCAGGACGGCAAGGGCCGCGACGGCACTCCGCTCCAGATCTACGACTGCGCGGGCTCCGCCAACCAGAAGTGGGACTTCCGGGGCGACGGCACCGTCCGCTCCCTCGGCATGTGCATGGACGTCGCCTGGGGCTCCCGCGAGGACGGCGCCGTCATCCAGCTCGCCCGGTGCAGCGGCAACCCCGCCCAGCAGTTCGTCCTGAGCGGCGCCGGCGACCTGGTCAACCCCCAGGCCGACAAGTGCGTCGACGTCAAGGACAACGGCACCGGCAACGGGGCGAAGCTCCAGCTGTGGACGTGCTCGGGAACGCCTAACCAGAAGTGGCGGGTGGAGTAGGGCGTCCCGCTGCGGCGAAGGCGGCGATGTCCCGGACGCCGGGGGTGCAGCCGTCGGAGGTGTCCACCGTCAGCGTGGGGACGTCCAGGGAGATCGGCACGAAGGACTCCAGCGAACGCTCCCCGCGGGCGATCGCCGCGAGCAGTTCCCGGTCGCCGTGCGCCGCCCGGTGGGCGTCCGCCTCGACGCGCCGGACGATGCGGTCATGGGCGATCGCGGCCGACGTGACACAGCGGACGACGCGGATCCGGGCGAGCTCCACGAGCGGTTCCAGGTTGGGCCGCCACAGCCGGTCCTGGAAGGCGGCCTCGGCCACGATCGTCACCCCGGCCCGCAGCAGGACCTCCAGTACGCCGAAGAAGGCCTCCAGCGTCGGACGGTTCAGGGGGTCGTCCCCGCCGCTCCGGTGGCCCTGGGTGGACAGCACCATGCCCTGTTTGATCTCGTCCCGGACGATCGCGGGACAGCCGAGTTCCCGGGCGAGGGCGTGGGCGAGGGTGGTCTTCCCCGTGCCGGGGCCTCCGCTGACGACGAGGAGCGTGGGTGGCGTCATGGCGTTTCCCGTGGGGCGAGGGCAGGGGGCGGTGGCGGCCCGGGGGCCGGTCCTCCTGGCTACCAGTTCGTCTCCCCCGGCACCAGACGTCCCGCCTTGCGGTACTCGCGGCGGGCGCCCTCCAGGAGGTCGGAGTCGTTCACCGGCTCGCCCCGGCCGGCGGCGAGGTAGGCGGCGGTGACGACCGCGCTGCGGATGGAGCCGCCGGCCAGTTCGAAGTCCTTGGCCAGCGGCGCGAGGTCGACGGTGTCGGCGCACGGCACGTGCGTCAGGCCGTGCCGCCACAGGGACAGGCGCTGTTCGGCGTCGGGGAAGGGGAAGTCGACCACCAGGTCCAGGCGGCGGGTGAACGCCTCGTCGATGTTGGCGCGCAGGTTGGTGGTGAGCAGCGCGATGCCGTCGAAGGACTCCAGGCGCTGGAGCAGGTAGGCGCTCTCCATGTTGGCGTAGCGGTCGTGGGAGTCCTTGACCTCGGAGCGTTTGCCGAAGACGGCGTCGGCCTCGTCGAAGAGGAGGACGGCGTCGGTGCGGTCGGCCTCGGTGAAGATGCGTTCGAGGTTCTTCTCCGTCTCGCCGACGTATTTGTCGACGACGGAGGAGAGCTGCACGACGTAGAGGTCGAGGCCGAGTTCGGCGGCCACGACCTCGGCGGACAGCGTCTTGCCGGTGCCGGACTCGCCCGCGAACAGGCCGAGCACGCCCCGGCCCCGGCCGCCGCCGGCGCTGAGCCGCCAGTCACCGAGGACGCGGTCGCGGTGGCGGGCGCGCAGGGCGAGTTCACGCAGCTGGGTGAGGGGGCGCTCGGGCAGGACGAGGTCGTCCCAGGTGACAGCGGGCCGGATGCGGCGGGCGTGGCGTTCCAGGCCGGACGCCGACTGCTGGCGGGCCGCCAGCCGGACGTGGTGCGCGGTGAGCGGGCCGCCCTCGAAGGCGGCCAGGTCACGGGCGGCGCGCGCGGCCCGCGCCACCCGGTCGCCGCCGAGCCGGTACGGCGCCACGGCGGTCGCCAGGTCGAAACCGGCCGCCTGCGGGCCCAGCGCCGCCGCCCAGGCCGCCGTCCCGCCCGCCCGGCGGCGCGGCGCGTCCAGGACGAGGGGGTCGTGGGCGGCGCACCAGTGGGGGTCGTAGGGGCGGGGGTCGGTCAGCAGGACGGTCACGTCCGTCCCGGCCGCCAACGCCGTCACCAGCGGGGCCGGCTGCTCGGGCAGCCCGCTCAGCACGACCGCCCGGCCGGTGAGGCGGGCCTCGCGCAGCAGGTCGGGGACGCGGTCCTCGGGGCCGGTGAAGCGCAGGGCGCCGAGGCCGGCCGCGTCCAGGGCGGCGGCGAGCGCGGCCGGACCGTCGCCCTCGCGGTGTTCGCGCAGGTAGGCGATGAGCGGACCGGCGGTCAGCCGGGCGGCGAGACGGGCGGTGAACGAGGCGTCGTCGGCGGGGAGGGGCTCCGGCATCGGGAGGAGGCAGCCGTGCAGGGCGGCGTCCGGGGTGTCGTCGCCGAGGAGGTGCGCGAGCAGCCGGTCCGGGACCCGCAACGAACGGGACAGCAGGGGCCGTTCGCGATCCTCGACGTCCAGCAGACCGAGGGCGCGCAGGGGCGCGGCGGAGTGGAAACGGGCCCGCGCCGCCGCGTCGTGCGCGGGGACGCCGCACAGGTCGAGGGCGAGCCCGACGGTGGCGCGGCGGCGGCTCACGTCGTCGTTGAGGTAGCCGTACAGCGGCTCGAAGGTGCGGTCGAGGTCGGGGGCGAGGGCGATGAGGAGGATCGCGGTGTCGAGGGCGGTGAGGGGCAGGCGGGGCAGGAGCGGGTCGGCGGCACCCGCGATGCCGTCCACCGGGGGGTCCGGCCCCCGTCCCAGCAGATGCCCTACCGCCTCCTCGGACAGGTACAGCCCGCGCAACGGGTCGTCGGCCGTGGGATCGACGGCACTGCGACGGTCGACAAGGACGGCGACACGCTCCCGAAGAACGGCGACACGTTCCCGGAGGGCGGCGGCACGCTCCCGACGGGCGGCGAGGCGGGGCTCCAGTGCGGGGGACCGGACCTCCGGGGCGGTCATCGGGGAACCCGGGCCTCACGGGCCGCCGCGACCTGGTGTGGGCGGTGGGCGCGGCCGGACGGCATCGGGGGGTCGCCGTCCATGCCGCCGACGCGGACCACGGCGCCCTCGGTGACCGGCGGTCCGGCGTCGTACTCGGGGTAGGCCGGGAAGGGCGCGGTCACCACCAGGTCCAGGGACGGCTTGAGTTCACCGCCGAGCGCGGACCAGATCTCGGCCAGTGACCGTGACTCGGAGTGCAGCCCGGCCACCGTCAGCGGCACCGACAGACCCAACGCGCCGAGTGCGCCGGGCAGTTCGTCGGCGGGCAGCAGCTCGTGCGGCAGCAGCGTCGCCAGCACCGCCGACAGCAGCCGGTGTTCGTCGTGTGGGGTCTTGGTCCAGGCGGTCACCAGGTACGACAGCCGGAACCAGCGCGGCGGCTGACGGCGCCGTACGACGATGTCCCGGTCGTCGCGGACGGACATCTGGCCGCGCTGGCGGCGGGTCACGTCCTCCCGGATGTCGTACAGATAGGCGTTGATCACCGGGGCGTTGCGGCGGGCCGCCCAGTCGCGGGTGGGCGCCTCGAAGGAGACGTCGATGCCGGAGCCGGTGAGCGCACCGCTGCCGAGCAGGCCCTTGAGGACCTCGTCCACCTCGTGGATCACCGTCTCGTCACTCCTTGGTCGTTCGCCTCAACCGCCGTGCCGCACACGCCCGTTGCCCCGACGATCATGCCCTGCGCCGGTGCGGGCGGTGAGCGACCCCGGGTCGGTGGCCGGGCAAAAGCGCTGCCCGCGTGTCCGCCTTCGATTGCCCGTTCGGTCAGATGTAGCCTTCCCGAAGGGCATATGCCACGGCGTGCGCCCGGTTGCGCAGGTGCAGTCGCGTCGTGAGTCCGTGCATCACGTTCTTGACGGTTCGTTCCGAGTAGGACAGCTTGCTGGCGATCTCTCCGGTGTCGAGGCCCTCGGCGACCAGCCGCAGAACGTCCACCTCACGGGGCGCGAGGCCCATCGAGGGGGCGCCGGGCCGGTTCGCCGCGCCCCGGTGCAGGGTGCCCACCTGGCTGATCAGCCGGCCGAGCAGATCGGCGGGCAGGTCGCCCTCGCCGCGCCCGGCGGCCAGCACGGCCTGCACCAGGCGGTGCGCGGTGGCCTCCCGGCGCCAGACGATGGCGCCGACGCCGCACTCGATGACGTCCAGCAGCTCGTTCTCCCGGATCGTGCCCACGACCAGCACGGCCCGTACGCCCTCACCGCGCACGATCCGGCGCAGCCGGGCCAGCGCCGCCTCGTCCAGGGTGTCCTCGATCAGCAGGGCCACCGTGCCCGGGCCGGGCTCCTCCCGCAGCTCCACCTCGGGGCGGGAGCGCAGCTGGCTGACCGCGCCCTCGCGGGAGATGGGGTCGGCGGCCTGCACCGCGACGGGCGTGCGGCGGGCGCCGGCGGCGGTGTGCGGTGTCCGGGATGCGCTGAGCAACCGTCTCTCCCCTGTTCACGGGCCCGCCGACCGGTGCGCGCCGGCGACGGGAGGGCGTGTTCCACATTTCTGGGGCTGCCGTGTCCGGCGCAATCGTGGAGCACCACGAGGCGGACCACGAGGCCAGCGGGAGCGGTACCACGAACGGCGGTGCGACCTCGCATTTCCGCAGGTCAGCCGGATCGATCGGGCATCGGCGCCCGGTCGGCGCGGCGCAGTGAGCCTCGCCACAGCGGGCACCCGGGTCCGTGCTCCCCGCATCTCCCGTCGCGTCACCCCCGTCCACCACAGGAGGCATGGATGACCGGACCGTCGACCGCATCATCGAACTCGCCGACCGGTCCGTCGGCCGCGTCATCGAACTCGCCGACCGGTCCGTCGAGCGGAACGCTGCGGGAACGCGGGGACGCGCTCGCGCTGCTCGCCGCCGAGGTCGAGCGCGTCCGCGCCGGCAGCGGACGGCTCGTCCTGCTGCGCGGTGCCACCGGCACCGGCCGCTCCGCCGTCCTGGAAGCCGCCGCCGCGCACGCCGCCGACCGGGGCCTGCGCGTCCTGCGCGCCCGTTGCTCCCCCGAGGACACCGCCGTGCCGTTCTCCGCCGTCCTCCATCTCCTCGGGCCGGTACCGGAGTTCGCGGACGTGGCGCCCGGTCTCGACGACCGGGGCAGCGCGGCCCGGCTGTGGCGGCTGCTGCGCTCCTACGCCGACGAGGCCCCGCTGCTGGTGGCGGTCGACGACGTCCATCTCGCCGACGCCGCCTCCCGCCGCTGGCTCGTCGAGGCGGCCCGGCGCATCGACCGATTACCGGTGCTGGTGGTGGTCACCGAACGCAGCCAGTACGACATCGCACCGCAGCCGGCCGGGCTGACCCACACCCTGTCCCCGTCCCTGGTCCGCACCCACACCCTCGCCCCGCTCACCGACGACGCCTCGGCCGCCCTGGTCCGGGCCGCGTTCCCCACGGCCCCGCCCGACTGGACGGCGTCCTGTGTCCGCGCGGGCGCGGGCAACCCGCTCCTCCTCCAGGCCCTCCTGGAGGACCTGCACGGCACCCCGCCGCCCGCCCCCGTCCCCCACACCTGCGCCGCCCTGTACCCCGGCGCCTATCCGGCCACGGTCTCCTGGTGGCTGGAGACGGCGGGACCGGGGACGGCGGAGGTGGCGCGGGTCCTGGCGGTACTGGAGGAGGCCGACGGCCCCGGCGCGGACGGGGACGGGACCGAGGACAGGACCGGTGACGGGACCGAGGGCGGCGCCGGTGGCGGGACCGAGGACGGAACCGGTCACGGGACCTGGGACGGCGGGCTTCTGCCCCCGAGCACCCCGGCCCCTCACCCCCTCGCCCCCCTCCTGGCCGACGCCTCCGGTGCCGACCCCTCCCGGGTCGCCGGGTGGCTCACCGCGATGACGCGGCTCGGGCTGCTGCGGGCCGGGGCGGACGGGCGGCCCCGGTTCGCCCACCCCCTGCTGCGGGACGCCGTACTCGGCGGATGGCCCGCAGGGCGACGGCAGGCCGCGCACCGGGCGGTCGCGGAGGCGATGCTACGGCGCGGCGACCGGGTCGAGGCGGTGGCGCGGCAACTGCTGGGCAGTACGACCGTCGGCCTGCCGTGGGCGCTGCGCGTCCTGCGCGACGCCGTCACCGTGGCCGTGCGCGAGGCCCGCCCCGCCGACGCCGTCGCCTACCTGCGGCGCGCCCTGCGCGAACCCCTCACCGACGACCAGCGGCCCCGTCTGCTGACCGAGCTGGGCTCCCTGGAGTACGCCCTGGCCGACGCCCCCGCGGGCATCCCCCGGCTGGCCGAGGCGCTGAACCTGCCCGCCGAACCCCGCGACCAGGTCCGTACCGCCATCGCGCTCGGCACGGCCCTCGCGGGCCGGGGCGAGGTCCGTACGGCCGTGGAGGTGCTGCGCAGGCTGGAGGGGCGGCTGGCCGGCCACCCGGACCTGGCCCGCACGGTGCACACGGCGTCCGCGCTGCTGTCCGACCAGGACCAGACCGTGCGCCGCGAGGCCTACCGGTGGCTGACCGACACCGCCGAGCACGCCCCGGAACTCGTCGGCGCCGCCGGGCAGGCCCTGCTCGTGCGGTACGCGGCGACCGCCGGCGCCAGTTCCGCCGAGGCGGCGATGACCCGGCTGCGGGCCCTGCTGACCGAGCCCGCCGATCCGCTCGCGGAGCCCTTCCTGCTGGGCACGGCCGCCGCCGTCGCCCAGTGGGCCGACGAACTCGACGAGGCGGAACGGCTCGTCGAGCGCGGCCTGGCCGGTCAGCGCCCGTCCCTGCTGCACCCGATGGAACGGGCCCTGCGCGACGTCCGCACCGACATCGCCGCCGCCCGCGACGACTACGCGACGCTCCTCGCGGCCCGCGTGGACGACCCCCGCACGGGCGGCCCCAGCACGCGCGACCCCCGCCCGGACGACCTGCGCACAGGCGGTCCGTCCAACGCCGACGCCCACGCCGTGATCGCCCTCGTGGAGACGGGACGCGGCGACGAGGCGCGGCGGCTCGCGGCCGGGTTCGACCTGCGGGAGGCGCCGGACTCCTGGCAGCTGAACCGCTTCCTGTACGCGCGGGGCGTGCTGCGCCGCGCCGAGGGGGACGCCACCGGCGCCCTGCACGACTTCCTGGAGTGCGGCCGCCGCCAGTCGGCCCGCGCCGTGCACAGCCCGGTCGTCACCCCGTGGCGGACGGCCGCCGCCCAGGCCCGGCTCGCCCTCGGCAGCCCCCGGGAGGCGCTGACGCTCGCGGAGGAGGAGCTGCGGCTGGCCCGGGTGTGGAACACGCCCCGCACGGTCGGCCGGGCCCTGCGGGTGCTGGCCCGGGCGACCGGCGGCCGGCGCGGCCTGGACCTGGCCGAGGAGGCCGTGGCCGTGCTGCGCGGCTCCCCGGCCGCCGCCGAACTGGCCGCCGCCCTGCTCACCCAGGGACGGCTGCTGACCACCGCCGGGGAGCGGGCGCGCGGCCGGGACTGTCTGCGCGAGGCCGCCGAACGAGCGGGACGGCTCGGCGCCGTACGGCTGCGCACGCTCGCCGAGGACGCCCTGCGCGCGGGAGGCGCCCGCCGTACCACCACCGGCTCCGCCGCCCTCACCGGCAGCGAGCGCCGCATCGCCGAACTCGCCGCCGACGGCCGCACCAACACGGAGATAGCCGACCTCCTCCACCTGGCCCGCCGCACCGTCGAGACCCACCTGACCAGCACCTACCGCAAACTGGGCATCCGCAGGCGGGGGGAACTGCGGGAGGCGCTGGGCACGAAGGGCTCCTAGCCGACCCGGCCCGGCTCCCGCCGGGGGATGTGACAGCCTTGACCGGATGTCCGCTGCCCTCGCCGCCGTCCGCCGGTACGCTCCGCCGCTGCTGGCGCATCTGCTGATCGGCCTGCCGACGGCCGTCTTCGTGCTGTGCGCGCGCTGGTACGCCGCGCACGGCCACTGCGACCTCGACGACCTGGACCGCCGCGACCTGGACGGCTGCACGTACGACGACATCGAGAACAGCGATCTCGTCCTGGGCGTCTACGTCGTGTCGGGGGTGCTGGTGACGCTGCTGCTCCTGATCTACGACGTCCTGCGACCCCTCGCCACCGCGTCCGCCGCCCGCCGCCTGCTGGCGCCCCGCCTGCTGACCCTGCCGGCGGTGTTCCTGCCGTACGCGCTCCTGAGCTTCCTGGCCGCCCGAGCGTGAAAGCGGATGATACGAAGAGCTGTATAAGAGGGCGATGATCTATCACGTCGTGCCGAAGGAGGTGTGGGACGTCCGTCCCGACGCCCCCTACGCGCCCGCCTCCCTCCAGGACGACGGCTTCGTCCACTGCTCCCCCGACGAGGAGAGCACCCTCGCCGTCGTCAACGCCTTCTACCGCGACGCGCCGAGGCCCCTGCTCGCGCTGCTCCTCGACGAGGGCCGGCTCACCGCGCGCTGCGCCTGGGAGGCCGCCGACCCGGCCCCGCCCCCCGGCGTCGCCGACGGCACCCTGTTCCCGCACGTCTTCGGCCCCCTCGACCGCGACGCCGTGGTCCGTGTCCTGGAGGTCCGCTGGGACGAGGAGGGCCGGGCGACGGGGCTGGCGGAGACGGACGGCTGACGCGGGCGCCGGCCGCTCAGCACCACTCCGAGGCCGCCCGGTCGGCGACGATCTCGATGTGGAGGAAGCCGTCCGCCAGCCCCGCGCCACGGCGGTCCGCCGGTAGTGGGCCGTCACATCCGCCGTCGGCCCGGTGTACCCGTACCGCGCGCCCACCCGGGGAAAGCCGGTCTAGCGTTCGTCGGGCTCGTCGCGCGGCACCAGTGTCACGCGGTGGAAGTTGCAGGTGACGGGAGACGGGCCGGTGCCCGGTGCTTCCGCCAGGTGGGCCTTCAGGGCGACGCTGACCAGGCTCATCAGCAGGTCGACGTCCGTGTCGCAGTCGAGCCGGATGGTGACCCAGCGGGAGCCGGGGATCAGCCGTACGGCGGTCGAGCCGCGCAGGTCGGCGTGGATGCGCTGGATGGCCGGGACGGTCAGATGCAGGTCCACGTCCCGCCCGGAGTGGAAGTGGACTATCTCGCTGTGCGCGGAGCGCAGGGCCCGCCCGGTACCGCAACTGGCCCGGCCCGCGCTGAGGTCGGGCCAGGATTGCAGTCGTTCGAGGGCGCGTTCGGCCAGGGTCATGCGCCCATGGTCGCTCGATCACCGCCCGGCAACCAGAGGTTGAGGGAAATGTAACCGGGGCGTGCGGTGCCGGGGAGGGGAGCTGCGGCTCGTCCGACGGTGTTTCACCTCGCCCTGTGCGCCGGCTGTGACGTTTCCGCCACCCGCCGCGCTGTGATCAACATGCGCCTCTCATTCGAACGCACGAACGATGACCGTCGCCCTCACCGCCACCTCGCCCGCCGTCTCGCCCTGGTCGCCGCCCTGGCGACCGTGCCCGTCCTCGCCGTTCCACCGGCCGCGCACGCCGCCGACGCGACCGAACTCGTCGTCGGCGCCCCGGTGCACTACGAGCCGGTACTCGACACCCTGTACGCCGCCGGCGACACCGGCTACCTCCACCGGCGCGAGACGACCGACGGCTCCGGCCCGGTCTACCAGTGGCGCGGCTACGACGGGACCGAGCGCACCGTCGACAACTTCACCGGCACGGTCCCCGGCCAGCAGGGCTTCTACGGCGCCGGCACGGACGTCCTGCCGGTGCCCGTCGGCGCGAGCGGCGTCGTCGCGCTGCGCGACCCGGCGACCGGGGAGTCGACCTCCCTCACGGTGCCGGAAGGGCAGTACACGGTCGGCTCGTTCGGGCGGACGGTGCTGACGATCTCGTACAACGAGGTGTGGCAGGTCGACCGGCTGCACATCCTCCGCGTCCAGGACGGCGTCACCGTGGACACGCCCGTGGACCCGCCGGAGGGCCAGCGGTTCGACCGCTACCCGCTCGCGGCCGGGGACGGGCGGACCGCCGTCGTGAAGTTCATCCACGGGCACACCCTCGGCGTCCTGGACCTGACCACGGGCACCGTCACGCCCGTCTCCTCCGGAGTGGCCGTCGACGAGTCCTGGAACATCCAGGCGGCGATCTCGCCCACCCACATCGCCTGGTACCAGCAGGGCATGAGCCAGGCGCGGGTGGTCCGCCGCGACGACCCGGCCGGAGCGCGGACCTCCGTCGCCGTCCCGGCCTCCGGCGAGGACATCCCCGTCGTCGGGCTGGCCGGCGACTGGCTGCTGACGTCCTACCGTCCGGCGCCCGCCACCGAACAGAACCCGCCCCTGCGGCGCGGCGGCCCCCTGCTGGCCACCCCGCTCGCCGGCGGAGCGCCCCGCACGCTGCTTGCCGCCGCCCAGTCCGACCTGTTCCAGGTACCCGGCGGCGGCGCGCTCGTCGTGGGCGGCGCGGACGCGGGCGACTGGGCGGTGCGCCGCGTCGACGCGGCGGCGGACGGCACCCCGACCCTGAGCACCCTCTCCCCGGTGCCCTCCCTCCCGGGCGTGCTGCGCGGAGTCGCCCTCGGCGGCGGCCAGTTGGTGACGAAGGAGGAGGACAGCGCGCCGCGCCCCGCCTACGTCACCCGGAAGGTCACCCTCACCGGCACGCCGTCGGCGGGCACGCGCACCGAACTCACCACCGCGCCGGCGGGGGAGGCCTACGGCCAGCCCCTGGCCGCCGGCGACGGCTCGGTGGTCCACGTCCGCCACGACGACACCGCCGAACGCGACGTCCTCGTCCGCACCACCCCGTCCGGCGCCCGCACGGAGGTCGTCCCCTTCGACCGCCGTACACCGTCGACCTCCGGCCGTGGCCTGCGCGACGCCTTCGGCCGGTACGCGGTGTACGGGGCCGGCGACGAGCGGGTCGTCGTCGACTTCGAGGCGCCCGGCGGCGCGGCGGTCGTCCAGCGCCTCACCACCCCGGCGGCCGCCCTGTGGGGCTCCAAGCTGTGGACCACGGACGGCACGGGCGGCCGGATCGAGGCCCGCGACCTGGCCACCGGCACGGTCACCTCGTACTCGGTCGGCGCCTCCTGCGTGGTCCGGGACATCCAGGCCGTCGGCCGCTGGGTGTACTGGGACTGCGTCGGCCAGGACATCGTCGGCGGCGACCCCACCACCCCGTTCGGCGTCCACGACCTGAACACCGGCGCGGACATCACCCTGCCCCGGCGCGGCAGACTCGGCGACGGCTTCGTCGTCGACCACGACCCGACGGCCGCCGAGCTGCGCCTCACCGACTTCCACACCGGTACGGCGGCCCAGCCCCGCGTGCTGACGAGCCTGCCGGCGGTGTCCCCGTGGAAGAACTGGGACGTGGACAAGTTCGGCGGCGGCGTCGCCTGGCTGGACGGCACCGGGGCGGCCCACGTGGTCCCGAGCGGCGTCCCGGCCCAGCCGCTGGTGTCGACGGCCGCCCAGGTCCCGGCGACGTACACCCGCGCGGCCGGCGGCCCCGCCTGGGCCCCCGTCTGGCAGCTGTCCAAGCCCGCCACGGGCGCCCGGCTGGTCATCAAGCGCAAGGCCAAGGTGGTGACCGGCGTCGACGCCACCGCCGTGGGCGCGTCCGTCTCCGCCCGCTGGGACGGCACCGCCGCCGACGGCACCCGCGTCGCCGCCGGCACGTACACCTGGGAACTCACCGCCACCCCGGAGGACGGCACGGGCCCGGCCCTGACGCTGACGGGAACGGTGACGGTGGCGGACGGCGCCTAGCGGTTACGGTCGGCCGCC
>NZ_BQUN01000111.1:18908-51813 GCF_026008495.1 Streptomyces sp. A012304
TGGGGTCCGGGCGGGGCGAAGGGGGGCGGTTCCACGGCGCCGGGCGGACGTCAGCCGAACGTCACGACCAGGCGTCCGTCGCTCGCGTAGGACCAGCGCAGGGTGCCCGCGTACGAGGAACAGCGGGAGCCGTTGGTGCCGGACCAGAACTGGTTGGAGCTGTCGGAGTTGCCGATGATCCGGTCGTTCGTGCCGCTGCCGCTGCGGCACGAGGTGTTGTTGCGGAACACCGAGGTGCCGGCGTCGAAGTTGAAGTTGCGCTGGGCGTTGTCGACGCTGATGTTGTCGGACACGGTCATCGAGCCCGGGTTGCTGTTGTAGGTGAACCCGTGCTTGCCGTTGTGGTAGGCGATGCTGCGCCGGACGATGTGGTTGACGGCGATGTCCTCGCCGCCGAGCTTGTAGCCGTTGCGGTCGCCGTTGCCGGCCTGGGAGCCGTCGCTGAGGGTGCCGTTGTCATGGGCGAGGGAGTCCTCGATGGTCACCGCGCCGATGGCACCCGTGTCCGGCTTGGTGTAGAGGTCCCAGCCGTCGTCGATGTTGTGGTGGGCGACGGCGTAGCGGAAGACGTTGCCGGGGCCCGAGGTGAGCTTCGCGGCGAAGCCGTCGGCGTCCTCGCCGTCGGAGTCGGCGTTGTCGTGCGACTCCGCGCTGAGGATGAGGTTGTTCGACGGCCACTGCTCCTTGGGCGTGGTCGAGGCCATCCGGGAGAGCTGGAGCCCGGTGTCACGGTTGAAGCGGGTCACCGTGCGCTCGAAGACGTTGTTGCTGCCGCCGACGAAGATGCCGTTGTCACCGGCCCGTTCGACGACGACGCCGTAGACGTGCCAGTACGACCCGTTCACGGCGAGCCCGCGGTTGGCCGGGTCCTCGGCCTGCGCGGAGAAGTTCAGCACCGGCGTCTCGCCCGGGTAGGCGGACAGCTTCGTGCGGGCGCTCGCGGTGCCGTTGTTGCCCGCCGGGATGGTGACGGTCGTCGAGTAGCGGTACGTCCCGCCGCGCAGGTAGATCGTGCCGCCGGGCGTGATGCGGCTGATCGCCGAGGTGAGGGTGGTGGGCGCGGACTGGGTGCCGGCCGCGCCGTCGGTGCCGTTCGGCGCGACATACAGGGCGCTGGCCGACGGCGGCGGGGTGGTGGTGTCGCCGGTCGTCTCCACGTCGACGTAGTCGATGTTGGGCAGGCCGCCGGAGGCGGTGGGGTTCAGCCGGACCGTGTTGCTGCCCGCCCGCAGGGTCACGGTGAGGGTCTTCGTCGCCCAGGTGCTCCAGGCACCGGTGCCCTCGAACGACGCCGAGGCGGCCGTCGAACCGTTCACCACGACGTCCACCGGGCGGGCGGACGTGGTCCCGTTGGCGAAGCGGACCCGCAGGGTCGCCGTGCCGGCGGCGGGGGCGTTCACGGTGAACTGGGCGTACGCGCCGGAGGCGTTGGTGCCGTTGCAGAACCCGCTGCCGGAGTAGCCGGCCCAGTCGGAGTCCAGGGTGCCGGTGCAGACCGCCGGGGACGTCTCCGCCTCGTAGCGGGTGGTCGCGGCCTGCGCCGTGGTGCCGGACAGCGCGACGACGGTACCGGCCAGCAGGCCGACGGACGCGATGACTGGTCTCAGGTGCATGGTGCGTCTCCTAGGTGCAGTGCTGGTTCGTGAACGTGAACAGGCCACACAACCGGAATGGGGGTCCGGGAAAGGGAGAAAGCGCTTTCGCTCTAGCTGTACCTGGCTTTCATCGGACGGTAGGGTGAACGTGAAGGGTCGTCAATAGTCGTGTACGTGATTGCTGTTCACCAACATGAACGAGAATCGGGGCGAGTAGGCTCCCGCGCATGACCGCGAGGACGTCCTCCAGGACCGACCTCACCGACCGCCCGACCTGGAGCGAAACCAACCGTCGGCTGTTCGAGTGACGGGCGGGATGCTTGTCCACAGCCTGTGGACAGGGCTGCCGCTCCCCGAAGGGGGCGTGCGAGGCCATCCCTCCACGGCGTCGACCACTTCACCGACGAGACGGCCGCCGTCGACAACTCCCCTCGCACGGCACCGACTTGGCCATCCCCCCCGGGAGCCGAACCCGAGGGGGAAGCCCGTCGTACGGCGGCCGCCGGGCGCATCATGCCGCGCGGGCCGGGGGAGGTGTGCAGGAAGCAGGAGCAACCCCGGTCCCGTCAGCGCGCAGCCGAAGCGGAGCGACTCCCATGCCGACGATCACTGTTCTCACACCCGTGCACGAGGGCGGGCACGCCTATCTGCACGAGCTGTACGAGTGCTTACGCGGGCAGAAGCTGCCCGCCGGCTGGCGGCTGGAGTGGATCGTGCAGGAGGACGGCCGGACGGGCGAGCCGCTCCGGGCCGTCCCGGACCCACCGTGGATATCGAAGGGCACCGGCCGCCGGGGCGGAGCCGCGCAGGCCCGCACACTGGGGCTGGCGCGCGCCACCGGAACCCTCCTGCGCTGCGTCGACGCCGACGACCTGCTGCCCGCCGAGGAGACCCTCGCCCACGACATCGAGGTGCTGGAGGCCCGTCCGGCGTACGGCTGGACGGTCGCCCCCTGCCTGGACCTGCACCCCGACGGCCGCCTGGAGCCGGGCCCGTACGACCCGGCCCCCGGCCCGCTGCCGCGCCGGGCGCTCCTGGACGGCGCCGGGCGCGGCGCGTTTCCGGTCGTGGGGACGACGATGACCGCCCGCACGGACCTGGTGCGCCTCGTGGGCGGCTGGCCCGCCCTCCCGGCCTTCGAGGACGCGGCCCTCCTGCTGTGCTGCGCGGCGGTCAGCCGCGGCTGGATGCAGAGCGAACCGGGCCTGCTGTACCGCAAACACCCCCGCCAGCACACGGCCAGTGCCGCCTTCCACGACGCGGAGGAGACCCGCCTGCGCCAACAGATCGCGATCACCCGCGCCCGGGCCCTGACCGCCACGGGCTGGCACTGGACACCGCCGGCTTAGCGGCCCACGATCAGTCGCCCGGCCGGACCCCCGGTGACTCGACCCGTCGGCTCGCCCCCGGAGGGATTCGGGCGCCCCGTGTGGGTACCCGTTGGTGCGCACTCGGGGACCTCGCACCGCGGAGGTGACAGGAATGACAACCTCTCCCCACTCGTCGATGGAAACCCACCCCGACATCCTGGACATGCGCACCCGCCACGAGATGGCGGAACGGGCGGCCAGCACGCCACAGGCGCAGGCCGTGGAGACGCTGGCCTTCCTGACCGGTCTCTACCTGGCGGCCTCGCCCTGGATCGCGGGGTTCGACGGTCTCACCACCCTGGCCGTCAACAACCTGATCGTCGGCATCGCGTACGCCCTCCTGATGAGTGGCGGCTTCGGGCGTGCCTACGAGCGCACCCACAGCATGGCGTGGGCGTCCTGCGCGCTGGGCGCCTGGACGATCATCTCGCCGTGGGTCGTCGCCGGTGACGTCAGCACCACGCGGAGCATCGTCAACAACGTCATCGTCGGCGTCGTCGCCCTGCTGCTCGCGCTCGCGGCCAGCGCCGCGGCCCGCGCGACCGAGGGCCGGGCGTCCGGCCGGGCGTCCGGGCGGGCGCGCCGGCGCATGCCGACGCCCTGACAACCGCTGACGACGCACCGAGTGCGGGGCCGTGTCCTCCCCCTGCGGGAGGGCACGGCCCGCGCGTGTGCGGCAGCCGGTGCGTGCCGTGGGTCTTGACCCGCTCTCCGCGGGGACGTACAACTGCCCGCAGTCGGAAAACGTTTACTGCCGGGTGGGAGAGAGGTCCCTGCGCGATGAGAACTTCCGGAGACCGGGCGGCGCTGTCCCGCCGGGGCATGCTCAAGAACTCGGCCGTCACCGTGGGGACCGCCGCGGTGGGCCTCGGCGCCGCACGGCCCGCCCACGCGGCGGAACCCGCCCGCCCCGTCACCGCGACCGCCCGCATGGGCGGCACGTCCATCACCCTGTCGCTGGTGGCCGGCGCGCTGCGCTGGTCCGCCGCCCGCCGCGGCAGGACGGTGATCGACAGCTCCGAGCTGGGCCTGAGACTGAGCGACGGGACCGTCCTCGGCACCGACGTCACGGTGACCCGGCAGCGGCTCTGCGCGAACCGCCGCACCTGGACCCCGGTGTACGGCCGCAACGCGACCGTCACCGACCACTACCAGGAGCAGCAATGGGACCTCCGGGACACCGCCACCGGCATCCGCTTCGGCGTCCGGGCACGCGCCTACAAGTCCGGCGTCGCCCTGCGCTACGTCCTGCTCGACGAGGGCACCGTCTCCCTCTCCGACGAGCTGACGAGCTTCACCTTCCCCGAGGGCACCACCGTCTACAGCGCCCGCGACGAGAACGCGTACGTGCCGCTCGCCCCCGGCGAGATCCCCGTCACCGGCACGGCGAGCACGGACAACGGCCCCCTCACCGACCTGCCGCTCACGGCGACGCTCTCCGACGGCCTCATCGCCTGCGTCTGCGAGTCGTCCCGTCTGAACTTCCCCCGCCTGATGCTGAGTTCGGTGCCGGGGCGGCCCGACACCCTCGCCGCCTTCCTCATGGAGCACACCGCCCGCGGCACCGGCCCGGTGGAGACGACCACCACGGTCACCACCCCCTTCGCCACCCCGTGGCGCGCGGTCGTGATCGGCTCCACCCACGCCGAACTGGTCGACAACGCCGAACTGGTCCTCAACCTCGCCCCGGAGAACGCCCTCGACGACACCTCGTGGATCAAGCCCGGCAAGGTCTTCCGCTGCGAACTGAGCACCGCCGCCGGCCTCGCGGGCGTCGACTTCGCCGTGGACCGGGGCCTGGAGTACATCGAGTACGACGCCGGCTGGTACGGCCCCGAGTTCTCCACCCCCGACGCGACGAAGCCGATCGCCGCGATCGACCTGCCGTCCGTCGTCTCGTACGCCACGAGCAAGGGCATCGGCGTCTTCCTCTACGTCAACCGCCTGGCACTGACCGACGCGGACGCCCTGTTCGGCCTGTACAAGAGCTGGGGCGTGGCGGGCGTCAAGCTCGGCTTCATCAACGACGGCACCCGGTCCATGACCGACCGGATCACCGAATGGGCGCGGACGGCCGCCACGTACCGGCTGCTGATCGACATGCACGACGACGTGCGTCCCTTCGGCTACGAGCGCACGTACCCGAACTACATCAGCCTGGAGGGCGTCCGCGGCAACGAGCAGTTCCCGACCGCCGCCCACAACGTGACGCTGCCGTTCGCCCGCAACATCGGCGGCCCGATGGACTACACGATCTGCTACGGCCAGTCCCGCAACAAGACCACCAACGCCCACCAGATGGCGATGGCCGCCGTCTACTACCAGCCCCTCAACTTCCTCTTCTGGTACGACAAGCCGTCCAAGTACGCCAACCCCGCGAACTGGCCGGGGCTGCCCTGGTTCAACACCGTCCCCGTCACCTGGGACGAGAGCCGCACCCTGGCCGGCGCCATCGGCGAGTACATCGCGGTCGCCCGCCGCGCCGGAGACACCTGGTACCTCGGCGCGATGACCAACGAGGACGGCCGCACGCTCCAGCTCCCCCTGTCCTTCCTGGGCGGCGGCAGCTACACGGCGACCGTGTACGCCGACGGCACACCCGGCACCAGCCCCTTCCGCACCCCGGTGGTCGTCAGCACCCGGACCGTCACCGCCGACACCACCCTGGACGTGGCGATGGCCCCGGCGGGCGGGCAGGCGATCGTCCTCAGACCCAGCTGACCGCTCCGCCGGACCGCGACCACGGGCGGACACGGCGGCCCGGCGGTAGTTCCCGCGGCTGACCCGGCGGCCGGTTCGTACTGCGTTCTCAGTAGCGGCGATTGTCGGCAGCCGCACGACGACAGCACGGCCGGCCGGCCGGGAGTCTGGACCCACAGTCGGCATCAGATGTGGAGATCCCCTGTCGTGGCTACTTTCCTTTACCGAGTGGGCCGCATGGCCTTCAGGCGACGCTGGTACGTCGCCCTGGTCTGGGCGGCCGTCCTGGCCGCCGTGGGCCTGGGCGCCCTGAAGGCCCCCGGAGCCTCCGACGAGGAGTTCTCCATGCCGGGCATCGAGTCCCAGAAGGCACTCGACCTGATGGAACAGCGCTTCCCCGGGGCCTCGGCCGACGGCGCGACCGCGCGGGTCGTGTTCGTCGCGCCGAACGGTCAGAAGGTCACGGCGGCGGAGAACAAGAAGGCCGTCGAGGCGGCCCTGGCCGAGCTGGCCGACGGCACGCAGGTGGCGAGCGCCGTGGACCCGTTCCAGGCGCAGGCCGTCAGCAAGGACGGTACGACCGCCTACTCGACCGTCACGTACAAGGTCGGCGCCAACGACCTCACCGACGCCAGCCGCACCCACCTGGAACAGACCATCGACGAGGCCCGCGACGCCGGGCTGACCGTCGAGGCCGGCGGGACCGCGATGGAGGACGGCGGCGGTGCGGGCGGCCTCGCCGAGGTCATCGGCATCGCGGTCGCCGCGGTCGTGCTGCTGATCACGTTCGGTTCGCTCGCGGCCGCGGGGCTGCCGCTGCTGACCGCCGTCATCGGCGTCGGCGTCAGCATGGCCACGATCCTCGCCCTGTCCGACGCCCTCGGCCTGTCCACCACGACCGGCACCCTCGCGATGATGCTGGGCCTCGCCGTCGGCATCGACTACGCCCTGTTCGTCGTCTCCCGCTACCGCGAGGAACGCGCCCGGGGTCGTGCCCCGCGGGAGGCGACCGCGCTGGCGGTCGGCACCGCCGGGTCGGCGGTCGTGTTCGCCGGGCTCACCGTCGTCATCGCCCTCGCCGGGCTCGCGGTGGTCGGCATCCCGATGCTGACGAAGATGGGCCTGGCCGCGGCGGGCGCGGTCGTCGTCGCCGTACTGATCGCGCTGACGCTGGTCCCGGCGCTCCTCGGCTTCTGGCCGAACGCCGTGCTGCGGCGGCGGGCCCGCAAGAGCGGACAGGTCGAGGAGAGCACCGAGAACAACGGCGGCACCCGCTGGGCGCGGTTCGTGCTGCGCCGTCCGATACCCGTGCTGCTGCTCGGTGTCGTCGGCCTCGGCGCGCTCGCGGTGCCGATGACCTCCCTCCAGCTGGGCATGCCCGGCGACGAGGCCAAGCCGACGTCCACCACCGAGCGCCGGGCCTACGACGCGCTCGCCGAGGGCTTCGGGCCCGGCTTCAACGGGCCGCTGACGATCGTGGTGGACGCGAAGGGCGACTCCGACCCGAAGGGCGCCGCGGAGGCGATCGCCAAGGAGATCGGCGGCACCGAAGGCGTCGTCTCGGTCTCCCCGGCCCGCTTCAACGAGGCCGGCGACACCGCCGTCTTCCAGGCCGTCCCCTCCACCGCGCCGACCGACGAGAAGACCAAGGACCTGGTGACGACGATCCGCGGTGAGCGGTCCGGCATCGAGTCCGAGACCGGGGCGACCTTCGAGGTCACCGGCAGCACCGCGCTGAACATCGACATCTCCGACAAGGTGCAGGCCGCGCTGGTCCCGTACCTGGTCGTGGTGGTCGGCCTGGCGATCGTGCTGCTGCTGGTGGTGTTCCGCTCCCTGCTCGTCCCGCTGAAGGCGGCCCTCGGCTTCCTGCTGTCGGTGCTGGCCGCCCTCGGCGCGGTCGTCCTGGTCTTCCAGCAGGGCCACGGCGCCGAGATCCTGGGCGTGGAGCAGACCGGACCGATCATGAGCCTGATGCCGATCTTCCTGGTGGGCATCGTCTTCGGCCTCGCCATGGACTACGAGGTCTTCCTCGTCTCCCGGATGCGCGAGGCGTACGTCCACGGCGAGCGGCCCGAGCAGGCGGTCACCTCCGGCTTCCGGCACAGCGCCCGTGTGGTCGTCGCCGCCGCCCTGATCATGATCGCCGTCTTCGCCGGGTTCATCGGCGAGAGCGACTCCATGATCAAGATGATCGGCTTCGGGCTCGCCACCGCCGTCCTCCTCGACGCCTTCGTCGTCCGGATGGCGATCGTGCCGGCCGTCCTCGCCCTGCTCGGTGACAAGGCCTGGTGGCTGCCGAAGTGGCTGGACCGGACCCTGCCCCGGGTGGACGTGGAGGGCGAGGGGCTCACCCGGGGAGCCGATGCCGAGCCGGACGCCCCGGCCGAGGCGGCCGACCTGGAAGTGGCCCGTCCCTGAACCGGCCCCCCACCCCCCCACCAGGGGCCGCCCGTGGCCGAGGTCACGGGCGGCCCCGATCGCCGTACCCGTCCGGAGGCGGCCACGATGGACACAGCCCACCGACCGGAGAGGACGATGAGCACCAACCTGGAGCGCTACCAGGACCGCGTCGAGCGGTACGCGGACCGCCACCCCTTCGTCATCGACGCGGGCTACGTCCTGGCACTGATGGGCTGTGCGGCCCTCGGGGTCACGCTCACGCTGCCCGGCGCGTCGCCGCCCGATCACGACAGGAGCGTCACCTGCCTCATGGGCCTGGCCTGCCTCGCCCTGCTCAAGCACCGCACCCACCCGCGCGCCACCGTCGTGGTGAACGCCGTCTGCGTCGTGGCCGCGGTCGGGATGGGGTACCTGATCACCCCGCTGCTGCTGGCACCCGTCATGGCGGCGCTGTACTGGCTGGCCACGGAGTCCGACCGCAGGACCAACCGCCTCTTCGGTGGCATCACCACGCTGGGAGTGATCATCGCGGCGGCGATCTCCGACTCCATGGACCACCTCTCGCTGCTGCTCAAGACGATGGGGCCGTTGTTCTGGCTGATGCTGCCGCTGGCCGCCGGCACCATGACCCGGATGCGGCGCGCCTATCTCCAGGCGGTGCAGGCGCGCGCCGAGCACGCCGAACGCACCCGGGAGGAGGAGGCCCGGCTGCGGGTCACCGAGGAGCGCGTGCGCATCGCCCGCGAGCTGCACGACGTCGTCGCCCACCATCTGGCCCTCGCCAACGCGCAGGCCGGCACGGCGGCGCACCTCGCCGCCACCCGCCCCGAGCAGGCCCGGAAGATCCTCGACGACCTCGCCGGCACCACGTCGTCGGCGCTGCGCGAGCTGAAGGCCACCGTCGGGCTGCTGCGCGAGCCGGACGACCCGGACGCCGCCTCCCTGGAACCGTCCCCGGGACTCGCCCGCCTCCCCGAGCTGGTGTCGTCCTGCGAGTCCGCCGGGCTGAAGGTCACCGTCACCACCGAGGGCGCGGCCCGGCCGCTCTCCCCGGGCGTGGACCTGACCGCCTACCGGATCGTCCAGGAGGCCCTGACCAACGCCACCAAGCACGCCTCCGCGCGAGCGGCGCACATCCACCTCGCCTACTCCACCACCCGCCTGGCGATCACCGTCACCGACGACGGCACGGCCCCCGCCGCCCCCGCCGCCCCGTCGGACGAGGCGGTCCGCGGCTTCGGCCTGATGGGCATGCGGGAACGCGCCCAGTCCGTCGGCGGCAACCTGTGCGCGGGCCACCGCCCGGAAGGCGGCTTCGAGGTCTCCACGGCCCTCCCCCTCCACCCCCTCACCCCGCAACCGGCGGAGGCCCCCACGCCATGACGGCCCTCCCGGCCGACGCGGCCACTCCCGCCGGTCCGGCCGTTCCCCCTCGTCCCGCCCCTCCCGCTCACCCCGGAACCGGAAGAAGACGTACGTCATGACCACGCCCGTTCGTGTGCTGCTCGCCGATGACCAGGCCCTGCTGCGGGCCACCTTTCGGATCCTGATCGACTCCTGCGACGACCTGGAGGTGATCGCCGAGGCCTCCGACGGGGCGGAGGCGGTGGACCTGGCCCGCGCGCACCACCCGGACGTCGTCCTCATGGACATCCGCATGCCCGGCACCGACGGACTCGCCGCGACCTCCGTCATCTGCGCCGACCCGGACCTGTCGGCCACCCGCGTCCTGATCCTCACCACCTTCGAGACCGAGGACTACGTCGCCCAGGCGCTGCGCGCCGGAGCCAGCGGCTTCCTCGGCAAGGACGTCACCGCCGACACCCTCCTGGCCGGCCTGCGCACGGTGGCCTCCGGCGACGCCCTCCTCTCCCCGTCCGCGACCCGCTCCCTCATCACCCGCTTCCTCACCTCGCCCGCCCCCGGCACCCACCTGGTACCCCCGGAACGCCTGGCCGACCTCACCGTCCGCGAACGCGAGGTGATGGCCCTGGCCGCGGAAGGCAGGAGCAACACCGAGATCGCCGAGGACCTCCACCTCAGCCCGCTGACCGTACGCACCCACATCCACCGGGCCATGACCAAGCTCGGCGCCCGAGACCGCGCCCAACTGGTCGTCATCGCCTACCAGTCGGGGCTGGTGCAGGCCGGCCCCGGCAACGGCTGAGAAGGGGAGGCCCGACGTCCGCCTCCGTTGTGCGCCGACCGCCCCCGTATCGCCCGAATCACCTATGAGAAGCAGGTGAGTTGGGCATCCTGGTGAGGAGATGTCACGGAGGGAGCCATGGCGGTGACGGTCGGTTACGAGGACTTCCCCGCGCTGTACCGCGCGGCCGACGCGAACTCGCTCAAGGGCCAGCGCCGTCACCTCGCGGTGACGCGGTTCCAGCTCGGCGCGCTGGTGATCGCCGCCGCCTTCGGCGCGGTGACCCTGAAGGCCGGGGACGCGGACGTGGCGGGCGCCGTGGCCTCGGTGGCCTTCGGAGCGGCGCTGGTGAGCGATGTGTACATGCTGCGCTCGCGCCCCGACCGCCAGTGGTACGCCGGGCGCGCGGTCGCCGAGTCGACCAAGACCCTGACCTGGCGGTACATGGTGGGCGGCAGCCCGCTGGGGGTCGCCCAGTGCGACGACGAGCAGGCCGCCGGGCTGCTGCTGGAGCGGTTCACCGAGATCGAGTCGGATGTCGAACCGGTCCTGCTGATCCCCGACGGCGGCAGTCCGGAGCAGGTGACCGACGGCATGCGCCGCGTGCGGGCGCTGCCGCTGGAGCAGCGCCGCGAGCTGTACCTCAAAGCCCGGATCAGAGACCAGCAGGAGTGGTACGGCGCGAAGGCCCGCTGGAACGAGCGCCGGGCCACCTGGTGGTCGGTCGCTCTCGCGACGCTGGAACTCCTCGGCCTGACCGCCGGGGTGATGAGGGCGACCGGGGTGATCGACTTCGATCTCATCGGCCTGGTGGCCGCGTTGGCGGCGGCCGGGGCGGCGTGGGTGCAGACCAAGCAGCACCAGAACCTCGCGACCGCCTATGCGATGGCGCACCACGAGCTGTCCACGATCGGCTCCCGGGTGCGGTTCGCTCGGACCGAGGACGAGTGGGCGAACTTCGTGGCGGGCTCGGAGGACGCGATCTCGCGTGAGCACACGCTGTGGCGGGCCTCCCACTCATGAAGCCGCCCGCCGCGTTCGGCGGCTCCTACGACGCCTTCCTCTCCTACAGCCACGAGGCGGACAGCGCGCTCGCTCCCGCCGTGCAGCGCGGGCTGCACCGCCTGGCCAAGCCGTGGAACCGGCCGCGTGCCCTGCGGGTCTTCCGCGACCAGGAGAGCCTCGCCGCCAACCCGGATCTGTGGACGACCATCGAGACGGCCCTGCGCGACTCCCGCTACTTCATCCTCATGGCCTCGCGGAAGTCGGCCCGCTCGCCGTGGGTGGGCCGGGAGACCGCCTTCTGGAAGAGGCACCGCGGGCCGGAGACGATGCTGATCGTCCTCACGGACGGCGACATCGTCTGGGACCACTCCCGGGGCGACTTCGACTGGGCGCGCACCACCGCCCTCCCCGCTCACCTGCGGGGCTGGTTCCAGGGCGAGCCCCTCTGGGTGGATCTGCGCGGGGCGGTCGAGCAGCGCGCGCTCTCGCTGAGCCACAGCCGGTTCCGGGAGGCGATCGGCATGCTGGCCGCCGCCGTCCACGGCGTGTCCAAGGACGAGCTGGACAGCGAGGAGGTCCGGCAGCACACCCGGACCGTGCGGCTGCGCCGGGCCGCCGTCACCGCGCTGACGGTGCTGACGGTGATCGCGCTGGTCATGTCGAACCTGGCGAACGAACGCCGCCAGGAGGCCGAGGACCAGCGGCGGCAGGCCGAGGAGCAGCGCCGGCTGGCCACGGTGCGGGCGCTCCAGGCGGAGGCCGAGAACCTGCGCCAGTCCGATCCGCTCACCTCGCTCCGGTTCAGCGTGGCCGCCCTGCGCGTCAAACCGACGGCGGAGGCGCGGGAGGGGCTGGTCGCCACCCTGCACAGCACGCACCTGGCCGGCGTCTCCGCGAGCGGCATCGGGAAGTCGGACCTGGCGGCGTACACCACCGACGGCACACTGCTGGCCACCGCCGCCCCGTACGCCGGGCGAACCGCCGCCGCCCGCCGGGCGGTCGCTCTGTGGGACGTGGGCGACGTCGTCCGCCCGCGCCGGCTGGCCACGCTCACCGGCCATGCCGAGTCCGTGCAGAGCTTCGCGTTCCGGGCCGACGGACGGCTGCTGGTGACGATCGGCAACGCCGGCCGTGACCAGCACAACCGCAGCAGCCTGATCCTGTGGGACCTCGCGGACCGGGCCCGGCCCCGCAAGGTACTGCACTGGGAGAATCTGCGGGATGCGGCGGGGGCGGCGTTCAGCCCGGACGGCAGGACCATGGCCCTGGTCTCGGGCAGCGCGAACGGCACCCTCCAGCTGTGGGACGTCAGCAAGCCGTCCGCGCCCCGCCGGCTGACCGGGCCGCTGCCCGCCGTCGACTCGGACGCGGTGATGTTCAGCCCCGACGGGCGCACCCTCGTCACCGGCTCGGGCGTCATCACCGCCTCGGACGGTTCCCTGGAACCCGAGAGCCTCACCCACACCACCGGCTGGATGACGTGGGACATCCGTGACCCGCGCAAGCCCAGGGCGCTGTCCCGTCAACGGCCCTTCGGCAACGCGGTGTTCAGCCCCGTCGCGCCCGTTCTGGCGGTGCAGCGCGGCAGGAACGTGACGTTGTGGGACCTGCGCCGCCCGGAGGCACCCCGGCAGCTGGCCGCGTTCGACCACAAGGAGCAGGTGCAGGCGGTCGCGTTCAGTCCGGACGGCCGTCACCTGGCCGTCTCCCTGCTGGACGACACGGCGTTCCTGCGCGACGTGAGCGATCCCTCCCGCCCCGGGAAACCGGTCCTGCTGGGCGGGCACGACACCTGGGTCGAGGCCATCGGGTTCAGCAGGGACAGCCGCACCGTCAGCCTGGTGGACGGGGACGGCGCCCTCACCCGATGGCTGGTCGGCAGCCGGTCCCCGGCCCGGGTCGCCGCGCTGAGCATGGACACGGTCGGGCTCTACGCGTCGGCGTTCAGCCCGGACGGCCGCAAACTGGCGGTCGCGGCCTACGACGGCGAGGTGTGGCTGTGGGACACCTCCGACCCCGCCCGTCCGCGCAGGCACAAGTCGCTGACGGGACAACTCCAGAGAGCCTCGGCGGTCTCCTTCAACGGCGACGGCTCCGTGCTCGCCGTCGGCAGCCAGGCCGGCGAGAGCAACGCGACCGGGAAGATCACGCTGTGGGACACCACCGACCTGAGCGCACCGCGACGACTGGGCGCGATCTCCCCGCCGTCCGGGGTGTCGGCGCTGGCGCTCAACCCGCGCCGGCCGCTGCTCGTGGCCGTCGGCGGCAAGAGCTTCGAGGACACCTGGGTCCACCTCTGGGACGTCCGCGATCCCCAACGCCCGGTGCGGACCTGGCAGATGGACCCGTACGAGCCCTACGAGCCGTTCGGGAACCTGCCCTACATGGGGACCTCCCCGGCGCTGTTCACGCCGGACGGCTCGACGATGGCCCTCCCCGACGCCTTGTGGAACGTCACGGACCCCTCCGCTCCGGCCCAACTGCCCGCCAAGGGCAGCTCGGAGTACGGCTCGCTCCTCGAGGACAGCTTCGACCACATCGGGTTCCGCGCCGACGGACGGCAGTTGGTGGCCTCCGACACGCGCCGGCTGTCCGTGTGGTCGCTGGATCCGAAGACCGGGCGGAAGCTGCTCTCCTCGACGGAGGTCCCGGACCGGTTCTCGCAGATCGACGTCCATCCGGCGGGCCACCTGGTCGTCACGGGCAACACGGCCGGCCGCGCGGAGCTGTGGACCGTCCAGGGCACGACACCGCCGACCCGTGCGACGACACTGACGGACAGCACGGCCGAGGTGACGGACGTGCGGTTCAGCCACGACCGGAAGACCGTGGCCGTCACCCTGGCCGGCGGCACGGTGGAGCTGTGGAACCTGGGTGACCTGCCGGCCATCGCCGCCGACCCGACGGGGGCGGCCTGCGCCATCACCGGCCGGGGCCTGTCCCGCGAGGAGTGGAAGGAGAACGCCCCGGGCCTGCCGTACGTGTCGACCTGCCCGCAGGAGTGACCGCCGTCAGCGGGAGCGGGTGCCGCGCGGCCGGGCGGGCGTGGCGTCCAGGTCGGCGGGACACCCGCGGCGGTACACCGGTGGAGTGGTCGTGAACCGGACGTGCGGCCCGGTCAGCCGAGGCATATGACGAGCACGCAGAGTTTCTCCTGCGTCGCCGCCGAGGTGTCCGACGGCGAGGTCGCCGACGGGGCGGGGCTCGACTGCGAGGTGCCGGAGGTGTCGGAGCCGCCAGAGGAGTTCGACGCGTCCGAGGCCGTACCGTCGTCGGCCGCCGGAGGCGTGGCCGGCTGCGCCGCCACCGCACCGGTGTCGCTCCCGACGGGGACCTGCGCGGGCGCCTGCTCTGCGTAGCCGGAGGTCGCCGGGGTGGTCCGCGGCCGCTGCGCCGCCGGCGCCGCCGTGCCGGGGGCGGTGGCCGCGTCCGGCCGGGTGTTCGACGGCGTGACGGGCGTACGGCGCGGGTCCCCGGCCACGGTCGACCGCCCGGTGCGGCCGGGCGTGGACCGGGCAACGTCGGCCCCGTCCGACGTCGGGGTCTCGTACTCCGACGCCGGTTCCTCCGCGGCGCCCATGCCCGCGGTGTCCGGTGCGGTGGTCGCCTGGGTGCGGTGGTCGGTGGGCCGGTCCAGCTGACTCGACGCCACGGTCAGGCCGCCGCCGACGAACGCGACGGCCGTCGCCACCAGGGCCCGCCGCTGCGTCTTCTTCATCCGGGCCAGCCGGCGCCGCCGTGCCGCCCTTCCCATCGGCGCGGGCGCCACGCCCGCGGGTTCGACGGACGGACCGGCCGCCGGCGGCTCCTCCTGCCAGGTCACCTCGGGGGTGACCGGCTCGGCGGCGGTGTCGCTGGAGACGACGCGCGGAGCGATGTCCGGCGCGTAGGCCCCGCATCCGGGGCACACCAGGGCGCCGTTCAGATGCCGACGACACGTGGAGCAGTAGTCCATCTGCGGCCTTCCTGAGTTGACCTGCCGACGACCCTCGAGGCCGTGATGGGGCCGCGTTCGTAGGGGGTTCCTGTGGGAGGGGAATGGGCAGCAACGCTAACGAGCCATGCGGCGGGCTGTGTGCAGCCTGTGTGACACTCCTGCACGGATTCTTCGAACACCAGGTGACGGCGGCTTCCGCCGGCGGCGCGTCGCGTCACAGCGTGGCGCGCGGCCGACGGACGGTGACGAACGGGCCGGGCGCGCCCGGCCGGGCGGGGATGTCCCGGTCCGGACCCACATGCGGACGTCTCACCCGCGCACCGCGGAGATCACGGCGGCGGTCGCCGCGATCAGGCCCGTGACCGCCGTGATCCCGGACAGCCACAGGCTGACCCTGCGGTGCCGGTCGTCGACGGGCTCGCTCTCCGGCGGTTCGGGGAATGTCATGGCTGCCCTTCACGTGCGGTGCGCCGACGGCGGTGACCGCCGCCGACGGCATCGGGTGGGCCCCGTGCCGGTCGGCAGGACACGGGGCTCGTTCCGGGCGGGAACCTAACAGCGGCCCGAACGGCCCCTTTCCCGCCGGAATCGATTCCGGCTCACCTGCGCCCCGGCCGCGCTGCCGTACTCGGCTGTCGTCCGAGGACCTCAGGGGACACGTCTGTGCTGTGGCAAATGACAGTGGCATATTCCAACCGCCTGGGGATGCGGAATGGGCATAAAGGGCGGAACGGTGATATCGCTCGGTGCTGTTATGGCTGGAAAACAGCGGTGCCGGGGCCGGGTTCCGTTAAGCACGCGGACGGGGATCCGTCGCCGCGGGTTGGCCCTCCGTTTGACGCGGGCGTGGCATGGGGCTGCACTGGATGGACAGGCGCTGCGGCCGAACTCCGTTCCAGGGAGAGCAGCGATGACCACAACGGAAACCTTCAATCTTCTGGAGCCGTACAGGATCGCCGAAGAGACATTCGTCATCCCGTGGGCCCTGGAGGCTCCGCCGGTCGGCCACTTCCCCATGAACTCGATGGTGATCCGGGGAGCCGAACCGGTGCTCGTCGACACCGGGGCGCCGGCGGTGCGATCCCAGTGGCTGGAGGCCGCATGGTCCGTGGTGGATCCACTGGACGTGCGATGGATCTTCCTCACCCACGACGACCGTGACCACGCCGGCAACCTCTTGGCCGCCCTCGCCGAATGCCCGAACGCGACACTGCTGACGACCTGGTTCTCGATCGGACGCATGGCCGAGGAGTGGGAGACACCGATCAACCGGTGCCGTTTCATGATCGACGGCGACACGGTGGATGTCGGGGACCGCACTCTGGTGGCCAAACGGCCGCCGTTGTACGACAACCCGACGACCCGCGCCCTCTTCGACACGAAGACCGACGTCCTGTGGGCGGTGGACACCTTCGCGACGAACGTGCCCACCCCCCTGCCCGACATCGCCGGCCTGTCCGCGGAGGAATTCCGCGACGGGCAACTCTTCGGCGGGCGGCTGGTCTCGCCCTGGGTGGCGTTGCTGGACAGCCGGAAGTTCGGGGCGGTGGTGGACGACTTCCAGCGGCTCGACGCCGAGGTCGTCGCCGGCTGCCACTCGCCGGTGCTCCGCCGGCCACTGATCGCGGAGGCATACGATCTTCTCCGCCGGCTGCCTGAGATTCCGGCCTGGCCGGAGTTCACACAAGCCGACCTCGACCAGTGGATGGCGCTGGCCGAGACCTCGGTCCCGCCCGAACAGCCACGGCCATCGGCCACCTGACGAACGCCTCTAAGTGCGTTCCGTGCCGGAGGTCCTCCGCAGCAGGCCCCTCTCCAACGCCACCACCACCGCCCGCGTCCGGTCGTTCACGTCCAGCTTGGCGAACAGGCGCAGCAGATGCGTCTTCACCGTGGCCTCGGCGATGACGAGGCGCCGGCCGATCTCCGCGTTCGTCAGACCGTCCGCCACCGCGTTCAGGACGTCCTGCTCGCGGGCCGTCAGCGGGACCTGCGCGGGTTGCCGCATCCGGGCGACCAGCCGCTCGGCGACCCGAGGCGCCAGCACCGTCTCACCGCGGGCCGCCGCGTGGATCGCGTCCGCCAGCTGCTCCCGAGTGGTGTCCTTGAGGAGGTAGCCGATGGCCCCCGCCTCCACCCCCCGCTCGATCTCCGCGTCCGTGTCGTACGTCGTGAGGATCAGCACCCGGGTACGGGGAAAGCGCGCCACGATCTCGGTCGTCGTGGCCACCCCGTCGAGCACCGGCATCCGCAGGTCGACCAGGGCGACATCGGGCGCGTACCGTTCGACGAGTTCCAGGGCCGCGCGGCCGTCGCCCGCCTCGCCGACGATCTCGATGCCGGTCTCGGAGGCCAGGAGCGCCACCACTCCGGCCCGCATGACGGTGTGGTCGTCGACCACGACGACGCGGATCACTCCTGCGGTCACGGCCGCGCTCCGTTCTCCGCGGGCCCGGTCTCCCGGGCAGCCGCGGAGGTCAAGGGGATCAGCGCCAGCACCCGCGTGCCGTCACCCGTCGAACTCGTCACCGTCAGCCTTCCGCCCAGCTCCGCCAGCCGCTTGCGCATCCCGTCCAGGCCGAAGCCCGTCGACTCCTCCACCACGAACCCGTTCCCGTCGTCGGTGATCTCCAGTTCCACACCGTCCGCCTGCCGGGCCAGCACCACGCCGACCGTGGACGCCCGCGCGTGCTTGCGCACGTTGGCCAGGGACTCCTGGGTGCAGCGCAGCAGCGCGATCCGGGTCCGCTGGTCGCACTCCAGGTCCTCCAGGTCGGCGTCCACGGTGAGCCCGGTGTCCTCGACGAAGCGGTCCAGGATCCGGCGCAGCGTGCGGGCCACCGAACCGGCGGCGACCTGACCCGGCCGCTGCGCCGAGCCGACCAGCTCCCGGGCCTCGGCGAGGTTCTCCCGCGCGGTGGACTCGATCGACCGCAGCTGCTGGGCACTGCGCGCCGGGTCGGAGTCGAGCCCCGCCCGGGCCGCCTCCGCGAGCACGACGATCGAGGCGAAGCCCTGCGCGAGGGTGTCGTGGATCTCCCTCGCCATCCGCTCCCGCTCGTCCGCCGCGCCCTGACGCTGGTGAGCCTCGGACAGCTGTGCCTGCGTCCGCTCCAACTCGGCGATCAGCCGCGCCCGTTCCGTGCTCTGCTCGACCACCGAGTGTGCCCACAGCCCGATCAGCGCCCCCACGGCGACGACGATCAGGGTCGACACGAGCGTCTCGGTGAAGAACTCCACCGACCAGCCGCCCTCCCGCAGGAGGCTGCCGGTCAGGGTGGCGACCGTGGCGAGCCCCAGGAACCCCATCGAGGCCCTCGGGGTCCGCCCGAACATCCAGTAGTGCGGCAGCGTCACCATGAACAGCGCCGCGTAGTTGCCGCGCAGCTGGGCGAGCCCGCCCAGCGCCACGACCAGCACCGTGAGGTACACGTGCGGCCGTACCACCGGGTTGTCCGGGAAGCGGTCCAGGATCACGTAGCAGAGCACCACGGCGCCCAGCACCGCGAGCGCGGCGTACTTGCTCCCGCCGGGCCGGTCGAGGGCGGCCATTCCGACGGCCATCACCGCGAACAGCGGCCAGCACACCATGTTCCAGCGACGCAGCGACGTGGCCCAGAAGGCGTCGGCGGTGGGTCCGGCGAGAGCGGTCATGCCGATCAACGTACGTCGACCGCCGAGCGTGCGGGGGCCGATTTCCCGGGGACGGCAGCCGCCTGCCGCGCGGGGCGCGAGGGCCACCAGGTGGCCTCGTTCAGCAGCAGCATCGCCGCCGGCAGCACCAGCACCCGGACGACGAACGCGTCGATCAGCACGGCCGCCGCCAGCACGAACCCGATCTGCTTCATCTCGATGATGTGCAGGAAGACGAAGCTGGCGAAGACGGTCGTCATCACGACCGCGGCGCTGGTCACCACGCTCGCCGAGGTGCGGATCCCGTCGAGCACCGCCTGCCGGGTGGGGACGCCGGCGGCGACCGCCTCCCTGATCCGGCTCACCACGAACACCTGGTAGTCCATCGACAGCCCGAAGAGGATGACGAAGAGGAACAGCGGCACCCGCGACCCGATGGACCCCGTGGAGTCGAAGTCCAGCAGCCCCTCGGCCCAGGTGCCCTGGAAGACCAGGACGAGCAGCCCGAGCGCCGCCGCGGCGGACAGCACGTTCAGCGCGACGCCGAGCAGGCCCAGCACCACCGAGCGGAAGGCGTACACGGTCATCGCGAACGTCACCAGCAGCAACGCGCCGAGGACCAGCGGGAGTTTGCCGTTCTGATGGGCCGGATAGTCGGCGTAGCGGGCGACGTCGCCGCTCACCCCGAACTCGGCGCCGTCGATCCGGGCCACGGTGGCGGGCAGATGGTCGTCGCGCAGCCGGTCCAGGGAGTCGTACGCCTGCTCGGAGTTGCCGAGGTACGGCACCTTCACCTCCAGGACGCTGGTCCGGCGGTCGGCCGAGGTCCGGATCCGTGAGGTGTCGGTGAACAGCGGGTCGGCGGCGGTGCGCCGGGCCACCTCGCGCAGCGCCGAGGTGACCTCCGCGCTCTTGGAGACGTCGGCGCGTACGACGACCTGGTGGGTCACCCGCAGCTCGGGGAACGCCTCGTTGAGCCGGTCGTACACCCGCATCGCGGGGATGTCACGGGAGTGCGTGTCCCGGCTCATCTCGGTGGTCTTCAGCCCGGCCAGGGGGACGACGAGGGCGAGCAGGGCGAGGACCGAGACGCCCAGGGTGGCCAGCGGGTGCCGGGCGGCGGGCCGCAGCAGCGCCCCCCATATCCGGCCGCCGCCTCCCTCCGCGCGCACCCGGCGGGCGGGCTTGCCCCGCCGCTCCCGCCGCTGTGCCCTGCGGTCCGCCCGCTTCCCGAGCTGGACGAGGAGCGCGGGCAACGCCGTCAGGGAACTGGCCACCGCGACCAGGACGACCACGATGGTGCCGGTCGCGAGCGAGGAGAAGATCACGTCGGAGGCCAGATACAGCGTCGCGGTGGAGGCGACGACCGCGAGCCCGGAGACCACGACCGCCCGCCCCGAGGTCGCCGCCGCCAGCTCCACCAGCGCGGCCGGGTCGAGCCGGCCGCCCGAGCGGGCCCGCTCCTCCCGTTCGCGCTTGAGGTAGAACAGCGTGTAGTCCACCCCGACCGCGAGGCCGATCATCAGGATGACGTTCGTGCCGACCCCGGTGTCGGGGGAGAGGTGCGAGACGACCATGGAGAGCCCGATCGCCGCCGCGATCGACGACAGCGCCAGCAGCAGCGGCACACCGGCCATCGTCACCGACCCGAACACCACCAGCAGCGTGATCAGCGTGACCGGAAGGGTGATCGCCTCGGACAGTGCCAGGTCGTCGCCGCGCTGCTTGTCGACACCCTTGCTGACGGAGGGACTTCCGGTCTCCTGGAGCAGCAGGCCGGGATGGCTCTTCTGCACCGCCTCGGTCTGTTCCAGGAGCGCGTCGACCTTGTCCTTCGCGTCCCGTTCCTCACCCTTGATCGCCACTTCGACCATGAGGACCGTACGGTCGGCGGAGAACAGCGGGGCGGCCACGCCCGCGACGTCGGGCAGCCGCTTCATCCGGGCGGTGAGGTCCGTCGCGGCGGCCCCGGCGGCGGCCGGGTCCAGAGCGCCCGACCTGGCGGAGATCAACACCTGCTCGGTGGGTCTGCGCTCCAGATGTGCCTCGGCGGCCAGGGCCTCGGCGCGGCCGGCCTCACCGACCCGGTAGTCCGCCGTCTTCGCGCTGTTCGTACCGACCGCGCTGCCGGCACCCAGACACAGCGCCACGAACACCAGCCAGCCGACGATCGCCCGCCAGGGGTGCCGCGCGCTCCAGCGCGCCATGCGCACAGAGAGTGTTTTCATGCCCAAAAGCCTGTCCGGGCAGGGCATTTGGGGGACAGAGGTGCTCGGTTGAACCTGGTGTCCACCGATCGGTGGACACCGGGCCGGGGGTTAGCCGCCGGTCCAGCCGCGCACGGGGCGCATGGCGCCGTCGTACACGGTCCGGTAGTCCGGGACGACGACACGTGCCGCCGGAGCGGCCTTCCCGACCTGGGCGAGGAACCCGTCCAGGTCCATCGCCGGGTCGCGGACCGGCGAACCGGCCAGCGGCACCTCGAAGTTGTCCCAGTGGACGGGGACGACGACACCGGGGGAGTCCAGCGCGCGCAGCAGACGGGGCACATAGCGGTGGGTGGCCGTACTGGACGGCACGGCGACCATCGCCAGGTCGGGCCGCAGGCCCCGTACCGCACGCTCGGAGAAGTCGCTGGCCCCCATGAGGAACGCCGAGGGCCCGCCGTCCCCGGCCGTCACCTGGAAGGCGAGGGTGTCGCCCTCCGGCAGGTCGGAGATGGTGCGCGGGGCGGTCGCGGGAGGGGCGTGCAGCGTGCCCGGGGCGAAGTAGGCGCACTTCTTGTTGCGGCTGTGCAGGCTCGGCACGGCCTCGACGACGATCCCGCCGAGGTCCAGCACCTCGCCGCCCTTCACCACGGAGATCTGTCCCGCGTCCACCCCGAGGGAGACCAGCAGGTGAAAGGTCGTCTCGGTGCCGACGACCCGGGCGCCGGTGGTTTTTGCGATGTGCGGCACGTCGGCGAGATGGTCCCAGTGGGAGTGGCTCACCAGTACGAGTTCGGGGCGCCCGATGTGCGCGTCCACGACCGACGGCCGGCTCCGCAGCGGGGTGCGGGGGTCGAAGGCGCCCTCGTACAGGCCGGTGCTGAAGCGGGTGAGGTACGGATCGAACAGTACGGTCCGGTCGCCGACGTCGATGCGCCAGCCGGCGGTGCCGAGCCAGCGCAACGACACCGCGTCGGCGGCGGGGCCACGCCGGCCCGGGGCAGCGGCGGAGGCGGTGGCGGCCGTGGCCGGGACCAGCGGGGCGGCGGCGCCGAGCGCGGCCCCGCGCAGCACCGTACGACGGTCGAGGCGGCGTCCGGAGGGCACGGGTCGTCCGTCCGGGGCATGTCTGTCCTGAGGCATGCCGTCAGCAGATCAGCGCGCCGACCCGGCTGTCCAAGACCGGACTGCGGCACCCTCCATAGGGAAACGCATATACGACCCGGTCACCGGCCGTCTCCGTCGCCCTCGCCGGCGCGGAGGAAATCGGCCGCGATCCCGGCGGCCCTGCCGATCGCGGCGTCCACCGTGGCCCGGGAGGCGGTCAGGTCGTGGGTGCGGGCGAAGACGGCGATCGCGTAGCAGGCGCCGTCGGGGTAGCGGGCGACGCCCGCCTCCATGTGCAGCCCCGGCAGGGTTCCGGTCTTGGCGGCGACCGTGACGTCGTCCGGGAAACCCGACACCAGCCGGTGCCGGAATACCTGGCGGCCCATCAAGTCCCGCACGAACGCGCAGGCCTGCGGCGGCCCGGCCGTATCGCTCCAGATCAGCCCGAGCAGCCGGGTGATCTCACGGGGTGTGCTCGCCGTGGTGTGGCGCGGATCCAGCACGGCGAGCCGTCTCTTGCGGTCGTCCGGCAGGGCCGGGTAGCGGACGGCGAACTCCCGCTCGTCGCGCGCCCCGACCTCCGCGAGCATGGACTCCAGCAGGTCCCGCGGCCCGCCCACGATCCGGGTCCGCTCCAGGCCGAGTTCCGCCGCGAGCAGCCGTACGGTGTCCAGGCCGACGCGGGCCAGCAGCAGGTCGGCCGCCGAGTTGTCGCTGACCGACATCGCGAAGTGGGCCAGGTCGCGCAGCGACAGCTCGACGTCGTCGAGACAGCCGGCGGTCCCCCAGCCACCGAGCCGGTCGGCCGCGGTGACCCGGACCCGCTCGCGCGGGTCGAGCTGACCGGCGACGACCTGCCGGGCGAACTCCAGCACCAGCAGCACCTTGAAGATCGAGGCGATCACGACCGGCTCGTCGGCGCCCACGGCGACCTCGCGGGCCCCCGGCCCCGCACCGGCCGTGGTGCGCGCGTGGACGGGCAGCGCGTGCAGCTGTCCCTCGGCGCCCGCCCCGGCGAACACCCGCCGGATCTGTTCGTCGATCACCGTTCCGCCCCCCTCGCGGCGGTCGTCACGTACGATCCCTGGTCGTGGATCTCCTACGCCACCTGCGTCTTTTCGTCACCGTAGCCGACGAGTTGCACTTCAGCCGGGCAGCCGAACGGCTGGGCATGGCCCAGCCACCGCTCAGCCAGGCGATCCGCAGACTGGAGAAGGAGCTGGGCGCGGAGCTGTTCGACCGCTCACAGCGCGGCGTCCGGTTGAGTGCCGCCGGGGCGGTGCTGCTGGAGGAGGCCCACGACCTCCTCGCCCGGGAGGAACGGCTGCGCACCCTGGCCCGCCGCGCCGGCGACGGTGGCCTCGGCGCCCTCCGCGCGGGCGTACCGCCCGACACCACGGCCGCCGTGCTGTCCGCGCTGCTCTCCGCCTGCGCCGAGCACGCTCCGGGGCTCACCGTCGACCTCCAGGAGGTCACCACCGAGGAGCAGCTGCGGCTGCTGGCCTCCGGCGGCCTGGACGTCGGACTGGTGCACCACCCCGTCGACGCCACCGAACTGCGGCTCGGCCCCGCCGTCTCACTGGACCTCGGTGTCGTCCTGCCGCGCACCTCGGCGCCGGCCCGGCTGTCGGAGGTGACGCTCGGCGAGCTGTCCGGCCACGACCTGGTGCTCTTCCCCCGCGCGCACGCGCCCGGCTGGTACGACCGGATCCTTGAGGTGTGCCGCGCCGAGGGTTTCGTCCCCGGCCGCCTGCGTCACGCGTCCAACCCCGAGTTCCTGCTCGCGCTGGTGACGGCGGGTCACGGGGTGGCCTTCGACCAGGGGCCGGTGGCCCGCAAGGAGCCGCGCGTCGCCTGGCGGCCCCTGGCCGGCCGCCCCCTCACCCTGCGCGTCGGCGGCGCCTGGCCCGCCGGCCGAGGCGCCCACCCGGCCGCCCGCCGCTTCGCGGAACTCGCGGCCGAGGTCCTGGCCCGCGACCACACCGCGACATCGCGGCGCGCGGGCGACCCCGGCCCGACGGACGACCCGCCGCGCCCGTGGTCGGTGGTGTACGGCTAGGCACTGGCGGGGAGGCCGAACGGAAGCAACCGCTCACTGCCACTTGATCGTCCTTACCCCGGGGAACCGCGACCGCACGGATGACTGCGGCCGCGTCGACGAGCGTGAGCGGCGGGGGCCGAACCGTGCTGGGATTCTTGACACAGCTGATCACTCTCTTCCTGCTGCCGGCCGGGATCATTCCGTACCGGGTGTGGGTGCTCAGCCGCGATCCGTCCCGGCCGGCCCGCTGGGCGGTGATCGGCCTCTACGCGGCGGCGATCGGCTACGCGGGCGCCGTGGCGTACGGGTTCGCCTTCACCGATCCGACGGCGGTGTGCGGCTCGACGACCCTCGACAACGACTTTCCGCTGGTCAGCGTGACCGTGGACGCCTTCCCGCCCGAGGTCGCCTGCGAGACGACCGACGGGCACGGGCCGATGCGCCGCACCGCCCCGAGCGCGTGGATCATGTGGGCGGGTGTCGCCGTGGCGGTCGGGGCCCTGTCCGTGCTCCTGCTGCGCAGGCAGTCGCGGGTGTCCTCCGAGGTACGGGCCGGAGCCATCTGGTCACCGCTCCTGTGCGCCGCGTTCTGGGTGGTCGGGGTCGACCCCGTGCTGGAACTGTCCCGCACCGATCTCCACGACGAGTGCGTGAGGGCCAAGACGATCCCCCCGGAGACGAAGCTGATCCACATCGAGGTCCTGGACATCGACAGAACCGTCTTCCCGCCGTCCATCACCTGCACGTACCCCGACGGCGAGACGGACCTGCTCCGCATCTCGGGGACCGGTGTACTCCTCAGCGGCGCCGCGTCGGTGGTGTTCGCGGGGGCCGCCGTCCACCAGGTGCGCAGGGCGGGGCGGCCCGGGACCGGACGTGAGGAGCCGGCGCGTTGAACGACTTCGCCGCTTCCACCGCGACGGCCACCGCCGCTTCCTGCCCCGGAGCACCGCACTGGACGTGACCGAGACGGTCATGGACTTCTTCGCACCCCGACCATCAGGAGGATCACGATGACCTCGTTACCCTGCCACGGCCACCCGACCGGCGATCTCACCAGGCGTCGTCTGGGCCGGATCGCCGCAGCAGGCCTCGTCGCCGGTGTCGCCACGGCGGGTCCCGCCCCGTCGGCGGTGGCGGCCGGAGCGGGCGGGCAGGCGCACTACGACCGTGCCCGCAGGCTCGCCGGGAACGACCCGGTCCTCACCGCCCTGGTGCGGTCGCTGACCCCCGGCTTCGAGTTCCCCCGCCCGGCCGCGCCGGCGCCGATCAGGCTCTTCGACGACCTCGTCATGATCAGTGTCGGCTGGGTCTCCGCGATGGCGGTGCTGACCGACGACGGGATCGTCCTGATCGACGCGCTCACCTCCGCCGCGGAGGCCGAGAACGTCCTCGTCCCCGGGCTGCGGGAGGTGGGCGCCGATCCGGAGACGATCAAATACGTCGTCGTCACCCACGGCCACGCGGACCACTTCGGAGGCGCGCGGTACCTCGCCGAAGCCCACGGGGCGCGGGTGCTGATGTCCCCGGCGGACTGGGACCTGGTCGCCCGCACCGGGCCGGCCGACGCCCCCGCCCGGGACCTGGACATCGCGGACGGGCAACCGCTCACCCTCGGCGGCACGACCATCCAGCTGCACCACACTCCCGGCCACACACCGGGCACCGTCTCGCCGGTCATCCCGGTGCGGGCGGGCCGCGAGCGGCACACGGCCATGCTGTGGGGCGGCACCAACCCGCCCGCCACGCCCGCGGAACTGCGCGCCTACCTGGCGTCCATCCAGTCCTTCAGCGCGCGGATGCGACAGGCGAAGGTGGACGTGGAGCTGTCCAACCACCCCAACGACCACGGCCTCCAGCGCGCCGAGCAGCTCCGCGCCGACCCGGACGGACCGAACCCCTTCGTCCTCGGCCGACCGCGGGCGCAGCGCTACATGGCGGTACTGGACTCCATGCTGCGCGGACGGCTCGCCGACGCCGAAGCGGATGAGGGGCGGGGCTGAGCGGGCACCCGGCGCTGAGGAATCCCGTACGACGCGGGTATGCGGCGCTGAGGAACCCGTACGACGCGGGTACCCGGCGGTTGAGGAACCCGTACGACGCGCGGTACTCGACGCTCGAGGAACCGTTCGGCGGTGAAGTGGCGCCATGCAGACGTTCCTGCCCTACCCCGATTTCCGGGAGTCGGCGTCGGTCCTGGACCGACGCCGACTCGGCAAGCAGCGGGTCGAGGCCTTGCAGGTGCTGCGCGGCCTCACCCGGCCGGGGTACGGATGGCGCCGGCATCCGGCCGTACGGATGTGGGCGGGATACGAGGAGGCGCTGGTCCGGTACGGTCTGGAGGTCTGCCGGGTGTGGCGTGAACAGGGGCACCAGGACAGCTGCGCGGCCACCCTCGTCGCCGACCTCGAAGCGTTCCGCCCCCACACACCGCTGCGTGACCAGCCGCTGCTGGCGGCCGCCGGGGAACTGCCGCCCTGGCTCGGCGAGGAAGCCTTCCACCGCAGCCACCGCTCGGCACTGGTCCGCAAGGACCCGACGACCTACGCCCCGCTCTTCCCCGGCGTCCCGGACGACCTGCCGTACGTCTGGCCGCCCTCGGACCGTCCTTCGCCCTCCTGACGTTCCTCGCCCCGCGGCGCACCGGCCGGGGATCCGAGTCGGCCGACGGCCCGGCAAAACCCCCGACTTTGGCATAGGACAAAGTGTAGGGTGGGTGCCGGAGGTGGTGAGGTGCGGATCAGCGGAACGACCGCGGCGGAGATCGCGAGCAGTGTGCGCGACCAGGTCGCCGCGGGTGAGCTGGCGCCGCGGACGGTGCTGCCGCCCGTGCGGGCGCTCGCCGCCGAGCTGGGAGTCAACCGGAACACGGTCGCCCTCGCGTACCGGCGGCTCGTCGAGGCCGGGGTGGCCGAGACACGGGGCCGCGGCGGCACGGTGATCGCGGCGGTGCCGCAGCTCGCCCGCGAGGGGTCCGGCGTCAGCGGCGACGCCGTCGACCTGGCCGGCGGCAACCCCGACCCGGAGCTGCTGCCCGACATCCTGGCCGCGGCCCGCCGGGGGGACTACCGCCCACCCCTGTACGGCGCGCCCGCCGTCGACGCGGGGCTGGCCGAGTGGGCCTCCGCCGACTTCGCCGAGGACATCGAGCAGCCGTTCCGCACACTGGTGGCGCACGGAGCGGTCGACGCCACCGAACGCATCCTGAACGCCCACCTCGCCCGCGGCGACCTGGTGGCCCTGGAGGACCCCTGCTTCCTGGCGAGCATCGGCACGCTGCGGCTGAACGGCTACCGGTCGGCCCCGGTCCCGGTGGACGGCGCCGGCATGCGGCCCGACGCCCTGCGGGACGCCCTGGAGGCCGGTGCCCGCGCGGTCGTCTGCACACCCCGCGCCCACAACCCGACCGGTGCGAGCCTCACCGCGCAGCGCGCGGCCGATCTGCGCGCGATCCTCGCCGACCACCCCCAGGTCCTGGTGATCGAGGACGACCACTTCTCGGCGGTCTCGGCACGGCCGTACCACCGGATCACCCCTGCGGCCACCGCGCGCTGGGCGCTGGTGCGGTCCCTGTCCAAGTTCCTCGGCCCGGACCTGCGCCTCGCCCTCGTCGCCGCCGACGCGGAGACCACCGCACGCCTGGAGGCGCGGTTGAGCGCCGGCACCACCTGGGTCAGCCGGCTGCTCCAGCACACGGCCCGCGAAATGCTCCTCGACCCGGGCGTCCATGAACTCCACGAACGGGCCCGCGCGGCCTACGCACACCGCAGCGGCCTGCTCGTCGAACGGCTGCACGCCCACGGCATCGAGGTGCCCGACCGGCCCGACGGGCTGAACGTATGGGTCGAACTCGACGTCGACGCCCGGTCGGTGGTCGAGAACCTCGCCCGGCGGGGCTGGGCGGTGCGGCCCGGCCACCTCTTCGTCCGCGACCCGTCCACCCACCTGGGCGCCATCCGGGTCACCAGCTCCACCCTCACCGCACCGCAGGCCGAGGCGTTCGCCGCCGAACTCGCCGCGGTCGTGGCGGAACTGCGCGCGGCGAGCGGCTGACCGGCCCCCCTCTCCCGCCCGAAGAAGCAATGAAGCACCTTGCAGCCTCTTGAGGAGCCGTCATGTTCCGTGGTCTCAGCGCCTTCCCCCTCACCCCCACCGACGAGCACGGCGTCGACGAGACGGCGTACGCCGCGCTCGTCGCCCGCCTCGCGGCCGCCGGCGTGGACTCCATCGGCGCGCTCGGCTCCACCGGCGGCTACGCCTACCTCACCCGCGAGCAGCGCGCGCACGCCGTGCGGATCGCGGTCGAGGCCGCCGACGGCGTGCCCGTCATGGTCGGCATCGGCGCGCTGCGCACCTCGCACGTCCTGGCGCTGGCCGAGGACGCGCAGAAGGCCGGCGCCGCCGCGGTGCTGCTCGCCCCGATGACGTATCAGCCGCTCACCGACGACGAGGTGTTCGGGCTGTACGAGGACGTCACCCGCGAGCTGTCCGTACCGCTGTGCGTCTACGACAACCCCGCCACCACACGGGTGCGCTTCACCGACGAACTGCACGGCCGGATCGCCCGGCTGCCGAACGTCGGCTCGATCAAGATCCCCGGTGTGCCCGACGACCCGGCCGGGGCCCGGGCCCGCGTCGACGCGCTGCGGGCGCTGGTCCCCGGGACGGTCACCGTCGGGGTGAGCGGCGACTGGACGGCCGCCCGGGGTCTGACCGCCGGGTGCGACGTCTGGTACTCGGTCGTCGGCGGCATGTTCCCGCGCACCGCTCTCGCCCTCACCCGCGCCGCGCAGGCCGGTGACGCGGGCCGGGCCACGGACCTGTCCGACGCGCTCGAGCCGCTGTGGGAGCTGTTCCGCCGCCACGGCAGCCTGCGCGTCGTGTCCGCCGCCGCGTCCCACCTCGGCCTGGCGGGGGAGCCGAACCTGCCTCGGCCCCTGCGCGGACTCGACGAGGGCGCGCGTCGGGACGTCGTCGCCGTGCTGGACGCCCTCGGGCTCACCGCCTGAACGCGCGCGCCATGAACCGACAACGGATCGCGTCCGCGACCCACGCGGCGAGCGGGCCGCCCTCGCCGCCCGACGGCCAGGGCGGCGTGGGTGGCCTGGTGCGCTACGTCGTCGCCGCGGCCCTGGCCCGCACCGCCGACGGGGGAGCGGTCGTCGCCGTCGTCCTGCTCGTCACCTCGTCGGGCGGCTCGGGCGCGCTCGCGGGTGCGCTGGCCGCGTGCGTCACCGCACCGCATCTCCTCGGCCCCTTCGTCGCCCGCCCGCTGGACCTCGCGCACGATGGCCGCAAGGTCATCGCGGCGGCCTGTCTGCTGTACGCCACCGCGCTGACCGCGGGCGTCCTGACGTACGCCCGGACGCCCGCCCCGCTGACGGGGTTGCTGCTGGCCGTCGCCGGCACCTGCGGGCCCCTGCTGACCGGCGGCATCAGCAGCCGGCTGCCCGCCCTCGTCGGACCACGACCGCGCAGCCTGCGCCGGGCACAGGGCTGGGACGTGGCCACGTACGGTATCGGCGGCACCGTGGGCCCGTCCCTGGTGGCGGCCCTGTCGGGCTGGGCCTCGCCCGGCGCCGCCGCCCTCGCGCTCGCGGGCGGCGCCGGTGTCGCGGCGGGGTGTGTGCTCCTGCTGCCCCACGTGCCCGCGGCCCACGGCGGGGACCGGGCGGCGATCCCCAAGCCGGGGCCCACGCTGGCGCTCGTGGTCCGCACCGGCCGTCTGCGGCGCACCGTCTACCTGACCATGATCGTCGCGCTCGCCGTCGCCGCGCTGCCGATCACCGCGGTGCACATGACGCGGACGCTGGGCATCGACGCCTCCACCGCCGCGGTGCTGACCGCCGCCTACGGACTGGGCAACCTGGCCGGCTCCGCGGCCGTCATGGTCTTCCCGCCCACCGGTGACCCCGACCGCCTCATGCGCCGCCTCGCCCTCGGGGTCGTCGCCGGACTCGGCACGGTCGCCGCGAGTCACGTCTTCGCCCTGTCCGTGGCGGCGTACGCGCTGACGGGCGCCCTCAACGCCCTCTTCTTCGCCGCCACCCTCGCCGCCCGCACCGAGTACGCGCCCGCCACGGCCCGCGCCCAGGTCTTCATCTGGGTGGCGGCCCTGAAGATCACGTCGGGGTCCGCGGGCACCGCCCTCGCCGGCTCCCTCACCGGCCTCGACGCACGTCTGCCCCTCCTCCTCGGCATCGCCGCGATCACGGCGGCCGTCCTGGCGGCGACGCTCGAGGAACGGGCGGCCGGGAGCCTGACGGGTGCCGCACGGGCGCCCGGCGACCGCCCCTGAGAAGGCCCTGGTCCACCGCCACCGGTCTGGGCGGCCGCGCCGCCGCCGAGGAGCTGCGGGCCCTGCTCACCCCGCACCGAGAACCGACCGCCGTGCACTGCGTGGGTCCGGCGGATCCCCGGGTCACCGCCCGAGGCGGAAGCGGAATGCGGCGGCCGTGGCGCGCGGCGAGAGCTAGGATCCGGGCCATGGCCCTGACCATGAACGACCTGGACCGCTTCGAGGCCTCCAGGCCCCGCCTGGAGGCCATCGCCTACCGCCTCCTCGGCTCCGCCGGCGAGGCCGAGGACGCCGTGCAGGAGACGTTCCTGCGCTGGCAGGCCGCCGACCTCGACCACATCGAGGTGCCCGAGGCCTGGCTGACGAAGGTCCTCACCAACCTGTGCCTCAACCAGCTCTCCTCCGCCCGCGCGCGGCGCGAGACCTATGTGGGCCAATGGCTGCCGGAGCCGCTGCTCGCCGGCGACCCGATGCTCGGCCCGGCCGACACCGCCGAACAGCGCGAATCGGTCTCGTACGCCGTCCTCGTCCTGCTGGAGCGGCTGTCCCCCAACGAGCGGGCGGTGTACGTCCTGCGGGAGGCCTTCGACTACCCGCACCGGGAGATCGCCGAGATCCTCGGCATCACCGAGGCCGCCAGCCAGCAGATCCTGCACCGCGCCAAGAAGCACGTCGCGGACGGCAGGGCCCGCACCGAGATCGACGAGGCCGCCGCCCGGCGGGTCGTCGAGGAGTTCCTCGCGGCCGCCACCAGCGGCCGGACCGAGCCGCTCGTGCAGCTGCTCACCCAGGACGCCATCTCGATCGGTGACGGCGGCGGGAAGGTCCCGGCCCGCGCCAAGGCGTTCGAGGGCGCCCTCGCGGTCGCGACGTTCCTGCGGGGCCTGTTCAAACCGGGCAAGGCCAAGCGCGCGCTGATCGGCGGCTCGCCCGACGTGTACGCCACGACCGCCAACGGCGAGCCGGCCGTGGTGGTGGTCGTCGACGGCCGGATCGTCGGCGTCATGTGCCTGGAGGTCACCGCCGAGGGCATCACCGCCGTCCGCAGCCAGGTCAACCCCGACAAGCTCGAACGGGCGACCCGGCACTGGGCGTCCGCCGACCACGGCGCCCCCCTGCTCCACGGCGCCTTCTGAACGAGCCCCACCAGATGTGATCTGCTTCACACCGGATTCCTGTCAGGAAACGAGGGTCCGCCCGGTTCAAGGGGCGGAACAGCGCACCACCTAAGGCGGACCCGCGCAGACAGGAGCAGCGAAATGCAGCACCGCATCATCGTCCTCGGAGCTGGATACACCGGAGCCGTCGCCGCCGGGCGCCTCGCGAAGCGGCTGCACCGCGAGGACGTCACCATCACCCTCGTCAACGCCGATCCCGACTTCGTGGAGCGGGTCCGGCTGCACCAGCTCGCCGTCGGCCAGGACCTCAGGCCCCGGCCCTTCAGCGAGATGTTCGCGGGCACCGGCGTCGCACTGAGGCTCGCGAAGGTCACCGCCGTCGACGTCGACCGCCGGACCGTCTCCGTCCGCGACGCCGACGGCGCCGAGGAACTGGAGTACGACACCCTCGTGTACGCCCTCGGCAGCGGCTGGAACGACCAGGGTGTCCCGGGCACCGCCGAGCACGCCCACGAGATCGCCGGCCGCCCCGGAGCGCTGCGGCTGCGCGAGCGCCTGGCCCGCCTGGAGGCCGGACAGCCCGTGGTCGTGGTCGGCGGCGGCCTCACCGGCCTGGAGGCCGCGACGGAGATCGCCGAAACCCGCCCGGACCTCGACGTGGCCCTCGCCGCCCGCGGCGCCCTCGGCGACTGGCTCTCGGACAAGGGCCGCCGGCACCTGCGGAAGGTCTTCGACACCCTCGGCATCACCGTCCACGAGCACGCCGCCGTCACCGCGGTCGAGGCCGACCGCGTCATCACCGCCGAAGGCGGCACGATCCCCGCCGCGGTCACCGTGTGGACCACCGGGTTCGCCGTCCACCCGATCGCGCGGGCCACCACCCTGGAGGTCACCGACAGCGGCCAGATCGTCGTCGACCGGACCATGCGCTCGGTGTCGCACCCGGAGGTGTACGCCGTCGGTGACGCGGCCATGGTGAAGGGCCCCGGCGACAAGCCGCTGCGGATGTCCTGCGCCTCGGGCGTTCCCGCCGCGTGGCAGGCCGCCGACGCCATCGCGGCCCGCCTGACCGCCGGAAAGCTGCCGAACGTGCCGCTCCGCTACTTCAACCAGTGCATCTCGCTGGGCCGCAGGGACGGCCTGATCCAGTACGTCACCGCCGACGACCGCGCCGTCCGCGCCGCCCTCACCGGACGGCTCGCCGCCGCCTACAAGGAACTGATCTGCAAGGGCGCGGCCTGGGGCGTCGCCAACCCGCTGCTCCTGCCGACCCGCCGCCGCCACGTCGTACGCCGGCCCGCCCCCGAGGCCAGGATGTCAGCCTGACCGACCCATGTGAAGCGGG
>NZ_BQUN01000111.1:51932-154525 GCF_026008495.1 Streptomyces sp. A012304
TTCCCCTACCGGTGAGTTATGGAAAGTTAAAGTTGAGGTCGTTGGAGCATTGCATCCGGCAGGACGCGTCCCCTACTGTCTGCCCCGGGAAAGCGCTTCAACTTCCTTACCGGAAAGGGAGTTTGCCACCCTCTCTCCATCGCTCCGACTGTGCAGAACGCTCTGCGACACATATATGGAGTGGCCATGAATCCCCCACCCTCCTCTCCCCGTCCCGTACGGCCGTCCTCTCCCGCGGCAGGACCGGCCGTCGGGCGCTGCCGCCGGTTGGGAACCGGCGGGCGCGGACAAGCCGCCGACGAATAGCCGCGAACGCTTCCTTCGGCCCTCTGCCGAGCCCTTTCAGCATTCATTTCCTGGCGTGTGAACGGCCGTGAGCAAGGCGTTTTCGTCATGCCCGGAAGACCCCGGTGCGCCGAACGCCCAGCTCGCCATTTCTCCCTGAATGGCCGTCACTTTCCGCCCGCCCCGGCGGAACCACACCGCATCTGACCGGATTCCCCGCCGTCGAGAGCCGCGTCGTCATTTCCTCCGCGGCCGCGCCGCCCTGCCCGGCCGCCCTTCCGCCGGTGACACGGGCGCGCCAGAGCAACTCCACTAGTCATGGGGGTACGTTGAGCGTGAACGCGATAGGTGTGTCGCTGCCCATCTCGCACACCTCTCGTCGCATATTAGAAATGCTCCACCGCTACCAGCGGGTGGACGAGTCGGTGAGCACGGGCCCGGAAGAGCCCTGCGCCCCCTGCGTGGCGTGCTTCGAAGCACGCCAGGCGAAGATCGAGAACTTCATCCGGCAGGGAGAGCGAATACACTTCGTCATCCCCGCCTTCCCCGCGAAGTCACCGAACCAGAAGAAAGTCCTGGGCGTCCTGCCGGACCTGGGCGAACTGCTGGCCCTGAACTTCCTCCAATCCATGTGTGACTACGTGGGCTACTTCTACTCGCCGGGAGCCCGGGTCACCATCTGCTCCGACGGACACGTTTTCAGCGATGTCGTCGGAGTGACCGACAGCGCGGTGACCGCTTACCGCGAGAGCCTGATGGCCCGTGTCAAAGCCGCCGACCTGGTGTCGCTCGACATGTTCGGCCTGGACGACGCTTTCGGATCCCACGACTATCCGAAACTGCGGGAGATCCTCGAACGCGACTACGCGGTGAGCCTCGACGAGCTGAAGGACGACGTCCGGACCGACGCCACCACCCGCTCGCTGTTCAACGGCATCCACCGCTTCATGTACGAGGACGCCCTCGCCCGGCAGGGCACGGACACAACGTCCAGGACGAAACTCCGGAACGGGTCCAAGGAAGCCGCCTTCCAGACCATCCGGCGGAGCAACGCCTGGAGCAGGGTGGTCGCCGAGCGGTTCCCCGAGGCGATCCGGCTGTCCATCCACCCGCAGCCGCCCCACTCCGAAAAGTTCGGACTGAAGCTCCTGCCCACCCGCGACGGGTGGCTGACCCCCTGGCACGGCGTCGTCGTCGACGACGGCAGAAGCCGGTACCTGGCCAAACGCTGGGACGCCGAGAAGCTCGGCGCCTCCATCGTCTGGCGCAACGGCGTCCCAAGTCACTTCGTGGCTCCGCACCTCACCATCGACTCCCAGGGAGACAGCAGCACATGACCAGCTCGTCGTTGTCCGGCGTCCCCGTCGCCGACCAGTCGCCGCTCCACCCCTTCGGCCTCGTCGTCCAGGTACCCGAGGGCACCCGGATCGGCGAACTGCCCATCGGGACGCTCACCCGGTGGACCGAGGAGGCACGGGTCCTGGTGCTGCGTGGCTGCGCCCCGCTCGACACCCAGGAGTTCGCCGACTACTGCCGGCTCTGGGGGGAGGTGCTGCTGTGGGACGGCGCCGCGGTGATCGACCTGGTCGTCCAGGACAACCCCAAGAACTACCTGTTCGCCAGCGGTGACGTGCCCTTCCACTGGGACGGCGCGTTCGTCGAGGCCGACCCGCGGTTCTTCTTCTTCCAGTGCCTGGACGCGACCCCCGGCGCCGGCGGCGAAACCGTCTTCTGCGACACCACCGCCGTCTACCGGGACGCGGACGAGGACCTGCGCAGACGGTGGGAGGGCGTCAGCATCACCTACAGCACGGAGAAACTCGCGCACTACGGCGGCCAGGTCACCGAGAGACTCGTGAGCCGGCACCCGAGCACCGGATCGCCCGTCCTGCGCTTCGCCGAGCCGCTGGACCCCGCCGTGTACAAGAACCCGGTGTTCGCCGCCGTCGACGGGATCCCGCAGGAGGAGGCCGACGGCTTCCTCGCCGAGATGAGCGCACGGGTGCACCGGCCCGAGTACTGCTACGCGCACGCCTGGCGGACCGGCGACATCGTCATCGCCGACAACTTCTCCCTCATCCACGGCCGCAACGCCTTCACCGGCCCCACATCACGCCACCTCCAGCGGGTGGAAGTGATCTGAGCCGGAGGCCTGCGATGACCACTGCGGAACGCACCTGGCGGCACGTCCTCCAGGACTCGCTCACCATCCGCCGTCCGGAATTCATGGTCGCGGAACTGCCCATCGTCCTGATTCCGGCCCTGCTGATGACGAACGACCCCTCGGACCTGCTGAGTTGGCGGTTCGGTGTCGCGTTCGTCCTCGTGTACCTGATCTTCAACTTCGGCGACGTGATCAACTGCCTCGCCGACCGCGACCTCGACGCCATCTACAAGACCCGGCTGTCGAACGCCGTGTACCGCCTCGGCGTCGACAACGTCCGGTGGCAGCTGAGGATCACCTGTGGCGCTGCGGCCGTCCTGACCGTCGTCCTGGCGGCCGGCACCCGGCACTGGGACCTGATACCGCTCGTGGCCGTGGAACTCCTGTGGGCGGCCCAGTACTCGGTGCCCCCGCTGCACTTCAAGCGGCGCGGTCTGTGGCAGGTGCTGACCCTGTCCGCGATCATCTTCGTGCTGCCCATGGCGATCGTGGCCCGGGCGTTCCCGGGCCAGCCGTCCTGGGAACTCCTGCTCCTCTTCGTGGCGTACGGCGCCATGCAGGAAGGCATCATCCTGGTCAACACCGCCGAGGACATCCCGGAGGACCAGGAGGCCGGACTGCGCACCTCCGCGCTCGCCCTCGGGCTGTCCCGGTCGGTGGCGGTCGGCGTCGGCCTGGTCGCCGTCGGAGGAGCGGTCAGCGCGGCGTGCCTGACGGCCATCGGCGATCCGTCGTGGGGACTCGCCGTCTTCGTGCTCAGCCTGTCCTGGGTGCTCTGGGAGATGGTCTCGACCTGGCGTGCGGTACGCGGCCACCCCCTGGCCGCCGGGATGGCGATCCTGCGGCCCCGGGCCCGCCGGATGCCGTTGTGGATCACCGCGACGGGCTGGGGCTCCCTGCTGGCGGCAGGCGTCGTCCTCGCACACCGCTGATCGCTCCCTCCCTCACTCACTCGCAGACCCGCAGACCCGCAAAGCACGCAGAAAATCCCTCCGCAGAAATCCGCCCACAGAAGGTCCCCCCACAATGGTGTTCACCAAGATCGCCGATCTGGTCCTGCGGCGAGCGCGCCTGGTGCTGGTCGTCGCGGGCCTGGTCCTGGCGAGCGCCGCGGCCCTGGCCACCGGCGCGATGGACGTGCTCAAGGTGGGCGGCTTCCTCGACCCCCGGGCGCCGTCGAGCCAGGCCACCCGGCTCATCGACGCCCAGTTCGGCGGCCGGGCGAACCTGGTCTTCCTGATCGAGGCGCCCCAGGGATCGGTGGACGCGCCCGCGGCCCGCGCGGAAGGACTGCGGCTCACCGGCCGACTGGCCGGTGAGCCGGTCCTGGACAACGTGACCTCCTACTGGTCCACCGGCAGCCCCGCCCTGAAGTCGGCCGACGGCAGGTACGCGATCGTCGCCGTCCACGTCGACGGCGACGAGAACACCGCACTGCGCCGCGCGCGCGGCCTCTACGACACCTACGTGGGCACCAGCGGGCCGTTGGAGATCACCCTGGGCGGCTTCCAGGGCATCTACCGGGACATCTTCACGCAGGTCATGAGGAGCCTGGTGATCGCCGAGGCGATCGCCGTCCCGCTCACCCTGGTCCTGCTGCTCGCCGCCTTCGGCAGTGTCGTGGCGGCGCTGCTGCCGCTGGCCATCGGGGTGTCCGCCATCGTCGGCACCTTCGGACTGCTGCGCCTGCTGGGCGCCGTCTCGGACGTGTCCCTGTTCGCCGCCAACCTCGTCACCGCCCTCGGCCTCGGCCTGGGCATCGATTACGCCCTGCTGATCGTGGCCCGGTTCCGGGAACGGCTGGCCGCGGGCGACGAGGTGCCGCAGGCCCTCCGGCACACGGTCCGCACGGCCGGGCGGACCGTCTTCTTCTCCGCGGCCATCGTCATGGCCGCGCTGGCCGCGATGCTGGTCTTCCCGCTGTACTTCCTGCGCTCGTTCGCCTACGCCGGAATCGGCGTGGTGGCCCTCGCCGCCCTCGCCGCGCTGTTCGTCGTCCCCGCGCTGCTGGCCCTGTGCGGGCACCGGGTCAACGCCGGACGGCTGCCGTGGGTGCGGGGCGTCCGGGGCGCCGACGCGCCGTTCTGGGCGAGGCTGGCGCGCGGGGTGAGCCGTCGGCCGGTGCTCGCCACGCTCCCGGTCGTCGCGATCCTGCTGCTGGCGGCCGCCCCGCTGGCGGGAGCCGTGTACGGCACCCCCGACGAACGGGTGCTCAAGCCGGAGGTGACCAGCCGACAGGCCACCGCGGTCCTCCGCGAGGAGTTCCCGGGCTTCAGCGCCGACCCGGTCGAGGTGGTCGTCACCCCCCGGGTGCCGGACACGGCACTCGCGGAGTACGCGCGACGGCTCTCCCGGCAGCCCGACGTCACCGGCGTGATCGCGAGCGTCGGTACGTACGCCGACGGCAGGAAGACAGCCGGCCCGGCCGGTCAGCGGCGCGGCGGCCCGGCGGCGCAGTGGCTGACCGTGGCCACCGGCCTGCCGCCCAAGTCCGACCGGGCCCTGGACCTCGTCCAGCGCATCCGGGACACCGCCGGACCGGCGGACGCCCGTGTCGTGGTCGGCGGCACCGACGCGGAACTCCTGGACACCCGCGCGGCGATCGCGTCCCGGCTGCCCGTGGCCGCAGCCGTCATCGTCGTCACGACGTTCGTGGTGCTCTTCCTGTTCACCGGCAGCCCCCTGCAACCGCTGCGCGCCCTGCTGCTCAACGGGCTCGTGCTGGCGGCGACGCTCGGCGCGATGGTGTGGGTCTTCCAGTACGGGCACTTCAAGGACACGCTGGGCTTCACACCCCAGCCGACCGACGCCACGGTGGCGGTCCTCATCTTCTGCGTGGTGTTCGGACTCGCCATGGACTACGAGGTGTTCGTGGTCGCCCGCATCAAGGAGATGAGCGAGTCGGGCCTGGACACCGTGACCGCCGTGGAACGCGGTCTGGCGAAGACCGGCCGGATCGTCTCCACCGCGGCCGGGCTGCTGGCCGTCAGCTTCCTCGCCTTCGTCACCAGCTCCATCAACTTCATCCAGATGTTCGGGCTGGGCGCGGGCACGGCGATCCTGCTGGACGCGGTCCTGGTCCGCGGCGTCCTGGTGCCCGGCACGTTCGCCCTGATGGGCAGGACCGCCTGGTGGTGCCCGCGCCGGCTGCGCCCCGTCCGGGACCGCTTCGCCGTGACGGAGTCGGAGCCAGGGCCCCCCGCCCCGGCGACCGTGGGGCCGACCACGGACGCCTGACCGGCACCACAAGGCCCGCCCCGGGTTCGCGGGTGCCGTCCGGCGGCGCGGGCCGCGCACGCTTCACAAGGTGTGCCCCGGGTTGGCGGGTGCCGTCCGGCAGGGGGCCGCGCAGCCTTCACAAGGCCCGCCCCCGGCTTCGACGGTCCCCGCTGATCTCGTTGATAGCTTGCTGGTTCTGCCAGCTCGGACCGGGGGACCTCGATGAACCAGCCGCCACCGCCACCCCAGCACAACCCGTACTACGGCGGGCCCGTCCCGCCGCAGCAGCCGCCGGGGTACGGACCGCTGCCGGCCGCCGGGCAGCCCCCGACGCACCCGGCACCCCCGTTCCAGCCGCGGCCCTTCGCCCAGCGGCCGCCGTCGGCCGGTCATCCGGTCGGCGCGGTCCTCCTCGGCTTCCTGGTCTCCTTCGTCGTCTCGCTGCTCTACGCCGGCCTCAACGTGGCGACGTACAAGGACCAGTCGCTCACCTCGGCCAACGTCCTCTACCTCGGTCACGCCGTGCTCAACGGGGCGATCGTCGGCTGCCTGGTCGGCCTGGTGGGCGGCCGCAGCGGCGGCGCCCGGATCGGAGCGGGCGTCATCGCCGCACTCGGCGCCTTCTTCGGCTACACCAACACCATCCCCCTCGTCTTCGCCTACGAGGAGACCCCCAGCGCCGCCTGGGACCTGCTGAGCCACGAGCCGTTCTTCCCGGCGAAGGTGTGGTGGACCAGCGAGTCCGACGGCGGAGTCGACTGGTTCTCCCCGCTCGGCCTGGTGCTCGCCGCCGTCACCGCGTGCGTCCTCGCCCACGTCGTCGGCGCCAGGCGCCGCCGAGCGTGACACCGGCGGCCGGCGAGGTTGCGGCGCTCGTCCCCGGGCCCAAGCATGGGCTCAGGGGGAACAGCGGCAGAGCCCCCCGGCGGGGCACCTCCCTGGGAAGGACGAGAACCATGACGCTTCCCGTGACCCGGCCCGCCGGCCGTCGCCGCACCAGGCGCACCCGACCGGTCCGCGTGCGACCGGAATGAGTGACGACGACCGCCCGCTGCGCTGCCTGGTCACCGGTGCGACCGGTTACCTGGGCGGCAGGCTGGTGCCGGAGCTGCTGGCCGCCGGGCACTCCGTGCGGTGCCTGGCCCGCTCGCCCGGCAAGCTGCGGGACCACCCATGGGCCGGGCGGACGGAGATCGTGCGCGGGGACGTGACGGACGAGGTGTCCGTGCGCGCGGCGATGGAGGGAACGGACGTCGCCTACTACCTGGTGCACGCGCTGGGCACGGGGCGGGGCTTCGAGGAGACCGACCGGCGCGCGGCCCGGATCTTCGGTGCGCAGGCGCGCGCCGCCGGCGTCAGGCGGATCGTCTACCTCGGCGGGCTGACACCGGCCCGAGTGCCCGAGCACGCCCTGTCGCCCCATCTGCGGTCGCGCGCCGAGGTGGGCCGCGTCCTGCTGGCCTCGGGCGTGCCCACCGCCGTACTGCGGGCGGCCGTGATCATCGGGTCGGGTTCGGCCTCGTTCGAGATGCTGCGGTACCTGACCGAGCGGCTCCCCGTGATGGTGACCCCGCGCTGGGTGCGCACCCGCATCCAGCCGATCGCCGTCCGCGACGTGCTCCGCCTGCTCGTGGGCTGCGCGCGGCTGCCGGACGACGTGAACCGCGCCTTCGACATCGGCGGGCCGGACGTCGTCACGTACCAGGACATGATGCGGCGGTACGCCGCCGTCGCCGGCCTGCCGAGGCGCGTCATCCTGCCCGTGCCGCTGCTCAGCCCCCGGCTGTCCAGCCTCTGGGTGGGCCTGATCACCCCGGTGCCGGGCGCTCTCGCCCGTCCGCTGGTCGAGTCGCTGAAGCACGAGGTGGTCTGCGCCGAACGGGACATCGTCCGCCATGTGCCGGACCCGCCGGAGGGACCGGTCGCCCTGGACCGGGCGATCCGGCTGGCTCTCCGGCGTGTGCACGACGCGGACGTGGCGACCAGATGGTCCTCGGCCGCCACTCCCCGCGCCCCCAGCGATCCGCTGCCGACCGATCCCGACTGGGCGGGAGGCAGCCTCTACACCGATCACCGTGAGCGCACGGTCGCCGGGTCGCCGCAGGCGCTGTGGCGGGTCGTCGAGGCGATCGGCGGCGAGAACGGCTGGTACTCCTCACCGCTGGCCTGGTCGCTGAGAGGGTGGCTGGACACGCTGGTGGGCGGTGTGGGCCTGCGCAGGGGCCGCCGGGACCCGACCCGCTTGCGGACGGGTGACAGCCTGGACTTCTGGCGGGTGGAGGAGATCGAGCCGGGCCGGCTGCTCCGGCTGCGGGCGGAGATGCGGCTGCCGGGCCTCGCCTGGCTGGAGATGGCGGTCGGCCAGGACCCGCAGGGGCGCACGGTGTACCGGCAGCGGGCGCTGTTCCATCCGCACGGACTGGCCGGGCACGCGTACTGGTGGGCCGTGGCACCCTTCCACGCCGCGGTCTTCGGCGGCATGGCCCGCAACATCGCCGCCGCGGCCGAGTCCGCCGACGCGACGCCCGAGGCCCAGTCGCCTCCCCGGCCCCGCTGGAGCAGCTCGAAGACCTAGCCGGTCCAGCCGGTCTGAACGGTCTCGCCGTGCGTCATCACTCGCCGTCCTGGAAGCGGGCCTCGGCGAGCGCCAGCATGTGCGCGGCGGTCAGGGCGTTGCGTGGATCGGCGGCTGTGGTCAGCAACCAGGTCGCCGCCGCGAGCGACTCGCCGGGCGGGATGACCAGCAGTTCCCGGCGGCCCACGGCGCCGCAGTCCAGGACGATGGCGTGCGCTTCGGCATCCGCCGCCGACAGGGCCACCTCGATCACCCGGCCGGGTGCCGTGACCCTGCGCGGGGCGTCGGGCCAGGCGATGGCGTCCACGGTGACACCGGTGACGCCGGTGACGGTGCCCAGGCCGGGGTACAGCGAACCGAGCAGGGCGGGCAGCTCCAGTTCCAGCATGTCGCACCGTGGCCACCAGGCCCCGTCCAGCGGGCCGTGGCCGGCACCGCGAGCCAGTGCCAGCCGGGCGGCGGGCATGCGGTAGGTACGTGCTTCCTCCGGGGAGCCGTCCTCGGCCGGCGTACCGGTGACGTCCATGGTGGGTCCCGTCCCGAGCGGCTCCTGGCCGTCCGCTTCCGTCGTACGCCGAGAACGGCACCGCCGTGGTCGCGCTGCGCGAGATGCCCTCGGTGGGACCAGCGTACGTCCGGGCCACCGGACCGTGTGGCCCGAAGCCCGGACGGGTCGGGACGGATCCCGGATCCCGGGTCACGGATCGGGTCCCCGATCACGGATCCCGGGTCACGGATCGCGAGCGGACCGGGTGCCGGGGACCTCTACTGGTCCGAGTAGCCGATGTCCCCGATGGTCCACGCGCTCACGTCCTCCAGCGCGACGCGGTACATGCCTCCCGTGTCGGGGATGCCGAAGCTTCCCTGGAGGATCCGGGCGACGTGGAAGTGGAGGTGCGTGGGCTGGTCACGGTCCTCTGGTCGGTGGTCGCCGTCGTCCCGGTGCGGGGTGAACGCGGCGGCGAACCGGCCCAGTTGCTGGGAGTCCCGCAGGACTTCGGCCACGCGTTCCTTCCACAGGGCTTCCGGGGCCAGCCGTCCCGTGATGACGGCTCCCGGGACCACCACGGTCAGGGACATCCGGCTGCTGTGCTGAGACTCCACCATCGAGGCGATCGCCACGAGCAGGTCGTCAGGGCGCTTCATGCCTCAGGAGCCTAGCTCGACGGGTGCCGGTGCGCGGCAGGGACCGAGCGGTCACCATCCCAGCAGGCCCTCGCCGGGGCGCGTGTCCTTGGCCGGCGTGAGCGGAGCGGCGTCGTGGCAGGTGAAGCCGAGCCGGGTCAGGGCCCGGCGCATCTCACCCGAGGTGAAGTCGCGGCGGTCCTGCCGGGTGATCACCTCCCCGACCTGCATCACGGGGTAGACGCGGCGGCCGATGGTGACCGTCACGCCGGTGACGGGTTCGGGCGTGACGCCGCTCATCGACTGCTCGACCTCGCTCTTGATCAGGTCGAAGGGGAAACGGGCGATGACACAACGCATGGATGCCTCCACAGAGTCGGGGGAGTAACACCGGAGGGACCGACCGCGCGACGGCGGCCGGAGCTGGGCTAGGGGGTGTTCCGCGGGGCGGCGGAGCGACGCGTCCGGCCGGTGGTCCGTCCGGTTCCGTCACGGCCGGTGGCCCGTCCGCTCGCGTCACGGCCGGCGGCTCGTCCTCTCCGGTCGCGGCCTGGGGTTCGTCCCTTGCGGCCGCGGTCGGTGGACGCCGCGCGGTCGCTGGGTCCGGTGACCGGTGCGGGGAGGGTGACGGGCACGCCGGAGGGGGTCCGGGCGCCGGTGATGCGGTGCAGTTCGTCGTCGCCCGGCCGGACACTGGCGGTGCGCGGTGTGATGCCTGCGTCGGCCATCAGGCGGTCCATGGTGCGACGCTGGTGCGGCAGGACGAGGGTGACGACGGTGCCGGACTCACCGGCGCGGGCGGTACGGCCGCCGCGGTGCAGGTAGTCCTTGTGGTCGACCGGAGGGTCGACGTTCACCACGAGGTCGAGGTCGTCGATGTGAAGTCCGCGGGCGGCGACGTTGGTGGCCACCAGGACCGTGACCTGGCCGTCCTTGAACCGGGCGAGCGTCCGGTTGCGCTGCGGCTGGGACTTGCCGCCGTGCAGGGCCGAGGCGCGCACACCGACGGACAGCAGGTGCTCAGCCAGCCGGTCGGCCGCGTGCTTGGTGTCGAGGAACATGATCACTCGCCCGTCGCGGGCGGCGATCTCGGTCGCGGTGGTGTGCTTGTCGGTGTCACGCACGTGCAGCAGATGGTGCTCCATGGTGGCGACGGCGCCCGCGGACGGGTCGACGGAGTGCACCACGGGATCGTGCAGGTAACGGCGTACCAGGAGGTCGATGTTGCGGTCCAGGGTGGCCGAGAACAGCAACCGCTGACCGCCGGCGTCGACTTGGTCGAGCAACGCGGTCACCTGCGGCATGAAGCCCATGTCGGCCATCTGGTCGGCTTCGTCCAGCACGGTGACGGCGACCCGGTCCAGCCGGCAGTCGCCCCGTTCGATGAGGTCCTTGAGGCGGCCGGGTGTCGCGACGACGACCTCGGCGCCGCGGCGCAGCGCGCTCGCCTGGCGGCCGATCGACATGCCGCCCACGACGGTGGCGAGCCGCAGACGCAGGGCACGGGCGTAGGGGGCGAGCGCGTCGGTGACCTGCTGGGCGAGTTCGCGGGTGGGTACGAGGACGAGGGCGAGCGGCTGGTGGGGCAGGGCCCGCTGCCCGTCCAGGCGGGCCAGCACGGGCAGGCCGAAGGCGAGTGTCTTGCCGGAGCCGGTGCGTCCGCGGCCCAGCACGTCCCGTCCGGCCAGCGCGTTCGGCAGCGTGGCCGCCTGGATCGGGAAGGGCGCGGTCACGCCCTCGGCGCCGAGGGCGGCCAGCAGCCGGGTGGGCATGTCCAGTTCGGTGAACGTCGCCACCGCCGGCAGTGGCTCGGTGAGGGTGACCGGCAGGGCGAACTCCTGCGGGCGTGTCGCCCCGCGTGCCCGTCGGCCGCTGTCGCGCCCGGTGCCCCTGCGAGGACCCTGGCGGTCCCTCTCCTGGGGGCGGAAGCGGCTGGAGCCGCGGCCGGTACGGCGGGTGCGGTTCATGGAGGAACCTTCCTCGATGCGGCGCATCGAGGAACGCCGTCCGACAGCGGGAGCCGCACGAGGATTCACAAGAATGAGCCGAGGGAAATGCGAAAAACGGCCCTCTCGGCGGTGACGCCAGGGCGGTCAATTACGCGGGGAACTCCGGGAACTCCGGGAAAACCGAGAAAGCCGGGAGATCCGGTAATGCCGAAGCGGCAATGGGCTGGGACCCGCACCCAAGAGTGCGGGTCCCAGTCACATGGTTCGCGTCAGCGTCAGGCGGGAACGATGTTCTCGGCCTGCGGGCCCTTCTGGCCCTGCGTGACGTCGAAGGTAACCTTCTGGCCTTCCTGAAGCTCGCGGAAGCCGCTGGTGGCGATGTTCGAGTAGTGGGCGAACACGTCAGCGCCGCCGCCGTCCTGCTCGATGAAGCCGAAGCCCTTTTCCGCGTTGAACCACTTCACGGTGCCAGATGCCATATTGAATCTCCCTTGGGGGGCAGTGCCGGAATCCGCACTTTACGGATCCGAGTCGCCGCGATGATCACCCCTCCGGAAAGATCCGGAAAGCTCTGCAAAGAATGAAATCTCTGGTAACCAAAACTGCAACTGCTATCACGCTAACACAGGTCGGGCGGAAGCACCCATGAGATTTTCGGCATCGTCCACCATTCTGATGCCGCCGCGGTCGCTATTTCTGTGCCGGCGGGACTAGATATCCGCGCGGGCCTCGTCCAGCTCCCGGCGCAGCTCCCGGTTCAGGCGGAGGGCGTCGTCGAGCTGGTCCTCGAGGGAGACGATGCGGCACGCGGCCTCCAGGGGAGTGCCCTGGTCGACCAGGTCACGGGCGCGGGCGGCGACGCGCAGCTGGTGGCGGGAGTACCGGCGGTGGCCGCCTTCCGAACGCAGTGGGGTGATCAGCTCGGCTTCGCCGACGGCCCGGAGGAAGGCGGGGGTTGTGCCGAGAACGTCGGCGGCCCGCCCCATGGTGTAGGCGGGGTAGTCGTCGTCGTCGAGGTTCCCGGCGACGGGGGTGTTCTCAGCGGGCATAGCACCTTCGTTTCGAGGACGCGGCGAGGGATCCGGGCGTTCGCGGCACTCCCGTGCCCGAAGGACTCAGCACCATCCGCCTGCCCAACCTTAGCTCCGGCAGGCATGGACATGTGTTGTCGCCGTGGCAGCTTTTCCCCGCGGCAGGGGCCGGCTGCCCGGGGTCGGCCGGAAGGCTGATCGGACACGCCTCGGGTGCGGGCAAGCGTGGCCGTTCGGCCGAGGTGGGCGCCTTCGCTCCGGCGGGAGATTGAGATCCGCGCTTCCCTTCCCCCGAGGAGCAGGTCGATGCCGCAGTCTCTTCTCACCACCGCAAGGCACCTCACGCGCGTCACCCTCCTGGCCGCCGCCGCACTCGTCACAGCCCTCTGCCTGCCGTCGCCGCACGGCGCCGCGGACACCGGCCGGCCGGCGCTCCGGCAACCACGGGCCGTGCTCGACCGGAGCCACGCACAGGAGCCGCCGGGGAACGCGGAGAGAGAACCGGCCGGCCACGCACCCTCCGCCGAGGACCCATGGCCCGGTGACAGACCACCCACAGGCGGCTCTCAGGGACGCGGGACACGGCCCGTGCCATGCCCGCCGGCGCCGCGCGGCGATCGCGAAACCGGTCCTCCCCAGGGCTGAAACCGGGTTGAGACCGTGGTGAACCGGCCGGGTCGCAGGCTCTGCGGCATGACGACGACGAACCAGGAACTCGCGATCGCGGCCACCGGGCTGCGCAGGTCCTACGGGGACAAGACCGTCCTCGACGGCATCGACATCCAGGTGCCCGCCGGCACGGTGTACTCGCTGCTCGGGCCGAACGGCGCCGGCAAGACCACGACGGTCGACATCCTGTCCACGCTGATCTCCGCCGACGGCGGCCGGGCGCGGGTCGCGGGCCACGACCTCGCCACCGACCCCCAGGCGATCCGCGCCACCATCGGCGTCACCGGCCAGTTCTCCGCCGTGGACGGCCTGATCACCGGAGAGGAGAACATGTGGCTCATGGCGGATCTGCACCACCTCTCCCGCAGGGAGGGCCGACAGGTCACCGCCGAGCTGCTGGAACGCTTCGACCTGGTCGACGCCGCGAAGAAGCCCGCCTCCACCTACTCCGGCGGCATGAAACGCCGCCTCGACATCGCCATGACCCTGGTCGGCGACCCGCGGATCATCTTCCTCGACGAACCGACCACCGGCCTGGACCCCCGCTCCCGCCACACCATGTGGCAGATCATCCGCGAACTGGTCTCCGACGGCGTCACCGTCTTCCTCACCACCCAGTACCTGGAGGAGGCCGACCAGCTCGCCGACCGCATCGCCGTGCTCAACGACGGGAAGATCGCCGCCGAAGGGAGCGCCGAGGAACTCAAACGGCTCGTCCCCGGCGGCCATGTACGACTGCGCTTCTCCGACCCGGTGGCGTACGAAAGGGCGGCGACCGCCCTGCGCGAAGCCTCCCGGGACGACGAGGCGCTCACCCTCCAGATCCCCAGCGACGGCAGTCAGCGCGAACTGCGCGCCGTCCTCGACTGGCTGGACTCGGCCGATATCGAGGCCGACGAGCTGTCCGTGCACACCCCGGACCTGGACGACGTGTTCTTCGCCCTGACCGCCGGCGGCCCCACCCCCGCCCGCGCCACCGACGACCGTCGGTCCACGACCCCCGCCCGCTCCACCGACGAGGAGACCGCCCGATGAGCGCGACGACGACCTCCACGACCTCGACGACCTCGACGACGAGCGGGACGACCGGTGCCGCCCGCGGGTCCCGGCACGCCCACCCCTTCCGCGACAACCTCACCATGCTGCGGCGCAACCTCCTGCACGCCCGCCGCTACCCCTCGCTCACCCTCAACCTCCTGCTCACCCCGGTCGTCCTGCTGCTGCTCTTCGTGTACGTCTTCGGCGGCGTGATGAGCGCCGGCATCACGGGCGGTCCCGCGGACCGTGCCGACTACGTCGCCTACCTGGTCCCCGGCATCCTGCTCCTGACCGCGGCCATGACCACGCTCGGCACCGCCGTGTCCGTGGCCAACGACATGACAGAGGGGATCATCGCCCGGTTCCGCACCATGGCGATCTCCCGCACCTCCGTGGTGACCGGCCATGTGATCGGCAGTGTGATCCAGACGCTGACGGCCCTGGTGCTGGTGCTGGGCATCGGGCTGGCCATCGGGTTCCGGCCCGACGCGACGCCGGTGGAGTGGATCGCGGCGGCCGGACTGCTGGCCCTGTTCAGCCTCGGGCTGACCTGGCTCATGGTCGGCGTCGGCCTGGTGAGCCCCAACGCGGAGGGTGCCAGCAACATCGCCCAGCCGCTGGTGATGCTGCCCTTCCTGTCCAGCGCGTTCGTGCCGGTGGACGCCATGCCGGGCTGGTTCGGCTGGTTCGCCGAGTACCAGCCGTTCTCGCCCGCCATCGAGACCCTGCGCGGGCTGCTGCTGGGCACCGGGATCGGCACCACGAACGCCGTGCTCGCCGTCGGCTGGAGTCTGGGCCTGACCGTGCTGGGCTATCTGTGGTCCAAGGCGCAGTTCAATCGTGAACCCCGGCGCTGAGCTCCCGCAGGGCCACCGCCCGCAACTCCCCCCGCTCCAGGGCGGCGTACCTCGACACCGCGTCGGCGTACGCCGCCCCGTCGGCGTTCTCGGCCGCCTCGCGGGACCGGGTGTGGGACAGGGTGGGGAACTCCCGCACCGCCGGCATCCGCTCCGCCAGCGCCACCAGCCGTACGGCCGCCGCGTCACCCCGGGCCAGCCCGACGAACCCGAGCGCCAGCAGCACGCTCCCGTACACCGGCAGGTCCACGGGACCGCCCCCACCGGAGGACCGGCCGGAACGGGGTGAGCCGGAGGGCCCCGCGGCGCCGGGCGGACCCGAGGGGTCGGTCAGCATGTCCAGCAGGCGTTCCCGCAGCTGGCCGGCCAGCTCGGTGGCCCGCTCCAGCCGGCCGTGCTGGGCGTGTGCCGCCAGCGCGGCCGACCGCACCTGGAGCGACCACGGGTCCAGGAACGGATCGTCGGTGTGCCGCAGGCTGTACTCCCGCATCTGCTCCGCCGCCTGCCACCACAGCCCCAGCCCGACCTCGGTGAGCCCCCGGGCCAGCGCGATCTCCGCCCGCGCCGTCAGCTCGTTGACGGCGCCCTCCTGCTGCTGCTCCAGGATCGCCAGTCCCATCCAGTACTCCGCCTCGTCGACCTCCCCGCGCTGCAGACAGGCCAGCACCAGCCCCCAGCGGACGCCGATCAGGTCCGAGGAGTCGCCGAGCACGTCCAGCGCGGCCCGCAGATGCTCGTACGCCTCCGCGCCCCGCTCGGACTGCAGGCACAACTCGCTCAGCCGCCCTCGACTCAGCAGGTGCAGGGCCGGATTGCCGAGCGGCGCCAGGGTGTCGAGCATCCGCCGGGCGTACTCCAGCGCCCGCTCCACGTCGTGCTCGGACTCCCACACATAGCCGGCGACGCACGAGGCGATGCCCGCCAGCAGCGGCTCGTCGGCGTCGCAGAGGTCCCGCAGCCGCGCGTACTCCGGCGGCTGCGTCTCCGGGACGGCGCACAGGACGACGGCCAGCGCCCGCACCACGGTGTCCGGCGGGGCGGGCGGCAGCCGGCGCAGCGTGACGAGGTGGCGTACGGCGTGCGGGCCGAGGCCCATGAAGAGGCTGGCGGTGCACACCGTCGCCGCGCTGCGGGCCGTCTCCACGTCCTCCGGGTCCTCGGGACCGGGGCGGAAGTGGGACAGCGGCCCGCCGGTCTCGGCGGCGAGGGCGACGAGCCGGGCGTAGCTGGAGCCGGTGGCCCACAAGGAGGACAGCACGGCGGTGACGGCCGCGATGCTGGGCCCGTCGTCGCGGGCCAGCGCGTACCGCAGGGCCAGGACGAGGTTGTCCTGCTCGCCCCGGGTGTGTGCCAAGGAGGACAACGCGTCGTCGCCGAACAGCACATCGCGGTGGCGGCGTCCGAAGTCCCGGGCCCAGGACAGGAACCGGTCGGTCACCGCCTCCTCCTCGCCCGCCTCGGCGCGCCGGGCGGCGCTGAACTCGCGCAGGGTCTCCAGCATGTGGAAGCGCGCCCCGGAGGGGCTGTCGCCCACCCTGATCAGGGACTGGTCGGCGAGCTGTTCCAGCAGGGCCAGCGTGTCCCCGGTCCCGTCGAGTACGTACTCCGCCGCGTCCTCGGTGAAGCCGCCGGGGAACACCGACAGCGCGCGCAGCGCCGCCCTGCCGTCGGGCTCCAGCAGGTTCCAGCTCCACTCGACGACCGCCCGCAGCGTGCGATGCCGCTCGGGTGCGTCGCGGGCGCCGCCGCGCAGCAGGGCGAAGCGGTCCCGGAGGCGGTGGGAGATGTCGGCCACGGACAGCACCCGCACCCGGGCCGCGGCCAGCTCCACCGCCAGGGGCAGTCCGTCGAGGTGACGGCAGATGTCGGCCACCCGGTCGGCGGGCAGTTCCACGCCGGGCCTGGCCGCCCGCGCCCGCTGCTCGAAGAGTTCCACCGAGGTCTCCAGGGACAGCTCCGGCAGCGCGTACACCGACTCCGAGGTCAGCCCCAGCGGGGCCCGGCTGGTGGCCAGGATCCGCAGCCCCTGCGAGCGCGACACCAGCGCCCGCACGAGCTCCGCCGCACCGCGGATCACCTGCTCGCAGTTGTCCAGCACGAGCAGGACGGGCCCGGAACCCAGCGTGGCGACGATGCCGGTCACCGCGTCGCCGCCGCCGGTGAGCTGCCGCCCTTCCCCGGCGCCGACGGCCGAGGCCACCTCACCGGCCACGTCGTCGTCGGAGGTGATCCCGGCCAGGGGGACGAAGTGGACCACCGGCTGTTCGGCCGCGCGGCTCACCGCGTGGGAGAGCCGGGTCTTGCCCAGCCCGCCGGGGCCGACGACGGTGACCACCCGGACCTCGCGCAGCAGCCCGGACACGGCGGCGATGTCCGCGTCCCGCCCCAGCAGCGGGTTCGGGTCGTGCGGCACGCCGTGGCGGACCGGCGTCGCGTCCGCGCCGAGCAACTCCTGGTACACGGACCTGAGCCGGGGCCCCGGATCGGTGCCCAGCTCCTCCCGCAGCCCGCGCCGGTAGACGTCGTAGCGGGTCAGTGCGGCGGCCCGCCCCGCCGTGGCGGCCTCGCAGCGCAGCAGCTCCGCCAGCACCTCCTCGTCCCGCGGCAGTTCCCCGGCCAGCTCGGCCAGCGGCGCCGCCGCCTCCTCCCGCCGTCCCAGCCGGGCGAGTGCGAGCGCCCGGGAGCGCACCAGCGAACGCAAGGCCCGGAGCCGGTCGACGCGCAGCGCCACCACGGGATCGTGCAGGTCCTCCCCGGCGCCGGCGCCCACGCTCCCGTCCCACAGGGCGAGCCCCGCCTCGGCCCGCGCCAGGGCCCCCCGGTGATCCCCCGCCCTGCCGCGCTCGGCGCTCGCCGCCTCGTGCAGCAGCAGCGCGGAACTGTCGACCCGCTCCTCGTCCAGTGCCAGCCGGTACCCGGTGGGAGTGCTCACCACCACATCGGCACCCAGCTGAGCCCGCAGCCGCGACACGAGGATCTGCACCGCCTTGGCCGGCCGCTCCGGACGTTCGTCCGGCCACAGTCCCTCCACCAGCCGGCCGGTGGTGCAGCCGGTGCGCGGCTCCCGGGCGAGCAGCGCCAACAGCCCGCGCAGCCGGGGTGCGGTGATCTCCCGCCCACGACAGGCGACTTGGGACAGCAGGGCCAGCTCGGTGGTCACCCTCGAAGGTTAACCACCGGGGAGCCGGACGTTTCCGCCTGTCGGGACGGGACGCGTCGATCCGGCGTCACCGGGTTCATACCAGTCGCACCACCGTCACGTCCGAGGGCGCCCCGACCCGGGACGGCGGACCCCACGCGCCCGCGCCCATCGGTGGCTTCGACGGGCGGGGGCGGCCGATGCGCGGTCGGTGCGGGTTCTCAGTTCACGGTGAAGAAGTAGTCGTAGGCCGCCAGCCGGATGCCGGAGCGGGTCGTCGCGTAGACCGTGAGGTCGTGCCAGCCGTCCGTGGTCGGGGTCCAGTCGATGCTCGCGGTGTGGTCGGCGCCCGCGGGGACCGTGACCTCCGGGGCACCGTCGTTGAAGGTGTACGTGTAGCTCACGACGTCCTTCACCTTCGGCGTGAACGTGAAGGTGCCGGGGACGCCGACGCCGCCGCCCGAACCGTTCTCGGGGTAGACGTCCGAGGCGACGGTGGGCGTGGTGTCGTAGCTGATGCCCCACCATGCCGCGTCACTGACCCAGCCGTTCGCGCTCTTGCTGGTCACCTGGACGTTCTGGTTGTAGACGCCGTCCATTGCCAGTTCCACGGTCGCCGTGCCGTCCGCCGCCGCCGCGACCTCGAAGGTCCTGTCGTTCTGACCGCCGGCGGTCTTCACGGAGTAGCTGACGACCGGGCTCTTCGCCTGGAGCCCCGGGTCGGGCCGGAGCGTGAACCGCGTCGGCTCACCGAACTCGGGCTCCGGGACGGCCGGGGTGACGGTGGGCCTCGTGGAGCCGACGTTGAAGCGGTAGCTGGTGACCGCCGACCCGTTGTAGGCCCGGTCCAGGCTGCGCACCCACAGGGTCATCGGACCGGAGCCGGCCGGCGGGACCAGGCGGAGCGTGGCCGAACCGCCGAGCGCGTCGGCACGCTTGAAGTACTTCGTGTCGGAGTACGGGTCGACGGGCTGCGGAATGCCGTACTCACCGATGCTCGTGCCGATGACCGGCAGGTCCTGCTGCCAGGAGAACGCGAACCCCTCGACGTCGTCGACACCGCCCGCGCTCAGCGTGAACTCGACCGGCTCGCCGCCCTCGTTCCACACGTCCGGCGGGTAGTTCGGCGAGGTGATGGTGGGCGCGTTCGCCGGGCGGGTGTTGTCGATCGTGACGTAGCAGGGCGCCGACCAGTCCGAGACCGCGTCCCCGACCACCGTCCGCGCCTGCCACGCGTAGCTCTGCCCGTCGGCGAGCGCACTGGCGGGCAGGGTGACGGGGGCCTCGAAGCCGGTGCGGACACGGTCGCGGGTGACCGTCGTGATCCGCGTCGGGTCGGAGACCGGCCAGACCTGGTACCGCACGCCGACCAGGGAGTCGCCGCCGGGGTCGGTGGTCCCGGGAATGCCCTCGACGACGAGGCCGTCGCCGGCCCAGCGGTACGAGGGCCGGTCCGCGTCGGTCGAGCAGTGCCGGTAGCCGTTGAACAGCTGGGTCGGTGTGGTGGGCGTCCCGTCGGCCGCGCTCGCGGGCGACGCGGCGGCGGTCAGTGCCAGCCCGAGAGTTCCCAGAGAAGCGAGGACGGCACGGGGTCTCGCGCCGAAGGACATGGTCAAGTGATCCTCCCGTTTGAATGCCCGCACACCGTGCCCGATGCGCACTGATGTGCGAGCGGCGAGGGGATCGTACTGGGGTGCCGTCGGCCGACGCATGAGGATTTAACCGAGCCGAGCGAGCCCTACAGACCCCCGGCCGACCACCGCGGAACCCCTGGGCTCCTGCCCCGGTGCTCATGGCGTGGAGAACAGGCCGGGAGCGGGAGGTGAGGGGTCGTCCGCGCGAACGCCGTTCGTGACCCGGAGGAACTCCAGCTTCTCCGCGTCGGTGGAACCCGCGGCCACCGTGTAGACGACGAGTCGGATGTCGCATCCCGGGACGGTGAGCACGTCGCAGTCGCAGGTCACCTCGCCGACCTGGGGGTGCACGATGGTCTTGCGGGCCGAGACGTGCGGGCCGACCGTGCCCTCGTCCCACAGTCGGGTGAACTCCGCGCTGGTGGAGCGCAGTTCCTCGACGAGGTCGGTCAGGCCGCGGTCGTGGGGGTAGTCGATGAGAGCTGTGCGCAGGTCGGCGACGAGGGCGGGTTTCAGGGCGTTGTCGTCCTGGAGCACGGGCCAGGACGCCAGCCGGCTGGGCCCTGTGGCGAAGACCGCCCGCGCCAGGTTGCGTTCGTCGTGTGTCCGTGCGCTGGGGTCGCCGATCAGTACTGACCATGCGGGAGTCCAGGACAGCAAGGTCCAGTCGGCGCTGAACACGCCCACGGGGAACTCCCCGAGGCGAGCCAGCATCCGTTGGACCCCGGCCGGAACATGCGTGGAGACCGTCCCCTCCTGTGGCGGAAGGAGGCCGGCCAGCCGGTAGGCGTGATCGCGTTCCATGGGCCGCAGTTGCAGTGCCCTGGCCAGGCTCGCGACGACCTGCGCCGAAGGGCTCGTGGCGCGGCCCTGCTCCAGCCGCACCACATAGTCGACCGACAGTCCCGCGAGTTCGGCGAGTTCCTCGCGCCGCAACCCCACCGCACGTCGTCCCGGCCGCGAGGTCCGCCCGACATCGGCGGGAGAGAGCCGGTCGCGCCAGCGGCGCAACGCCGTGCCAAGGGTCTCGTCCACCCGGCCATTGTGTCCGCCGTGCAGCCGTTGTGCCTGGTACTGGCAGTCCTACCGTCGGGGAGGGCACTGGTTGTCCTCTCGTCACGGGCCGAGAGTGGGCGCATGACCACCACATTCATCACCGGAGCCAACAAGTCCCTCGGGTATGAGACCGCCCGCCGCTTGATCGAGGCCGGCCACACCGTCCTCATCGGCGCTCGTGATCCAGAGCGCGGTCAGGCGGCCGCCGACGCACTCGGTGCCCGTTTCGTCCAGATCGACGTGACCGACGACGCGTCGGTGGCCGCGGCCGCCGCCGACATCGGGGCTCGCGAGGGCGGCATCGACGTCCTGATCAACAACGCCGGTGTCTTCGGGCCGCATCTCCCCGCCGAGCAGCTCACGGCCGCGGACGCGTCTACGGTGTTCGAGGTCAACGTCGTGGGGATCGTCCGGGTGACGCACGCGTTCCTGCCTCTGCTGCGCAAGTCCGCGAGCCCCGTCATCGTCAATGTCTCCAGCGGCATGGGGTCGTTCGCGGCCACACACGACCCCGGGCGCGTCGAGGGCCGGGCCATCGCGCCGCTCTACACGGCGTCGAAAGCTGCTGTGACCATGCTGACCACGCAGTACGCGAAGTCCTGGCCGGACGTGAAGGTGAACGCGGCCGACCCGGGCTACACCGCGACCGACTTCAACGGGCACAGCGGCCCGCAGACGGTGACCGAGGGGACCGACGCGATCGTCGAACTCGCCACCATCGGGGCGGACGGGCCGACCGGGACCTTCCGGGACCGTCACGGTGAGATGGCCTGGTGATCCACCTCCGAATCCGGGGCGTGCCCGGCACGGACGGCCGAAACCGCAACGACGCCAGTCGATGCCATGCTCGACAAGGTTCCGGCCGGGCCGGACCCGTCGGCCGGCCCGGCGCAGGCCGGACACACCCATCACTGTCACGGCACCACGAAAGGGAACTGTCCGATGAGCGATGGCATCCTCTCCAGCGGTTGGGACGTCCTGGACGCCTCCCACGAAGCACTGCGCACGGCGGTCCGCGCCGTTCCCACCGACGGCTGGCGCCTGCCGACGCCCTGCGCGGCCTGGACCGTCACCCAGGTGCTCCAGCACGCCGTCGGCGACCAGATCGGCTACGCCGCCGCGCTGACCGGCGAACCCGGCCCCGCTTTCGACCCGTTCGCCCCGTCGGGCGAGATGGAGGGGGCGGACCCGGCGGCGTTCCTGGAGGACGCCCTGGCACGCGCGGCGAAGGCGTGGGCCGGGGTCGACCGGGACGTCGCCGAGGTGCCCACGCCGGTGCCGCCGCACAGGCTGTCCCCGTGGTCCGGCTCGGCGGCGTGCGGGCTGGACGCGGCGGTCCACGCCTGGGACATCGCCGTGGCGACGGGCCAGCCGTCGCCGCTCACGCCCGAACTGGCCCGCCCCCTCCTCAAGATCGCCAGGGAGATCGTCGAGCCGCTGCGCCCCCGCGCGTACACCGCCGCCCTGACCCCGGAGCCGGGCGACGACGACGTGGCGGCCCTCCTGCGTTACCTCGGCCGCGATCCCCGCTGGAGCGTCTCTTAGGGCACGCTATGGGCACGGGGTGCGAAGACCGGTGGGCAGAGCGCGTTCACAGACGGGCATGGCGTTGGGCGGGGCTCGGTCGGACGTCCGGTTGGGCAGAGCCTTCGCGCGTGCACAGAGAGGGGTCGATCCCGTGCCACGTCGCAGGGCCGACGGTCACGGCTTCCTCGGGAACGGCCGACGCTCGCCGTTGGTTCATTTGCCGGCTGCGGGGCCGTACCACTGGAGCGCCTGGCCGGTGACTGCGGCGATGCACTCGAAGTCCGGGTCGCGGTGCAGCAGCGTCAGTCCCTGCAACTCGGCCGTAGCGGCCACCACGAGGTCGACGGCCCCGGCGCTGCGGTGCTGTCCGCGCTGGGTGAGGATCTCCTGGACCCGCCAGGCCCGGTCGTAGGCACGGTCGTCAACCGGCACCCAGCCGAAGAGCAGGCGCATGTCTTCCTTGCCTTGCGCGCGGTCGGCGGCCGACCGCGCGCTGTAGAAGAACTCCAGCTCGGTGATGGGGCAGGTGGCGATGAGTCCGGCGGCAGCCGCCTGGTCCCATCCGTACTGCTCGGCGTCGCCGCGCAGCATGCGGGCGAGCGCGCTGGTGTCGATCAGGTATTGCGCGGCGTTCACCGGCGGTAGTTCCCCTTGTCCTCGAAGAGGTCGAGGTCGAGACGTTTCCGGTGAACCGCCACAGGCTGTGCCCGTCCGGCACTAGGGTCCGTCTTCAAAGATCATCGAATGGTGGATGTCGGCGTACGCCCGAGTATGCACAGGCAGGTACAACCGAACGTGCACGGCATGGGCGCGTGGTCTCGTCCCGGTGGCTGGCGGTTGCGGCTTTGTTGATCAGCTGTGGAGAGGGGCGAGTTGTGCTGCGCGGTTGGTGAGGTGGCGCCGTTCCGGTGTGCTGGTGGTGCGTCGGGCGGCGTCGCGGTAGGCGTCCGCCGCCGCGTCGTGCTCGCCGAGCAGTTCCAGGAGGTGCGCCCGGGTGGCGAGCAGGCGGTGGTGGCCGGCCATCCTTTTGTCGGACTGCAGGGCGGCGAGGAGGTCCAGCCCGGCGGCGGGTCCGTCCACCATGGCGACGGCGACTGCCCGGTTGAGGGTGACCATCGGGTTCGGCGCGATCTGTTCCAGGAGCCCGTACAGCACCAGGATTTGCGGCCAGTCCGTGGCATCGACGTGCTCAGCCTCGTCGTGGACGGCGGCGATGGCCGCCTGCACCTGGTAGGCGCCGACCTGACCGCGGGGCAGGGTGCGGCTGATCAAGTCGGTTCCCTCGGCGATGAGTCGGCGGTCCCACGTGCTGCGGTTCTGCTCCGCCAGTGGCACCAAGTCACCGTCGGGTGTTGTACGTGCCGGGCGGCGGGCGTCGGTGAGTAGCATCAGTGCCAGCAGCCCTGCGGTTTCGCCGTCGTCGGGCAGCAGGCGGTGCAGCAACCGGGTAAGCCGGATCGCCTCGGCCGACAGTGTCGGCGCGGTCAGGTCGGTGCCGTCTGTGGTGGTGTACCCCTCGTTGAAGATCAGGTACAGCACGTGCAGCACCTCGCCCAGCCGCTCGGCGCGCTCTGCCGCCTGCGGCATGCGCAGCGGTGTGCCGGAGGTCTTGATGGTCTGCTTGGCCCTGCTGATGCGCTGGGCCATGGTCGCCTCGGGGACCAGGAATGCGGCCGCGATCTGCGCGGTGGTCAGGCCGCCGACCGCGCGTAGCGTCAGCGCGATCCGGCTGGGCTGGGACAGCCCTGGGTGGCAGCACAGGAACAGCAGCGCGAGGGAGTCGTCTCGGTCCGCCTGGGGCGTGGCGTCGGCGGCGGCGCTGAGCATCTCCGCCTGCGGGGTGGCCAGGGCGATGCGGTCTTCGCGGTTCCTGCGTGCCTGTTCGCTGCGTACGTGGTCCACCAGCTTGCGAGAGGCGACGGTGACCAGCCAGCCCCTGGGGTTGTCCGGTACTCCCTCGGCCGGCCACTGGAGCGCGGCGGCGAGCAGCGACTCCTGGACGGCGTCCTCACACGTGTCGAAGACGCCGTACCGGCGGACGAGCGCGCCGAGGACCTGCGGCGCCAGCTCGCGCAGCAGATCCTCGGCGCTTCGGTCCATGCTCACACGTCCGCCGCGGACTCGTGCATGACCGGCCACAGTTCGACGGGCTCCACGTCGGCGAAGGGCATGTCCGCCGCGATCTGCTGCGCGCGCTCCAGGCTTTCGCAGTCGAGCAGGTAGAAGCTGGCGATGTACTCCTTGGTCTCCAGGTACGGGCCGTCGGTGACCGCCGGGGCCCCGTCCTTGCGGCGCACCAGCTGGGCGTTGGCCGCGTCCGCCAGGCCGTAGGCGCCCACAAGTTCCCCGCTCTCGCGGTACTTCTTGTTGAACGCCTCCTGCTTGGCGATGGCCTCCGGCCACGCCTCGGCCGGGAAGGAGTCCCACTTGGCCTGGTTGCCGTAGATCATCGCTACGTACTTCATCTCGAGTATCCCCTCGGCTCCGCGCGCCCCGTCGGCACGCTGTCACCCTTCAGTCGGAGCCGGAAGTGGGTCCTCGACATCCGATGACAACTTTCTTGAACTTCTTTTCCGAGCCGCCGAAGACAGGCTCGAGCACCCCAGCGACACAAACGATCAACCTACCCGGCACCCCTTCGACGGGACAGGGGCTTGTGTACGTTCACGCGTACCTGGCTGTGCACATTGCCCTGTACGCCGACAGTGGATCACGGTCGGGTGATACGCCGTCATGAACTCACCGATCAGGAGTGGGAGTTACTCGCTCCGCTCATACCGCGGGCCGCGACGGGCCGTCCGCGTGTGGAGGACCGGCAGGTCATCAACGGGATGGTCTACAAGATCCGAACCGGGATCTCCTGGCGTGACCTGCCGGAACGCTACGGGCCGTGGAAGACGGTCTACACCCGCTTCCGCCGCTACGCCCTGAACGGTTCACCCGGGCACTCCAGCAGATCCAGGCCCGCGCCGACGCGGCCGGCGACATCGACTGGCTCGTCCAGATCGACTCCACCATCGTCCGCGCCCACCAACACGCCGCCGCCACCGGCCGAAAAGGGGGATCCACCGGCCGGACGAACCAGACGATCACGCCCTCGGCCGATCGCGAGGAGGCCTGACCACCAAAATCCACCTCGCCTGCGACGGCAAGGGACGCCCGCTCGCGATCCTGCTGACACCCGGCCAACGCCACGACAGCATCTGCGCGCGTCCCCTCCTGGAACGCATCCGGGTTCCGCGGACCGGACTTGGACGGCCCCGCTCCAAACCCGACCAGGTCATCGCCGACAAGGCCTACAGCTCCCGAGGATTCCGCGCCTACCTGCGCAAACGCGGCATCGCCTGCACCATCCCGGAGAAAGCCGACCAGCAGCGGCACCGGCACAACCGCGGCCGTCGCGGCGGCCGACCACCGGCGTTCGACCGGCAGGTACCGCCGACGCAACGTCGTCGAGCGCTGTTTCAACCATCTCAAAGGCTTCCGTGGCATCGCCACCAGATACGACAAGACCGCTACCTCCTACGAGGCAGCGGTCAGTCTCGCGTCATTCCTGCTCTGGGCAAGATCCGTTTGAAGACGGACCCTAGAGTTCCGCCGTGCATTGAGTGTGCGGCACGTCACACGGGGCCGGTCCACAGATGGCGAGGGGGGCCTTTCACGTATGACGCGTGCTGTCGGGGTGGGGGGTTATGTGCGAGTTGATCAAGGGTGCCAACGTAGGTCTGCAGGGCGACGCACACCGGGGCCATTCCGAGTAATGGCCCGTCCTGGGTGACCTGCCGTCATGCCCGTGTGGCGGTCTTCTCCGGCATCGTCTTCGCCGGGACGCGGTGCAGTCCCTTGCGGTCGTGAAAGGGGTGACTGCCCCAGGTGCGGGCCGAGGACGTCCTCGCCTGCGGGGCAGACCGCGAGGCAGTAGCCGGACTTGTAGCCGGGGGGCGAGCTCAGGCTCTGCCACATGGAGGCGCTCTCGGAATCGCTGACGCGGGAGCGGTAGTCGGCGGCGTCCTCGCTGTCGGCCACGGTCTGTGCCCAGTCGGTGAACCCGCTCATGAACTCGCGGTAGTTGTGCGTGGTGCAGGCCAGTGCGTCGAAGGCGCCGTCCTTGGCGATGGCGCCGACCGGGCAGGCCGCGACGCACAACTTGCAGTCGATACAGGGGTTGTAGTCCAGTGCCTGTCCGTACGCGCTCACCTCCGCGTCCACCAGGACGGTCACGAGCAGGATGAAGCTGCCGAACTTCGGGTGGATGACGTTGCGGTGCAGGCCCATCACGCCGAGCCCGGCGGCCACCGCGACCGTCTTGTGCGCCACCACCCAGATCCGTTCGCTGGGGAAGCGGTCCATCTCCTGGGGGAAGCCGACCGACGGGTTGAGGGCGCGGTAGCCGGCGTCCTGGAGTGCCTGGGTGACACTGCGGGCGGCGTGGTTGGCCTGTTCGTCGGTCTGGTGGAACTCCTGGTTGGCCACGCTGCGGGCGGGGGAGCGGCAGTTGTCGCGGTTCATCCGGACCGCCATCGCGATCAGGGCGCGAGTGCCGGGCAACGCGGACAGCGCGTACTCACGCTCACCGGCCAGGTCGGGGTGGTCCAGGCTGACCGCGGCGACGTCGTCCGCCCCGGCCGCCAGGCACAGCTCGCGCAGCCAGGCCGCGTCGATCACCGCGGGCGGGCGGCCCACGTCACCGCTCCTGCGCCGGGCGAGCGCGGCCCGCACCGACGGGTGGGCCGCCAGCTTCGGCGGAAGCCTGGGGTGAGTGGGTTGCCCCTCGGCGTCGGGCGCGGCAGTCATCCGTCCTCCTGGGGAAGCGGGTACGAGGCTCACCGTCACGGCGAGAAACCGATCGGTTTCGCCACCGTAAACCGATCGGTTTCGCACGCAAGCCCAAGTGGTGAGCCTCTCCTTCGGACTCCTTCGGACTGTCGGTCAAGGTCCTCGCGGGCGCCGGTGATCGATCGTCAGGCGGTCAGGGCTCGGCCCGCGGGTCGGGCCGGGGCGCCGGCCCTCGGAGGGTAACGGGCCTGAGAGGCCATGGGAGTTGCTCGGTCGCCGGGGGCCGGCTGCGACTCGCCGAGCGCATCGCTCGCCGCGGCTGCTCGTCGCGCCCGTCAATCGCCGCAGCTGCTCGTCACGCGATGCGTCAGCGCATGTCCGCCGCGTCGAGCAGGGTGGTCACGGTGGGAGCGACGAGCCCGGCCTGTGTGTCTGCCTTGATTCCCGCACGGGCGCTGGCGCCGTCGAAAACCAGGATCAGCTGGCGGGCCAGCAGGTCCGGGTCGCTCGCCCCGCCCTGTTCGGCCTCGGCGCGGAAGAAGGCCGTCAGGTTCTCCTTGACCCTGTGGGCCACCTGGCTCGCGGGGTGGCTCGGGTCCTTGAGCTCGATCTGTACGACGAGGTACCGGCAGCCCTGGAAGTCGGGTGCGCCCGCCTGTGCCTCCGCCTGTTCGAAGACGTGCAGGATCCGCTCGCGGGGTGGACGGTTGTCGTCCGCCGCGGGAAGGAGTGCCGTCACGTAGGCGGAGGCGCGTTCCTCCAGGCTCGCCGCCAGCAGTTCGCCCTTGCTCTCGAACAGCTTGTACATGGAGCGCTTGGACACCCCCGCCGCCTTGCACAGCGCGTCGACGCCGATGTTGACGCCGTCTCGGTAGGTGAGCGTGGCCGCTGCCTCCAGCAGGCGCTCTCGGGAACCTGGCATTGCTTCGGTGGTCATATGGCGAGGTTAACTCGATTCCGACCTATTGGAAACCGATCGGTTTACGATGGGTGTCGAGAGGGAGCGGTAGAAGCCGGGCGGCGCCTTGACGGGGGTGCGCCCGGACGTCACACCCCCATCGCGGTCTCCGGCTCAGTGGGCGATCACCGGCTCGCCCTCCGATGGCGCCAGAGCCGTGTTCGGCATCAGGAATGCCGTGAGCACCGCACCGACCACGAAGATCCCGGCGCCCCACGCCAGGGTGGCCGTGTAGCTCTCGACCCCGGCCTGGGCCACGGTCAGTGCGCTGGGCTTGTGCGAGGACAGGTAATCGGTGGCGGCCGATGAGGCGACGGTGGTCAGCAGCGCCGTGCTGATCGAGCCGCCCACCTGCTGGCTGGTGTTGATCAGCGCCGAGGCGACACCCGCGTCCTCGTGGCGCACGCCTGCGGTCGCCCCCTGGAACGCGGTGGTCATCACCGCACCGATGCCGAGGCCCAGCAGGATCATGCCCGGCATGATGTCGGCGACGTAGGTGCTGTCCAGGGTGAGCCGGGTCAGCAGGGCCATGCCGGACGCGGAGACCAGGAAGCCGGCGCTGACCACGATCTTCGGGCCGACCCTGGGCAGCAGCAGCGAGGGCACCGTGGTCGAGGCGGCGACGATGCCGCCGACCATCGGCAGGAAGGACAGACCGGCCTCGATGGGGGAGTAGCCGATGCTGGCCTCCAGGTAGTAGGTCAGGAACAGGAAGATCGAGAACATACCCATGCCCAGGACGAACACGGCGAGGAACGAACCGCCTCGGGTGCGGTGCAGTACGACGCGCAGCGGCAACAGCGGATGCGTGACCCTGAGCTCCAGCCAGGCGAACACCGCGAGCAGCACCACGCCGCTGATCATGGAGCCGAGGGCGACCGGGTCGGTCCAGCTGGTGGATTCCACGTGCGCGAACCCGTAGACGATGCCGAACAGTGCGGCGCTCACCACGACGGTGCCAGGAAGGTCGATCCTGGGCCGCTCGGTGCCCACGGGCTTGGCCAGCAACAGCAGCGCACCGGCCAGCGCGACGCCCGCGAAAACGACGTTCACGTACATCACCCAGCGCCACGACGCCCATTCGGTGAGCATGCCGCCGAGCAGCAGCCCGACCGCGGCACCCGCACCGGACAACGCACTGAAGATGCCGAAGGCTTTCGGCCGTTCGGCCGGGTCGGTGAAGGTCACGCTGAGCAGGGAGAGCGCCGCGGGCGCGAGCAGCGCGGCGAAGACGCCCTGGCCCACGCGTGCCGCGACGAGGATTTCGAAGCTGCCGGCCGCACCGCCGACGACGGATGCGGCCGCGAAACCGAACAGGCCGGCCACGAACGTCGTACGTCGGCCGAACAGGTCACCGAGCCGGCCCCCGAGCAGCAGCAGGCTGCCGAACGCCAGGGCGTACCCCGTGATGACCCACTGCCGGCTGCCATCGCTGAAGCCGAGGTCATGCTGCGCTTCGGGCAGCGCGATGTTCACGACCGTCGCATCGAGCGTGACCATCAGCTGCGCCACGCCCAGCACGACGAGCACCCACCAGCGCACGGCATGTGAGCCGCGGCGGCCCGAGTCTGTTTTTCCGGAGGCGGGCGCCCCGCGGTCGAAGGTCGTAGTCATGTCTTCCCTTGCTGCTGGTCGTAGGCTGGACACCAGCCGGAAACCGATCTGTTTCCGTCAAGGGAAACAGATCGGTTTCCTGGGTGCAAGTGAGGGGGTGCTTCTGGCTCGCCGACGGTGCCGCCTCGACAAGCCATTGGCTGCTCCCTCGCGGCAGGGTTGTTCGGCCTGCGGCGGCGCCCTGGGTGTGCCCGGCCGGATGGGCGGGCGGAGGGCTCGTCGTCCCAGGGGTCCACGGGTACGGAACGCCCCGCTGAAGCCGAGCCCCTGACGGGGCTTGCGCACGGAAACCGACCGGTTTACCTTGATGGAAACTGATCGGTTTCTCATCCTCCGGTGAGAGTCATGACCGTTTTGGTAATCCCCTCACGCACAAGGAGCCGGCGAGATGCCCAGCCAAGAGTCCCGTCCCACGATTCACATTCCGGGGATCACCAGCCACACGATCTCCCCTCGCAGCGGCCGCGAGGGAGAACTGCGCTATCTCAAGGCGGGCACCGGCGCCCCCCTGGTTCTGCTGCACACCGTGCGCACCCAGGCCGAGCACTTCCGCCACCTCATCCCACTGATCGCCGACCACTACACCGTGTACGCCCTCGACCTGCCGGGGATGGGCTACTCCGAGATCGTGCCCGGAGCGTCGTACGACGAGCCGGCCATGCGCGCGGGCGTCAAGCGGCTGCTCACCGAACTCGACCTCCACGACGTGACGTTGGCCGGGGAGTCCATGGGGGCGGTGCTCGCTCTGACCACCGCGGCCGACCTGCCGGAGCGGGTACGGCGCGTCGTCGCGGTCAACACCTACGACTTCCGTGGCGGCATCGCCCGCTCCAGCCTCCTCGCCCGCGTGGTGGTCAGCGGTGTTCTCGCCCCGGGGGTGGGCCCGGTGATCGCCGGGGTGGAGCCCAGGCCCGCCCTCAGCAAGATCCTTCAGGGCGGGCTCGGCGACACGAGCGCGCTGCGCGAGGACTACGTGGACGAGCTCCTCCAGGTGGGCGCCCGACCGGGCTACCCGACCGTCGCCCGGGCCGTGTACCAGGCCCTGCCCAGCCTCATCGCGGCGCGTTCGCGCTATCGCGAGGTCAAGGCGCCGGTCCACTTCGTCTACGGCGAGAAGGACTGGTCCCGCCCCTCGGACCGGCAGGCCAACAAGGAACTGCTGCCGGCCGCCGACTTCACACAGGTGCCGAAGGCCGGCCACTTCATCGCCCTGGAACGGCCCGACGTGCTGGCTGACCTGCTGATCGCGGTGGCCTGACCCCGCGACCCCTGACCGACAAGGAGCAGAGCATGGCGGACATCCTTGCGAGGTGTCCGTTCCAGGCCGTGTAACATCACCTCGGTGCGCGGGCGGTCATGGTGTTCCACGAAAGCGACCACGCAGTCGGTGCCCCGCTCGATACGGCGGTGCGCCTCGGAGAGCATGGCGTAGGTCTTGCCGACGCCGGGTGCGGCGCCGAGGTAGATCCGGAGCTTGCCGCGTGCCATGTCATCCCTCGAAGCGGTAGCCCATGCCGGGCTCGGTGATCAGATAGCGGGGATGGGAGGGGTCCGCCTCGAGTTTGCGGCGCAGCTGGGCCATGTACACCCGCAGGTAGTTGTTCTTGCTGCGCTGCGAGACGCCCCAGACCTCCTGGAGGAGGTGCTTCTGCGTGATCAGCCGGCCCGGACTGGTCACCAGAATCTCCAGCAGATGCCACTCGGTCGGGGTCAGCCGTACGTCCCGCCCGTCCCTGACGACTCTTTTGGCGATCAGATCGATGCTGAAGTCCGTCGTCTCGACGAGCATCGTCCCGCGCGGGTGCGAGGAGTCATCGGTACGGCGGACCGCGGCGCGCAGCCGGGCCAGCAGCTCGTCGATGCTGAACGGCTTGGTGATGTAGTCGTCGGCGCCGGCGTCGAGCGCGGCCACCTTCTCGTTCGACGCCTGCCGGGCGGACAGGACCAGGACCGGGACCCGGCTCCAGCCCCGCAGGGCCTCGATGACGTCGACGCCGTCCATGTCGGGCAGACCGAGGTCGAGCAGCACGGCGTCGGGCTGACGCGCGGCGGCGAGACGGAGGGCCGTGGCACCGTCGGGGGCGGCGTCCACGCCGTAGTGGCGTGCCTGCAAGTTGATGACGAGGGCCCGTACGAGCTGCGGGTCGTCCTCCACCACGAGCACCCGGGTCATGGGTGTGTGCCTCTCCTGTCGTGCGTCGGCCCGTGCGCGCCGGAGGCGGGGCGACCGACTTCAGGGCGGTGGGAGCCGGCGGGCCGGGACGCCTCCCGTCCCGCCGCCTCCCGTGGGTGTCGCGAGGCCGTCACTGCTTCGCTACGAGGTCCTTGAGCGCGATGTTGAGTTCCAGGACGTTCACGCGGGGCTCGCCCATGAAGCCCAGCGTGCGGCCCTCGGTGTGGTCCTCGACCAGCTGGTCGACCTGGGCGACGGACAGGCCGTTCTTCGCCGCGATCCGGTGGACCTGGAGTTCGGCGTAGGCCGGGGAGATGTCCGGGTCCAGGCCGGAGGCGGAGGAGGTGACCGCGTCCGGGGGGACGTCCGAGGGTTTGACGGTGTAACCGGGCACGGAGTTGTCCTTCACGACCGCGGCCTTGGCGTCCTCGACCTGCTTGATCAGGTCCTTGCTGTCGGCGGACAGGTTGGTGGCGCCGGACAGCAGCAGCTTGTACCGCGTGTTGACGCTGTTGGTGCCGAGCCCGTTGGCCGGGCGGCCCTGGAACCACTTCAGGTCCGGCGCGGGGGTCTCCTGGCCCATCTTCAACGGCAGGTTGTAGGACTGCCCGATCAGGGATGAGCCGACGACCTTGCCGTCCACCTTGATCTCGGAGCCGTTCGCCTTGCCGGGGAACAGCCCCTGGGCGATGCCGGTGACGACCAGGGGGTAGATGACGCCGGTGACCAGGGTCAGCACGAGGAGGGCGCGCAGGCCCGCCCCGAGCAGCCGGGCGGTGTTCACAACGGAGTTGTTCATGGCTCTCAGCCGATCCCGGGGATGAGGGAGATGAGCAGGTCGATGAGCTTGATGCCGATGAACGGCGCGATCAGCCCGCCGAGCCCGTAGACGGTGAGGTTTCGTCGCAGCATGCGGTCCGCGCTGACCGGCCGGTACCGCACGCCCTTCAGGGACAGCGGTACCAGCGCGATGATGATCAGCGCGTTGAAGACGACGGCCGACAGGATCGCGGAGTCCGGGGAGGACAGGCCCATGATGTTGAGCTTGTCCAGGCCCGGGTAGACCGCCGCGAACAGCGCGGGGATGATCGCGAAGTACTTGGCGACGTCGTTGGCGATGGAGAACGTCGTCAACGCGCCCCGGGTGATGAGGAGTTGCTTGCCGATCTCGACGATCTCGATGAGCTTGGTCGGGTTGGAGTCGAGGTCGACCATGTTGCCGGCCTCCTTGGCGGCCGACGTGCCGGTGTTCATCGCCACGCCGACGTCGGCCTGGGCGAGGGCCGGGGCGTCGTTGGTGCCGTCGCCGGTCATCGCGACGAGCTTGCCGCCCGCCTGCTCGCGCTTGATGAGGGCCATCTTGTCCTCGGGGGTGGCCTCGGCGAGGAAGTCGTCGACACCGGCCTCCTCGGCGATCGCCTTGGCCGTCAGCGGGTTGTCGCCCGTGATCATGACGGTCTTGATGCCCATCCGGCGCAGCTCTTCGAACCGCTCGCGCATGCCGTCCTTGACGACGTCCTTGAGGTGGACGACCCCCAGGACGCGAGCGCCCTGCTCGTCGTCCACCGCGACCAGCAGCGGGGTCCCGCCCGCCTCGGAGATGCGGTGTGCGATCCCGTCCGCGTCCTCCGCGACCGTGCCGCCCTGCTCCTCGACCCAGGCGACGACCGAGGCCGTGGCGCCCTTGCGGATCCTGCGGCCGTCGACGTCGACGCCCGACATCCGGGTCTGGGCGGTGAACTCGATCCATTCGGCGTGCGCCAGCTCGCCCTGGTGGCGCTCGCGCAGCCCGTACTTCTCCTTCGCCAGGACGACGACCGAGCGGCCCTCGGGTGTCTCGTCGGCCAGCGACGACAGCTGGGCCGCGTCCGCGACCTCCGCTTCCGTGGTCCCGCGCACCGGCACGAACTCGGCGGCCTGCCGGTTGCCGAGGGTGATGGTGCCGGTCTTGTCGAGCAGCAGCGTGGAGACGTCACCGGCGGCCTCGACCGCCCGGCCGGACATGGCGAGCACGTTGCGCTGGACCAGCCGGTCCATGCCCGCGATGCCGATCGCCGACAGCAGCGCGCCGATGGTGGTCGGTATCAGGCAGACCAGCAGGGCGACCAGCACCACCATCGTCAGGTGCGTACCGGCGTAGTCCGCGAAGGGCGGGAGGGTGGCGCACGCGAGGAGGAAGACGATGGTCAGCGAGGCGAGCAGGATGTTCAGCGCGATCTCGTTGGGCGTCTTCTGCCGTGCGGCGCCCTCGACGAGGTTGATCATCCGGTCGATGAAGGTCTCGCCCGGCCTCGTCGTGATCTTGATGACGATCCGGTCGGACAGCACCTTCGTACCGCCGGTGACGGCGCTGCGGTCGCCGCCCGATTCGCGGATGACCGGGGCGGATTCACCGGTGATCGCCGACTCGTCGACCGATGCGACGCCCTCGACGACGTCCCCGTCACCGGGGATGACATCCCCGGCCTCGCAGACCACGAGGTCGCCGATCGTCAGCCCGGTGCCGGGGATCCGCTCTTCCGAGCCGTCGGTGAGCAGCCGGCGGGCGACCGTGTCGGTCTTGGCCTGGCGCAGGGTGTCGGCCTGCGCCTTGCCGCGGCCCTCGGCGACCGCCTCGGCCAGGTTGGCGAAGATCACGGTCAGCCACAGCCAGACGCTGATCGTCCAGCCGAACCAGTCGCCCGGGTCCTTGAAGGAGAAGACGGTCGTCAGCACGGACCCGATCCACACCACGAACATCACGGGCGACTTGACCATCACCCGTGGGTCGAGCTTGCGGAAGGCGTCCGGCAGCGACTTGACCAGTTGCCCGGGGTCGAAGAGGCCCGCATCGACACGGCCCTCGGCGGGCTTGTGCCCGGTGGGGGCGTCGCTGTGCGGCGCCCGGGTGGGAGTGGCTGTGGACATGGAGCCCTCTGACTTGTCTGTACGGGTGGTCATCACGCCAGCCCCTCGGCGAGCGGGCCCAGCGCGAGGGCGGGGAAGTACGTGAGACCGGTGATGATCAGGATCGAGCCCACCAGCAGGCCGGTGAACAGCGGCTTCTCGGTGCGCAGGGTGCCCGCCGTCACGGGCACCGGCTTCTGCCCGGCGAGCGAGCCGGCCAGCGCGAGGACGAAGACCATGGGCAGGAAGCGGCCGAGCAGCATGGCGAGCCCGGTCATGGTGTTGTACCAGTCGGTGTTCGCGTTGAGCCCGGCGAAGGCCGAGCCGTTGTTGTTCGACGCGGACGTGAAGGCGTAGAGCACCTCGGAGAAGCCGTGCGCGCCGGAATTCAGCATCGAGTGCGGCGGGGTCGGCAGGGTCATGGAGGCAGCGGTGAAGACGAGCACCAGCGCCGGCGTGATGAGGATGTAGCAGGCGGCCAGCTTGATCTCGCGGGTGCCGATCTTCTTGCCCAGGTACTCGGGCGTGCGGCCGACCATCAGGCCGGCGATGAACACCGCGATGACCGCCATGATCAGCATGCCGTAGAGGCCGGAGCCCACACCGCCGGGCGCGATCTCGCCCAGCATCATGCCGAGCATCGTGATGCCGCCGCCGAGGCCGGTGAAGGAGGAGTGGAAGGAGTCCACGGCGCCGGTCGAGGTGAGCGTGGTCGACACCGCGAAGATCGAGGACGCGCCGACGCCGAAGCGGACCTCCTTGCCCTCGTACGCCCCGCCCGCGGCCTGGAGCGCCGGGCCGTGGTGGGCGAACTCGGTCCACATCGTCAGGGCCACGAAGCCCAGCCAGATGGTGAACATCGTGGCGAGGATCGCGTATCCCTGCTTGACCGAGCCGACCATGACCCCGAACGTGCGGGTCAGCGAGAACGGGATCACCAGGATCAGGAAGATCTCGAACAGGTTGGTGAAGGGCGTCGGGTTCTCGAAGGGGTGGGCGGAGTTGGCGTTGAAGTACCCGCCGCCGTTGGTGCCCACCTCCTTGATGGCCTCCTGCGAGGCGACCGCACCGCCGTTCCACTGCTGCGAGCCGCCCATGCTGTGCCCATCGAAGAATTGCCCGACCTCGTGGATGCCGGAGAAGTTCTGGATGACACCGCAGGCCACCAGCACGATCGCGGCGATCGCCGCCGCCGGCACCAGGATCCGCAGGGTGCCGCGCACCAGGTCGGACCAGAAGTTCCCGAGCTCACCGGTGCGTGACCGCGCGAAGCCCCGGACGAGAGCCACGGCGACGGCCATGCCGACGGCCGCGGAGACGAAGTTCTGCACGGTGAGACCGGCGGTCTGCACGACGTGCCCCATGGTCTGCTCGCCGTAGTACGACTGCCAGTTGGTGTTGGTCACGAACGACACGGCCGTGTTGAACGACTGCGCCGGGTTGACCGAGGAGAACCCCAGCGAGCCGGGCAGGACGCCCTGGAGCCGCATCAGCAGATAGAGGAAGAGCACGCCGACGGCCGAGAAGGCGAGCACGCCGCGCAGGTACGCGGGCCAGGTCATCTCGGTGTCGGGGTCGGCACCGATGCCCTTGTAGACCCACTTCTCGACCCGCAGGTGCCTCTTCGAGGAGTAGACCCGGGCCATGTGGTCACCGACGGGGACGTAGACCAGCGCCAGCGCCGCCATGAGCGCCAGCAGCTGGAGTACGCCGGCGAGGACGGGACTCATCTCAGAACCTCTCCGGGAAGATCAGGGCGAGGACGAGATAGCCCAGCAGGGAGACGGCCACGACCAGGCCGACGCCCATCTCGACATTCGAAGCAGCCTCGGCGGTCACAGCTTCGTCACCCCCTTGGCGACGAGAGTCACCAGCGCGAACGCCGCGAGCACGGTGACGACGAAGGCCAGATCGGCCATCGTGAACTCCTGGAGTGAGGTTCGGTGAAACGGACGGTTAGAGGAAAGCGCCCCTTTGACCGAATCGGGTCTGTCGTTGACGGCTCTCTTACGGCGGCACCTACGGCCTTGACGGAACTCTGACGTCGCCCGGCTCACAGGAGCCGGAAGCGGCCGCCCGGTCCTTGATCGACTTGCCGCGCTCATGATCGCGGTGGCCGTTCAGCTGCCCGCGGGTAACACCGTCGATCAGGGCATGCTCCTCACCGAGCAAGAACCACAGCGCCGTGTCTGTCTGCCCGGCGATCCGGAAGGTAGCTTGGTGAGGAAAGCCCCTGAAGGAGGGCGATGCCATGCCGTGGTTCCTGTGGCTGCTCGCCGCCGCGGCGCTGGGCGTCGCGGAGTTCTTCACCCTGACACTGGTCTTCGGGTTGCTGGCGGGTGCCGCGCTGGTCGCCGCCGTGGTCGCCGGTGTGGGCATCGGTCTTCTCGGCCAGCTCGTGGCCCTCGGCGCGGGGGTGGCGGCGGGCCTCTTCCTCATCCGCCCCGTCGCGCTGCGGCACATGGCCCAGCAGCCACTCGTACGCGAGGGCAGCGACGCCCTGATCGGCAAGCGGGCCGAGGTCATGCAGGAGGTCACCGGGACCCGTGGCCTGATCAAACTCTCCGGTGAGGAATGGTCCGCCCGCGCCCTCGACGAGAGCCTGGTGATCCCCGTGGGAGCGTTCGTCGACGTCATGGAGATCGAGGGCGCCACGGCCGTCGTCTACCCCCGCGAACTCCTTCCGTGACCACCCCGCGAACTCCGTCCGTGAACGGCTGAACAGACAGCAACGGAGGCACTGTGGATCCCGTCGTCATCCCCATCCTCGTCGTGGCCCTTGTCGTGGTGTTCCTCGTGGCCTCCAGCGTGCGGATCGTCCCGCAGGCGCGCCGCTACAACATCGAACGGTTCGGCCGCTATCGCCGGACGCTGCAACCCGGCCTGAACCTGGTCGTGCCCGTGGCGGACCGGATCAACACCAAGCTCGACGTGCGCGAGCAGGTCTATTCGTCCGACCCCAGGCCGGTGATCACCGAGGACAACCTCGTGGTGAACATCGACACCGTCCTCTACTACCAGATCACGGACCCGCGGGCGGCGGCCTACGAGGTAGCCGACTACCTCCAGGCGATCGATCAGCTCACCGTGACCACGCTGCGCAACGTCATCGGCAGCATGGACCTGGAGGAGACGCTCACCTCGCGTGAGGAGATCAACTCCCGGCTCCGCGCCGTCCTCGACGACGCCACCGGCAAGTGGGGCATCCGGGTCAACCGCGTGGAGATCAAGGCCATCGATCCGCCGGCCACCATCAAGGAGGCGATGGAGAAGCAGATGCGGGCCGAGCGTGACAAGCGCGCGGCCATCCTGCACGCCGAAGGGGAGCGGCAGGCCAAGATCCTCACCGCGGAAGGCACGAAGCAGAAGGACATTCTGGAGGCCCAGGGCGCGCAACAGGCCATGATCCTGCGGGCGGACGGCGAGGCCAAGGCGGTGGAGCTCGTCTTCCAGGCCGTCCATCGCAACAACGCGGACCCGAAGGTCCTGGCCTACAAGTACCTGGAGACGCTCCCGCACCTGGCGAGCAGCGACAACAACACGTTCTGGGTGATCCCGGGGGAGCTGACCGAGGCGGTTCGAACCGTCACCCGAGCGTTCGGTGACCAGTCGACGGCAGGCCCTCCCACTCCTGGGCAGCCTGCGGAAGCGGCCACCGCCGACGGTCGCGGCACCTCGGACGAGGCCGGGATCCCGCAGCTGGAACGAGGTTCGACGGCATCCCTCGACGCGGCCGCCGCCGCGGACGAGGCCGGCAAGCAGGCCGCCGCGGCGGTGAGCGACGCCAAGGCGGAGGCCGAGGCCGCGAAGTCGGCCCAGCTGCCGCGCCGGGCGCGAGCGTCTGACGATTGAGGCCCCTCGGTTGTCGCCAGGAACCGCTGTGAGAGCGGATGCTGTCGCTGGTGCCGACCGAGAACCGTCTCGCATTCCCGGCCTGGGGCGACGGCGTTCGCCGGTACGACCGCTACGCCGGCCAATGCGTGGCCCGGGACTTCGGAGGACGCAGACTGACGCCTTCTTAGCGGGGCACCGGCATGGACGATCTGGTAAAGACTGCCGGGATCCGGCAATGCGATGAGGTGTCGACGCGGGCAATATAGGGGGCGAGGCGAGCACGCGACGGAGGTCTCGATGCCGGGCACCGGCAGGTGCCCGGCATCCGGCTGCGGAGCTGTGCCGAGGCCGTCGTGTGACGGGGTTGATCGGGGGTTGGACATGTGGACGTTCTTGGAGGCCGTCACAGGCTTTCCGACCTTCCTGTTCACCGTCCCCCTGCTGGTAGCCGCGGGCTTTTGGCTGCTGGTCGCGGTGGGTGCCGTCGGCTCACGCACCTTTGACGGGGACGCCGACCTCGGCGCGCTGGGGCTGGGCGGCGTCCCCGTCGCGGTCGCGTTCTCGCTGTGGACGGGCTTCGCCTGGGCCGGCAGCCTCGGTGCCGTCGTCCTGCTGGAGCCGCTGGCTTCCTCGGGGCCGTCGCGTGCGCTGACCGGGCTCGCCGTCCTGGTCGCCGCTGCCCTGGTCTCATGGTGCGCGACCCGAGCAGTGGTACGGCTACTGCGCCGCCTCCCTCCCGATGAACCCGGGCCGTCATCGCCGCACTGCGTCGGGCCGACCCGCACGGTCCGTTCGGAGCGGGCGGACGACGGCCTCCCCCAGGGCGACCGCCCTCACCCGGAACTTCACGTGCGCCGTCGGGCCGCCTGAGCCGCAGGCCCGCCCCTGCCTACAGGGTTGCCCTCCGGAGACGCGCGGAAGAGCGTGTGCTCCTTTCCGGATGCCGGCATGCGCTCCCTCTCCTGATCCTTCCGATTCCCGAGGACGTCCGGGCCCTTGCCGGTCTCGGGTCCCTCACTGCCAAGGATGCTTCTCATGACTGCCATCACCGTGGGCATCGGCGTGTTCGTCGTCGTCGGCCTGCTCGCCGTACTCGTCGTCTCCCGGCTGTTCCGCAAGGTGGAGCAGGGCAAGGCGCTGATCGTTTCCAAAATGCGGAAGGTCGACGTGACCTTCACCGGGCAGGTCGTGCTGCCCGTGCTGCACAAGGCCGAGGTGATGGACATCTCGGTGAAGACCATCGAGATCACCCGGGCCGGCCGGGAGGGGCTGATCTGCCGGGACAACATCCGTGCGGACATCCGGATCTCGTTCTTCGTGAAGGTCAACAAGACCGTCGAGGATGTGGTCAAGGTCGCCCAGGCTGTGGGGACGGCCCGGGCCAGTGACCGGGACACCTTGCAGGAGCTGTTCCACGCGAAGTTCTCCGAGGCGCTGAAGACCGTCGGCAAGCAGCTGGACTTCACCGACCTGTACACCAAGCGCGAGGAGCTGCGGTACCGGATCATCGAGGTCATCGGTGTCGACCTCAACGGCTACCACCTGGAGGACGCGGCGATCGACTACCTGGAGCAGACGCCGCTCACCCAGCTCGACCCCGCCAACGTCCTCGACGCGCAGGGCATTCGCAAGATCACCGAGCTGACGGCCATCGAGCACGTGCGCACCAACGAGTTCCAGCGCCACGAGGAGAAGGAGATCACCCGGCAGAACGTCGACGCCCGCGAGGCCATCCTGGAGCTGGAGCGTCGGCAGGCGGATGCCGAGATCAAGCAGCGCCGGGAGATCGAGACCGTACGGGCCCGTGAGGAGGCCGAGACGGCGCGGGTGGTGGAGGAGGAGCGGCTGCGGGCGCAGTCCGCGTTCCTCAGGACCGAGGAGCAGCTCGGTGTGCAGCGGGAGAACCAGGCCCGTGAGGTCGCGGTCGCCGCGAAGAACCGTGAGCGGGTCATCGCCGTCGAGAGCGAGCGCATCGAGAAGGACCGGCTCCTCGAAGTCATCGCGCGGGAGCGGGAGACGGAGCTGACGCGGATCGCCGCCGAGAAGGAGGTCGAGGCGGAGAAGCGGGAGATCGCCGAGGTCATCCGGGAACGGGTCGCCGTGGACCGTACGGTCGCCGAGCAGGAGGAGTCGATCAAGAAGCTGCGGGCCGTGGAGGAGGCGGAGCGACAGCGGCAGACCGTGGTCATCGCCGCCGAGGCTCAGGCGCAGGAGAAGCTGGTCAAGGACATCAAGGCGGCCGAGGCCGCCGAGCAGGCCGCCACGCACCGGGCCGCCGAGGAACTGACCCTGGCGGAGGCCCGGTTGAAGACCGCCGACCTCGACGCGCGGGCCAAGCTGCGCCTCGCCGAGGGCGTCCAGGCGGAGGCCGCCGCCGAGGGCCTGGCCGCCGTCCAGGTCCGCGACAAGGAGGCCGAGGTCATCGAGAAGGCCGGCCGCGCGGAGGCCGAGGCGACCGAGGCACGGATGCGGGCCGAGGCGGCGGGCGCCCGGGCGCAGGCGCTCGCCGAGGCGGAGGCCATCGGCGAGAAGCTCAAGGCCGAGGCGGCGGGACTGACGGAGAAGGCGGCGGCGATGGCCGCGCTGGACGAGGCGTCGCGTGGGCACGAGGAGTTCCGGCTGCGGCTGGAGGCGGAGAAGGACGTACGGCTGGCCGGGCTGGAGGCGCAGCGGCAGGTCGCCGAGGCGCAGGCCACGGTGCTGGCGACCGGTCTGGAGAACGCCGACATCAACATCGTCGGCGGGGAGTCGGTCTTCCTCGACCGGCTGGTGTCCTCGATCGCGCTCGGCAAGGGCGTCGACGGCTTCGTCCAGCACTCCGAGACCGCCCAGGCGCTGGCGAAGCCCTGGCTGGACGGCACCGCCAGCTTCACCGACGACCTCGGCCGCGTGCTCGGCTCGGTCTCCACGGCCGACGTGCAGAACCTGACCGTCTCCGCCCTGCTGATGAAGCTCATGAACACGGGCGGCGCGAACGCCGGACAGGTCAAGCAACTGCTCGACAGGGCCGGTGAGCTGGGTCTCGCGGACACCTCGCTCACCGCGCTGAACGGCAGCGCCGCCAAGGTCTGAGCGCCGCCGACGCCTGAGCGTCGCCAAGGTCCGACAGACCCGCGGTCCGGAGCTGCCGCACAGGGGACGGCAGCTCCGGACCGCGTACCTTTCCCGACTTCCTGAGAGGGATCCCATGACCACCGGGACCACGGGCCTGGACACCGGTACGCAGGACGCGTTCGACGCCGGCACGTACGAGGTGCTGCGCGACCGGCTCGCCGCGCAGGCCGCCGAGCTCGCCCGCCGCGCCGAGGCGCTCAACGTCCGCCGCACCGAGGAGTTCGGCTCCACCCGGCTGGAGTTGCGAAGCACCGAGCGGCTGCGCACCGAGCACACCTGCGTGCCCCGCGACATCGTCTCCGTCGGTGATGTGCTGCTCTTCGGCCACAACGTCTTCCTCGGCCTGAAACCGGAGACGGCCGTCGGCGACGTCTTCGCCCTGCACGACCGCGACCTGAACCGGCTGCCCGACGACGCCGTGCCCGGCCTGCTCGACGACCCCGCCTTCGTACGGGAGTTCGCCGCCCTCTACCGCTACTACCGGCAGGCCCACCTGCTCCAGCTCCGCCGTGTCGACGGCAAGGTGCTCGCCGTCTTCCAGACCGGCGAGAAGGCCGACGACATCCGCGTCCTGCGCTGGGCGGTGACCGACGAGGGCCGGGCGACCTTCCTGGACGCGCGGGGCGAACGCGACCACGTCTTCCCGCCCTCCCACGACTTCGCATGGACGGAGACGACCCGCGAGGACCACGTCCTGGGCCGCCACCCGCACGTCTCCATCGAGGGCGAGATCTTCGTCGAGACGGTCGGCGGGACGCTGACGGTCAAGGTCGAGAACAACACCGAGACGGGAGAGGGCGTCTACGCCGAGCCGGTCGCCGAGCCGCTGCAGTCGCTCGCCGACGCGGACATCGCGTACGCGCGCGTGGGAGCCCTCATCCTGCTGGACGTCCTCCCCTACAAGGAGGACGTCCACCGGTACCTGGTCTTCAACACCCTCACCCGGACGGTCGTCCGCCTCGACGGCATCGGGCAGGGGTGCCGCCGCCTGCCCGAGGACCAGGGCATCGTCTTCCCCGGCGGCTACTGCCTGGCGACCGGCACCCACAAGACGTACGAACTCGACACCGTCGACCTGGAGTTCGAACGCGAGGTGCGCTCACCCAACGGTGAGGACGTGCTGTACGCGTTCCACGCGCGGGTGGAGGGCCGCAGTCTGCTGCTGCCGTACAACATGATCCGCAAGGAGGTCGCCACTCCGCTGTCCTGCCACGGCTGGGCCCTCTTCGACGACGGCACGCTGATGGTGCTGCGGGCGGACCCCGCGGGAACGGGCGACGAACCGCAGCGCGTCCACCCGCTCCAACTGTGGAACTCCCCGTACGTCTCCGACACCTACGCCGCGGCCCAGCCGCTCGGCACCGGCCCGCTCGCCCGCGTCGGCAACGCCGACCTCGTCCGGGGTATCTCCGACTGTCTTTCCATCGCGGGCGCCGTCGCCGAGACGACCCCGACGAGCGCGGTGTACGAGGCGCTGGCCGGCGCCTGCGTCCGGGCCGCCGACTCCTACCACTGGCTGCGCGAGCCCGAGCTCGGCGAGCTGCACGAGCCGCTCACACAGGTCCGGGTCACCGCCGAGCAGGTACTGGCCGAGTTCGAGACCGTCCAGGCCCTCACCCGGCAGGCGGCCGACGCGCTCGGCGAGGCGGCGGTCCGGGTCGCCACGGTGGTGCGGCGGCTGCGCGGCGAGGCCCCGCGCGGCGCCGCCGCCTGGGTGGCGGGTCTGACCGAACTCCGGCACGCACAGGGGCACCTGCTCACCCTCAAAGGCATGCGGTACGTGGACACGGCCCGCATCGACGACATGGTCGCGGACGTCGAGGCCGACCTCGCCGGCTTCGGGCAGCGGGCCGTCACCCACCTCGCCCGCGAGGATGCCTTCGCCGGTCAGCAGGCCGACATCGAGCGACTCATCGCCGACGTCGAGGCGATCACCACCGTTGCCGAGGCCGCGCCTCTCGCCACCCGCATCGACGACATCGGCGACCAGCTGGGCACGGTGACCGAGGTCGTCGCCGGGCTCGACATCGGCGACGCCACCGTCCGTACGGCAGTCCTGGAGCGGATCGCCGAGACGCTGGGCGGCGTCAACCGCGCCCGCGCCACCCTCGACGGCCGCCGCCGCGCACTCCTCGACCGCGAGGGGCGCGCCGAGTTCGCCGCCGAGTTCGCGCTGCTGGGCCAGGCCGTCACCGGTGCGCTCGCCATGGCCGACAGTCCCGAGGCGTGCGACGAGCAGCTCGCCCGCATGCTCGTACGGGTGGAGGAACTGGAGGCCCGGTTCGCCGAGTTCGACGACTTCCTCGGCGAGCTCGCGGACAAGCGCGACGAGATCCATGAGGCGTTCTCCGCCCGCAAGCAGAACCTCGCCGACGCCCGCGCCCGCCGCGCCGAACGCCTCGCCGAGTCGGCGATGCGTGTCCTTGGGACGGTCACCCGCCGCGCCGTCACGCTCACCGACGCGGACGCCGTCGCCACGTACTTCACGTCCGACCCGATGCCCGCCAAGGTCCGCCGCATCGCCGACGAACTGCGGCAACTCGGCGACCAGGTCCGGGCGGAGGAACTGGACGGCCGCCTCAAGGCCGCCCGCCAGGAGGCCCTGCGAGCCCTGCGCGACCGCACCGACCTGTACACCGACGACGGCCGCACGATCCGCCTGGGCACCCACCGCTTCGCCGTGAACACCCAGCCGCTCGACCTCACCCTCGTCCCGCACGGCGACGGCCTGGCCTTCGCGATCACCGGCACCGACTACCGCTCCCCGGTGACGGACCCCGACTTCGCCGCGACCCGCCCGTACTGGGACCGCCCGCTGCCGTCGGAGTCCCCGGAGGTCTACCGCGCCGAACACCTCGCCGCCCGGCTGCTCGACGAGCACGGCCCGGCGGCCCTCGCCGAGGCCGACCTGACCGCCCTCGTACGCCGGGCGACGCAGGAGGCGTACGACGAGGGATACGAGCGCGGAGTCCACGACCACGACACGGTCCTGATCCTCACCGCGCTGCTCCGCCTGCACGGGGACGCGGGCCCCCTCCGCCACGAGCCGGTGGCCCGCGCGGCCGCCCAGCTGTTCTGGGCACACGGCACGACGGCCGGGGAGCGCGAGGCGTGGACCCGTCGGGCCGTGTCACTGGCCCGCGCGCGGGAGACGTTCGGGCTCGCGCCCGCGATCGCCGACCTGCGGGGAGAGCTGGCGGAAGCGATCGGCGGAGAATCCGCGGACGCTGCCTCCGCCTACCTCTTCGAGGAACTCACCGGCGGCCCCGACGGCTTCGTCATCAGCGCCGGTGCCCGCACGCTGCTCGACAAGTTCCGCCGCACGGTGGGCACGCCGGCGTACGACGAGGATCTCGCCGCTCTCGGCGACCTGGGGACACGCCGGCAGCTGGTCGAGGCGTGGCTGTCCTCGTACGCCGCCGCCACCGGCGCGGACATCACGCCCGGTGACCTGGCGGAGGCGGTGGCCGCCGAGCTGTGCCCCGATCTGACCCGCTACGAGTCGGACGCGCCTCTCACCGAGACGGTCGAGGGGCTGCTCGGCACCCACCCCCGCCTCACCGGCGGCACGCTCACGGTCCGCGTCGACGAACTCCTCGCGAGGACAAGGGCGTTCCGGACCTACGAGGTGCCCGCCCACCGCGCCTACCAGCGTCACCGTACGGCCCTGACGGCCGCCGAACGCGCCCGGCTGCGCCTGGACGAACACCGCCCGAGGATCATGTCCGCGTTCGTCCGGGGCCGGCTCATCGACGAGGTGTACCTGCCGCTCATCGGCGACAGCCTCGCCAGGCAACTCGGCACCACGGGCGAGACCAGGCGCACCGACACCGGCGGCCTGCTGCTGCTCGTCTCCCCGCCCGGCTACGGCAAGACGACTCTCATGGAGTACGTCGCCGACCGGCTCGGCCTGATGCTGGTGAAGATCAGCGGTCCCGCCCTCGGGCACGCGGTGACCTCGCTCGACCCCACGGAGGCCCCCAACGTCACCGCCCGCCGGGAGATCGAGAAGATCAACTTCGCGCTGGAGGCGGGCAACAACACCCTCCTGTACCTGGACGACATCCAGCACACCTCGCCCGAGCTGCTACAGAGGTTCATCCCGCTGTGCGACGCCACCCGCCGCGTCGACGGCGTCAAGGACGGCGAGCCACACACGTACGACCTGCGCGGCAAGCGCTTCGCCGTCTGCATGGCCGGCAACCCCTACACCGAGTCCGGCAGCCGCTTCCGCATCCCCGACATGCTCGCCAACCGGGCCGACGTGTGGAACCTCGGTGACGTCCTCACCGGCAAGGAGGACGCCTTCGCGCTCAGCTTCATCGAGAACGCCCTCACCGCCAACCCGGTCCTCGCCCCGCTCGCGGGCCGTGACCGCGCCGACCTCGATCTGCTGATCCGGCTCGCCGAGCACGACCCCACGGCCCGTGCCGACCGACTCACCCACCCGTACGCCCCCGCCGAGCTGGAGCGGATCCTCGCGGTCCTGCGCCACCTGTTCACGATCCGAGGGACGGTCCTGGCGGTGAACGCCGCGTACATCGCCTCCGCCGCGCAGTCGGACACCACCCGCACCGAGCCGCCCTTCCAGCTCCAGGGCTCCTACCGCAACATGAACAAGATCGCCCAGCGCGTCCAGCCGGTCATGAACGACACCGAGCTGGCCGCCCTGATCGACGACCACTACACGGCCGAGGCCCAGACCCTCACCACCGGCGCCGAGTCCGGCCTCCTCAAGCTGGCCGAACTGCGCGGCACGCTCACCCCTGAACAGGCCGCCCGCTGGACGGAGTTGAAGGCGGCGTACGTCCGCACCCAGGCCCTCGGCGGCCCGGACGACGACCACCTCACCCGCGCGGTCGCCGCCCTCGGCCTCCTCGCCGACCGGATCGCCGCCGTCGAGTCGGCCATCGCGCGGGCCGCCGATCCCCGCAACCTGCTCGCGAATCCGAACGCCCGGCACGCGGCCCACCCCGTACGCGACACCAAGGAGAACTGAGATGCCCATGGCATAGCGATACGTTTCCGCTGCGGTAACGACCCCCTCGTCCTCCCCGAAGTCCGGAGTTGCTGTCTCGCGGTCGCCGGAGCTGTTCGGCTGACCGACCGGCTCCGATGAAGGAAGGTGTCGACATGCACGGCAACCGCTCTACCACTGGATCGGTCTGGCCGTCTCCAGCGCCCTGATGCCGCTGCCGGCGATCGCGCTCCTGCGGGGACGGGTTCCTCCGTGGAGGCGCCGGAACGCCGGAGGTCTGCGTGCCCGTGCCTACGGACTTCTGTGCCTGTACGGCGGCATGCTGGCCAACTCGCGTCACACCATGGCAAGACGGTCCACCAGTAGCGCCACCCTGCGCTCGGTGTCCTCCGGCGGGAGCCGTCGCGCCCGGGTCAGCGTGGCCAGTCCGTGCAGGGCCGCCCAGAACGTCTCGGTGAACAGTGCCGGGTGGACACGGTCCCCGGCGACCTCGTCGAGGTTCTCCAGCAGGGCGGCGAAGGCGTCCTTCAGCGGCTCGGGGGTGTCCTCGTGTGCGAACGCCAGGCCGCCGTCGAGCTGGAACATGGCGTCGTAGACCGCCGGGTTGCGTTCGGCGAAGTCGAGGTAGGTGCGGGCGAGGGCGGTGACCCGGGCGCGGGGGCCGTCCGCGGCGGAGGTCGCGGCCCGCAGCGCCGCGGCCATCTCGGCGGCGCCCTGGAGGGCGACGGCGCCGATGATCTCGCGCTTGCCGCGGAAATGGCTGTAGAGGACGGGCTGGCTGTATTCGATGCGCTCGGCGAGCCGGCGGGTGGTGACCGCGTCCCAGCCCTGCTGCTCGGCGAGTTCACGGGCCGTCGCCACGATGAGGTGTTCGCGCTCCGCCCGTTCGCGCTGCTTGCGTTCCTGTACCGACATAGCCCGATCCTAGCACCGCTAGACAATCGAGCGGCAGCAGCGCTAGCGTTGCCTCGTCATCTAGCGGCGCTAGATCCCTGGAGGGGTCATCATGCTCAACGCACTCGAGGTGTTCACCACCGTGGTCGTCGGCCTGATGGTGGGGGTGGAGTTATCCGTCGCCTTCGTCATCAACCCGATCCTCAACGGACTCCCCGAGGACAGCGGCGTACTCGGCCGCGCCCACGGGGGCCGGATGCTCGGCGCCGTGATGCCGGTCTGGTACATCACCTCGCTCGTCCTCACCGCGGTGTGGGCCGTCGCCGGATGGCACCACCCCGGCGTCGGCCTCGTCGTCATCGCTGCCGCGCTGCTGATCCTGAGCGTGATCATGTCGCTTCTGCTGCTCGTCCCGATCAACAACCGAGGCAAGACGTGGACCCCGGAGAACCGGCCCGAGGACTGGAAGGAGCAGAGGAACCGCTGGGACCGCTTCCACTACGTCCGCGTCGCCGTCATCATCGCCGCCTTCACCCTGCTGGTCGCCGCCCTCACCTGAGCCCGCGGGCCGACACCGGGCAGGTGGGCACACGCGCTGCGACAGGACAGCCCGTCTCGCTCGCCGGAATCAGCCCTCACCTGCCTGCGCGACAGATGTGCGCAGCAACTGGGCCATTGATCGGCCGGCCACCCGCAGCGGTTCTGGATCACGAGCAGTCCGGCTGAGCATGAACGCCCCCTCAAGCATCATGATCATCGAGTAGGCGAGCGATCGTGCCGCCGTTGGGTCGACCACCCAACGGCCGAACCACTGCGCCGCGGCGTCGACCCACTCCTCGAACACCTCTGCCGTCGCGGCCCGCAGCACCTCATTGCTGCTGGCGACCTCCAATGCGACCGTCCCGATCGGGCATGCGTCTGCGTAGTCGGCCGCGGCAAGGTCGTCCGCGGCTGCCTCGAAGGCGTGCACGAGGGATTCGGCAGGGTCCGGCACACTGTCCAGCAGAGCCAACACCATTCGGCCGTACTCGGGACCGGACGTGCGGATCATGTCCTCGGCCAGTTGCTGCTTGCCGCCGGGGAAGAAGTGATAGATCGAGCCGAACGGCGCTTCTGCCTCCGTCGCGACCCGCTTGAGGCCGGTCGCCGAGTAGCCGTGGCGGCGGAACAGCATCGCGGCAGCACCCTGGATCCTGGCTCGTGTGTCCGATTGTCCCATTGCCCGCTGCTCTCCCTGCCTCCAAGATTGCAGTAGAACAATCTATCAAATGGGGGTCTGATGCCGAGGATCGAGCTGTCGTCCGGACCGGTTGACTACCAGGACACCGGCGGTGAAGGGCCAGTGCTGGTGTTCGGCCACGGTATGCCGATGAACGAGACCCAGTGGCGCAAGGTGGTCCCGCTGCTGGACGGATACCGCTGTGTCCTGCCTACGCTGCCTCTCGGCGGTCACCGCCGGCCGATGAATCCGGACGCCGACCTGTCCCAGCGTGGTGTCGCCCGGCTCCTGGGCGAGTTCATCGAACGGCTCGGCCTGGACCAGGTGACCCTCGTCCTCAACGACTGGGGCGGGGGCCAGTTCCTGGTGTCGGAAGGGCAGGACCAGCGGCTCGCGCGCCTGGTGCTGGTGGCCTGCGAGGCCTTCGACAACTTTCCCCCCGGGCCCGCCAAGGCGATGGCCCAGGTATGCAGGGTCCCCGGCGCAGTCTGGCTCCTGACCCGACTCATGGGCATCCCCGCGTTCCGCCACAACCGGGCCGGATACGGTGGGATGAGCCTGCGCGGGATCCCCGACGAGATCATGGACGACTGGTTCGCTCCCGCCACCCGCAGCAGGGCCATTCGCAAGGACCTCGCCAAGTTCGCCACCGGAGCACCCGACCGCAGGACACTGCTGGCCTGGAGCGAGCGACTGCGTGCGTTCGACCGCCCGGTACTGGTCGTCTGGGCGACCGAGGACAGACTGATGCCGCGTGAGCACGGCCCCCGCCTGGCCGAGTTGTACCCGCAGGGCCGGCTGATCGAGATCGCCGACTCGTCCACCCTCATCCCAGAGGACCAACCCGAACGACTTGCCGACGTGCTGACGGACTTTCTTGTCCAGACCGGAGCAGAGCCGATCCGACACGCCGACTGAGTGCGAGGGCCGCAGGTGAGGGTGGCGGGCCATGATCGTCAGGATGTCCGCTGTCCGCTGTCCGGCGTCGGGACGGCCGAGGATCCGGTTCAGCCAGGCAGGGCCGCCGTACAGCCCGGCCATGGGGTGTCTGTGGCCGTCGAAGAACTCCAGCAGTCCGTCCCGTCGCATGTCCGCGCGGCTGATCCGCTGCCACGGAAGGAACCTGACGGTCCACAGCCGCCGTATCCACACACCACTGCGGCCGGCGGAGACCCGTCTCCTGAGCCAGTGCGGTGAGCCGCTGTTCACGGATCCGCTGTCGCCGGCGTCTGCTGTCTCTGCGCGCGGTGCGCCGCGTCCCCGTGTACGCGGTGAGGCCGGGGATGTTCACGGGATGCCTCCGAGGCAGGTCGCTGCTGGGGTACTGGTTCGGTGTCCGCTTCAGAGGCCGGGGGTACGAGTGCGAAGCCGTGGTTGCCGTCCGAGGAGTTCGGCCAGGCCCTGGCGGGTCGTGGCGAGGACCACCCGGTCCTGCGGGCGCAGGACGTACCCGGGGTGCGGCTCCCACACGAGACCGGCGGGCCGCTCGGTGTCGTCGTGGGCCGGGGTGGCGGCGAGGTCGGGGAGGCGGTCGTCGGGGGCGGCGGTGTCCAGGGCGAGGACGCGCCAGGCGCCGGGCCGGAAGGACTCGGCCACCGTGCGTCCCTCCAACTGGGGGTGCCCGGCGACGCTCAGGGCCGCGAAGAGCAGGACACGGCGTTCGACGGGGATGGCGCCGAGGATCTGGCGGCCCATCATGGCGCCGGCGAAGGCGGGCGCGGCGAGGGTGGAGACGCTGCGGCTGCGGGTGAGGGCGTGGGGGTGGGCGGCGCGCAGGGTGCGGTGGACGGCGGTGGCGAAGTCGTCGTCGTAGAGGCGGAGTGCTGTGCGCAGGCCGGGTTTGACGGAACGCGCGTACAGGGCGGCTTCGAGGTTGGTGGTGTCGTTGCTGGTGAGGGCGAGCAGGGCGTGGGCACGGTCGATCCTGGCGGCTTCCAGGACGCCTTCCTGGGTGACGTCGCCCACGACGGTGGGTACGCGCAGGCGGCGGGCGAGCGGGATGCCGCGTGCCTCGGGGTCCTCCTCCACGCACACCACGGGGATACCGAGCTCGTGCAGCCGGGACAGGACGCGGGTGCCGATCTTGCCGAGGCCGAGCAGGACGACGTGGCCGGACAGGCCGCGGGGCGGGCGGCGCAGCGAGACGGCGGTGCGGAAGGTGCCGAACGCCTCCAGGGCGGCGGCGAGCAGCACGGGCAGGAACAGCAGTCCGGCCAGACCGGCGAGGAGCTGGAGCACCTGACGGCTCGTGGCTTCGTCGAGGGCGGGGTCGTTGATGGCGAAGAGGTCGAGCAGGGTGAGGTAGGCGGCGTGCAGCGGAGGGCCGTCGGTGGTCAGCGAGGTGGCGACGGCCAGACCCAGCACACAGGTCACCAGTCCGGCCAGTGACCAGCGCAGCCGGGCCGGGAACAGGGTGGCGAGCGGCAGCCCCCGTCCGGCCAGGCGGCCCGGCGGGGGCGTGGCGCCGGTGTGGGTGACGGTCTCCAGGACGACCGTGCCGCGTCCGGTGGCGGCGGCCACCGTCTCGTCGTCGGGCAGCAGCGTCGGCCCCTCCCGGCCGCTGGCGTCCGAACCCTCCGCACCGGCCGGGTCGTCGGTGGTCGACGACAGCAGGGCGAGCGTGCACAGGCCGGGGTCGGCCACCTCGCCCGCGGCCGGTGGTGTGCGTTCCACCGCGCGCAGCAGCAGCCCGTCGGCCTGGACGACCTTGCTGGTGCCCGTGACGGCGGTGGCCGCGAGGGCGGGAGCGGCGGTGTCCGCGTCCGACAGGACGGTGGTGGAGGTGTCCAGCGCCGCCGGGTCCAGTCCGGGGACGGCCAGGACGGCGGCCTGGTCGAGGAGTTCCTCCAGGCGTTGGCCCAGCTTGCGGTTGTAGAGCCGGATGACCAGGCGCAGCCGGGGGTTGAGCCGGCGGGCGGCGAGCGCGGCGCGGATGTTGGTCTCGTCGTCGTCATGAACCAGGGCCAGCGCGGCGGCCCCGTGTACCCCGGCCTCGGCCAGCACGCTCTCGTCCAGGTCGGGGGCTTCGAGCACGCGCGGCGCGTCCGGGCCGGTGTCCGTGCGTCCGATCACGGACTGCACCCGGCCCAGCAGGGCCGAGGCACGTGCTCGCGCCACGGTGCCGGTCCGGGGCGCCGGCGGGACGACGAGGGTGACCCGCTCCCGGTACACCGCGGTGAGCTCGTCGGCCAGCCGCTCGGCGAGCGCGTCGTCGCCGCACACGATCATGTGCCCCGATCGGGGAACACGCCGAGCGGGCTGCGGGAACACCGTCATACGGCACCTCCCCGGGGACCGGGACGAGGACGAAGCCCTGCGGACGCCCGTGCCGGGCGGCCCTGAGCGCATCGGGTGGCGGCATCGAGGGCAGCGCCGCGCTCACCCTCGCCGACGCCGACCAGCGGGCTGCGGGTCCGCGCGATGAGGTCCGCGATCCGCGTGAGGCCGGCGTTCTCCTCGACCGTCGGCGGGCCGGGGCTGCCGGGAGGCACGACGGCGTACGGCGCGGCGTCGGTGCCGGCGACCAGGAGCGCGGGTAACCGGTACCGGGCCGGCAGCCGGACCGCGTGGGCGGCGTCCCCGTCGGTGGTGACGTACGGGCAGGGCTCGGCGCGGTCACGCGCCGACACGGCCGGCCTCCTTGGCGGCGGGCGGTGTGTCGGCACCGGAGGGTACGCCCGTGAGGTCCTCGACGTGGAAGAGACGAGCGATCGGCACGTCGGTGGAGCTGTGGGCGACGATCGAGAAGGCGATGCACACGGCGATGAGTGTGAACGCCTCCTCGCCCTGCGGGATCCCGGCCTGGAGCACGAGCAGCCCGTACACCACCGAGGCGAAACCCTTCGGCCCGAACCAGGCCGCGACCAGCTTCTCCTGCCGGGTGAACCGGGTGCCGAGCAGCGACAGCAGCAGCGACGCCGGGCGGATCAGCACGATGGCCAGGACGACGGCGACGTACCCGCCGAAGGACAGGTCACCGAACAACTGCGGGGTCAGCAGCGCGCCGAACACCAGCAGCGCCGCGAACTTCGCCAGCTCCGCCAGTGCCTCGCCCAGCGGCTCGAACGCCTCCTTCGCCTCCAGTGAGCGTGCGGTGAGCACGGCGCCCGCGGAGAACGCGGCGAGGTAGGGGTTGGCGTGCGTGAGGTGGCAGACCGCGTACAGGATCACGCCGATCGCCAGCGGCAGCAGCGGCTGGAGCTTGGGCTCGGCGCCCAGCAGCCGGAACCGTACGAGCTCGATGACGACGTAGGGCAGGACGAGGCCGAAGACCAGCCCGAGGACCAGCTCCAGGGCGATCTTCCCCAGGGACGCCTCGGCGTGCCCGGAGGTCGGCCCGGCCGCCGCGATCAGGATGAGGACGACGGGCAGCGCGAGCCCGTCGTTGATGCCGCTCTCCACGTTCAGCAACTGCCGCAGTTTCGACGGGACTTCCTTGCGGCCGACGATCGCGGAGGCGAAGACCGGGTCGGTCGGCGCGAGAACCGCGCCGACCAGGAAGGACGTCGTCCAGTCCAGGCCCACCAGGTAGTGGGTGACCAACGCCATGCCGACGAAGGCCAGCGGCATGCCGAGCCCCAGCGCGCGGGCCGGGTTGCGCCAGTTCGCGCGCAGTTTGGGGAAGGAGACGTGCATGCCGTCGGTGAACAGCACCGCGAACAGCGCCAGGTCCGCCGTCACCGACACGATCTCGCTGTTCGGCGTGATGTGGATCAGACCGAGGAACCCGTCGCTGACGAGCGCGCCGCCGACCAGGAAGAGCAGCGATGTCGACAGCACCGTGCGGGCGGCGAGACCCGACAGCAGCACGGCGATCAGCAGCGCCACCCCGAAGACCACGACGAGCACCATGACCAAGACCCCCGATCGGCGAAGAGAGCTCTCCCAAGACCGCCGACCAGACTTCCCGGCACACCGAGGGCACCGTACACGGTCTTTACGCGGCGTTGACAGACTCTCGGCGCGCAGCCACGGCACCCCGTACGTTGCCGGATTCCGGCATCGAGCATGGCCCGAGACGTGTTTCAGCGGGCCTGGTGCGGTGCTGTGGAAGTCAGTTCGGTTCGGCCCTCTTTGCCGGGGACGGGCAGCGATCCCGCGGTGGACGGAGTACCCTCCTGCGACCACGCGTCGAGAAGATGTCGTCGGCGCATTCGATTCGGGAGGAACCCGCATGGCGGGACGGGACGTGTCCGAGAGGCACGACGAGTACGAGGCCTACCTGGAGGGGTACGCCCGTATCCTCGCCGACGCCTCGGCGACCGGCCGCCGGCTCTCCCGGGACGAACTGGCTTCACGCCGTGCCCAGGGCGAACAGGCCGCCGAGGCCGGGATCGGGCTGCGCGCCCTGGTCGGCGCCCACATGGCAGCCACCCGGGCGCACTGGCCCACCGGGAGCGGCGCGAACGTGGACGACGTGCTGTCCGCCGCCACACAGGCTCTCGACGCGTTCGCCGAGGGCTACGAACGGGCCCAGCGGCACGCCGTGCGCCAGGAGGAGGCCGCCCGCCGGGAGTTCATCGACGACCTGCTGTACGGCCGCAGCGACCTGGGCCGACTCGCCCAGCGCGCGGAACGCTACGGGCTGCGGCTGTCGTACGAGCACGCGGTCGCCGTGGCACGCGGTACGGCCGCCTACGAGGAGGGCGACCCGGTTCTTCGGGAGGTGGAGCGGGCTCTGATAGGCAGGTTCGGCGACCGCAGCGTCCTCCTCACCACCAAGGACGGCCGACTCGTGTGCGTCGCCCCCGGCGACCAGGACGAGATCCTCGGGCACTTCGCCAAGCAGGCGTTCGCCGCGACCGGCGGCGGACAGGTGGCGATCGGCCGCCCGCACGCCGGCCCGGCGGGTGTCGTCCAGTCGTACGAGGAGGCTCTGAACGCCCTCGACCTGGCCGAACGTCTGGAACTCGACGATCCCGTACTGCGCGCCGCCGACCTCCTCGTCTACCCCGTCCTCACGCGTGACCGGCAGGCCATGGCCGACTTGGTGGAAAGCGCCCTCGGCCCACTGCGCCAGGCCCGCGGCGGCGCCCAGCCGCTCCTTGACACCCTCACCGCCTACTTCGACTCCGGCTGCGTCTCCGCGGAGGCGGCCCGGCGGCTGTCGCTGAGCGTGCGCGCCTTCACCTACCGTCTGGAACGCATCCACAAGCTCACCGGCGCCGACCCGTCCGACCCGGTGCACCGCTACACCCTCCAGACCGCGGTGATCGGCGCCCGGCTGCTGGACTGGCCGACGAAACCCTTCTGAACCGCCCCCGCAGGGCGCCCAAACGTGATGATGATCGCATCGGCACGCCCGTATCGGGAGCGCTCGGGACGCATGCCCCGAGCCGGGGCGGTTAGTGTGTAAAGAACGCGTCAAAGGCGCGGGGTGTGCCGGGAAGTCTGGTCGGCGTCGAAGGGCACGTACGCCCAGGACTCGATGCTGTGGAGGTCTTCCCGGATGTGTGCCCCCCGTCGTGAGCGTTCCGTCTTCCTCGGCCTGCTGCCCTGGCCGGAGCGCGTGCGGGTGGCCCGCGCGCTGCGTACGGAGACGGTCGGCGGGCTGGTGCTGCTGGCGGCGGCCGTGGTGGCGCTGGTGTGGGCGAACACCCCGTGGAGCGGTACGTACGAGCACCTGCGCGACGCCCACTTCGGGATATCGGCGCTCGGCCTGGACCTGTCGGTGGAGCACTGGACGGCGGACGGGCTCCTGACCGTGTTCTTCCTGGTCGCCGGGATCGAGCTGAAGCGTGAGCTGGTCGTCGGCGAGCTGCGGACCCCGGCCACGGCCGCCCTCCCGGTGGTCGCCGCCCTGTGCGGTATGGCGGTCCCCGCCGGCGTCTACCTGGCCACCATCGGACTCGGCGGAGGCAGCGCACAGGGATGGGCGGTGCCCATGGCCACCGACATCGCCTTCGCGCTCGCCGTGCTCGCGGTGCTCTCCACCCATCTGCCGTCCGCCCTGCGAGCCTTCCTGCTGACCCTGGCCGTGGTCGACGACCTCGGCGCGATCCTGGTCATCGCGATCTTCTTCACCAGCGACCTGAACCCGGCCGCGCTCGCCGGGGCCGCGGCCGGCCTGATCGTGTTCTATGTGCTGCAGCGGTTCCGGGTGCGCGGCTGGTGGTGGTACGTGCCCCTGGGCCTGGTGATCTGGGCGCTGATGTACAACGGCGGCGTGCACGCCACCGTGGCCGGTGTGGCCATGGGCCTGATCCTGCGCACGGCCCGCGACGACGACGAGGACGCCTCCCCCGGCGAGCGGACCGAACACCTGCTGCGGCCGGTCTCCGCCGGGGTGGCGGTGCCGCTGTTCGCGCTGTTCGCCGCCGGGGTGAGCGTGTCGGGCGACGCGCCGGGCGAGGTGTTCACACGTCCGGAGCCGCTGGGAGTCGTCCTCGGACTGGTGCTGGGCAAGACGGTGGGGATCTTCGCGGGTACCTACCTGGCCGCCCGTTTCACCCGGGCCCGCCTCAACCCCGACCTGGCCTGGGCGGACGTGTTCGCCCTGGCGGTACTGGCCGGCATCGGCTTCACCGTCGCCCTGCTCATCGGTGAACTCGCCTTCCCCGACCCGGCCGCCGCCGAGCACATCAAGGCCGCCGTCCTCTTCGGCTCCCTGATCGCCGCCACGGTCGCGGCCCTGCTGATCAAACGCCGCAATGGCATCTACCGCCGTCTGTGGGAGGCCGAGAACCGGGACGAGGACGCCGACGGCATCCCCGACATCTACCAGCGCACCGCCCTTGGCCGCGATGGTGCCGAGAGCACGGGCTGAACGTCCGGAAAACCGCCCCGCTGGACGCTCTGCGGGAGCCGCCGCGAGGTAGGGTGACGGCCGCGCGGGGTTTGACGGGCTACGAACGAAGTCCATACCAATCCTTGACGGACTGGACATACGTGAAGGGGAGCCGTGGCGGGACGTTCCGCGCATCCGCGCAGGTCGCTGTTCACCGCGCACCCGGCCCGCGCGGTCGTGCTGGCCTTCGCCGCGGTGATCGCCCTCGGGACCGGGCTGCTCGCGCTGCCGGTCGCCGCCGAGGACGGTACGGCCACCGGGCTGGTGACCGCGCTGTTCACGTCCACCTCGGCCGTGTGTGTGACGGGCCTGGCGGTGGTGGACACCGGCACGTACTGGAGCGGTTTCGGCGAAGGCGTGATCCTCGCGCTGATCCAGGTCGGCGGCTTCGGCATCATGAGCATGGCCTCCCTGCTCGCCCTGCTGGTTTCCGGGAAGCTGCGGCTGCGACTGCAGCTCACCGCCCAGGCGGAGACCAAGAGCCTCGGCATCGGCGACGTACGCCGGGTGCTGCTCGGAGTCGCCGGCACGACGCTGATCGTGGAACTCGCGGTCGGCGCGATCCTCTCCCTGCGCTTCCGCTTCGGCTACGGCAACCCCATCGGTGAGGCCGTGTACCTGGGCTACTTCCACGCGGTGTCCGCCTTCAACAACGCCGGGTTCGGCCTGTACGCCGACAACCTCACCCGCTACGCCCAGGACCCATGGGTCACCCTGCCCATCGCCGCGGCCGTGCTCCTCGGCGGGCTCGGCTTCCCCGTTCTCCTGGAGCTGCTCCGCCACCGGAACCGCCACCGCACCACCGGCCGTCGCAACTGGACCCTGCACACCAGGCTGACGCTGGCCACCACCGGCGCCCTGCTCGCCGTCGGCACCCTGCTGACCTGTCTGCTGGAGTGGACCAACCCGGCCACCCTCGGCGCGTACGACTGGCCCGAGAAGCTCCTGAACGGGTTCTTCCACTCCACGATGACCCGCACCGCCGGCTTCAACTCCCTCGACATCGGGGCGATGAACGCCTCCACGCTCCTGATGACGTGCATGCTGATGTTCATTGGCGGCGGCAGCGCGGGTACCGCGGGCGGGATCAAGGTCACCACGTTCGCGGTGCTGGCCGTCGCGATCATTGCCGAGGTGCGCGGTGAACCCAACTCAACGGTCCTGGGCCGCAGGCTCGCCCCGCACAGCCTGCGCCAGGCGCTGACCGTGGTGCTGCTCGGCGTCGGCCTGGTCATGGCCGCCACGCTGGCCCTGCTCAGCATGACCTCGCTGCCGCTGGACGGGGTGCTCTTCGAGGTCGTCTCCGCGTTCGCCACCGTCGGACTGTCCACGGGCATCACCGCCGACTTTCCCGACGCCGGGCAGCTGATCCTGGTCCTGCTGATGTTCATCGGCCGCCTCGGACCGGTCACCCTGGTCTCGGCGCTGGCCCTGCGCGAGCGCGTCCGCCGTTACGAACTGCCCGAGGAGCGACCCGTCATTGGTTAACTACCTGCACTCCCTGCGTCGGCGCCGCAGCAAGCGGCTGGCGCATCAGCACGCCCAGCACACCGGGGACCAGCGGGTCGCGGTCATCGGCCTCGGCCGCTTCGGCAGCTCGCTGGCCAACGAGCTGATGCACCGCGGCTGGGACGTCCTCGGCATCGACACCGACACCCGGCTCGTGCAGAAGTACAGCGACGGACTGACCCACTCGGCGGTCGCCGACTGCACCGACCCCGAGGTGCTGCGCCAGCTCGGGGTGCACGAATTCACCAGTGCCGTCGTCGGCATCGGCACCGACATCGAGGCGTCCATCCTGGTCAGCTCCAACCTGCTGGAGGCGGAGGTGCCCAACATCTGGGCCAAGGCCATCAGCCGCCAGCACGGCCAGATCCTCGAACGCCTCGGCGTCCACCACGTCGTCCTGCCCGAGCACGAGATGGGCGAACGGGTCGCCCACCTGGTCACCGGGCGGATGCTGGACTTCATCGAGTTCGACGACGACTACGCCCTGGTGAAGACCGTCGCCCCGGACATCGCCACCGGCGTGCCCCTCGGCCAGAGCCAGGTCCGCAGCCGGTACGGCATCACGGTTGTCGGCATCAAACGCCCGGGCGAGGATTTCACGTACGCCACCGCTGACACGGTCGTCCAGAAGGGCGACGTCATCGTGGTCACCGGCAAGACCCACGCGGTGGAGACCTTCGCCGAGCTGAGCTGAGCCGCGCCGTGCCGTCTCCGGTTACGCGGCGTCGCCGTACGCAGAGGCCGGGGCCCGTGCCACCAGAGTAGCCGGCACTCCGACTAAGGACTGCGGATGAGCGACGAGGTCGAACGGGGCAGCGGACGTGTCCCGGTGCAGTACCACCAGTTCAACATTAGCGATGAGGAGGGACCCACCGCCCCAGATCTGGCATACGAGCACAACGGGCTCGTTGAGGTCACCGACGGTGTCACTGTCGTCCACACCGGCATCCATACCGGCGACGTGGACGTCACCGTCACGGTCCACGAAACCGCTCCCGCACCCGGCAACGACGACTGGCAGGAGATCGTGGAGCTCTCCGCGCACTCCGCGTCGGGCGATCTCATGGTCCGTGGCCTGATGGACGACCTGGACGAAGAGCTTCCCGTCCTGTCGTTCAACGGCCCTGGCGACTACCGGCTGCGCATTCACGCCCGCGGCCGAGACACCGCAGTCGACCTCGCCCCTGATGAGGTGACTGAGTGGTACCTCATCCAAGCGTGGCCGGCACCTACCGCACCCGTCACCGTGCTCCGCCACAGCGACGGCTACGGCGCGTCGGTACGCTCTCACTGAGCACTTCACACGTCTGCCCGCCCACCACTACGTGGGCGGGCAGAGCCATCCGCACTGCGGCGCAGGACGCACGAGCGCCCGACCTCTTGGTGTCGAAGCAACTTGGGCGGGGGCGCTGCCTGGGGCCGGTATGCCTCTCGCCTGCACTGATCGTCCGCAGACGTCCGCGCTCGTCTGCTGTTGTTCGTCGGCGTTGTCACGCAGTTAGACACTCACCTGGAGGCTTCAGGTGCGCGGAATCAGTCGGGCACGGGCCTGCAACCCGGGCTTACCGACTGCCCTCACCGCCTTGACCGGCTGCCGACCGCTGTGGTCGTCCGCCGTCGTTGCCGTCGACGCACACGGCCCCGGAGGGCCCTTCGGGTGCGCGCCCCGCTCATCGCTTGGGAAACGACGGCGCTTGCGCGCCCACATGGCTATTGACCTGTGTAGATTCGCTGTGTTTCGCTCGGCGTGAGGCCTGGTGGCACCGCTGTCGACTGTGGTTGTCAGCCCTGAAGGGCACACCAAGGGCAGGCGTGCAGGGGCGGATCAAGGGGGGCATGAGGTGTCTCGGGGCGTTGGGGGACTCGTCGGACTCGCGGGCGAAGCGACCGCATCGCACATGCGCACACCTCGACCGGTCCTGCCCCGGCAGTGGGCGCCACGAGGTCGATGCTCCTTATCGGACGGACGGCCTTGGACGTCACCGCTGTTCCGTACTGCCGCTCGCCGGTGATGTTGCCGGCGTCGTCTCCGGCGGCCTGCCGGACACGGCATCGCGGTCTGCCGGGTGCGCGATGAACTGACGTGACGGCTGCCTCAGTGGCCCGTGGGCGACCAACAGGGCGAAGAGCGGCATCAGTCGGGCTGTCACCCGGCAGAGCGAGCTGTGCGGATACGCCGACGGAACCCGGACCGTGACCTTTCCGTGTCGCGGTGACGAAGCGAACCAGCTCTGCCACGACCAACATCGAGCAAAGCAGTCAAAAATTGAGATACATACCACCGCAGGACTTTCCACGAATAAACCGAAGAACCGAGCTCTCCGTGTGGCGCCGACCACGGGCGCGACTCTGGGCCGTAGCGGGTGCCGTGACCCTCGGATTCCTCATTGCGCTGGAATTCGCCGCGCGTCGCTACGGCCTGCCAGGGCCGATCACCAACCAGGTGCGAGAGGTGATATTCGCCCCCAAGTCGGGCGGTCTGTTGTACGCCGCTATGGCGTTGATGATGGTGGTACTCACCTGGCGGCAACGATTCATCGCGGTGGCTGCGGCGATCGGCGTCGATATCGCGTTCCTGGCGGTCCGGTGGGCGATCGACTACCAGGTGACCGACGGCCACCCCTTCGGCAATGGCGCGTTGTGGGTGATGCTCGGCTGTGCGGTCATCGCTGTCACTCGCCGCACCGGCCGGGAACGTGTCCTGCTGCTGAAGGGCGTCGGGCTGGGCCTGCTGCTGGTGGCGGGCCGCAAGACCGGCGACACCTGGCTGCTGATCACGTCGAAGACCCGCCCGATGGTGCTCGACCAGTACGTGGCAACCGCCGATCACGCGCTGGGCAATCCGTCGTGGCTGGTAGGCCGGATCGTCACGGCCACCGGCCCCATCGGCTTCAATTTTCTCGACACCGTCTACGGCCAGCTCGCGGTGGCCGCGGTCATAGCCGCGCTCTACCAACTGCGTAACGTGGCGGTCGAGCGCCGCTTCCCGCGCCACCACCTGGTGCGCACCTTCCTGGTGATAGGCCTCCTCGGGCCGGCCTTCTACATGATCTACCCGGTGGTCGGACCGGTCTTCGCCTACGGCACCGGCACCGATCACTGGGCGCAGGTCAGCCTGTGGGCGGAGGAAATGCCTTCCAGCGCGCGCTGGGCGGTGGCCGACCTGTGGCCGCAAACGCCGCCGCCGATCAATACGCCGCACCACATGCCGTTCGACGAGATCACCCCGAGGAACTGCATGCCCAGCCTGCACACGGCGTGGGCAACCGCGATCTTCATCCATTCCCGCAAGGGCCCACGGATTCTGCGTTACGCAGGCACGTTCTGGCTGATCGCCACGCTCACCGCAACGCTGGGATTCGGCTACCACTACGGCGCGGATCTCATAGCCGGCGTGGTCTTCACGCTCACGATCGAGGCAGCTCTGCGCTCCCACGACCGCGGCTGGGATCGTTCCGGCATCCAACTGGTCGCTTACGGCGCAACGGTCTTCGCTGCGCTCTTGGTGTCCTACCGCCATCTACCGTTGGAGATGGCCAAGCATCCCTGGGTGTCCGGACCGCTTCTCATACTGGCGATGACCTCAGTGATCTACGGCTACGTACGGACCACCGCCCTGTGGGAGCCGAGCCCCGCCCCAGCCCGGCAACCGGAACCCCAACGCGAACTGCTCTGAATCGCTGCTGCATCAGGTTGTCGGCTGGGTACTGCGCGGTCGCGCGCGAGGCACCCGGCGTAGATCGGCGGAGCTGAGGCGGCTCCTCGCGGTGCGGGCGGATACGGCCCGCGCCCGTGTGATCAGCCGGAACCGGAACTGCCCGCCGCCTCGCTCGCGGCACGGCGGTACTCCTCGTTGATGCGCTGAGCTTCCTCGAGCTGGTCCTCGAGGATGACGATGCGGCAGGCAGCTTCGATCGGAGTCCCCCTGTCGACGAGTTCGCGGGCGCGAGCGGCGATCCGCAGTTGGTAGCGGGAGTACCGGCGATGTCCTCCCTCCGAGCGAAGGGGAGTGATCAGACGAGCCTCACCGATGGCTCGGAGGAAACCTGGGGTGGTGCCGAGCATCTCGGCTGCCCGGCCCATCGTGTATGCGGGGTAGTCGTCGTCGTCCAGACGATCACTAAGAGGGTTGTCCGCTGTCATGTCACCTCGCTGTGCAACGCGTCGAGGGGCCCTGGTGCCGTACGGCACCAGGGCCCCGAAGGAAATTCAACACCATCTGTCGGCCCTACTGCTGTGCCGACCTTCTGTTTCCGCTACCCGGCCCGGCAGCGGGGGGAGCGGGGGATCGCAGCTGCGTGACCGGGGACCACCATCCATTCTGGGGTCTTGCGGTACCCGGACCGAGTGCTTCTGGGCCCGGGCGATCCTGATGGCGTCTGTTCCTCCGTTCCTCGGTACTGCTGTTGGCAGCTCCTCGACGTGCGAGCCGCCCAGTGCGGCTCTCAGTCCCGTCACCGTTCTGGGAACACTTTGGCTTCGAGGCTCGAGAGCCGCACTGATCTGCGAACTTCGTGTTCATCCACCCGCCAGTTCGTGTCTGGCGGGTCTCGTTCGACCGTGATGACGAGTTGAAGCCTAACCATGTCAGGAACGAATGTCTACTCCAGCAAAGACAGATTTCACCTTTCTGGTGGAGGAGGAAGCCTGCGGCCTGCGGCGATGGGGCTGTCTCCGCCCCGTTGCCCGGCCAGGGGTTTCCGAGCGGACGACGACACAGCGGTGGGGGCCCTGCCGACGCGCGTCGGCAGGGCCCCCACCGGGATCCTGAGGGCGGTTTCCCGCCCGTCCTCATACGTCCATGGGGCCGGCGCCGCCGAGCAGTGCCGACGCGGTCCGAAGCGGCGTGGGAACGCCCATGGGCGCGGTCTCGGGGCGGTCGTGGCAGGTGAATCCGAGGCGCGCCATGGCCCGTGTGACTTCGCCGGCGGTGAAGTCACGGCGGTCCTGTCGCGTGATGACCTGTCCCACCTGCTTGACGGGGTAGCGGCGGCGGCCGATGGTCACGGACTCACCCGTGACGATCTCGGGCCTGACGCCTTTCATCGAGGCCAGGACCCCGGTCTTGGTCAGGTCGAACGGGTACCGGGCGATGACGCAGCGCATGATGCCTCCCAGGGGAGAAGTCGCGGGGGGAAGGAAACCGGGCTGTCCGGGGCGAGGCGGATCAGTGGGAGAGGGCGAGGACGCCCGCAACTCGGCCGTACTCACCGACTCCGCCGGGGCGGGCGCCGGGCGAGGGCAGCGATCCGTCGAGCACCTCCCGCAGACGGATCCGGTCCGTGTACATGGGACTGTCGCGGAGAACGGCGAGCCGGACCAGAGTGATCAAGTCCGTGCTCCGGTCGTCCCCGTCGCACACGGTCAGGTACTCGACACGGGCGCCCGCCATGACGGCCAGAGCCACCTCGACGGTCATGTCGTCACACACTCGAGGCCCGTGCGCTTCGATGTCGTCGACCACGGTCAGGGGGGCGGGGTCCGGCATGCGGTACTGCGTCTGGATTGACGTCAAGGGTGCCTCCTGCGGTAAGAGTTGACCGGTCTGCTGACCATTGCGGCCCCAGGGAGACCACGGTGGTCCGGGCACCGCGCCGGGCCTAGGCAGCCGATTCGTTGCCGGGCCGCAGCTGTGCCCTGCGGCGCGCCCCCGCGCCGACGGGCCGGCCCCGGCCGGTGCGGCCCCGGGACGGCGAAGACGCGCGACGGGGGCGTTCCACGACCGGCGCGGTGATGACCACCGGGAGGCCGGAGGGCGCCTGGGCGCCGGTGATGCGGCTCAGTTCCGCCTCGCCCGAGCGGACCGGTGTGATGTGCGGGGTGATGCCGGCCGCGGCCATCAGCCGGGTCATCCCGCGGCGCTGGCCGGGGGTCACGAGGGTGACGACGCTGCCGGACTCGCCGGCGCGGGCCGTACGGCCGCCCCGGTGCAGGTAGTCCTTGTGGTCGGTGGGCGGATCCACATTGACGACCAGGTCGAGGCTGTCGACGTGAATGCCGCGGGCCGCGACGTTCGTGGCCACCAGGACCGTGACGTGACCGTCCTTGAACTGCGCCAGGGTCCGGGTGCGCTGGGGCTGGGACCTGCCGCCGTGCAGGGCCGCGGCGCGGACGCCGCTGTTCAGCAGGTGCTTGGTCAGCCGGTCCACGGCGTGCTTGGTGTCCAGGAACATGATGACCCGGCCGTCCCGGGCCGCGATCTCGGTGGTTGTGCGGTGCTTGTCCGCGTCGTGCACATGGAGTACGTGGTGCTCCATCGTGGTGACGGCACCCGCCGACGGGTCGACGGAGTGGACCACCGGGTCGGTCAGGTAGCGGCGGACCAGCAGGTCGACGTTGCGGTCCAGGGTGGCCGAGAAGAGCATCCGCTGGCCCTCGGGGCGTACCTGGTCGAGCAGCGCGGTGACCTGGGGCATGAAGCCCATGTCGGTCATCTGGTCGGCCTCGTCGAGAACCGTGATGCCGACGTCGGCGAGCCGGCAGTCGCCCCGGTCGATGAGGTCCTTGAGCCGACCGGGCGTCGCGACGACCACCTCCGCACCCGAGCGCAGCGCCCCGGCCTGCCTGCCGATGGACATTCCGCCGACGACGGTGGCGAGCCGCAGGCGCACGGAGCGGGCGTAGGGCGCGAGCGCGTCGGTGACCTGCTGGGCCAGCTCACGGGTGGGGACGAGGACCAGGGCCAGTGGCCGGCGCGGCTCGGCGCGTCGGCCCGCCGTACGGGCCAGTACCGCGAGGCCGAAGGCGAGGGTCTTGCCCGACCCGGTGCGACCGCGACCGAGTACGTCACGGCCGGCCAGGGAGTTCGGCAGGGTCGCCGCCTGGATCGGGAACGGTACGGTCACGCCTTCCTGGCCGAGTGTGGTCAGCAACGGCGCCGGCAGGGCGAGATCGGCGAACGACGCAACAGCGGGCAACGCCGGCGTGACCGTCTTCGGCAGCGCGAACTCGCCCTGTGCGGCCCGTCGGTTTCCGTAACCGCTGGAACGGCGCGGAACGCCGGAGCGGCCTGCGGCAGCACTTCCTCCGAAGCGGTCATATGCGCGAGTTGTGCGTGCGCGAGTGGTGCGTGTGCGGTTCATGCGGAACCTTCCTCGACGTGGGCACGTATCAAGGAATTTCCGCAGCGAAATGAGCGGCGCAGAGAATCGCGAGAACGAGCCGTAAATGACAGGGTCGAAGCGCCCTGAAAATAAAGCGAGCCGGGGCCCGCACCCAAAGTGCGGGCCCCAGCGGCGAAGTATGCGTCAGTGCCGGTGCGTCAGGCGGGAACGATGTTCTCGGCCGTCGGGCCCTTCTGGCCCTGCGCGATGTCGAACGACACCTTCTGGCCTTCCAGCAGCTCGCGGAAGCCCTGGGTGGCGATGTTCGAGTAATGGGCGAAGACGTCGGCGCCGCCGCCGTCCTGCTCGATGAAGCCGAAGCCCTTTTCCGCGTTGAACCACTTCACAGTGCCAGTAGCCATTTTGTTTCTCCTTCGGAGGCGGTGTCAGGAATACGCCCTGTGCGGATTCCGTGTCGCCGTGATGATCAGCCGTCGGAAAAACCTTCTGGCAACCACACCTGCAACTGACGTCGACAGTAGCACGTCGACATCGGCCCTGCCCGATAAGTAATTCCGCGCCGCCTGTCGCCTCAGGAATATTTCTCGTGCGCCGCCTCGATTTCTTACTTTGCGGCGATAGATATTGTCTTCCGGGCTGCGGTATTGCCGCCGAGTTTTCCCGCTCGCAGCGCTGTGACCTCCTTCGATGGCTTGTGCGCGGCCGCTGTCGTCATCGGCGGACCAGATGCCGACGAAAGCGCCCAGACCCCCGAAGCGAGACGAAGGCCACATGGCGACCGTGCACCTGCCCGATGGAGGCGGTCCGGCGTCCGAAGACCCCTCAGGTGACCGCTTGTCCTCGACTCAGGGCGCACAGAGGGCACGAAACCCTCAAATTGGACTCGACACAAACAAACCCCAAGTCAGATGACTTGGGGTTTCTCTCTGGAGCGGGTGACGAGAATCGAACTCGCGCTCTCAGCTTGGGAAGCGACGGCGCTTGGGTGGGCTCTAGGTCTGCCTGTGAGAGCAGCGTTCGATGCAGAGCCGTCGAGGGGGACACGGGCGGCGTTGCGTGAGCAATCCCTACGAAGGGCCGGGGCTCTAGAGGATCCCGCATTCGTTGGCGCGGGTGAGCGCCTCGATGCGGTTGCGGGCGCCCAGTTTCTCCAGTGTTCGTTGCACGTACGTCTTGACCGTGTTCCGGGTGAGGCCGAGGGCCTCGGCGATCTCCGGGTTCGTCTCGCCCATCGCCATGCGGCGCAGGATGTCGTACTCGCGGCGGGTCAGTCCGCGCTCCTTGAGCCGTTTGGCCAGCAGGATATTCACGTCCTGTTCGAGGCTGGTGGAGATGACGCGCTCGCCGGCGTTCACTCGCCGGATGGTGTCCACCAGATCGGATCGCTCGGTGTCCTTGAGGATGACCGCGTGCGCTCCAGCGTCGAGGGCCGCGTTCAGCGCGGCGTGCTCGGGATACGCGGTGAAGATCACGACTTTGACGCCGGGACGGTGGGCGCGCAGTTCGCGGACCACTTCGGGTGCGAGCATGTCGGGCAGGCGCAGGTCGAGGAGGACGATGTCGGGGCGCAGGAGCTCGACCGCGGTGACGGCTTCTCTCCCGGAGCGGGCGAATCCCGCGACGGCGATCCACGGGGTGTTGCTGAGGGCCACCGTCACGCCGTCCAGGACGATGGGGTGGTCGTCGACGACCAGGACGCTCACCTTCTCCTGGTCGCCCGTCGTCTCCCGGTCCGAGTGCTGCTGACCCGACTCCTCCCGGCTCATGCGGGGACCCACGCCTGTACCGTGACGCCGCCGTCCTCGTTGCGGCCCACGCTCAGGCGTCCGCCCACGCGTGCCAGCCGTTCGGACATGGCCTGCATACCCAGTCCTTCCGAGGTGTTCCGGGTCGGAAGCCCCACGCCGTCGTCGGCGATCCGCACCGTGACTCCGCCCGCGCCCGCGAACACGCTGACCACGACGGACTGGGCCTGGGCGTGCTTCTCCACGTTCAGCAGGGCCTCCCTTGCCGCGACGACGAGCGCCCTGACGTGGGCCGGCGGCAGCGGCGGCACATCGGTGACCGTGATGAGCCGGGCAATGATGCCGGTGCGCTCCTGGAAGGCCCGGCAGTCGCCGCGCAGCGCCACACAGCCGGCGATCCGGTCCGGCGGAGCGTTCAGCGCGTGCAGCGACGTGCGCAATGCGGCTGCCGCCTCCACCGTCTGCTGCTCCAGGTCGCTGAGCCGTCCCTGCAGCGCGTCCCCCGGGGGCAGTTCCTCGGCCAGCCTGCGGATGCCCGCGCCGATCGTGAAGAGCATGGCCCCGACGGTGTCGTGGAGATCGAGGGCGACGCGTCGACGCTCCTCGTGCACCGCGATCTCGGCGGCGTGCCGAGCCCGCTCCGCGACGACCACCGCGGCTGCCGCGCGGGCAGCGGCCTGTTCGAAGAGCTGCGTCGCACGATCGTCGTACGACGCCGCGTAGCGGTTGGAGCCGTACAGCACGCCGAGCAGCCGGTCCTCGTAGACCATCGGAACGGCGATCATCGAGGTCATGCCCTCGGCCTCCACCACGGACTTGAAGTGGTGGGTGATGCTCTGGGCGTGCTGGTAGTCGCGCACCCACTTCGGTGTGCGCTCGATGAGGACCTGGCCACCCAGGCCGCAGCCGACGGGGACCACGAGTCCGTCCACCCTGTCGGTCCGCACGTTCAGCGGATGCCTCAGAACGATCTCGTCCGGGCCTTCCGGTTCGCCGACCCAGGCCGTGTCCGCGCCGCACACGGTGGGCACCGTCGCCACGATCCGGCGCATCGCGGCGGGACCGTCGAGCAGGGCAAGGATCTCCCTGTAACCCTCGGTGAGCTCGAACAGTTCGTCAGGCAGCGGCTGTCGCTGCTGTCCGCCCACCGGACCGGTCATGCTCGGGCACCTCCCTGCTCGGCCCTTACTTTCCCATGGTCACTGGTTCCGTTTCTGGACGCCATCTCCATCTGGAGACCTCCGCATGGGGCTGTCGGGCGTCCTCGGGCCCGCCCAGGATGCGTCGGTACCCCCCAGGCCAGCCGCCCCAGACGGAAACGCAGCCCTCATGACACATGGCGCCACCCCTTATCCCCGCCACCGCGATCCCTGGCACGAACGAGGCGCGGAGCCTTGGAACCGCCGGGACGAGCGGGTCGACGACCCCGTGGCCGACCTGCTCGCGTTGCGCGCCAGACGGCTCAGGCCGGTTCGGCCCGTCACGGCCGCTGTCCTCGGACTCTTCCTGCTCAACGTTGTACTCGCCGCCCTGGCACCGGAGTTCATGGGCATGGTCCTGGTCGGCCGGCTGTCCGTCGGCCTCGCCGGTGGCCTGGCGCTGTGTGCCGCCACCGCGGCCGCCGTTCACTGGTACGCCCACTACTCCGCCACCAACGTCGACCCCGTCACCGAGGAGCTGAAGCGCCATGCGGGGGGTGCCCGATGAGCCTCGCCCTCGAACTGACAGCCGCTCCCTCCTTCCACGTCTTCACCGTCTTCGCGCCCTTCGTCTGCTGCGCGCTGTTCCTGGCCGTGCTGGTCATCTCGGGAGACGGCACCGACGGCGCCGACGGCGGCTTCTACCTCGGCGACCGACGGCTGTCCCCGGCCCGGGCCGGGCTGGCCCTCTTCGGCAGTTACATGTCGGCCGCCACCCTTCTCGGTACGCCGGGGCTGGTGGCGTTGACCGGCTACGACGGCATGATGATCTTCCTCCTGGGGCCCGTCGTCAGCTGGATCGTCATCCAGTTCCTGATCGCCGAGCCGTACCACAGCACAGGCCGCTTCACGGTCGGAGACTGCCTGGCACGGCGGCTGAACCCGCGTCCGGTGCACGCGGCCGCCGGTCTGGCCACGCTCGTCATCTGCCTGCTCTACCTCATCCCGCAACTCGTCGGCGCGGGCGCCCTGGCCGCACCGGTGCTGGGTCTGACCGGGGTGGCGGCCGAGCGGAGCATGGTCGCTGCGCTCGGCTTCGTGATGATCCTTTACGTGGCCATCGGCGGCATGCGGGCCACCACCGTCGTACAACTGCTGAAGGCCGGTCTGCTGGTGGGCGGTGGCCTGCTCCTCGCGTTCGGGGTGCTGTCCGAGGCCGGCTGGAACCCGGGCGAGGTCCTGCACCGGGCGGCGGTCAACAGTGGTGCCGGTGACCGGTTCCTGAATCCCGGGGCTGCCGTCGGGAGCGATGCGGTCAGCAGGGTCGACGGGTTGAGTCTGCAGCTGGCCATCGTGCTCGGCGCGGCCGGACTGCCCCATCTGCTGATGCGCATCAGCGCGGTGCCCACGGCGCGCGCGGCGCGCGAGACGGTTCGCTGGGCGGCTCTCCTCACCCTCGCCTTCTGCCTGATGGCGGCGGTCATCGGGCTGGGGGCGGGAGCCCTGGTCGGACCGGCCCGCATCACGAGCGAGAGCCCGAGCGGCAACACCGCCACCTTCCTGCTGGCGGACCAGCTGGGCGGCACGCTGCTGCTGACCGTGATCTCCTGCGTGGCCTTCATGACGATCCTCGCGGTGGTGTCGGGGACGACCCTTGCCGCCTGCGCCGCAATGGCGCACGACCTGTACCAGGCCGCGTTCAGGCAGGGTCGGGCACCGGAGAGCCGGGAGGTCGGCCTCGCCCGAATCGCGGCCGTCCTGATCGGCGTGATCGCCACGACGCTGTCCATGTACGCCCAGGACATCAACGTCACCACCCTGGTCGCTCTGGCGTTCGCCGTCGCCGCGTCGACCGTGCTGCCCGCGCTGCTGTACACCCTGTACTGGAGCGGATTCACGAGCAGGGGAGCATGCTGGACGCTCTACGGAGGGCTCGTCTCCAGCCTGACACTGTGGGCCCTCTCGCCCGGCCTGTCAGGGAGCCCCACCTCCCTGCTGCCAGACTCGGACTTCGCCCTCTTCCCGCTCCGGTACTGCGGAATCGCCTCCATCCCCCTCGGGTTCCTGCTCGGCTGGCTCGGCTCCTTCCTCGACCGCAGACAGCCTGATGTCCGGAAGTTCGCCGACCTCCAGCACCGCGTCGCCGTGGAGAACTCGACCGGAAACCCGCGTACGGAACCCGTCGCGAGGACCACGCCGGGCGACCCGGGCTTCTTCTTCACGGCCCGCTAGCCACAGCCGTACCGCTTCATCCGAGGAGACACCCATGCTCAACCTCGCCGTCCTGCTGGAAAACACCGCACGCGAGGCGCCCGACCGTGACGCCGTGGTGCTGGGGGGCACACGGCTGACGTACGCGCAGATCGACGCCGAGGCGAACCGGGTCGCGGCGGCACTGTCGGCTCACCGCATCGGACCCGGCGACCGGGTGGCCCTGAGCTGCCCCAATCTGCCGTACTTCGCCATCGTCTACTACGGCATCCTCAAGGCGGGCGCGACCATCGTACCGCTGAACGTCCTGCTTACCGAGCGGGAGATCGCGTACCACCTCCAGGACTCCGGAGCGACCGCCTACTTCTGCTTCGAGGGCACTGAGCAACTGCCGATCGCTGAGGCGGGGCTGCGGGCGTTCGAGTCGACGCCGGGCTGTGAGCAGTTCGTGCTGCTCCCCGGCACGCCCTCCGGTGCGACCCGGCCGGAGAACCCGGGGACGACGACGCTCGCGGAGTTCACCGACGGGATGCCCGCCGCGTTCGACACCGTGCAGACGGCGGAGACGGACACCGCGGTCATCCTCTACACCAGCGGCACGACCGGCGCCCCCAAGGGTGCCGAGCTGACACACAGCAACATGGTCCACAACGCGCTGATGGCGAGCCGCCTGTTCGCGATGGTGCCCGACGACGTCCAACTGCTGGCGCTGCCGCTGTTCCACTCCTTCGGGCAGACCGCGCAGCTCAACGCGGGATTCGCGACCGGCACCACCATCGTGCTGATGCCGCGCTTCGACGCCCGCGCGGCGATCGAGGTCATGGTGCGCGAGCGCATCACCTTCTTCGCCGGTGTGCCGACGATGTACTGGGCCCTGCTGAACTGCGAGGACGTCACCGGATCCGAGCTGGCCGCGATCGCGGAGAACCTGCGTCTCGGCGTCTCCGGCGGATCGGCCCTGCCCGTCGAGGTGCTGAAGAGCTTCGAGGAGCGCTTCTGCGTGCCCATCCTCGAAGGCTACGGACTCTCCGAGACCAGCCCCATCGCCACGTTCAACCGCATCGACCGGCCTCGCAAACCCGGCTCGATCGGGTTTCCGGCGTGGGGCGTCGAGGTGAGCGTCGTCCGCTCCGACGGCACGGAAGCAGACGTCGACGAGCCCGGTGAGATCCGGATCCGCGGCCACAACGTGATGAAGGGATACCTCGACCGGCCGGAAGCGACGGCGGAGGCCATCGACGAGCAGGGCTGGTTCCGTACGGGCGATGTCGGCAGGCGGGATGCCGACGGCTACCTCTACATCGTGGACCGCACCAAGGACCTCATCATCCGCGGCGGCTTCAACGTCTACCCCCGCGAACTCGAGGAAGTTCTGCTCACCCACCCGGCCGTCAGCCTCGCGGCAGTGGTCGGCGTACCCCACGCCAGCCACGGTGAGGAGGTCAAAGCCTTCGTGATCCGCAAGCCCGGAGCCACGGCCACAGAGGCCGACATCGTGGCCTGGTGCCGGCAGAACATGGCGGGCCACAAGTACCCACGCATCGTCGAGTTCCGGGACGGGCTGCCCATGACCGCGACAGGCAAGATCCTCAAGCGTGAGCTTGCCGATCGACTGTCGGCCTGACCTCCATGGGGCGCCCTGAGACGCCGCTGGATCCCGGCGCCGGCCCGATAGCCCGCTTCGCCGACGAGCTGCGAACCCTGCGCCGGGCGGCCGGCAGTCCCACCTACCGGCACATGGCCCGGCGGGCGCATCTCTCGGTGACCGCCCTCTCGCGCGCGAGCACACGCAGCCTCCGCCCGTCGGGTCGCCGTGTTCGCAGGCACCTTGAGGGCGGCCGCCCTGCGGGACACCACTTCACTCCGTTGTTCAAGCCTCTGACCTGCATTGATGATCCTCGTCGGCTACAACGACCACGGCGACTGGGGCGGTTCACGGTTCTGGGACGTCCCGGCCAACGGGTGCACCACCGCCGCGGATTACTGGTGGCAGACCGACAGGTCGGTCGAGTTCCACCATGTCCGTCCGCCCAAGGGCTGGACGTGGAAGCAGCTTTACGTCCCGAAGGCCGGGGACGGGGGCACGACACAGTTCTCGATCTCTTAGGCCGGATAACCGAACCCGGACATGCCGGTGGGGGGCCGGGTCTCCGACTCGGTCCCTCACCCGTGCGGTGGGCGACGCACGACGGGTCAGGTGTGCTTGGCGGTGATGTCGGCCAAGAGCGCTGTGATGACGCGGTCCGTGGCAGCGCTCATGTCGACGGAGTCGGGGGCGAGCAGCCACTGGATCTGAAGGCCGTCCATGACGGCGATGATCGCGTTGGCTGCTTCCTCGAGGTTGGCGTCGGCTCGCACCTCGCCGAGTTCGTGGGCCTCCGCCAGCGCGGCGGTGACGTCGGCGCGCAGGCTTTCGTAGCGGTCGCGGAAGTAGTCCTGGGCGGGGTGGCCTTCGGTGGTGCTTTCCGCTGACAGCACCGCGTACAGGCGGACGATGCCCTCACGTTCGGCGTTGCGGCGCATGGTGTCGACCAGGTGCTGCAGGAAGGCCAGGCCGCGTGGGCGCTCCTTGTCCTGATCGGTGTCGGTGTCGTCGCGCAGTTGCAGGACGCTGGCGAGCAGCAGCGTCTTGGAGCGGAAGTAGTGCAGGACGCCGGCCTGGGTGACTCCGGCGCGGTCGGCGATCTCCTGCAGGGAGGCGTTGTTGTAGCCGCGGGTGGCGAAGGTGTCCATGGCGATCCGGAGGATCTCGTGCCGTCGCTGCTGCGCTTTGAGGCTCTTCCCGGTGCGGGGCTGCCGCTCCCCGTTCGGCGTGCTCTCGCTCATCGTGCGGAGTCTACGGGGCTGTCGATCGGTGGTCACGTGCCGATCAAACCTGAGAAAGAACATACGCACAAGGACTTACTAAGTACTTAGTAAGTGTGCTTTCCTGCTCCCGTTCCGCCCGCTTCGTGCCGCGCCGCGGCCTGGAAGGACGAGCATGAGCCGCCCTGCCCTCCCTGATGACACCGAGCTGTCCGATCGCATCCGGACGCTGGATCTTGAGTCGAAGGTCCGTCTGCTGACGGGTGCCACCGTGTGGAGACTCCCGGCCGAGTCCCGCCTCGGACTGTCGGCGGTGACGATGTCCGACGGCCCGCAGGGAGTGCGCGGAACCGGTGAGGACCCCGGCGCCACCGGCATGCTGGCTCCGGCTCCGAGCGCCCTGGCGGCCGCCTGGGATACCGCGCTTGCCGAACACCTGGGGACTCTGTTCGCGACGGAGGCGCGCCGCAAGGGCGTCGATGTCGTCCTTGGCCCGGTGGTGAATTTGCAGCGCACGCCAGTCGCCGGACGGCACTTCGAGTACTTCTCCGAGGACCCGCTGCTCACCGGCACGCTGGCCGCCGCCGTGGTACGCGGCCTGCAGAGCCGGGGCGTGGGCGCGTGCCTGAAGCACTTCGTGGCCAACGACTCCGAGACCGACCGCACCCGCTACCGCTCCCGGCTCGACGAGCGGACGCTTCGGGAGGTCTACCTTGCCCCGTTCGAGCAGGTCCTCGCCGAGGCCGAGCCATGGAGCGTGATGGCCGCCTACTCAGGCGTCGACGACGGCACCGAGTCGGCGCCGATGACCGAAAACGCGCGGCTGCTGCGTGAAGTGCTGAAGGAAGAATGGGGTTTTTCCGGACCCGTGGTCAGTGACTGGGCCGCCACCCGCTCGACCGTGGCCTCGGCGGTCGGCGGTCTGGATCTGGTGATGCCGGGACCCGACCCCTTGTGGGGCGAGCCTCTTGTGGCAGCCGTGCGCGCGGGCGAGGTGGACGAGCGGCTCATCGACGACAAGGTGCTGAGGCTGCTGCGCCTGGCCAGGCACACCGGGCAACTCGGCGAACCCGGGCAGAACCCGGCGCCGCCCGCCGCCCAGGCGGGACCCGGAGAAATGGAGTTTCGTCTCCTACGCGAGGTTGCGGCCCGGGGCATGGTGCTGCTCCGCAACGAGGCAGACCTGCTGCCGCTGGGGCCAGAGGGCATCCGCAGCGTCGCGCTCATCGGTCCCAACGCCGTGGCGCCGTACCTCCAGGGCGGCGGGAGCGCCTTCGTTCCGGCGGTACGGACGGTGTCGTTCGAGGACGGGCTGCGCGCTGCGCTCCCCGACGACGTGCGCCTGTCGGTGCATCGGGGCGGCGATGCCCGACTGCGCCCGCCGTTCCTCTCCGGCGCCCTGCTCATCGATCCCGAGACCGGCACCGCCGGCGTGCGCGCTGACCACCTCGATGCCGACGGCAACCGGGTGGGTGGCGAGATTCGCCCCTCCGGTGACTGGAGCGGATACACGGCCTTCGGGGCGGCGACGCGTCGTGTGGTGCTGCGCACGGTGCTGACCTTCACCGAGCCGGGGACACACCGCCTGGAGATCGGCTGCGTCGGCCGCTACGCGGTGACCGTGGACGGCGAGGAGGTCCTGGCCGGGGACGACGATCGGGGCGTGGAACTGATCCTCGACTCCACTCACAACAACCCGCGGCTGCGGGGCATCGACCTGGAGGTCGGGCCGCAGCCGCGCCGGATCGCCCTCGGCATCGACCTCACCGTGGTCGAGCCCGGTGGTTACGACCGTTTCGTCACCGCCCAACTGCGCCACGCCCCACCCGGGCCCACCCCGTACGAGGAGATCGCCGAAGCCGTCGCCGCGGCGCAGGCGGCCGATGTCGCCGTGGTCGTCGTGGGCACCAACGAAGAGGTCGAGTCCGAGGGCTGGGACCGCAACGGGCTGGATCTGCCCGGCCACCAGAACGAACTCGTCCGCAAGGTGATCGCCGCGAACCCGCGCACCATCGTGGTCGTCAACGCCGGTGCCCCGGTGCTACTGCCCTGGGCCGATGAGGCTCCCGCCCTGCTGTGGGTGTGGCTGCCTGGCCAGGAGGCCGGGCATGCACTGGCCGACGTCCTGCTCGGCCGGACAGAGCCGTCGGGCCGGCTGCCGTGGACGCTGCCCGCCCGCGCGGAGGACGTCCCCGTCCCCGACGCCCGCCCCCGCGACGGCATCGTGGACTACAGCGAAGGCGTCCACGTCGGGTACCGGGCCTGGGACAGGGGCGGGCTCGTCCCGGCCTTCCCGTTCGGCCACGGCCTCGGCTGGACCCGGTGGACGTACGAGTCCGTGACCCTCTCCCCGTCTCCCGTCTCCGCCACTCTGCCCAGCCCCGCGGGCGGAGACGGGCTCGACCTGACCGTGGAGCTGACCAACACCGGCCCCCAGGCCGGCCGTGAGGTCGTCCAGGTCTATCTGGAACCGCCACACGACGGCCCCGACCGGCCGGTGCGCCTGCTCGCCGGCTTCGCCACCGTCCAGGCGGCACCGGGCGCCCGCGTCACAGCCGAGGTACACGTGCCCGCCCGCGCCTTCCAGATCTGGGACAGCGAGGCTCACGCGTGGCGCACTCCGCCCGGCCGCTACCGCCTCCGCGTCGGACGCTCCAGCCGTGACCTGCATCTCACGGCTGAGGTGACCGTCGACGACGGCTGCCTGCACCCCGCAGGCTGACCCATCCGGTCGCCCAGTCCCATGTGCCCCAGCCACCCCCCGTGCCCTGTTCAGCACGACCGCAAGGAGCCGCAACCATGTACACCACCCGTCCCAGCACCAGAACCCTCCAGATAGCCTGCGCCACCGTCGCGGCGGCCCTGCTGGCCACCGGCTGCGGGCGGAGCGAGGACTCCGGTCCCGGCACGGACGCCCCCGCGGAGATCAGCAGCGGCAAGGCCAAGGGCAAGGTCGTCATGTGGTCCATGGGCGACGAGGCCGACAAGGACCTGCAGAGCCTGGCGAAGAAGTTCGAGCAGCAGAACCCGGACGCCGACGTCCAGATCACCGCGGTGCCCTGGGACGCCGCCCACGAGAAGCTGACCACCGCGATTGCCGCCGGCAACACCCCGGACATGTCCATCATCGGCTCCACATGGATGGCTGAGATGGCCGCCATGAACGGCTTCCAGGCCACCCCCACGTCGATCGAGTCGTCGGACTTCTACCCCGGTCAGTGGGACACCACGAAGTACAAGGACACCTCGTACGGTGTGCCGTTCGTCGCGGACACCTCGGTGATCTACTACCGCACCGACCTCACCACCAAGGCCGGCATCAAGGCCGCCCCCGCCACGGACTGGGACGGCTACCTGAAGGACCTCGAGGCCATCCAGGCCACCGCCGGCAAGCAGAACCCCAAGCTGCACTACGCCGCCGGAATGCAGATCGGCTTCAACGCCTGGCTGTTCTGGCTGCCGGTGGTGTGGCAGCACGGCGGTGACATCTACGACGCGGAGACCAAGAAGTTCACCTTCGACTCCCCCGAGGTCACCAAGGCGCTGGAGTACTACGCCGACGTCTTCAAGCAGCGCATGGCGCCGACCGACAAGACGGACAACAAGCTGAACCTCCAGAACGGGGTGATCGCCACCCTCCAGCAGGGCCCCAGCACCGGCGGCAACCTGCACAAGGACGTCCCGGAACTGGACAGCAAGTGGAAGACCATGCCGCTGCCGTACGCCGAGCAGCCCGCCGGACTCGCGGGCGGCAGCGACCTGGCGGTGTTCAAGGACGCCAAGAACGCCGACGCCGCATGGAAGTTCGTGCGGTTCCTCACCGAGCCCGCCAACCTCGCCGCCTACGCCAAGGCGTCCGGGAACCTGCCCGCCTCCCCCGAGGCGTGGACGGAGGCCAAGCTGAATGAGGACGAGAAGATGAAGGCGTTCGCCGAGCAGTTGAAGGTCACCAAGGCGCCGCCCGCGATCACGACCTGGCAGCAGATCGCCGACACCATCGACTCGGAGCTGGAGAAGCTCGCCTACAGCAAGGCCACCGTCGCCGAGGTGCAGAAGACCCTGCAGTCCAAGGCCACCAGCATCGGCACCGGCCGCTGAGCGCCGCCGCGTGAGCAACCCTCGTACGGACGGATGACCTCCATGTCCACGAACACTCTCCCGGAGAAGCCGGAGAAGCCGGAGAAGGGCGACACGCGTGCGCTGCGGCCCCCGAGGCCACAGCGCACGGACCGCCGCATCTTCTCGCTCAGGCAGACCGCCGGGGCTCGGCAGACCCGCGCCGCGTGGATCCTCGCCGTGCCGTTCCTCGCCCTGTTCCTCGCCTTCATGCTGCTCCCGGTGGCCTGGTCGCTGCTGATGAGCCTGACCGACACCAAGAGCGCCGACCTGCGCACACCGCTGAACGTGGGGTTCATCGGCCTCGACAACTACACGCGGCTGTACGAGGACCCCCAGTTCCTCACCGCCCTGAGCAACACCGCTGTCTTCGTCCTGGTCAGCCTGCCTCTGACGCTGGCTGCCGGGCTCGCCGCGGCGGTGGCCCTCAACAGCGGCATCCAGCGCTTCCGGGCCGTCTTCCGGCTCGGCTTCTACCTCCCGGTGATCACCAGCATCGTGGCCGTCGCCGTGGTGTGGAAGACGCTCCTCGAACCCCGCGCCGGACTGGTGAACGCCGTCCTGGGCTGGTTCGGGATCGACGGCCCCGCATGGCTCGCCGACACCCGCTTCGCCCTGCCGGTCATGATCGTCATGGCGGTGTGGCGGAACCTCGGCACCGTCATGATCATCATGCTGGCGGGACTGCAGTCCGTGCCCCACTCCCTGATGGAGGCGGCCGAACTCGACGGCGCCGGGCCCTGGCAGCGGTTCTGGCGCATCACCTTCCCCCTCCTGCGCCCGGCCCTGCTGCTGACCGCCGTGACCACCGGCATCGGCTATCTGCAGTTCTTCGACGAGCCGTTCGTCATGACCGACGGCGGCCCGCTGGACTCCACCCTGTCGGCCACGCTGTACGCCTACAAACAGTTCGGCAACGGCAACTACGACGTCGCCTCCGCCGCCGGCTACGTCGTCTTCGTCCTCATCGTCGCGCTGACCGTGTTGCAGTTCCGAGTGCTGCGAGACAAGGACTGATGCCCATGAGCACTCTCGCCACCCCTGGGACGGAGCACGCCGGTACGGAGCACGCCGGTACGGACCGGGCACTGCGCCGCCGCCGCATCCGGCAGACCTGGGGCCACCCCTGGCTGTACCTGCCGCTCACCGCCGTCCTGCTGCTGATGATCTCGCCGTTCCTGTGGATGCTGTCCGGGTCCTTCAAACCCGAGGCGGACATCCGCAAGGTGCCGCCCGTCCTGGTCCCCACCAGTCCCACGACCGCCAACTACCGCGAACTGTTCAGCAGTCTCGACTTCACGAGCATGTTCGCCAACTCGGTGATCGTGGCCCTGGCCGTCACCGCCGGAAACCTGGTCTTCTGCTCGATGCTCGGCTACGCGCTGGCCAAGCTCGAGTTCCGAGGAAGGCGCGGCGTCTTCACCCTGGTCATCGCCACCCTCATGGTGCCGGGCCTGGTCACCTTCGTACCGCTGTTCGTCGTGGTGACCAACCTGGGGCTGAGTGGCTCCCTGCTCGGGCTGATCCTGCCGTTCCTGGCCACCCCGTTCGGGGTGTTCCTGATGCGGCAGTTCATCTCCACCCTGCCCGACGAACTCATCGACGCCGCACGCGTCGACGGCTGCCGGGAGCTGGCGATCTTCTGGAAGGTCATCCTGCCGCTGACGAAACCCGCGCTCGCCACGCTGGGGATCATCACCTTCCTCGGCTCCTGGAACAACTTCCTGTGGCCTCTGGTCGTGGCCCAGAACGAGAACCAGTACACGCTGCCGGTCGGACTCGCCCTGGCCAGCAGCGGCCAGGACTTCACCCTCTTCGGCATCCTCCTCGCCGGAGCCGTCGTCGTCCTGCTCCCGGTGATCGTCGTCTTCCTCCTCTTCCAGCGGCAGTTCATCGCCGGCATCGCCACCACCGGCCTGAAGTGAGCCCCCATCTTCTGAAGTGACCCCCGTTCCGGCGCCCTTCCCTGGCCCCCACGCGCCGCTTCGCACCACGCAGCCATGCATGCAAGGAGCCGCACCATGAGACCCACCCTTCGGGCCGATCGCGTCGCCCGGCCACAGCGCCGGGCCGCCCTGACCACCGCCGCAGCGATGCTCGCGGCCCTCCCGGTCCTTCCGTCGGCCACACCGGCCGCCGCCCAGGCCGACGCCGCGCCCGCCAAGGCATCGGTCTGGCTCACGAATCCGTCCACCAAGACGTACCTGTCCCCACAGCCCTCCGTGGCCTGGAAGACAGGACCTGCACCGTCCGGCTCCTCCGCCCCGACGATCACCGTGGACACCACCCGCAAGTACCAGCCGATGACCGGCTTCGGAGCCTCGTTCACCGACTCCTCCGCCTGGCTGGTCGGCACCAAGCTCGACAGCGCACAGCGTGACGCGCTGATGCGCGACCTGTTCAGCCGCCGCGACGGCATCGGCCTGAGCGTCCTGCGCCAGCCCATGGGCGCCACCGACTTCACCGTGAGCGGCAACTACTCCTACGACGACATGCCCGCCGGCGAGACCGACCCCACGCTGGCGCACTTCTCGATCGACCACGACCGCTCGTACACCCTGCCCCTGCTGAAGCAGGCCGGCCGGATCAACCCGCAGCTGACCGTCATGGCCACCCCGTGGAGCGCGCCGGGCTGGATGAAGACCAGCGACTCGATGGTCAAGGGTCAGCTCAAGCCGGACGCCTACCAGGCGTACGCCGACTACTTCGCGAAGTTCCTCAAGGCATACGCGGCGGCCGGCGTGCCGGTGCGCTACATCACCCCGCAGAACGAGCCGCTGTACGAGCCGTCGACCTACCCGGGCATGTCCATGTCCGCAGATCAGCAGAAGACCTTCATCACCCGCCACCTGGCCCCGACACTCAAGGCCCAGGGCCTGTCCACCCGCATACTCGGCTACGACCACAACTGGGACGTCACCAGCTACCCCGAGTCCCTGTACGCCGACCCGGCCTCCGCCCGGAAGGTCGCCGGCACGGCCTGGCACTGCTACGCCGGCGACGTACTGGCACAGTCCGTGGTCCACAACGACTACCCCAACGAGCCCGCCTTCCAGACCGAGTGCTCCGGCGGCGGCTGGGAGGGCGACGAGCGGGGCAGCTTCGCCGGAGCCATGGACAACGTCATCAACGGCCCCCGGAACTGGGCCCGGAGCATCGTCCGCTGGAACCTCGCCCTGGACGCCGACAACGGGCCCACCAACAACGGATGCCTCGCCTGCCGCCCCGTGGTGACCGTCGCCCAGAACGCCGACGGCACGTGGACGTACAAGCCGACGGCCGACTACTGGGGACTCGCCCAGGCCAGCAAGTTCGTCCGGCCCGGCGCGCACCGGGTGGCCTCCAACACCCTGGGCAAGGGCAGCATCGAGGACGTCGCGTTCACCAACCCCGACGGCTCCACCGCGCTGGTCACCTTCAACTCCGGCAGCATGGCCCGCACCTTCCACGTCCGCTGGGGCGACCGCCACTTCACCCACACCCTGGCCGCGGGAGCGGCCGCGACCTTCACCTGGACCGGCGAGCAGCACGGCGACACAGACCCGGCCGCCATCGGCTCGGTCGACATTCCCTTCCGCAACCCCGACGGCAGCAAGGCACTGATCACCTACGACAGCGGCCTGCTCGACCGGCAGGCCCAGGTCCGCATCGGCGACCAGTGGCTCGGCCACACCCTGCCCACCGGCGCGACCCTCACTCCGCCCACTGGTGAAGTGGCCCTGCCCCGCGACGGTTGGCAGGCGTCGGCCTCGGCGAGCAGCACGGACGACCCGCCGTCCAAGGCCATCGACGGCGACCCCGCCACCCGGTGGAGCTCCGGACACGGCATGCAGTCCGGAGACTGGTTCCAGGTCGACCTGGGCTCGAAGCGGACGTTCAGCCAGATCGTCCTGGACAGCACCGCCTCGTCCGGCGACTTCGCCCGCCAGTACGAGGTGTACGCCTCCGAGGACGGTGCCACCTGGGGCCGGCCGATCGCGTCCGGGCCGGGAAGCACCGTGACACGGATCCAACTGCCCGCCACCACCGCCCGCTACATACGGGTGGTCAACAAGTCCGAATCCGGCAGCTGGTGGTCCATCCACGAGGTGTCCGTACTCGCCCCCGACGGGCCGGCCACCGCGGCTTCGCCCTCGACCGCCGCCACGAACAGCGGTGTCCAGCGCCAGAACGCGACCCTGCCCGACGGCACCCGGCTGTCGGTGGCGTACAACTCCGGCGTCGGCCCTGCCACGTTCGACGTCCCGTGGGGCGCCACGACGTACAGCTACCGATTGCCCGCCGGAGCAGCCGTGATCCTCACGACACGGCCCGCCTGAACCAGGGCGGGACGGCGGACCGGGGGACGGCTGCGAAAGGCCGTCCACCCGACCATGGGCCCCGTGCGGGGGAGGGAACCGCGTGGGGCCTCCTCCGTGCGTGGTGCCGCGGGCAACGTGCACCGGGACGGTGTCCGTCTGCGGATGGAGACCTCCGGCTGGAGCTTCCGCACAGTTGCCGACGGGCACAAGATCGCCCTGTGTAGCAGAGGGTGACGTGGCGACCGGGGGCTCGGATGCTTCTGAAACGCACTATGCAGGTCGGCCAAGGCGATACCGAGCGCGTTTCGGTGCAGCCGGTGCCCGCCGACGGTCTCGGAGGGGGACGCGTCGACGTCGACGTTGAGGGACGGCCTTCTCACCCGTCTCGTCCCGGACCGCGGCCGCCGAGGGTCTCATCTCTCGTGACGGAGCTGCTCGGCCGGCACTGGGCGCCCGTCCTGGAGTACGCGACGCTGTGCACGAACTCCCCCCGGGCCGCCAAGGCCCTCGCGCAGGCGGCCTTCCGGCGGCAGCTCGACAGCGCGGCCGGGCCGATCTTCCCGTGGCGCTGCCATCTGCTCGGCGCCGTCATCGAGACCGCCGAGGAGTGGGATGCCGACGAACGGCGCTTCGACCTGCGGGAGGGCCTGCGCACCCAGGCGGACGGGCAGGAGCCGTCCGCGATGGTCCTGCGGCGCGACCGGCATCTGCTCCTCCACGGCTTCCAGCAGCTTCCGGAACAACTGCGCTCGTTGCTGTGGCACACCGAAGTCGAGGCGGAGGACCTTGCGGAGGCCGCCTCCCATGCCGGACTGGACCTGGCCACGGCCCGCGCCAGACTTCGCGGTACCCGCGCCCGGTTACGTGCCGTGTGCCGTCAGGCCCACCTCGACTTCGCGCCCGAGGAGGACTGCCGCCGCTACAACCGCCTCATCGACGTCTCCACCGACCGCAGTCAGGTCACGGAGGCCGTGCCGGACCTGCACCACCATCTGACGGAGTGCGCGTACTGCCGAGCCGCCACGGACCAGCTCGACCACACGCCGGAGCGCCTGCCCTTGCTGCTCGCCGAAGCGGTGCTGGGCTTCGGCGCGGAGGACTACCTCACCCTCTGCCGAGCCCGCCGCTCGGATGCGTCCACGGCGGTGCCCGCAGCCCATGCGCCGCCACAAGCCCGGCCCTTGTACACGCCAGTGGCCCGCGCGACGATGCGCAGGGCCCGACGGGCAGCTCGTCGCCGAGCGGGCCTCCTCTTCGGTGGGATCGTCATCACCTCGGGGGTCCTCATAGGAGCAGTCACCGGAATCCTCCTCAGCGACTCCCCGACCGGCCCCGGGGCCGATGCCGGGACAGCGGAATCCACCCCCACGCAGGCCACGTCCCCCCAAGCCACCCCCGCCGGCAACCCACCGACCCCGGTCCTGAACGCCCGCTTCCACAACGTGGCGACCGGTCTGTGCCTCGACATCGGGAACCGTGACGCGGTCGCAGGCGCCACCGCGGTGACCTCCACGTGCGCGCCCGTGGCCACCCAGCTGTGGGACTTGGGCCCGGACGGGCTGCTCCGCAGCCATGCCGACCCGGGCCTGTGCCTGGACTCGGCAGAAGTGTTCGAGCTCGAAATGCGTCCGTGCACCGAGGCCGCCGATGACTGGGCCGCGGACTTCCAGTTCATCCTGTCGGATGGCGGACTGCTCATCCCGGGCCGGAACAGTCGACTTGCGGTGACGCCGGCCGGCACTCGCCAGGTGGTGGGTGTTCCTGTCGTACTCAGGGAACCGGACGCGTCATTCCCGAGTGGGTTCGAGCGCTGGCTGACTGAAGCGGGCCACAGGCCGTGAATGAATCAGGCCCATCCCCTCCGTGCTCATACGGGAACCCACGCCTGGACGGTGACTCCGCCGTCCTCATTGCGGCCCATGCTCAGCCGTCCGCCCACTCGTGCCAGACGTTCGGCCATGGCTGCCACACCGAGCCCTTCACGTGTCCGTCCGGCAGGAGGGAGGCCCACACCGTCGTCGGCGATCCGCACGGTGACCCCGTCGGAGGCGGCGAACACACTGACCACGACGGATCGAGCCCGGGCGTGTTTCTCCACGTTCAACAGTGCTTCCTTCGCCGTGTCGGTGAGCGCTCTGAGATGCGCTGACGGCAGTGGCGGCAGTTCGGTGACGGTGATGAGCCGGGCGACGATGCCGGTACGTTCCTGGAAGGCCCGGCAGTCGCCGCGCAGGGCCACCCCCAGCGCGACCCGGTCCGGCGGAGCATTCAGTGCGTGCAGCGACCCGCGTAGTACGGCTGCGGCTTCGGCCGCCTGTTGTTCGAGGTCGCTCAGTCGACCGTGGAGCGTGTCTCCCGGGGGCAGTTCGGCGAGGAGACCGCGGATGCCGGCGCCGATGGTGAAGAGCATGGCCCCGACGGTGTCGTGGAGATCGAGGGCCACCCGCCGTCGCTCCTCGTGCACCGCCACCTCGGCAGCATGCCGGGTTCGCTCGGCGACGACCGCCGCGGCCGCCGCTCGTGCGCCGGCCTGCTCGAAGAGCTGTGTCGCCCGGTCGTCGTACGACGCCGCGAACCGGTTGGCGCCATACAACACGCCCAGCAGTCGGCCCCCGTAAACCATGGGTACGGCGATCATGGCGCCGACGTCCTCGGCCTGCACCACGGGGTTGAAGTGGTGGGTGATGGTCGCCGCCCGCGTGTAGTCCCTCACCCACAGCGGGCGGCGTTCGACGAGAACCTGCCCGCCCAGTCCACGGCCCGCCGGAATGACAAGTCCATTGACCTCGGGCGAGCGGATGTTCAGCGTATGCCTCAGGACAAGACTGTCCGTGCCGTGGGGTTCGCCGACCCAGGCCGCGTCGACGCCGCACTGGGCGGGCACGGTCTCCACAACCCGGCGTATCGCGGCGGCACCGTCGAACAAGGCGAGAATCTCTTTGTATTCCGCGGCGAGTTCGAGCAAGTCGTCAGGCGGCGGTCGCCTTTGTTGTTTTCGCACCACGATAGCCATGGTATTGCGCCCTCCAGGGGGCGAACAGGTCCGACCAGCCGGTAACAAAAGCGCTTTCGGTGTCGACTGGCGGCAGAACCTGGTTTCGGCTCTACGGAGGACCCTTCGGATTGCTCTCATTCCCGGCTGACGTGGAGCGTCGCGTCGGTCGGGAAAGGTCCCAGGGCATGGCAAACGGGACGGACCCTCTGAGCGCAACCGCGTCGAGGTAAGAGGCCGCAACCATCCTGACCTCGTTCGTCCTCCAACGCCATCGCCATATGGAGACCTCTGTCTGGGGCTGTTCGGCAGCCGTGCACGTGCGCAGGGTTTGGGCTCTCACGGAAGAGTTGGGCGGGACGGAAAGTCCTTTGATGGCCTGTCCGTCGATGGGGCAATGGAATTTGCGGGCTTTCGAGTGTCTGCCCGGCCCGACCGTCGAGCACTGAAGGTCAGTGGACTGAGCTTCCGTGCCACGGAGATTTTCAAGCAATGGAGCACGGGCTTGGTTGACGGCCAGGGAATTCACGGGTGCTGGTGCAGCTGGAAACCGCCATGCCGGCCTCAGAGCGCGCCCAGCTGATGCGATCGAGGTATGAGGTCTCGCTGCCCGCGTATGGGGGCCTGGACCAGTGAGGTTTTCACAGTGAAAGAGCCTCGCCGAGCTGGGCGTTGGCCTGGGTCAGCCGGTCTCTACGCGAGCGGCGGCGAGGTTGTTGAGAATCGCCGAGACCGTCTGGTCCGGTGTCTGCTCCGAGGTGTCCAGCCAGAGCCCGATGCGCGGAGTCTCCTCTCGCAGGGCGTGGTCGAGAGCGTCGATCGTCCAGAGGCCGTACCCGGTCTTTGGACGCTTGGCTTCTCTGGTGTGCACGGCTGCGGCGGAGGGAGCCAGCACGATGACGTACAACGGGCTTGTCCGCACCCTGGCGACATACTGGCTCAGGTCTTTCCCAAGGACGATGTCCTGGACGACCGCGGTCCACCCGTGGTGCGCGTACTCGTCGGCCACGAGCGCGGACAGTTGGTAGCGCAGTTCCAGTTGAGTCCTGGCCTCGGCGGTCTCCTCGGGCAGCAGTTCCTCCCGGCCGGAGACCATCATCCGTCGGAAGACGTCACCACGCACGTGGGCGGCCCGGGGCAGTCGCCTGGCCAGAAGGTCGGCCACGGTGGACTTCCCCGACGCCATCACGCCGGTGATCAGGACGACTGCGGAACCCAGTTCGGTGCCCACGCGGACCTTTCGCTCACAGATGGCACGCGGATGCGCGAGCCCCCTTCGGAGGCAAGCGTGAGGCCCCTGGTAGGACAGGCCTCACCACAAGATCATGCCCGCTGAACCAGAGGCTTCACGTTGGTCACCTATGCCCCGACGGCCTGGTCGAGGCGGCCGACCGTGACATCTAGGTCGGGCTCGCCCTGCTGCGCCAGGCGTTGAGCGGTCCGGCCGAACCGCTGGAGCGAACCTGCGACGAGGTGTTACGCACCGTACTGACCACCCGTCCCGCCGACGACATCGTCCTGATGCTGGCCCGGACCTCGGCGCTCGGCAGCTGCCGCAGGACCCCGCCATGGTGGCCAGGGCCCGCAAGATGGCGGGCGAACAGCTGGCCGCCTGGGGACTGGCGGAAGCGGTGTTCGCCACCGTGCTGATCGTCAGCGAGCTGGTCATGAACGCCATCCGGTACGGCGACAGGCCCCATCGAGCTACGGCTCAGCATGTCCGGGTGGGCCCACAGGCCGTCACGGCCGTCGACCCCGCGCGCGTCCAGGGCCAACTCCCCAAGAGGGAGCTCTCGGTCTCGACACCGCCTGGCAACAGGACCTGGCCTGGGGGACGTTCCTGTCCATGACGGTGGCGACCGGCTTTCGGCGGGGCGAACGTGCGTCCTGCGCTGGTCCGACATCAGGTTCGATCGGCTCGAACTCCTCGTGAAGCACCAAGCCTGCCGCACGCGCCCCGGCGACGCGGCCAGGCGGCTGACCAACGGGAAATTGCTCACGGCGCTGGACCACTTGGGCAAGACGTCGCGGAGTCGAACGCGGGCGTGCGACTCCAGGACCATCTGTCACGCCTGCCCGTACATCCATCGGCGTATGCGCCTTATCCATTCGATGGATTCGGCCGGACCCTGTCCACGAGAGGGTCACCGTGTTCCGAACACACCGACCCTGAGGACCTTCCCCCGTGCGAAGCAGTCGAACAGCCACCTTCCTGGCGGCCAGTGCCATCGCCACCCTGGTTCCTGTGCTCGCCCCGACCACGGCGTCCGCCGCAGGCAATCCCCTCAGCCAGTACCTCCAGCAGAAGCCGGCGTGGCACCGTTGCGACAAGGCGGAGCCGGCCACCTTCCAGTGCGCCACGATCAAGGTTCCGCTCGACTACAGCCGACCCGGCGGCAAGAAGCTCGACCTCGCCATATCGAGGATGAGGACGAGTACCGAGAAGGAGCGTCGCGGTGTGCTGTTGCTCAACCCCGGTGGTCCGGGCGGTCCGGGCCTCGGCATGCCGCAGCGGCAGGCAAGCGAGCTGCCGAAGTCCGTGACGAGAAAGTACGACCTCATCGGTTTCGACCCGCGAGGCATGGGTCAGAGCTCCACCGTCGACTGTGGCCTGACGCAGGAGGAGCAGGACTCGGAACGGGCGTACAGGCCCGAGACGTTCGCCAAGGACGTGCGGTGGGCCCGGACCTTCGCGGAGAAGTGCGACGCCAAGCTGCGGCACATCACCACCCGCAACACCGCCCGGGACATGGACGTGATCCGTGCCGTGCTCGGCGAGAAGAAGATCTCCTACCTCGGGTACTCGTACGGTACCTACCTCGGCGCGGTCTACATGCAGATGTTCCCCCGGCGTTCCGACCGCTTCGTGCTGGACAGCGCCGTAGACCCGGCCCGTATCTGGCGCGGCATGAACCGGCTCTCGGCGGAGGCCGGCGAGCACGCCTTCACCCGATGGACCGAGTGGACTGCGAAGCGGAACTCCACGTACAAGCTGGGGAAGACTCCCCAGGCGGTCCGCAAGACCTTCTACGATCTGGTCGCCCGGGCCGACCACAAGCCGATCGACCTCGGCGCACCGATGACCGGTGACGACATCCGCGCCAACGGGCGTGGCCTGTTCTTCACCGTGCGCGACGCCGCCGACTGGGTCGTCATGGTGAAGGAGGCCGCCACGGATGGAAGCCCGTCCGCCGGCCAGGAGTCCAAGGCGCCCACGCCGCCTCCCCCGTCGTACAGCACTGCCATGCCCTCGGACAACGGCGAGGCCGGCTACTGGGCCATCTTCTGTGGTGACACCCGCACCTGGCCGCGCGATCCCGAGCGGTACCGCAGGGACGCGATCCGGGACAAGGCCAGGTACCCGCTGTACGGCGACTTCGCGTCCAACATCACGCCGTGCGCCTTCTGGAAGAAGGGCGGTGAGCAGGCCACCAGGATCAACAACAAGGTCGGCGCGCTGATCCTGCAGAACGAGTGGGATTCCCAGACGCCGTTGGCCGGCGGCCAGGGCCTGCGCCGTGCCCTGAAGGGGGCGAAGATGGTCACGGTCCTCGGAGGTGAAGGACACGGCGTCTACGGCTCCAAGTCGTGCGCCGACAGGACGGCGACGGCCTACCTGACCACCGGCAAGCTGCCGGCGAAGGACTTCACCTGCCAGGCAGCACCGGCAACGCGAGCGTAGCGACGCCAACCCGCCGCCGCTGCCGACACTTCGGGGCGTCCCGGGCGTCAGCCTCTTCTGACCCGCGGGACGAAGTGAACTTGACTGTGCGGCCTTCCGCCTGCCAGCTGTTCTTCCGGCCCACCGACCCAAGCAATGCCTTCACCAAGGCTTTCTTCGATGCCCAGATCTGGTGCGGCTTTGTTTCGCTGCCTCTCACCACGTCGCACGCCAACGCGTTCGTCAGCCACCCCCCTCCCCAACACCACTGGAAAGCACACAAGTGATGAGACCCCTTCAGCGTTTCGGCCCCGGGCTGGCGGTCTCTGCCATGGCGATCGTGCTGGGCACGCCCGGACTGGCCGCCGCCGACGAGGCGGGCAACGGCCAGGACACCACGTACTACATCTCGCTCGGTGACTCCCTGGCCACCGGCTATCAGCCGGATGTGGACAAGGACACCCACGTCGCCTACACCGACCAGCTGTACGCGCGGCTCAAGCAGCGCACCCCCGGCCTGAAGCACATACGCCTCGGCTGCACCGCTGAGACCACCGAGTCTCTGATCAACGGCGGGACGTGCGACTACCCGAACGCCAAGTCCCAACTGGATGCCGCCCTGAAGGCCATGGCCCAGCACCACGGCAAGGTCGCCTACGTGACCCTCAGCGTGGGCGCGAACGACATGCTCCTCAACTGCGTCAGCCCGGCCGGCACCCTCGACGCGGCATGCCTGAACAGCAAGAGCCAGAGCATGGCGAAGAACCTCGCCCAGATCGCGGGCGCGCTCCGCAAGGCGGGCGGGAACGACACCCGGTTCGTGGGCTCGACGTACCACAACCCGTTCCTGGCGGCCTGGCTGCAGGGCGCCGCGGGGCAGCAGGCCGCCAAGGAGTCGGCACCCCTGGTCAGGGCCGCCAACACGGGGATCACCCAGGTGTACAAGTCCACCGGCTTCAAGGTGGCGGACGTGGCCGGGGCCTTCTCCTCGGACGACTTCACCACCCAGGTGAACGTGCCCGGCGCGGGCGAGGTGCCGGCGAACGTGGCCAGGATCTGCCAGCTGACCTGGGCGTGCACGAAGCAGGACCCCCACCCCAACGCCGACGGCCACAAGGCGATCGCAGGTGCGTTCGCGGCGGTGCTCGCCGACAACGACGCACCCGGTGCGGGCGCGTCCCCGACCCCCAGCGGGTCAGCCACGCCCGAGGCCGGCACGGACACGGGGGCGAACAGCCCGACCACGAACGGAGATCTCGCCGAGACCGGCGCGTCGAGCAGCACTCCCGTCGTCGCGGGTGGGGGTCTCGCGGTCGTGGCGGTCGGTACCGCCGCGGGCTATTTCGCGCGCAGGCACCGTACGGGCGAAAAGGGCTGACGGATAGTCAGTCATTCGGCAGTCGGTCTTTCGGCATTCAGTCTTTCGAACTTGACCAGCAGCCGCTCGCGGTGTCGCGGGCGGCCTGCTCGGTCTCGCCCGGGCCGGACAGGTGCAGCGTCGGGGACTTCCCGTCCACTGGGAGGCGTTCGGCGATGCGGCGCATGCGCGCCGGCGCACAGCAGTGCGCCCCCATCTTCTGCGGCGTGCCCGCAGATAGCGCAACGGCCCGCCAACTCTGTGAAGGACTGGTGAAGTTATTGGCATTTCAAGCTTCCGACTCTTCTCGCAGCGATCTTGCGAGCAACAAGATGGTCCCCGATCTCGGGGGATTGACCACTCCACAGCGAGGCACCAACGTGTCACAGCAGCATCCCGGCCGGCGCCGTCGCCCCGGCCGCAGAACCACTTCCCTGTTGGTCCCGGCCCTCGTCGCGGGCCTCGCCCTGACGCAGGGAGTACCCGCCCAGGCCGCGCCTGACAAGCCGGACCAGAACACGTTCTCCGCCGGTACGTATCTCGTGCAGCTCGACGACCGGCCCGTCGCCACCTACTCCAAGACAGCGCCCCCGCAGGGCGAGCGGCTCAACACGCGGTCACAGGCCGTGCGCGACTATCTCGGCCATCTGAAGCGGGAACGCGAGGAGGTGCTGGACGAGGTGCGGGGCGTCCGGCCGGCGCTCGTCTACCAGTACGCGCTCAACGGGTTCGCCGCGAAGCTGACTGCCCGGCAGGCGGCAGAAATGGCCCGCACTCCGGGCGTCGTCTCGGTGGTGCGCAACGAGATGCTCCAGCCGGCCGTCGCAGCCGGCACCGGCAGCGCCACCACGGCGGCCATGAGGACGGCCACGACGACGGCGACGGGCCATTCCCTTCCCGTCCCCGACACCGCCGCCTTCCTGGGCCTGAAGAAGCGCGGCGGGCTCTACTCGAAGATCCCGGGCGGGCAGCGCAGGGCCGGTGAGGGGCTCATCATCGGAGTCCTCGACACCGGTATCGACACGAACAACCCCTCCCTGCGGGCCCTTCCGGAGCCCCGGCCCGACGCCGAGGTCATCGCCAAGAAATGGAAGGGCAGTTGTGACCGCGGCGAGGATGTCGAGCATCAAGTCACCTGCAACAACAAGGTGATCGGCGCCCAGTACTTCCGTGCGGGCCTCGAAGACCCCCAGGACACCGACTGGGCGTCCCCGATGGACGCGGAGTCGCACGGCACCCACACCGCGACCACCGCGGCCGGCGACATCGACGTGCCCGCGACCGTGCCCGACAGCGGTATATCCGGCCGTATATCCGGGCTGGCCCCGGCCGCCCGCATCGCCGCCTACAAGGTCTGCTGGAGCAACGGATGCCCGAACGTGGACATCGTCGCCGGCTTCGACAAGGCCGTGGCCGACGGCGTCGACGTCATCAACTACTCCATCGGCGGCGGCAACGGTGACCCGACCACCGGACCCGTGTACCAGGCCATGTTCAACGCCGCCCGGGCGGGCGTCTTCGTCTCCGCCTCGGCCGGGAACGACGGACCCGGCACCGTCAGCAACAACGTCCCGTGGGTGGCCACGGTGGCCGCCTCCAGCCACGACACCGGCTACCGCACGACCGTGACCCTCGGCAACGGCGAGTCCTTCGACGGGGTCGGCATCAGCGCCCTGGCCGTGAAGTCCGCGCCGCTGGTCGACGCCGGGAAGGCCGCCAGGGCCGGGGTGGACGCCGCGCAGGCCGAGCTGTGCAAGCCGGACACCCTCGATGCGGCGAAGGTGAAAGGCGCCATCGTCCTGTGCGAGCGCGGCGACAACGCCCGCACCGACAAGAGCGCCCAGGTGAAGGCCGCGGGCGGCGTCGGCATGGTGCTGTACAACGCGAACGTGACCGACGAGGAGATCGCCGACGCCCACACCGTCCCGTCCACTCACGTCGACAGCGCCGCCGGCCAGGCGATCAAGGCGTACGCCGACGGCACCGCCCGGGCCACCGCCGCACTCGGCGCGGCACGAGCCGTCAAGCAGCCGGGCGCACAGATCGCCGGGTTCTCCTCCGGCGGACCCGACCTGACCAGCGGAGGCGACCTGATCAAGCCCGACATGGCGGCGCCCGGCGTGGACATCGTCGCCGGAACCGTCCCGGGCAGCCTCGACGCCAAGGGCGAGCAGGGCATGATGTCCGGCACCTCGATGGCCGCTCCGCACGTCGCGGGCCTCGCCCTGCTGCTGCGGTCGCTGCACCCCGACTGGTCGCCGATGGAGCTGAAGTCGGCGCTGATGACCACCGCCACCACCAAGGACAGCGCGGGCAAACCGATCCGGCGCGCCGGTGCCGACAGCGCGGCCACCCCGCTCGACTACGGCGCCGGGCAGGTCGTCCCGAACCGCGCCGCCGACCCGGGCCTGGTCTACGACTCCACCTCCGCCGACTGGATCGCCTACAGCTGCTCGCTCGGCGAGCACCCGGTGGCCGCGGACGGCAGCGACGCCTGCGCCACCACCAGGAAGATCGACCCGAGCGACTTCAACTCCCCGACGATCTCGGTGGGCGACCTCGTCGGGCGTCAGACCGTCACCCGGACCGTGACCAATCTCGGCGCCACCACCGGCGTGTACACCGCCACCCTGCAGACGCCACCCGGCTACAAGGCCACGGTGTCGCCGAAGCGGCTGGTCGTCCCGGCCGGCGGGTCCGCGTCGTACCGGGTCACCTTCACCCGCACCAGCGCGGCCTTCGGCGACTGGTCGTACGGCTCGGTCACCTGGAGCGACAAGCACCACAAGGTCCGCGGCGCCGTCGCTCTGCGCGCAGTGGCCCTCGGGGCGCAGAGCGAGGCGACCGGCAAGGACGCCACCGGCTCGGTCACCCTCACCTCGCGGACCGGCTACCGAGGCACCCTCACCACCACGGTCAACGGCCTGTACGCCGGTACGACCAGCACCGGCACCCTGACCGGCGACCACCCCGACATGTCGGCGTCACCGCTGCCGCCGTCGGTGGCGAAGCTGAAGGTCACCGTCCCCGAGGGCACCTTGCTGGCCCGTCTCGCGATCCAGTCCCGGGGCTTCCTCCCTGGCAGTGACATCGACCTGGACGTCCACGACGCCGACGGCAACGTGTACTCCATGGCCGGCGAAGGCAGCGACGAACACGTCGACCTCCCCGGGCCGGGCACGTACGACGTGTACGTCAGTCAGTACGCCCTGCCGCCGGGCGCGACCAGCCAGAAGTACACCCTGCACACCTGGCTGATCGGCGCGGACACCAAGCCGGACCACCCGGCCACCGCGACACCGGCCGAGCAGCGGGCGGACCCGGGCGCCACCGCGAAGGTCACCGTCTCCTGGCGGAACCTCCGGGCCGGCCACACCTACCTCGGCCTGGTCGACTACGGCAACGGCAAGCACACCCTCGGCTCCACGGTCCTGACGGTCACTCCGTAACCCGGAACCACCCGAGCCCACCACATACCGTTCCGGCCCCACCGACGACTCGGTGGGGCCGGAACACGAAGCGCTCTGGTGGCCTCCTGAGACGGTGGCCCGGACATCGCCGACCCCGAAACCCGGCAACGGCCGGGTGACTTCGCTGACTCTCCGTGGTGCCGGGCGGGAAATTCCACTCGCCCCACGGGCACAGAAGAGAAGCAGGTCCGCCTCGCGGACCAGGCGGATGCTGATGTCGTACTTCTCGGGGATCGTCGACGCGTACGACCGGGTACGGCCCGGCGGCCACCCCGGCGCCTTCCGCGACCTGCTCGGGATCGAGATCGACGAGTTCGCGCCCCTGCGGCCCGGTGAGACGGTGGGCCTGCACCACGCCGGCCACACCGGCACGGCCACCGACTGGCAGGACGTCATCGACCTGGCCGGCGCCGAGTTGCTGGCCGCCTACACCGACGGCGAACTGAAGGGCGGCCCGGCCGTCACCCGGCACCGTTTCGGCACCGGCATCGCGACGTATCTCGGTACCTCACCCGACCGCGAGACCCTGCGCCGCCTGGTCCTGGACTGTGTCACCGGCGCCGGAGTGACGCCCGCCCTGGACACCCCCGCGGGTGTCGAAGCGGTCCGCCGCCGAGCCGCCGACGGCACCGAACACCTCTTCCTGCTCAACCACACCCCCGATGAGGTGACCGTCGTCGCCGGCACCGGCACCCCGGTGGACCTGCTCGCCGGTGACGCTCCCGCACCGTCAGCGGCCACCTGTGTCTGCCGCCGTTCGGCGCGGCGGTGCTGCGCGACGACCCCGCACAACCAACCATGAGAGAGGAGCCGGGAGATTCCCTCCTGCCGTGCGGTGGCGGGCTTGGGCGACCCAACGGTGGATGCGGACCGCGTTGCGTAGCGGTTCGGCCGGCAGGAATATCAGCTCCATCAGGGAGAGGGCCAAAATACTGCGAGCGCCCTGAGAACGACCGGGCAACGGCCGCCACCTGATGCGGACCTGGCTCCCGCTACTCCTTTGCCGAACGGTCCGTCATGCGTCGGCGAGACGCTCGAAGCGCGGGATGCGCGCGAGGTCGCAGCGCACGGTCACGGCTGGGGGGCCCTCGATGACAGTGCCGTCGTCGCCGCGCCAGCGGCCTGCCGGGATGGCGACTCTCCGCTCGGTGGCGCCCTGCGTGGTCACCGGTGCCACGATGAGGTCCGGGCCGAGGAAGAACTGATCGGTGACGTTCTCCAGTCCGCTCGCGTGGTAGGCCATCGGGCGCACGATCGGCTCACCGGTCCGGGCGGCCTCGTCCGCGAGGTCGAGGATGAGCGGCAGCAGGGATGCGCGGATCGCCAGCGCCGCGTGCACCGCGTCGAGATGGACGTCGTCGAGAACGCGGGAGGGCCTGACCGAGAACTGCATCATCGGACTCAGTGCCGCGATCTGGGCGTATCGGACGAAGAACTCCTGGTCCGTCGCCCCCTGCTTGCCCATCGCCACGATCTCACCTCCGCCGATCATGTCGGGGCAGGTGTAGGGGTAGCCGATCATGCCCTGGGCGAGCATCTCGGGGATGAGCGACTCGATCCCGGCCGGCCCCCACAGGGGCGGCTTGTCCTGCAGCCGCTGCCCGAGCGGCTGACCGCCCATCCGCCAGCACGCCCGGTACTCGTTGAACGGGTATCGCAGTCCTACCCGCGCCCACGCCTCGCACAGGTCGACGGGTTCGGCCGGCGTGGCCGTGAGGTCGTCGGCGCGGTAGTCCCGTATGTCACCGGCGTCGAACTTGAAGCCGTCGACGCCGGTCTCGGCCATGAGGGTGTCGAGGTGGCCCGTCAGCCAGGCGGTGGCGGCGGGGTCGGTGAGGTCGAGGAGGGCGCTGAGCCCGTTCCACCACCGGCGGATCGCGATGTCGCCGTTCCGGTCGCGGATCAGCAGCCCCTTGCCTTCGAGTTCCCGGAAGGCGGCGGAGTCCGGGCTGACGAACGGGACGACCCACAGCATGACCGAGAAGCCCCAGTCGTGCAGCCGGCGGATCATCGCCGCCGGGTCGGGGAAGCGGGCACCGTCGAATCGCCAGGTGCCGTAGCCCGGCGACCAGCAGTCGTCGATCATCAGGACACCGGGCGGCATCCCGGCGGCCAGGAGATCGGCGGCGAACCGCAGGACCGCCTCCTGCGTGGGCGTGTAGGGGAACTCGATCCACGTGTTGTACTGCGGCCCGGTGAACAGTTCCCGCGCGGGTGCCCGCCCCGACGGGGGGAAGAAGCGGCGCGCGGCGCTCTGGTACGCCTCCCGCAGGGTGGCGCCGGCCCGGCATACGCGGACCTGTCGTCCCGTCACCCGCAGCAAGCCGCCCTCGCGGCCTTCGAACGCGAAGGTGAAAGGCCGGTCCGACCAGATCACGCGCCCGTGCGTCGATACCAGGAGCGGGCTGCTCTGATTCGACGGCGCGGAGTCACCGGACTCATGCCGTAGGGCTACGCCGAGATCGCGCACGAGCGGTTGCTCGCCAAAAGGCATCAGCACGCCGTCCTCCGCGGCGCCGCCCCACCAGCGCTCGCCTGCCTCGAGGATCAGCTCCACTTCGTCGCCCACGGTCAGTTCCTCGAGACCGTCCACGGGCGGAGCAGGCACAGGGTGGAGCACATCATCACGACCTTGCAGCGGGAGGAGGGCGCGCGAATAACCGCAGGCAGCCACGCGAAAGAGTGAGCGATACGTATCGCGCGATACGTATCGAGCGTAGAGCAGGCATCGAGACAACGGCAACACCCCTGCGGCGCCGCAGCCACGACAAGGGCAGCCACACCCCGGGGCGAGGGTCGGCTAGCGTGTCGACACATGGCACGAGATGAGCGGTCGCCGGACAGGCGCAACGGTCGGTCTGCGCCCACGAGCAGGGACGTTGCCGCGCTGGCGGGTGTCGCACAGAGCACGGTGTCCGCGGTCATGAGCGGCAAGCGCGCCGTATCCGCCGAGACACGCGCTCGCGTGGAGCGGGCGATGCGCGAACTGCGCTACCAGCCCAACGCCGGCGCCCGGACGCTGCGTACGGCAAAGACGAATGTGATCGCACTGATCGTGTACCTCGGCCCCAAGGCCGACGCGGTGGAATCGGTCCCCTACATCGAAAGGATCATCGAGGAGGCACGCCGGCACGACTACGAGGTGGTCCTCAGCACCGTGAGGGAAGGCCCGGACGGCATTACCCGCCTGGCCGGCCGCTCGATCTGCGACGCCTTCGTCATCATGGACATCCAGCTGGACGACGACAGGGTTCCGGCGGCACACGAGCTGGACCTGCCCGTGGTTCTCGTCGGCCGCCCGAAGGATCCACAGGGCCTCGACGTGGTCGACTTCAACACCCGAGGCTCCGCCGAGTTGCTGGTGGACGAGCTCGCCATCACCGGACACCGGCACATCGCGGTGCTGGGAGAACCCGGGGATGAGCAGGAGCGTTTCCAGTTCGTGCTCGACTTCTACGACGCCGCCACAGACCGGGCCGCCCTCCACGGAATCGAGCTGACCGTCGTCCCGCGCCCGTTCGACGGCTGGGACGGCATCGCCGCCTGCGCGGATCAGCTCCTCACCCACCGTGACGACCGGCTGGGCTTGATCACGCGCACCCCGCGCGCCACCGAGTGGCTGGTCCGGCTTCTGCACGACCGGCAGCTCACCCCCGGCCAGGACGTCTCGCTCGCCGGCTTCTGCACGGACGACACCGCACTGTCGTACGCGCGCCCCATCACGAACGTCTCGCCCAGGCCGCGGGCCGTCTCGAGCCTGGCGATGAGGTTGCTCTTCGAGCGGCTCGAGGGCGCGGACGGTCCGCCACGCCTGGAGCTCGTCCAGCCCGAAGGACTGGTGCGACGTGCCACGACCGCACTGTTCATCGAGGGGGGCTGACGCGGTCGCGCCGGTGCACGGGCGCCCTGCCGGATCTCGATACGGCGAAGAACGCGGCTTCCTCCGTCCCCGCCATCGTGACCGACGACATCGACCAGGCCAGAGCCGCGGCCATCGCCCCTCTGGCCTTCTACGACTCGATCCCGTCCTACCGCCGCATCCCGGCATGCAGGGCGCACACCGCGCCGTCGACCTGGCAATTGATCGGCGACGAGGCGACGGTCGCAACCCCGCGCGGTGGACCCGATGGTACGTAATGTCGGGTGCTGGTGACCCGGTACGGTCGCTTATCAACCGGTCAGCGGGGTGCGGGCGTGGCCCAGCGCCGCTGCATTGCCTCACCGATCACACAGAATCCAACGTGCTTCGACAAAATCATTGACGATCCTTCGTCCCAGTTCTACTTTCTGCTCAACTCACCGAGCCGCGGTCGGCATATCGGACGGTGGTGGATGCCGAGGGGGCGTGTCCTTCACGGATCCTGACTCGCCGACCGCTCTCCTCCCCACACGCCTCACCTGGAGAGCAGATGAGCGCAAGACCCACTCCTCCCGGACTCACCGACAGCTCGGAGTGCCCTTCCGGTCCGTCAGCCCCCTGACCCGCTCCCTGCTGCACCACAGCTACGAACTGAGGCTGGGCGCCGACGTCGGCACGAGCACGTTCCCCCAGGACGCCCCGTTCCGTCGGACGGCGGGCCTGGCCGAATCGCCCAGTCCCGCGACATCCCGACCCGCTACACCGGGCACGCGGACCAGGCCCTGTGCATCGTCCGGTCCCCACCTGCATCGAGCGCGTGGACGCCTCCTTGTGCGACGTCTGCTGACGCGCCGGGACTGACCACAGCGCCCCGTGCCCCACCGACCGCCGTCACGGCCCTTCGCTGCCCCGCGCCGTCCTTGAGGTCGGTTTCCCTTCCACCTCCCCCTTTGGAGAGCCGCATGTCGCACACCCCTGCCCGAAGATGGGTCAGACGGCTCACCGCCCAGGTGATCGCCGCCGGACTCGCCGTCGCCGGTCTGGCGAGCCTCGACCGGCAGGAGGCGTCTGTTCCCCTGGCCGCCGAACCGGCCGCCGTGAGCACCAGCCAGATCGGCGTCACCCCGCCGCCGATGGGCTGGGCGTCCTGGAACACCTTCTTCAGCAGCATCGACCACAACGTGATCAAGCAGCAGGCCGACGCCCTGGTCTCCTCCGGCATGGCCGCGGCCGGCTACAAGTACGTCAACCTCGACGACGGCTGGTGGCAGGGCGCCCGTGACGCCAACGGCAACATCGTCGTCGACGAGAACCTGTGGCCCGGCGGCATGAAGGCGATCGCCGACTACATCCACAGCAAGGGCCTGAAGGCGGGCATCTACACCGACGCGGGCAAGAACGGCTGCGGCTACTACTTCCCCAGCACCCGCCCCGCGGCGCCCAACACCGGTATGGAGGGCCACTACCAGCAGGACCTGGAGACCTTCCAGCGCTGGGGCTTCGACTACGTCAAGCTCGACTTCTGCGGCGGCCGGGTGGAGGGCCTGGACCAGGAGACCACGTACAAGCAGATAGCCGCCGCGAACGAGGCCGCCTCCGCGGTCACCGGCCGCAAGCTGGTGCTCTCCTTCTGCGAGTGGGGTTCCGGCCTGCCCTGGAACTGGGCGACCGGCTACGGCGACCTGTGGCGCACCAGCGACGACGTGCTGGTCTTCCGCCAGACGCCGAGCCTGGCGAACATGTACACCAACTTCGACAAGGCCCAGCACCCCGCGGCCCAGCACACCGGCTACACCAACGACCCCGACATGCTCATGGTCGGCATCAACGGGCTCAGCGCGGCGCAGAACCGGCTGCACATGGGCCTGTGGTCGATCCTGGGCGCCCCGCTGCTGGCCGGCAACAACGTGGCCACGATGACCACGGAGACCCGTGACATCCTCACCAACCCCGAGGTCATCGCCATCGACCAGGATCCGCGCGGGCTGCAGGGCGTCAAGGTCGCCGAGGACACCCGGGGCCTGCAGGTGTACGGCAAGGTGCTCTCCGGCACCGGCAAGCGCGCGGTGCTGCTGCTGAACCGCACCGGTTCCGCCGCGAACATCACGGTCCGCTGGGCCGACCTCGGCCTGACGACCGCGTCCGCCACCGTGCGCAACGCCTGGACCCGCACCGACGCCGGTTCGTTCGCCACCGGCTACACCGCCTCCGTCCCGGCCAACGACGCGGTGCTGCTGACCGTGTCCGGCACCGAGGCGGCCGGCTCCACCTACGAGGACACCACCACCGCCACCACCCCGACCTTCAGCGTGACCGCCGGCGCGGCGGGAACCAAGCTGGTGGACATCACCTACGCCAACGGCGGCAGCACCGCCCGCAAGGCCACCATCCAGGTGAACGGCCAGTTCAAGTACGTCGTGGCGTTCCCGCCGACCGGCTCGGCCACCACCTACCGCACCGTCTCCGTGCTCGCCCACCTCGCCAAGGGTGCCAACACGGTGAGGTTCGCCCCGGTCTCCGGCAGCACCGCACCCGACATCGACGCCCTGCGCGTCCAGGGCATCCCCGGCACCGACGGCACGGCCCTGGTCGGCTCCGCCTCGGGCCGCTGCGTGGACATCGAGAAGAACACCATCACCAACGGCACGCAGGCCCAGATCTGGGACTGCTCCGGCGGACGCAACCAGACCTTCACCCACACCTCGCGCGGCGAACTCGTGGTCTACGGCAACAAGTGCCTCGACGCCAACGACCGCGGCACCACCAACGGCACGAAGGTGATCATCTGGGACTGCGGCAACACCACCAACCAGAAGTGGACCGTCAACTCGGACGGCACCATCACCAGCAACCTGTCCGGCCTGTGCCTGGACGCCTCCAACGCGGCGACCGCCAACGGCACCAAGCTGATCCTGTGGACCTGCAACGGAGGGGGCAACCAGAAGTGGACCCGCACCTGAGACACCCGGCAGAGTCCTGACCACCCGCCCGTCCGGCGCCAGAGCAGGACCGACTGCCCACCAAAGGGGCCGACACGGCACAGCACTGATCGCGGCGGGCGGAGTCTGACTCCGCCCACCGCGGCGCCGCGCCCCTCCGGAGGAGTGTCCCAGGCATGCCCGGCCGGGGCGCGCGGTCCCCGGCCGGGGTCCTGACCGACGCCCCGGCCACACGCCCTCCCTCGCCGCCGGAAACGCGTGCGGTCGCACCGCTCGCCAAGCGGGCACCCAGCGGGGGCGGTCTGCTCACCTCTGGCACCTCGCGCTCCCACCCCCGCCTCGCACCCGTTACGTGCCGAAGCCTCGGCGCGGAAAGCAACGACCCAGAAGGACCGTCCCTTGCCCGACATCCTGCGTCTGCCCGACAGACACATCAGACGAATCGCGGCCGCCGCCGCCCTGTTCCTCACGCTCGCCCTGATCTACGGGCCGTTCCCGTCCACCGCGCACGCCGCCATCCCCGCCACCGCGATCACGGTGGACGGCACCAGCGGCGGACGGACCTTCGACGGCGTCGGCGCGATCAGCGGCGGCGGCGGCAACACGCGCCTGCTGTACGACTACCCGGCCACCCAGCGCAACCAGGTCCTCGACTACCTGTTCAAGCCGGGCTACGGCGCGAGCCTGCAGATCCTCAAGGTGGAGATGGGCGGTGACACCAACTCCACCGACGGCGCCGAGGCCAGCCACCAGCACACCAAGGGCACCATCAACTGCGACGCCGGCTACGAGTGGTGGCTGATGGAGCAGGCCAAGCTCCGCAACCCCGACATCAAGGTCCTCGGCATGCCCTGGGGCGCGCCCGGCTGGATCGGCAACGGCAACTTCTACTCCCAGGACATGATCGACTACTACCTGTCCTGGCTGGACTGCGCCAAGCAGCACGGTGTGAACGTCGACTACGTCGGCGGCTGGAACGAGAAGGACTACAACGCCACCTGGTACGTGAACCTGAAGGCGGCCCTGCGGGCGAACGGCTACTCCTCGGTCAAGCTGGTCGGCGGCGACCACTTCGGCGCCAACGCCTGGACCATCGCCACCGGCATGAAGAACAACAGCGCCCTGTACGACGCCATCGACATCGCCGGCGGCCACTACATCTGCGGTGGCATCTCCGAGATGACGACCTGCTCGTCCACCTCCGACGCCCAGACGCTCGGCAAGCCGATCTGGGCCAGTGAGAACGGCTCGCAGGACTCCGAGATCGGTGCCGCGCCGGTGGCCCGCGCCATCAACCGCGGCTACATCGACGCCAAGACCACCGCGTACATCAACTGGCCCATCGTCGCGTCCATCTACCAGAACCTCGACTTCGAGACCGTCGGCCTGATCAACGCCAACCAGCCCTGGTCCGGCAACTATCGCGTGGGCCGTACCACCTGGACCATCGCGCAGACGACCCAGTTCACCTCGCCCGGCTGGAAGTACCTCGACACCGCCACCGGCTACCTCGCGGGCGACCGCGCCAACGGCAGCTACGTCAGCTACGCAGCGCCCGACAAGAGCGCCTGGAGCACCGTCCTGGAGACGACGCAGGCCACCGAGGCGCAGACGGTCAACCTCAAGGTGGCGGGCGGACTTCCCGGCGGCACCCTGCGGGTGTGGTCCACCGACCTGTCGCAGCCCGGCAAGAGCACGCCGAGCATGGTGCGCGGCGCCGACCTGACGGCGGTCAACGGGACGTACTCGCTCACCCTGCAGCCCGGCCGGGTCTACACGGTGACCACCACCAGCGGGCAGCTCCCCGGCACCGTCACCTCCCCCGACCGCAGCCAGCTCACTCTGCCGTACTCCGACACCTTCGCCGGCTACAGCGCCGGACGTGAGGCGAAGTACTTCTCCACCATGACCGGCGCGTTCGAGTCGGCCTCCTGCGCCGGCGGCCGCAGCGGCCAGTGCCTGCGCCAGATGGCACAGGTCCAGCCGATCAAGTGGACCTTCGAGGACAGCACCCAGCCCTACACGATCATGGGTGAGCTGGGCTGGAGCAACTACACGGTCAGCTCCGACGTGCTGCTGGAGAAGAGCGGCAGTGCCGCCGAGATCCTCGGCCGGGTCGGCACCCAGGGCCGTAACAACGGCGGTCTGAACGCCTACCACCTGCGCCTGTCCGACACCGGCGCCTGGTCGGTGCTGAAGACGAGCTGGGTCACGAACAACCGTTGGATCTGGACCACTTTGGCCAGCGGCACCGTGTCCGCCCCCGGCACCAACACCTGGCACAAGCTGTCCCTCGGTTTCCAGGACTCCACGATCACCGCCAAGATCGACGGCAACACGGTCGGCACGGTCACCGACAACAGCTTCAGCGGCGGCCTGGCCGGCCTGGGTACCGCCGGGTACTACCCCGTGCAGTACTCCAACCTGTCCATCACCCCCGGAACCGTCCCCGACCTCTCCGGCACCTACAAGATCATCAGTGTCAGGAGCGGCAAGGCCCTCGACGCCTCCGGAGGCGGTACCGCCAACGGCACGCCGATCATCCAGTGGGCCGACAACGGCGGCGCCAACCAGCAGTGGAGGCTGGCCCGCAACAGCGCCGGCTACTACACCATCACCGGTGTCGCCAGCGGCAAGGCGCTGGACATCCCCTTCGCCACCACGACGCCCGACACCCAGTTCCAGCTGTGGACGCCCAACGGCGGCTCCAACCAGCAGTGGCAGATCGCCCCGTTCGAGAACGGCAACTACACCATCGAGTCACGCTCGAACGCCTTCAACGTCGCCATCTCGGCGAACTCCATCGCCGACGGCGCGGCCATCATCCAGTGGCCCACCACCGGCGGCGCCAACCAGCAGTGGAGGCTGGTGAAGATCGCCTGACCCTGACGCATTGAGCCCCATGGCGGGGGGGGGGGGGGCCCC
>NZ_BQUN01000111.1:154725-231060 GCF_026008495.1 Streptomyces sp. A012304
GGTGAGCCACGGATCAACTTCGTGACTGCCGTTCGGCGGCTGGCTGCTGAGGACGTACATCCTTTGGTGTACACGGCTTTGGCCGGATGGCGGACGGTTGACCATCCCGCCTTGACGAGTCTGGTGCCCCGCCGGTGCCGAGGGGGTGCCGGCAACCGAGCAACTGGAGAGCCCCGCATGGCCCAGCCGTCCAAGCCCCGCAGAAGGTCCCGTCTCGCCCAGGCGGCCGTCGTCCTCGGCGGCGTCACCGCGCTGACCGCCGGACTGGCGGGCAGTGCCGACGCCGCCGTCCTGAACCCGCTGGGGTGGAACGCCAGCACCTTCCAGAACAAGTACATGCCGCACTTCGACTACGACTCCGACAGCTGCTTCCCGGCGGCGGCCGTCGACGCGAGCGGAAGGCTCAACGGCGGCCTCAACCCGTCCGGCTCGCTCACCGGCATGTGCCGCAGCAACCACCTCGGCAAGGCCAACACCTACGCGCAGTCCAAGTGCCAGCACGGTTGGTGCGCGTACGTCTACGCGCTGTACTTCGAGAAGGACCAGTGCGACCCCACGAGCATCACCGAGTGCGGGCACCGCCACGACTGGGAGTCCGTCGTGGTCTTCCAGAAGCAGGGCGAGGAGCGGCCCCGCTACCTCGCCGCCTCACGGCACGGCGGCTACAGCACCCACCCGATCAACGAGGTGCCGATGGACGGCAACCACGTCAAGATCGTCTACCACAAGGACGGACCCAGCACGCACGCCTTCCGCTTCGCCAAGTGGGGCGAGAGGGCGGTGGCCTGGGGCACCGGCAAGTGGGACACGCCCGCCCTGGTCACCATGGAGAACATGGCCAAGACGCCGCGCGACGCCCTCTGGAACTCCAAGTGGGGCCTGGCCAACTTCCCGCTGACCAACAACCTCGTCAGCAACATCAACAAGGCCCGGCCCGCCGCCGTCCCCGCGTTCTCCTGACGCACCGCCCCACCCAGAACCGCCCCCGGCGAGGACACCCCCCTGTCCCGCCGGGGGCTCTCCGTGCGCCCGTCGACCGTCTGTCCGCTGACCTGAAGCTGTCGCAGCCGCTGGTGGACGTTCTCCAGGGTTGCCCCGCCCACGCCCTGGTACCCGGCTGCGCAGCTCCGTGAGGAGGGAGCCCAGTTCGCGGACGAGCGACACCAGAGCCAAGGGGTTCGGGTCGTGGTAGCCGCCGATCGAGACCCGCATGCCGTGATGTGGCTGACGGTAGTTCTCAGTATCGCCGAGTGCCCCTCTGAAGCCACGTCCGTGAGCCACAGATCAACTTCATGGCTGCCGTGCGGCGGCCGGCTGCTGAGGACGTACATCCTTTGGTGTATGCGGCTTTGGCCGGATGGCGGACGGTTGACCGGCCCGCTGTGACGAGTCTGGTGCCCTGCCGGTGCCGAGGTGGTGCCGGGATTCGTGAGGGGACAGATCAGGATGATCGTCGCGCAGGGGTTGACCAGGCGGTACGGGCAGGTGACAGCCGTCGACGACGTGTCGTTCACGGTGGAACCGGGTGTGGTGACCGGGTTCCTGGGGCCGAACGGTGCGGGCAAGTCGACCACGATGCGGCTCATGTTGGGCCTCGACCATGGAGAGGGCCGCACCACGTTCGGCGGCCGCACCTACGCGGAGTTGGAGCACCCGACACAGACGGTCGGTGTGCTGCTGGACGCGGGGGCCGTGCACCCCGGCCGGACGGCGCGGGCGCATCTGCGGATGATCGCCGCGGGAGCGGGTCTGCCGCGGCGGCGGGTGGACGAGGTGCTGGAGATGGTCGGCCTGGGATCGGCCGCGAACCGGCGGGCCGGAGGGTTCTCGCTGGGTATGCGGCAGCGGCTCGGGCTTGCCGCCGCCCTGCTCGGCGACCCGGCGGCGATCATGCTGGACGAGCCGGCGAACGGGCTGGACCCCGAGGGCATCCGGTGGCTGCGTGACCTGCTGAAGGTGTTCGCCGGGGAGGGCCGGGCGGTGTTCGTCTCCTCGCACCTGCTCAACGAGATGGCGGTGCTCGCCGACTCCCTGATCGTGCTGGGCGGGGGCAGGCTGATCGCCGCCGAGTCGACCGACGACTTCATCGCCCGTCACTCCCGCAAGGAGGTGGTCACCCGCGCCGACCAGCCCGAGGAGTTGCTGCGGACGCTGTGGGCAGCCGGGTTCGAGACGTCACAGGGGCAGGACGGGCGGATCACCGTGGTGAACGCCGCCACCGACGACGTGGCCGCCGCGGCCAGGAGTGCCGGCGTGACCCTGCTCGAGCTCTCCGCCGTGCGGGCCGACTTGGAGGAGGCGTTCTTCAAGGCCACCTCCGACGTGGCCGCGTACAAGGCGCACGCGCCGCAGGGCAGCAACTGACCGCCACGGACTGGGAAGAGAGAATCCTCATGCTCAACGCGCTTCGTTACGAACTGATCCGGATGTGGACGATCCGCTCCACCTGGATACTCCTGGCCGCCGGTGCGGTCCTGCAGTTCATCGTGGCCTACATGGCGGCCGGCCACAGCGACCAGACTCAGCTCTGGCGTTTCGTCGCCTCGTTCAACACGACGCTGCCCCTGGTCCTGCTGTTCCCGATGGCGATCGTGGTGGGTGCGTTCGGTCACGAGTACCGCTACCGGACCATCACGACCACGATCCTGACGCTGAGGTCCCGCCCGGTGGTGATGGCGTCGAAGGCCGTGATCTCCGCTCTCCTCGCCGCCGTCACCGGCATCCTGCTGGTGCTGGTGACGCTGCTGGCCCAGGTGTTGCGGGGTGGCGCGCCGGACGACTGGGCGCGCATCGGGCAGGTGCTGGCCGCGGTGGTCGTCTACGGGGTGCTGAGTTTCCTCGTCGGGCTCGGCCTCGCGGCGCTGACCCGCAACGCGACCGTGGCCATGATCGTGATGCTCGCCGTGCCGATCGTGGTGGAGGGCCTCCTGTCGAAGGTGCTGAAAGAGTGGTGGATGGCGCCGTTCTTCTCCGCCGCGTCGCTGGTGGATTCCTTCAAGTGGCAGTCGCCGCTGCCCCTGACGGCGCTGGCCGCGCTGGTCGTCGTCGGTGCGGGTACGGCACTGGTACGACGGGACGTGTGATGCCTTCCGCCGGACGGCCCGGGGGCGCCGCGACCGCGGCGAGCCGCGGCGACGGGACCCTCCACCCCTGGTGGGGCGGGGACTGCCTGCCGGTGTGGCTCGGGGACGGGGCAGTGGGGGCGGTCGTCGGGGCCCTCGGCGTGGCCATGGCCCGCGGCTCCGAGTTCGGGCTGCTGGCCGGCGGACGGACCATGGTGCCTCTCGCCGTGGCGTGTGTGATCGTCCTGCGCCGCCGCCTCCCCCTCACCGCCGCGTCGGCCGCGCTGCTGGGCTGGGTGCTCGTGGGCACCCTGTGCGCGGTGCCCGTGGCCTGCTGGACGGTGGCGAGGCGGTACGGGTCCTCCGCCGTGACCTGGGTGACCGCCGTCGTCAGCGGCGTGGTGGTCGTCGCGCCGTGGAGCACCTGGCCCCTGGGACTCGGCCTGCCGGTCATGGCGGGCGTCGCGGTCACCGCGGTCGGTGCCCCGGTGGTGCTCGGACTGTGGCTGCGGCAACGCGCGCAACTCCTCGCCTCGCTGCGCGAGCAGGCGGAGCGGGCCGAGCGCGAGCGGAGCCTGCTGGCCGCGCGGGCCGTCTGCGAGGAACGCACCCGCATCGCACGGGAACTCAACGACGTGGTGGCCCACCGGATCAGCCAGATGACCCTGCTGGCCGGCGCGCTGGAGATGACCGCCCGCGACGCCGCCGCGGTAGAGGCCGCGACCGCGATACGGACCGCCGGAGCGACGGCGCTGAAGGAACTGCGCAAGCTCGTCGGCGTGCTCGGCAAGGGGGACGAGGACGTGCCGCTGCACCCGCTGCCGACCGTTCAGCAGGTGCGCCGGCTGGTCGAAAACGCGTCCCGCTCGGGCCGCCGTATACGCATCGGCATGCCCGGCGAACTGCCCGAGCTGTCCGGCACGACCGAGCGCGCCCTGTACCGGCTGGTGGAGGAGTCCCTGGCCAACGCGGAGAAGCACGCGCCCGGCGCCGAGGTGGACGTAACCCTCGGAGTGTCGGAGGAGGAGGTCACCGTCTCGGTACGCAGCTCACCCGCGGCGTGCCCGTCTCCGGCCGCGGCCGGAACCGGTTTCCGACTGCTGGGGCTGCGTGAGCGCGTGGAGCTGGCGGGTGGCAGGATGACCGCCGGCCCCCGTCCCGGGGGAGGCTTCCTGGTCACCGCGAGCCTGCCGAGGTACCCGTCATGATCCGAGTCGTACTGCTGGACGACGAGCCGCTGGTGCGTGCCGGGCTGCGGATGATCCTGCAGAGCACCGGGACCGCCGAAGTCGTGGCGGAGGACGGCGACGGCACCCGCGCGGTCGAACTGGTTCAGGCGCACCGGCCCGACGTGCTGCTGACCGACATCCGCATGCCGGTCGTGGACGGCCTGGAAGTCACCCGCCGGGTGCGCGCGCTGGCGTCTCCGCCCGAGGTGGTCGTGCTGACCACCTTCGACCTGGAGGAGTACGTGTACCTGGCGCTGCAGGCCGGTGCCGCCGGGTTCCTGCTCAAGGACGCCCCGCCGAACGAGATCGCCCGTGCCGTCGAGGTCGTGGCCAAGGGGGAGGCGATCCTCGCCCCGGCCGTCACCAGGCGGCTGCTGACCCGGTTCTCCACGGGTGCGGGCAGCAAAGCCTCCGAGGCCAAGGGGAAGTTGTCCCGGCTCACGGGCCGGGAACGGGAGGTGGCCGCCGCCGTGGCCACCGGAGCCGCCAACGCGGAGATCGCCCGCACGCTCCACATGAGCGAGGCCACCGTGAAGGTCCACATCAGCCGCATCATCACCAAGCTCGACCTGGACAACCGCACTCAGATCGCCATCCTCGTCCACCAGGCGGGCGAAGCCTGACCGGCGACGGCCAGGCGCGGCCGGTGTCTCCCGGCTGCCACGGCGCATCTCTCCTCCTCACCTCTTCCTTCCCCCTCTCCCTTTCCTCCCTCCTTCGGCCGGAGACCTCCCGGCACGATCAATGACGTACAAGGGGCCGGCACAGTGGTGCACCTGCTTCTGTTCACTCCCGCAGGTTTCTTCTTCCTGATCTTCGCTTGCGGTGTCGCGTACGACCGAAGACTCATACGCAACGGCGTCTACCTGTTCTTCGCGCTCCTGTTCCTGCTCGTGGGGGTGGCGGGGGAAGTGATGCAGGCGTCGCCACTGGCGGCCGCGTACCTGCTCGCCGGTCCCTTCCTCCTGCTGCCTCCGATGATGCTTGTGCTCGCTGTCTTCCTGATCGTCAACGGGGTGACGATGCTGCGCCGTGAGGGCAGGAGCCTGGCGAACCTGCTGTCGCTGGCGGCAGGTGTCGGCATCATCCTGTTCTTCGCGTTGGGTTTGCTGGCCCTCAACACCCGGTGGAAGCCGCTGGAGTTGGTGGTGGCCCCGGTGACGGGCGTCCTCAGCTATGTCTCGTTCCTCTTCGTGTGCTTCCTGCTCTACTCCTTCGTCTACGGCAGGATCGGGCACCGGGGTGCCGTCGACTTCGTCGTCGTCCTCGGTTCCGGGCTGGTCGGAGGTTCGCGCGTTCCGCCGCTGCTGGCCAGCCGGCTGGAGCGAGGACGCGCCGCCTTCGACGCCGAACGGGCCAAGGGCCGGGAACCGATGCTGCTGACGTCCGGCGGTCAGGGGCCGGACGAGGCCCTCCCCGAAGCGCGGGCGATGGCCGACCACCTCATCGCGGCCGGCGTACCGGCGGACCGGATCCTCATCGAGGACCAGTCCCGCACCACCCAGGAGAACCTGCGGTTCAGCAAGGCGCTGATGCAGGACCGCAAAGCCGACTATCGCGCCGTGGTAGTGACCAACAACTTCCACGTCATGCGCGCCGCACAGATCGCGCGCAGGGAGAAGGTCAGGGCACAGGTCATCGGCTCACCGACGGCCCGCTACTTCTGGCCCAGCGCGACGATCCGCGAATTCGCGGCCGTCTTCCTCTCCCACCGGGTACTGAACCTCGGTATCTCCGCAGTGCTGATCGCCCTCGGCGTGGCGCTCGCCCTGTGAACCCGTCCCACGTGCGACAAAGCCGCGGGCGACAACCCCGGACGGGCTTGATCTGCATGGACACCCGTACCGTCGCCACATGGTGATCCAGGCCGTCACCCATCGGACACGGTCGGGCATAATGCGCGCCGTCCGGCCGACGGCCGGGTCCGGGGCCGGCCGCCACCGCTCCGGCGGACCTGCCCACCGTGCACCGAGGTGACGTGTGATGACGCAGCCCCCTGCCGATGACCTCGCCGCCCGCCCCATCCGAGGGCGCGGCGTCCTGAGAGCCACCGTGGTCGCCATGCTGGTGTTCGCGGCCTACTGGGAACAGACGGCGAACCCCTACTACCACGTCAGCCTGTGGTGGGACCTGCTCGTGCTGCCGTTCTGCCTGGTCGCCCTCGCGTGGCCGGTCGCCAAGCGGCCGGCCTGGTTCACCGCCGAACTGCGCACCGCCGTGCCCGCCGGCCTCGCCTTGATCATCTCGGTCCTGCGGATGATCGATGTCGTGCATGGAGACGATCTGTCCTTCGCGGTGTCCGGTGCCCTGTCGGGTCTGCAGCTGATCGCGGTCCGCGACTGCCGTCCCCGGTGGGTGGTCGGGTGCTCCCTCCTCGTCGGTGTCGCGCTCTTCCTCGGGGGCGGTCCCACCGTCTTCGCAGGCGTCGGCATGGCGGCACTCGGTGGCTATCTGCGCGCCCTGGCCAAACGCCGCCGTGCCGCCGTCGCCGCGACCCAGCGCGCCGAGCGTCTGGCGATGGCGGCGGACCTGCACGACTTCGTGGCCCACCACGTCACCGGCATCCTGATGCAGGCCCGCATGGCACAGATGCTCCGGACCGCCGATCCGGAACAGCTGGAGAGACTCCTGGAAGGTGTCGTGCACGGCGCCACGGAAGCGCTCGCCTCCATGCGCCGCACCGTCGGCTTCCTGCGGGACAGCCTGGAGGAGACGGCCGAGGGAAAGGCGGCCAACGATCGCCGCGTCGGCACTGTGGCGTCCCTGCCGGAACTCGTCGAGGGCTTCGGCGGCCCGATAGGCCCGCAGGCGGTGTTCCACCGCGACGAGTCGGTTCCCGACGACCTCCCCTACGACGTCCAGGTCGCCGCCTACCGCGTCGTGCAGGAGGCCCTCACCAACATCCGCCGCCACGCCGCCGACGCCACGGAAGTCGCCGTCCACCTCACCCACGACGGCCAGGCCCTTGAGGTGACCGTACTCGACGACGGGAAGGGCGGTACGGCGCTGCCTGCCGCAGCCCGCGGCGGCGGCTTCGGCCTGGTCGGCCTCACCGAACGCGTCACCGCGCTCGGCGGCGAACTGCGCACCGGCCCACGCCCCGACCGGGGCTGGCAGGTCACCGCGGTACTCCCGGCCTCAGCGGGCGATGCAGCGCTTGAGGCCGGCGCTGACGTCGGCGCCGGCCCGGCCGGTGTCCGCATTGCTTACAGCTGATCGAAGCTCGTGCGTCAGACGACGCCTGGCCGACGCCGGGCGTCCTTGCGGCCGATGACGAACCAGCCCAGGGAGCCGAGGAAGGGGGCCGCGAAGGCGAAAGCGATCCAGACCAGCTTCATTCCCCCGGTAAGGCGGGACTTGAGAATGCTGACCAGTGCGCTGAGGAACAACACAATGGCGGCAAAGCCACAGAGAACGAGCGCAAGAGTTACCGCCGCGCCGGCCACTTCTTCGCTGGTGGCGGCGAGGGTCATGTGGTGTACAAGCTGCGTCTGCATCAAGCGTTCCTCTCAACGGGGACGATCGGGTTTCACCGATCACGTGCAGCGATAGTCGCTGCCGAGGGATGCCGGCGGCGTCCTACTTTCGATCTCACCCGGATAACCCAGAAGTGGTACGCAGGTGGCCTGCAGGAATTCCCAGGGCCATAGTTCTTTAGATGTAGCGCCGCATAGCCATACGAGTGATGCTCGCCCGGATGTGCAACCGTACGGTGGCATCACCGTCGGCGGTGCGCCCAGGCCTGAGCCGGCGACGCGCTGGAAGGTCGGCGCCGCCGAGCGGCTGGGATGACTTCCCGGGCAAGCGCGGGAGGAAGCCGGCTGCAGAGCTTGGGTTGCCTCACTTCTTTGTGGACTCCGTCCCCCCCCCACTTCCCCTTCGAGGAGCTCCTGTTTCATGTTCAAGCACAAGCGCGTGGCGTCCAAGCGAAAGCGCACCGTCAAAACCGTTGCCGCAGTAGCCGGGGTCGCGGCTGCGGCGGTGGTCGCCACCGCGACCGCGCAGGCTGTCGTCGGCGGCAAGCCCGCCCGGATCGACAAGAACTCGTTCATGATGCTGATCAAGTACGGCAAGACGGACTTCTGCGCCGGTGTATTGGCGTTCGACCAGATCCATGTCATCACCTCGGCTCAGTGCCTCTACTCGACTGTGGACAACACGGACGAGACGAGAGTCATCGCCGGACGTGCGAACGCCTACACGAAGAAGACCGGCACGCCCATAAAGATCAGCACCGTCTGGATACCGGACAGCTTCACCAACGCCGGTGCATCCAACGACAAGGTGCACGTCCCCAACAACGACATCGCCGTGCTCAGGCTGGCCAAGCCCATGCCCTCCCAGTACAAGCCGATCAAGTGGGTCCCGTCAGGGTTCACGTACACGCCCGGCACCAAGGGCCGACTCCTCGGCTGGGGCACCACCTCCGAAAACCAGGAGAAGTCACCGGGCGACCTGCGGGAGGCGACGCTCCCGCTGTTCCCCGACTCCGCCTGCAAGCGCGCCTACCAGGGCGACTACAGCCCCGAGAACATGATCTGCGGCGGAAAGCCCAAGGGCGGCGTCGGCGCCTGCATGAACGACCGCGGCGCTCCGCTGCTCGTGCGGGACGGGAAGGAGTGGCTCCTGGCGGGCCTGGCTTCCTGGGGAGAGGGGTGCGCCGAGGCGGGCATGCCCGACGTCATGACCAAGGTGTCGAAGTTCGCGGATGACCTGGCGAGTGCGACCAAGTAGCAGCTCACGACGTCTCTGTCGGTGAAACAGCTACCGTCGAGTGTCGTATCGCCGCACAAACGGTACGACGGCACTCGGCGGTAGCGCCGGACAATCGTCCAGAGGGCTCCCGGCGCCGCCAAGCCGCCCCGTTTCTCTGTCTGACCACTGCCGACCAATGCCCGTCGTCCCGAGCACTCACAGCGCGGAACCGTCCGCCTCGTGCATCCGGATGCAGCCCGTCTGCCTGCCTGCCTGCCGCGGGGCGGCGGGGACGAGAGCAGCCGCCGGGAGAACGGGTCGATGACCGTGGCGAGGTAGAGCCTGCCCTCCTCGGTGACGATCTCCGTCATGTCGCTCGCCCGGACGAGGCCGGGTTCCTCGGCGGTGAAGTCCCGCTTGACGGAGTCCGGTGTGGCCGGCCGGCCGCACGGAGTCCGGTGTGGCCCGGCCGGCCGCCTGCCCGGCCCGGTCAGCCCGACTTGGCCGGCTCGACCGGCCGGTCTGCGGCCGGCCTCGAGACTGTCGAGGATCGTCGGCAGTCGTTCCCGGAAGGGTCAGGTGTGGTCGTCCGCCTCCCGTGCTTTCCTCGCCCTGCGGTCGAACTCCCGGTTCAGCAGAGGCGTCAGCACACTGCCGAAGCGTGCCAGCGCCCACGTGCCGGTGTCCGGGCAGATCAGGAAGCGCCGTCGGTCGATGCCGGCCATGATCGCCTCGGCGACCCGCTCGGCAGGGATGGGTGTGATCGTGCCGCCGATCGCCCGGGTCTCGGCCGGCTTCCACCGGTTCTCCTCAGCCAGCTGCGGGGTGTCCACGTCCGGCGGGAACACCACCCCCACGTGCACGCCGCGCGGTGTGAGTTCGGCCCGCAGCGACTCCATCAGCCCGCGTACGGCGAACTTCGCCGGTCCGTAGGCGCTGTAGCCGTAGATCCCGATGAGGCCGGCGGCGGACGACACCGCGACCACGCTGCCCTGTCCGCGCTCCACCATGCCGGGGACGACGGCCCGCAGCGCGTGGAGCGTGCCGAAGTAGTCGACGTCGATCATCTGCTGGAACACCTCGTCCGGCAGTTCCAGGAAGTGCCCGGGGCGGGCCAGTCCGGCCGAGGCGACCAGCACGTCACAGGGCCGTCCCTGCTCCTGCTCCAGTTCGGCCACGGCGCGGGTGACGGCCGCCCGGTCGGCGACGTCAGCCACCCTGGCCGCGGCTCCCACCTCCTTGGCCGCCGCCTCCAGCCGCTCCTGTCCGCGCGCCATCAGCGACACCTTCGCCCCGCGGGCCGCGAGCAGCCGGGCCGTGGCCAGCCCGATGCCGCTCGATCCGCCGGTCACGATCGCATGAGCCGAGCCGAGGTCCAGAGAACCGCTGCTTGCTGTGGTCGTCTTCACGGGATGCACCTCTCCGCCGCGCGCCGTAACTGTTGGTCCGTCAAGTCCTGGTGTGCTCGTCCTGCCAGTCCACGAAGCCCTGGGGATACCGCAGCGGACATAGGTGATCGCCGCGGACGTGGGTGAGCCGTCCCAGTGCTCCCGCCCGGCGCAGGGCGTCGCGGAAGGCGTGCGCCCCGGCGGAAGAGGCGGGACCATCGACGCCACGATCAGACGATCGCTGATCGCCTGCGAGCACTACGGCTCTCTCATCTAGGCACGCCGCGCGCGGTCACGGCCTTGAGTTCGTCGAGCGATTCCCGCATCACCTGGGACATCTCGCGTTCCTCGGAGGTCGAGAGCCAGAGCTGGAAGCCGACCTTGAAGACGGCGATCCCCGCCTCGGCGGTCAGGGTCGCGGACGGTTCCGCGACGCCGCGTCGGCGCAGGGTGTCGGCGAGGGCGGCTGACATCGAGGCGTACTTGGTCAGTTCGCGCTCCTGGAGTTCCGCGTTCGCCGCGATGACGGCCTGGCGCTGGCGGTACTCGCGGGGGTCGGCGAACGCCTGGGCGACCGCCTCGAGTCCCGCCGCCACGGCGTCGATCGGCGCCATGGATTCCGGGGCCTCGGCTACCGCGGTCACGAACTGCTCCTGCAGCGCGCCGGATTGACCGAACATCACCTCGCACTTGTCGGCGTAGTGCCGGAAGTACGTCCGCTCGGTGAGGCCCGCCCGCTTGGCGATCTCCGCCACCGTGGTCTGTTCGTAGCCGCGCTCACCGAACAGCTCCAACGCCGCTTGTGCCAGGCGACCGCATGCGTTCGGCTCCCATCTGCCCATGCCTGGATCCTACGCGATGACAGTGGCTGACATCAGGTGTTAGGGTCCGATGACAGTGACTGACATCAATAGTCAGGGGTCCTCTCCCATGCGCATCTTCGTGACCGGTGTGTCCGGCTGGAGCCCGGCAACGCGCACGGTCGTCAGCCGGACCGCCATGCCCGGTTGCGGGCCCGCCGCTTCATCACTTCACCAGCACATTCCCACCGATTGAGGCTCAGTAATGACGAGCGCGTCGCTCACCAGGACAAGGGAGAACACATGCGCGTCGGAATAGCCATGCCCCAGTTCGCGCCGACAGAGAACCTCAAGAACGTCGCTGACCGCGCCGCCGAGCTCGGCCGGGAAGCCGAACAACTGGGGATCGACTCAGTCTGGTTCAACCAGCCGGCGACGCACGATGCCATCGTGCTCGCAGCAGTCGTGGGCCGCGAGGTCCCCCGCATCTCCGTGGGCACCGCCGTCGTACCCATGCATCCACGACACCCGCAGATCCTCGCATCCGCGGCCAAGACAGCCCAGGCGGCCACCCACGGCCGCTTCCAACTCGGCATCGGTCTCGGAGCGCCGGACCTGCTCACACACGCCTACGGCCTGCCCTACCCGCCGCCGATCGCTCACCTGCGCGAGTACCTCAGCGCCCTCCGGCCCCTGCTCGCCGGTGAGGTCACCCCCTACGAGGGCAGCACCCTGACATCGCGCCCGGTCGGCCCCACCAAGGTCCTCGGCGCCGAACCGGAGATCCCGCTCATCGTGGGCGCCATGGGCTCCCAGGCCCTGCGCGTTGCAGGCGAGTTGGCAGACGGAACGATGCCCTTCCTGGCCGGACCCCGGACCCTGGAGGAACACATCGTTCCCCGGATGACCGAAGCAGCCACGCGTGCCGGCCGCCGCGCTCCACGGGTGATCGCCTCGGTGCCCGCCATCGTGACCGACGACATCGACCAGGCCAGGGCCGCGGCCACCGCCCATCTGGCCTTCTACGACTCGATCCCGTCCTACCGCCGCGTCCGCGACATGGAGGGTGCACACCGCGCCGTCGACCTGGCACTGATCGGCGACGAGGCGACGGTCGCAGCCGGACTGCGCCGCTACATGGAGGCCGGCGCCACCGAGATCACCGTCGCCTACACCGACATCGCCCGCGAAGAAGACCGCCGGCGCACCTGGCAGCTCGCCGGCGAGCTGACGCGCTCAGCCTGACCACGGCAGCGGCATGGCGACCCGTTCCGCTCTCGGTTGCCCGGGTCGAATACGGACGGCAGGTGTCCAAGCGGCGGCCGGCCAACGGCCTGGCGCAGCTGCGGGAGGCCGAGCGCCTGTACGCCTCCGGTCCGCGCCTCGGCGACGTGGTGGGCCACGGCCATCGAGCTACGGCTCATCCTCGACTCGACGTTCATCTGCGCGGTCTCCGAGCGCTGGGGCGGCCGCCCGACTCCCACCGGCAAGTTCTAGACAACAAACAAACCCCAGGCCGCCGACCTGGGGTTTCCTCATGGAGCGGGTGACGAGAATCGAACTCGCGCTCTCAGCTTGGGAAGCTAGGGGCGTTTCGGGGAGGTTGCCGACTTGACCTGCGGCGAAGCGGTGTCCCGGCTCGTATGCCTGTCGCCCTGGTGCCCGGTGTTCCCCGTGGTTCCCCGCACGACCTGGCACGGTTCTGGCACGGCCTCATCGTCGAGCAACATGGCAAGTTCCCTCAGGTCGTTCGCGGCCATGACCTGAGCGAGGCGTCCGGCGACGGCTACGACTTCTGGCCAGGCGGATGCCCGGAGATACTCGGCGTGGGTGTCGTTGGGTGCCTCGGCCGCCGTGGCGTTGAGCGCGACACCGAGCTCTCTCATCAGGACGACCTCTTCGTCAGTTCGAAGGCTGACGCCGAGGTATCGCTCTGGCTCGTCGGCGTCGCAGAAGTCGTCGAAGAGCGTGTGGAAGACGTAGTCCAGGTCTTCGAACACCGACGGGTCAAGCCACACATCCCGCTGCCACGGTGGATTGGCCAGAGCCAGCACAGCGGGTACGACGTGGACTCGGTGGTTCACTATGAGTCGGGCGTCTTCGCTCACAAGTCCGAGCGTAGCGACCGCAGCTGGTGGAGGCGCCGGCGCTCTTGGAGCACCGCTTTAGGAGTTCGATCAGGCGGCCTCACCGGTGGGCGACTGAGACGCCTGAACTGACGTCGATGATTGCCCGAAGTGGCTGGCGTCCGGCGCCGTTGATGTCAGCCATGGATGTCAGACGACACCGCCTGGGGCGGCTACGGACGGCGGTAGGCGGCAGGGTCGGTTCCGGGTACTGGCGTCCGGGCCAGGGACAGGTACCACGGGTACTCAGGGTTGCCCACTTCCATGAGCGTGAACAGATCGACGTCGTGCCGGGCGAAGCGGTGAAGGTACTGGAGGAACAGTTCCAGTTCCTCGTCGGAGAGCGGCTCGTCATGTCGGTCGTTTCGCACGCACTCACCCTATGGCTGACCCAGGTGCTGGTGACCTCTTCGTCCCGAAGCAACTTGGGTGGGGGCGCTGCCTTGGGCTGGCGTGCTTCTCACCTGTGCAGATAGTCCCCAGACGTCCGCGCTCGTCCGCCGTTGTTGTCACGCAGTTAGACACTCACGTGACGTCTGCCCGTGTCCCGGGCTGGGCTGGCATCTGCAGTGCGGCTGCTGCCATGAGTGCCCGGCAAACCGCGCGCCGGCCATGCTCCCGTTCCAAGCCGCTCTCCACGATTGCGTTTTGAAGTGCGGCCTCACTCGCTTCGCAGGCCTGCTGCAGTCTCGCTCCCTCGGCATGGACGCCAGGACTCCACCCAGCTACCGGCCCGTGCGCACGAACATGCTCGATCACCCTCAATCGAGCAAGGTAGACATCGAGTTGCAGACGGACCAAGGGCTCCGGAAGCTCGATGTCGACCATGAGTGGAGGGTAGGCATCAGATGTCAATCCCCTCGAATCGCGGAGACCTTCCTATGCAGCCAGCCCCTCACCGAGGTTGACCCAGTAGTCGTTTTCGTAGTCGATCGGGCTCTTGAAGCCGCACACGCTGTGTAGCCGACGGCTGTTGTAGAAGTCGGTGATCCAGGTCGCGATCCGGATTCGGGCCTCGGTGCGTGTGGCGAAGGCGTGCCGGTGGACGTACTCGACCTTCAGCACGCTGTTGAATGCCTCGCTGACGGCATTGTCGAAGCACGAGCCGACCCGTCCCATGGACTGGAAGACGCTCAGCTGGCGACAGGCCTCTCCGAGAGCCGTCCAGCCCGACTTCGCCCGCCTGGCCGAGGCCTGCGGCGCGTACGGCGAACGCGTCGACGACCCGGCCGCCGTGCCTGACGCCCTGAAGCGCGCCCTCGCGGAGAACGCGGCCGGCCGCCCCGCCGTCCTGGACTTCGCCGTCGCGCGCACCCGGCTCGCGCAGACCAGGGAGCACTACTTCACGACCTACCCGCAGGACGACTGATCGGCGCCCGCCTCGGGCCCTCCGAAGCGGGCGCCGACCCAGGGCTCCTTGTCAGCCGGCGTCGGGGATCCAGCTGCCGTGGAAGCCGAGGGGGACCCGGGCCGGCAGGTGAACGGTGGCCACGGGATCCCCTGTGATGTCCTGGGCGGACAGGATGACCAGGTCCGTGGCGGAGCGCTCGGGGTTGTGCGCGAACGCCAGCACGTGACCGTCGTCCTCGGCCACGCCGCCTGCCGCCTGCACGAAGACCGGCTCGCCGAGGGCCTGCCCCCGGCCGAATGTGCGGATCTCCTGGGTGCCGCGGTGCAGGTCGTGTTTGATGATCCGGTTGGAGAACGCGTCGTCACCGAGTTGGTCGAGTTCACGGATGCCGGCGAAGGACTCCATCAGATCGGTGGTGGCCGCCGTGTAGCCGTAGCGGTACGGCAGCGAGATCAGCCGGTCGTTGATCCGGGGGAACTCCTGCGGCCGGTCGTCGAGGCGCTGCACGGCGGCCTTCCCCGCGGCCGGGTCGAGGGTGTAGCGGTCCAGGGCGGGCGTGCCGTGGCCTTCGATGGAGCTGGTGGCGTTGGACATCATCCTCGGGTGGGTGACCACGTCCAGAACCACGCGCTCCCCGTCGTCGTAAGCGTTCAGCGTGTGGAAGATCCATACGGGATCCACCTCGACCCACCGCACGTCGGCCGCGGTTCCCGCCCGCGGCATCACCCCTATGCGGGCCTGGTGCGCGTCGTTCCACTCGTAGGGAACCGGCGCGCCGCGCAGGGCGGCCTCGCGGCTGAAGGTGACCGGCAGGTCGTAGACGAGGACGTGGTTCTGGGTCAGGGCGAAGTCGTGCATCATCGCGCCTGACGGCACGGAGATGTTCTCGGAGCGGGTGACCCGGCCCTCGGGGCCGACCACGTGGTAGGTGACGTAGGGCAGGCCCGCCATGTAGGCCACGGCGTGGAGTTCACCGGTGGCGCGTTCGAGCTTGGGGTGGGCGGTGAATCCCCCGGGCAGGGTGCCCTCGAAGTCACAGGTCGACAGAGTGGAGAGGTCATGGCCGAGTTCGTAGGGCAGGGTGCCGCCCTCGACCAGGGCCAGCGTCCTGCCCGCGTGGCCGATGACGTGGGTGTTGGCGGCCACCTCCACGCCTCCGTAGACCGTGGCCTTGCGCGGTGGTTCGCCGAGCATGCGGTTGACCGCGCTCTGGCGCACCCAGCGGTTGCGGTACCACTCCGCCCGGCCGTCGCGCAGGCGCACGCCGTGCACCATGCCGTCACCGAGGAACAGGTGGTAGCGGGCGTCGTCGACGGCGATCGGGTTCGGGCCGTTGCGCAGATAGCGGCCGTTCAGTTCGGCCGGGATGGTGCCGGTGACCGGGAGGTCGAATGCCGTGACCTCTTCGCGCACGGCGGTGAAATCACCGCGCAGATAACGGTTGGGGCCGGCTGCGGGATCGCTCATGAAGGTGCCTCCTTGGCGTGTTCCGGTGGACCCCGAGGGTGGTAACGCTGTTACCCCTCGGGTGTGATCGGTCGGTTCTGGGCGCCGGGTCAGGACACGGGCAGACGCCTGAGAACTCCGTCCGGGTCGTACCGGCGCATGGCGGCGGTCAGCCGCGGCCACTGCGGGCCGAAATGGGCGGACCAGTCCTCGGCGGTGCGGGCGACGGCGCCGACCGGGTCGGCGGTTCCGCCCAGGGCGCGGGCCCGCTCGGATCGGGTGCGATTGGCGGTGGCCGTCCGCCGGGCCCAGTCCGGATCGTCTTCGGGGCCGCAGGGGAAGAACGCGGCCATGAACACCACCGGTTCCCCCTCGGGCACCCGGAACAGGGGAGTGGTCAACCGCTCGGTGGAGATGGGGTACACCTCGATCGTGCCCATGGCGCCCATGTCGCTCGGCGGGACTTCCGCCGTGAGCCGTTCGAGGTACTCGGTGACGGCTCCCGGGGGCAGGAAGGTGGTGAACCAGGGGTGCGCGTGCGGTGCGTCGGTGGTGACGCACGGGAAGGTGTCTTCCGCGCCCAAGCGGTAGAGGAACTTCCGGTAGGTCGTGTCGGTGATCCGCACGGTCTCGCGAGGACGGTTCAGGAGGGCCAGCAGGGCCTCGTCGTCGGGGCGTCGGCGTGCGGGGTCGTACTGGACCGCCGCGTCGACGGCGTACAGCCAGCCGTCGGGCCCCGGCGGGATCCATCCCTCCAGATGGTCGAAGGCCCCGGTGCGCAGGAGCCGCCCCTGCTCGGTGACGAGGTCGTCCGCCGAGTCGAACGCCGTCTGGTACAGGCGGACCCGCTGCGGGGCGGGAATCAGCCGCAGGGTGACCTTGGTGACGACCCCGACCTGGCCGAGGCCGCCCAGCACCGCGTGGAACAGCTCGGGCTCACGGTCGCGGGAACAGATGAGTGTCCGGCCGTCCCCGGTGACCACTTCGAGCTCCAGCACCTGGTCGGTCTGCGCGCCGTGGCGGTGCGAGGCACTGCCGAGGCCGGCGAACGAAAGGGTGCCGCCCACGGAGACACTCAGGAAGTCGGTGAGCACAGCGGGAGTCAGGCCGTGTTCCAGGGTCGCGTCCACCACGGCGGACCAGGTGGCGCCCGCGTCCACGGTGACCCGGTCCTCGCCCACTTCGTGGACGGTCGACAGGGCGGACATGTCGATCACGATGCCGTCGGCGACGAGGGTCCGGCCGTGCACCGACCGGCCGCGGCCGCGCACGGCGACGGGCAGGGAGAGGGAGGCGGCGAGCCGGAGCGCCTCGGCCACGTCCGCCGCGCCGCTAGGGCGTACCACGGCATACGGCGGCTGCGTCGGGGCGACCCTTCCGAAGTCGTCGGCCGCCGCGGCGGTGGACTCCTTGTCCGTCAGCAAGGTCAGGCGGGGTTCTTCCGGCATGGCCGGGTTCCTTTCTGCAGCAGCAGGCGGTAACAGCGTTACCGCCTGCCCGTGGGCAGGGGCGGGAGCCGGGCGGCAAGGCCGCCGTCAGAAAACGTGGTCGGTCAAGTGCGCCTCGATCACCGTGTCGAGCAGGGCGGCATGCTGCCTCTCCGCGGCCTCGTGGGTCAGGTAGCCCGTGAGTTCGAGGCTGACCACCCCGTGCTGGGTGGCCCACAGCATGTGGGCCACCTGTTCCGGGTCGCTGTCCGCGGAGAACCGCCCGGACGTCACGCAGGCGGTCACGGCCCGGACCAGGATCTCGAAGACGGCACGACTGTGTCCCCTGGCTTCCTCGCTCGGCACGAACCCGGGGATGGTCTGTTCGAACATCACCCGGTAGTAGTCGGGTACGGCGAGCGCGTTCTGCCGGTAGGCCACTCCCAGCGCGCGGAGGTGGGCGACCGGGTCGTCCTGAGCCGGAATGCGCAGCAGTCGCTGCCGGAACCGTTCGAAGCCGTCCGTGAACAACGCCTCCGCCAGGCCGTCCTTGCCGCCGAACATCGTGTACACGACCTTGGTGGTACAGCCCACGTCGCCGGCGATACGCCGCAGCGTCAGCGCCCCCGGTCCCTCCTCGACCAGGAGACGCCTGGCCGCCTCGAGGAACGCCCTGCGCAGCGCGCCCTGCCCGCTGCGCAGGGCGCGCTGATACGCCGTCACCTCTACGGCCATGCTGGTCCTCCGTCGCTGGTAACACTGTTATCAGTGTGCGACGGTGTTACCGCCGCCGTCAAGGGAGCCGGTGACGAACCGGACGCCGGCGGCCCGGCCGCTCGGTGGACTGCGAGGGCTCGCCTGAGCCGGGTGAGCCACGGCCGGTCGACCAGGTGCCCTGTGGTGCCGGGCACGTGCAGGCGAGAGGGCCTGACGCGAACGGCACCTCAGGGAACCGGCACAGCGCCTGCTGCGGGCGCGCGGGCCACTTACCGGCCGAGCGGTCCTGCGCGCCGATAACGGGCGGATGTGGTCGTCGGCGGCACCGACGGTGGCCGGCTGCGATGCCTCACCGGTCAGTCGGAGGAGACCGGCGGCCACCAGGCGAGCCGGAAGGCCGCGATGCGGTCGCCGCGCAGCTCGTAGGAGGCGAAGAAGCACACGGTGACCTCCTGACCTACGACGAGCGGCGTGAGGAAGTGGTCGGGCACGTCCCGCTCGGGACGCACCATCCGCTGGCTGCGCGCGAACGCCAAAACGCTACCGCCGCCGGGCCCGGCCACTAGGAGTTGTCGTCAAAGTGTCACGCCCACATCAGGAGCGATGCGAGGGTGACGGCTGCTTGGTAAGACTGGACGGTCTTGTCGTACCGGGTGGCGATGCCGCGCCACTGCTTGAGGCGGTTGAAGCACCGTTCCACGACGTTGCGGCGCTTGTAGACCTCACGGTCGAAGGCCGGCGGACGGCCACCTCGGCTGCCGCGCCGGGCCCGGTTGCGGACCTGGTCGGCCCGCTCGGGAATGGTGTGGGCGATGCCGCGGCGCCGCAGCCAGGTGCGTATGGCTTTCGAGCTGTAGCCCTTGTCGCCGATGACGTGGTCGGGCCTGGTCCGGGGCCGGCCGGGCCCGATCCGGGGGACCCGTATCGCCTCCATCACGGCGGTGAACCGGGTGACGTCGGCGAGGGTCGGGCACCTGAGCCAGGCAGGTCAGCAGGCTGGGAAGGTCACTGGGTGCGGCCGGTGAGGCGTCGATGAGTTGGCCCAGAGGGCCCGGGATGGGCGAGGATGAACGGGCAGGCACGGTCTTCCCTCGTGGTGATCAGGGACTCGACACCTCATGATCACCCAGAGCTGTGCCTGCATCCGTATCAGCCCCAGGCGCCCATCCCGCAGCCTACTCCTGAGGCTCCATCAACCCGGCCACACCACCTGAACGACGCCGCCCTGGGACAGGGCCCCTCGTGAAAGCGCGAGGCTAGAACATCCCGTTGTCATTCGCGGACGTGGCCGGCACACCCTGAAGCACATCCCAGTGCTCCACGATCTTCCCGCCCCGCACCCGGAAGAGATCCACAACCGCCTGCCCTCGCTCCCCCGGCGCGTTCACGTAGTGGCTGTGCACCGCGACCAGGTCACCCTCGGCGATCACCCGCTTCGGGGTGACCTTCAGCTGTGGGAACGCCTTGAAGTACGCGCCCAGCCCCGACTTCGCGCCCTCCACACCATCCGCGATGTTCGGGTTGTGCTGGTGGTACTCGGAGCCCCAGTACCGGTCGATGGCGGACAGGTCCTTGCGCACGATCAGCTGGTCGAAGGCCTGCGTGACGAGCCGCTCGTTGCGCGCGGTCAGCCACGGCGCCCCCGGCTCCTCCGTCTGCGGCCAACTCACCGTGGAGAACATGTCATTCCCGTTGGCGGACTCCGGTACGTCCTGCCCCACGTCCCAGTGCTCGGCGATCTTCCCGCCCTGGAAGCGGAAGATGTCGAAGACGGCCTGACCGCGCGTGCCCGGTGTCAGCACCACGTTCGAGTGCACCAGCACCAGGTCGCCCTCGGAGATGACCCGCTTGATGCCGTACTCGGCGTCCGGGAACTGCTGATGGACGGCCTTGCCGAGGTTCTTCAGCGTCTCGGCGCCATCGGGCGCGAGCGGGTTGTGCTGGATGTAGTCCGGGCGGACGTAACGGTCGACGACCTCCGTGTCGCCCTGCTCGAACACGCCCTTGAGGACGCGGGCGGCGACGTACTTCTGATAGGCGAGGCGCGCCTGGTCGTCGTACCCGGCGTGGTGCGCGGCGGCGCCCGGCGTGGCCGCGATGGCGGGGGTGGCGGCGACGGGGACGGCGAGGGCCGCCGCGGCGAACGCGGCGACGAGGGTCCTGCGGGCGGGCGTGGTGGGGGGCACAGTGCTCTCTTTCCAGGAATCTTGAAAGTTCAAGTGGATACTCACCAAAGGAAAGCACTAACTAGTAGTTAGCTTCAAGGTCGAGGCCCAAGGGGTGAGTTACTTGTCTGGAGCGCGCTCCGCGCGACTGGCGTGCACGCCGTGAGTACCAGCGGCTCGGACGCACGGCACTCAAGGCCGGCCCGGCTCATCCTTGGCGCGCGGCGGCCGCCGCCCCTGCGCAGGAGCGGCGGCCTTGGGCACGGTGGCCGGGTTGATCACCAGGCGACTGCCTCCGGAGAGGGCCCTGGGCCAGGGAGGCGCCCGCGACACCAACCGCCCGCTCATCTCCCTTGGCATTGCATGATCAACCCGGCCATACCGCCTGAACGACGCCGCCCTGATGGCAGTGCCAGGAGACTCGCTGCGTTGAGGAAGGCAACGTGGGGGCCCCGGCCAAGGCGGAGCTTTCGACGAGTGAACCTCAACGAGGCTCACTCGGCGGCCATCGGGTAAAGCCGTTGCGAAGTCGCTTTTTGCTAAAGCGACTTCGCGCACGCCCCACCGTCAAGTGGTGCAGGTCACACTAAATGCGCAACTCGCGCTCTCAGCTTGGGAAGCGACGGCGCTTGGGCAGCCGGATAGCTTCTGACCTGGGCATACGTGCGCTGGTGTAGCTCCGGGGAGCGCAGGGACGCACCGTTGTTGACCGTGGTTCACCGGTCTTATGGGCACGCTATGGGCACGCCGTCGGCTCGGAGGTGTGGAGGCCCCCTTCTGGCGGCTGACGAGCGGCCGAGCCTTGGGAGCGAGCGTTTGCCGGGAGGCCGCCGTTGCGGGAGCACTTGGAGGGATCGGCGGCGGCCGAACAATCCGGGGCGGAGCGCGGAACGGCTCCCGCGATGCATCCGACACCTGGCCCGCGGGGGTAGCCGGAGACCGGCAGCTCCACGGCATCGATGTGCCAGGTGTGCTGTCCAGGGCAGCCCGATCAGGAATGGCCGCGACAGGGTGCCGACCGGGGGTGTGCCCGAAGGGCCACGTTTCGGGCTCGCCGCGGCCCGGGAGCGGCCGGGCCGCGGCGAGTGAGTGACCTGCAGGGGCTCAGCTGCCGGTGAGGGAGATGGCCAGGTCCGTGATGTTCAGGGGGAACCTGGAGCCGAGGGCGTCGGACACGAGCGTGGCCTCGCCGGTGAAGAGGTTGATGCTGTAGAGGGAGGGCCTGGTGGCGCCGTTGTCGCTGATCACGCGCAGCCGGTCGGCGGCCGGGTTGAAGTCGACAGTCATCGGTGTGTTCGGCCTGATGGATTGAGCAGGCCTCGGGCGTGCTTCTCCCTGGTGGTGAACCTTGGGCGGATGGACCCGCTGGCCTGCATACAGAAATGCGGGCGGCAGGATCGTGGCTACTCCCTCAACGCGCTCATCGCCCTGTCGAGCAGCACGGCCAGCGGGACAGTACCCTCACAGGCCACCCACCCCGTGGCGGCCACGTCCAGGCAGGCGAGCGCGGCAGCGGCCAGCGCACTCGGCCTGGTGTCCTCGGGCCGGTCAGGGCTGACCCCCAGCCGTCGAGCGACCTCAGGCACCAGCAACTCCTGCCAGCTCAGTTGCTTCTCGTAGTGCCGGGCGCGCAGCGACGGGGTCTCCTGGAGCATGCGCAGATAGCTGAGTGCCTGCTCGGGCGCTGCCTCGTTCATCCGCATCAGGACGTCGAACGCCCGGCGCAGTGCCTCCCACGGCTGTTCGCCGTCGGGGCGGGCGGCGAGCGCCTCCGCGATCTGGCGGCCGGATTCTTCAAGGCGTCCCAGGACGATTTCTTCCTTGGTGCCGAAGTACCGGAAGAGACTGGCGCGTGACAGGCCCACCTCGGCGGCGATCTGGTCGACCGTCGTCCGGTCGAAACCCTGCTCGGTGAAGAGCCGGTGCGCCACCTCGACCACTTCCGCCCGAACCGTCGCACGCATGCGTTCACGCAAGCCGGGCGGCTTGCGGGCGGGCTGGTCGGCGGTACGGGCGATTTCAGACATACAAGAAGGGTACAGTAGGACTCAATTTGATACCGAGTGTCAGACTGGAGCGGCATCCCATCCGGCCCCCGCCACCGACGGAAGCATCGTCCCTGTCGGGGCGGGCGAAAGCCCAGCCGCTGTGGCCCGGCTGTCCTCTCGCCCGGCTGGTCCTGGTCCTGGTCATCGCCGACTCCGCACCTCCTCCCGTGGCGGCAGAGCATGGACGGCCACGTGAAGCCGCTCCTCTGAGCAATCGGCCACCGGGCCGCGAAACGGGCGGACACCCGCCCGGCAACCCGGGCCTTGCCGTGAAACCGCGAGCAGGTCTGTCCACTTCAACACCGCGGTCGGCGAGCACGCGGTCGCCCGCTGGGAACTGCCGCACGCCCGCCGGCCCTGATCCAGCCCTGCCGGCGTGCGGTTACGCGGCGTCGCCCTGGGCCTGCGTGGCGACGTCGGCCCACTCCTCCCAGGTCTTCAGCCGCTCGGCGTAGACGTGCGGGACGAGGTGGAGTGGGGAGGTGCCGAAGAAGACCCGCAGGGGCGGGTTGTCGGCGTCCACGATCTTCAGCAGGGCCGCACCGGTGGCGGTGGGATCACCGCGCTCGATGGTGCGCCAGTTGGCGGCGGCGGCCGCGCGCAGGTCGTCGTAGGCGGGCAGTTGCTCGGCGAGGGTGGCGGAGGAGCCGGCCCAGTCGGTGGCGAAGCCGCCGGGCTCGACGAGGGTGACCTTGATGCCGAATCCGGCGACCTCCTGGGCGAGAGCTTCGCTGAAGGCCTCCAGGGCCCACTTGGAGGCGTTGTAAATACCGAGGTTGGGGAAAGCGGTGACACCGCCGACGCTGGAGATCTGCACGAGGTGGCCACTGCCCTGGGCCCGCAGGAGAGGCAGGGCGGCCTGGGTGACCCACAGGGCGCCGTAGAAGTTGGTCTCCATCTGGTCGCGGACCTGCTGCTCCGTCAGCTCCTCGACCGCGCCGAACAGGCCGTAGCCGGCGTTGTTGACGACGACGTCGAGGCGGCCGAAGTGCTCGTGCGCCCGCTTGACGGCTTCGGTGGCGGCGGCCTTGTCGGTGACGTCCAGGGGCAGGGGAAGGATCGCCTCGCCGTGGGCGGCCACCAGGTCCGCGAGGGAGTCGGTGTCGCGGGCGGTGGCCGCGACCTTGTCGCCGCGTTCAAGGGCCGCCTGGGCGAACTGGCGGCCGAAGCCGCGGGATGAGCCGGTGATGAACCAGATCTTGCTCACGAGAATGCTCCTGACGAAGTGAAGTCTTATAAAGCGACTCTACATCTAGCTGATACTGAGTATCAAGATGAGTTGCAGAGTCGATGCTGTACGCTGCCCCGCATCAGCGAGGCACGTTGGACAACTGGAGGACAGAGATGTCTTCACATGTGGCGGCCGGTGACCAAGTGACGTCAGGACTCGACCGGCGTAGCGAGCTGAGAGAGTTCCTGCGTTCTCGCAGGGCCCGGCTCGGGCCCGAGGACGTGGGCATGCTCTCGCACGGGCGGCGGCGGGTTCCCGGGTTGCGGCGCGAGGAACTGGCGCAGTTGGCGGGGGTGTCGTACGCCTACTACGCACGCCTGGAGCAGGGACACGGCGAAACCATGTCGGCCGAGGTGCTGGACGCCGTCGCCGGCGTCCTGCGCCTGAACGAGGAGGAACGTGACCATCTGATCCGGCTGGCCCAGCCCGAGCGGCAGAGGACGACGCAGGCCGCGCCCCCGCCGCAGCGGCTGCGGCCCACCATCCAGCACCTCCTCGACACGATCAGCGTGCCCGCCTACGTCGTCGGCCGGGGCCTCGACATCCTGGGATGGAACCGGCTCGCCACCGCCGTCTTCGGGGACTGGGCCCTGCTGCCGCCCGAGGAGCGCAACGTGGCCCGGCTGTTCTTCCTGTCGCCCGAGATGCGCGACCGGTTCGCCGACCCGGGCCGCACGGCGCTGAGAATCGCCGGCGTTGTGCGCATGAACGCCGGCAAAAGCCCCGGGGATTCCTACTTCTCTTCCCTGATCGAGGAGTTGTCGCAGAAAAGCGAGGAGTTCCGGCAGTTGTGGGCACGGCATGAGGTGAGCTGCGGGACCGTCGGCGAGACCGTGCGGATGCGGCACCCGCTGGTGGGAGAGTTCGACCTTGTCCACGAACCCATGGCACTGCCCGGTGGCGCCCCGATGCGGCTGATGACCTACCACGCCGAGCCGGGCTCCCGCTCGGAGGATGCTCTGCGGATGCTGGCCAGTTGGGAGATGGATCGGCTGCGCTGAGACGCGGAGCCGGCCGGAGCCGATGACGGCGCTATGCGCCGACCCGCCGGCATCTGCTGCGGCGCCGACGGCCTGGAACACCTCGTCCAGGCAGAGCGGTGTCCGTCGTGTCGCGATCAGCCTGCCCGGTTGCGGGTGCGCCTGCTCACGGGGGTGCTCGTGGGCTGCCACCGGGTCAGCCCCCGATGGCCGACATCGGCCTCTCCGGCCGTACGAACGAGGGATCGTCCAGGCCCGAACCGGCCTTCTTGCCCCACATCGCAGCACGCCAGATCCGGGCGATCTCCTCGTCGGGAGCGCCTGAGCGGAGCACGGCACGCAGGTCGGTCTCCTCGCGGGCGAACAGGCAGGTGCGGACCTGGCCGTCGGCCGTGAGACGGGTGCGGTCGCAGGCCGCGCAGAAGGGGCGGGTGACCGAGGCGATCACGCCGACGCGGTGCGGGCCGCCGTTCACGAGCCAGCGCTCGGCCGGGGCGGAGCCGCGCTTCTCCTCGCCCTCGGGGGTCAGGTCGAAGCGGGTGCGGAGGGAGGTCAGGATGTCGCCCGCGGTGATCATGCCGCCGCGCTTCCAGCCGTGCTGGGCGTCCAAGGGCATTTGCTCGATGAAGCGGAGTTCGTAGCCGTGCTCGACCGCCCAGGCGAGGAGGTCCGGGGCCTCGTCATCGTTGAGGCCCGGCATCAGGACCGAGTTGACCTTCACCGGGGTCAGGCCCGCCTCGCGGGCGGCGTGCAGGCCCTCGAGGACGTCCTTGTGGCGGTCGCGGCTCGTGAGGGCCTTGAAGGCGTCGGGGCGGAGGGTGTCCAGGGAGACGTTGACCCGGGCCAGGCCCGCCGCCTTCAGGGCGGCCGCGGTGCGCCCCAGGCCGATGCCCTTGGTGGTCAGGGACATCTGGGGGCGCGGGTCGAGGGCGGCGACCCGCTCCACGATGCCGACCAGGCCGGGGCGCAGCAGCGGCTCGCCGCCAGTGAAACGGACCTCTGTGACGCCGAGGACACGGACCGCGATGCCGACGAGGCGGACGATCTCGTCATCGGTGAGCAGGTCGGGCTTGGCCAGCCACTGCAGGCCCTCCTCGGGCATGCAGTACGTACACCGCAGATTGCAGCGGTCGGTCAGCGAGACCCTCAGGTCGGTGGCCACCCGGCCGTGGGTGTCGATGAGCACGGGGCCTCTCCTCCCTGCATGTCGCGCCGTCATGCGGCCAGGAGCGAGGCCGGTGACATCGGGGCCACCGGGACGGACCCGTGGATGGGGCCGGGGACGCGGGACAAGGGCAGGCCGGTGCCGTTGTTGACGCGGGCGATGAGCTCGGCGGTGATGGAGATCGCTGTCTCTTCGAGGGTGTGGGCGCCGAGGTCGAGTCCGATCGGCGAGTGCAGGAGCGCGAGGTGCTCTTCAGGCACGCCGGTCTCACGCAGACGTTCCAGGCGGTGTTCGTGGGTGCGCCGGGAGCCCATCGCGCCGATGTAGCCGACGGGGAGGGTGAGGGCCAGGCGCAGCAGGGGGATGTCGAACTTGGCGTCGTGGGTGAGGACGCAGATCGCGGTGCGGGCGTCGACTTCCGTGGCCTCCAGGTAGCGGTGGGGCCAGTCGACGACGACCTCGTCGGCGTGTGGGAAGCGCTGAGTGGTGGCGAAGACGGGGCGGGCGTCGCAGACGGTGACGTGGTAGCCGAGGAAGCGTCCGGCCTGGCTGAGGGCGGCGGCGAAGTCGACGGCGCCGAAGATCAGCATGCGGGGCGGCGCCGCCTGGGTGTGGACCAGGAGCGTCAGCTTCTCCGGGCAGGTGTCGGCGTCCCCGCCGACCTCGACGCGGGCGGTCCGGCCCGCCCGAAGCAGCGCGCGGACCTGGTTGGCCGCCGCCCGGTCCGCCTGCCGGCTGCCCAGTGTCCCGTCGTACGCGCTGCCGCCCCCGAAAACGGCCAGGGTGCGGCCGAGAAGGCGCTGCGGCCCGCCGATCACCTGTGCCACGGCGACGGGCACACCGGCCGACACCTGTTCCAGGGTGGTGGTGAGGTGGGGCTGGTCGGCGGGGTCGACCCGCTGTACCAGGATCTCCAGCTCCCCGCCGCAGGTCAGGCCCACGGCGAAGGCGTCGTCGTCGGAGTAGCCGAACGAGGCCCGTATCGGGGGTTCGCCCGTCTCCAGGACCTGTTGGCACAGCTCGTAGACGGCGCCTTCCACGCATCCTCCGGAGATGCTGCCGACCGCCTCGCCGTCCGTGCCCACGGCCAGTGCGGTGCCGGGTGGCAGGGGTGCGCTGCCGCTGACCTGGATGACGGTGGCCAGGGCGAAGGGGCGGGCCTCGCGGCACCAGCGGTACAGCGTGTCCGCGATGTTCAGCATGAGTGGCTCTCCTGGGGGAGGTTGGGAAGCCCGCCGCCGCGCCGGATGGGGGATCGGAGGCACGGCGGCGGGCCGATCAGTGGGACGCTCTCGGGGCCCGCCCGGGTGGCGGGAGGGGCCCCTGCCGCCCGGGGTTCAGAGCAGGGCTTCGGCGGTGATGGGCAGGTCGCGGACGCGACGGCCGGTGGCGTTGAAGACCGCGTTCGCGATGGCGGGCGCGACCCCGACCTTCACGATCTCGCCGAGGCCCTTGACACCGATGGGGTCGGCGTGGAGGTCCTCCCCGTCCAGATAGATCGCCTTGAGGTCGGGGACGTCGGCGTTGACGGGGACGAGGTAGTCGGCGAGGTTGGCGTTGACGATCCGGCCGTCGCGGTGGTCGGTGGCCGTGTGCTCCAGCAGGGCCTGCCCGATGCCACCCACCATGGCGCCGAGGGCCTGGCTGTCGGCGAGCTTGGGGCTGATGATCCGCCCGACGTCGTAGACGCCCAGCATCCGCCGCATCCGCACCAGGCCCAGCCGCCGGTCGACGGCCACCTCGGCGAACGTCACGCCGTAGGCGTTCATGGAGTACCGGTCGTCGCCGCTCGGGGTGAAGATCCCGCGCGTCTCCAGGCGCGTACGGCTGTTACGGGCCAGCAGTTGCCGGTAGGTCTCCCCGCGCGCGGGGGCGCCCTTGACGTGCAGCCGGCCGCCGCGGACCACGATGTCGGCGGCGTCGACGCCGTGCAGCGGTGACCGCTCGTCCTCGACGGCAAGTTTGATCGCCTCCTGTCGCAGCTTGTCGCAGCCGTCCTGGACGGCGGAGCCGACGCCGGCCATGGTCTGCGATCCGCCGTGCGGCGGGGCCGCCGGGAAGGTGGAATCGCCGAGTTCGAAGCGGACCGTGCGCATGGTCAGGCCGAGAGCGTCGGCGGCGAGCTGCGTCATGGAGGTGTAGGTGCCGGGGCCCATGTCGCTGGTCGACGCCTGGACCAGGGCCGTGCCGTCGGCGTCCAGCCTGACCCGTGCCTCGGACCGCATGCGCAGGGTGTCGTAGATACCGCTGGCCATGCCCATGCCGATCAGCCAGTCGCCGTCCCGCCGGGAGCGGGGCTTGGGGTTGCGCCGGTGCCAGCCGAACTCGCGGGCTCCGGTCCGCAGGCACTCGCTCAGGCGCCGGGTGGACCAGGGCAGCCCGTTGGCAGGGTCCTCCTGCGGTTCGTTGCGCAGCCGCAGCTCGATCGGGTCGATGCCGGTCTCGTGGGCGAGTTCGTCCATGGCCGACTCGATGGCGAAGGCGGCGCTGGACCAGCCGGGACCCCGCATGAACGTCGGTGTGTTCACGTCCAGCGGCACGGTCCGATACGCCTGGCGGACGTGGGGCGTGGTGTAGAGCATCTGCCCCGGGTTCATCACGCCCTCGACGTAATGCTCGTACGAGGACGTCTCGGCCCGTATCCGGTGGACCGCCGCGGTCAGGCGTCCGCCTCGGGTGCTGCCCAGACGCAGCCCGTACTCGTAGGCGGGCCGGTAGCCCACCCCGTAGTACAGCTGCTCGCGGGTCAGGACCAGTTTGACCGGGCGGCGGATCTGGCGGGCGGCGAGGGCCGCGATGGTGGTGTGCGGCCAGGTACGCAGCGCGTTGCCGAACGCGCCGCCGACGAACGGCGAGATGACGCGCACGTTCTCCGATGGGATGCCGAACACGGCGGCGAGTTCGTCCCGCGCGCCCACCGTCCACTGGGTCTTGTCCCACACGGTGAGCTTGTCGCCGTCCCAGCGGGCGATGGTGGCGTGCGGCTCCAGCGCGTTGTGGTGGTTACGGGTGAGCCGGTAGGTGCCCTCTAGTTTGACCTCCGCCGACGCCAGTGCGTCTTCGGGGTTGCCGCGCACGTAGTTCTGCGGCGGCAGGGGGTCGTTCTCCCGGACCCCGGATGCCGCCATGTCGGTCGACGGCTTCTCGGCGTCGTAGGAGACCTTCACCAGGTCCGCGGCGTGCTGTGCGGCCTCCAGCGTGCGGGCGACGACCACGGCGACGGGCTGCCCCAGGAAGCGGACCCTGTCGTCCTGGAAGACGTGCAGCCGTTCACCGACGAAGGGGTCCAGCCAGGCGCCCGGGTTGTCGCGGTAGGCCAGTGCGGGTTTGTCGAGGTGGCTGATGACGCCCAGGACGCCGGGCTGGGCGTCGGCGGCGCGGGTGTCGATGCCGGTGATCCGTCCGCGGCCGACGCTGCTGTCGACGATGACCGCGTGGACGGCTCCGTCGATGTCGTGGTCGGCGGTGTACTTGGCCTGGCCGGTCACCTTCAGCCGGCCGTCCACCCGGGACAGCGGCGCTCCGACGGCTGCCTGGGGCTGCTGGCTCACTTGCCACCTCCTACGACGCGCAGTTGGCGCTCGACGGTCCGTTTGAGCAACTCGACCTTGAAGCGGTTGTGCTGGAGGGGCCGGGCCCCGTCCGCCGCCCGCTCGGCGGCCTTGCTCCACAGAGCGTCGGACGGCCGCCGCCCGATCAGCTGCCGCTCGACGGCGGCGAGCTTCCAGGGCACGGTGCCCACGCCTCCGGCGGCCACCTTCGCCTGGCGGATCACCCCGCCGCTGATGTGCAGGGCGACGGCCGCCGAGGTGAGCGCGAACTCGTACGACTGCCGGTCGCGCACCTTCAGGTAACCCGACTTCAGCGGACGCGGAAGGGCCGGAATCTCGACCGCGGTGATCAACTCACCCCGGCGGAGGGCCTGTTCACGGTTGGGTGTGCTGCCCGGCTTGAGCAGGAAGTTCGCGAAGGGCACGGTCCGCTCACCGTCCGGCCCCAGCAGGACCACGGTCGCCTCCAGGGCGGCGAAGGCCACGGCGACATCGGAGGGGTGGGCGGCCACGCAGTCGTCGGAGGTGCCGAGGATGGCGTGGGTGCGGTTGACGCCGTGCAGGGCCGCGCAACCCGAGCCCGGCTCGCGCTTGTTGCAGTCGGCCGTCACATCGCGGAAGTACGTGCACCGGGTGCGCTGCATGATGTTGCCGCCGATGGTCGCCATGTTGCGCAGCTGCGCCGACGCGCTCAGCTCCAGCGCCTGCGAGATCACCGGAAACAGAGCGCGCACCCCGCGGTGGGCGGCGGCCTCGGACATCCGCACCAGCGCGCCGATGCGCAGGCCCCCGCGCCGGGTGACCACGATCTCGCGCAGCGGAAGGCCGCTGATGTCGACCAGCGTGCGAGGGCGTTCGACGGTCTCGCGCATCAGGTCCACCAGTGTGGTGCCGCCGGCGATGTAACGGCCGCCGTCACGGCCCGCGTCGAGGGCTTGACGGGTGTCGGCGGCCCTGGTGTAGGAGAAGGGATGCATGGGGACCGTGCCTCATTTCCCGTGCGCGGCCTGCTCGACCGCCCGCACGATCTTCACGTAGCAGCCGCAGCGGCAGATGTTGCCGCTCATGAACTCCCGGATCTCCTCCGGTGAGCCGGTGTGCCCCTCGTCGATGCAACCGACGCCGGACATGATCTGGCCGGAGGTGCAGAAACCGCACTGGAAGGCGTCCTGGTCGATGAACGCCTGCTGCAGCGAGTGCAGTCGTTCGCCCCTCGACAAGCCCTCGATGGTGGTGACCTCGGCGCCCTCCAGCCGGACCGCCAGTGTCAGGCAGGAATTGACCCGGCGTCCGTCGACCAGGACCGTGCAGGCGCCGCAGGCCCCGGCGTTGCAGCCCTTCTTCGAGCCGGTCAGCCCCAGGTGTTCGCGCAACAGGTCCAGCAGGGAGGTCCGGTTGTCGACCGTGACGGTGCGCCGCTCGCCGTTGACGGTCAGGGAGACGCGGCTGCCGGGCGGCGCCTGGGCGGCGTCCGCGGGCTCGGCGCCGAACACGGACGGCCCCCCTGTCAGGCCGCCGACCACGACCGCACCGCCGACGGCGGTGGTCGCGATGAACGTGCGCCGGGACGGGGCGGACACAGGTCCCTCAGGCGATCCCTCGGGAGGAGGAACAATTGACTCGGGGGGTTCGATGGACATGCCCACTCTCTTGGTCGACGGAAGACGGATGGCGGTACCGACCACCGTCATGTGCACGAATCGGCGTGAGTACGGGAGACGGTTCACGCCGCGGTGGACGAGCCGGGCCCTCGGCCCGCGAGGATGGCGGCGACCGGGGGTCGAACACGGTCGGCAGCCGCATCACCAGGCCCTCGGTGCGGCATGGCATCCACTGTGCTTCATGCGGCGCGATCCAACGAGCAAGCAGTTTTGGGACGACCCCGGTAGCTACGACTGCCGTTGGTACGTCTGGCAGTAGCAGGCAGAGCGGTCCGACCGTCGGCGGTGGTCTTGACGACGTCATCGCCGACAGCCGGGCATGCCGACACGGCGGCCGTACGGTTCGCGTACGGCCGCCGTGGTCCGGAATCGAGGGGCGGATCGGGAAACTACGGAGTGACGGTCAGGAGGGTGGTGCCGACGGTTTCGGTGCCGTCGTCGTAGCCGACCAGGCCGAGATAGGTACGGCCGGTCGGGAGGTCACGCCAGGAAACGGTGACGTCCGCGGTGCCGCCCAGGGCCACCCGCTGTTCGGCCGGGGTGACGGTGGCCGGCCGGTCGGGCCGGGAGTCCGGGCCGATCAGCCAGGTGTGGAGGGTGTACTTCTGGCTGGTGGCGTCCTCCGGCAGGGCGAACTGGTTCACGTACACCTCGTACGTGCCCGGCTCGGTGAGGTCGAGGTACTCGTCGCTGCTGCCGGTGGGGGAGGAGATCCGGTTGCCGTCCTCGTCGTACACCCACAGGTCGATGTCGCTGCCGGCGAGGAAGTCGGACGAGCGGATCGCGACCCGGGCCAGCGCAGTGCCCTCGGGAACGGTGAGTTCGGTCCGGGCCGCGGAAGCCGGGGGCGGCGACGGCGGTGCTTCGAAGCTGTCGGTCGTGGTGCCCGTCAGGGTCCCGGTCCTGACCGTGCCCGAGTACAGGCCGTTCAGGGTCGAGGTGAGGTTGCCGTCCCAGCCCGACTTCGCCTGGAGGGTGAGGGATCCTGTGGCGCCCGTGCCGTCGGCCTGCGAGGGGACGGCGATCCGCGTGGCACGCAGGGCGACGGTGCTGCGCACCCGGTGCCCGTCCCTGTCGCCCCAACTCACCGACCCGAAGGCCCATTTGCCGTAGTCCGCGTCCGTGCGGGTGAAGGTCACCCGGTACGTGGCCGACCGGCCGGGCGGCACGATCAGCCGGTTCGGTGAGACCGTCGCCCGGTAGCCGCGCGGTGCCCGCAGCGTGGCGGTGTAGACGCCGGTGGTGTCGCTGACGTTGGTGACGGTGCGGGTCACGGTCTGCTTGCCTGCGAGGTCACCGATGCAAATCGTCGGGTAGTTGAGGTCGCTCGGATCGATCTTCCGGGCGGTGGCGCAGGCGTCACTGCCGTCGCCGGTCACCGGGCGCTGACCGAGGGCACACAGGTACGCGGTCCAGTCGGCGGAGGTGGAGTCGTAGACCAGGCCGGGGTCGTCGGCGGCGTTCGGGGCGACCTGCCCGGCGCCGTAGTCGAGCGGGGTGGCGGGTCCGTCGGCGCCGATGCGCCGGATCGCGTTGCCCTCGTCGGTCTTGGTCGCCGCGGTGGTCATCAGGGCCGACTTGACCTCCATGGGTGACCAGTCCGGGTGCAGGGAGCGCAGGAGCGCGGCCAGTCCGGTGATGTGCGGGGCGGCCATCGAGGTGCCGGACGCGATGCCCTGCGGGCCCCTGAAGGTGCCGCCGTTGCCGCCGGGTACGGCACCGGCGACGACATCCACGCCAGGGGCCGCGATGTCGGGCTTGAGCAGGTCGCCGCCGCTGGCCACGTCCGGGCCGCCCGAGGAGAAGGCGGCGATCGCCGGTGCCTCCTGGCGTACGGCACGCGCCGCGTCGAGCCGGGCCGTGGCGCGGTCGCCGGCTCGGTCGAGGTACGCCTTCACCGCCTGGCCGGCGACGCTGTCGACGTGGACGGTGGGGACGGAGTGGACATCGCCCCGTGTGTCCAGCGGCGCCCGGGAGTTGTACAGCACCATGCCGACACCGCCGGCCGCCTCGACCTGCGCGCTCTTGCCGGCGCGGGCGCCCGTGCCGTCGCCGTTCGTCTCGCACAGCACGATGGCGCCCTTGACCTTCGCCGGGTCCAGGGTGCCGGGCCGGCACAGCGCCGCCTGGGCGGCGTCCACGCCGCTTCGGGCCGCCCCGGCCGCGTCGACGAACCGTGCGGACGGAACGGGGGAGGCGTTCAGGCCGGTTCCGGTGAACGAGGTGCCGTCGCCCAGGACGACCCTCGTGCGGTAGCCGAGATCGTGGGTGGAAGCGGCCGCGGTGCTGATCCACGGAGCGTTGTTGCCGACCCTGGACGGCCCGTCGTTGCCCGCTGAGCCGGAGACGAAGACGCCGGCCTTGGCGGCGTTGAACATGGCCGTGTAGGTGGGACGGGTGAGGTCGGCGGGATCGCCACCCGTGCCGAGGGAGATGTTGAGGACGTCCACGCCGTCCGCCACAGCCTGGTCGATGGCCGCGGCGACGTCCGCCGTCCAGCAGCCGGAGCCCTTCCAGCAGGCCTTGTAGGCGGCGACGCGGGCGGCCGGGGCGATCCCGGATATCCGGGTGCGGGAAATGCCGGTGCCGGGCACGGACGCGGGCACACCGTAGTTTCCGGCCGCGGTGGTCGAGGTGTGGGTGCCGTGCCCCTCGTCGTCGAGCGGGGACGGCGTGTCGTCTTCCGCGAGCTCGGGTACCGACTTGTTGAAGTACCGGGCGCCGATCAGCTTGTTGTTGCAGGTGTACCGGTGCGCACGGTCCTCACCGGGGTCGCAGGCGCCCTTCCATTTCCTGGCGATGGCCTCGGCGTCGGGACGGGGCTCCGGGAGGGCCCGCAGGGACGGGTTGGTGTTGTCGATCCCGTAGTCGACGACACCGATGATCACGCCTGCCCCCGCGTTCCGCTGCCCACCGCGGAACTTGGAGTACAGACCCCCGCGCTCCTTCAGGCCCAGGAACTTGGCGGTGTCGGGGGCGGGAAGCGCGCCGTTCGCATCCGACGTCCCCCTGGGGCCGGGGGCGGCGGCACGGGCAGCGGTCGCGCCACCACTGCCGGCACCAACGGCTTCGTCCGTGCCGGTCGGCCGGATCATCTCGTTGCGCACCAGCGAGGCGACGCCCGCGGTGCGAGCGAGCTTCGTGGCCTGACTCTCCGTCAGTTCAGCGGCGAATCCGTTGAGTACGTACTGGTAGCTGTACAGCGGCCGGACATTCGGCACCTCGGCCAGCACCTGGTCGCGCGCCCGCTCCAGGCGGCGGACGTGAGCGCGTACGGCCTCGGACCGCGTGTTCAGCCTCGTTCCGGGCTCCGGCGCGGTTTCGGGCTGCGCGGCGACGGGGTCGCCGGAGAGCTGGATGAGGTAGGTGCCGGCGGAGTAGGTCTGCCGAGCCGCGCCGGCGGGCTGCTCCGGTGGCGGGGCGGCGGGAGCGGCCTGCGCGGACACGCCGTAGGCGAGGGTCAGGCCTGAGACGAGCGCCGGGACCAGCAGGGAGGCGACTGCTCTGCGGCCGGAGCCATGGCTTCTGCCTTTTCTGGGCACTTTCATGCTTCTTCCTACTGTGGGGGGTGCTGGGGGAAAGGTGCTGCCTTTCACCGGCGCCATTCGCGGGACTGCATGGCAAAGCGGACTGCATGGCATGGCTGATGCGCAGCGCCGCTACTGCGACGGCGGCTGGGCAGTTGGATCCGCGGGACCGGGCAGACGAGCCGTCGGCCCAGGAGTGTGGCGTTCCTGGCTGCATTCGGTCGGCAGCCGGCTCACCAGGTCTTCGGTGCGGCACGGCATTCACTGTGAGGTACGCGGGACGATCCAACGAGCGGGCAGTATTCGTACGACTCAGGTGAGTACAACTGCCGTTGGTACGTCCGGCAGTAGCAGCCAGAGCGGTCGACCCGTGGCAGCCGCAGCGGTCCACCCGTCGGCGGCGCTGATGTCGTCTTGCGCGACGCGGGTGCCACAAACGAAAGGCCTCTGCGTGACCGCCTGTTCCAGCCCGGAGCTCAAAAAAACAAGGTGCGCGGCATGAACCGCGCACGCGACGGCGTCCGCCCCGGCCATGCCCCCTCTTCCCGCACCCCCAGCCCGCGTCACGTCAATCAGGCCGCCGACACGTCACGCCCTGGCCGGCCAAGCCGTCGGCAGCACCGCCGTGACCTCCCAGCCCTGGCCGGTGGGACGGGGGCCGGTGCGCAGTTCGCCGCCGAGGGCGGTGACGCGTTCGGTGAGGCCGACGAGACCGAAGCCGCCGCCCCGCGCGGCCTGCGGGATCCGGGTGCCACCGCAGCCGTCGTCGTCGCACGGTCACCGTCAGGGCGCGGCCGTCGTGGACCAGGTCCACGGTGACCTCGTCGGCGTCGGCGTCGGCGGCGTGGCGGCGGACGTTGGTCAGGGCCTCCTGGTGGGCGCGGTCAGGCCAGTTGGTCGCGGAGCCACTGCAGGCTCCAGGGGACGATCTCCTGGGCCTTCTGCATGGCGCAGTGGGTGGCGTTCGGCACGAGCCGGACGACGGTGTTCGGGCGGGACTCGAGGGGCCTGGAGTCGTCGGCCGGGACGTGCTGGTCCTGGTCTCCGTTGACGTACAGCAGCGGCACGGGGTCGCTGCCCCAGTCGTCCAGGAGCCCCTGCGTACGCAGCGAGAAGGCGGCCATGGCGGCCTGGAGTTCGGCGAGGCTCGGCTCGGCGTCCAGCCGCAGGGAGTTGCCGAAGATGCCGGGCATGCCATAGCGGAGCCGGGCGGCGGCCTCGGGGGAGAAGGCGGTGTCGATGAGCCCGCCGATGCTCACTGCGGCGTCGACCATCCGGCGCAGGGCCAGCTTGATCGTCCAGTGCCCGCCGAAGCTGAAGCCGACGGTGCCCACCTTGCGTGCCTCGGGAAAGCGGCGGCGCAGCCAGTCGAGGACATCGCCCACGTACAGCTCTCCGTCGGGTCCGCTCGCGACCGGCGATTCCCCGGTCCCGGCCATGTCGACGGTGGCCACCCGCGCGCCGACCAGACGAGCCGTCGCGAGCGCGGTGGCATGCACCTCGACCTTCCAGGTGTCCACGCCGCTGAAGACCAGCACGATCGGGGCGTCCGCAGGAAGGTTCTCGGGGACGTAGAGGTGAGTCGGCACCTGCACGGTCTCCCCGCGGAAGTCCACATCGATCACGTGGCGCTCGAAGGGCACCTCGAAGCTCGACGAGGCCTCCAAGAAGGTGCGCAGGTGGTTCTCGTAAGCCCGGGCGTGCGCCGCGTTGCCGCCCAGGATCGGGAACTTGGCGATCCCGTACAGGTGGCTGGCCTTCAGCAGATCACCGTCCTTCTCGGCCTGCTCGGCAAGGATCGACCACTCGTGCGCCCAGCCCCCGGGGCCCTCGGCCCACAGGTCGCTGATGCGACGGGACATCTCCTCCAGGACAGCGTCCTCGGTACCCCTGAACCGCCACTGGGGCGCGCGCTCCTCGATGAGTTCGGCGGGGTCTACGGCGAAGGTGAACGGCATGGTGCGGCCCTCCAGAAGGTGAGACGGCGGGACAGTGAGTCCCCACAGGCCCAAGTGTGCATCATGATGCATGCATGCACTAGTGATGCATCTATAGAATGGTCTCGGTGGCAATCGAGCACACCGACCGTGACTTCCAGGCGAGGGAACACACGTGACCCGTTCACCCGCGGCAGCCAAGAGCCCTGCAGGCCCGACCGAGCAGCCGATGGGCCGCAGGGAGCGGCAGCGGCAGAGGATCCGCTCCGCGATCCTGGATGCCGCCCTGGAGTTGTTCGCCGAACAGGGCTACGCCGCGACGACCATCGACCAGATCGCGGAGCGTGCCGACCTTGCCCGCCGAACCGTCTTCAATCACTTCCCCCGCAAGCGCGACATGCTGGATGCCTGGAGGGTCGAGCGCCGGGATCTCGTGGCCGCCCGGCTGGGTGGTGGCGGCGTCCGCCGAGCCCCCGCCCGCCGCCAGCTCGAACTCCAGATGGAGGTCCTGGCCAAGGTGAACGAGGAGAACCCCAGGATGGCCCGTGTCCTCTCGCTGGGCTGGCTGAGCGAGCTGGGGACTCTCGAGAGTCCCTTCCCGGTCTTCGAATCGTTCCGCGACAGCGTCCGCCTCGGCCAGGAGAACGGTGACTTCCGTCCCTCCGTGACCCCGGAAACCGTCGCGGAAATCCTCAGTGCGGTTTACACCGAAACCCTCCACCGCTGGCTTCAGGCGCATCAGCACACCGACCAGCCGTTCCCTCTCGGCCCGGCCCTTCGGGCAAAACTCGCCCTCCTTCTTGACGGCCTCGCGGTGCCGTCAGGCCTGACGGCACCCCAGGCCTGACGGCCTCTCGGGCCGACGACACGCCACATCCGCTTCCACTCGCGGCCGGATGCCGACCGGGTCGCTCGCCCGCACGGCCAAGGCCGGGCAAAAAACGTGCACTGCTAGTGCATGCATGCACTAGCGGCGCTATAAATGATCCAGGATCACCGGCACGACTGGCCGACAAGCGCCCGCTGATCCATCCCTCCACATCTGCAACGCCCATTCGCTCTGCCTCCGTCAAGTCAGGGCAGGACCCGGCGTTTTCCGGCAAACATGAGCACTTCACTTCGCAACCAGTTCAGCCTTGAGAGGACCCGCGCGTGATCACGAACACGAACGGAACCGCCGTCCGTCCCGCAGCCGAAAGCGGTGTCTTCCGGATTGGCGGCGACCTGCCGGTCAACCGCCTCGGCTTCGGCACCATGCGCCTGACCGGCCCCGGAGTCTGGGGGGAGCCTGCCGACCGTGCCGAGGCCGTGCGCGTGCTGCGCCGTGCGGTCGAGCTGGGCGTCACCTTCATCGACACCGCCGACTCCTACGGCCCGTTCACCGCCGAGCAGCTCATCCGCGAGGCACTGCACCCATACGCGGACGACCTGGTCATCGCCACCAAGGGCGGCCTGACCCGGCAGGGCCCCGGCGCGTGGCTGCCGGTGAGCCGCCCGGAGTACCTGCGCCAGCAGGTCGAACTGAGCCTGCGTCACCTCGGCCTGGAGCGGATCGACCTCTACCAGCTGCACCGGATCGACCCGCAGGTGCCACTCGCCGACCAGCTCGGCGCGCTGGCCGAGCTGCGGGACGCCGGCAAGATCCGGCACATCGGCCTGTCGGAGGTCTCCGTGGCCGAACTCGAGGAGGCCCGGGCGATCACCGAGATCGTGTCGGTGCAGAACATGTACAACCTCGCCGAGCGCAGGTCCGAGGACGTGCTGACATACGCGGAGGCGAACGGCATCGGGTTCATCCCGTGGTTCCCCATCGCCACCGGACAGCTGGCCAGGCCGGGCGGCCCCCTCGACGCCGTTGCCAAGGAGTACGAGGCGACGCCGTCCCAGCTCGCGCTGGCCTGGCTGCTGCGCCGCTCGCCGGTGCTGCTGCCGATCCCCGGCACGTCCTCGGTGGCCCACGTGGAGGAGAACATCGGCGCCGCTCGGATCCGGCTCTCCGACAGCGCCTATCAGTCCCTCGTCAACGCCGTCTGAGCCTGTCGGGCGCAGTCACGGTCTTGCCGTGTCGGCCACCACCCGGTCGACGGCTCCGGCGTTGCGGTGCTGTCCGCTGGGTGAGGATCTCCTGGACGTGCCCGGCGCGGTGCGCGGTCGTCGACCGGTACCCATCCGAAGGGCGGGCGCACGTCCTCGATCCGGGCGGACGATGCCGGCCTGCCCTGTGCGCGGTCGGTGCCGGAGCGTGCGCTGTAGAAGAACCCGCTCGGTGACTGGGCAGGTGACTGGTTACCCGGGCCCATCCTGCGCTGAGGGGCTGCGCGTCCGGGCGGAACTCACTCGTTGGCGTCGCGGAGCGTGCGCAGGATGCGCTCCAGGTGGCGGCGGTCCTCGGACGAGAGCGGTCCGGTGACGTGGCTGCGCAGGTGGCGGACGTGGGCGGTCAGGGCGCGGTCGAGCGCCTCGGCGCCCTTGTCGGTCAGCGCGGCGAGTGCGGCTCGGCGGTCGGCGGGGTCGGGGTCGCGGCGGATCAGCCCCTCCTTCGCCATGCGGTCGGCGAGCCGCGTGAAGCCGCCCGAGCTGAAGGACACGGCCTCGGCCAGGTCCGTCATGCGCAGCCGGTGCCCGGGCGTGCGGCCCAGCCGCAGCAGCACCTCGAACCAGGTGTCCGGAACTCCCAGATCGCGGTGTACGAGGGGCTTGAGGCGAGCGGACGCTTCCACGAACAGTCCGTAGAGCGTCACGTCGTCGTCATTCAGCAGTTGCTCGTTCACCCCACGAGGATGCCAGAAAGCCAAGAGCGGCAGACACTGCCGTTGCAATCTCTGCCGAGGAAGATATATTGCCTGCATCGGCAGATACTTTTCCCGCCCCCAGAGTGGAGCCCGATCATGCGCAAGCGCACCCTCCCCGCCTTCGGTGTCGCCGCCGCCACGGCCGGCGCCCTCACCCTCGGCCTGTCCCTGGCGCCCGCTTCGGCGGACGCCGCCCCCGCCTCGCACGGGCACCGCACGATCACCATCGAGGCCGTCGAGAAGGGCACCGCGGTCAACATGGTCGACGTCGCCCCCGCCGACTCCGCCCTCGGCGACCAGTTGATCGGGACCGGCGACCTCATCGGCCGCGACGGCCGCAAGCTGGGCACCAGCAGCTTCGTGGGCGTCTCCACCGACGCCAAGCCGCGCACCGCCGAGCTGCTGACCTTCGTCTACGAGCTGCCCGGCGGCAAGATCACCAGCGCCGGCACGGCGAAGCTCTCCGCCTCCGGACCCGTCTTCGACGAGCGGTTCGCCATCACGGGCGGCACCGGCACGTACCAGAACGCCTCCGGAGAGGTGCGCGTCCTGCAGGAGACGGTGGAGCGGGCGAAGGTCACCTTCGAGATCCAGCGCTGACCACACCCACGCATACGAAACGAGCACGAACGGAGTCACCTGTGAAGATCCTCCTGATCGGCGCCACCGGCATGATCGGCTCCCGCATCACGGCAGAAGCGCTCGGCCGCGGCCACGAGGTCACCGCCGCCACCCGCTCGGGCCGTGCGGACGCGCTGCCGGAGCACCAGGCGCTGAACGTCCTCGCCCTGGACGCCGCCGCGCCGGGCAAGGTCGCCCAGGCCGCTGCCGGACACGACGCCGTCATCTCCGCCGTGTCCCCGCCCCGCGACGGCTCCGACCCGGCCGCCCCGCTGCTGGCGACGTACAAGTCCCTGGTCGAGGGGCTGCGCACCGCGGGCGTACACCGCCTGCTGGTGGTCGGAGGGGCGGGCAGTCTGAAGACCGCCTCCGGTCAGGACCGGGTCGACACCCCGGACTTCCCCGCGATGTACAAGGCCGAGTCCCTCGCCCAGCGTGAGGTGCTGCGCCTGCTGCGCGCCGAAGTGGGCGACGACCTGGACTGGACGTATGTCTCCCCGGCCGACGAGATCGCGCCCGGCGAGCGCACCGGCACCTTCCGCCTCGGCGGCGACGACCTGCTGATCGCGGAGGACGGCACCAGCTTCATCAGCGCCGAGGACTACGCGGTCGCCCTGGTCGACGAGGCCGAGAAGAGCACGGCGATCCGCCGCCGCATCACCGTCGCGTACTGACGGACGTCGCTCGAGGGCGTCCGTTTCGGCATCAGGCCGGCCGGCGGTGCCAAGGCGACGCGAGCAAGGCCGATGTGAAGCGCCCGCCGCTCTCGCTCGGCCGGGTCCCCCGCGCGGCAGGCCATTCAGGCCTGGTTCTCACGGCGGCGGCTCGGTACGAGGCAGCATCCGGCGGAATCGCCCGGCAGGTGTGGGCCAAGGTGTGTGCCCAGGCGCTGCTGGATCAGGCCGGCCACGCAGGACGTGACATCGTCGGCATCCGACGACAAGATCCGGGCCTTCCCGCGTTCCGGCAAGGTGAGCACCCAAGGCCGCACGAGGCATGATCGGTGGATGCATGGTGTGGAGGACCAGTCGGGTGGGGGGAACGTGGAAGAGCCGTCGGAGATCTCGTCGCCCAAGGAGGCCGCGGACAATGCGCTGGTGCTGGCGTTCGGGCGGTTGCAGGGGGCGGCGAACCGGCTGGAGTACATCCTCGGGCGGTCGCTGGAGCTGGAGTGCGGCATCAGCCATCTGATGTTCGAGGTGCTGCTCATCCTCGGGCGGGCGGGCGATCCCGGGTTGTCGATGCGGGCCATCGCCCAGGAACAGGTGCTGACCACAGGCGGGGCGACGCGCCTGGTGGACCGTATTGAGGCGGCCGGGCTGGTGGAGCGCGCCGAGGATCCCGGTGACAGGCGCGGGCGGCTGGTACGGCTGACCCGGTTGGGGGAGGAGACCACTGTGCGGGCCTCCCGGGTGCACGTGCAGAACATCCGGCGCTACTTCCTGGCGCCGCTGCCGCCCGAGGATCGGGAGCGGTTCGCCGAGGACCTGCGGATCCTGAGCCATTCCGCACGGGACGTGCTGCCCCGCCTGCCCTGAACGGCCCCTCCGGGCTGCGGCCGTGCGGCTTCACTGATGCACTGACGGCGGGTTTGTCGATGTGACCGGCGTCACATCGACGAGGACGCCTACTGTGGTTGGTCGCACGGGTTCTCCGGAACTCTGCGCGAGGCCGTCTCCCGTCATCCCGCGCTACCGGTCGAGGTGGTTTCCGGTGGTCTGTTCACCGGGCCACGCCGGGTGCCGATCCGCGAGTTCGTAAGGAGCATCATGCGACCTGATCCAGTGAGCGCCGGGGGACGAGTGCAGGCGGCGACCACTCCGGGCCCGTTGCGGAGCCGATGGGCACGGCGATGGCCTCGACGAGCACCACGCCCAATTACGCCTTTGCGTATGCGAGTACGTGCGGATTCGCGCGCGTTGTGACGCGGGTCACGGAAAGTGGGTCTCGCCATTTGGGACACGCTGGCGCTTCGTCTTGAAATCCACGTCCGAGAGGCCGCCTGGCAGCCATTTCATCTGCACTTAGGGCACGCGGAGGGCACGCCACCCCCGAATTGGCCTAGACAACCAATAAACCCCAGGCCACTGACCTGGGGTTTCAATCTGGAGCGGGTGACGAGAATCGAACTCGCGCTCTCAGCTTGGGAAGCTGATGTTCTACCATTAAACTACACCCGCGTAAGACGCCGACCGGTGAGCGTCGGTGTCTGATCGCCTCGTCACTGTACCTCATCCCAGGCCCCCGGCGCTGAAGCCCGTGGGGTCTGATGTCGTTTCAGGGGCGGGATCCGGCTGCGGGCGGCCGGAGTTGGGGCGTACGGTGGAGGGGTCGGAGAGGGCCCGGGTGGGGTCGGAGTGCCGCCTGGAGAGCCGTCCCGTTCGTCCCGTAATGTGGCCTTCGTCGTCACGGCATCCCAGCCAGACGTGACGCGGCTCTTGGGGAAGGGACTCTAGGACTTGATGGAGCGCACCGTCGTCCGCTGTGCCGATGGGCACGTGTTCAGCACCGCTTCGTTCCCGATGCAGCAGGCCGAGCGGCTCGGCCCCGGGCGGCTCGTCCGGTGTCCTCGCTGTGCGCGGTTGCGCAGCGTGGTGCCTGTGAGCCTGCAGAAGCGGTAGGGGCACAGAGGCAGACAGTCCGGCGCGTGGAGTCGTCCTGATTGTGGCGGCTCCGCGCGCCTTGCGTATCCTCGGGGCGTGCTTCTCTCAGACAAGGACATCCGGGCCGAGATCGATGCCGGGCGGGTACGGATCGATCCCTACGACGCATCCATGGTGCAGCCCTCCAGCATCGACGTACGGCTCGACCGCTACTTCCGGGTGTTCGAGAACCACCGGTACCCGCACATCGACCCCTCCGTCGAGCAGGCGGACCTGACGCGGCTGGTGGAGCCGGAGGGGGACGAGCCGTTCATCCTCCACCCCGGGGAGTTCGTCCTCGCCTCGACCTACGAGGTCATCACGCTTCCCGACGATCTCGCCTCGCGGCTGGAGGGCAAGAGTTCCCTCGGGCGGCTCGGGCTCGTCACGCATTCCACGGCCGGCTTCATCGACCCCGGCTTCTCGGGGCACGTCACCCTGGAGCTGTCCAACCTCGCCACGCTCCCCATCAAGCTCTGGCCGGGCATGAAGATCGGGCAGCTGTGCATGTTCCGGCTCAGCTCGCCGGCCGAGTACTCGTACGGCAGTGAGCGGTACGGCTCCCGGTACCAGGGGCAGCGCGGGCCCACCGCGTCCCGTTCCTTCCTGAACTTCCATCGGACCCAGGTGTGAGCGGCGGCATGAGCGACGTACGGGAGAACCTCACGTACGAGCGGTTCGGGGCCGCGGTGCGTGAGCTGGCGCAGACCATCACCGACGACGGCTACGAGCCCGACATCGTCCTCTCCATCGCCCGCGGCGGCGTCTTCGTCGCCGGTGGCCTCGCCTACGCCCTCGACTGCAAGAACATCCACCTGGTGAACGTCGAGTTCTACACCGGCGTGGGGACGACCCTCGAGATGCCCGTCATGCTCGCGCCCGTCCCCAACGTCATCGACTTCTCCGACAAGAAGATCCTCATCACCGACGACGTCGCCGACACCGGCAAGACGCTCAAGCTGGTGCGGGACTTCTGCCTCGACACCGTCGCCGAGGTCCGCTCCGCCGTCATCTATGAGAAGTCCCACTCCCTCGTGAAATGCGAGTACGTGTGGAAGCGGACCGACGACTGGATCAACTTTCCGTGGAGTGTCGAACCGCCGGTCGTGAAGCGGGCGGGACAGGTTCTCGACGCCTGAGGCGAAGAGAGACAGAGAGACAAGAGACAGAGGAAGAGGGGCTTCCCGCTCAGGGCGGGGAGCCCCTCTTTCCACAGTTGTGGATGTCCGGTCCTCAGAACGTGCCGAGCTTCACGATCGACAGCAGCGCGATGAGCTGGATGGCTGACGCGCCCAGGGCCTTGGGCCAGGGGAGGTCGTGGGAGCGGGTGACCATCACGGTGAGGAGGGCGCCGGCCGCGATCCAGGTGACCCAGCCGAGTACCTGGACGAACGACGCGTCGCCGCCGAGGAACATCGCGACGACCAGGCGCGGGGCGTCCGTGAGGGACATGATCAGCATCGACAGGCCGACCGTGGGCTGCCAGGCGCCGTCGCCGCCGAGCTGGCGGGCCAGCGTGTGGGTGACCACGCCCAGCACGAAAGAGCTCAGCACCATCGCGACGGCCGTCGTCAGGACGATCGGGATCGCGTTGGACAGCGTCGCGTTGATCGCGTCCTCGCGGGCGGTGTCGAAGCCGAAGACCGCGAGCAGACCGTAGAGGAAGGTGACGACGAGGGCGGGGCCCCACATCGTGTAGTCCCGCATCTGCAGGAACGTCTGGCCGGGGGCCGTCACGATGCCCTTCAGCAGGGCCTTCCAGTGCAGCCGCGGACCGATCGGGCCCGACGGCGCGGCGGAGCCGGCGTGATAGGTCTCACCCTGGTTGTACTGCTGGTGGTCGTCGATCGAGAAGGCCTGGGTGTGACCCGGGTTGTTCGCCGCGTACGGGTCGTGCGGGGCACCCGGGGCGCCGGAGCGGCCGTACGGGTCGTCGCCGCCGAAGTACTCCGGCTCATCGCCGCCCTGACCGCCGTAGCCGCCGCCGTGCCCCTGCGCCGACGGCCAGGGGCCACCGCTCGAACCGCCGTACGGCGGCTGCCCGCCGCCCCGGTACTGCGGCGGTCGGGGCTGCTGCGGCGGCGGCGGGTAGCCGTACGACGGCCCCTGGGGCGCCTGCTGCCCGTACGGAGGGTCTTGGGGTCGCGCTTGCGGGGCGCGGCCGTCCCGGCCGCCGCGTCCGATCCTGAATCCAGCCACGCCTCGAACGTACCTGGTCCCGCGAAATGGCGTGCCGGGGCCGACCGTTCGCCCGGGCTTTGCTGCCGAGCTGTGACATCCCTTAAGGGACAGACCCGGAAAGATTCGTGACGACTAAGGGACGGACCCGTAGGGCCACCACCCCCACGACCGGACGGCCGGATACGCCGGCGAGGGCGCCCCCGTCCCGTACGGAACAGGGGCGCCCTCGCGTATCCAGCGGATCCGGCCGATCCGGCGGACCCAGCGGAGCCGGCGGTCGGAAACCGCCGTTCGTCACTTCACCGGCTGCGGCTCCGGCTCGGTCTCCGGCTCGGACTCGCCCGCCGGGGGTTCGTCGTCGGCCGGGGTCTTGACCGACTCCAGCAGCAGCTGGGCGACGTCCACGACCTGGATGGACTCCTTGGCCTTGCCGTCGTTCTTCTTGCCGTTGACCGAGTCGGTCAGCATGACGAGGCAGAAGGGGCAGGCCGTGGAGACGATGTCGGGGTTGACCGACAGGGCCTCGTCGACGCGCTCGTTGTTGATGCGCTTGCCGATCCGCTCCTCCATCCACATCCGTGCGCCGCCGGCGCCGCAGCAGAAGCCGCGCTCCTTGTGGCGGTGCATCTCCTCGTTCCGCAGGCCCGGGACGTTGGCGATGATCTCGCGCGGGGGCGTGTAGATCTTGTTGTGGCGGCCCAGGTAGCAGGGGTCGTGGTAGGTGATGATGCCCTCGACCGGGGTGACCGGGATGAGCTTGCCCTCGTCCACCAGGTGCTGGAGCAGCTGAGTGTGGTGGATGACCTCGTAGTCGCCGCCGAGCTGCGGGTACTCGTTGCCGAGGGTGTTGAGGCAGTGCGGGCAGGTCGCGACGATCTTCTTCGCCGACTTCGGCTTGCGGGACTCCTCCGTCACCTTGCCGTCGTCGTCCATCTCCTCGCCGAAGGCGGCGTTGAGGGACATGACGTTCTCCATGCCGAGCTCCTGGAAGAGGGGCTCGTTGCCGAGGCGGCGGGCGGAGTCACCGGTGCACTTCTCGTCGCCGCCCATGATGGCGAACTTCACGCCGGCGATGTGGAGAAGCTCCGCGAAGGCCTTCGTGGTCTTCTTGGCGCGGTCCTCCAGGGCGCCGGCGCAGCCGACCCAGTACAGGTACTCGACCTCGGAGAGGTCCTCGATGTCCTTGCCGACGATCGGGACCTCGAAGTCGACCTCCTTGGTCCACTCCAGGCGCTGCTTCTTGGCCAGGCCCCAGGGGTTGCCCTTCTTCTCCAGGTTCTTGAGCATCGTGCCCGCCTCGGACGGGAACGACGACTCGATCATGACCTGGTAGCGGCGCATGTCGACGATGTGGTCGACGTGCTCGATGTCGACGGGGCACTGCTCGACGCAGGCGCCGCAGGTGGTGCAGGACCACAGCACGTCCGGGTCGATGACGCCGTTCTCCTCGGCGGTGCCGATCAGCGGGCGCTCGGCCTCCGCGAGAGCCGCCGCCGGGACGTCCTTCAGGGCCTCCTCGGAGGCCTTCTCCTCGCCCTCCATCGTCTTGCCGCCGCCGGCCAGCAGGTACGGGGCCTTGGCGTGCGCGTGGTCGCGCAGGGACATGATCAGCAGCTTCGGGGAGAGCGGCTTGCCCGTGTTCCAGGCGGGGCACTGCGACTGGCAGCGGCCGCACTCGGTGCAGGTGGAGAAGTCCAGCAGGCCCTTCCAGGAGAACTGCTCGACCTGGGAGACGCCGAAGACGTCGTCGTCACCGGGGTCGGTGAAGTCGATCGGCTTGCCGCCGGAGGTCATCGGCTGGAGGCCGCCGAGGGCGGTCTCGCCGGTCGCGTTGCGCTTGAACCAGATGTTCGGGAACGCCAGGAAGCGGTGCCAGGCCACACCCATGTTGGTGTTCAGGCTGACCGTGATCATCCAGATCATGGTCGTGCCCAGCTTGATCATCGCGAACAGGTAGACCAGGTTCTGCAGCGCCGAGACGCTCAGGCCCTTGAAGGCGAGGATCAGCGGGTACGAGGCGAAGTACTCGGCCTCGTAGTGCTCCACGTGGTGCAGCGCGCCCTCGAGGCCGCGCAGGACGTAGATGGCCAGGCCGATGGTGAAGATGACGTACTCGACGAAGTACGCCTGGCCCATCTTGGAGCCGGCGAAGCGGGACTTGCGGCCGGGGCGGGAGGGCAGGTTCAGCAGGCGGATGACCATCAGGGTGACGATGCCGAGCGTGGTCATCGCGGCGATGAACTCGATGTACAGCTCGTACGGCAGGAAGCCGCCGAGGACCGGCAGCGTCCAGTCGGCCTGGAAGAGCTGGCCGTACGCGGTGATGATCGTCGGCGGCAGCGTCAGGAAGCCGATCGCGACGAACCAGTGGGCGACGCCGACGATGCCCCAGCGGTTCATGCGCGTGTGGCCGAGGAATTCCTTCACCAGCGTCACGCTGCGCTGATAGGGGTTGTCGGTCCGGGTTCCCGCCGGGACCGGCTGGCCCAGCTTGAAGTACCGGACGAACTGGCCGATCGCGCGTGCGAGCAGCGCGACGCCGACCACGGTCAGGACCAGCGACACGATGATCGCGGCGAGTTGCATGGGGGCTCCTCGGGCCTGCGAGGTGTTTCGTCGGGGGGCTCCCCGGAGGGTTCCCGCATCCTCGACATTACTAAGCGGTAACTTATGCAGTCCGTCTGAGACTACCCTTATCTTCCGTCGCACTGTAGCCAGACGTGCGGTGATCTGCGTCGCTGAGGGTTGCCTCAGAATCTGACCGTGTTATTCGTACCAAATTGGTACATTCATGACTAATTTATGTCCGTGCTCTACGGGATCGCCGCCGCCACCGCCGCCCTGCTCCTCGCCGCCGTCCTCGCCGCGCTGCTGCGCGTGCCCGCGCTGCGGGTCGGGCTGGTCGACCGGCGGCAGCGGCAGCGGCGGGTGCCGTTGTCGGGAGGCGCGGCCGTCGTCCTCGCCACCTGCCTGGTCGCGGGCACCGGGGACTGGACCGGGATCGCCCCGCTCGGCGACGGGATGGGCGTACTGCTCGCGACGGCCGCCGGGGTCGCCGGGCTCGGGCTGCTCGCGGACGTCTGGCGGCTGAAGACCCGCCTGCCGGCCTTCGGTACGGCGCTCGCGGCGGCCTTCGTCGTGCCGTACGGCGACACCGGCCCGCTCGTGGGGGCGGTGGCCGTCGGCTGGATCGTGCTCGTCGCCCTCGGCTTCCGGGCCCTGGACCATGCCGACGGGGTGGCCGGCACGGTGGGGGTCGTCACCGCCTTCGGGGTGGCGGCCTGCGCGGCGGCCGAGGTCATGGACGGGCTCGCGGTGCTGCTGAGCGTGCTCGCGGCGGCGCTGACCGGGTTCCTCATGCACAACTGGCCCCCCGCGCGCGTGGCGCTCGGCGGCTGCGGTTCGCTGTTCGCCGGTTTCCTGCTCGCGGCGGCGGCCGTCATCGCGTGCGCGGGACAGGACGCGGCGGCCGGCACGGGTGTGCTGTTCGCGTTGACGGCGGTCGCCGCCCTCGACGTCGTCCTGGTCCTGGTGGGGCGGCGGCTGGCCGGGCGTCCGCTGCTGCGCGGCGGCCCGGACCACCTCGCCCACCGGCTGCGGCGGCTCGGCCTCACCCCGCAGGGGGCGGTGGTGCTGGTCGGTGTGGGGGCCTTCGCGGGGGTACTCGTGGGGACTCTGGTGCACGCCGGATGGACGGACGCGCGGGCCGCGCTCTGGGTCGCGGGCGGCGCGCTGGTGCTGCTCCTCGGGCTGCTGCGGGTGCCGACGTACGGGCCACGGCGGCACGGCGATGAGCTGCGGCGACAGGGGGACGGGGCGCGGCGGCACGGCGATGGGCTGCGTCGGCGCGGCGATGGGCCGCGGCGTTCGGGTGGCGAGGCGGCCCGGCGCCTCGATGGGGGATCCCGGCGGTCGGATGCCGAGGTCCGGCGGTCGGGTGATGAGCCCCGGCGGTCGGGTGATGAGCCCCGGCGGTCGGGTGATGCGTCCCGGCGTCAAGGTGTGTCCTCCGTGCGGCCCCCTCGGCGGTCGGTGGAATCACCCTCACGTGCACCCCGCCGTTTAGCGTTATCCCAGGTCAGCGCGGGCTTGCGTGTAAGGAACGGATAAGAGTTGAGTCCCGCTGACTCAGGTCTGTTGACCGGGCGGGGAGGCTCGTGCACACTTGAGTCCGTTCCACTCAAGTCAGCTGGAGGAAGATCACCATGGCACGTGCGGTCGGCATCGACCTGGGCACGACTAACTCCGTCGTCAGCGTTCTGGAGGGCGGCGAGCCCACCGTCATCACCAACGCCGAGGGTGCCCGGACCACGCCGTCCGTCGTCGCCTTCGCCAAGAACGGTGAGGTGCTGGTCGGCGAGGTCGCCAAGCGCCAGGCGGTCACCAACGTGGACCGGACCATCCGCTCGGTGAAGCGCCACATGGGCACCGACTGGAAGATCGAGCTCGACGGGAAGCCCTTCAACCCGCAGCAGATCTCCGCGTTCATCCTGCAGAAGCTGAAGCGGGACGCCGAGGCCTACCTGGGCGAGAAGGTGACCGACGCGGTCATCACCGTCCCGGCGTACTTCAACGACTCCGAGCGCCAGGCGACGAAGGAGGCCGGCGAGATCGCCGGTCTGAACGTCCTTCGTATCGTCAACGAGCCCACCGCGGCCGCGCTCGCCTACGGCCTCGACAAGGACGACCAGACGATCCTCGTCTTCGACCTCGGTGGCGGCACCTTCGACGTGTCCCTCCTGGAGATCGGCGACGGCGTCGTCGAGGTGAAGGCCACCAACGGTGACAACCACCTCGGTGGTGACGACTGGGACCAGCGCGTCGTCGACTACCTGGTCAAGCAGTTCGCCAGCGGCCACGGCGTGGACCTCGGCAAGGACAAGATGGCCCTCCAGCGCCTGCGTGAGGCCGCGGAGAAGGCCAAGATCGAGCTGTCCTCCTCCACGGAGACCTCGATCAACCTGCCGTACATCACCGCGTCCGCCGAGGGCCCGCTGCACCTCGACGAGAAGCTCACCCGCGCCCAGTTCCAGCAGCTGACCGCGGACCTGCTGGAGCGCTGCAAGACGCCGTTCCACAACGTCATCAAGGACGCCGGCATCTCCATCAACGAGATCGACCACGTCGTCCTGGTCGGTGGCTCCACCCGTATGCCGGCCGTCGCCGAGCTCGTGCGCGAGCTGACCGGCGGCAAGGAGGCCAACAAGGGCGTCAACCCGGACGAGGTCGTCGCCATCGGCGCCTCGCTCCAGGCCGGTGTCCTCAAGGGTGAGGTCAAGGACGTCCTGCTCCTCGACGTGACCCCGCTGTCCCTCGGTATCGAGACCAAGGGCGGCATCATGACCAAGCTCATCGAGCGCAACACCACGATCCCGACCAAGCGGTCCGAGATCTTCACCACGGCCGAGGACAACCAGCCGTCCGTGCAGATCCAGGTCTACCAGGGCGAGCGCGAGATCGCGGCGTACAACAAGAAGCTCGGCATGTTCGAGCTGACCGGTCTGCCGCCGGCGCCGCGCGGCGTCCCGCAGATCGAGGTGTCCTTCGACATCGACGCCAACGGCATCATGCACGTGACCGCGAAGGACCTCGGCACGGGCAAGGAGCAGAAGATGACCGTCACCGGCGGCTCCTCGCTGCCGAAGGACGAGGTCGACCGCATGCGCCAGGAGGCCGAGCAGTACGCGGAGGAGGACCACCGCCGCCGCGAGGCCGCCGAGGCCCGCAACCAGGGCGAGCAGCTCGTCTACCAGACCGAGAAGTTCCTCAAGGACAACGAGGACAAGGTCCCGGGCGAGATCAAGACCGAGGTCGAGGCCGCCGTCGCCGAGCTGAAGGAGAAGCTCAAGGGCGAGGACACCGCCGAGATCCGCACCGCCACCGAGAAGGTCGCGGCCGTCTCGCAGAAGCTGGGCCAGGCGATGTACGCCGACGCGCAGGCCGGGCAGGCCGCGGGCGGTCCCGAGGGTGCCACCGCCGGCGGTGCCAAGGCCGCCGACGACGACGTGGTCGACGCCGAGATCGTGGACGACGAGCGCAAGGACGGTGCCGCGTGACGGAGGAGACCCCGGGCTTCGAGGAGAAGCCCGACGTCCCCTCCGGCGCCACCCCCGACGACGCCGAGCCGAAGGCCGACTCCCCCACCGCGGAGGAGTCGGCCCCGGCCGGGGACGCGAACCAGACAGCCGGGCTGGTGGCCCAGCTGGACCAGGTGCGCACCGCGCTCGGCGAGCGCACCGCGGACCTCCAGCGCCTCCAGGCCGAGTACCAGAACTACCGCCGCCGCGTCGAGCGCGACCGGATCGCGGTCAAGGAGATCGCCATCGCGAACCTCCTGACCGAGCTCCTGCCCGTCCTCGACGACATCGGCCGCGCGCGGGAACACGGCGAACTCGTCGGCGGTTTCAAGTCCGTCGCGGAGTCGCTGGAGACCGTCGCCGCCAAGATGGGCCTTCAGCAGTTCGGCAAGGAGGGCGAGCCCTTCGACCCGACGATCCACGAGGCCCTGATGCACAGCTACGCGCCGGACGTCACCGAGACGACGTGCGTGGCGATTCTGCAGCCCGGGTACCGGATCGGCGAGCGCACCATCCGCCCCGCGCGGGTGGCCGTGGCCGAACCCCAGCCCGGCGCCCAGACGGTCAAGGCGGAGGACGCCGAGAAGGGCGACGACAAGGAGAGCGGTGGCCCGGACGAGGGCTGAGCTTGAACCGATGAGAGAGGAGGGACGTCGAGGATGAGCACCAAGGACTTCATCGAGAAGGACTACTACAAGGTCCTCGGCGTCCCCAAGGACGCCACCGAGGCCGAGATCAAGAAGGCGTACCGGAAGCTCGCCCGCGAGTACCACCCGGACGCCAACAAGGGAAACGTCAAGGCCGAGGAGCGCTTCAAGGAGATCTCCGAGGCGAACGACGTCCTCGGCGACCCCAAGAAGCGCAAGGAGTACGACGAGGCACGCGCCCTCTTCGGCAACGGCGGCTTCCGCCCGGGGCCGGGCGCGGGCGGCGGCTCCTTCAACTTCGACCTGGGCGACCTCTTCGGAGGCGGCGCACAGGGCGGCGGGGGAGCCGGCGGCTTCGGCGGCGGACTCGGTGACGTCTTCGGGGGCCTGTTCAACCGCGGCGGCGCGGGCACCACCCGGACCCAGCCACGGCGCGGCCAGGACATCGAGTCCGAGGTCACGCTGAGCTTCACGGAGGCCATCGAGGGCGCGACGGTACCGCTGCGCATGTCCTCGCAGTCCCCGTGCAAGGCCTGCTCCGGCACCGGCGACAAGAACGGCACACCGCGCGTGTGCCCCACCTGCGTGGGCACCGGCCAGGTGGCGCGCGGCTCGGGCGGCGGCTTCTCGCTGACCGACCCCTGCCCGGACTGCAAGGGCCGCGGCCTGATGGCCGAGCACCCCTGCCTGGAGTGCAAGGGCAGCGGCCGGGCCAAGTCGTCGCGCACCATGCAGGTCCGCATCCCGGCGGGCGTCACCGACGGGCAGCGCATCCGGCTGCGCGGCAAGGGAGCGCCCGGCGAGCGCGGCGGCCCGGCCGGCGACCTGTACGTCGTCGTCCATGTCGGCGCCCACCCGGTGTTCGGCCGCAAGGACGACAACCTGACGGTGACGGTGCCGGTGACGTTCTCGGAGGCGGCGCTCGGCGGCGAGATCCGCGTCCCCACCCTCGGCGGCCCGGCGCTCACGCTGAAGCTGCCGCCCGGCACGCCCAACGGCCGCACCATGCGCGCCCGTGGCAAGGGAGCGGTCCGCAAGGACGGCACCCGCGGCGACCTCCTGGTCACCGTCGAGGTGAGTGTTCCGAAGGACCTGTCGGGGAAGGCTCGTGACGCACTGGAGGCGTATCGCGAGGCGACCGCGGGGGAGGATCCGCGGGCGGAGCTGTTCGAGGCCGCGAAGGGAGCTTGAGAGTGATGGACGGTCGTCGACGTAACCCGTATGAACTGACCGAGGAGACCCCGGTCTACGTCATCTCGGTGGCGGCCCAGCTCTCCGGCCTGCACCCGCAGACGCTGCGCCAGTACGACCGTCTGGGCCTGGTCTCGCCGGACCGCACCGCCGGCCGGGGCCGCCGCTACTCGGCCCGCGACATCGAACTGCTGCGCACCGTCCAGCAGTTGTCGCAGGACGAGGGCATCAACCTGGCGGGGATCAAGCGGATCATCGAGCTGGAGAACCAGGTCGCCGCGCTCCAGTCCCGGGTCGCGGAGCTGGAGGCGGCCCTGGACGGCGCGGCTGCCGCCATGCGGCAGCGGGAGGCCGCCGTGCACGCCTCCTACCGGCGTGACCTGGTGCCGTACCAGGAGGTCCAGCAGACCAGCGCGCTGGTGGTGTGGCGCCCCAAACGGCAGCAGACCTCGGACTGACGGCGCGTCACCCGTACGAAACAGCACCGTCGAAGGGGTATCCCTACCCGTGCGAAGGGGCCCGGAGGTTCGACCTCCGGGCCCCTTCGCGTCGTCGTGACCGATCGGTCGGGCCAGTGGCCGCTCGATCAGTCGAGCCAGTAGTCGCTCAGCACGCAGCCGTCGACGAGGGCCGGTTCCGTGCGGTAGCCGGACGGCGGTGAGAAGTCGGGGTCGCAGGTGAGGAAGACCAGTTCGGAGTGGGACAGGGCCCGCACCTGGGTGTCACCGACCGGGACGACGGCGATGTTCTCACCGATGGCGAACTTGTCGCCGCTCGCCTTGGCCATGGTCTGGAACTTCTTCATGTCCGACACGGTCAGCAGGGCTATGGGGTACGTGCGGTCCTTGCACGCCGCGCGCTCCTTGATGCCCCAGGCCGGGTCGGCGGCCTCCTCCTCGCCCCAGGCGGCGTCCATGCTGTCGTGGGAGGCGTCGTAGTCCTCGCCGGTCTGCACCTCCTTGCAGGAGGTGTACAGGTCGACGTAGCGCGCGAGGCTCTCGATGTCGGCCGCCTCGGGGAGAGCGCCGTCGAAACCCTGCTCGGTGACGCCTCCGTTCCCGCCTCCGTCCGCCGTCGTGTCGTCTTCGGTGGCGGTGGGGCGGGCCCAGTCCGGGGTGACGACGGCCTCGCCGGGGGCGTCAGCGGCGTCCGCGTCGTCGTTGTCGCAGGCCGTGACCGCTGTCAACGCGACCAGTGTGACGCCGAGCGTGAGTGCGCGCCTGATGCGCATGGTGTCCCCGTTCTCGCTGTGAAACATGACGGAGGCGACGGTACCCGTGGGCGGGGAAGCCACCGGAGGCGAACCCTCCGGTGGCTTCGGCCCGCTGACCTGGTGTCAGGAGTCGGTGAGCGCAACAGAGCCGTAAGCGGTAGTCCGCAGCTCACGGCGGGGTTACGGGCCCCTGTCCGGGGTCATGGGCAGGCCGCTGCGGCTCGGGCTGCGGGGCGGCCGTGAGCCACGGATTCCGCCGCGTGGGCGACGGCTGCGGCGACAGCTGGGGCGGCTGCCGAGGCGCGGTCGACTGCGGGGCGTGGGCGTGGGTGGGGGTGGCGGCGGGAGCCGGGGCGGGCAGGGCGGGCTGGTGCGTCACGGTCGCCGTCGTGGCCGTCATGGGCGTCGCGGTCGTGGGCGTCGTGGGCGTCGTCGCGGTCGGGGGTGTTTCGACGTCTTCCCGCAGCACGATGTGCGGGTTGCAGTCGGCGGAGCGCACCCGCACCGCGCCGCCCGGCTCCCGCTCCACCACCAGCAGGCTGAACTCGGCGAGGGCCTGGAGCTGGGTGGGCTCCAGGGCGTACTCGTAGACACGCTGCTGTCCGAGGGCCCGGCTGGTGCTGTCGCTGTCGCCGGTGGTGCGGGTCGCGGCCTCGTTCGTGCCGTGCGTGACGCTGTCGGAGGTGCCGGTCGTCTCGCCGTGGCTGCCGCCCGAGCTGGCGGAGCGGCCCGTCGACAGCGGGTTGAAGCCGCCCTGGTAGCTGCGGGAGTCGCCCCAGTTGGTGCCGGTGCTCACCGAAGCGCTGGTCGAGGCCGAGTTGCTGACGGACGTGCCGATCGTCTGCGCGACGGAGGTGTTGACCGTCCTGCCCTCGGTGTCGGTGAGGGAGTGCAGGACGAAGGAGTGGTGCCGGCCGAGGAAGTCGGCGGCGACCGTGGCCTCGCGGTGGTTGCCGAGCCGCATGAACGCCACCGTGCCGCCGCCGATCATCTGCTCGGCCGCGTCCCTCAAGTGCGGGTGGAGCAGGATCAGCTGCGAGCCACGGCGCTCGCAGACCAGGGACAGCTGCTCCAGATGACGGCGCTGGAGGCCCTGCTCGCCGAGCGCGACCACGACCGCCGGCGGGGCCTCCGGGAAGGTCGTCAGCCGCCGCGTCACGCTCTGCACGGCCAGGTCCGCGAGCAGCTCCGTACTCGCCGAACCCGCGCCGAAGTCCAGGGCGATGCAGGTCAGATAGCCCGGACCGCGCCCCGCGCGAGCCGTCCCCAGCCCCTCCAGCGGATGCACGAAGGACATCAGCCGGAACACGCTGTCCCGGGCCTGCTCCTTGTTCCGGTCGTTGAGCAGGTCGTCCGCGATACGTCGGCGCTCGGCCCGGTCCAGCAGCCCGGTCTCGTCGTCCTCGCCCATCAGCACCCGCAGGCCCGCGCCGAGCCGCGCCAGGGTGACGTCCGGGCCGAGCGCGGTGCACACCTGGGTGAGGATGCGGGTGTCCACGGCCCGCTCGACCCGCCGCGCCTCCGGGTGGTCGCCGTGCATCGCCTCGACCAGGATGTGCACCATCTCGTGCGGGCCCAGCCCGTCGACGATGTTGCTCTCCGTCAGCCGGCTGGGCAGCAGCTGCACGTCCACCGGCACGCCCGTGGCCTCCGCGACCACCGACAGCTCCCGGCAGACCAGCGCCTGCGTCAGGTCGAGCACGATCAGCGGCCGCTCCCGCAGCGTCGAGGCGCCGAGGACGGTGAGCAGGCCCTCGCGGCCGCGCGGGCTGCCGCCGAAGACGTCGAGACGCCGGCTGTCCGCGCCGAGCGGCAGCCCGTTCCAGGCGGACGCGGTCCGCACCCACTGCTCCTGCTGCGCCTCGTGGTACTGCCGGCGCCGCTGCCAGGCCTGCCAGGCGGCCTGGAAAGCCTCTTCGTGGGCGGTGTGCCCGGCCGTCATCGCCGTGGTGGCGGAGCGCAGCCGGCGGGCGGTGCGGGACAGACCCGCCGCGGCCAGTACGACCGCCGCGGCGCCGACGGCCGCCAGGCGGGCGTCGACGAGGTAGGCCAGCGCGCCGCTCGCCGCCACGATCCCGCCGCCCGCCCACAGGGCGGTGGTCCGCCGGTCCCGGTGGTCCAGCCGGGCCGCCTCCACCCGGTTGTGCGGGGCGGTGGGCGGGGGCGTCCGGGACGGCTCGGGCTCGGTGAACGGCGTGCGCAGCGACTCGGGATCGCGGTAGGCCCAGCCGAGGCGCTGGCCCGGGTCGAAGAGACGCATGAACCGGCCGAGCGGCCCGGCCCCGGTGGTGTCGACGGTCATGGGTCGGCTTCCTGACGGTCAGGCGATGAAGGTCGCGAGCGCGCGGACACGGCGGGACAGCGGCGGGCGGGCCGCGCAGAGGCGGTCGGCGAGGGAGGGCGGGACGGGGGCAGTCCGGGCCGGGGGGTGAAGCTCTCCCGGCGTGTCCTGCCGGTCCTGTTGGCCCTGTGGTGTCTGTCGGCCCTGCTGGTGCTGTGGTTCCTGTGGGCCGTGGGGGCCCTGAGTGCCCTCGGCGGGTTGCGGGGCCGAGGTCTGCTGTCCCTGTACGGGTGCGGCCGAGGGCTGCGGTGCCGCCTGGGCCGGCTGTCCCTGAGCCTGCCCCTGCCCCTGAGCCTGCCAGTTCTGGAACACGGCGGTCAGGAGAGGACCGTAGCCGAGGCGGCCTGCGAAACGGTCCGCCACCAGTTCGCCCCGGCGGCCGGCCCGGATCACCAGGAACGGGACCGCGTACAGGGCGAGCGCCGACGGGAAGTACGTCACGGCCACGACGCCCAGCGCGGCGGAGATCGCGGTGAGCAGCAGGACGGCCAGGAGGGCGACCCGGGCGGTGAAGACGACGACGAGCGAGACGACCAGCGTCACGATCCCGGTCAGCACACGGGCCGGAAGGGCGTACCAGAAGCCGAGCGACGCGACCCACGGCAGGCCGTGCGCGGACCGCCCCAACGACTGCGCCAGCAGGGCCGGAAGCTGTTCGGCCGGGACCTTCTCCAGCGCCGCGCGCGTCACACCGACGACCGGGAACGGGACGGCGGGGGCGGTGAGTTGGCCGGACTTCGCCACCCACAGTTCGTACCGGGAGCCGTCGACCCCGGCCCGGCCGGTCACCTGGTCGAACGCCGGTCGCAGTACGGCGAGTTCGGGGGCCGTGGCCGGACGCGCGCGTGCGCAGACCCGCGCGAGGAGACGGGCGACGGGCCGTGGGAACACCAGCGCGCCGGAGGCCAGCCAGACACCGACCAGAGCGAGGTCCGCGCCCCGGGGCAGGGCCTGCGAGAGCGCCCCGACGACCAGCAGGCCGGCCAGAACCAGTGGCGCCTGGAGCGGAACGCCGGTCGCGCCGGACAGGTCGAGCGAGGAATGGGGTGGGGTTGCCGGAGTCCGCCCTGAGGTATACAACTCGCCCCCGTGACCGCCGAAGCGGAGAATGTCAGCCTGATCGTCAGCCGACACATGGTGCATGAAACCGCTTCTGGCGTCCACCTGAAGGACACGGAACGCGGCACGGATGCCAGAGTTGGCCTCGCCCGACGTGCGCTCTAGGGTGAGACAGCAAGATCGTCAACGGGGGAGACGTTGTCCGCAGTACGGCTCGCAGGCATGGAGACCTGTCTGTTGCGCGAGGTGCCGCGCACCCGCCCGACCGGCGACCGGCCGCACGGGTACGACGACGAACTGCGCGGCCAGCGTCTCGCCGCCCTGGTCTCCGCGCACCACGCCCCCCACCCGCACGATCCCGCGGGCGGCGCGGTGTGCGTCGGCTGGGCGCGGCACGCGGCAGACCGGCCGCTGGACGTGCTCGTCGGCGGCAGCGCGCTGCTGGGCGGTCCCATGGAAGGGGACGGCGGGACCGTTCTGCTGCGGTTGCCCGCCGGGGCGCGCGGGACCCGGCAGGAGCCCGGGGCCGCGGCCGCCCTGCTCGGCGCCTTCCCCTGCTGGAGCGCGGTGGCGGTGGTGACGGACGGTCTGCTCCTCGATGACGGGGCGGGCCCGGTCTCCGGCACCGCCGGCGGGCAGCGGCCCACCCTGGAGGACTGTCTGCTCGGTGTGTGGCAGGAACCTTTCGCGTGGCTGGTGTACGCCGAACCGGTCCCGGCCGCGGACCTCGACGAGCTGACCGGGCAGGTCTCCGACGACCGCCGCCGTGCCCAGTCCAAGGCCGAGGGCTCGCCCGATCACGCCCTCGCCGCCGCCCGGCTGGAGCGTCGGCACAAGGAGCTGGCGAGGGCGTCGGCCACCGGCCTGTGGCGGATACGGCTGCTGGCGGGTGGCCGTACGCCCGAGGAGGCGACCCGGGTGGCGGCGCTGCTGTGCGCGTCGGCCGACCTGGAGGGGCTTCCGTACGCGCTCAAGCCGACCGGGCGGGTCGGGGACCTGGCGACGGCGCTCGGCGGGGTGCTGCCACCGCCCGAGGAGTACCCCGTGCACGGCGGCTCGGACCTGCTGGCCGCGCTGGCCCGGCCGCCGGCGCAGGAGATCCCCGGGGTGCGGTTCGCGCTGCGGCCCGAGTTCGACGTGTCCCCGGAGACCGCGGGCGGGCCGTCGCCCGCCGACGCCGGCCCGGTGCGGCTCGGGTCCGTCCTCGACCGCAACCGCAGCCCGGTGGGCGACCTGGAACTGACCCGCTCCACCCTCAACCGGCACACCTTCGTGTGCGGGGCGACCGGCGGCGGCAAGTCGCAGACGGTGCGCGGGCTGCTGGAGTCGGCCACGCACGCCGGCATTCCGTGGCTGGTGGTGGAGCCGGCGAAGGCGGAGTACCGGTTCATGTCGGCGCGGCTCGGTGACGCCGGCGAGGTCGTGGTGATCAAACCGGGCGACCCGGACGCCCTTCCGGCCGGGCTGAACCCGCTGGAGCCGTCGGTGTACGCGGGCGGCGAGCGCTACCCGCTCCAGACGCATCTGGACATGGTCCGGGCGCTGTTCCTCGCCGCGTTCGATCCGCAGGAGCCGTTCCCGCAGGTGCTGAGCGCGGCGCTGACCCGCTGCTACGAGGACCTCGGCTGGGACCTCACCCTCGGCGAACCGGCCGTGCCCGGCACGCAGCCGCGCTACCCGACCCTGGAGGACCTGGAGCACACCGCGCTGGCGGTGGTGTCGGACATCGGCTACGGCAAGGAGGTCGCGGACAACGTCCAGGGTTTCATCAAGATCCGCCTGGCCAGTCTGCGGCTCGGCACGACCGGGCGCTTCCTGGAGGGCGGCCGGCCGCTGGACTTCGCGGAACTGCTGCGCCGCAACGTCGTCTTCGAGATCGAGGACGTCGGGGACGACAAGGACAAGGCGTTCCTGATGGGCACGATCCTCATCCGGCTCGTCGAGTACCTGCGCATGGAGCAGCGGGTCACGCGTCGCCTGTCCTTCCCGCTGCGTCACCTGAGCGTCTTCGAGGAGGCGCACCGGTTGCTGCGCCGCGCGGAGGAGGGCGGCGCGAGCGCCCACGCGGTGGAGATGTTCGCGGGGCTGCTGGCGGAGATCCGGGCGTACGGGGAGGGGCTGGTCATCGCGGACCAGATCCCCAGCAAGCTGCTGCCGGACGTCATCAAGAACACGGCCGCCAAGGTCGTCCACCGGCTGCCCGCGCAGGACGATCGGGAGGCGGTCGGCGCGACGATGAACATCACGGCGGCGCAGTCCGAGTACCTGGTCACCCTGAAGCCCGGTGAGGCGGCGGTGTTCACGGACGGCATGGACTATCCGCTGCTGGTGCGGATGCGGGACGGCAGCCACCGGGAGGACGCGGCCGCGATCCGTCCGGCGTCGCCGGCGGCGATGACCGACCCGCGCAGCCGGGCGTGCGGGCCGCACTGCGCGACGGCGCCGTGCACCTTGCGCGACCTGCGCCGGTCCCAACGCCTCACGGCTGAGGCGAAGGATGCGGAACCGGATCTCCAGCTGGCCCTCTGGGCGGAGATGTCCGTGGCCGCCCACCTGCTTGGCTGGACGACGCCCCGCCCCGGCGAGGCGATGCGCCGCGCCCTCGCCCGGCAGGCGGCGGACGACCGCCGCCTCCTCGACTGCGCGATCAGCCAGGCCGTCGACCGCGCCGTCCACAGCCGCGCCGGCGCCGCGCCGTCACCCGGCGACCTCGCCGAACACGTCGCCACGGTGATGCGCGCCCAGGTCGACGGCCGCGACCCCTGCCGCATCGGCGAACCCCGCTTCCGCGCGCGCAAGGGGACACGGACCCGCGACTACTACCACGGACGCGCCACACCGTCCGTCCTGGAAAAGATCGTCGGCGCCGCCGACCCGTCGGAGGAGTGGACCGCCCGCTTCACCCGCGCACTGAGCTGCTTCGACCGGACGATCAAGAAGCCGAGAAGGCCTGAAATCGCGACGGGGGGCAATACATGAGCGGCCTGGGAGAAACCGCACACCTGACGGAGACGGACACCTCGGCGTCCCGCCTCGGACCGTCAGACCTCTGGGCACCGGCGGAGACGGGCGAGCCGGAGGAACCTCTGTCCCCGGACACGCCGACCGGCTTCGAGCCGACCGACCCGACAGAGCCGGAGCCACCGCAAGAGCCCATGGAACCGGGAGGGCTGGAGGAGCCGGACGAACCGGGAGGACCGGAGGAGCCGGAGGAGCCGGAGGCACAGGCAGTACCACTGGAGCCCGAGACACCCGCTGAGCCCGAAGAGGCTGCGGAACCGGAGAGACCGGAGACGCCGGAGCAGTCGGCCGAGGTCGACTGGTCGGAGGTGACGGTCTCGGACGAGGACTCGGGCATCAGCGAACCGGAGGAGCCCGTCGAGCCCGATTCGTGGCCTTACGGCGATGAACATGAGGAGGAAGCGGAGGCGCAGGCCGAACCCGCCCCGGCGGACGGCTCATCCGAGCCCGCTGCGCCCGACGCGGAACCTGCGGCGCGGGTAGGTGAATCGGCCGAGGAGCCCGCGCAGGACGACCAGGTCGACAGCCAGGACGATCCGGTGGCGACAGACGCTCCGGAGAAGATCGAGGCAGTGATCGACCGGCCGAGCATCGATCACATGTACGATCGCCCGTTCTATGAGCCCGTGCAGTACGGCGATCCGATCAACTTCGGTGACAAGCCGACCCCCCTCTTCGACGGCCCACCCGTACGAGAGCAGACACAGCAGGGTGCGCTGTACGACTGCACCGTGATCGCGACCCTCGGTGCTGTGGCCGGGCATCGCCCAGAGGTCATCTCCAACAGCATCCGGGAGAACGGCGACGGAACATACACCGTCTCCCTGCACGAAACCGTCCGCGGAGACGACGGCGTCGCACGCCCGACCGGACGCCAGATCGAGCTGAGCCTGACTCCGGACCTACCCGCGCCCACAGCCAGGCCCGGGGAGTCCGCGCTCGCGGCGACGCAAGGTACCGCCTGGTGCGCTCTGTTGGAGAAGGCGGTCGCCGGCGTCGACCAGACCTGGGGCGACGACCGGCGAGGACAGTGGGAGGACCGGTGGGCTATCGAGAAGGGAGCGGCGGGTTTCCCCGAGGGGCCGATCCCCGAAGGGTATGAGCGGCTCAATCGCGGAGCATGGCCCTTGGACCAATCGGAGTTGCTCACCCAGCTGACGGGTGAGGAAAGCGCCTTGTACGTCTTCCCTACCGGGGACGATGCGCAGGATCGGGTGAAGCACCATATCGAGCACCAGCTCGCCGAGGGAAAGCCGGTCCTTGTGGGAACCAGGGCCCTGGATGCCGAGGCCGGAGAATTCGAGCTACCGAAGAAGCTGTACGGCGCACACGCGTACGAGGTGGTGGCTGTGGACGGCGACATGCTTCACCTGCGCAACCCGTGGAACGAGCAGCACCCGGACGAGTTGACAATGGATGAGTTTTTCCATGCCTGTCAGAACGACAAGCAGCGCGGTGGATACACAACTCTTCTCTAGAGAGGGCAGATCAGTGACAGCGGATGAACTGACCATCCCGAACGGCATCCTCGTCCGTACCGAAAAGGGAAACATCGGCGGTATGGGATGTGCTCCCGCGACCGCGGATCGGCCAGCTGTGGTGAAGCTCGGGTTCAGCGGCGGAAGCGGGGAGGAGCGGCAGGAGGTGCTGAACGAAGGGGGCACCTTCGAGTTCGGCGGGGAGACCTGGACCGTGGCGCAGATCAACTTCGCCAGCGGGACCTCCTGGAACGTGGTCCTGCGACGCCTTCCCTGAACACCGCAGAAGCCGGGCCGGAGAGAGGCAGATCGATGGCGGCAGACGAGTCGATCGTTCTGAGCAACCGCGTCACCACAGCGCGGTTCGGGTAAGCCGGCCGCTCCCGCGAAGCCCAAGGGGGGATCAGTATGAGCGAGTTGTACGGGACCGAGAAGGGGGCCGAGGCGGGTCCCGAGGTGGGTGACCAGGGGAAGGACCAGGTGTCGTGGGACTTCTCGGAGGACACCGCGGCCCCCGAGGAGCCGTTGGAGCCGGCAGAGGTCGACGCCTGGGCCGACCAGGACTGGGCGTCCGGCGAGGCCGAGCCGTTGGAGCCGTTGGAACCCATGCAGGCGGGTGACCTGGTCGAGTGGGGGGAGTTCCAGGACGACACCCCTGAGGCGCCGGAGGCGCCCGACGAGGCGGACGCGCCCGAGACGATCCACGAGGTGGTCGACCGGCCCGCGGTGGAGCATCTGTACGACGCCCCGATCTCACCGGCCCGGTACGCCGACCTGATCAACGCCGGTGATCAGCCGATTCCCCTTTTCGACGGCCCGCCCAGCCGTGACCAGACCGAACAGGGAGAGCTGAGCGACTGCGGCGTGATCGCCACGCTCGGCTCGGTGGCCGGCCACCGCCCGGAGGCGATCTCCGACGCCATCCAGCAGAACGAGGACGGGACGTACACGGTCCGCCTGCACGAGGCGAGGACCGACAGCGACGGCTTCACCCGCCCGACCGGTCGCCAGTTGGAGCTCACCGTGACTCCGGACCTTCTCGAGTACGAGGACGCCCCCGGGGAGCCGGTGCTCGCCCGCATGGAGGGGAGTGCCTGGTGTGCTCTGATGGAGAAGGCCATGGCGGGCGTCGACCAGACCTGGGATGCCGAGCGGCGTGCCGAGTGGGAGCAGGAGTGGAGCGAGGAGCGTGTGTACGAGGGGCTGGGGGAGGGGCCGACACCCGAGGGGTACGAACGCCTCAACCGGGGGTCGACCTCGATCCAGCGGGCGGAGATGCTCACCCAGCTGACCGGCGAGGAAAGTGTGGTCTACGACTTCCCTAAGGGGCCGGACGCCTATGACCAGCTGCTGGACCACTTCGCCGTGCAGCTTTCGGAGGGCAAGCCCGTCCTGACGGGAAGCCGCGGCCTGGAGGACGACGACGACAAGCTGCCCGGGGGCGTCGTCGAAGGGCACGTGTACGAGGTCGTCGGAGTCCAGGACGGCAAAGTGCACCTGCGCAACCCGTGGAACGAGGACGACCCTGAGCCGCTGGCCGAGAAGGACTTCATGGACGCGTTCCAGCCCCGCGGCTCTCGAGGCGATTACACCACCCTGTTCTAGAGAGGATGAAGGCGTATGGCATTCGAGGAAGTAAGGGTGAACCGCGGGGTGGTCGCCCGGGCCAGGAACGGCAGGATCGGTGGCAAGGGCAGTACCAAGGCCACCGCGGATCGCCCTGCCCGCGTGCAGTTGGCCCTCATCCCGAAGGATGGCGACACACGGGAGGTCGTGCTCGGCGAAGGGGACACCTTCGAGCTGGGTGGTGACACCTACCAGGTCGCGGAGATCAAGCACCACAGCACCTGGACCGTCACCTTGCGTCTGGTGCAGTGACGGCGGAGGAAGGCGAAGCGGCTTGGTACCCGAACGAGTGCAGGTGAACCACGGCACGGTCACCACGACAAGGGCCGGCAGGATCGGTGGCATGAGCAGTGTTCCGGCGACCGCGGAACGTCCCGCGCTGGTGAAGCTCGCCCTCATGCCCACGGACGGCGAGGAGCGGACGCAGATGCTGAGCGAAGGGGAGACCTTCGACATCGGCGGTGACGTCTACCAGGTGGAAGAGATCAAGCACCACCGCTCCTGGACCGTCACCCTCCGTCTGATCCCGTAGCCAAGGGGCCCGGCACATGCCGCGCCCGCGCCGAGTCGGTCATCACTCGTTCGGCGCGGGCGCGGGCGCGGTGTGGGTCAGAGCCAGGAGGCCCAGATTCCGTTCGCTTGCTCGCGGACGACCTGTTCCCGGCCCGTGCCGTCGATGTACACGGCGCGGTAGTAGTACAGGCCGAAATGGTCCGCGGCGACGGTGGTGTCCATGTACGACTCGGGGGCGTCGACCTTGCCCGTGGCGAGGGTGGTCCACGTCGAGGTCGCCGGGTCCCAGCGCTCGTAGCGGTAGTCGGTGTGGTCACCGCACGGCATGTCGTAGATGGTCTGGCCGCAACGGACGGAGATCTCGGGGTAGTCGTCGACCGTCACCGCCGTGCTCGTCCAGCCCGGCGGGCGGGTGTCGGGGAGGGTGACCGAGATGTCCGCCGTGTGGAAGAAGTCGATCGGCTGGTCCGAGAACTGGGCGTCCGTCGCCGCCACGCGGTAGACGTGCTCGCCGCCGTCCGGCACCGTCGGGCAGAGGATCTCCGTCGGGCCCAGCGAGTCACCGGTCACGCAGTTCTTCGTCCAGACCCGCTCGCCGGTCTCCGGGTCGGTCGTGCCCTGCCACACGTAGTAGCCCTGCACGTCGTCGTCGGCCGGCGGGTTCCAGGTGAGCCGGACGCCCATCGGGATCACCTCGGCCTTGAGGTCGGTGACCGGCGCCGGGCGCACGGTGTCCCGGGTGGTCGCGGTGACCGGCGCGCTGGGCTGCGAGCGGTGGCCGTACCGGTCGATCGTCACGACCCGGTACTCGTACGTCGTCTCCGAGGCACCGGAGTTGTCCAGGCAGGTCGCGTAGACGATCGTGTCGCCGTGGACGGCGTAGGAGGGGTCGAGGTCGTCCCGGGCCGGGATGGTATGGGTGGAGGGCGGCGCGAGCGGGCCCTCCCCGCTGAGCGGCGAGCACTCGCGCACGGTCGTGCTCTCACCCGTCGCCGGGTCCGTACGGACGATCTCGTAGGCGGGCGGGTGGCCGTCGTCGACGGTCCAGGGGTCGGTGCTGCGCCAGTGCAGCACGATGCCCCAGGACCAGTGGCCCGCGGCGAGCTGGTACGGCGCGGTCGCCTCGGGCCGCTCCGCCATCCGCAGGGTGATCTCGGCCGGCGCGGAGGCGTTGCCGAGGGCGTCCACCGCGCGGACCGCGTACCGGTACTGGTCGGTGACGGCGGCCTGCTGGAGCGGTACCACGTCCATGGTGGCCGTGCTCTTCGTGCCGTTGGGCAGCGCCGGCAGCCAGCCGCCGGTGGCCGGGTCGTGCTGGAGCACCTCGTAGGAGACCGCGTCCTTCACCGCCGTCCACACCAGGTGCGGTACGCCGCCGCTGTAGGTGACGCGCGCGTCGGAGGGGACGGCGGGCGGGATGCCGTCGGTGAGCTTCAGGGTGGTGGCGGCGGAGTACGCCGACCAGTTGCCGGCCGCGTCGCGGGCCCGTCCCCGGTACGTCGCCTTCGTCCCGTCGGCGGGCTGCCCGGGGTCGCAGAACTCGCCCCTCGTGCCCGTGTGCACGGTGGTCCAGGCGCCCGTCGCCGGGTTCTGCCGCTGGGCCTCGTAGAGGGCGATGTCGGCCGCGTTCGCGGCGGTCGTGACGAGTTCCGGTCCGGCGACCGTGGGGTCGGTGCCGCACGAGTCCATCTCGACGAACGGCGCCGCGGGCGGCGTCCGGTCGACGGTGACGACGGACACGTCGGCGCTGCCGGCCGACTCGTTGCCCGCCTTGTCCCGGGCGCGCACCTCGTAGAGGAACGACTGCCCGGTCGCGGGCGGGGCGTCGGTGGCGGAGGTCGACGTCGTGGTCAGCAGCCTCGTCCACGTCGACGTGCCGGCGGCGCGGCGGTAGAGACGGTAGTCCGCGAGGTCCATCTCCTTGTTCCTCGCCCAGGCGATCCGCGCCCTGCGGGTGGTCCGGTCGTAGGTGGCCGTCACACCGGTCGGTGCGAGGGGTTTGACCTTGTCGACGGTGGCCGAGGTGCGGGGCGCGTAGGTGAACTTGACGTTCGCGGTGCCCGTCCAGTTGACGTAGTCGATCCGCAGGGTGTGCTTGCCGGAGGGGATGGTGACGTTGACCGTCTTGGTGACGGTGGAGGAGACGTTTCGCCAGAGGTCGATCTTGCGGACGCCGTCCACGTGGACCCGTACGCCGTCCTGCGCGGAGGCCGTGAAGGAGAACGGTCCGCCGGAGCCGAAGTCGCGGGTCACCGTCCAGCGCACGCCGAAGTTGTCGGACGGCACGCCGGCCGCCGGGGCGCCCGTGCCCCAGTTCTCGCTGATCGCCGAGTCACAGGCGGTCTGCTTCGGCAGGCCGGAGAAGGCGGTGTTCGCGAAGATCTGCCGGTGGAAGACCGGCGAGACGCAGCTCGTCGCCGCCGAGGCGGCGGGCGCGGCGGTGGTGAGAGTGGTGAGCAGTCCGGCGGTCGTGGTGAGCACGACCGCCGTCGCCCGTCCTGCCTGGTGCATGGATTCCTTCGGGGTCCGTCAGTTGGGGGCGGCCAAGGCGTCCGGCGTCGCGGAGACCTCCGGCGACAGCGTCGACTCCAGACCGGCCGCGTTGACCGACGCGACGGCGTAGTAGTACGTCGTGCCGTTGGTCAGGCCGGTGTCGGTGTAGCGGTCGCCGGCCACGGTGAAGACGGCCTCGGCGTCGGCCTTGGTGACGCCCGGGGTGGTCGAGCGGTAGACGCGGTAACCGGTGATCTCGGGCTCGCCCGGGCCGATCGGTACGGAGCCCCACACCAGCTGGACCTGTCCGTCGCCGGGCGTGACCTCCTGCACCTGGGTGGGCTGCGGCGGCTGGACCTCGCTGACCACGGGCTGCACGGAGTTCGAGGGCAGGGAGCGGACGCCGTACGCCGAGACGGCGACCACGGAGTAGAAGTAGTCGTGCTCGGACGCGGTGACCGTCGACGTGTACGACGTGTCGGTGGTGCCGGCGTACGCCAGGTCCGGGTTGGACGTGTCGACGGGCGCGGTGCGGGAGCGGTAGACGATGTAGCGGGCCACCGGGACGTGGCCGCTCTGGCTCCAGTCCAGGACCATGCGGTCGCCGACGATCCGGGCGACGCCGAGCCCCGGCGCCTTGGGCGCGCTGCTCGGGCCGACCGTGCGGGTCGCCGTGGTCGACGGCCGCGACGACTCGTTGCCCGCCGCGTCGACGGCGGCCACGAAGTAGAGGTACGGCTGGCCCGGGTCGCCCGTGGTGTCCCGGTAGGACAGGCCGGTCGGGGTGGCGATCCGGGTCGTCGCACCGCCGCTCGACGGCGTCCGGTAGACGTGGTACCGCACGGCGTCCGAGCCGCCGCTCAGCCAGGTCAGCGTCACGCCCGCCTCGTCCTGCGCGGCCGTCTGCAGGTTCTGCGGGGCGCCGGGCGCCACGGTGTCGCGCGTGCCGACGACCGCCCTGGAGAGCGGCGACGCGTTCTCCGCCGCGTCCAGCGCCCGCACCTTGTAGAAGACGGGCACGTCGGCCGGGGCGCTGTGGTCGGTGTACGACGTGTAGTGGGTGGGCGACGGCGTCCCGAGCCGGGTGTAGGTGCCGTCGAGGGTGTCCGCGCGGAACACCTCGTACCGGGTCGCGGTGGGCACGGCCGGCCAGGACAGGGTGTTGGCCGCGCTGGTGGAGGCGACGGTGATGCCGGTCGGCGCGGCCGGGGCGACCCGGTCGTCGCTGGTGATGCCCCGGTCCGCCGAACCGGCCGAGACGTTGCCCGCCTTGTCGAAGGCGCGGATCTCGTACCAGTAGGTCCGGCCGTCGGTCGGCGGCCGGTCGGTGTGGGTGTTCGCCGTGGTGGTGACGAGCTTCGTCCACGTCGAGGATCCGGCCGGGCGGCGGTAGACGTGGTACCCCGCGAGGTCCATCTCCTTGTTCTTCGCCCACGCGAGCACGGCCCGGTTGGTGGCGGGCTCGTAGATGGCCCCCACCTCGGTCGGTGCGAGGGGTTTGACCTTGTCGACGGTGGCCGAGGTGCGGGGCGTGTAGGTGAACTTGACGTTCGCGGTGCCCGTCCAGTTGACGTAGTCGATCCGCAGGGTGTGCTTGCCGGAGGGGATGGTGACGTTGACCGTCTTGGTGACGGTGGAGGAGACGTTTCGCCAGAGGTCGATCTTGCGGACGCCGTCCACGTGGACCCGTACGCCGTCCTGCGCGGAGGCCGTGAAGGAGAACGGTCCGCCGGAGCCGAAGTCGCGGGTCACCGTCCAGCGCACGCCGAAGTTGTTGGACGGCACGCCGGCCGCCGGGGCACCCGTGCCCCAGTTCTCGCTGACGGCGGCGTCACAGCCGGTCTGCTTCGGGGTGCCGGAGAAGGTGGTGTTCGCGAAGATCTGACGCTGGTAGACCGGGGAGGCGCAGGTCGTGGCGGCCGATGCGGGGGCGGTGACCGCGGTGAGGAGACCACCGGTCGTGGCGAGCACGACGGCCGTCGCGAGTCTGGCTGGATTCATTCGGTCCTCTGCTCGGGGTTCGTAGGGCGAAACGAGTCGGTGATCGACGGAACGAACCCACGGAGTCGTCCCGTCATGATCACGACTCGCGAGGGGCCGCATTGGTTGTGCGGTCTCTCGCCCTGTCGTGAAGTCCCGTCGGATGGAGGGTCCGTAAAGGGGGGTTGGAGAAGTTTCCACTTCACTTCTTACGTGTCTACACGCATCAAGCGGAGCGTGATGTTGTTACTTCGTTAAGTGGTTCCGCTTGACGCCGGAGGCCGCCGCCGCGTTGTCTTTTCAGACACCTGGGTCAACAAGTCGCACCCACGTCCGGAACGCACCTGAAGTGAGCCCCCGAAATGCGTCGTATCGCCATTGCTGTGGTCGCCTCCACGATGACCCTCTCGCTCGCCGGATGCGGGATGCTGAACGCGACGGAGGACGGCAGTGACGCGACCCCGACCAAGGGCAGTGACATCACGGTGGGCGTGCTGATGCCGGAGAAGACGAACACCCGGTACGAGGAGTTCGACTACCCGATCATCAAGGCCAAGGTCGCCTCCCTCACGCAGAACAAGGGCAAGACGGTCTACGCCAACGCGGGTGCCGAGGCGGACGTCCAGGACAGCCAGATGCAGAAGATGATCGACGACAAGGTCGACGTCATCCTGCTGGACGCGGTCGACTCCAAGAAGATCGCGAGCATGGTGCAGAAGGCCAAGGACGCGGGCATCCCGGTCATCGCCTACGACCGGCTGGCCCAGGGCCCGATCGACGCGTACGTCTCCTTCGACAACGAGCTGGTCGGCGAGGTCCAGGGCCGCGCCCTGGTGGAGGCCCTCGGCTCGGCTGACACCAGCGACAAGATCGTCATGATGAACGGCTCGCCCACCGACCCGAACGCCGCGCAGTTCAAGCAGGGCGCGATGGAGGAGCTCAACGGGCAGGTCACGATCGCCGAATCCTTCGACACCAAGGCGTGGAGCCCGGAGATCGCCCAGGAGAACATGACCCAGGCGATCGAGAAGATCGGCAAGAGCAACATCTCGGCCGTCTACTCCGCCAACGACGCCATGGCCGGCGGCATCATCAAGGCCCTGAAGGCGGCGGGCTTCGACGACGACAACCTGCCGCCGATCACCGGCCAGGACGCGGAGCTGACGGCGGTGCAGCGGATCGTCAGCGGCGAGCAGTACATGAGCGTGTACAAGCCCTACCCGCAGGAGGCGGAGGCCGCCGCGGAGATGGCCGTCGCCAAGGTCCAGGGCCGTGACATCCAGTTCGACGCCCTCACCCGCGACAGCGTCGACAGCCCCACCCACAAGGACATTCCGGCCCAGCTGGTGCCGGTGGTGTCGCTGACGAAGAGCAACATCAAGGACACCGTCATCGCGGACGGCATCTACCAGGTGTCCGACATCTGCACCCCCAAGTTCGAGGCCAGCTGCCGGGCCATCAAGCTGAAGTAGTCCGGCCGGGCAACAGCATGGAAAGGGGGCACGCGCGCCGCGTGCCCCCTTTCCTCGCTCTTCGGTCGTCTCCGGCGCGCCTCAGCCCACCGGCGCACGCGTAGACGGTGAGAACCGAACGACTTGTGATCGCTTCCGGCAGGTCACCTTGCTGCGACTGCGCGGGGCGGAGGCCGGGAGAAACCCGGGCGGACGGGTGTTTCTCGCCGGTCCTGGCGGGATGAGCCGTGTTGCGGAGCCGGTCCGGAGCCCCTCATAGTTGCGCTGCGGAAAACGCTGACAGCGGGGGTGGGATGGGCGATGGCCGGGCACGGGACGGAGGAGCATCCTCACGGTGCTGACCGACTGTGCGAGGCCGGGGATCGCGTGTATTCCCGGGCCGTACGGCGGGGGCGGGTACCGCGCCGGGACGCCGAGCCGGTGCCCTGTCTGCTGGAGCTGGCCCTGCTCCACCCGGACCCCGACGACATGGACTGGCTGGTGCCGACCTCCCCGCAGGAGGTCATGACCCGGCTGCTGCGCGGACTGTACGCCGAGGTCAGCGCGAGCCAGCGGCGGATGGGCGCGACGGTGGCCGCCTTCGAGTGGTACGCCGCTCTGGGCGGCCCGGCGCCGGCCGGAACACCCGGTGAGAGCGCGGCGATCCGGGTGCTGGACGGCGCTCCGCGGATCCAGGCCGCGCTGGACGAGGCCACGGACGCCTGCACCACGGAGGTGCTGACCGTGCAGCCCGGGGGCATCCGGCGCGAGCACGAGCTGTCGGAGGGGCTGCACCGGGCGCTGGCGCTGCGCGGGCGGGGCGTGCGGATGCGGGACCTGTACAACCATGTGGCCCGGCACGGCCAGGGGCTGCTCAACTACCTGGAGCTGATGGGGGACGCCGTCGAGGCGCGCACCCTCGACGAGGTCATCGACCGGCTGATCCTCTTCGACCGCACGGTGGCCTTCATCCCCGCCAACGCCGACCGCACGATGGCGCTGGAGCTGCGTCACCCGGCGCTGGTGGCCTATCTGGTGACGGTCTTCGAGCGGCTGTGGCGGCTGGCCGTCCCGCTGACCGCGCCACTGCCCGAGACCCGGATCGAGGGTGTCTCCCATCGTGAGCAGTCCATCGCGGCGCTGCTGGCGGAGGGCCACCAGGACGCGGTGATCGCCGAGCGGCTCGGTATCAGCGTCCGCACCTGCCGGGCCCATATCGCCCGGCTGTCGGAGACCCTCGGGGCGGCCAGCCGGACGCAGCTGGGGGTGCGGATAGCCCAGGTCGGCCTGGACCGGCCGCTGGCGGCGGGGCCGGTCGGAGCGACCCCGGAGTGCCGGGGCGGGGCCAACGCGCTCGGTGAGCCCGCCGGGTGACGGCCGGTCCCTGCCGGTTGCCGGTTCACTCCTGCTTCAGCAGCCCCGACTCCGCGATCAGGTAACCGAGTTGGGCGCGGCTGCCGCTGCCGAGGATCGCGGCGAGTTTGGCTATGTGGGCCCGGCACGTGCGGACGTTCATGCCGAGGCGGCGGGCGATGGCCTCGTCGACATGGCCCTCGACGAGGAGCTTGGCGATGGAGTGCTGGATGTCGGTGATGCCGCCGGCGGCGGTCTCGTAGGGGGCGCCGGCGCTCAGCGGGACCGCGCGGGCCCACATGAACTCGAAGACCTTGATGAGGTAGCGGACCAGGCCGGGGTGGCGCAGTTCGAGGGCGACCTGCTGGTCGTCGCGGGCGGGGATGAAGGCGACGGTCTCGTCGCAGACGATGAGGCGCTCCACCACCTCGTCGATCGTGCGGTACTCCGCCTTGCCGTTGGCGAGCTGGGCGACGTACCCCAACTTCTCCGGACTGTAGCGGGCGGTGTGTTGATACAGCGTGCGTATGCGCACACCACGTTCGATCAGCGGGCGGTCCCGCTCCAGGCCCTGGACGAGGCTGTGCTCGGAGAAGCGGTCGTCGCTGGGCTGGATGGTGAGCATCTCCGTGCGGCACTGGGAGGTGGCCAGGTTGAGGGCCGCGTTGATGCGGGCGCCGCCCTCCAGGATCGTGATCGAGTGGTCGGTGGTCACCGTCTGGGCGCTCAGCGCGAGGAACGGCTCGAAGGCGTCCGCCAGTTCGACGGACCGGCGCCGACGTTCGGTGATCTCCAGTTCGATCGGGTGCAGCCGCTGGGCCAGGGCGACGCTCGGTGGAACCGGGTGCAGCCAATCCGCGTCATCCGGGTCGGGGAGGAGAAGGGCGAGTTCCACGAGGCAGGGCGCCGACTCCACGTCCGCCCGGGCGACACGGCCGGTGCGCAGGGCATTGGCGTAAAGTCGGCCACCTTCCTCGCACAGCTCGGTCACCGCATGGGGATGCGTCACCTTAGTCCGATTCGCCACGAAATCTCCACCCCCCAGGGTCCTGAACATGCAGGAACATGATGCATCGATCGTGTGGCCATGACGTGCCCGAATGAGCCATCGTCTTATCCGACGGGGGAAGAGGAGACTTTCAAGTGAGGACGAAGCCGACCATGTGCCACAGAATGCTTCGCTCGGTGCTTGTTGCCACCCTCTCCGCCGTTGCGGTCTTCGGGGCGCTGAGTGGTCATTCCGACGCGGAGGACAGGGTAACGGCGGACAGTCACTGGCCGTCGGTCGTCCTGGCGGACAGCCACTGGCCGGCCGTGGTCGCCGACGAGGGTGACGCCCGGGACGTGCCGACTGCGACCGCGGACGAATCCGGAGTGCCGGCGTGACGACCCCACCCGACGACCGTTCCTTCCGGCGCGAGATGGCCACGGCCTACCGCTCCGGATGGCACTTCATCGACCTGGTCACCGCCATCCCCCACAGCGGTGACTCGCTGATGGTGACCGTGTTCGGCGAGCCGGTCGTCGTCACGCGCGACGAGGACGACGACGTGCGGGCGTACCGGTGTCTGCGGCGGCCTCGGGGGGCGCCGCAGCCCGTCCGTTGCGCCATCCGGTACGGCATGATCTTCGTCAACCTCGACCAGCGCGACCACCGCCTGGCGGAGTCGGCGAGCGCGCCCGCCCCCAGGACCATTTCAGCCACCCCCCGCAGTGCCTGACGCGATTCCCCCGTCGTAACAGATCGCTCAGGTGCTTCCCCCCGCAGCGGCGTCACCGTGACCTGAACACGGTGACGCCGCTGCAGTTTGCGGCGATATTTCCGCCTATCCACCCTCTTGCGCCCGCCCGCGCGGTGGCCGAATCCCATCGGTGTGGATCCGGTCATCTTCCCGGACGGCCACCTGCCCGCCCTACTCCCTCTCAGCCCCGCCCCATCGCCCGGGTCAGCTGGATCTCGATCACCACGCGGGAGGGGTTGGGGCCGGGAGTCCGGCCGTAGCGGACCTTGTAGCGCTGTTCCGCTTCCGCCACTCGCTCCGGGTCCGTGTGGACCGTGGCCCGGCCCTCCAGGGTGGCCCAGCGGCGGCCGTCCACCTGGCACACCGCCACCCGGGCGCCGGCCGCGCCCGCCGCCAGCACGTTGCGGACCTTGATGCTCGCCTTGTCGGCGATCACCCGGGCCAGTCGGGCCTCGGGGTCGTACGTCACTCCGACCGGAACGACGTGCGGACCACCGTCCGGGCGTGGTGTGGTCAGGGTGCACAAGTGTCGTTCACGCCAGAAGGCGAGGTACGGCGCGTCGGGAGCGCCCGGGTTCTGTGGGTATGCGGCCATGGTGCGGAACTTAGCCGCTCCACGGCTCCCGCACCTCGCCTTGAGTGGAATAGACTCAACTTTGTGTACGTTGTGCGAGTCACCGCTGATGGCTGACGCAAGGAGGAGACAGCGACCGTGGACGCAGAGCTGACCAACCGGAGCCGGGAAGCGATCCAGGCCGCCGGCAACCGCGCGGTGTCCGAGGGACACCCCGACCTCACGCCGGCCCACCTGCTCCTCGCGCTGCTCCAGGGGCAGGAGAACGAGAACATCGTCGATCTGCTCGCCGCCGTCGACGCCGACCAGGCCGCCGTGCGCGCCGGCGCGGAGAAGGCCCTCGGCGCGCTGCCCAGCGTGACCGGGTCCACTGTCGCGCCGCCACAGCCCAACCGTGAGCTGCTCGCCGTGATCGCCGACGCGCAGGCCCGGGCCAAGGACCTCGGGGACGAGTACCTGTCCACCGAGCACCTGCTCATCGGCATCGCCGCCAAGGGCGGCCAGGCCGGCGAGGTCCTCACCCAGCAGGGCGCCACCGTCAAGCGGCTGGCGGACGCCTTCCAGAAGGCGCGCGGCGGACGCCGGGTGACCACGGCCGACCCCGAGGGCCAGTACAAGGCACTGGAGAAGTTCGGCACCGACTTCACCGCCGCCGCCCGCGAGGGCAAGCTCGACCCGGTCATCGGCCGGGACCAGGAGATCCGGCGCGTGGTGCAGGTGCTGTCCCGGCGGACCAAGAACAACCCCGTCCTCATCGGTGAGCCCGGCGTCGGCAAGACCGCCGTCGTGGAAGGGCTCGCCCAGCGCATCGTCAAGGGCGACGTGCCCGAGTCCCTCAAGGACAAGCGGCTCGTCGCACTCGACCTGGGCGCGATGGTCGCGGGCGCGAAGTACCGGGGTGAGTTCGAGGAGCGGCTGAAGACGGTCCTGGCGGAGATCAAGGGCTCCGACGGGCAGATCATCACCTTCATCGACGAGCTGCACACCGTCGTCGGCGCGGGCGCCGGAGGCGACTCCGCCATGGACGCCGGCAACATGCTCAAGCCCATGCTCGCGCGCGGCGAACTGCGCATGGTCGGCGCGACCACCCTGGACGAGTACCGCGAACGCATCGAGAAGGACCCGGCGCTGGAGCGCCGCTTCCAGCAGGTGCTGGTGTCCGAGCCGACCGTCGAGGACACCATCGCGATCCTGCGCGGGCTCAAGGGCCGGTACGAGGCCCACCACAAGGTGCAGATCGCGGACAGCGCCCTGGTCGCGGCGGCCACCCTCTCCGACCGCTACATCACCTCCCGCTTCCTGCCGGACAAGGCCATCGACCTCGTCGACGAGGCCGCCTCCCGGCTGCGCATGGAGATCGACTCCTCGCCCGTCGAGATCGACGAACTCCAGCGCGCCGTCGACCGGTTGAAGATGGAGGAACTCGCGCTCGCCAAGGAGACCGACCCCGCCTCCCGCGAGCGGCTGGAGAAGCTGCGCCGCGACCTCGCCGACAAGGAGGAGGAGCTGCGCGGCCTCAACGCCCGCTGGGAGAAGGAGAAGCAGTCCCTCAACCGGGTCGGTGAGCTGAAGGAGAAGCTCGACGACCTGCGCGGCCAGGCCGAACGCGCCCAGCGCGACGGCGACTTCGACACCGCCTCCAAGCTGCTGTACGGCGAGATCCCGACCCTGGAACGCGACCTGGAGGCGGCGTCGGAGGCCGAGGAGGAGGCCGCGAAGGACACGATGGTCAAGGACGAGGTCGGCTCCGACGACATCGCGGACGTCGTCGCCTCCTGGACCGGCATCCCCGCCGGCCGCCTCCTGGAGGGCGAGACGCAGAAGCTGCTGCGCATGGAGGACGAGCTGGGCAAGCGCCTCATCGGCCAGACCGAGGCGGTACGGGCGGTGAGCGACGCCGTACGGCGCTCCCGCGCCGGGATCGCGGACCCCGACCGTCCCACCGGCTCGTTCCTCTTCCTCGGCCCGACGGGCGTCGGCAAGACCGAGCTGGCGAAGGCCCTCGCCGACTTCCTCTTCGACGACGAGCGGGCCATGGTCCGCATCGACATGTCCGAGTACAGCGAGAAGCACAGCGTGGCCCGCCTGGTCGGCGCCCCGCCCGGCTACGTCGGCTACGAGGAGGGCGGCCAGCTCACGGAGGCGGTGCGCCGCCGCCCGTACTCCGTGGTCCTGCTGGACGAGGTGGAGAAGGCCCACCCCGAGGTCTTCGACATCCTGCTCCAGGTCCTGGACGACGGCCGGCTCACCGACGGCCAGGGCCGCACGGTCGACTTCCGCAACACGATCCTGGTCCTGACCTCCAACCTGGGCAGCCAGTTCCTGGTCGACCCGGTTTCCACCGAGGAGGAGAAGAAGGAGCAGGTCCTGGAGGTGGTCCGGACCTCCTTCAAGCCGGAGTTCCTCAACCGCCTCGACGACCTGGTCGTCTTCTCGGCGCTCAGCAAGGACGAGCTGAGCCGCATCGCCCGCCTCCAGATCGACCGGCTGGCCAAGCGGCTCGCGGAGCGGCGTCTCACCCTGGAGATCACCGACGCGGCCCTGACCTGGCTCGCGGACGAGGGCAACGACCCGGCCTACGGCGCCCGCCCGCTGCGCCGCCTGGTGCAGACCGCCATCGGTGACCGCCTCGCCAAGGAGATCCTGGCGGGCGAGGTCAGGGACGGCGACACGGTCCGCGTGGACGCCTTCGGGGACGGCCTGATCGTGGGCCCGACGACCGCGAAGACGCTGTAGCGGCCCGGTGCGGCGCGGCGGCCCGTCCCGGCTCCCCGGACGCTGTTGGTAAATCCGGTGCGGGCGTGACGGCGGCCTGTACGACTCCGTTGGGGTGG
>NZ_BQUN01000112.1:0-120249 GCF_026008495.1 Streptomyces sp. A012304
GGGGTGAGGGGGGTGACCGGCTTGTCCTTGGCCTGGGACAGGTCCGGTCCGGCCTTCGTGGCGGTGTCGATCTCCTTGGCGGAGGTCTGCTTGCCCTGGCTGACCTGTCCGTCGACCTGCCCCTTGACGGCCTCCGCCTTGCCCGACCCGGAGAAGTTGTCGGCCTCGTCCAGGTTCTTCGGCGCCTGGGCGGCGATGGCCTGGTTGACGGCGGCGATGAACCCGGCCTTGTCGAACACGCCGGGCTTGGCGGCGTTCATCTTCTCGGCCTGCGCGGCCTTGCCCTGGGCCTGCTTGTCGTCCGGTGGGGCGACGGCGGCGTCCTGCGCGGCCTTCGCCTCCGCGGCGGCGGGAGCGTGCCGGGAGGCCGTGGTCTTCTTGACCCGCACCTCGGACTTCAGGCCCTGGAAGGCGGGCGACGCCGACGGCGGCGGCTTGACCGGCGGGGCCGGGGCGGCCGTGGAGGGCGGAGCCGCGGTCTGGCGCTGCGCGACCAGCCGGGCCACCGCCGCGTTCCCCGCCCGTGTCTGCAGCAGACGCAACTGCTGCGGGGCGAGTTCCGCCGGAGGGCCGCTCTCCGGCCCGGACACCGTGGTGGGTGAGGCGGACTCCTCGACCGTGGACCGGGTCTGGGCAGGGGCCGCCGGGCGTGCCGGCGCCGCGGTGGTCCTCGCGCTGGGTTTTTTGTCCGGCGCCGACTTCATGGCGGCAAGTGTTCGGGTTCGTGGCCACTCGTACACGAGAACGGTGGGAACGGCCGGGGGAAGGGCCGCGTGCCTGATCGGGCAGCGGGCTGTGCACCGCGCCGCGGACGACGACACGTTCCGGGTGATCGCGACCGAAAGTCAGAATCTGCTTCGGCCGCTGGTCAAGGGAGGAGTCAGTATGCCGTCGTATCTGTCCCCGGGCATCTACGTCGAGGAAGTGGAGGCCGGGGCACGACCGATCGAGGGAGTGGGCACCTCGGTCGCCGCGTTTCTCGGCTTCGCCCCGCAAGGGCCTCTGAACGAGCCGACACTCGTCACCAACTGGAGCCAGTACGTGGGTGTCTTCGGCGACTTCGTCGAGGGTTCCTACCTGGCGTCCGCCGTGTACGGGTACTTCGCCAACGGGGGAGGGAACTGCTACGTCGTTCGGATCGGCGACGGCGGGAACGGCGTCGCGGGAGAACTGCCGGGCGGGGCCGCCGGCGGGACGACGGGCGGTGAGTCCGCGGCCGAGGCGCTGCTCGGCGGATTCCGGGTCCGGGCGCTGCCGGGCGTCACCGGTGAGGTCACGGTGGAGGTCGGCGGGGCGGAGGGCGAGGCGCCGCCGAACGAGGCGTTCAAGCTGGTGGTCAAGGTGGACGGGGAGGAGAAGGAGACCTACCCCTCGGTGTCCGCCCGTCGCGGCAAGGACAACGTCGTCACCAAGGTCAAGGAGAAGTCGCGGATCATCGCCCTGGAGGAGGTCAGCCGGGCCGCCGCGTCGGCCAGGCCCGACACCGGCACGGTCGTCCTCGCGGCCAAGTCCGGCACGGCGCCCGCTCCGGCGGGGTCCGACGCGGTCGCGCTGTCGGCCGACACCTACATCGGTGACGCGGACGAGCGGACGGGCTTCGGCGGGCTGGAGGCCATCGACGAGATCACGATGGTGGCCGTGCCCGACCTGATGAGCGCCCACCAGCGGGGCATCGCCGATGACGAGACCGTCATCGCGGTGCAGCAGGCCCTGATCGCCCACTGCGAGCTGATGGGCGACCGGGTCGCCATCCTGGACGCTCCCCCCGGGCTGTCGCCGCAGCAGATCAAGAACTGGCGGATGGACACGGCCGGCTTCGACTCGAAGTTCGCGACGCTCTACTACCCGTGGATCAAGGTGTTCGACCCGTCGGTCGGCCGTAACACCTTCGTCCCGCCGAGCGGGCACATCGCCGGCGTGTGGGCGCGCAACGACGAGTCGCGCGGTGTGCACAAGGCACCGGCGAACGAGGTCCTGCGCGGCGCGGTCGGCCTCCAGACGCAGATCACCAAGGGCGAGCACGACCTGCTGAACCCCATCGGCGTCAACTGCGTCCGCTCCTTCCCGGGCCGCGGCATCCGGGTGTGGGGCGCCCGCACCCTCTCCTCCGACCCCGCCTGGCGCTACCTGAACGTACGCCGGCTCTTCAACTACCTGGAGGAGTCGATCCTGACCGGCACGCAGTGGGTCGTCTTCGAACCGAACGACGACGCCCTGTGGGCGCGCATCCGGCGCACGATCTCGGCGTTCCTGGTCAACGAGTGGCGCAAGGGCGCGTTGTTCGGGCTGACCCCGGACGAGGCCTTCTACGTCAAGTGCGACCGGGAGACCAACCCCGCCGAGAGCATCGACGCCGGCCAGGTCATCTGCGAGGTCGGGGTCGCCCCGGTCAAGCCCGCGGAGTTCGTGGTGTTCCGGCTGGCACAGCTGTCGGGCGGCACGGGATCGGTCGACGAGTAGCAGAACGGCAGGCGGATCACGGCCCGACGGCAACGGGCCGCCCGCGGATCGGTCCCGGGGCGGTGGAAGACCACCGTCCACACACGAGATGAGCCATGGAGGCTGGGATGGCACTCCCCGAACTTGACAGCTCTGTCGGCCACTCCTTCGGGCTGGAATTCGACGGCGTGGTGATCAAGCAGATCACCGAGGTCAGCGGCTTGAAAATGGAACAGGACGTCATCGAGCTCAAGCAGAACACCGCCGACGGAAAGTACGCCATCAAGAAGCTGCCGGGCCGCCCCAAGGCCGGCGAGGTCACCGTCACCCGCGGTCTGACCGAGGACAACAGCTTCGAGGCGTGGATCAAATCGTCCCGGTTCGGCAAGATGGGCGACGCCCGCAAGAACGGCGCGATCATCGTCTACGACTACGAGGGCAGCGCGATCAAGCGCTACCAGTTGATCAACGCCTGGCCGAAGTCGCTGGAGATCGGCACCCTCAAGGCCGGCGACACCTCGGTCCTCACCGAGAAGCTCTCGATCACGTACGAGAGCATGGAAGTTGAGTGATGCGCAGGACGGCGCCCGCGCAGGCGCGGCAGGCGGCACCGCCGGTCCCGGACGCACCGGGGCACGACCACATCGGGGAACCGGGCGAGAGCCCGAACGGTGCGGGGCGTGACACGCTCCGCACCGAGTTCGCCTTCGAACTGCCCCGGGGGTACGTGGACGCGTCCGGCACCGTGCACCGGCACGGTGTGATGCGGCTGGCCACCGCCCGGGACGAACTCATCCCGCTGCGGGACGACCGGGTGCGGGAGAACTCCGCGTACCTGTCGGTGGTCCTGATCGCCCGTGTGATCACCCGGCTCGGCACCATCGAGGACGTCCACGCGGGCATCGTGGAAGACCTGTTCGCCTCGGATCTCGCCTTCCTCCAGGACTTCTACCGGCGGATCAACGCGGAGGGCCACACCCGCGCCGCGGTCACCTGCCCCTCCTGCCAGGAACACTTCGCCGTGGACCTCGCCGGGGGCCGCCTGGGGGAATCGTGACGTACGCGGTCGACCGCCTCTACGAGGAGATCGCGTACCTGGCCTATCACTTCCACTGGCCGCTCGAAGAGCTGCTCGATCTGGAACACCCCGAACGGCAGCGGTACGTCGAGCAGATCGCCCGTCTCAACGGGCGGTGAGAGGACACCGAGATGGGACTGCTGTCCTGGCTGACGAGGAGCCGTGAAGGCTCGGGGGGCGTTCCGGAGCCCGGGCCACGAGCGCGCGCCGACGCCGGGACGACGCCCCCCGGACCGGACGCGGCGACGGACGCACCGGTCCCGGCCGGGTGGCGGTCGACGCCGCCCGTGCAACGCACGCTGGGCGCGGCCATGGGGCTGGTCACCGACCCCGGCGGGTTCGGCCGGCGCCTCGGTACCTGGCAGGATCCGACGGTCAGCGGACCGCTCGGCCATCTCGTGAGCCCGCAGGCCCCGTCCGGCGTCGGCCACGGGCTGGCGGAACCCACGCCGGTACAGCGGACGAGTTCACGGCCCCAGGCGCCGGCGCAGGCGTGGGCGGGCGAGTCCGGCGTGGACGCAGCCATCGCCTCAAGGGTCGGGGACCGGCAGGACATCGACGGCGGGTCCGTGGACCTGCGGGGTGACCCTCACGGCGCGGGTGACCCTCACGGCGCGGGTGGCCCGGTCATCTCCCGGTCGGTGTCCCCGGCCGGGGGCACGGCACGGCACCCGGACCATGCGTCGCACCCGACGCCGAGCCCGACGCCGAGCCCGACGCCGAACCCGATGCCGAGCCCGGACCGGGGCGCGGGCCGCGACCCGTCGGTGTCCGACGGCGTACGAGCGGCCACTTCCGCGCCGCTTCCCCTCGCGCCGCTCCAGCGGACGACCTTTCCGTCGCCCGGCCCGGGGCCGGACACGGCACCGTCCGCTCCGGTGCCGGTCCTGCGCTTGCGGTCCGTTCCGGCAGCCCCCGAGGGCCCCGCGCCCGCCCGCCCCCTGGTCGTCGCCGAGCCACCGGACGTACCCGTACGGGAACTCGAGGCGCTCCCCCCTTCCGCGCCGGACGCGGACCCCGGCCCCCTGGCCCCGGGCACGCCGGCCGAGCCCGTCGCCGACCTGCTCGCCACGCCCGGCACCCGTGCGGAGCGGGACGAGGAGGGCGGCGTCGTGCAGCGGACCGAAGCGTCGCCCGCCGGCCGGCCGACGGCGGCAGCGGACACGGCCGCACTCCCGCTCGCCGCGCCACGCACCGGCACAGCCGCCGGCCAGGGACCGGACGCCGCGCCCACCGCGCCGCTCGTCGGCGGCACGGACGGAGCGGAGCCCGCCGTGCAGCCGGTGGTGCAGCGTGATGTCACGGCCCCGCCGCGTCCGCGTCATCGGGGTCTCGGTGAGCCGCTCGCCGCGCTGCCGCCGACCGCCGTGCCCCTCCCGGGCCCGCCGGCGCCACCGGCCGGGTCCGCCGTTTCTCCTTCCGTCGCCTCCGAAGCGCAGGTCTCCCGAACCGTGGAGGTCCCGTGGACACCGGCGGCACCGCAGGATCCGCCCGTCCCGCACGCTCCGCCGGCGCCGGCGCCGCTGGACGCGGCAGGCTCGGCCGACCCTGGTGTGCCGTCGTCGGACGGCGAGGGCACCGCGCCGCTGCTCGGCGACGCGCCACCGTTGACCACGGACCCGGTGGACCTCGGCACCGGCCTCTCGCCCGAGACGGCGACCGGCTCCGGCGCCGACGCCGTGGAGGTCGGTCCCGTGTCCGTCCCCTCAGGCCCAGGCACCTTCCCCCTGGGCCCGGGTGCAGGACCGGATGCCGGCTCCGGACCCGTCACCGGTTCCGGTGGTGCCGCGCCGCTGGGCCCGGTCGCGGTGCAGCGACTCGACGCTCCCGGCGGCTCGCCCGACACACCCTCGTCGACCGGTGCGACGCCCGTGCTCGCGGAGGCCGGCCGGGCGCCGCTGCTCGGGGACGCCGGACCGCTGGGGGTGAGCGACACGGTGGTGCGTGAGGCGCCCGGCCCGGGCGAGATGGTGACGGCGTCGACGCCCATGCCGGTGCGGAGGCTGGACGCCGTGAACGCCGTGGACGCCGCCACGCTTCCCGGCGCGGTGCCCGAGGCGGGGGCCGGCGCCGGGTCGGCGGCCCGGGGCACCGGCCCCGTGTCCCCGCTGGTGGCGCAGCGCTCGCTGCCTCTCTTCACGGTGCCGGAACCGGGACCGTCCGCCGAGGCGACCGTCGCCTCCGAGCCGCCGGTCGCGGTCCCGGTCCGCTGGGAGCCGGTCGGGGGCGGGGCGTCCGTCTCGGGGGCCGGCGGTTCCGGAGGCCACGCTCCTCGGGCCGGCGGTTCCGGAGGCCATGGCCGGTCCGCCGACGCCGCGGCCGACGGCTTCGGCGGGCCCGGCGACCACGGCGGCCCCCGCGACGGGCACACCCCGACCGGCGGCGGCAGCGCGTACCCCGGCGCCGGCGCAGTCTCCGCCTCCGGCGACGCGGGCGGCGTCGTGCAGCGGATCGCGGGCACCGGTGCGGTGGCCCTCGCCCACGGCGCCCCGTCTGCCTGGTCCTCCGGAGACACCGCACTCCGAGGCGTCTCGGGGATCCCCGGACTCCCGGGACTCCCCGACGTCTCCCGACTCCCCGGGTCCCCGGAACCCTTCGGTGGCTCAGGTGCCGGTGCCTTCGGCCTCGGCGGCGCCCGCCAGCCGTTCACCCGGGGGCTCCAGGGGCCGGGCGCCCTCGGTCCCGCGGTCCCGCTCCAGCGGCTCCCCGAGGCGCCCGGCGCCGCTCCGCCGCCCACGCGCCGCGCTGTCCCGCCGGTGCCCCCGACCCCGTCCCCTCAGGGACGGACGCCGTCGGATCCCACGCTGCCCGGCGTCAGCGCGGGGGCCGCGGCGGTCGCCGCCGGAGTGGCCCGGTGGATGCCGGACGGCTCCGTGGAGTTCACCGCGCCCGCCGTGCAACGCGCCGAGGACGGCACGCCGGTCACCGAACCGCCCGCCGACCCGCCGGCGCAGGGCGAGCCGGCCGATCCACCGGCGCCGCCCGCCGGCGCCGAGGCCCCCGACGCCGCCGGCGGCTCCTCGACCCCGGCCGCCGGCCCGGGGAAGGCCGGCGGGGCCGGCGGGGCCGGCGCCCCCAAGGTCACGGACGAACTCGTCCGCGCCCTCGTCGCCCCCCTCAGCAGGCTGCTCAAGGCGGAGCTGCGCATCGAACGCGAACGCGCCGGGTCCTTGATCAACCTCCGGCACTGACAGAGCACCCGGTACCGACAGAAAGGCAGGGCACCCGATGTCCACGACCCAGGACCCGGCGGTCTCGGTCTGCTTCGTCGTCACGATCGACGGGATCGAGCTGGGGTCGTTCAACAGCTGTGAGGGGCTGGGCTGCGAGGTGGTGCTGGAGACCCGCGAGGAAGGCGGGAACAACGGCCACGTCTGGCAGTTGCCGACGCGCCTGAAGTACCCCAACGTCAAACTCTCCCGGCCGCTGACGAAGGAAACCCAGAAGGTGGCCCAGTGGTTCGCCAGCATGACCACCGGCTTCGCCCGCAAGACCGCGCACATCGAGGCGCGTACCGGCGACGACGTGATGGTCGCCCGCTGGGGCCTGCTGGAGGTGGTGCCGGTGCGCTGGACCGGGCCGACGTTCAACCCCGAGTCGCCCAAGGTCGCCATCGAGACCATCGAGATCGCGCACCACGGTTACATGATGGAGCCCGGAGCATGAGCGGGCCCGTGGCGTTCAGCGCGGCAGGCGGCGCGAAGTCGGCGTCGGCCGCGGGCGGTGGCGCGCGCCCCAAGCTGGAGCACGCCTACCTCGAACTGCGCACCCCGCCCTCGGGCGGCAGCCTCACCCCCGGCGGACCCTGCGGCCGGATCGACTTCCAGTTCAATCCCAAGGAACTCAGCCTGGGCAAGTCGGCGTCCTGGAAACGCACCCCCGCCAAGGGCGCCAAGAGCGCGGGCCCGCCGGAGTACCAGGGGCCGCAGCCCAGCAAGCTCACCGTCGAGATGTTCTTCGACGCGAGCGACACCCAGGACACCAGTGTCGTCAAGGCCGTGGAGAGTCTGTTCGCCTGCTGCGTACCGACCAACGAGACCCGGCAGGCGCAGCGGTCGTCGCCGCCCTGGGTCATCTTCCACTGGGGCGGCATCACCGGCTTCCCCGGCTACGTCAGCCAGGTCCAGGTCAAGTACACGCTGTTCACCACGTCCGGGGTGCCGATCCGCGCGGTCTGCCAGGTGACGATGGAGGAGATCAGCGGAGAGACAGCCGGCCAGAACCCGACCTCGGGGGCGCTCACCGCCCGCCGTGTCCACCGGCTCCGCGCCGGCGACACGCTCCAGGGGCTCGCCTGGGCCGAGTACGGCGACGCGGCCGCCTGGCGGGCCATCGCCGAGGCCAACGGGATCGACGATCCGATGCGGCTGGCCGAGGGGCGGGAACTGCTGCTCCCCGCGGTCGACGAACTGGACGCGGTGCCGGGCGGGGCGGCGGAGCCCCTCGCGTCCGGGTCCGCGGCGACCGGCGGCAGGAGGGACGTCTGATGGCCAATGACACCGTCGCCAAGATCCTGGTCGTGGAGATCGGCGGCACCAGGCTCCCCGCCGACCTCGCCAACACCCTGGTGGACGGCTACGTCGACGACAGCCGGATCCTGCCCGACACGTTCGTCCTGCGGTTCCGCGACCCCAGCCGGGTACTGCTCGACAAGGCCGGCATCAAGATCGGCTCCGAGGCGCGGCTGCTGGTCGCGTCCGGCGCGGGCGGCTCGCCGAAACCGCTGCTCAAGGGTGAGGTGACCGCGCTGGAACTGGACTTCGACGAGACCGGTACGTTCACCGTGGTCCGTGGGCTGGACAAGGCGCACCGGCTCTTCCGGGGCCGTCGCGTCGCCGCCTACCAGAACATGACCGTCGCGGACATCTGCCGCCGCGTCGCCCAGCGCGCCGGGCTCGGGACGGGGAAGATCGACGTGTCCGGCCCGGTCCTCGAACACGTCGCCCAGGCGAACGTCTCCGACTGGGACTTCGTCCGCGACCTGGCCGAGGACGCCGGAGCGCAGGCGTACGTCATCGACGGCGCCCTGCACGTCACCAAGCCCACCGACGCCTCCGGTGCGCCCGGCTCCTCGGCCCGCGCCGACCGGGACCCGCTCGTGCTGGAACTCGGGAAGAACCTGGTGCGCTGCCGCGCCGGGGTGACCGCCGCCGGGCAGGTCTCCCAGGTCCAGGTGCGCGGCTGGGACACCAAGACCAAGCGGGCACTGGTCGGCACGGCCGAAGCGGGCAAGGCGGACACCGTCCAGCTGGGCATCGGCCCGGCGGACGCGGCGGGCCCCTTCGGGAAGGCCGACTACCTCGTCACCGACAACACCTACGGCGTGCAGGCCCGCGTCGAGCAGGTCGCCAAGGCGCTGGCGCAGCGGATCGCCGGGTCGTTCGCCGAGATGGAAGCGGTCATCCAGGGAAACCCCGAGGTCAGGGCCGGTGGCGCGGTCGCGCTGTCCGGGGTCGGTGCCCCGTTCGAGGGCCGGTACACCGTCACCGCCTCCCGGCACGTGTTCGACGCACGGCGCGGCTACGAGACCTGGGTGACCGTCTCGGGCCAGCAGGAACGCTCCCTGTCGGCGCTGGCCGGCGGCGCCACGGGCCGGGCGGGCCGGCTCCCCGAGGTGGACGGCGTGGTCATCGGTCTCGTCTCCGACACCAAGGACCCGGACAAGCTCAGCCGCGTCAAGGTGAAGTTCCCCTGGCTGTCCGACGAGTACGTCAGCGACTGGGCCCGCTGCGCGCAGACCTCCGGAGGAGGGGGCAAGGACGGCAAGGGAACGTCCGCGTTCGCCCCGGAGGTCGGTGACGAGGTGCTGGTCGGGTTCGAGCAGGGCAGGCTCGACCGCCCGTACGTCCTCGGCTGCCTCTTCAACGGGCAGGACAAGCCGTCCACGGCGAGCGGCGACCTGATCGACGCGACCAGCGGCGCCGTCAACCGGCGGTCGTTCTCCTCCCGCAGCGGCAACCAGCTCGAACTGCTCGACAACGCCTCCGGCCCGCAGGGCGTCCGGATGGTCACCGGCGACGGCAAGCTCACCATCGACCTCGACCGCAAGGGCACCAAGATCATCGTGCACAGCGACGGAACGGTGGAGATCGACGCCAAGGACAAGGTCACCGTCAAGGCGGGCAACGGCGCGCTGATGGACGCCGGCAGCGGCACCCTCGAACTGACCGGCAAGTCGGTGAAGGTGACCGCGCAGACCGGCGTCCAGGTCGACGGCGGCAGCGGCCAGGTCGGGCTCACGACGAGCGGGGGAGTGGAGGTGAAGGGCAGCCAGGTCGCGGTCAACGGCACCGCGCGCACGGAGATCAAGGGCGGGGCGACCTGCACGATCAACGCGGGCCTGGTCCGGATCAACTGACGGGGCGCCGCGTGGCACGTACGACACCTCGCACGACGGCGACCGGCTCCACGGCCGGCCCCGGTACGACGAAGCGACGACGAGAAGCGAACAGCCGACGAGAAGGAGCCTCCTGCATGCCACCCGCCGCCCGCGTCGGCGACCCCACCGGCCACCCGGGGACGGTCGGCCCGCCCGGCGCACCCACCGTCCTCATCGGCGGCATGCCCGCCGCCACCGTCGGTACGACCCACACCTGCGCCTTCCCGCCGCCCGCCGTGCATCCGCCGTCCGTGATCATTCCGCCGGGGTGCCCCACGGTCCTGATCAACGGCAAGCCCGCCGCCCGCATCGGTGACACCGCCGCCTGCGGGGCACCGATCGTCGCGGGCTGTCCGACCGTCCTGATCGGCGGGTGAGCGGCTGATGGGACAGCAGTTCGTCGGCGCGGGCTGGGCGTTCCCGCCGCGCACCGACGCCACCGGGAGCATCGCCCTGGTGCGCGGCGAGCGGGAGATCGAGGAATCGATCCGGCTCGTGCTCGCGACCTCCCCGGGGGAGCGCCCCATGCGGCCGGAGTTCGGCTGCGCCATCCACGACTACGTGTTCGCCCCCGCCGACGCCGGCACCGCGGGCCAGGTCGCCTACGAGATCCGGCTCGCCCTGGACCGCTGGGAGCCGAGGATCGAGGTCGTGGGCATCGACGTCCGGTTCGACGCCGTGGAGGACGGCGTGCTGTACATCGACATCAGCTACACCGTGCGCGGCACGAACGACCCCCGCAACCTCGTGTTCCCGTTCTATGTGATCCCCGCACACGAGGAAGGAGCGGGTCCGTGACGCTGCCCAGCCCCAATCTCGACGACCGGAGGTTCCAGGGACTCGTCGACGACGCCAAGAGGTTCGTCCAGCAGCGTTGCCCCGAGTGGTCCGACCACAACGTCTCCGATCCGGGCGTGACGCTGATCGAGGCGTTCGCCACGATGGTCGACCAGCTCCTCTACCGCCTCAACCGCGTACCCGAGAAGAACTACCTGGCCTTCCTCGACCTGATCGGCGTCCGGCTGCACCCGCCCACCGCCGCCCGCACGGACGTCACGTTCTGGCTGTCCGCGCCGCAGCCCGAGCCCGTCCGGGTCAGGGCCGGTACCGAGGTCGCCACCGTGCGCACCGAGACCGAGGAGGCGGTGGTGTTCACCACCGTCCGTGACCTGTCGATCGTGCCGTGCGGGCTGACCCGGCTGGCGACCTGCCCCGGCGGGGGCGGCGCCGCCGACCGCACGCAGGAACTCGCCCTCGGCCGCGACGTGCCCTGCTTCGGTAGCGAGCCCGCCCCCGGCGACGCCCTGTACGTCGGCCTGAGCAACCCGGTCCCGGCCGGCGTCGTCGTGCTGCGCCTGGACTGCCGGGTCGACGGCGTCGGCGTCGACCCGCGGCGCCCGCCGCTGCGCTGGGAGGCGTGGGACGGCACGGTGTGGGCGCGCTGCGACGTCGAGGAGGACACGACCGGCGGCTTCAACCGCCCCGGCCAGGTGGTTCTGCACCTGCCGGAGAACCACACGGAATCCACGATCGCGCGTGAAGTCGCGGGGTGGGTGCGCTGCCGGCTGGTCTCCGCCGAGCCGGACCAGCCCACCTATCTCCAGTCGCCGACCATCCGTGAGGCCGAGGCCTTCACCATCGGCGCGACGGTCGAGGCCGTGCACGCCGAAACGGTGACGGACGAGGTCCTGGGGCTGTCCGAGGGCGTGCCCGGCCAGTCCTTCCACGTCGCCCGGCCCCCCGTCGTCCCGGGCGACGAGCCGTTCGTCGTGGAGGTGGCGGACGGCTCGGGCTGGTCGCCGTGGCACCGCGTCGACGACTTCGCCCACTCGGGCCCCGGCGACCGGCACGTGACGCTGGACCCGAACTCCGGCCGGATCGACTTCGGCCCGGCCGTTCGCGAGCCGGACGGGACGATCCGCTACTACGGCGCCGTGCCGGCCAAGGGCACCCCGGTGCGGATCCGCTCCTACCGCACCGGAGGCGGCAGCCAGGGCAACGTCGCCAAGGGCACGCTGCGGGTGCTGCGCACCTCCCTGCCGTTCGTCGCGCGGGCCGAGAACCGGCGGTCCGCCGTCGGTGGGGTCGACGGGGAGAGCGTGGAGAGCGCCAAGGTCCGCGGCCCCATGACGCTGAGCACCCTGTACCGGGCGGTCGTCCCACGCGACTACGAGGTGCTGGCCCGCGAGGTCGCCCCGGACGCGGCGCGCGTCGCCTGCGTCCCCGCGGGGGAGGGCGAGGAGGGCGGCGTACGGCTGCTGCTGGTGCCGGCCGTGCGGAGCGACGAACAGGGCCGGCTGCGCTTCGACGACCTGGTGCCGCCCCGGGAGACGCTGCGGGGCCTCGCCGACTACCTGGACGAGCGCCGTCCCATCGGCACCCGGCTGGTGGTCGAGCCGCCCTACTACCAGGGGGTCACCGTCGTGGCGTCCGTCCTGGCGGCCCGCGGCGTGGCCGCCGACCCGGTCCGCACCGCTGCGCTGGCCGCCCTGTACGGGTATTTCAACCCGATCACCGGAGGCCCGAGCGGACAGGGATGGCCGTTCGGGCGGCCGATCCACGCCGGTGAGGTGTACGCCGTCCTCCAACGGGTGCCGGGCGTCGACCTCGTCGAGGACGTCAGGCTCTTCCCGGCCGACCCGCTGACCGGGCAGCGCGCCGAACCGGTCACCAGGATCGTGCTCGACCCGCACGCCCTCGTCTTTTCCTACGAGCACCAACTCCGAATGCGGGAGGCCTGAATGCGCGCAGCGGTCGCGGGACTGCCCACGCCCCACCCACTCATCTACCAGCTCCCCGCCGTCTACCTGGGGGAGGACTTCATCCAGCGGTTCCTCGGGGCGCTGGACGAGGTCCTCGCGCCGGTGCTGCTGACCGTCGACAACCTTCCCGCCCACCTCGACCCGCGTACCGCCCCGGAGGACTTCCTGGCGTGGATGGGCGAGTGGGTGGCCACGGACCCGGCCGCCGGCCAGTCGGCCGGGCAGCGGCGGGCCGCGGTCCTCGGGGCGGTGGAACGGCACCGCAGACGGGGAACGAGAGGCGGACTCGCCGAAGCCGTACGGCTGGAGTTCGGCACCGAGCCGGAGATCGAGGAGACCGGCGGGACGTCGTGGTCCGAGACGGCACGCAGCCCCCTGCCCGGGCCGGCCGGTGCCCCGCCGCGGGTCACCGTACGGGTGCGGGTGGCCGACCCGGACGCGGCGGGCGCGCAGCGGCTGCGCCAGCTGGTGGCCGGTGAGGTGCCGGCGCACGTCGGATACGACACGCACCTGCTGCCCCTCGCGGACGCGTCATGAGCGGCCCCGGCGGGCCGGCCTGCCCGGACTGCGGCCACCGCAACGCGCCGGACGCGGCGTTCTGCGCGTCCTGCAACGCCTTCCTGGAGTGGGAGCAGAACGGCGCCGGCTCCGCGAGCGGCGGCCAGGCCACCGGAACCGCGCCCCGCACGGCGGCCGCGGGGACCGCCGTCTCCGGCCCGGCGGTGCCGAGTCCCGTGGCGTCGGGCACCGCGACACCGGACGCCTCCGGTTCCGGGCCGTCCGCCCGGACGGCCGCGGCCGCCGGTCCCGCGCCGGAGCCGGCGGCCACCCGGACCGCTCCCGTCCTGCCCCGGCCGCAGACCTCGGCACCCGCTCCGACACGGCCCGGGACAGAGGAGCCGCCCGCGTCCGCGCCGGAGCCGGCCGCCCCGAGTCCGGCGAACCCGTCCCCGTCCGTTCCCGCCGCGCAGGCCGGGCCGGTCCGGCCCCGGACGCCCGCGGATCCCGGCGTCTCGGGCACCGTGCGGCGGCCCGGTGAACGGTCGGCCGACCCGGACGACGTGCCCGCGCCGACGGACCCCCAGGACACCCCCGCGACCGGGACCGCGCCCCGCTCCCCGACCCCGGTCCACGACCTGGTCTGTCCGGCGTGCGCACAGGCCAACCCCCGTACCCGCACCCTGTGTCTGCGCTGCGGCGCCGTTCTCACCGCGACCGTGGTGACGCGGGAGCGGCTCTCGTGGTGGGAGCGGCTGCTGCGGCGGTTCCGCCGTCCGCCGCGCAGACTCGCGGCCGGACAGCGCCCTCCGTCCCGGGCCTGGCGACGGCCGAGCCTCGCGATCCCGATCACGCTGGCCCTCCTGCTCGGCGGCGGCTACCTCGCCCGGCCCCACCTGGGCAGCCTCATCGACAACCTGCGGAACAAGACGGCCGAACCCACCCCTGTCAACCCGAAGTTCGCGGACGCGTCCAGCCACCTCAGGGGCCATGGGCCGAACCTGGCCTTCGACGGGGCGAACAACACCTACTGGGCGCCGGCGCCGGTCGGCGCGGGGACGGGTGAGGCTGTGGAGGCACGCTTCGAACAGCCCGTCACGCTCGAGAAACTCATCATCCACACCGGCGTCTCGGTCAACAAGGACGAGTTCCTCAAGCAGGCCAGGCCGTCCGTCCTCGATGTCGAGCTGGGCGAACCGGGCGGCGCCATGGTGAAGAAGCGACTCGAACTGGAGGACAAGCCGGGGCCGCAGACGCTGGACCTCCAAGGGAAGAACGTCAGCTCGGTGCGGTTCATCGTCCGGTCCAGTTACGGAGCGGAGGCGAAGGGCCGGCACACGGCGATCCTGGAAGCCGAGTTCTTCGGCCGGCGATGACGTCGGCCGGAGCACACGGCGAGTTCGGCGGCCCGGTTCTTCGGCCGGCGATGACGGCGGACGGCGGCGACCGGGGGGTGGCGGCTCGTCGAACGGACGTGATCGTCCCCGGGACCGTCACCGAGCGTTGTTCCCGCGCACCCCGGCGCCCGCCGCTACATCGGGTGGGAGAGCCCGCCGGACGACGGGATCCCCAGCGAGGCCAGCATCGCCGAGTAACCACGCCGGGCCCGCGCGCTGTCGGCCGCGAGCCCCGCGGCGTCGCAGGCCCGGATCAGGACCCGCCAAGCGGCGTCGCGGTGCCCGTCGATCTCGAGGCAGCGCTCGGCCGCCTCCACGGCCTCCACGGGCCGGCTCTGGGCGAGACGTATCTCGGCCAGGGCCACGGCCGAGTTGGCCGCTTCCCGACGCAGCCGTTCCCGGTCGGCGATCACCCACTCGGCCAGCCCGTCCTCGGGCAGCAGCTCACCCGCGTAGTGGTCCAGAGCGACACGGAACGCCTCCGCCGCCTCCTCCAGCCGGTCCTGCGCCCGGGCGCGTCGGCCGTCGCGCACCGCCCGCTCGAACGCCACGACGTCGCTCACATCGCCGGGTGCCAGCACCAGCCGGTAGGAATCGCCCTGCCGGGCGATGAGCCGGGAACCGCCCCTGGGACGTTCCGGTTCCAGGAAGGAACGCAGACTGGAGACCGTCACCTGGAGGTTGTGCAGCGTGGACGGGGTCGTCACTCCGTCCCAGAACGCGAGCAGCAGATGGTCACGGTGGACCGCCTGGCCGGCGCGTACCGCGAGGAGCCGCAGTACCGCCTGTGCCCTGGGGCGCAGCTTCGCCCAGTCGTGCGCGCGCCCGGCCAGGGTGAACTCGAAACCACCGAGGCAACGCACCGTCAGGCCCGGTGCCGACGGTGCCGACGGTGCCGCGAGGACGCGTCCGGGCGCGGTGGGGTGGTGCCCGCCCGCTCTGGTCCTGCCCGTCGCCGCCGCGCCGTCCCCGACCGGGCCGGCGGGGGCCGCGAGCGCGGTGAGCCAGGAGCGCAGCCCGGCCACCGGCAACCCCGCGGACCGGGCGGTCGACCAGGCGGCCTCCTGCAGCTCGGCCCTGCTCGCCACGTCGGGCGCCGCCAGGGCCATCGCGCCCATGGCCAGCGCGCGTGCGCCCGGTACACCCGCCGACCGGGCGAACGCCTCCGCCTGTGCGGCGCGCTGTCCCGCGTCCGGCAGGTCGTGCGCGGCCTCCACGACGGCGAGGGCGGCCCGGCCCCACGCCTCCAGCGTGCCCCAGCCCAGCGCCCGGAACCGCCGCACGACGTCCTCCAGCTCGCCGATGCCGGGGTGCCCCGCCCGCACCGAGCGCAGGCACCCGGCCAGCGCGGCGAGCGCCGCCCCTTCGGTGTCGCCGAGCCGGGTGCACTCGTCCAGCACGACGACCGGCTGCCCGGCGTCCTCGGGATGCGGCCCGAGGCCCAGCAGGCACCGGGCGGCCCGGCTCAGCCACAGCAGGTCCAGCCGTTCGGCGTCGTAGGCGATCCGCTGGAGTTCCGGGTAGGGGACCGGCCCGGCCGGGCCCTCGGCCAGCACGTCCAAAGCCACCCGGACCAGCTGTCCGGACAGCGCGACCAGGGCGTCGTCCGTCGCCTCCGCCACGGCCCGGCGCACGATGGTGCCGGCCGTCCTGTCGCCGGTCAGGGCGGCGGCGATGCCCTGGACGAGGAGCGCGGCGGAGCTGTCGGAACCGCCCTCGGTGACGCGCCCGGGGGAGCGGCCGAGGCACGCGTCGGGGGTGCCCGCGACGACGGCGCGCAGCGGGTGGGGCCAGTCGGCGGGCCCGCGGGGGCGCACCGCCGAGAGCGGCGGGTCCAGTTGACCACCTGCCGCGGCGCAGGCGGCGGCCCGGCTGCCCAGCCGCGCCCGTTCGGTGTCGGTCAGCGTGCTGGTGAGCCACGCGCGCAGGGATTCGCGGAGCAGGGGCTCGGCGCCGTACGTCCGTCCGTCCGGGTCGGCGCGCAGGACCCCGTGGTCGTGGGCCAGGGACCAGAGCATCTCGGCGCTGTCGGCCCGGCCGGTCAGCGCCTGGCAGGCGTCGGCGGTGAGCCGGGTCAGCAGGCAGGTCTCCGTCAGGAACCGTCTGAGACGGTCGGGGAGCGGGGCGAGCACCTCCCGGTCCAGGTATTCGCGGCCGAACAACCCCTCGGCCAGGATCCGCTGCTGACCCGTGTCGGGGCGGGCCGCCACGGCCTTGGCGAACAGCCTCAGCGTCGCGGCCCTGCCGCCGGTGGACCGGACCAGGGGCAGTGCGATTCCGGGGCGCAGCGCCGTGTCGTACAGGTGCCGGAAGAGGTGCTCGACCTCCCAGGAACGGAAACGCAGCGCGTCGGCGTTCACCACCGTCGCGCTCGACGCCTCCAGCGCGGCCACCGACAACCCTGCGGCGGGGCGCGTGCCGATCAGTACCCGTGGGTGCGGCGGTGCCAGCTGCCCGAGCCGGACCACGAGCGCCCGCGCGGCCGCTGAGAGCAGGTGCATGTCATCGATGACGACCAGTCGTCCGGCCGCTCCGCCGCCGCCCGCGTCCCGGCGCCGCGCCACCTGCTGGGCCGCGCCGGACGGCCAGACGGCGCCCGCCAGGACGTCTGCCGGGTACCCGAGCGTGGTCAGCAACTCCCGCTCGTCGGCGCCGGGCCGGGCCTGGTACCACGTCACCGGGCCCGCATGCGCCTGGGCCGCGTGGGCCAGCAGCGCGGTCTTCCCGAAGCCGGGCGGGGCGACCACCAGGCCCGACGAGCAGTGGGTGAGCTGCTCGGTCAGACGACCCCGGGACATGGTGGCAGAGGCCGGTATCCGGAATGCGGTCCACTGCTGAGCCGGTAAAAGACTCGTCATATGTCTCATCTCCGTGGTTCCCGGACGCTCTTACGAGAATGTCCCATTCTGACGGTTTTTTCTTTTGTGCTGTTTTTCGTACGACAAAGCCTGGCAGATCATGGGGCGTAGGACTTGCGTGACCGTGGGGTGTCATTTTCGTGCTTTTCCCTCATCGGATGTGCCCGGAAACGGGTGATGACCAAGAGAGTTCTGTTCCGGGGCGCGGGGGACTGCTCGGCGCTCTCCCGCGGCATCCGGCATCCGGCAGCCGCTGGTGCTGCTGATGTCCGCTCTGACGAGCGCGCCGGGGAGCCGGCGAAACGCGAAAGGCCGCCCGACCAGGTCCTCCCTCTGGTCGGGCGCCCTTCCTCGCTCCGATGCCCTCTCCCGGACTACCAGGCGGCCAGTGAGCCGTCCGTGTTGCGCCAGACCGGGTTGCGCCAGCGGTGGCCGCGCTCCGCCGCGGCGCGGACCGCGTCCTCGTCGATGGTGATGCCGAGGCCGGGTGCGGTGGGGCGCTCGATGTAGCCGTCGTGGAAGGTGAAGGGTGTGGTGTCGGCGAGGTAGTCCAGCAGCCCGCCGCTGTCGCCGTAGCCGATGCCCAGTGCCTGTTCCTGGATGAGGAAGTTGGGGATCGCGAAGTCGAGCTGGAGGCTCGCCGCGAGGGCGATCGGGCCGAGCGGGCAGTGCGGGGCGACCAGGACGTCGTAGGTCTCGGCCATCGCGGCGATGCGGCGGGTCTCGGAGATTCCGCCGGCGTGGCTGATGTCGGGCTGGGCGACGGCGATGCCGTCGCAGAGCACCGAGCGGAAGTCCCAGCGTGAGTACAGCCGTTCGCCGGTGGCGATGGGGATCGAGGTGGAGCGCGCCACGGCGCCGAGGTCCTGGGAGAACTCCGGCAGCACGGGTTCCTCGACGAAGAGCGGCAGGAGCGGTTCCAGCAGGGGCAGCACTCGGCGGGACATCGCCCCGCTGAAGCGGCCGTGGAAGTCCAGCGCGAGGTCGCGGTCCGGCCCGATGGCCTCGCGGACCGCGCTCACGCCGTCCACGATGGCGTTGATCGCGGCGGGTGTGGCGAGCGGCTCCAGCTGGCCGCAGGGGTTCAGCTTGACCGCCGTCATGCCCTTGGCGACCTGTGCGGCCGCCGACTCGGCGAGTTCCTCGGGGCTCTCGCCGCCGACCCAGCCGTAGACCCGCACCCGGTCGCGCACATGGCCGCCGAGGAGCTGGTGCACCGGGACGCCGTGGGTCTTGCCCGCGATGTCCCACAGGGCCTGGTCGATACCGGCCAGGGCGCTGCTCAGGACGACACCGCCGCGGTAGAAGCCGCTCTTGGCGAGCACCTGCCAGTGCTCCTCGATCCGGGCGGGGTCCTGGCCGAGCAGGTAGTCGAACATCTCCTCGACGCAGCGGGCGACCGTCTGGGCCTTGCCCTCGACGATGGGCTCGCCCCAGCCGGAGATGCCCTCGTCGGTGTCGACGCGCAGGAAGAGCCAGCGCGGCTCGACGAGGAACAGCTCGTATCCAGTGATCTTCATGGAGTGGACCTCCGGGTCCTGTGTGAGGTGCGGCCTGGCGCGGGGAACCGCCCGCTCGGGGGCGGGGGGAGGAGGCGGGTGCGAAGGGGGTGCCGTGCGGCGGGAGGGGAGGGGGCCGCCGGCGGTTCTACTCGTGGGAGCTGATGCTGCGGCCACCGTCCACGAGCAGGTTCTGCCCGGTGACGAAGGCGGCGTCCTCGGAGGCGAGGAAGGCCACGGCGGCGGCGACGTCCTCGGGCACGCCGAGCCGGCCGACGGGGGTGCGCGCGATGGTCCGCGCCTTGTACTCGGGGGGTGTCTCGGCCCACAGCGCGGTGGTCACGGCTCCGGGCAGGACGGCGTTGAACCTGATCTGCCCGCCGTACTCGACGGCGAGCTGGCGGACCAGGGCGTCGATCCCGCCCTTGGCCGCCGCGTACGCGGGAAAGCCCTTGAAGCCGACGGCCGCGTGCACGGACGAGGTGACCACCACGGCGCCCCGGGCCGACCTGAGCAGGGGAACGGCGGCCCGGACGCCGTAGAACACCGAGTCGAGGCAGAGTCGCAGCTGGTCGTGCCAGAGAGTGTCGTCCAGTTCGTGTGCCGCTGCGGGCAGATTGCGGCCGGCGTTGAGGTGGAGCACGTCCAGACGCCCGGTCCAGGACTCGACGTCGGTGACGGCGGCTGCCCACTGGCTCGGCGAGGTGACGTCGAGGGGCCGGTCCCGCGCCCGCCCTCCCGCGGCGCGGATCTCCTCGGCCACGCGGTGGGCGCCCTCGGCGTCCACGTCGGTGACCAGGACGGACGCTCCCTCCGCGGCCAGCCGGTGGGCGGTGGCCGCCCCGATGCCGGAGGCGGCCGCGGTGAGCAGGGCCGTACGGCCGGTGAAACGCGCCGGTGCCGCGGCGACGGTCATGGTGTTCCTCCCGGTCCCGCCGGTCTGGTCGTGGATTCGCGCAGCACCAGCCGCGGCTCGGTCGGTACGACGACATCTCCCACCGGCGCACCCCGGACGGCGGCCACCAGGGCGTCCACGGCCGCGGTCCCCAGCTCGTACAGGGGCATCGCCACGGTGGTCAGCGGGGGATGGAGATGCGCGGCGACGGGCAGGTCGTCGTTGCCGATCACCGAGACGTCCTCGGGGACGCGCAACCCGAGACTGCGGATCGCGGCCATCGCACCCATCGCCTGAGCGAGCGAGCTGGTGTAGAGCGCGGTGACCGGCGGACGGCCCTCGCCGTCCAGGGGCCGCAGCAGTTCCAGCGCCGCCGACCGGCCGCCGTCCTCGGTGAAGTCCCCGGACGCGACCGGCGCGGCCGACAGCCCCAGCTCCCCGGCGTACCGCAGGAAGGCGTCCTTACGGGTGTCACTGGGGGTGATCCCGGGCGGGCCCGCGATGTGGCCGACCGCGCGGTGTCCGAGGCCGTGCAGGTGGTCGAGCGCGGTCACGCTGGAGCGGGCCACGTCCATGGTGACGTTGCGGCCGGAGCCCTCGACCGAGCGGTTGAGAAAGACATGCGGGACGGGGCTGCGGCTCAGCGCGTCCAGCAGGGGGTGACCGGGGCGGGCCGAGGCGATGAGCAGTCCGTCGACCCTGCCCTCCTGGACCAGGTCGTTGAAGGACTCGTCGGCCTCCTGCCCGTCGAAGTCCTCGGCCAGCAGGGAGAGATAGCCCAGTTCACGGGCGCGCTGGTAGGCGCCGCGGGCGATGGTGACGTACGTGGGGTTGTCCAGGGCGGGGACCAGCAGGGCCAGGGCGTGGGTGCTCGCTCCGGCCAGCGCCCGGGCCCCGGAGTGGGGGCGGTAGCCCAGCTCTTCGGCGGCCTCGTGGACTCGTCGGCGGGTCTCGGGCCGGACGTTCAGGTCCTGTCGGCCGTTGAGCACCTTGGACACGGTCGCCTTGGAGACTCCGGCCCTCTCCGCCACGTCCACCAGCCTCGCCCTGACGGGCTGTTCCGACACGTGGATCTCCCCTTCTCGGTGGGCGCCAGGGACCGCTCGACGTTGCGGCGGTGGCGCGTTCTGTTCTCTCAGCAACCTCTTGACACCTTCTGGCGCTGCAACCTAACGTTCGCCGCAGTTCGAGTCAACCGGTTTCCCCAGACGGAAATGAGCGACATGTCTGGGCAGAGCCCCGGAAACCGGTCCGTCGAGAACGCAGCAGTTCCATGGCCGAATACCGGCCATGGGCGGGGGTGTGACATGACGCCCCCGGACGAGTCACCGCGGACGCGACCACCGTCGCCGTCGCGGACGACGGTGCGGTGCCGACACACGTGCACGACAGCCGTGTGGGCGCCCGGTCCGGACATCTCGCGCCAGGGCGGTGCTTCCCGCCCGATCCGTCCCGCTCCTCTACCCCGTGCTCCTCCGCCGCTCTCCCCACGGCAACTCCGTATGCCTCGTTCGAGCCGCCCGAAAGGCAGTCCAGCTATGACCATCCCGACCGCAGGGTCCCTCGACAGACGTCGTTTCCTCACCTACTCCGGTGCCGCGCTCGGCGCGGCCGCGCTGTCCGGCTGTGCCGCTTCCGTCGACGACGGCTCGGGCGGCGGCGGTGCGCGGAGCGGCAGCACGACGCTCACGGTCATGTGCGAGAAGGACGACTTCGACATCAAGGCCGCCCAGGAGGCACTGGGTGTGAAGATCACGTACCTCAAGAGCGACCCCACCAAGCTCAACGCCATGCTGGCGAGCAAGACCCCGCCGGACCTGGTGCGCGGCCTCGGTGCCGTGGAGACCCCGTACTTCGCGGCGCGCAAGCTGATGACCGACCTGGACCCGTACTTCGCCAAGAGCACCGTCCTCAAGCCCTCCGACCTCGACCCGGTCAACGACCTCTGGCGTTACGAAGGCGGCAAGCAGGGCACGGGCCCCCGCTACGGCATGGCCAAGGACTTCTCGCAGGACCAGATGTTCTGGTACCGCACCGACCTGTTCGAGGCCGCGAAGCTGGACCTGCCCAGCGAGACCGAGGCGCTCTCCCGCGACGAGTGGCTCGACCTCGGCAAGCGCCTGGTCAAGCGCCGGCTGGGCAAGGTGAAGGTGTACGGCATGAACGCCACGGGACTCGGCTACTTCACCCAGATGATGGGCATGACCGCGTCGGCCGGCGGCAGCCTGTTCGCCGAGGACCTGGCCTCGGTGGACTTCTCCTCGCCGGAGGCGCTCAAGGCGCTCCAGTGGTACCTGGACTACACGAAGGCCGACATCGGACCGAGCGTCGTCAACCCCAACCCGGACGGCTGGGACTGGCCCACCTACCAGGCCGGCCGGATGGCGATGGCCTGCGACGGCTACTGGTTCGGCGGGGCGATCGCCGGCGATCCCAAGGTCGCCGAGGTCTCGCGCCTCGCCCCCGCGCCCCAGCTCGGCAGCGACCGCGTCAGCCCCTGTTTCGGCGCCACCGGCTTCTGGATCCCCAGGGACGCCAAGAACAAGGACGCGGCCTGGAAGTTCTTCGAGTGGTTCTTCGGCGGAGCGCCGGCCCAGGCCCGGGCCGCCGGCGGCTGGGGCATTCCCACCCTGAAGTCACTGCGCTCGAAGATGCCGCAGGAGAAGCCGTACCAGAAGCAGGCCTTCAAGGTGCAGGAGCAGGAGCTCGCGCACTTCTCGGCCCTGACCTTCACCCCGTACGCCCAGATCTCGTCCCTGGACGGAGTGATCAGCAAGGTGCTGCCGGGCGCGGTCAAGTCCGGCCACTCCGCGGGCAAGGTCGCGGACCAGCTGAACAAGCAGATGAACGACGTGCTCGCCCAGGGCAAGGACGTGCTGGGGTGAGCACCGAACAGCTCGCCGAACCCGCTGCCGGGCTCGCTGTGCGGGGCCCGGCCGGGGCCGCGGCCGCCGGGCCGCCGCGCCGGCGCCGCTCGTTGACGACGCGCAGGGCCTGGGCCTTCTACCTCTTCGCCGGCCCCTGGGTGCTGGGCTTCCTGACTCTGACGGCCTTCCCGCTCGGGTACGCGCTCTGGCTGAGCCTCACGAACTCCGACGGGCTGTCGGAGAACGCCCGCTTCGTGGGCCTGGACAACTACAGGGAGGTCCTCTCCGACTCGGAGACGCTGGCGTCCCTGGCACGCACGGGCGTGTTCACCGGGATGACCGTGCCGCTGACGATCGTGGCCGGGCTGTTCCTGGCGGTGCTGGTGAACCAGCCGATACGGGGCCGCGGCCTGTTCCGCACACTGCTGTACCTGCCCGCCGTGGTGCCGCCGGTGGGCGCCGCCCTCACCTTCAGGATGATCTTCGACCGTGACTCCGGGGCGGCCAACGGCCTGCTGGACCTCTTCGACGTCAACGGGCTCGCCTGGCTGGCGGATCCCTACGCCCGCTGGGTGCTGATCGTCCTGACCCTGTGGGGCGTGGGCAACGTCATGATCATCTCGCTGGCGGGACTCCAGGACATCCCCAGAGAGCTGCACGAGGCGGCCCGGGTCGACGGCGCCAGTCCCTGGCAGTCCTTCACCCGGATCACCCTGCCCCTGCTCTCGCCCGTCCTCTTCTTCCAGGTCGTCACCGGGATCATCGCCGCGCTGCAGACCTTCGCACCGCTGCTCATCTCGCTCGACCCCACCCCGAGGGGCCTCGGAAGCGTCCCGGAGAGCAACAACCTCTTCATGATCCACGTCCTCGACCAGTACCTCGTCGGAGGCCGTTACGGCTACGCCTCCGCCCTGCTCTGGGTGCTGTTCCTGATCATCGTCGCCGTCACCTTCGTCGTCTTCAAACTCAGCAAGGGCGCGGTCTTCTACTCCGTGGAACCGGAGCGCGCGAAGACCAAGACCCGCACGATCGGAGGCGCGTGATGGTGCTCTCCCGGCGCAGTGTCGTCTACATGCTCCTGGTCAGCGTCCTCGTCCTCATGCTCAGCCCCTTCGCCTGGCTCGCGATCACCGCGTTCAAGGACCCGTCGGAGCTGCGCGCCGTCCCCATCCACTGGTGGCCGCACCACCCGAGCCCTCAGAACTTCCTGGACGCGCTGACCAGTTGGGACTACCTCGGCTACGCCCGCAACTCCCTGACGATCGCCGTCATCTACTCGGTCCTCGCGACCCTCGCCTCGGCCTGGGCCGGGTACGGCTTCGCCCGGCTCGAAGCACCCGGGAAACGGGTCGTCTTCGGCGTGCTGCTGTCCACGATGATGCTGCCGCAGGTCATTACCCTCATCCCGACCTACCTGCTGTTCGCCAAGGTCAACCTCATCAACACGTACATGCCGTGGGTGCTGTGGGGTCTGTGCGGCGCACCGTATCTGATCTTCCTGTTCCGGCAGTTCTTCACCAACATGCCGAAGGAACTGGAGGAGGCCGCGATCGTCGACGGCTGCGGGCAGATCCGCATCTTCTGGCGGATCTTCCTGCCTCAGTCGTGGCCGGTCATCGCCACCAGCCTGATCCTGTCCTTCTCCTGGACCTGGGGTGACTGGATCGCGCCCGCGCTGCTGCTGGACACCGGCCGCACCACCCTCGCCGTCCAGCTCACGTACGGCTATGTCAACGCGCACGGTGGCCAGCTCAACAACCTCGTCGCGGCAGGCACCCTGGTGTACGTCGTGCCCGTGCTGGCGCTCTTCCTCATCCTGCAGCGCGGCTTCGTCGCCGGGATATCCACCTCCGGACTCAAGTGACGCTGTTTACCAACGCACCACAGTGCAAAGGAACTTCCCATGACCACTACCCAGGGCTCCGGCACGTCGTCCGCGGCGGTGAGGCCATGACGGAGCGTCCGGCTCCCACCCCGCAGCTGGGCCGGGCCCGGGTCATGGCCATCCTGCGGTCGGCCGACGCGACGGGACTGCCCGCCGTGGCCCGGGCCCTCGCGGACGGCGGCATCACCTGCCTCGAGGTCACCCTCACCACACCGGGCGCCCTCGACGCGCTGGCCGCCATCCGGCGGGAACTCGGCCCCGAGGTGGCCGTCGGCGCCGGCACGGTGATCACCACCGGGCAGGCACGGGACGCGCTCGCGGCCGGAGCCGAGTTCCTGGTGGCCCCGGCCGTGGACACCGACGTCATCCGCGACACCGCCGACAGAGGCATCCCCTGCTACCCGGGCGCCTGGACACCGACCGAGGTCTCCACCGCCTGGCGGGCGGGCGCCGCCGCCGTCAAGCTCTTCCCGGCGAGCACCGGCGGCCCCGCCCACCTGCGACAGCTGCGCGCCCCGCTCCCGGACGTCCCGCTCATCGCCGTCGGCGGAGTCGGCGTCGAGCAGGCCCGCGACTACCTCGACGCGGGCGCCCTCGCCGTCGGCATCGGCTCCCCGCTGCTGCACGGAGCGGACCGCGACCCGGTACCGCAGACCCTGCACGCCCTCACGGCGAGGACCCGCGTCCTGCTCGACGCGGTCCGGGCCACGCCCGGTCATCAGGAGGTGGGCCCGTGAACGCCCCCTACCTGGTGACCGTCGGCGAGGTCCTCGCGGTCCTGGCCGCACCGGACGCCGGTCCGCTGGCGCTGGGTTCGGGTCTGCGTCTCGGGCTGGCCGGAGCCGAGTCGAACGTCGCCGTGGGCGTCAGCCGGCTCGGCGGGTCCGCCACCTGGATCGGCCGCGTCAGCGACGACCCGCTCGGCGACCTCATCCTGCGCGAACTGCGCGCCGAAGGCGTCACCACGGTCGCCGCAAGAGACCCCGCCCCCACCTCGCTGCTGCTGCGGGAACGCCGCACGGCCACGCACAGCCGTACCCGCTACTACCGCACCCACACGGCCGGTTCCCGGCTCGCCCCCGACGACATCCCCGAGCACCTCGTCGCCGGCGCGGCGGTCCTGCACATCACCGGCATCACCCCGGCGCTGGGCGAGGGCCCGGCCCGTGCCGTCGCCCGGGCGGTGGACATCGCCGTCGACGCCGGCGTGCCGGTCTCCCTGGACATCAACTACCGCTCACTGCTGTGGACCGAGACCGAGGCCAGGCACACACTGTTGCCGCTGTTGCGCAGGAGCGACCTGGTCTTCGCCGGAACGCACGAAGGCCGGCTCGTGGTGCCCGACGCCGAAGGACCGGGCCAGCTCGCCAAGGGCATCTGCGACCTCGGCCCCGCCGCAGCCGTGATCAAGCTCGGCGCCGAAGGCGCGTACGCCCTCCTCGACGGGCGGTCCTACCGGCAGCCCGCCCTTCCCGTCACCGCGCTCGACTCGGTGGGCGCGGGAGACGCGTTCGCCGCCGGGTACCTCGCCGAACTCCTCGCCGGTGAGCCCCCGCAGCGGCGGCTGCGGACGGCGGCCCTGCTGGGCGCCTTCGCGGTCAGCACCACCGGCGACTGGGAAGGCCTGCCCCGGCGCTCCGAACTGGGGCTGCTGGACCACCACGACGACATCGTGCGCTGATCCCCCACCGGCGCCACGTCCGCTCGAGCACCCACCCGCTCAAGGAACTCCCAGGGATCACACCCATGCCCACACATGCCTCCGACGACGAGGTCCTCGTCCTCACCGGCTCCCACACACCCGACTCCGGCGGGGACGGCGCCGGGATCGCCGCCCTACGACTCGCCCCGGGGACCGGTCACCTGACGTACGACACCTCGGTGCCGCCGGTCCCCGTCAGCGGGGCGTCCTTCCTGGCGGCCCACCCCTCTCTCGACGTCGTCTACAGCACGAACGAGACCGAGCCGGGCACCGTCAGCGCCCTCGTCCAGCACGGCGACGGCCACCTCTCCACGCTCGGCGACCCGCTGAGCAGCGGCGGCACCAACCCCTGCCACCTCACCGTGCACCCGGACGGGGGCTGGCTGCTGACCGCGAACTACGGCAGCGACACGGCGCCCGGCAGCGTGGCCGCGCACCGCCTCGGCACGGACGGACGTCTGCTGGAGCCGACCGACGTCGTGGTCCACGAGGGGTCGGGCCCGGTCACCGGACGGCAGGAGGGCAGCCACGCCCATCAGGTGCTCGTCGACCCGGCCGGCCGTTTCGTCCTCGCCACCGACCTGGGCGCGGACGCCGTCTTCACGTACCGGCTCGACACCCGGACCGGCGCCCTGGAGCGGTTCGCGGTCAGCCGGCTGCGCGCGGGGTCGGGGCCTCGCCACCTCGTCTTCGCCCCCGGCGGTGAGCTGGTGTTCAGCGCGGACGAACTGTCCTCGACCGTCACCTGCCACCGGTACGACGCCGGTACGGGCACGCTGACGGCGCTCTCCAGCGTGCCCGCCACGGCGCTGAGGGACGTCGCCAATCAGCCCGGCGGTATCGTCGCCTCGCCCTGCGGCCGTTTCGTGTGGGTGACCAACCGGGGCGCGGACACCGTGGCCGCGTTCCGGGTCACCGACACCGCCGCGCTGGAACCGATCGGCGAGACGTCCGCCGGCGGTACCTGGCCCCGCAGCCTGGCCTACGCGGCCGGTCATCTGCTGGTCGCCAACCAGCACAGCGGCACCCTCGCCGCACTGCGTGTCCTGGACGACGGGTCGCTGCGGCCGGCGGGCCCGGCGCTGTCCGTTCCGTCGGTGGTCTGCACGCTCGCCCTCTGAAACCGGCGTCTCAGCTTTCTTTCCCTTGAAAGGCAGTCATGTCCCACCCCACCACCCCCGCTCGCTTCACCCTCGACTCGGCGTTCGGTATCGGCGCCGTCGACCCCCGGCTGTACGGGTCGTTCGTCGAGCACCTGGGCCGCTGCGTCTACACAGGCATCTACGAACCCGGCCACCCCACCGCGGACGCCGACGGCCTGCGCCAGGACGTCCTGGAGCTGGTCCGGGAACTGGGCGTCACCACGGTGCGCTACCCGGGCGGCAACTTCGTCTCCGGCTACCGCTGGGAGGACTCCGTCGGCCCGCGCGAGGAACGCCCGGCCCGGCTGGACCTCGCCTGGAAGACCACCGAGACCAACGAGTTCGGCCTCGGTGAGTTCATGGACTTCTGCGCCAAGACCGGCATGGAACCCATGATGGCCGTCAACCTCGGAACCCGCGGGGTCGAGGACGCCCTGCGTCTGCTGGAGTACTGCAACCATCCGGGCGGCACCGAACTGTCCGACCGCCGCGTCGCCCACGGCGCCAAGGAACCGTACGGCGTCAAGATGTGGTGCCTCGGCAACGAGATGGACGGGACCTGGCAGATCGGCCACAAGACCGCCGAGGAGTACGGGCGGCTCGCCGCCGAGACCGCCCGCGCCATGAAGATGATCGAGCCCGATCTGGAGCTCGTGGCCTGCGGCAGCTCGGGTTCCGGCATCGAGACGTTCGCCGCCTGGGAGGCCACCGTCCTGGAGGCCGCCTACGACAACGTCGAGTACGTCTCCCTGCACGCCTACTACGAGGAGATCGACGGAGACCGGGACTCCTTCCTGGCGTCCGCCGTCGACATGGAGCACTTCATCGAGTCGGTGGTCGCCACCTGCGACCACGTCCGCGCCCGGCTGAAGGCGACCAAGCGCATCAACCTCTCCTTCGACGAGTGGAACGTCTGGTACCAGAAGCGGCCCAACCCGCACGCCGTGGAGGACTGGCAGCAGGCCCCGCGCCTGCTGGAGGACGTCTACACCGTCACCGACGCCGTGGTGTTCGGCTCGATGCTCATCGCGCTGCTGCGGCACGCCGACCGGGTCACCGCCGCATCCCTGGCCCAGCTCGTCAACGTCATCGCGCCGATCATGACCGAGCCCGGCGGCGCGGCCTGGCGGCAGACCACGTTCTTCCCCTTCGCCCAGGCGTCGACGTACGGGCGTGGGCGGGTGCTGCGCGTCGACGTGGACAGCCCGACGTACCCCACCGCCCGCTTCGGCGACGTACCGCTGCTGCACGCCACCGCCGTCATCGACGACGAGACCGGCGACATCACCGTCTTCGCGGTCAACCGCGGCCAGACGGACGCCCTGCCGCTGAACATCGACCTGCGCGGCGTCGACGCCCACACCCTGGCGGAGCACCTGGTCCTGGCCGACAGCGACCCGGAGGCCGTCAACACGGCGGAGCGGCCCGACCGTGTCCTCCCGCGCCCCGCCACCGGAACCACCGTCACCGACGGCGTCCTCCACGCCGAACTCGAACCGCTCTCCTGGAACATGATTCGGCTGACGGCCCAGCAGGACTGACCACTCCGACACAGCCGCCGCCCATGAGCCGCTGCCACCGCCGTCGTCCCCGTCGCGGAGACCGGCTCATGGGCCCGCGTGCGGCACGATGACACTCACACCTGGGAAGAACCGATGACAACCGTTGCCCGGCCCTTGTTCCGAGACCCCATGCACGACGGCGCGACCGACCCCACGGTCATCTGGAACCGGCAGGCCGGCGAGTGGTGGATGTTCTACACGAGCCGACGCGCCGACGCGCCACCGATGGACGACGCGAGCTGGATACACGGGACCGACATCGGAATCGCGTCCTCCGCGGACGGCGGAGCCACCTGGCTGTACCGGGGCATCGCCGAAGGGCTGAACATCGAGCCCGGGCGGCACACCTACTGGGCCCCCGAGATCATCGACGACGGAACCGAGTACCACATGTACGTCAGCGTGATCCGCGGCGTTCCGACCCAGTGGCCGGGGCACCCGCGCGTGATCCGCCACTACACCAGCCACGACCTCTTCACCTGGACCTACCGTTCCACCCTGACGCTCTCGTCCGACAGAGTCATCGACGCCTGCGTCCTGCGGCTCCCCACCGGCGGCTACCGCATGTGGTACAAGGACGAGGCCGATCACGCGCACACCTACGCGGCGGACAGCGACGACCTGGCGCGGTGGACCGTCCGGGGACCCGCCGTCGAGATCTCCAAGCACGAAGGCCCGAACGTCTTCGAGCTGGACGGCGGCTACTGGATGCTCATCGACGAATGGCACGGGCAGCGGGTTCTGCACTCACGGGACCTGGAGACATGGGAACCGCGCGGACTCGTCCTCGATCGCCCCGGGCAGGGCCCGGACGACGGGGGATACGGCTACCACGCCGATGTCGTCACCAGCGAACTCGGCGCGTTCGTCTTCTACTTCTCCCACCCCAGGCGACCCGACGACCACCCCCGCCCCCACACCAGCCACGAGGACCGCCGGAGCTCGGTGCACGTCGCCCGCCTGCGGGTGAGCGGGGACACCCTCGTGTGCGACCGCGACGAGATCCTCGAGGCCCCCATCCTCCCCCTCCAAGGGCCTGCCCGGTGACACGGGAGGCCTCGCGGTTCCCGCTCTGACGCCGGAACGTCGGCAGCACGAAGCCGCTTCCCGGCAGGCCCGAAGCGTTCGAACGAAGGAAACAAGCAGTCATGCAGTCGCTTCCCCGAGGCGCGGTACGCCTTCTGCCCGGCCCGTTCCTGGACGCGCAGGCCACCGCCCTCGACTATCTGCTGTCCCTCGACCCCGACCGGCTCCTCGCGCCCCTGCGGCGCGAGGCCGGCCTGCCACCGGTCGCCGAGTCCTACGGCAACTGGGAGAACTCCGGTCTCGACGGTCACACCGTCGGGCACGCGCTGTCGGGTGCCGCCCTCATGAGCGCGGTGACGGACGATCCCCGGCCGAAGGCCCTGGTCGAACGTCTGGTCGAGGGTGTCGTCGAGTGCCAGGACGCCCTGGGCACCGGCTACGTCGGAGGTGTCCCCGACGGCGTGCGGCTGTGGCAACGAGTGGCCGCGGGGCAGGTGGAGCGCGACTCGTTCGAGCTCGGTGGTGCCTGGGTGCCGTGGTACAACCTGCACAAGCTCTTCGCCGGCCTGCTGGACGCCCACCGGTACGCCGGTTCGGACCCGGCCCTGACGGCCGTCCGGCGGCTGGCCGACTGGTGGGACCGGATGGCGGCCGGGATGGACGACGACACCCACGAGGCCATGCTCCGCACGGAGTTCGGCGGGATGTGCGAGGTGCTCGCGGACCTCGCCGACATCACCGGCACCGACCGGTACGCCGCCCTGGCACGGCGCTTCCTCGACCACTCCCTGCTCGGCCCGCTGCGTGAGCACCGCGACGTCCTCGACGGGACGCACGCCAACACGCAGATCGCCAAGGCCGTCGGGTACCAGCGGCTGGGCGAGGTCGCCCGCGACCCCGGTCTGCGGGACGCCGCCCGCTTCTTCTGGCAGACCATGACCCGGCACCGGACGTTCTCCTTCGGCGGCAACTCCGTACGCGAGCACCTGCACCCCCGCGACGACTTCAGCTCCGCGCTCCGGTCGCCGGAAGGCCCCGAGACCTGCAACACGTACAACATGCTCAAGCTGAGCCGCGCGCTGTTCCTCGAACGGCCGGATGCCGAGGTGCTCGACCACTACGAGCGCGCGACGGTCAACCACATCCTCTCGTCCCTGCATCCGAACGGCGGGCTGGTGTACTTCACCCCGGTCCGGCCGGGCCACTACCGCGTGGCGTCGACGCCCCAGAACTGCTTCTGGTGCTGCGTCGGCACCGGGCTGGAGAACCACGCGAAGTACGGCGAGCTGGTGTACACCACCGAGGGCGACGACCTGTTCGTCAACCTCTTCATCGCCTCCCGACTGAGACTCCCCGAACAGAACCTGGTGCTCGAGCAGACCGGGACGGCCCCCTACGACGACGAGGTGAGAGTCGTGGTGCGCGGCGCTCCCACCACCCCCGTGGCGATCCACATACGCGTGCCCGGCTGGCACGAGGGGACTGCGCACCCCCGCGTCAACGGCACGCCGCCCGAGGACGGGACGGCCCCGCTCACGACGCGCCTCGGAACAGGCGGACAGCCCCTGACCTACGTGCGTCTCGAACGGCAGTGGCGTGCGGGGGACACCATCACCATGCGCCTTCGCCCGCGCGTCAGCGCCGAGCTGCTCCCCGACGGCTCGCCATGGGTGTCGTTCCGCTACGGGCCCACCGTCCTCGCGGCGGAGGGAGACCGGAACGACCTGGTCGGCCTCTTCGCCGACGACTCCCGGATGGGGCATGTCGCCAGTGGTCCGCTGCGCCCCCTGGAGCACCTGCCCGTCGTACTCGCCCGGAGCACCTCGGATCCGGCGGCCGGCGTACGCCGGCTCGGCCCGGACCGGTTGGCGTTCGCCCTTGATCACGTGGACGCGCGACCGGGCGAGTCCATCACCCTCGTCCCCTTCGCCGGCATCCACGACGCCCGCTACCACCTTTACCTCCCCCTGGCGGAACCGGAGCGGCTGTATGAGCGGCGGGCGGAGCTGCGCGCGGCCGACGACGCGGCACTCGCACTGCGTGACCGCACCGTCGACGCCGTCGCCGCCGGTGAGCAGCAGCCCGAAAGTGATCACCGGTTCATGGGACACGACACCTGGTCGGGGCGCACCGACGGGCTGAGGTGGCGGGCCGCCACCGGATGGTGGTCCTACCGCCTGGCAGACCCGGACGGCGCCGCCACCGGCCTTCAGGTGATCCACCTCTCGGGCGGAAACGCAGGGCCGACCCGCGTGCTGGTCGACGGGCGGGCGCTGGGCACGATCACACCCTCGCCCTCGGGCGAGGGCGAGGAAATCTGCCAGGTGTTCCCGCTCGACTCCGACCGTCCCGCCGGACTCGTGAAGGTTCGCTTCGAAGCGACCGGCTCCGCGACCACCGTCCGGCTGCGCGAAGCGCGTCTGGTGCGCTGACGCGACCCACACCCGTCCCAGAGCACTCGCCGAGCACACCTGACGGCCGCCGCAGGTTCTGCGAACCCGGCCGGAAAGGAAACGATTCAGTCATGACCCGATTCCCCCGTCCGATCCCCGAGCGGCACCTGCGTCCGCCGATGGGCTGGAACAGCTGGGACTGCTACGGCACGACCGTCACCGAGGACGAGGTCCTCGCCAACGCGAGTTTCATGCACGAGCACCTGCTGGCCCACGGCTGGGACACCGTCGTCGTGGACATCCAGTGGTACGAGCCCACAGCCCGCGCCCACGGCTACAATTCGGACGCCCCGGTGGTCCTCGACGGCCACGGTCGGCAGCTGCCCGCCCCGAACCGATTTCCCTCGGCGGCGGGCGGCGCGGGATTCGCGCCGCTGGCCGACCGCGTTCACCGACTCGGCCTGCGATTCGGCCTGCACATCATGCGCGGCATTCCGCGCCGGGCCGTGGCCGCCCGACTGCCCGTGGCGGGCACCGACTTCACAGCCGACGAGATCGCCGATACCGACTCCGTCTGCCCCTGGAACCCGGACAACTACGGCCTGAACCATGACCACCCGGGGGCCCAGGCGTATTACGACTCCCAGGTCGCCCAGTTCGCCCGGTGGGGCGTCGACTTCATCAAGGCCGACGACATGCTCTTCCCGTACCACGAGCGGGAGATCGCCGCCTACGCCCGGGCCATCGCCCGGAGCGGCCGGCCCATCGAGCTGAGTCTGTCACCGGGCACCGACGTGTCGGTCGCCCACCTGGACCACCTGCGGGAGAACGCCACCATGTGGCGTGTCTGCGACGACCTGTGGGACCGGTGGGAGGACGTGGAGGCGCAGTTCGCCCGCATGGCCCGGTGGGCTCCGTGGCAGGGCACAGGATCGACGGGCGGCTGGGCGGACGCCGACATGCTGCCCCTCGGCCGCATCGGCATCCGGGCCGAGCGGGGCGACGACCGTCTCTGCTCCCTCACCCGCCCCGAGCAGATCAGCCTGCTCACACTGTGGCTGATCTCCCGCTCCCCGCTGATGATGGGCGGCGACCTGCCCACCAGCCCGCCGGAGACCATCGAGCTGCTCACCAACGACGAAGCACTCGCCGTCCTGTGGCACAGCACCGGCAACCGGGAGGTCCTCCGCGAGCGGGACCTCGTCCTGTGGACCGCCCAGGACACCGACGGACGTACCCGCTACGCCGCCGTGTTCTCCCTCGCCGGCACCCCTCGGCGCGTCACCGTCCCGCTCGGCTCTCTCGGCGCCCGTCCCGACGACCACGTCCGCGAGCTGTGGACCCGCACCGACACCCCGCACGACGGCCGTGGCCTGGCCGTCGACCTGCCCGCGCACGGCGCGGCCCTTCTCCGTCTGGGCCAGGACGTGAGGTAGATGAGGTTCCCCTTACCGTCATAGTGGGGGCGACGGGTCGCCGGCAGGCAGGTCATCTTGATCGCGTCGCTGGTCACGGCCTGGCGGCGCCAGGTCCGGGGCCTGCGGCGCGGATGCCGGCTCCGTATACGCTGAGGCGGATGACTACCGAACCGTCGCTCGATCTGCCGCCGGCGCAGCAGGCGCGCAGCCGGCTCACCCAGCAGCGGATCCTGGAAGCAGGCACGGCCCTCCTCGAAGAAGGCGGCACCGAGGCGCTCACCGTGGCGGCCGTCGCCTCTCGGGCGGGCGTCTCGGTGGGCAGCGTCTACCGGCGGTTCGGCGACAAGGATCGTCTGATCGCGGCGCTGCAGCACGCCATGATCGACCAGTTCCGCGCCGACATCATCCGCCGCTTCGCTCCGCTGCGCGCGGATCCGGCCGCGCTGGTCTCCTCGGCGGTCGCGGGGCTCACCGAGACGTTCGAGACGCACGCGCGCCTGATGCGCGTCTTCATCACCGCGGGCACCACCGATCCTGCGGTGGCCCGAGTGGGGTCCGAGGCCAGCGTCGACGCCGGCCGGGTCTTCCGGCAATTCCTGGAGCCGGTCCTGCCGGCCATGGCCGGCATCCCGGAGCCGGAGTTGCGCCTGGATGTCGTCTTCCGTCTGGTCTACGGGGCTTGTATGAACCGTGTGCTGCACGGTGAACGCTTCGAATCGGAACGGCCGCTGACCTGGCGTCAACTGACCGACGAGCTGGTGAACATGGCCTGCCTGTACCTCCTCGGTGTGCCGGGGCGGTGAGCTCCCGCTCTCCCAGGTGAAGCGCGTCGGCGGTGCGGCCGGATGCCCGCGCCGGGTCGGCCGACGTCGTCGGGCAGGGTCCCGCGCCCTGCGGGCCGAGCCTGGCCCGGCGTCGGCGCATGGCTCAGATCGTCGCCCGGATGATCCCCACGGTGCGTGTCAGATGCGGCTCGGAGCGGTCGGCGCGGTGGGCGACGGCCAGCTCCACGCGCGCGTGGGTACCGGTCAGTGGCAGGTAGGCGACGCCTTCGAGAGCCAACGCCGTGACGGGCTCGGGCACGACCGCGACGCCGAGGCCGCCGGCCACGAGCGTGATCAGTGTCGAGGTCTCGCCGACCTCGTGGCGGATGCGCGGCTCGACGCCGGCGTCGCGCAGGAGGCCCAGCACCACGTCGTACATCACCGACCTGCGGTCCGCGGAGTGCACGATCAGGTCGGCACCGGCCAGGTCCGCGGTCCGCAGCCGTTTCCGGCGGGCGAGGGGGTGGTCGACCGGGACGGCGACGACCAGCCGGTCCCGGCGCAGGGTGTGCACGGTGAGGGAGAGGTCGGCCGCCGGAGGCCGCAGCAGCGCGACGTCGATCGCGCCGCCGCGCAACGCCTCGACCTGGTCGGGCGCCAGCATTTCACCGCGGAAGGCGAAGTCGACGCCGGGAAGCTCCTCCGAGAGCCGGCGCGAGAGCGCGGGCAGGAGGCTGTACGTCGCCGAGCCCACGCACCCGATCGCCAGGTGGCCCACCGAGCCGGCGGCGACGAGCCGTGCGTGGTGGGCAGCCTCGTCGACGTCCTCGAGGATCGCGCGTGCCCGCTTCAGGTAAGCACGGCCGGCCTCGGTGAGGTCGACGCGGCGCGTGGTGCGGTTCAGCAGTCCGACGCCGAGCTCGGCCTCGAGCTGGCGGATCTGCTGGGAGAGCGGCGGCTGCGCCATGTGGAGCCGCTCCGCGGCCCGACCGAAGTGGCGCTCCTCGGCCACCGCGACGAAGTACCGGAGATGACGCAGATCCATATGTCAACCATATCAATCGACTCGGATATGTGTACTTCAGAATATCGAGTCCGGGGGTTAGCGTCGCTGCCATGAGCGCTTTCCTCTACGCCGCGACACGGACGCCGTTCGGCCGCTTCAACGGCGCGCTGGCCGGCGTCCGCCCCGACGACCTCGCCGCCGCCGCGATCACCTCGACGCTGGCCACGGTGCCGCATCTCGACCACGCCGCGATCGACGACGTGGTGTGGGGCAACGCAAACGGCGCGGGGGAGGAGAACCGCAACGTCGGCCGTATGGCGGCGCTGCTCGCCGGGCTCCCGGTGAGCGTGCCCGGCGCCACGGTCAACCGGCTGTGCGGGTCGAGCCTCGACGCGGCGATGATCGCCAGCCGGGCGATCGAGTCCGGCGACGCCGAGGTGGTGCTGACCGGTGGTGTGGAGTCGATGACCCGGGCGCCGTGGGTGCTGCCCAAGTCGGCGAAGCCGTTCCCGGCCGGAGACGTCACCGCGGTGTCGACCACGCTCGGCTGGCGGCTGGTCAACCCGCGGATGCCGAAGGAGTGGACGGTCAGCCTCGGCGAGGCCAACGAGCAGCTCGGTGAGCGCTTCGGGATCTCCCGTGAGCGGCAGGACGAGTTCGCCGCCCGCTCCCACCGACTCGCCCACGCCGCCTGGGAGTCGGGCTTCTACGACGACTTGGTCGTGCCGGTCGAAGGGGTCGACCTGACCCGCGACGAGGGCATCCGCGCCGGATCCACACCGCAGGTGCTGGCGGGGCTCAAGCCCGTCTTCCGCACCCCGCAGCAAGGCGGCACCATCACCGCGGGCAACGCCAGCCCGCTCAACGACGGTGCCTCCGCGGTGCTGTTGGGCAGCGAGACGGCAGCGGCCACGATCGGGGCCGACCCGATCGCCCGCATCGCCGGCCGAGGGGTCATGGCTCTGGAACCGCAGGCCTTCGGCTACGCCCCGGTCGAGGCGGCCAACCGTGCGCTGGCCCGGGCCGGGATCGGCTGGGACCAGGTGGGCGCGGTCGAGCTCAACGAGGCCTTCGCGGTGCAGTCGCTCGTCTGCCTCGACACGTGGAAGATCGACCCCGCCCTCGTCAATCAGAAGGGCGGCGCCATCGCGATCGGACACCCGCTGGGCGCCTCGGGCGGCCGCATCCTCGCCACCCTGGCCAAGGTGCTGCGCGAGACGAGGCAGCGCTACGGCGTCGCCGCGATCTGCATCGGGGTCGGCCAGGGGCTGGCCGTCGTACTGGAGAACTGCGATGTGACGGGGGTGGCCCGGTGAGCCGGACGGAGATTCTCGAGAGCACCGACGCCGCGGTCGCCGGGATCGAGGACGGATCCACCGTCCTCGTCGGCGGATTCGGCCTGGCCGGGATGCCGTTCGACCTGATCGACGCGCTCATCCGGCAGGGCGCGAAGGACCTCACGATCGTGTCCAACAACGCCGGCAACGGCGATGTCGGGCTGGCCGCGCTGCTGGCCGCCGGACGCGTACGCAAGGTGGTCTGCTCCTTTCCGCGCCAGGCCGACTCCTGGGTCTTCGACGGCCTCTACCGCGCGGGGAAGATCGAACTCGAGGTGGTGCCGCAGGGCAACCTCGCCGAGCGGATGCGCGCGGCCGGTGCCGGCATCGGCGCCTTCTACTGCCCGACCGCGGTCGGCACACCGCTGGCCGAGGGCAAGGAGGAACGCGAGATCGACGGCCGGAAGTACCTGCTGGAGTACCCCATCAAGGGCGACTACGCGCTGATCAGCGCGCATGTCGCCGATGCGATGGGCAACCTCGTCTACCGCAAGACCGCCCGCAACTTCGGACCGGTCATGGCCACGGCCGCCACGACGACCATCGTCCAGGTCGACGAGATCGTCGAGATCGGGAAGCTCGACCCCGAGGCCGTCGTCACCCCGTCCATCTACGTCGACCGCGTCGTCCAGGTGACGGCCCGCCATTACACCGTGCAGGGGGCACGATGACCACCACCTACTCCGGGGTGCCGACGGTCGCGGACCACCGGCTCTCGATGGATGAACTGGCCGCCGTCATCGCACGCGACATCCCGGCCGGCGCCTTCGTCAACCTCGGCATCGGACAGCCCACCAAGATCGCCGACCAGCTGCCGGCCGACTCCGGGGTCGTCCTGCACACCGAGAACGGCATGCTCAACATGGGCCCCAGGGCCGTAGGCGACGCGATCGACCCCGACCTGACCAACGCCGGCAAGGTCCCGGTGACCGAGCTGCCGGGAGCGGCGTACTTCCACCACGCCGACTCCTTCGCCATGATGCGCGGTGGACACCTCGACGTCTGCGTCCTCGGCGCCTACCAGGTCGCCTTCAACGGCGACCTCGCCAACTGGACCACCGGCGGACCCGACGACATCCCAGCGGTCGGCGGAGCCATGGACCTTGCCATCGGCGCCAAGGACGTCTACGTGATGATGACCCTCTTCACCCGCTCCGGCGCGCCGAAGCTCGTGCCGCGGTGCACCTACCCGCTCACCGGCGTGGGCTGCGTCAGCCGCGTCTACACCGACCACGGCGTCTTCGACGTCGGTCCTGATGGCGTACGGATCAGGGAGACGTACGGCATCAGCGCGGAAGAGCTCGCGAACCGATGCGGCGTCACGCGTCCTGGACCGACGGGTGACTCGGAGGGATGACGTCGTCGCCCGACCCGGGCGGGCTCGGCCCTCAGCCATGAGCCCGCCCGGGTCGGCTCCCTTATCGGAGTCGGATCCGTGTCATGCCGTCAGCGCTGCAGGGTCAGCAGGCCGGGGCGGTAGGGGAGGAGGCCGTAGTCGACGCCGTCGGAGCTGGGGCTGCGCCCCTGGTAGAGCAACTGCAGGTTGCAGGGGTCGATGGTCATGGTCTGGTCGGCGCTGGTGCGGAGCAGTTCGCCGTGGCTGATGTCATTGGTCCAAGTCGCGCCGCTGTTGGCCTTGCCGGCGAACGGGTTGCTCTCGGTCGCGGCCTGGGGTGTCCAGGAGCCGTTCAGGCTGGTCGCGGTGAACGAGCGGAAGTAGCGCTTCTCGTCCGCACCCCGAGCCTCGACGATCATCAGGTACTGGTTGCGGTCCTTGACCTTGTAGACCTGCGGCGCCTCGAACAGGTTCTTCACCGTGTCGCTCATGATCGTTGTGTACGAGGAGCCGAAGCTGCCCGGGAAGTTCCCGATGGGCATGCTGGCCCGGTAGATCTTGCCGTTGTCACCGGCGAAGAACAGGTACATGTTCGTCCCGTCACCGATGATCGTCTGGTCGATGGGGCCGGTTCCGGAGTCGGAGATGCTGCCGGTGAACAGCGGCTGCGGTGCTGACCAGCCGTTCGGGTTGGTCGGATCGGCCGACGTCCGGTAGTTGAAGGCGGCCGCGCCCCACTGGTAGGTGAGCACCCAGATGTTCTTCGGTGCGAAGTAGAAGAGCGAGGGGGCGACGGTGCCGGACGACATCGTGTTCTGGCTGGCCGAGGCCATCTCCGACCAGTTGGTGAACGGGGTGAAGTTCATCGAGCCCCAGGCCCTTCCCGTTCCCGCGGCGCCGTGTGTCGTCGCATAGACGAGCTGCTTGCCGTTGTAGGGGGCGACGGTGAAGTCCTTGAGCGAGGCCCACCCCGACTTGGGCTGCGCCAGCGCGCCCGTCGACGTCCAGCGGTAGGTCGACGGGAGATTGCAACCCGGGCCGGGGTTGTCGGCACCGACCTTGACGAGCTGCCACTGCTGGTTGCTGCCGCCCCAGTCGTCGTACTGGACGATGTTCGCGTTGTCGGCGGTGGAGGCGCCCTGTACTTCGAGGGCCTTGTTGCTGTGGCGCGAGATGAGCCGCACGTAGCCGTCCGAGCTGTCGGCCAGCCGCCACTGCTGGTTGGTGCTGTTCAGGTCGGTCCACTGGACGATCGAGCCGCCGTTCGCGGTGGACCAGTTGTGAACGTCCAGCACCTTGCCCGAGTGCCGGGACTTGATGCGGTAGTAGCCGCCCCCGGAATCGACGAACTGCCACTGCTGCTGGTTCTGATCGTTCCTGGCCCACTGGGTGATGCGGGCGCCGTCGGTGGTCGCCATGTTGTAGACGTCCAGGGCTTTGCCGCTGTTGCGGTTGACCAGCACATACGAGGCGTTGGGGTCTACGGTCGCCGCGCTGGCGGGCTGGGCACCGAAGAAGGTGGCCACGAGCAGCAGGGGCGAAAGAACGGCGAGTAAGCGTCTTGGACGCAGCAGGGACGGGTGGCGAAACCGCATCAGAGGGCCTCCTTGGGGGCGGGGTGAGGTGACGCCGATGAATAGCGGAGCGGCCGTGCTGGGTGCAGGGAGAATTTCGAAACATTCGAAGGGCTTCCCGAACCTTGACGCCACAAGCTAGGAATGTGGGGCCCTCTGGTCAAGGTCTGTCGCTGATCTGTCCACAAACCGTCCCTCCGTTTTCGGGCTTGGCGAGCTGTCGCGCGGACCGGAAGTGCTCCCAAAGTTCGCGATATGTCTCGCCGCCCCAAGGGTCTGCGGGGTGGGAAGTTGAGTGAACAGCGTCCGCGCGCTCGTCCTGTTCCCGGCCCGGGGCCTACGGCATCCGTCGACGGCGGCGCCGGAGGGTTCGCGGTTCGGCCGGGTTCCGAAATTTTCGCGGGAAGAACGAAACTTTCTCTGCGCTGAGTATTGACGATTCACCGTCAATCCTTCAACCTCCCTCACGGGGTGACCGGTCACGGTTCGAAATTCCGAACTGTGCCGGCCCTGGGTAAAGGTGCTGCACGGCGGATCCACGTACGGCTGCAGCAGATCCGCGCGCCGAAGCACCTGCGCGACCCCGTTTCGTTCCGGTGAGGTTCGCACCAGCATCCTGGCTCTTCGTGCAGTTGGAGAGGTATGCGACGCCGCGTGACGGTCCCCCGGCTGAGCCGCGATGGAGTTACCCGTGCCTGTGTCGAAACACCGCTGCCGTCGGCCGTACGTCACCGGCGGCCGACCCGGGTGCTGTCCGGGCCGGTCGAGATCGTCCCGAACCCATGACCGCGGTGTCCGGTGATTCGGTGCCGCCCGGGTTCCGTGCCGCCCCGTCCGTCTGCCAAGTGGGAGCGGACGACCCTTTCCCCTGCGCTCCAGTCATTCCGTGATGTCTACCTTGGAGGCACAGTCATGGGTTTGTACGTCCTTCCCAGACCCGTTGTCCGCCGGAGGATCCGCGACCTGCTGCTGGCGCTGGTCGTCGGTGTGCTCGGCGCGGTCGCCGCACTCGTCGCGCCGCCGACCGCACACGCCGCCGAGAGCACGCTCGGCGCCGCGGCGGCGCAGAGCGGCCGCTATTTCGGCACCGCCATAGCCTCGGGCAGGCTGGGCGACTCGGCGTACACGACGATCGCGCGCCGAGAGTTCAACTCGGTGACGGCCGAGAACGAGATGAAGATCGACGCCACCGAACCACAGCGGGGCCAGTTCAACTTCGCCGCCGGTGACCGCGTCTACAACTGGGCGGTGCAGAACGGCAAGCAGGTGCGCGGCCACACCCTGGCCTGGCACTCCCAGCAGCCCGGCTGGATGCAGGCCCTCAGCGGCAGCACGCTGCGCCAGGCGATGATCGACCACATCAAGGGCGTGATGGCCCACTACAAGGGCAAGATCGTCCAGTGGGACGTCGTGAACGAGGCCTTCGCCGACGGCAGTTCGGGGGCCCGGCGCGACTCCAACCTGCAGCGCACCGGCAACGACTGGATCGAGGTCGCCTTCCGCACCGCGCGCGCCGCGGACCCGGCCGCCAAGCTCTGCTACAACGACTACAACGTCGAGAACTGGACCTGGGCCAAGACCCAGGCCATGTACGCCATGGTCCGAGACTTCAAGCAGCGTGGCGTACCGATCGACTGTGTCGGCTTCCAGTCGCACTTCAACAACGACAGCCCCTACAACAGCAACTTCCGCACCACCCTGCAGAGCTTCGCCGCCCTCGGTGTCGACGTGGCCATCACCGAACTCGACATCCAGGGCGCTTCGGCCACGACCTACGCCAACGTGACCAACGACTGCCTGGCCGTCCCGCGCTGCCTCGGCATCACCGTCTGGGGTGTGCGCGACACCGACTCCTGGCGACCGCAGCACACGCCGCTGCTGTTCAACGGCGACGGCAGCAAGAAGCCCGCGTACACCGCCGTCCTCAACGCACTCAACGGCGGCTCCACCACGCCCTCTCCGGGTTCCGGAACGATCAAGGGCGTCGGGTCGGGCCGCTGCCTGGACGTGCCCGGCGCAAGTACCACCGACGGCACCCAGCTCCAGCTGTGGGACTGCCACAACGGCACCAACCAGCAGTGGACGTCCACCGCCGCCGGTGAGCTCAGGGTCTACGGCAACAAGTGCCTGGACGCCGGCGGCACCGGCAACGGCGCCAGAGTCCAGATCTACAGCTGCTGGGGCGGCGACAACCAGAAATGGCGCCTCAACTCCGACGGAACCATCGTCGGCGTCCAGTCCGGCCTCTGCCTCGAGGCCGCCTCGGGCGGCACCGCCAACGGCACCCTGATCCAGCTCTACTCCTGCTCGAACGGCAGCAACCAACGCTGGACCCGCACCTGATAAGCCCGCCACCAACGAAAGGGTGAATCGATGACGGCCTACGGTCCGGCTTCCCTCGTCCCTCCACCAAGACATCGATGGTGGTCCCGGGTCGCCGCCCTGGTGGCGGCGACCCTCGCGATCGGCGTGCTCGCCGTGGTGCGTCCGGCGCCCGCCGAGGCGGCGACGGTGGACACCAATGCCTGGTACGTCCTGGTCAACCGCAACAGCGGCAAGGCGCTGGACGTCTCTGGCTCCTCCACCGCCGACGGCGCGCGGGTCAGCCAGTGGACGCGCAGCGACGGAGCCAACCAGCAGTGGCAGTTCGTGGCCTCCGGCGACGGCTTCTACCGCCTCAAGGCCCGGCATTCGAGCAAGGTCCTCGACGTGGCCGGCGCGTCTTCCGCGGACGGTGCCGCGATCCAGCAGTGGGCCGACCACAACGGGGCCAACCAGCAGTTCCGCCTGGCCGACTCCGACGCGGGCCACGTCCGGCTGATCAACCGCACCAGCGGCAAGGCGGTGGAGGTGCAGGGCGCCTCCACCGCCGACGGAGGCAACGTCGTCCAGTACGCCGACTGGGGCGGCGCCAACCAGCAATGGCAGATGATCAAGCTGTCGACCGGTGGCGGTGGCGGTGGCGGATGCGGCAGCGCGCCGACTCTGACGAGCGGTACGCACACGATTCAGAGCGGTGGCAAGAGCCGCAGCTTCATCCTCAGGGTTCCCGCCAACTACGACAACAGCCACCGCTACCGGCTGATCTTCGCGTTCCACTGGCGGGGCGGAACCGCCGGCGACGTCGCCTCGGGCGGCACGAGCGGGAACGCATGGTCCTACTACGGCCAGCAAGAACAGTCGAACAACAGCGCCATCCTGGTCGCCCCCCAGGGCCTCGGCAACGGCTGGGCCAATGCGGGCGGTGAGGACGTCACCTTCGTCGACGACATGATCCGGCGCATCGAGGGCGGCCTCTGTGTCAACCCGGCACAGCGTTTCGCCACGGGATTCAGCTGGGGCGGCGGTATGAGCTACGCGCTCGCATGCAGCCGGGCGAACGTCTTCAGGGCGGTCGCGGTCATATCCGGCGCCCAGATCAGCGGGTGCAGCGGCGGCACCCAGCCCATCGCCTACTTCGGAATCCACGGCATCAGCGACAACGTCCTCAACATCGGGCAAGGACGGTCCCTGCGCGACAAATTCGTCAGCAACAACGGCTGCGCCGCCCAGAGCCCGCGCGAGCCCGCGCCGGGCAGCCGAACGCACATCACCACCACCTACTCGGGCTGCCGTGCCGGATACCCGGTCCAGTGGGCCGCGTTCGACGGAGGCCACATACCCGGTCCGGTCGACGGCTCCTCCGGCGAGAGCGGCGTCACCACCTGGACCAAGGCAGAGATCTGGAGGTTCTTCGCACAGTTCCAGTGACCCACCCGCACCACGGAGTGGAGCCAGGATGATCCTGGCTCCACTCCGTCGACGTCTATCCACGCTGGAGACCGGCTGACCCGCCCGGCCGCGGACTCCCCGTCGCCATGGGAGCCCGCGGCCGGGTCTCTTCCATCCGCGTCATCTAGATCACGGGTGATCCCCAGGTGGCCTGAGGTCCGGCCGGGCTGAGGTAGTGGACGGCGGTCTGTGTGGTGTGCGGGGCGAGCAGGCCTTGCAGTTCTTCCGCCGCGGCCTTGAGGAGGCCGCCGTCGCGGGTGGCATGGAGGGTTTCGAGGACGAGGGCGACGTGGGTGGAGTCCTCGGTGACGCGGGTCTGGTGGGCGTCGCGGTGGTTCCAGTGACGGGTCAGGACAATGCCGGCGTCTGCGTAGATGATCTCGCCTGGTTTGGGCTGCTCGACAGTGCCGGGTTCGCCGAGCGGGGTGAAGGACTCGGTGCCGTCCGCGTACCGGATGTCGACGTCGCCGGTGACGTGGTCGAGGTCGAAGGCGCCGGCGGGCAGGCCGTGACGGACGGAGACGGCGTTGTAGGAGTCGACGGCCGGGTTGATGCGCGGCAGGCTGCCCTTCTTGGCCAGGCGGCGGCCGAGCGCGTCGACGCTGGGGCGGATGCGGCGGGGGTTGGTGCCGAAGGAGCGGTAGGCGGTGTGCCACGCCTCGATCCGGGGGTCGGTCTCGTCGGCAGGCTGCCAGGTGCCCTCGGCGAGCTGCTGCTCCAGGTCCTCCAGAGCGGCTGTGGTGTGCGGCCAGGGTTCACGGCCGCGCAGGCCGGTGGCGGTGACCAGAGCGATGAGCGTGTCGGGGAAGGCATCCGCGACGGCGGGGGCGATGCGGAAGGCGGGCATGAGCGGGGTTTCCGTTTCCTAGGTCCGGGTGTGGGCGGTCGAGGCGGGGTCAGGCCTTCCAGGGACCGATGCGGTCCCGGCGGCGCTGCTGCCGTGCGGTGGGCACGTCGAGACCCTGGCCGCGTACGGTGAGACGGTCGGCGACAGCGGTGCGGTACTCGACGGGCTTGTGGTCGTCGTACTTGAACTCGGCCAGGACGTCGGTGACCTCCAGACGCGGACGCTCGCCGCCCCCAGCGGCGACCTCGCCGTCGTCGCGCGGTCACGGGCGACAGCACGTTCATCGGACCGATCGCCGGCGTGCGGTAGAGCAGGGTGAACGCGGCGGCGGAGGCGACCCCGGACGCGGCACCCCAGCCAGGGGCGTCGGCGCTGAACGAGGCGCCGAGCACCGGCCACGGCAACAGTTCGACCGCGCCTTTCGGGCGCCGAGGCCGCCGAGAAAGTCGGCGCATCCATAGGCGAGTGAGCTGCCCAGGGCCAGCGGCAGAGCGATCACAGCACATCCCTTACTGTCATCTGAACGACCGAAGAGTACAATGCAACGACCGGTCCGTGTCAATTGAACGACCGCACGGTGCATTGCAGTGGTCGATGGCGAGGATGGAGATCAGATGGTGGAGACAGCCGCAGCCCTGCGGACGGTCGCGCACAACGTCCGGGCGGCCCGCACCAGGGCGGGTCTGTCCCTTGAGGAACTCAGCCGGCGCGCTCAGGTCAGCAAGGGTGCCCTGGTGGGACTCGAGAAAGCCCAGGGGAATCCCAACCTGGCCACCCTGGTCCGGCTGGCCGACACCCTCGGCATCTCGGTGTCCGACCTGATGCAGGGACCGCCCGAAGGCCGCGTCCGTGTCGTGGCCGCCGACGCCGTGGCACCGCTGTGGACCGGCGACCGAGGCAGCGAGGCCCGGCTCATGCTGACGACCTCGGGCCCGGCTCCTGTCGAGGTCTGGCGCTGGCACCTGGAACCGGACGAGGAATATCCCAGCCACCCCCACCAGGCCGGCGTCGTGGAAACCGTCAGTGTCATCTCCGGCCAGATGATCTTGGTCGTCGGCGGCACCGAACACACCGTGGAAGCCGGACAGACCGCCACGTTCGACGGCGACACCGCTCACACCTATCGCGGCTCCGGCACCGAGACCTGCCACCTGATCATGACGGTCCACCTTCCGCCCGGTCCCGCTGCCACGACCTGACCCACGGCCCGGGCGCGCAGCCACGCATCCGCCAGGTCATGCCTCCCCGGTGGCGGGTGTGTGCGAAGCGGCGCCGTCCTCGGCGCCAACGGCATCCCTCTGGAGTACTCGCCGCTGCGCCACGCCAACAACCTGGAGTCGGTGCTCACTTACGAGGGCACGAGCGAGATCCACACTCTGGTCGTCGGCCGGGCCCTGACCGGCAGGCGGCCTACCGCCGATATGCCGGAAGTGACGGGAATGCCACCTGGAGAAGCGCAGTTGGATTAAGTGCGGCCGGTGGAAATAAGTCGAGGATTTGGAACTGATTGCGGTGCCGAAAAAAAGGAGGCTGCAGGGTCCGTTTGGTAGGCGTCGATCCTCGTTTACAATAGGACCATGACGGAGGGGAACGGAAGCCAGGGCAAGGCGCGGCCGATGAGTGACAAGGCCTATGAGACGCTCCTCGAGGCCGTGGTGAGCTGCGAACTGGTACCGGGTGCATGGATCAAGGCGTCCGAGCTCTCGGAGTCGCTCGGCCTGGGCCGGACGCCGACGATGCAGGCGCTGCAGCGCCTGGAGGCGGCCGGGTTTGCCCGCCCGGTGAAGCGCAAGGGCTGGCAGGTGGCTCCGGTTACGCTGCAGAGCGTCCACGACATCCTCGAAGCCTTCGAGTTGACCGCCCCGGGGCTGGTGACGTTGGTCGTCCGCAATGCCACCGATGAGCAGATCGCCACGCTGGGGCAATTGGTGACGGCGTGGGCGCCGGGCCGGCCCCCGTCCGAAACCATGCCTGACTTGAAAGCGGCCCCGATCCGTTACCTCGCCCACATCTGCGGAAATCCGATGATGACGGAAATGGCGCTTCCTTTGGCGACACATGTGGAGCGGGTTCTCAATTTCGGACTGCTGCAGGATAATTTCCTGGACTCCGCTTACGTCCGCTGGCGCAACGTCTTTTTGGAAGCCGCTGCGGCCCGTGATGAGAAACGTGCCCGGGAGGCGGTCCTCAAAGTGATCCACGTCGGCGGGGCGGAGGTCAACCGGATTCTTCAGGGTGCACAGTCCATCCGGTCGGTTCCCCTGCACATCGAACGTGCCTCCTGATCAGATCGAGATCCCGCCGTCGACAGGCAGCACCACGCCGGTGACGTATCCCGCTTCGTGGGAGGCGAGGAAGCCCACCGCGGCGCACATCTCGGAGGCGTCGCCGAACCTGCCCAGCGGGATGCCAGAGGCCAGTTCGGCCTTCTTGTCCTCCGGGATGGAAGCGACCATCCGGGTCTCGGCGTTGGGCGAGATGGCGTTGACGGTGACTCCGAACCGGGCCAGTTCCTTGGCCGCGGTCCTGGTGAACCCGATGATGCCCGCCTTGGCGGTGGCGTAGTTCGCCTGACCGGTGTTGCCGTGCAGACCCGTGTACGAGGTGACGTTGACGACGCGGCCGTAACCCCGGGTGCGGAAGTGCGGAACGCAGGCGCGGGTCAGCCGGAAGGTGCCGCCGGCATGGATGGCCAGGACGCTCTCCCAGTCGTCGTCCGTGAGCTTCCACAGGACCTTGTCGCGCAGGATTCCGGCGTTGTTGACGATGACGTCGATCCGGCCGGTCTCGGCGATGACCTGTTCGACGGCCTGCTCGATGTCCTCGGTGCTGCTGACGTCACCGGGGACGGCTCGTGCTCCGACCTCGGCCGCGGCCTTGCGGACTTCTTCGCGGTCGTAGTCGATGAGGAAGACGTCGGCACCGGAGCCCGCGAAGAATCGGCCGAGTTCGAGACCGATACCTCGGGCACCGCCGGTCACGATCACGGTCTGGCCGGTGAAGTCGAACGACAGGTTCATCGCGAGTTCTCTCCTGGGACGGGGACTGCTTGTGGTTCGTGTGGTTCACCTTGCGCGTCGCTTCTCGATCCTCACCGCAGTTCGCGGCGCAGGATCTTGCCGGCCGGGTTCCTGGGCAGTTCGTCGACGATCTCGATGGCCCGGGGGTACTTGTACGCCGCCATCCGCTGCTTGCAGAACATGACGAGGGCGTCCGGAGTGGTCGCCCGGCCGGGCTGGAGGGACACGAACGCCTTGACCGTCTGCCCCCGGTACTCGTGGGCGACGCCGATCACCGCGGCCTCGCGGACGGCGGGGTGGCCGAGGAGGACGTCCTCCACCTCCCGGGGCCACACCTTGTAGCCGGAAGCGATGATCATGTCGCTCTTCCGTCCGACCAGGTAGAACCAACCGTCTTCGTCCATCATGCCTATGTCGCCGGTGTGCAGCTCGCCGTCGACGATCTTCTCCGCGGTCTCTGCCGGCTTGTTCCAGTAGCCGGGAGTGACCTGCGGACCGGAGACGACGAGCTCGCCGGTCTCGCCCGGCAGCAGTGGCGTTCCGTTGTCGTCGATGACACGCACGGACGTGTTGAAGACGGGGAGGCCGACCGACAGGGCGCCCGTCTCGGGGTCGACGGGTGCGTCCAGACCCAGCGGTACGGCGTGTGTCGGCGAGGTGGTCTCGGTCATCCCGTAGATGTTGTGGATGTTCATTCCGGTGCGGGCCAGGATCTTGTCGCGCAGCCGAGGCGCGATCGGGGCGCCGCCGGAGTAGACCGCCCGCAGAGACGCGAAGTCGTCCCTGGTCGCCCCGGGAAGCCCGGAGAGATGGTTGAAGACTGTGATGGCGCCGACGGTGAACGTCGGCCGGTGCTCGCGGATCGCGTCCAGGATGACGCTGCCCTCGAAACGGTGAGCGAGCACGAGCTTGGAGCCGATCACCAGACAGACGCAGACGTGCGCGACGAGCCCGGTGATGTGAAACAGCGGAGCGACACCGAGAAGGACGTCGTCCTGGTTCAGTTTCATCCACTCGCGGTAGGTGTGGCTGTTGAACGCCAGGCCGCCATGGGTGTTGATCGCCGCCTTCGGCACGCCGGTGGTGCCGGAGGTGTAGGTCAGGACCGCCGTATCTTCGGCGTTCGCGCTGACCGGTGCCGGCGCGCGGTCACCGTATCGGGAGTACACGTCCGTCAGCCGTAGGGCCCCGGAGACCACGGGTTGCTCCGTGACGGGGATGACGCGTTCGTCGTCGCGCTCCTGGTCGTCGCGTACGGAGGCCACGAAGACCTGCCGCACCTCGGTCTGCCCGCCTTCGAGCACCTCACGGGCAACCGACACGTACAGATCGTCCAGGCTCAGCAGGGCCGTCGCGCCCGAGTCCCTGAGCAGGTGGGACAGTTCGCGCGCCTTGTTCATGGGGTTGACGAGAACCGCGATGCCACCGGCCTTCCAGGCCGCGAGGAGGCCGACCGCGAACGCCGGGTTGTTCTGGGTGTAGAGCGCGAGCCGGTCGCCGGCGGCGAAGCCGCCCTCCGTCAGGGCGACCGCCAGCGCGTCCGAGCGCTGGTCGAGGTCTCGGAAGGACAGGGCACCGTCGAAATAGGCGATCGCGGTTCTGTCGGGGAACTCGGAGACCGTGGTCGCGAACAGTTCGAGCATCGACTCGGACTCGGGGGCGATCTGTCTCGGGAGATCACCGGGATACGTGTCCAGCCAGGGACGCCCGTTCACCGCCGGTCCTCCGGCGCCGCCACGACGTCGTTCCGGAGAACCCCGACGCCCGATACCTCGATCTCGGTCACGTCGCCGGGGACGAGGAGGCGCGGCGGCTTCGCGGTCAGTCCGATACCGCCGGGTGTCCCGGTGGCGATCACGTCGCCGGGGGCCAGGGTGGTGAACCCCGTGACGTACCCCAGAATGGCCGTGAAATCGAAGACGAGTCGGTCCAGTGTGGCGTCCTGCCGCAGCTCGCCGTTGACCCGTGTGGTCAGCCGTACCGATCCGAGGTCGTCGAACTCGTCCAGCGTGACCAGCCACGGACCGAAGGAACCGACGCCGCGGAAGTTCTTGCCGGGCAGCCACTGGCTGTTGTGCAGCTGCCAGTCCCGGACGCTCAGGTCGTTGTAGCAGGACAGACCCGCGATCGCCGCCCGTGCGTCGGCGTCCGTCTCGATCACCGACACATGACGGCCGATGACGATCGCGACCTCTCCTTCGTAGTCCAGCTGCCTGGTGTTCGGCGGATGCACGACGGGCTGTTCGTGACCGACCTGGGTGTCGGCGAACCGGCTGAAGATGGTCGGGTGTTCGGGCTTGTCGACGTGCCCGGTCTCCTCCCGGTGGTCGACGTAGTTGACGCCCACACACAGGATCTTCGCCGGGTCCGGGACCGGCGGAAGGTACTCGATCTCGGCCAGCGAGTGGGTGGCCTCGCGGCCGGCGCTGAGTTGCCTGAGGCGGCCCGTGAGATCGCGTTCCAGGAGCTCCCGGATCGAGGTGGCCTCTCCGCCGAGTGCCTCGGCGCCGTCGATGACGCCGCCGGCCGCCAGGACGCCGAACGACACCTTGTCGCCGATGCGGTACGTGAGCAGTTTCATCGGTGCTTCTCCTCATGGATTCCTGGCCGGAAGCGAGCGGGACGAGTCACGCCGAGTCGCGGCCTGATCAGGCGCTCTTGCAATGCGCGCGGATGTGATCCGCGTCAATGTCCGCCCGAGCCCGTCCTCGACCGCGGCGCGCGACCGCGTCGCATCGAGGCCGACGACATCGACGTGCAACCGGCCGAAGCCGTCGGAGTCCACCAGCGAGACCGGCCGGTCGGGGGCATCGGCGATACGGACGAACATCTGCGGTTCTCCTTGCCCTGTGAGCCATGACGCGCCGGCCGCCGCGAGCGACGGGCCGAACGCCCGGTGAGGTTCACGGCGTTCAAGCCACGGGCGGTCAGGCGGCGCCCATGTAACGGCGACGGTGGAACACCAGCGGTCTCTCTCCCGGTACCGCGTCGAGGTCGGCGACCTCACCGAGAACGATGAAGTGGTCCCCGGCCTCGTGCAGCGTCGTGATCCGGCAGTCGATCCACGCCGCCACTCCCTCCAGCACCGGGGAGCCGGTGGCCGGTGCCGGACGCCAGGACAGGCCGGCGAACTTGTCGGCGCCACTCGTGGCGAACGCCTGGGAAACGTGTTGCTGGTTCACGGTCAGCACGTTCGCGCAGAAGGCGCCGGCCTGTCGTATACGTCGGAAGCTGCTCGACGTCGCCGCGGGCAGAAAGCCGACCAGGGGTGGATCCAGCGACACCGAGAGGAAGGTGCCGACGGCCAGCCCGACCGGCTCGCCGCGGTCCAAGGCGGTCACCACCACAACGCTGGTGGGCACCGCGGAGAGGACGTCGCGGAAACGGGCGGCTTCCAGGGGTGCTTCGCTCCCGGAAGAGCGGCTCTCGGAGGCCGGTGATGATGTCCATGCCATCGTTGCAGTCCTTTTCGGTCAGGCGGGGGCCACGTCGTCGCAGAGAGTGCGCACGGCAGGCAGCACCTCAGCGGCGAACAGCTCCCAGGTAGGGCTGGTTGTACGACGGATCACTCAGCAGCGCACCTGCGGGTCGGGCATCACCACCGGACGCGTTCGGCGGCGCGGGCGATGCCCGGCTGACTCAGGCCGAGGTCGGCCCGGTGACGGGCGACGAATTCCATCGGGGATGGCGTCGGGGGTCATCACCACGCTGTACAACCTCCTCGGATCGGCTCTCGCCGACCGGACCACCTGGACCGCGGCCATGCGCGAACCGTCCGGCGACGCCCTTGGGAAGCCAAGCCGAACGTAACATAGACATGTCTGTCTTGAAAATAAACATTTCTATTGACGCTTGAGATGTTCCATGCTCCGATCAGAGGCACGGTTCAGTAGTGGTCCGCCGGATGCCCGCCCGCGCCGCCTGTTTGGAGAACACCATGACCGAGTTCGATCCCGCCCGTACCGCTCTCATCAACATCCACTGGCAGTACGACATCGTGAAACCCGAGGGTGTCTTCGGACCGTTCTTCGCCGAGGGCGTCGAGCGGCACGGCCTGATCGCCAAGAACGCGCGGCTCAGGAAGGCGGCCCGAGCCGCAGGTGCCGCCGTGATCCACGTCCGGACGGCCTTCCGCCCCGGCTACACCGATCTGATCGTCAACAGCCCTCTGCTGGCCCTGGTGGAGGAGCGCAAGGCCCTCGTCGAGGGAACACGTGGCGCCGAACTCATCGAGGAGCTCACGCCCGAGATCGGGGAGGTGGTCATCACCCATACCCGCCTCACCGGCTTCCACGGCACCGACCTCGACGGGATCCTGCGCGGCAGGGGCATCGACACCGTCGTCTTCTCCGGCGTCGCCACCGACCACGCCGTCCAGGGCACCGCCCGCGAGGCGGTCAACCACGGCTACCGCACCCTCATCGTCTCCGACGCGTGCTCGACGACCAACGACGAGGCGCACCAGGCCGCCCTGGACACCTTCACGCTGCTGGGCGAGATCGTCACCACCGAAGACGTCGTGGCCGCCTTCTCCCGATGAGCCGCGCACACCACGAGAACACCAAGACGGAGGAGTAGGCCGATGTCGCCCATCACACCGCGGACCCGCATGCAGTACGTCCGCCCCTTCGACCCGGACCAGGCCATCGACACGGGATTCCCCGGCTACCGCGCCCAGTTCCTCTCCCATCTGGAGAGCACGATCCTGATCAACAGCCGCATCGAGGAGGGCGGTTGTGGCCCCGGCCTGCACTACCACCACGTCGATCAGCTGTACTACCTGGTCGAGGGAACCATGAACGTCCAGCTGGGGCACGAGGTCCAGCACATCGACGCCGGCACCCTCGTGTTCATCCCCGCGGGGCTGGCACACCGCAACTGGAACGACGGGCCGGGCGCCGAGACCCACTTCGAGATGCTGATCCCCGCTCCCGGGCCGATGGCCCAGCTGGCGTACATGGTGGACTCTCCCGACGACGTACCGGCCTCCCACCGCACCGACCACCCCGGGTACACCCAGCGCGTCGATCCCGACACCCTGGACGAGCCGATGCCGGGTCTCAAGATGGTCGCTCTGGCCGGCCCCGCGACCGGCGCGCGGCACTCCGTCGTCAACTACATGGAGGTCGCCCCGGGTGGGGCGGGTCCGGGCACCCACATCCACGCCTTCGACCAGTACTACCTGGTGCTGGAGGGGGAACTGACCGTCGAGGTCGCACTGGAGAAGCATGTCGTGGGCCCCCGCACGCTGGTGGTGCTGCCCGCCGGCGTGCCGCACCGGCAGTACAACGCGGGCACGGTGACAGAGAAGCACCTGGCGGTCCTCTCACCCGCGCCCGAGCCGGTGAAGCCCTGGGACAGCGGTGTGGACTTCAGCGCCAATGGCGACGACGCCACCGGCCCGCAGTCCGTCTTCGAGCAGATCGGAGCGGGGCGGTCATGACCGATCTGCATGGTGGTTACCGACCGCGCCCGGAGCAACTGGCATTGAAGCGGGGCGCGGTGGACTTCTCCGACGACGCCGGTGTGGCCGCCATCATGAAGCTCGTCGGGGACGCGGAGCTGCCGCCGGTGGCGGAGACCGCCGCTGAGCCCTTCGTGGGGATCACGACCGACGGGCAGCCCCTGACCGACCTCTTCACCCTGGCCGACGAGGGTGCCCCGACCGAGCGGGCGGTGCGCGAGGCGCTGGGTTATCTGGGCCGGCTCACGGCAGCGCAACAGGCGCTCGGCGTGCTGCCGGTCGACGCCACCGAATGGCGGCTGTGGTCCAACGCGTTTCTGACGTTCCCCGAACACGGCCTGCTGTTGCAGGAGTTGCCCGGGCCAGTGCGTGAGTCGGCGCTGTCGGTGATCGAAGCCACCATCAGCCCCGAAGGTTACGAGCTGCTGCGTCAGGCGATGCGTCTCAACGCCGAACTGGGGGAACTGGTCGGCAGGTACCCGGACACACTCACCGAGTACTGCTACCGGTTCACCCTGTTCGGCGAGCCGTCGCTCGAACAGCCGTGGGGCTGGCAACTGGCGGGGCACCACATCGATCTGCACGCGCTCTTCATCGGCGGCCAGTTGGTGCTCACACCCACCTTCCTCGGCGTGGAGTTCGGCGGTGAGGCCGTGTTCGCCGACCAACGCGAGCGGGCCCGGGAGTTCATGGAGTCCCTGAGCGCGCCACAGCGCGACCGGGCCCTGCTGTACGGCTCGATGCTGTCCGCGGACCTTCCCCCCGAACTGTCCGGCATCGTCGACGGCCGCCACCGCACGGCAGCGGGCCGGGACAACCGCGTGCTCCCGTACGTGGGGCTGGCGGGCGACCGGCTGACGCCGGGTCAGCGAGAGCTGCTGTTGTCGCTCACGGACCCCTATCTGGAGGCGCTGCCCCCACAGCCTCGTGCGCACCGCCGGAACCAGATCGAGCGCTTCCTCGACGACACCCACCTGGGGTGGATCGGGACGTGGGAACCCGGCGCGCCCTTCTACTACCGGGTGCACAGTCCGGTCGTGCTCATCGAGTACGACAACCACGCCGGCATCTTCCTCGACAACGACGAGCCGGAGCCGTACCACGTGCACACCATCGTGCGCACCCCCAACGGCGGCGACTACGGCAAGGACCTGCTGCGGCAGCACTACGCACACCAGCACCCGCACACGTGACGGAGGAGCGCGCACCGGAAGGAGAACCGCCATGGACGTTGGTTTCCTGTTCAACATCCGCCGTCACCCCGAGGAGCAGCGCAGCCTGCGGCAGGTCTACCAGGACCACATCGACGACGTCGTCCACGCCGAGAGGCTCGGATTCACCCACGCCTGGGCCGGCGAACACCACTTCGCCTGGGACCAGGCGACGCCCGGACTGTTCCCGGTGCTGGCCGCGGTCGCCCAACGGACCAGCACGATCCGCATCGGTACCTACGTGACCGTACTGCCCTACCACCACCCGCTCCGGGTGGCCGAGGACGCCGCGGTGCTCGACATCCTCTCCGGGGGCAGATGCGAACTCACCGTGGGCGCCGGGTCGTTCTACGAGGAGTTCCGCTCCTACGACGTCGACGCCGCCGAACGCTTCGGCCGCCTCTACGAGGGGCTGGACGTCATCCTCAAGTGTTTCACCGAGGACGAGTTCAGCCATGAGGGCAAGTACTTCACCTTCCCCGACGTGCGGATGACCACCAAGCCGCTGCAGGAGAGGCTGCCGGTCTGGGTCGCCGCCAGCGGTCCCGTCGGAGTGAAGCGTGTCGCGCGCCGCGGACTGAACGTCGCCGGCGCTTCCATGTTCGGTCCGCAGCTCATGGACCTGTTCGACAGCGAGCTGCGCGCCCATGGGTACGACCCCGCCGACCACGGATCAGGGCTCCTGTCCATGGTGCACGTCGCCGAGGACGAGGACCGGGCGTGGGCCGAGGCCGCCCGCGGAGTCCACCACTGGCTCACCTTCCTCGCCGGCCACGAATGGGTCGGGCTCGAATTCACCGGCGGCACACTCGACGTCCCCGCACCCGACCGACTGCGCGACTGGGCCGCCCACTCACCGATCCCGTACCACGTCGGCACGCCCGACCAGGTCGCGGAGTCACTGCTCAAGCGGGTCGGGTCGGCGCGTAACACGAACCTCGCCCTTTCCTTCCGCCAGGTGTTCATGGACACGGCCACGGTCCACCACTCCATGGACCTGTTCGCCGCACACGTCATGCCCGCACTCCGGGCCTGGCAGCACCCGGCGGACACCGCCGACCTTCGTTCGGACAAATGATCAATCAATGGGGAGATACACCATGCGTGCTGCAGTAGTGAACAGCTTCGGCGGACCCGAAGTCGTGGAGATCGTGGACACCGAGGTGCCCGAGCCGTCGGCGGGAGAGGTGCGGATCAAGGTGGCGGCAGCCGCGCTGAACCCGTGTGACGTCGCGGCGCGGTCCGGGGCCTACGGGGGAGCGGGACAGCGGATAGGACTCGGCTGGGACGTCGCCGGGACCATCGACGCGGTCGGCGAGGGAAGCGACTGGAACGTCGGCGACAAGGTCGTGGCACTCTTCTTCGGCCTGATCAAGCGGCTGGGCACGCACGCCGAATACGTCGTCGTGCCCGCGGACTCCGTCGCCGGGGCGCCCAAGACCCTGGACTCGACCCACGCCGCGACCCTGCCGCTGAACACGCTGACCGCGCTCCAGGCCCTGGAGCTCCTGGAGCTGACGGAGGGACAGTCGCTCCTGGTGACCGGTGCCGCGGGTGCGGTCGGCGCGTACGCCGTGCAGCTCGCCGTCCGCCGCGGGATCGTGGTGACGGGGCTGGCGCGGGAAGGCGACGCGGAGTTCGTACGGTCGCTGGGGGCGGCGCATGCCACGAGCGGAGAGCCGAAGAGCTTCGACGCGGTCCTCGACGCGGCGGTCCTCGGTGAGCGGGCCCTCGCATGGGTGCGGGACGGTGGAGCCTATGTCGGCCTCCTGCCGCCCCTGCTGCCGGCGGCCGAGCGCGGCGTACGGACCAGTGCCATCGAGGTGAACGCCGACGGGGCGAGCCTGGCCGAGCTGGTCCGGCTTGCGGACGAGGGGGCGCTGACCCCTCGCGTGGCCGGGACCTACGCCCTGGAGGAAGCGGCGAAGGCGCACGCCCGGTTCGCGGAGGGCGGGGTGCGGGGGCGGCTGGTGCTGCTTCCCTGACAGGCCTTGGTCCTCCGTACCCAAGGTGGCCTGGCGGGTCTCGTGCCTGGCCGGGGATTCTCCGGCCAGGACGCCCGCCGGGCACGTGGTCCAGAGCGCATCGAAGGACATCTGCGAAACAAACAACGCCATCTCTGATGGCTCCACCGAGGACCCGCCGAGGTTGACGGCCTGCCCGTTCGACCGTTCCCGCGGCCCTCGCACCGAACAGCGTAGTTCTCCCGGATAGAGGTTCCCATGACCACCATTTCCGATGTGCCCGGCGTGACCGGCACCGACTCCGCCGCCGGCCGCGACCGGCTGCTCGCCGCCCTGGACGCGGCCGCCGCCGAGCTCCAGGTCGAAGGCCCGGCCTGCGATGAAGCGGGCATGCTCACGGACCGCACGATGGAGTTGCTGCGAGACATCGGCATGGGCTGGATGTATGTCAGCAAGGACCTGGGCGGCCTGGACTTGGGAGCTGGCGACTCAGCCGTGGTCTTCGAACGCATCGCCTACATCGACGGGCCGATCGGCTGGACAGGGGGAATCTTCGCGGGCGTCGGCCTGCTCGCGGCGCTCTTCGAGAAGTCCGCCGCGAAAGCACTCCTGGCCGACGGGGCGCCGAACTGTTCCGCGACCGCCTACCCCAGCGGACGCGCCGTGCGGGTCGAGGGCGGCTACCGGCTCACCGCGTCCTACTCGTACTGCAGCGGACTTCCGAACGCCGACTACGTGTTCTGCAACTCCCTGGTCTTCGACGGCGACCAGCCCGTCCCCGGTCCTCCGCTCATGTTTCTCGTACCGGCCTCGGCGGCCACCCTCCAGGGCAACTGGGACACGATGGGGCTCCGCGGCACCGGCTCCGTCGACTTCACCGTCACCGACTACTTCGTTCCGGATCACCACGCCGTCTCGCTGTTCCCCCCGCCGGGGACGTCCGGGCTCGCCGCAGCCGGCTTGCTGGTAGCGGTTCACCTCGGGCGCCAGGCGTGGGCGTCCGGCACCACCCGTCGACTCCTCGACGAGATCGCCGCCCACGCGAGCCGTGAGCCCAGGCCCGGGGCGACCCGGCTCGCGGACAACCCGGTCTTCCGCACCGAATACGCGGACTTCGAACTGGCGTACCGCTCCGCTCGTGCACTCGGGGCCGAAGTCTTCGCCGAGATCGACGCCACGGTGGCACGTGGGGAGCCCCTCAGCCGTCGGCAGAACACTCTGCTCGCCGGCGCCAGCGTGCACATGCACGACATCTGCCGCGATGTCGCCGTGTGGGCGTTCAACAAGGCGGGAGGCACCGCACTGCGCGCCGGAACGCTTCAGCGTGTCGTCCGCGACGCCCTCTCCGGGTGTCAGCACGCGGTGGCCGGCCGCAGCCTGCTGCCGGACATCGGTCATGAGCTCGTCGGTGCGCCGCCGGAGCTGCAGTGGATCGGAACGACACTGGGTGCGCTTCCCGGGAAGTGACCGCGCGCGTCCATGAAGGGGCGGCTTGATCGGTGACAGAACTGGGCGGTTGGTTCGGGGTTCCGAACCAACCGCCCAGATTCATGACGCTGTCGCCACGCTCCCGCGAGATCTCACAGAGTGACGAGGGTGGCGTCCGAAGGGAGCTGGAAATCCGATCCGCGAGCGAGGAAGTCCGCGACCAAAGCGGCCAGATCCTCGGCGCGGTCGCCCTGCACGTCGTGCGCCGCGTCGTGAAGAAGGACGAAGCTGCAGTCGGGCATGAGGCGGACGAAAGTGCGTCCGTTCTGGGGTGGTATGAAACCGTCCTTGTCGCCGAACACCACCAGCGTGCGAACGGAACTCTCAGGCAGGCGATCGGCGATCTTCTGCGAGTAGTCGGGGTCCGCCTGCGCGAGCCTGGAGATCAACGCGAACATCCGAGCCTGGGACTCGGGGGGACCCGGCTCGAAGACCGGTGGCCGCTCGGGGTGAACGCGAACCTTGCGCAGGGCTTCCTCGGGGGTGACGTCCACCTGTGAGGTGTCGGCACCTTCGCGGAAGGTGCCGGGTGCCTCGAGGACCAGTGAGGCCACCCGTTCCGGGTGATCGAGGGCGACGTTCAGGGCGATGTCGCCGCCGAGCGCGCTTCCGAGCAGGTGGAAGCTCTTCAGCCCGAGGTCCTGGGTCGCCTGGTAGACGGTGACGGCCAGGTCGGTGAGTGTCTGATCGCGGCCGTCGTCGGGCTCGTCGCCCCATCCGGGCAGCGCGAACAGGATGACGTCGTACGTCTCGGCGAGCCGGTCCAGCATGGGGGAGAAGCGGAAGCCCGCGGCGCTGTGGATGACGACGAGGGTGTCGCCCTCGCCGGCGCGGAAGTACCGGATGGTGTGGCCGTCGGCTTGGGCGACGCCTTCGGTGAAGGCGGCGCCGTACTGTGCGGATGCGGATGTCATGGGCCAACTTTCGAGGACGAGTTCCGTGGAATGGGTGGCCCCAGAGGGGCAGAGGGGCTTCCGGCCCGCCAGGCAGACGTGGGCCGGAAGACGTGTCGTACGGCGGTGTCAGCCCTGGAAGTGGCGCTCGATGCCGTTCCAGACCCCGTCGTAGTCCTCCTGAAGCGTCGGCAGGGTGAGGGCCGCGGCGGTCGGGATGACGGGCAGTCGGGTCTCGAACAGGAACGTGAGACCGTTGTCGATCTTGCGTGGCTCGAGCTCCGTCGTGCTGGCGGTCTCGTAGGTCTCGCGGTCGGGGCCGTGCGAGGCGAAGCAGTTGTGCAGGCTGGCGCCGCCCGGGAGGAAGCCTTCGGCCTTCGCGTCGTAGGTGCCGTGCACGAGCCCCACGAACTCGCTCATGACGTTGCGGTGGAACCACGGCGGACGGAAGGTGTTCTCGGCGACGAGCCAGCGGTCCGGGAAGATCGCGAAGTCGGCGTTCGCCGTACCGGGGATACCGCTGGGCGAGGTCAGCACGGTGTAGATCGACGGGTCCGGATGGTCGAACGAGATCGTGCCGATCACCATGAAGTTGCTCAGGTCGTACTTGTAGGGCGCGAGGCTGCCGTGCCAGCCGACGACGTCGAGCGGGGAGTGGTCGTAGTCGGCGACCCACAGGTTGCCGAGGTACTTGTTGAAGACCCGCACCTCCTCGTCCCGGTCCTCGAAGGCCGCCGTCGGGTACCGGAAGTCCCGGTGGTTGGCCAGGCCGTTGGCACCGATCGGGCCGAGCTCGGGCAGCCTGAAGATCTGGCCGTAGTTCTCCAGGACGTACCCACGAGCCACACCGTCGGGCAGCTCCACCTTGAAGCGGAGGCCGCGCGGGAGGACGAGGATCTCGCCGGGGGAGACGGCGAGGACGCCGAGTTCCGTGGCGACGCGCAGACCGCCCTGCTGCGGGACGATGAGCATCTCGCCGTCGCTGTTGACGAAGTACTCGCGGTCCATCGACCGGGCCGCGGCGTACATGTGGATGGCGACGCCCGACTGCGCGCGCACATCGCCGTTGCCGCCGAGGGTGAACAGCGACTCGACGAACGTCTTCGGCTCGGCCGGGAACTCGTAGGGATCCCAGCGCAGGCGATTGGGGGAAGGGGCGGCGTTCGCGATCGGGCTCGCGGTCAGGCCGCCGGCGTCGACCTGGCGGAACGGGGAGTGCTTGGCGGAGGGCCGGATGCGGTAGACCCAGGTACGCAGGTTGTCCTGGCGCGGTGCCGTGAACGCGGTGCCGCTCAGCTGCTCGGCGTAGAGGCCCAGCGGTGCCTTCTGCGGGCTGTTGCGGCCCTGCGGAAGGGCCCCTGGGACGGCTTCGGTGACGTGCTGGTTGCCGAAACCCGAGAGATACGCGAGGTCGCGGGTGGACGCCGGTCCGCTCATGTCGGTGAGTGATGTGTCAACAGTGGTCATGATGCCTCCATGAGATGTGGGGGCCTGGGACGGCCTCAGGTCGACTCCAGGACGCTGACGTAGTTGGCCACCGCGAGCCCGCCCATGTTGTGCACGGCGGCGCGACGGGCGCCCGGCAGCTGCATGTCACCGGCGGTGCCGGACAGTTGCATCGCGGCCATCACATGCTGGGAGACCCCGGTGGCGCCGACCGGGTGGCCCTTGCTCTTCAACCCGCCGGAGAGGTTCACCGGCAGGCTGCCGCCCCGGAAGACGGTGCCCTCGTCGAGAGCGGCACGGCCCTTCCCACGCGGTGCGATCCCGAGCACCTCGTACATCACCAGCTCGGCGATCGTGAAGCAGTCGTGCAGCTCGATCAGGTCGAGGTCACCGAGTTCCACGCCGGCCATGTCTTTCGCGCGGTTCCAGGCGGCGGCGCTGCCGGCGAACTCGACCGGGTCGCGTTTGCCGGCGGGCAGGAAGTCGTTCGCCTGGCCGAAGCCGATGAGCCGCACCGGGCTCTGGGCCGCGCTGCCGCTCGGCTCGGTCGCCAGGACGAGGGCGGCGGCGCCGTCGGAGACCGGCGAGCAGTCGGTGCGCCGCAACGGACCGGCGACGACGGGGTTCTTGGGCGAGGTCGTGGCGCAGAACTCGGGGGTGAGCTCCTTGTGGAGGTGAGCCCACGGATTGGCCAGACCGTTGCGGTGGTTCTTCGCGGCGATCTGCCCCAGAACGTCGTCCAGGGCGCCGTAGCGCTGCTGGTAGGCCTTGGCGACGTTGGCGAACAGCCCGGCGAAACCGGTACGGGACTCCTGGCCGGCGAGTTCGTAGTCGGCCCCGAGCAGGGCGGCGCCGACCTGCTCCGCCGGGGCGTGGGACATCTTCTCGGCGCCGATCACCAGGACGGTCCGAGCGGTGCCGGCGAGCAGGGACCTGACGCCGCCGTGGACGGCGGCCGAGCCGGAGGCGCAGGCGTTCTCGACCCGGGTCGCGGGTACGCCGAACAGGTCGTCGGAGATCTGGAGGGCGAGGGAAGAGGCGAAAGCGAGGGGCCAGAGGCCCGAGTTGAACTGGCCGAACCAGATCTCGTCGACGTCTCCGGCGTCGATGCCCGCGGAGACGATCGCGTCACGGGCGACGGCGACGACGAGGTCCTCGAGCGACTGGTCACGCAATGCGCCGAACCGCGTGTGACCCCAACCGGAGATGACGATGTCGGTTCCGAAGGTCTTGGCGAGAGTCATCAGGCAGCCGCCTCGTACGCGGAGCCGACGGTGAACTCGGCCTCGGTGACATCGCGGAGGTCGTCGACCGTCACCCCGCGTGCGGTCCGGGCCAGCAGCAGGCCACCCTCGACGACGTCGAAGACGGCGAGGTCGGTGACGACACGATCGACGACGCCGACACCGGTCAGCGGGAGGGTGCACTCGCGGACGATCTTGGGGGATCCGTCCTTGGCGAGGTGCGTCGTCAGGACGACCACGCGGCGAGCCCCGGCGACCAGATCCATGGCTCCGCCCATGCCCTTGACGACGGATCCCGGGATGCTCCAGTTGGCGAGGTCTCCGGAGCCCGACACCTGCATGGCGCCCAGGATCGTGAGGTCGACGTGTCCGCCGCGGATCATCGCGAAGGAGGCGGCCGAGTCGAAGACGCTGCCGCCGGGCAGCACGGTGACGGTCTGCTTGCCCGCGTTGATCAGGTCGGCGTCCTCGTCCCCTTCGTAGGGGAACGGGCCCATGCCCAGCAGGCCGTTCTCGCTCTGGAGGGTGACCTTCACACCGTCGGGGAGGTGGTTGGCGACCAGGGTGGGGATGCCGATGCCGAGGTTGACATAGGCGCCGTCTCTCAGTTCGGAGGCGGCGATGGCGGCCATCTCGTCACGCGACCATGCCATGACAGCTCCTTTTCTTCATGTCCGCTTCCTCACGTCCTCTTCTTCATGGGCGCCACGTGCTCAGGCGGACGTCTCGGTCCGCTGCCGCGTGGTGCGCTGCTCGATGTGCTTGAACCGGCTCGACGTCCGTACGACGCGTTGGACGTAGATGCTCGGCGTGACGACGTGGTCGGGATGGATCTCGCCCTCGTCGACAACCTCGTCGACCTCGGCCACGGTGACCCGGCCGGCCGTGGCGACGACCGGGTTGAAGTTGCGGGCGGTGTAGCGGTAGACGAGGTTGCCGGTGGTGTCCGCGCGGTGGGCGCGCACCAGCGCGAGGTCGGCGACCAGGCCGCGTTCGAGCACGTACTCGACTCCGTCGAAGACCTCGGTCTTCTTGCCCTCCGCGACCTTGGTACCCACTCCCGTGCGGGTGTAGAAGGCGGGGATCCCGGCTCCGCCCGCCCGGAGCCGTTCGGCCAGGGTGCCCTGCGGGTTGAATTCCACGTCGAGCACTCCGTCGAGGTACTGCTGCGCGAAGAGCTTGTTCTCGCCCACGTACGAGGCGATGACCTTGCTGACCTGGCCGCCCTCGATGAGGACGCCGAGGCCTATCCCGTCCACCCCCATGTTGTTGGAGATGACGGTGAGATCGCGGACGCCCGATGCGCGGACCGCCGCGATCAGGTCGTCGGGGATGCCGCTCAGGCCGAACCCGCCTACGGCCAGGGTCATCCCGTCGGACAGCAGATCGTGCAGCGCCTCGGTGGCGGTGGGGTGAATGACAGCCATGTCGGTTCCTTTCACGGCCGGTTCGTCGGCACAGCGGGTCGGGAACGGGGGAGTGGGGATCGGGAGACGCCCAAGGGGGCCGGGCGCGGTCGCGTGTCGACGCGGTGCGCGGAGCGCTCAGTGGCGCTCGGCGACCGGCTCGGAGGCGAGCACCTCTCCCCGCAGGCACAGCTCCTCCAGGAGTCCGAGGACCGTGCTGTGAGAGGTCGCCGTGCCGTAGACGTAACGGTCCGGCCGGACGACCGCCCACGAGATTCCCAGCCGGGAGGCCCAGTCCACGAGGGTGCCGTCGAGGTCGACCACGTCCGCCACCGCCGCGTCCCCGTTCCTGGTCGCCGTACGGCTGTTCCCGCGAGTGGTCGATCTCCTGACGACCACCTGTCGGGCCCCGAGTGCTCGGCACACGCTCTCCAGGAGGGGACCGGAGTCGTCGCCCGCGCCGGCCCCGGACTCGTCGTTCTCGATGCTCACGACGGCGAACCAGTCGCCCAGTACCTCGTCGAGGCGGACCCGGTCACCGCTCGCGTCCCTCACCCACGGCTGAGGGAACTGGGCGCCGGCCGCCACGTTCGGCGGCGACGCGATCAGTCCAGCTGACAGCGGCGGTATGACCTGCTGCCGAGTGGGGTCCGGACGCAGTCGGCGTTCCTCGCGGAGCCGGGTGTCCCGAGCCGAGGCGCGGTCGGGATCGAGCTCGCCGATGATCTTTCCGAACTCCTTGGCGAGCCCGACGACCTCGCCCACGTGCGGACGCATCTCGGCCTGGTAGGTGTCCAACACGTCTTCCGGCCAGCCGCGCTTGGCGACGGCGTCGAGTTTCCAGGCGAGTCCGGTCGCGTCCCGGATCCCGGCGCACATGCCCTGTCCGAGAAAGGGCGGCATCTGATGAGCCGCGTCACCGGCGAGCAGGATGCGTCCGCGTCGCCAGCTGTCGACGACGAGAGCGTGGAACCGGTAGACGGCGACCCGTGCGATCTCGAGAGCGTCGACATCGACGAAATGGGACAGGACCCTTCTCAGTACCGCGTGGTCTTTGAAGTCCTGCGGGTCTTCCGACGGGAGCACCTTGATCTCCCAGCGCCTGAGCGAGCCCGGTCCGATGATGAAGGTCCCCGGACGGGAGGGCTGGCAGTACTGCGTGGCCCTGGGCGGAAGCTCGGTGTCGGCGATCAGGTTGGCGTCGACGATCACCCACCACTCGTCGAAGTCGAGATCGGTGATCGTGGGTTCGACGAGTGAGCGGGTCCGGCTCCTCGCGCCGTCGCAGCCGACCAGGAACTCCGCCTCGACGTGTTCCGTCTCTCCGTCGCGCTCCAGGACGACCACGACGGAGTCCGTGTTCTCGGCCGCGTCGACGAGCGAGGTCCCCAGTCGTTGTTCGACGTTCCCGTAGCGCTCCAGCTCCCGCCTCAACCGGGCTTCGAGCCACGGCTGGTAGAAGAGGAAGTTCTGCTCCCAGCCCAGCGGGTTCGGAGGCGGGGCCGGATAGAACGTCTTGATGAGACCGCCGTCGACGCCGAGATAGTCCGATCCCGGATGAGGGATGCTCTCGTGTGCGACCTCGTCGGCGATGCCGATGGCCTGGAAGGTTCTCATCACCTCGTGATCGGCGGTGATCGCCCGGGGCAGCGGATAGACCTCGTGCGCGGGGTCCACGATCAGGACGTTCCAGCCTCTGCGCGCGAGGAGGTTGGCGAGAGTGACCCCGGTCGGGCCCATCCCCGCGATGACCGCGTCGAACCGCCTCATCGCCGCTTGTCCGCGGGCTCGTTGGTCTCGTTCTTCTTGCTCGTCGCCGCGATGCGGTGCTCAAGCGTGCCGAACACCGACTGCCCGTCGGCGGTGGCCTCCATCTCCAGCACGTCGCCGTGACGGAGCCAGGGGGTGCGTGCGGCGCCGTAGGTCTCGGTCTCCCAGTGACGCACCTCGGCGAGACACCCGAAGCCGTTCTCGGCGTCCTCGTTGGCGATCGTCCCCGCGCCGAGGATGGTGCCGGCGGCGAGGTCTCGCGTACGAGCGGCGTGGGCGATGAACTGCGGGTACGTGAAGTGCATGCCGATGCCTGAGTCGGGCTCGCCGACCATCGATCCGTTGACACTGGTCCGCACCCGGAGCTGGACGCGCTCACCGTCCCATCGGGGACCGAGTTCGTCGGGTGTCACCGCCGCGAGGGCGAAGCCGCTGGTCGGCTTCGCCTGGAGGAACCCGAAGCCCTTGGGGAGCTCCGTCTTCGTCAAGGCCCGCAGCGTGTAGTCGTTGAGCAGGACGAGCAGCTTGATGTGGGCCGCCGCCTCCTTGACGGGGGTGCCCATCGGGACGTCGTCGAGCAGGGCCGCGATCTCGGACTCGTAGTCGAGGCCGACCCCCTCGTCGGGGATGACCATCTCGTCCGACACCTTGAGGAAACGATCGGACGGACCCTGGTACATCACCGGGTCCGTGTCCCAGTTCGGCGGCATTTCAGCCCCCCGGGCGGCTCGCGCCTTGCGCATGTGGCCGAGGTAGCCGGCGCCGTCGAGGAATTGGTGGCTCCGCGGAAGCGGACTCGCCATCTCCAGGTCGGCCACCCGCAGTGCGCCGGTGACGCCGTCCGCGTCGAGGGCCTCGCTCAGCTTCCGCAGCGGCTCCTCCACCTCGGTCCAGTTCTCGAGCGCGGACTGGAGCGTCGAGGCGATCCCGGTCGCCGGAACGGCACGGGTCAGTGTGCGATCGAGGACGACGAGAGTGCCGTCACGGCCTCCTTCAACCAAACTGCCCAGCTTCACTGTGCGGTCCTTCCCCAGTCGGTCGGCTTTGTGCCCATTGAAGAGACCGGGAGCACGACTGTCAGGAGCAGTTTCCGATTATCGGAAAGCCGAAGTTCTTCACTCCTCGCGCACGTTCCCTGGCCTTTTGCATGGCTGGCCTTGACTCAGGGGGGACGGGGAGTCCACTATCCGGACTATGCCGCAGACAGGAGCCGTGGGCTCGCTCAAACGAGGAGTCGTCGTACTGAAGACTCTCGCGAGCGCCGGGCCCGGTGGGCTCGCGCTGACCCAGATCTCCGAGCGATGCGGCCTGCCCCACTCGTCCGCCCACCGGGTCCTGAGCCAGCTCCGCGAAGCTCATCTGGTGCACCAGGACTCACCCGACGGCATGTACTCACTCGGACCGCTCGCCTTCGAGCTCGGTGTCGCCGCCGCCCAGCAGTTCGACATCCGAGGCCGCAGCCGGCCCGCCCTGATCGCGCTCGCGACCGAATTGGGCGACACCGTCTTCCTCATGCTGCGCAGCGGGTCCGAAGCGGTGTGCCTGGAAGTCGAGAGCGGCCCGGCGCCCATTCAGGTCGTCACCCTGCGCATCGGCAGCCGCCGACCGCTCGGTGTGGGCGCCGCCGGTCTCGCCATCCTCGCGGCCATCGAGCAACCGGAACGCGACGACGTGCTGAGCGACGTCGTGGAAACGGTCGAGAACGACTGGGGGATCACCGAACAGACCCTCGACGAGCTCATCGTCCGGACCCGACGCCAGGGCTTTGCCCACATCGAGGACCAGATCACCGTCGGCGTCGCCGGGGTGGGCGTGCCGATCCTCGACCTGTTCGGGCAGCCGATCGGCAGCGTCGGAGTCGCGGCACCGATCAGTCGCATGCCGACGGCTCGGGTGCGCGACGTGGCCGACGCGGTGGGGCGCGCGGTCGGCCACATTCAGACGCGACTCTTCGCACACGGGTCACGAGTTCGGCCAACCAGGGGATCGTGACCTCGTTGAGCAAGCGGGCTGCCGCGTGATCCCGACGCGGCCCCTTGCGCAGACTCGACGCAGGCCCCAGGCGGGAATCCGGTGCCGAAGGTTCTGTTCCGCCGACCCCTTTGTGACGGCGACGTTCGCCCTCGCCGGCGTGGTGATCGCGGGTGCGCCGGCGTTGGAGCAGGGGGCGATGTCGGGCCGGACTGCAACGAGACACAGACCTGCCAGGATGTCACTGATGCCTCACTGCCGGTCAGTGGCGCATCGAGGTGATCTCGCTGGCGACGACCGACGGCCAGCGGGTCAGGATTCTCAGGACGCGCGCGTGCAGGTCGCCGATGTAGTCGCGGGCACGTGCGGCGGCGGCATCGCCATCGCGGCGTTCGAGGAGCTTGATCAACTCGCCGTTGATCGATGGATCGGGCATCGAGGTGTCGGCCTCGGTCATGATGAGCGCCAGGACCCGGGTGATGTCGTTCTGCAGCCGGTCGTGGACGCTGATGAGGTAGTCGTTGTCGGTCGCCGCGGCAAGAGAGGCGAAGGCCGCGGTGGCCGCCTCGACCCGCCGCATGGCCTGCTCGTCGGCCTCGTCGCTGCCGGGTTTCGCCGTGGAGAACGCGGTGATGATCTGCCGGCGCTGTTCGGCGGTGGCGTCCTGCACGCCGAGCCGGACGGTCTCGGGTCCCACGATCCGCCAGAGCGTGAACAGATCGTCGACGGACTTCAGGGTCAGCGGGGTCACCTGGTAGCCCTTGCGGGGCAGCGTCCGGACGAGCCCCTCGTGGCTGAGGCGGGTGAGCGCGTCGCGGATGGGCGAGATGCCGAAGCCGGTGCTCTCGGCGAGCGATCGTTCGGTGAGGCGCCGGCCGGGGATGATTCGGCAGGACACGATGTCGGCCCGGAGCTGTCGGTAGGCGGCGTCGCCGAGGGACACAGGTTCGGGCGAGGGCACTGACACGTTGCTCGCTCCCGGCGATCGAGAATCTCGGTGATATTCCAGGCCGATGATAGCGCTCACTGCGGGAGCACCGGGCGAGCTCCGGACGGGTACCGTGCGGATACCTCATCCCGGTTGCAGTGAGTGGTACACAGCCTCGGGCGATGGGGTGCCCCGTCGCCGACGCACGTTACCTGCCACAGGGTCCCCGTCCTTCTGCCGGCGGTCGCACGGGCGGTGCAGGGGGGCCATACCGGCGTAACCCAAACGAACGCCCTGCTACGGCGGTGGGTCTGAAGTGTCACAAACTGGGTCAGGGGGTAATCGGCGCGAATCGACGGAGCTCACGGCGTGCCAGCGACATCTTGTGGACCTCGTCCGGCCCGTCGGCGATACGCAGCATGCGGGCCTGGGCGTAGAGCTCGGCGAGGGGGAAGTCCTGGCTCACGCCACCGCCGCCGTGGGCCTGGATCGCCCGGTCGATGACCCAGGTGGCCATCCGCGGCGCGGCCACCTTGATGCCCGAGATCTCGATCGCCGCACCGCGGTTGCCGACGGTGTCCATCAGCCATGCCGTCTTCAGCACCAGCAGACGGGTCGTCTCGATGCGGATGCGTGCTTCCGCGACCCACTCCTGAAAGACGCCCTGATCGACGAGTGGCTTGCCGAAAGGGGTGCGCTGGTGGGCCCGGGTGCACATGAGGTCGAAGGCGCGTTCAGCCATACCGATCAGGCGCATGGCGTGGTGGATACGGCCGGGGCCGAGGCGTGCCTGGGCGATCGCGAAACCGCTGTGCAGTTCGCCCAGGAGGTTCTCTCGAGGGACCCATACGTCGTCGTAGACGATCTCGGCGTGTCCGCCGTGACCGCTGTCTGAGTATCCGAACACACTGGTCGATCGCAGGACCTTCACCCCGGGGGTGTCGAGCGGGACCACGACCATGCTGTGGGTGCGGTGGCGTTCTCCGTCCGGGTTCGAGCGGCCCATGACGATGGCCACCTTGCAGGCAGGGCTCATCGCGCCGCTGGACCACCACTTGCGGCCGTTGATCCGGAACCCGCCGCCGTCCTCGGTGATCCGGGTGTCGATGTTGTTGGCGTCGGAGCTGGCGACCAGGGGCTCGGTCATCGAGTAGGCGGAGCGGATGTCACCGTCGAGCAGGGGCTCGAGCCACTGCTTCCGAACCGCTGGCGTGGCGAACTGCGCGAGGATCTCCATGTTGCCGGTGTCGGGCGCGGAGCAGTTCAGCGCTTCGGGCATGATCCACGGGCTGCGGCCGGTGATCTCGGCGACATGGGCGTATTCGAGGTTGGTCAGTCCGGCGCCCGGCTCTCCGGGAAGGAACAAGTTCCACAGGTCACGGTCACGGGCGGCCTTCTTGAGCTTCGCCATGACCGGCGGGGTGTCCCATGGCCCGATCTCGGTCTTCTGCTGCGCATAGACCGGTTCCGCGGGGATGACGAACTCGTCCAGGAATCGGGTGGCTCGTAGCCTGAGCTCCCGAACCTTCTCGGTTTCCGTGAAATCCATGGTTGTTCCGTCGCGTCCTTTCGGTGGTGGGGTCGACGGTTCGCGCCCGCCTGCGGCGACTGCGGGTGGTCCCGGAGCTGCCGCCGCAGGATCTTGCCCGGTCGAGCCGGCCGAGGGTGGGCTCGCCGTCGAAGTAGCGGACCGCGACCTGATCGGGTGCGCGCTCGACGGACGCGCCGAACAACTCGAGCACGGTGTGGTTGCAAAGGATGATGCCGGCGTGGTTGTCGTATGCGATGAGCACGACCGGGCCGTGTACCCGGAAGCAGAAGGGCGCGCCCTCGTCCCATGTCCCGGTCCGGGCGAGGTGGGTGTTGTCGAGGTGATGTTTCACCTCTGCCCGGCGGTGGGCGCGCGGCTTTTCGGCGGGGCTTCCAGATCAGGGTTCGGTGAGCGCGAGGAGCGTCTCACGCCGACAGTGATACGTCAATAGTGTCGATCTGCCATATCAGGATCTCGTTTCATCGCCGGATGGGACGCGACGGCCCTGACCTGCCCGAGCGACTCGTGCCTGGTCAGCCGTCCGGTTGGGAACGGTCCACTTCTCGGCCCGCCTGGTATACCGCCCGGACGTTCCGTATCGCGGCGATGTCGTGCGCCGGGTCGCCGCCCACCGCGAGCAGGTCGGCGTCGTATCCGGGTGCGAGCCGTCCCTTGCGGTGCCCCAGCCCGCAGGATTCGGCCGCCAGCGAGGTCACGGACACGAGCGCGGCGGTGTTCGTGGCGACCTGCGAGGCGAAGTAGGCGAGGTCCCTGGGCAGGACGTCGTGCGGTTTGAACGGGGCAACCCCGGCGTCGGTGCAGCAGACGACTCGCACGCCTCGCGCGTGCATGGCCGCCATGTTCTCCCACATGGCTTCGAGGACCGCCAGCATCTCGGCGGGCATCCCGTCCATCGGTTCGAGGACGGTACATCCCACGAACACGCCCGCCTCGGCCATGGCGTCGACGGTTCTCGGATTCGGGCGCACCCCGGAGCGGGTGATGAAGGTGCAGTGTTCGATCCCGTCCACGCCGGCCGTGATCGCGTCGGCGATTCCGGACGCGCCGTGTGCGTGCGCCGTGACACGCAGGCCGAGTTCGTGCGCGGTTCGGGTGATCGCCCGCAGTTCGGCCGGGGTGTACTGCGCGCTGCCGGGGTCCGAACCGGCCGTGGTCATGCCGCCGGTGGCCATCACCTTGATCAGATCGACTCCGCGCCGGGCCCGTTCCTCCACCGCGCGGGCGGCCTGCTCGGCGCCGTCCGCCTCGCCGCCGAGATACCAGCAGTGCCCGCCGGTGCGGGTGATGGGCGGTCCCGAGGCGACGATGTGCGGGCCTCGCTCGTACTCCTCCCGCAGGCGCAGCGCGAGATACCCGCGGTCACCGAGGTCACGCACGGTGGTGACGCCCGCGCGCAGGGCCTGCCCGGCATGCGTGCGCATACGGGCCAGGACTGTCGCGTCGTCGTCGCCGAGCATCTGCGTCTCGGTGTGGCCCAGGGGGTCGAACGCCAGATGGCTGTGGGCGTCCACCAGCCCGGGCAGCAGGGTGACGTCGCCCAGATCGGTCAGGGGCACTCCGTCGGGCGGTACGGCGCCCGAGAGATCGACATCGGTGATCACCCCGTCCTCGACGAGGATCATGACGGGCCCGTCGTGCACGGTGTGTCCGTCGAAGAGGCGTTGGGCGCGGACGGCTGAGCGAGGTTTCATGGCGATGGTTCTTCCCTTCGGCAGTACGGATGTTCGGTGCTCGGTGCCGGGTGAAGCGGTCGGGGCGGACCGTGGGGAATCACGGGGGAACGGGGGCCCGTCGCCCTTGACATATCACAGCCGGGACTTCGAAACATAAGTGAGTGCTGACGAAGCCTCATGAGGAGCCGTGGCCGGACACCGGCGAAGACGGTGCAGCAAACCGTCGCCGCTACTGGCGGCGAACGCACCACATCGCGCGCGGCCGGGCAGGACTTCCGTGGCGTCGCCGAAGCCCGTCGGCCCGGCTGTGCACCTTCTGTGCCTGCGCAGCCGTCACCGGCCCCGAGTGCGAGGTTCCGGACCCGGGTCAGCGCACCTCGGCGTCGGCGGGCAGGGCGCCGGAGATGACCTCTGCGGCGAGGCGGACCTTCTCGCCGTACGGCGTAAGGAGTTCGGGAGACATGCGACTCTTCGGGCCCGAGATCGACAGCGAGGCGATCGGGCGGCCGTGCCCGGGGCGGATGGCGGCACCGACGGAGACGACGCCCTCCTCGACCTCCTCCTGGCAGACCGAGAATCCGGACTCGGCGATGCCGCGGAGCTCGGTCCGCAACCGGTCGGGGTCGGTGATCGTGTGCGGGGTGACCGCGTGCAGGCCGCCGGCGATGTACGCGTCCCTCTCCTCCTGTGGCAGAGCGGCGAGGACGGCTTTGCCGTTCGAGGTGGCGTGCAGTGGTCCCCGGGCCCCGAGGGGTGCCACGGCCCGGACCGGCTGGGGGCTGTCGATCCGTTCGACGAGGACGACTTCCCGGCCGGCGGGGACCATCAGGTGCACCGTTTCGCCCACTTCGGCACCGAGTTCCCTCATCGTCGGCAGGGCGGCGGACCGAAGCCCTCCTCGGGCGCCGACGGCGCTGCCGACGACAAAGGCGCGGACGCCGACCTGCCACCGGCCCGTGTCCGTCTGCTGCTCGATCCAGCCGGACTCCGCGAGTGTCGCCAGACTGCGCTGCACAGTGGTCTTCGGCAGGCCGAGGGTCCGGGTCAGTGCGCTCAGTCCGACCGGCTGATTGACCGCCACGGCCTCCAGGACCTGCAGTGCAGTGGTGACGCTGCGCATCGTCCTCCCCTCGTTTCCGGGTGTCTCGCTTGGTGCCCTCTTCCCGCGATCGTCCCACATCGGCCGGGGAGTGCGGCACAGACGCAGGGCTCGCCCAGGAGCCCTCGGATTCAGCCGGACCCGTCTAAACGCAGGGCCTGCGCGACAGCGCCGGCTCGCGGGATCCAGGAGGACCTGGCTCACCTGCTTGACGCTCCCGGAAGGCCGGGCCTAACGTGACCGTAGGTCCTCCAGGCGGTCTATTGGTCCGTATGGCGGACCGATCATAGGTGTGACAGGCCCGCACTCGCTGTACCCCGATCTCCCGCACTGCTCCATCTCCGGCTTCGGGCGTCCAGGCCGATCCGCGACATGGAGGGCATCGACCCGATCGCCTAGGCCTGCGCGGGATGACGCTCCGGCGTGGGCACCGGATCGCTGCCGGTCGGCCTCGAACCGGACAAGGACACCGTTGGCGACCTTGCCGACCTGGCATCGCCGGAAGGAGTCATCATGCCGAAACTGCCGGAGGCAGACCTGCGACATGCCGCGCGGTTCCGCTGCTACGTCCCCGCACCCGACGACCCGCGCGTCGCCGGCCTGCACGAGCACACGGCCCGGACGTTCGCCGAAGCCCGGCTGAGCATCCCGGTGCTCGCCGAGGTGGTACGCCAGTGGCGCGAGAGCGCAGGTGAACCGTACGTCGGCATCACCACCGACGGCCGCGTCCGTCACGGTGTCTACGAACTCGGGACGGTCCCCGATGCCGAACGTCCGCCCACCGAGGCGATGCTCCGCGCGGTCGAGGAGATCCGCCGCCGCACCACGCGGGAGCAGTGGCAGCGGCTGACCTATCCGCTGGAGGCCCCGCAGTGGCGGACCTGGAGCAACCCCGAGGTGCTGCTGTACGACAACGGCCTTCGCCTGGAGGAGGTGTCGGACCCGACCGCGGACGCGCTGCTGGGGCTGGTCAGGGCGACCCTCAGTGAGGACGGCTACGCCGTCGTACGCCATCTGATGCGGCTCAATGGTTTCCTCGGCGAGGTCACCGGCATGACCGGGGTGATGAACCCCGGCAGCTATCAGATCGCCGTCTTCGGCGAACCGTCCCCGGACCAGCCCTGGGGATGGCACCTGTACGGGCACCACGTGTGCGTCAACGCCCTCGTGGCGGGGGACCGGATGGCGATCGGTCCGGTCTTCCTCGGTGCCGAGCCGGACAGCACCGACATCGGCCCGGAGGCCGGCGTCCGGCCGCTGGGTGTCCGCGAACAGGTCGGACTGTCGTTCATCAACAGCCTGACTCCGCGACAGCTCAGTGTGGCCCGCACCTACCGGGTGGTGCGCGATCCACGGATGCCGGAGGGACGAGTGCACCCGGTGGAGGAACGTTTCCTCGCGGGCGCCTTCCAGGATAACCGCGTGATCCCGCTGGAGGGTATCTGCGCCACCGAACTGGACGGCGAGCAGCGGCAGTTGCTGCTCGCCGTCATCGAGCAGTACAGCGTCCTGCTGCCCGAAGGTCCACGGGCCGCCCGCATGCGCGAGGTGCGGGAGCATCTCCCGGAGACGTACCTGACCTGGATCGGCGGCATCGACGACGAGCAGCCGTTCTACTACCGGGTGCAGAGCCCGGTGGCGCTCGTCGAGTTCGACCACCACGCCGGCATGTATCTGACGAACCCGGTCCCGGCACGCTTCCACATCCACACCATCCTGCGGCTGCCCAATGGCAATGACTACGGCCGTCTGCTGTGGAAGTCCCCTTCCTGACAAGAACCCTGACGTCGACGTCGCCATGTTCGGTACGGGCCGGAGGTCGGCCGTGCCGACTTCCCACCTGGGGCAACGAGGCCGCAGGGTGGCCGTGTTGGAGAAGTTCCCGGCCCCTGCAACCTGCCTTGGACGAGTACGCTCGACGGCGGGATCGCCCATGTCCTGCAACACGCTGCCGACCGTCGACCCCGGCACGCCGTCCGGTGTCACGCTGGCCCCCGAGGGTGGCGCTCACCAGTCGATCACCACGCCCTCGCTGGGCATCAGCGGCCGCCGTGCCCGGCGACCCGGCCGCACATGAACGCCGCCGTCGGCACGTGACGCCGGTGCCTGTCGGCTGCGCCGGCATGCCAGGCCTGTGATTACCCTGGCTGACCTGTGGCGCCGTCCGGCACCTGCTCGCCGGAATGCGGCCGACGGGCCCGCCTCACTGTCGGTCGACCGCGGGCCCCCAAGCATCCCCAGGCCGCTTGACGCTGCTGGAATCCCGGGCCTAACTTTGCCGCAGGTCCTATATGCGGTCCACTGGTCCACATAGCGGACCGACTGATGCTCGATGAAGGGCGCAATGACAGCGACAACGGAATCCACCGCGGCCGGCCCGGCCTTCCTTGAGGGAGTGAGGGTCCTCGATGTGACGGGGGCCTTGGCCGGCCCGTACTGCACGACCATCCTGTCCGACCTCGGCGCGGACGTCCTCAAGATCGAACCGGTGGCGGGTGACCGAATGCGCACCCGACGGATGGGCCCGGACCGCAGACCCATCCCCTTCGACCTGACGCATCGCGACAAGGGAAGCCTCGCGGTCGACATGAAGTCCCCAGCGGGCGCCGAGATCGTGCGGTCGCTGGCGCGGCGCAGTGACATCCTGGTGGAGAACTTCCGGGCGGGCGCCATGGCGCGGCTCGGACTGGGCTACGAGGACCTGCGCCCGCAGTGCCCCGACCTCGTCTACTGCTCCATCTCCGGCTTCGGGCAGTTCGGACCGATGCGCGAGGCGAAGGGCATCGACCTGATCGCGCAGGCGTACAGCGGATTGATGTCGGTCACCGGGACCACTGACGGGCAGCTCGCCAAGGCCGGGTTCCCCGTGTCCGACGTGGGCACGGGCATGTGGGGCGCGATCGGCGTCCTGGCCGCCCTGCTGCGCGCACGCGCCGGTGGCGGCGGCGCGTACATCGACGTCGCGCTGGCGGACTCGGTGGCCGCCTGGTCGCTGTGGGAGGTCGCCGACTATGTGGCGACCGGCGTGGAACCGGCCCCGCTGGGCACGGCACACCGCCTGGCGGCACCCTACGAGGCGTTCACCTGCCAGGACGGCGCCACCCTCGTGCTCGGTGCGGTCGACCGGGCCTGGGAAGCCCTGTGCGCCGTTCTGGAGCTCGATCTGCGCGACGATCCACGCTTCGCCACGGAGTACGAACGCTTCCTGCACCGGGCGCCCCTGGCGGAGATCATCCAGGCGCGCTTCGCCACCGAGCCCCGGGATCACTGGATGAGCGCGCTTCGGTCTGCCGGAGTGCCGTGCGGCCCGGTCAACGGCATCGGCGACATCCTCACCGACGAGCAGTTCGCCGTACGCGGTCTGTTCGTGCACGACGAGGAGCGCTTCGCGCAGCCGACGATCGTGAACACTCCGATCGTCGCCGACGGGGCGCCGCGCGCCCGTGGCCATGCGCCCGAACTGGGCGCGGACACCGTCGTGGTCCTGGCCGAACTGGGATACGACGACGAGAGGATCGCCGCCCTGGTCGAGGAGGGTGTCGTCGGTGTGCACGATGCCGGCGCGTCCGCGTCCGGCGCCGCTCGCCTGAGGACGGAGGCGGCCACCCCGGCCGCCCGCGGCGTCGAGGCGCAGAGATGACATCAGGGAGGACGCTTTCATGACCACTGCGGCACGTATGTCAACGGTGGACTGGACGGACGGTCTCGGTCTCGCCCGGGTTCTGCACGGCGGCGCTCCGGTGGTGGCGCTGCGGCGGGACAGGGCGGCCAAGGCGCGCCTCGCACTGGTGGACAGCGACATCTTCGACGACCTGCCCGAGCTGCTCGAAGCAGCCGGGGGTGATCTGGCGGCCATCGAGGCCGGAGCCGTGATCGACGCGCCGGACGATCTGCTCCTGAGCCCGGTGGGACGGCCGGGCAAGGTCATCTGCATCGGCCAGAACTACCTCGCGCACGTGCGCGAGGGCGGCCGCGACGCGGGGCCCGCTCACCCCGACCTGTTTCCGAAGTGGCACACCTCGCTGGCGGCGCCCTTCGCCGAGCTGGCACTGCCCCCGGAGTCGGACCAGATCGACTACGAGAGCGAGCTCGCCGTGGTCATCGGCGCTCGCGCACGTCGGATCACGATCGACGACGCGGAGAGCGTCGTCTTCGGGTACACCGCGGCCAACGACGTCTCGGTCCGCGACTTCCAGTTCCACACGCAGGGGCGGATCGCCGGCAAGGCGTGGGATGGTCTCACCCCCCTCGGGCCGGTCGTGGTGCCCGCCGCCGGGCTCGGCGGCGCGCGCCCCGACCTCGCCCTCACCGGCACGCTCGACGGAGAGGTGCTCCAGGACGACCGCACCTCCCGACTCATCTTCGGGATACCCGAGTTGCTGACCTACATCACCACCGTGATGACCCTTGAACCCGGCGACGTGATCCTTACCGGCACCCCGTCCGGCGTGGGCTTCGTACGCGAGCCGAAAGTGCTCCTGCGTGACGGCTCGGAGTTCGAGGTACGCATCGAGGGGATCGGCGCGCTGCGTAACCGCTTCGTGGCCGAGAAGGCCGAATGACCGCGGCGACCGAGACCTCCTCGCCACGGATCCGCACCGATGTACGGGACGCCGTCGGCACCGTGGAGATCAGCAACCCGGCGCGGCGCAACGCGCTGTCCGTGGCGATGATGACCGAACTCGCCGTCGCGCTGAGGGCGATGGACGAGGACCCGGAGGTACGCGTGGTCGTCCTGCGCGGCGCCGGCGAACGAGCCTTCGTCTCCGGCGCGGACATCAGCGAGTTCCCGGGTCAGCAGGGCGAGACCGCACGACAGAAGGCGGACGACGCGGCCACGACGCTGTTCACGCAGCTGTCCACGCTTTCGGTGCCCGTCATCGCCCGCATCCACGGCTACTGCCTGGGAGCGGGTATGGCCCTTGCTCTCGGCGCGGACCTGCGCTGCGCGGACACCCACAGCGTCCTGGCCATCCCCGCCGCCCGCCTGGGCGTCGGGTACCCGCTGGAACAGACCGCCGCACTCGTCCAGACCGTGGGGCCGGCCGCGGCGAGCGACCTGCTGTTCACCGGACGTCGGCTCCCGGCCGCCGAGGCACACGCCATGGGCCTGGTGGACCGGGTCGTCGAACCCGACGAGCTGGGCAAGGTCGTCGACGAACTCGCTGCGACCATCGCGGCGAACGCGCCGCTGTCGGTCCGCGCCGCCAAGGCGTCCGTACAGGCCGTCCGCCGCCTGAGCGAGGGCGACGAAGCGGCAGGTAGCGCCGCGCTGGGCCGAGCGATCGAGGCCATCGTCCGCTGCCGCACCTCGAGCGACCTCCAGGAAGGCGCCCTCGCCTTCCTGGAGAAGCGGCCCCCGCGCTTCACCGGCCGCTGACATCCACTGCACGACCAACGACGGGAGCACCCGGAATGGGGACATCACTCAAGGGCCGGACCATCGTGATGTCCGGCGGCAGCCGCGGCATCGGGCTCGCCATCCTCACCGCCGCGGCCCGTCAGGGCGCCAACGCGGTGTTCCTGGCCAAGACCGACACACCCGACCCGAGGCTGCCGGGCACCGTGCACACGGCGGTCACCGAGATCGAGGCCGCCGGCGGATCCGCCGTCGCGGTGGTCGGTGATGTCCGTGAGGAGGCCGACGTCGAGCGCGCGGTCGCCACGGCGGTCGACCGGTTCGGAGGCGTCGACATCTGCGTCAACAACGCCAGCGCCCTCGATGTACGGGGCACCGAGGAACTGCCCCTCAAACGCTTCGACCTCATGCAGTCGATCAACAGCAGGGGCACGTTCCTGCTGACCCGGTCCTGCCTGCCGTACCTGAAGCACTCCGAACACGCCCACATCCTGACCCTGTCCCCACCGCTCAACCTCGACCCGCGCTGGCTCGGTGCCCACCCCGGCTACACCCTGTCCAAGTACGGCATGACACTGCTCACCCTCGGCTGGGCGGCCGAGTTCGCTCAGCACGGCATCGCCGCCAACTGCCTCTGGCCGCAGACCATGATCGCGACAGCCGCCGTGTCCAACGTCCTCGGCGGCGAGGAGGTCGCCTCCCGGTCCCGGAGCCCCGAGATCATGGCGGACGCGGCCCTCGCCATGCTCACCCGCGCGCCGCACGAACAGACCGGCCAGACCCTCGTCGACGCCGACGTCCTGGTCGAAGCCGGTGTCACGGACCTGGCACGGTACGGCGGCGGACAGAATCCGGAGCTCGACCTCTTCGTGGATCCGCCCCAGGTGGGATGACCGTCCGGGTGTGAGGGCGGAACCGGGCCGCGCGCCACTCGCGAGATCGCCGACGCTGCGCGCCCCGCCCGTACACCGCGATCGACGTGTCCGTCGAGTACGTCGGTGTTCCGCGGTGGACAGACCCGAAGCAGGCACTGTTCGGAGCGCGTGCTGCCGCGGCAGGAGCGGGGGCGTGGCCCGCGGCGGTCGGCGTGCGCGGGCCCGCCCATGCTGGTCACCGGCGGGTCATCGGCCTGTGTAGGTTGCCTTGCCGGGGCCGTCGCGGAGGAAGGAGGCGACCGCGTCGCGCAGGTCGTCGGTGGCGAACAGGGCGCCGGACACCGCCGGCACGGCGTCGTCCGCGGCCCGTACGCCGTCTCGGACCGCCGTCGCGATCAGCCTCTTGGTGGCTGCATGGGCGCAGGTGGGGCCCGCGGCGACGCGGCGCGCGTACTCCCGCGCGGCTTCCGCGAAGCCTTCGTCGGGAAGAACGCGGTTCACCACGTTCCACCGTTCCAGGGTTGCCGCCGGACAGCGCTCCCCTGTGTAGATCAGCTCACGGGCCCTGGCCGGCCCTGCGCGCTCGGCCAGGCGCTGGGGCCCTCCCATCGAGGGCGTCAGCCCTACGACGATCTCCACCAGCCCGAAGGACGCGGACTGAGCGGCCAGCAGGATGTCGCACGCCAGAGCGATCTCGAACGCCGCGGTGAGGGTCAGCCCGTGCGCGGCGAAGACCGTGGGAACCGGCAGATCCTCCAACGCCCGGGTGATCCGCAGCAGCCGCCGCCACAGTGACGCGGCATGCTGCACCGCATCCGGGCTTTCCGCGATCGCGGCGAACACCGCCACGTCGACGCCACCGGAGACGACTTTGCCCCGTGCCTCGACCAGCACCGCTCTGGCACGATCGGGACGTGCCGGATCGGTGACGGCGGCAAGCTCGTCGACGACCCGCTCCCAGGCGGTGAACACCGACTCGTCGAAGAGGTTCAGCGGCGGCTTGTCGACTACGACGACCGCGAGGTCACCGTCACTGTCGTACTCGATGCGGACCGGCGATGTCATGGGCGTCGTCCCTTCGGAGTCAGGTGTCATCGGTACCCCGGGTTGTGGTGTCCAGGCGCGCGAGGAGGTCGAACTGCGCCGCGGTACGGGGGCAGTTCGCAAGGGGCACCCTCAACCCGTATGGACGATGATTGGTCCATTGTACGGACCGTAGGTCCAGAAATGACCGGACGGAACGCTGAGCGGGACCGGTCGGGCAGGGCCCGGGGCGACGAGCGGAGATGCGGACCGCGGCCGCGCAGACGCCGTACCAGCGTCCGCGCGGCCGCGGTCTTCTTGTGGTGCCAGGGGGTGTGCGGGGCGGACAGAAGGGTTCGCCCCGTTGTCGTTCAGCGGCCGGTGACCTCGATGAAAGACGATCGCAGCGGGCCGCGCACGCTTGACTCGGGCTGTCACCTGGCCACTCAGTCATGTGCGCAGCCGGGACGCCGCCGCGCCGGCGGGTCAGGGTGTGGCGAACGACGGAGCTTCCGACCGCGCGTCGAGGCAGATGCGTGGCCGGAAGCCGACATCACGTCCGTCAGGACATGTGTGACTCGTCGCGTTCGACGTCCCGCCCGATCGAGGCCCGCAAGAAACCGGAGGCTGCCACGTCAGGCTGCCTTCACAGCTCGGGCGGCCTACCCGCCGACGGCACCGGCATCCTCGTCGAACACATCCCCGAGCGGGGGATCCGGCGGTGCTCCCCGCCCACGATCGTGTTGCGCAGGACCCCGAGGCGCTCGACCTCGACCTCTACCACGTCGCCGGGCCGCAGCAGCCAGTGTGGCGTGCGGGCGTAGCCGACTCCGGACGGGGTGCCGGTGGCCAGCAGGTCGCCGGGGCGCAGGGTGAGGGTGCGCGAGATGTGGGCCAGCGTCTCGCCCACCCGGTGGATCATCTGGCTGGTGGAGGCGTCCTGGACCGTTTCGCCGTTGACCCGGGTCCGCACCCGCAGCCCGTCCCGAAGATCACCCACCTCACCGGAGGGCACCATGGGACCGAGCGGGCCGGAGCGGTCGGCGTTCTTGCCGAGGATCCACTGGGAGGTCAGTTTCTGTGCCCGCCGCGCGGTGACGTCGTTGAACGTCGAGTAGCCGACCACCGCCGCGAGCGCCTCGGCGGGGTCCGCGTCCACCAGCGTCCTGCCCACCCAGGCCATGATCTCGCCCTCCCAGTCCAGACCGTCCTCGGTGGCGGGCACGGGGATCTCGGCCCCGCAGACCGTCAGCGACCGCGGCCACCGCGCGAACAGCGTGGGGTACTCGGGCAGTTCCTGGTCGCGGTAGGGCCCCTCGGCGGCGTGCTCGAGGTAGTTCAGCCCGACGCACAGCACCTGTGCGTCGGGCAGTACCGGCGGCACCATGCGTGCCTCACGCGTCGGCACCACCTGGCCGTTCGACGGTCGGGCCAGCCATGCTTCGGGATCGGCCCAGAACTCCCGCAAGCCGGCCACCATGGTGAGCTTCCGGCCGTCGGGTGACAGGTTCGCCACCTGTACCTCGTCTCCGTACGCGACTCCCACGACCTGCATCCGCACTCCTCGGCTCGGAAACGACTCGCTCCCACTCTAACCTTATAAAGGTTGTAACCTTTATGGTTCAATGTCGTCATGGTCACCGAGAAACGCGCCCTGCTGGCCGGTCTGAGTGCTCCGGGCGGCACGCGCGCCGAGCAACTCGCCGCGGCGATCGAGGGGCGCATGCGCGAACTGAGTCCCGGCACGTCGGTCGGCACCATCGAGGAGATCCGGCAGGAGTCCGGTCTGGCCCGCGCCACGGTCAGCGAAGCCATCCGGCTCCTGCGCGACCGTGGCGTACTGGAGATCCGCCCAGGCCGGGGCGGCGGCCTGTTCGTCGCCGACCAGAGCCCGGTGGTCCGGTTGCGGCACACGCTGCTCAGCGTCGCGGGGGAGCCGGGCACGGTCGCGGACGCCATCGAACTGCGCAACCATCTGGAGGAGTTGATCGCCATCGGCGCCGCCCGGTGCGCGGGCGCGGGCGACATCCCGGCGCTGCGGGCCTGCCTGGACGAGATGGCGGCCGCGCCGGACTGGGACGGCCTCATGCGGGCCAACTGGAAGCTGCACGAGCGCATCGCGCAGCTGTGCCCGAACTCGATGGCCCGCGCCGTCTACATCGGCACGCTCGGGCACCTCACGTCGTCCACCGCGCGCACCGCCGACCGGGACGCCGACGCCTACCGCGCGACGCGGCTGCGGATCCACGCCGAGCTGGTGGAGGCGATCGCAGCCGGGGACGAGGCCGCGGTCCGCGTGGCCGTCGCGCGTCACAACCACACCGACTGACCGCAGGGGAGCCGCCATGTCGCCGGCCGAGTACCGCAAGTACCTCTATGCACCCGACTCGCCGCGTCTTGCCTCGATCAGGGGCCTGGACGCCTACGCATACCGGGAGGCGGCCAAGGAGGACCCGTTTACCGGCGGGCTGATCCGCGGCTGGGAGCCCCTGCACCTCGCCGATTTCCGCGGCGTGACCGAGGACGGCACGCTACGGCCCGAGGTGCATACCTGGGAGCCGTCCCGCCCCGGTGAGGAGGCTCCCGTGGCCGACATGGTCGCCGCGGCGCGGGACCTGCTGGCGGAGCTGGACGAGGACGCCCGTGCCAGGCTGTCGCACCCGGTGGACGCGGTGCAGTGGCAGACCTGGGCCAACCCGGAGTTCCTGCAGTTCGACACCGGCCTCCGCCTGGAGTTCCAGCCCCCCGAGGTCCGGAAGAAGGCCCTCGCCCTGGTCGAGGCGTCGCTGAGTCCCGAGGGCTACCGCCTGGTGCACGACATGATGCTGATCAACGGCTTCCTCGGCGAGGTCGTGGGACTGGAGAGCATCCTCAACGAGTTCAGCTACAACGTCGCGCTGTACGGCGACCCGGACGCCGAAGCGCCGTGGGGCTGGCAGCTGTTCGGCCACCACTGCGCCGTCCACTGCCTGCTCGTCGAGGGGCGCATGGTCGTCAGCCCCGTCTTCCTCGGTGCCGAACCCAACGAGATCGACGACGGTCCCCGCGCCGGCACGGTGGCCCTCACCGACCGGATCCGGCTCGGCACGGATCTGATGGCCGCGCTGCCGACGGACCAGAGGGTCACCGCGACCGTGTACGAGCGGATGGTCGATCCCGCGATGCCGCCCGGCCGTATCCACCCCGGAGACGAACGGCACCTCGCCGGCGCCTTCCAGGACAACCGCGTGATCCCCGTCGAGGGCCTCCGCGCCGCTGACATGCCGGAGCGGGCCCGCGAACTGCTCCTGGACATCGCCGAGTCGTTCGTGTCGCTGCTGCCCGACGGCCCGCGCGCGGCCCGGATGCGCGAGATCCGCGAGCACCTCGACGCGACCTGGTTCAGCTGGATCGGCGGGCACGAGGTGGGCGACGTCTTCTACTACCGGCTCCAGTCGCCGGTGCTCATCGCCGAACTCGACCACCACTGCGGCGTGTTCCTGGACTACGACACTCCGAAACCGTTCCACATCCACACCGTGCTGCGTACACCGCACGGCAACGACTACGGCCGCGCCTACGTTCGCGCCTGGCAGGAACGGAACGTCTGAGCAGACGGTGGTGCACCCTCGACGCGGAGGTTTCTTCCTCTCGCTGCGCGGGGTCCTGGCAGCACCCCAGGGCTCGCGGGGAGCATGCGCGGAGGCGCTGGCACTCGGCCGCGGCCTGGTGGAAGAGGACGAGGAACCTCGCTCTGGTGAGGGCAGCCGCCGCGATGCCGGCGATCTCGGCATACGTTCGCCGCCGTACCCAGTCACCTTCGCTCACCACCATCCCGGCCGCCGGACCTGGCCAGTGTCTCGGACGGCGCGGCGCCGAAGCGTCGGCGGTAGGCGGCGGAGAAGCGGCTCAGATGGGTGAAGCCCCACCGCCCGGCCACTTCGGTGACCCCCGTGGCGCCCGTGAGGAGTTCGGCGTGGACACGGCCCAGACGGACGTTGCGCAGGTACGTCATCACCGTACCGACGACGTACGCCGGGTCCGAGATGACACCGGTGTGGGGCCTGACGGAGAACGGCGTCCAACGCACCGGCCAGGCCCCCCGCGTCCTGCCGGTCTCGGTGCTGTACGACCCCGCGCTCACCGCGACTCTGCCCGCGGCCGTCTCCGTGACCAGCGGCATCAACGCGATCCCGCACGCGGTCGAGGCCCTCTACGCGCCGGACGCCTCACCGATCATCGACCTGATGGCCGAGGAGAGGGCGTGCGCGCGCTGGCCGCCGCACTCCCGGACGTCGTCGCCGACGGCACCGGCCTGGACGCCCGCGCCCGTGCCCAGTACGGCGCCTGGCTGTGCGGCGCCTGCCTCGGGGTCACCACCATGTCCCTGCACCACAAGCTGTGCCACGCCCTCGGCGGCACCCTCGACCGGCCGCACGCCCCCACCCACACCGTGGTCCTCCCGCACGTCCTCGACTACCGGGCACCGTGGACAAACCAGGACGCGGCGCCCAAGGCGCCGGCAGCGCTGGGCCGCGCTCTCGGCACCCCCGCCGACCCGGCCACGTATCTGTGGGACCTCACCGGCCGGCTCGGCGCTCCGCGCGGAGGGCCTGGTGCCGAACGACATCATGACCGGCTCCGCGACGGCGATGCTCGACGAACTAGTCCGGGTGACCGACGCCTTGCGTCCACTGCGCGGGGCCGCGACGGAGTGATCCCCGAAGGCACACACCGTTGTCACGCCGCTGAGTGGCGGCCGTGGAAGCCGGGCGGACGCGGTCAGAGCTGGTACGGCCCGAAACGACGGGTTCCTGAGAACGGCGGATGACGCCTGACGCTCATCGTCGGCGCGGGGCAGGCGCCACCGGCCCTTCGTGCCTCACTCGGGTGGGCGCGGGCGGGCGAGCCCCAGGTCGTAGGCGAGGATGACGGCCTGGATGCGGTCGCGGGCTCCCAGCTTCGCCAGGACACGGCCGACATACGTCTTCACGGTGGACTCCGACAGCACCAGACGCTCGGCGATCTCACCGTTGGTCCAGCCCTGACCGATGGCGACGAAGATCTCGCGCTCGCGTTCGGTCAGCGAGCGAACCCTGGGGTCGTCGTCGGGTGTGCGGCTGGGCGAGGTCTGGGGCAGGTGATGGGCGTAGGCGTCCAGCAGCCGGCGGGTGAGTGCGGGGGCGATGACGGCGTCGCCTCCGGCGACCGCGCGGATCCCGGCGAGGAGTTCATCGGGTCGGGCGTCCTTGAGGAGGAACCCGCTGGCTCCGGCACGCAGGGCGGAGTGGGCGTATTCGTCGAGGTCGAAGGTGGTCAGGACGAGGACGCGGGAGCGGCCGCCGGAGGCGATGATGCGGCGGGTGGCCTCGATGCCGTCCATGCCGGGCATCCGGACGTCCATGAGGATCACGTCGGGGCGGAGTTCGGCGGCCATGCGGACGGCCTCGCCGCCGTGTTCCGCTTCACCGACGACCTCGGTGCCGGGGGAGCTCTCCAGGAGCATGCGGAAACCGAAGCGTTGCAGCGGCTGGTCGTCCACGATGAGGACGGTGGTCACTGCGTACCGCCCGCGTGGGCAGGACGGGGGAGACCGGTGATCGGGGTGAGGTCGAGGGCGACTCGCACCGCCCAGCCTCCGCCGGGAGCGGGTCCCGCGGTGACGGTCCCGTTGTACAGCGCGGCACGTTCTCTCATACCGGTCAGGCCTTGTCCTTGGTCGCGGGGGTGTTCCGGCCGGGTGGCTCCCGGACCCGGGCCGGTGTCCTGGACGTCGATGCGCAGTTCCATCTCCCGGGCGGTCACCGTCAGGTCGATCCGTGTGTCGCGACCCGCGTGTTTGAGGGCGTTGGTGAGTGCTTCCTGGACGATACGGTAGACGGTCAGCTGGACACCGCGGTCGAGGCTGTCCAGCTCGCCGCTGGTGCGGTAGACGACCTGCGGGCCGGCGGCGCGGATACGGGCGCACAGGGCGTCGATGTCCGCGAGGCGGGGCTGCGGGCTGAGCTGGGCGGTGTCGGAGGCGGCGTGGTGGTCGCGCAGGAGGCCGAGGGTGCGGCGCAGTTCACCCATTGCCTGGCGTCCGGTGTCACCGATCATGAGCAGGGCCTGCTTGCCGCGTTCGGGGGTGATGTCGGCCGCCCGTGCGCCGCCGTCGGCGAGGGTGATGATGACGGAGAGGTTGTGGCCGACGATGTCGTGCATCTCGCGGGCGACTCGGGTGCGTTCGGCGGCGGCGGCCAGTTGGCTGCGCTGGTCGCGTTCGATCTCCAGGCGGGCCGCGCGGTCGTGCAACGCCGCCAACTGGGCCCGGCGGACGCGTACGGCGAGACCCAGCGCGACCGCGGCGACGACGGTGGTGCCCAGGAAGAACAGCCCGTCCACGATCGACAGCTCGCCTCGCAGCCGCAGGGCGACCAGTCCCAGGGCGAGCCCCAACATGGCGCAGGCCACGGGCAGATGGCGCAGCCGCCCGTGCAGCGCGAGGTGGTAGAGAGCGATCAGCGCGGCCATGCCGGCGCGGAGCCAGACCCCCAGAGCGCACTCGACGAGGAACACCGTGACGATCACCGCGAACGTGGGGGCGGGCTTTCTGCGCCGCCACAGCAGGGGCAGCACCAGTCCCGCCTGCAGCGCGATCGTCCCCTGCCAGGGCAGGCGGGTGAAGTCGACGTCGAATTCCTCCGGGCGGTTGTGGGACAGCAGGTCGGGCACGCACAACAGAGGGATCAGGGCGACGACCACACCGGCGTCCAGCAGCCACGGACGATTCCGGTCGATCTGCCGCAGGCGCTGCCCGATACAGGACACCTGCCTGACCAGCGGGTGGTCCCAGATGGCCTCGATCCCTGCCGGTGACGGGTGGAAGGCTGTCCCCGGCGGGGTGATGTCGTCGGTGCTCATGGGTGCCCCCTTGTCGGTGGTGGCTCACAGCTGCCGGGCGGCACGGTGACCGGCCAGGCACCGGTACCGCACCGCCCGAAAGGGAGGGCCGCGTCACGCATCGGTGCGTACCAGACGGTACGCGGCGCCTGCCAGTGCCAGCGCGGTCCAGCCCACAAGGACCAGGAGAGCGGCGGTCGGCGAAAGGCTCGCCGCGTCGTGGGTCAGCGAGTACAGCGACTCGCCCGCGTTGCTGGGCAGGAGCTTGCTGACGTTGTCCTCCCACGAGTTGGGCAGCAGCGAGATCAGACCGGGCACCAGCATCAGTACGCCGACCAGGACGGCGATGCCGCCCGCCACGGAGCGGAACAGCGCGCCCAGCGCGGCACCGATCACACCGATCAGGCCCAGGTACAGGCCGGCGCCCAGCAGGCTGCGGACGACGCCGGAGTCGGACAGCGAGAGTTCCGCCGCGGTGCCGGACACCAGTTCGTTCCCGATCAGGAAGGCGACGACGGCGCCGATGGTGCCCAGGGCGAAGGTGGAAAGGCCGAACACCGCCGACTTCGACCACAGCACCGGCAGCCGGCGCGGGACGGCGGCGAGCGTGGAGCGGATCATGCCGGTGGAGTACTCGCCGGCGGTGACCATCACGCCCAGAATGCCGAACGCCATCTGCGCGACGGAGATACCGAACAGGGACAGGCCCAGCGCGTCGGCGTTGCTCAGGTCCCCGCCCGGGCCGCCGTCGTCGAGGCCGCTGCCGGACCCGTACTGCGCGGCGGCGATGACACCGAACGAGATCAGGAGCACCAGGCCCACGGCCAGGGTGATCCAGGTGGATCGAAGGGTCCACAGTTTGGCCCACTCCGAGCGCAGTACCCGAAGGCCGGTGACCTGGTACCGCGGGCGTGCCTGTTGTGGGGCCTCGGGCGAGGACGGGGTCGCGCTGCGGGTCTCGGTCATCGTGGTCATGCCGCCCTCCCAGGGGTGTCGATGGTGGAGGCGCCGTGGTACTCGACGGCGTCGTGGGTCAGTTCCATGAACGCCTGCTCCAGGGAGACGGTCCTGGAGCTGAGCTCGAACAGGGGGATGCCGTGCTCGGCGGCCTTGAGGCCGATGTCACGCGCGGACAGGCCGGTGACGTGCAGCTGCTCGGAGCCCACCTCGCCGGTGATCTCGACACCGGGGCCGGAGAGGACCTCCCGCAGACGGGCGGGCTGGTCGCAGGCCACGGTCACGGCGTCCCCGCCGTACTGGCGCACCAGCTCCCGCACGGTGGTGTCGGCCAGCAGACGTCCGCGTCCGACGATGATCAGGTGATCGGCGACCAGCGCCATCTCGCTCATGAGGTGGGAGGAGACGAAGACGGTACGGCCCTCCTCGGCAAGTCCGGTCAGGAGATTGCGGATCCACAGCACGCCGTCGGGGTCCAGCCCGTTGACCGGTTCGTCGAGCATGACGGTGGCAGGATCGCCCAGCAGCGCCGCGGCGATGCCCAGCCGCTGGCCCATGCCGAGGGAGAAGGCCCCGGCGCGCTTCCTGGCGACGGCCTGCAGCCCGGTCATCTCGATGACCTCCTCGACCCGGCGGCGCGGAATACCGTGGGTGTGGGCCTGCACCATCAGGTGGTCGAACGCGGACCGGCCCGGGTGGATCGACCTGGCCTCCAGAAGCGCGCCGATCTCCTGCAACGGCGCCGAATGCCGGGCATAGAGCTTGCCGTTGACCGTCACACTGCCGCTGGACGGCGCGTCCAGTCCGACGATCATGCGCATGGTGGTGGACTTGCCGGCCCCGTTCGGGCCGAGGAATCCGGTGACGGTGCCGGGCCTGACGACGAAGTCCAAGTGGTCGACCGCCGTCTTCTCGCCGTACCGCTTCGTCAGTTGCTGTGCCTCGATCATGGTCACTACCTCGCATCTGGCTACCGGCCCCTACCGGGCTTCGTCACCAGAAACGCTAGGAGTCCGGGAACCGCGAATCCTGGTACCCAGGAGAGCAATGGCACGGACGCGGTGGTACCGCGGTACCACCTGGCCTGGCACGTGCGTACCGCCCGGCCGCAGCCCGCCGCGGTCGGGACGGCCGTGTCCTGCGGGGCATGTCTGACGGTGTCGCACCGCTCCTGGTCGACACCGGCCTCCGCGTACCAGGTGGCCGGGCGGCATGACCTGCGGGCCGGACGGATGGCTCCGGCGTCATGAGGGATGCCACCGGCCCCGTGATCCGGGTCCTCCTCGCCGACGACCATCCCGTGGTCCGTGACGGGCTTGCCGCGATGCTCTCCACCCAGCCCGACCTCACGGTCGTCGGCGAAGCCGCCACCGGTGCCGAGGCACTGCACCAGACCGCATCACTCGCACCCGACGTCGTGCTGATGGACCTGCAGATGGCGTGGACGGCGCGACCGCGACCGCCGCCATCCGTGCCGCCCACCCCGAGGTGCGGGTAGTCGTCCTGACCACCTACGACACGGACGCCGACATCACCTCCGCCATCGACGCCGGCGCGGTCGTGGGCCCTGCCGGGACGTCGGGAAACGGCATGGAGAGTGGCGGGCGGCCAGGACCGCCGCATCGCGGTGCTGGGCACTGTCGGCGCACCGATGCCACTCCCATGCCTGCATCCACAGCAGGCTGCGAGACAAAATGACTCGAAAATTTCTGAGACGCCTTGCCTCATAACTGTTCTTCGATACATACTGTCTCACAGATGCAGCGCGAGAATCCCAAGGAGGAACCACATGTCCATGAACGAGAACGCCGTCGCCCTCCGCTTCGCCGACCGCGCCACCGCCTACCAGGCCCTCAGCGACCTCAAGCACCTCAGCTCCGCCACCGTCGAGGTCCGCGGCGCCGTGCTGATCGAGCGCCTGGAGGACGGCACGGTCCGCGTCCCCGAGGGTCTGGAGACCGAGGCCGGACGCAACACCGCCGTCGGCGGGCTCGTCGGATCGCTGGTCGGCATCCTCGGCGGCCCCCTCGGCGTCCTGACGGGCTGGGGCATCGGAGCGGCGATCGGCAGCGGCTACGACTACAAGCGCGCCGAGGAGGCCACGGGCACCGTCACCCTCTTCACCCAGCACATGCCGCCCGGCGGCACCCTGATCCTCGCCGAGGTCCGCGAGTCCGACCCCCAGGCCCTGGATCTGCTGGCCATGCGCTACGACGCCGTCCTGGAACGCCGCCCGTCCGACTCGGTACGCACCGAGCTCAAGGCCATGGAGGAGGCCGCCGACCACATCCGCAAGGAGGAGGCGAAGGCGAGGCGCGACCGCAAGCGCACCGAGACCGAGCAGAAGATCAAGGATGGCGTCGCACAGCTGAAGCAGAAGATCGCCGGCTAGCCGGCCCCTCGAGCGCGGGGTGACCCCCCCCCGCCCCGCATGGCGGGGGCGGGCCAAGCCGGGCCCGCCCTCGCCGCCGTCACTGTCCGGTCAGCACAGTCGCCTCGATCCCGGGGCCGGTGAATGCCGTGCCGAGTCGTCCGGCCTGGCCGGGCGGCGCACACTCAAGTCGATCCGGACCGGCCGACCACCACCACGTCCGCCGACTGTGGCAAGGCCTCGGAGAGTTCAACAGGCCACAATCAGAGCTTGCCCGCTACACGGACCGGCCGACCACCGCACCAAGATGACTACTTCATGGTTTGGTCGAATTCTTCCTGGTCAAGAGCGCGGTGGGGCAGAGGGGTGGGGTGATCCCGTTCGCGGCGCAGGCCGTCCAGGATGAGTGTGAGGTAGCGCTTCCACAGCTCGGGTGTGACGTTCCGGCTGTGCTGCGTGACGGCCCCGAGCATGAGCTGGATGAGAGGGAAGTCGGACGGTTCGATGTCATCGCGCAGTTGGCCGGCTTGCTGGGCGCGCGTGATGACAGCGCTGACTGCGGGGGTGAGGCGTTCCCGGGCAGCGGCTGCCCGGACTTTGGCATGTGTGCCTTCCAGTAGGACCTCTCGCAGCCCGCGGTCATCCGCGAAGTCCTGACCGGTGGCAAGGAAGAGCTGCACGAGGCCTTCCCACGGGTCTTCGTGGGCGAGGGCCTGTTCCGCCAGCGCGATCAAGCGCTGCAAGGTGTCTTCGAAGACCGCGTCGATCAGTTCCTCGCGGTTGGCGAAGCGGCGGTAGGCCGTGCCGACGCCGACGCCCGCATGGCGGGCGACGTCGTCGAGGGTGACATCCAGTCCCTGGCGGGCGAAAAGCTCACGGGCGGCCGCGATGATGCGCCGCCGGTTGCGTTCCGCGTCCGCCCGCAAGGGGCGTGCCGGGGGGCTCTCGGGGTGTGCGGTGGAGGCGGTTCGGCGGCTCATGACTCCTACCTTACCCGGTAACTGGAGATGACATCTCCAGTTTGATGCTACGGTGGACCCAGTAAGCGGAGATGTCTTCTCCACTTGACGCCTCGTATTCGGAGAGCCATGAGCACCCTCACCAGTGAAGAGAGCCCGCCGCAGGCAGAGCGGAGCGCGAGCCGGCATCACCACCGCTGGTTGATCCTGGCCGTCATCGCGACAGCCCAGCTGATGGTGGTCCTGGACGCCACCATCGTGAACATCGCCCTGCCCTCGACTCAGGCGGAGCTGGGCTTCTCCGACGACAGCCGCCAGTGGCTCGTCACCGCCTACTCACTGGCCTTCGGCAGCCTGCTGCTGATCGGTGGGCGTATCGCGGACCTCATCGGCCGCAAGGCCGCCCTGGTGGTCGGTCTCGTCGGCTTCGCGGGCGCGTCCGCACTGGCCGGTGCCGCGGCGAACTTCGAGGTCCTGGTGGCCGGGCGGGCGCTGCAGGGGGTCTTCGGTGCGCTGCTGGCCCCCACCGCACTGGCGCTGCTGACCACGACGTTCACCGACGCCAAGGAGCGCGCGAAGGCGTTCGGTATCTACGGTGCGGTTGCCGGCGCGGGCGGAGGGGTGGGGCTGTTGTTGGGCGGCGTCCTCACCGAGTATCTGAACTGGCGCTGGTGCCTGTACGTCAACCTGATCTTCGCTGCCGTCGCGCTGGTCGGCGCCATGGTGCTGCTGCCGCGACACCGCCGCGACACGGGCGTGAAGATCGATATACCCGGCACGGTCACCGTCACGGCAGGACTGTTCGCCCTGGTCTACGGATTCGCCCATGCCGAGACCGACGGCTGGAGCTCGACGGGCACCTGGGGCTTCCTCGTCGCCGGCGCGGCGCTGATCGCGGTGTTCGCATGGCTGCAGACCCGCGTCGCACATCCGCTGCTCCCGCTGCGGATCCTTCGGGACCGCGACCGCGGTGCCGCCTCCCTCGCCATGTTCATCTCGGCCGCCGGCATGTTCGGCTTCAACCTGTTCCTGACCTACTACCTTCAGCAGACCCTCCACTATTCGCCGGTCGAGACCGGCCTGGCATTCCTGCCCACGGTCGCCGCCGTCATGATCTCCTCGACGCTGGCCACCAGCGTTCTGACACCGCGCTTCGGCCCGAAGCCGATCGTCCCGTTCGGCATGGTCCTGGCCGCCGCGGGCCTGGTCTGGCTGACCGCGCTGGAGACCGACTCCACCTACGCTGCCCACGTCCTGCCGCCGTTGCTCGTCTTCGGCCTGGGGCTGGGCCTGGTCATGGCACCCTCGATGAGCGCCGCCACCTTTGGCATCGACCCGGCCGACGCCGGCGTCGGCTCCGCAAGCGTCAACACCATGCAGCAGGTCGGCGGCTCGATAGGCACCGCGCTGCTCAGCACCCTGGCCGCCGGCGCCGCCACCGACTACCTGGCAGGCAAGGCTCCCACCCCGGATGCGCTCGCCCAGTCCGCGCTGGAGAGCTACTCCACCGCCTACTGGTGGTCCGCCGCCTTCTTCGCGGCCGGCGCGATCCTCTGCGGCCTGCTCTTCCGCCGAGGCGTGCCCGAACACGATCCCGACGCCGCACCCACCGTCCACATGTGACCCCGCCCCCCCCCAGGACTCCACCCGAGAGGAAAGAGAGAAGTTCGTCATGAACACACCCCGCGCCTTAATCGTCGGCATGGGTATCGGCGGCCTGGCAACGGCCATGCGCCTGCGCGAGATCGACTGGGAGCCCTTACTCGTCGAACGCGCCTCGCACAGGCGTCCCGCCGGATACTTCGTCGGCCTGTTCGAGACCGGCCGCGCCACCGCGCAGCGGATGGGCGTGCTCGATGCCATCGGCAACCGGGCGGGCGCCGACGGCATCACCTACGACATCGATCGCTCGGGCCGGCGCCGTCCCGGCATGGGATACGGCGACCTGCCCGGCGAGCCCCGCCTGATCCTGCGCGGCGACATCGAGGCCGCCCTCTACGACGTCGTCGCTCCCCACATCGAGATCCGCTACGGCACCACACCGATCGCCATCGACGAACACCCCGACGCGGTGGACGTCACGCTGCGCACCACCGCGGGCGACGAGGCCACCGAGACCACCGAGCGCTTCGACCTCGTGGTGGGCGCTGACGGCCTGCGCTCCACCGTGCGCCGCCTGGCCTTCGGCCCGGACCAGGAGTTCATGCGGCCGCTCGGCCACATCATCGGCGCCACGATCCTCAAGGAACCCGTGCCCGGCTACCGGCCCCAGGACGGTGTCGTCCTGGCCGAACCCGGCCGCTCCGCATGGACCTTCCCCTTCACCGACCATCAGCCCGGCCTGCTGTTCAACTACCGCACCGACGACGAGGACGCCCAGTTCCGCCGCCCGCCCATCGAGTCACTGCGCCGCGCCTTCGGCCCCGAACCGACCGGGCCCGTGCTGGAACACCTCCTTGAGCAGTTCGAGCAGGCCGACGACTATCTCTTCGACTCCGTCCACCAGGTGGAGATGCCGACCTGGCACACCGACCGCGTCGTCCTGCTCGGCGACTCCGCATGGTGCCTGACCCTCTACTCCGGCATGGGCGCCTCAACCGCCCTGGCCGGCGCGGACCTGCTCGGCACCCTGCTGCAGCGAAGCCGCGGCAACACCGCCCGGGCCCTGCGCGAATGGGACCAGCGGCTGCGCCCCTTCATGGCCCTCCAGCAGCGCACCGGCCGTACACAGGGCCTGACGATGTTCGTCCCGCAGAGCCGTCGGGACAAGGCTGTGCGGACCTTCACCCAGGCACTGACGAGCCGTCCGGGCGGCAAGCGTGTGATGAAGACCCTGGCCGCCCGGCAGTTCAAGGAGAAGTCCATCGACATCGCCGCTGTCTGACCACGACCCCGACCGACGTCGGCTCAGTCCGTCCTCCCGGACGGCGACAGCCATCCCCCCCCACAGGAGACATGATGACCACGACGCACCCCACACTGATCAGCGCCGCCGATGAGCTCCCCGCCGACTCGTCCTACGCGACGGATTCCTGGTGGTTCACGGCCCGACTCCACGCCGGCGAGACCACCTTCTGGGTGAAGATCCACGCGATGACCCTGCAGGGCACCTGCCACAGCACCCTCGCACTGCTCCAGGAACCCGACGGCCACACCAGCGAGAAGCAGACGATCGAGGCCCTCGACGCCGTGTCGCTGTCCGCCGACTCCCTCCACATCCGGACATCGATCCTGGAGATGAGCGGGGACCTGGACGACCTGGAGATCACCGGCGCCACGGACTCCGCGTCGGTCCACCTCACCCTTCGGCGTGACGAGCAGCCCGTGCTCTACAACGGTGGCTCCGGACTCTTTCCCTTCTTCGGTGGGACCACCGGGCAGTACGCATTGCCGGGCCTGACCTCGACAGGCACCATCACCGCCGAGGGCACCACGTACCACGTCAGCGGGCGCACCTGGTTCGACCGCCAGTGGAGCACCGCGAGCACCGAGCCCCCGCGTTTCACCTGGCTCGGACTCGACCTCGGCACCGGCCGGTACCTGAGTGTCTGGGACACGACGGGCGACGGCACTTCCTGGCTCACCGAGCTCAAGGCCGACGGCACGCACACCATCACCAGTGCCCGGCGCACCGACCGCGCCAACGGCGCATGGCGGCTGACCATCCCCGACCTCGACGCGTCCCTCGAGATCACCCACCGCGGGCTGCCGGGCTCCCATGACGGCCTCTACGCCGGTGTGTGCTCCGTCGCCGGAACACTCGCAGGCGAAGACATCGCCGGACACGGCTATACGGACGTCATCGGGTAAAGCCCTCTTCACACATCCCCGGATGGACGATCCGCCCATCCGGGGATGTGGCGGACCGCCCACATGAGGAATCAGCGGATGCTGTGGTGCCTTCGCCGACGAGCGTCTGGCCGGTGAAGCCGGGTGAACCCGTTCAGGACCCCGAGCGCTCGGTAGGTCGGATCGTGGTCTTCGATGCGACCGAGACCGTGGTGGGCCGGCCTCGGCGGCCGGACGAGTGGCCCACCGACGGACGACAGGCGGGCGCGCGGCTGCGCGCCCGCCTTGGCCGACACCTCGGCGCTTGCCCAGCCGGGGTCAGGCGGTTTCGCGGGAGCCTTCCCGTTCGATGCCCAGTTGCTCGATGGCCGAGGTCATGTGTGTGTGCAGGATCTCCCGGGCCGCCGTCGCGTCTCCGCGCGCGATCGCGTCGGCGATGGGGGAGTGGGAGGTCACGGACATGGCCACGTCCCGGCGTTCGCCGGCGGCGCTCATGATCACCACACGCATCGGTCCCTCGAGTTGCCGCCAGGTCTTGAGCAGGACCGAGTTCCCGGACAGCTCGCACAACAGCAGGTGGAAGCCGAGGTCGGCCTCGACCTTCGCTGCGAGGTCCGCGCCCGATTCGAAGGCGTCGTGGAGTCGTTCCAGGGCCTTGTGCAGCGCTTCGGCCGCTTCCTGTCTGTGCGGCGACGCGATGATCTGCGCCACCGCGAGTCCTTCCAGCGCCTCCCGGACCTGGAAGAGTTCCCGCACCTCGGTCGGCGTCAGCTGGGACACGCGCAGCATGCCCCGTGCCCCCGCGGTGACGAGCCCCTCCTGCTGGAGGTGGCGAAGGGCCTCCCGTACCGTGCCGCGGCTCACCGACAGGTGCTCGGCGATCTCCACCTCTCCGAGATGGTCGCCGGGGCGGTACTGGCCGGTGGTGATGGCCGTCCGCAAGGCCACGAGCGCCCGCTCCCGGAGGGTGGTCGAGCGGGTGAGACTGGACAGCGCCTGACTGGACATGGTCGAACTCTCCTTCGACTCCATGAGTGATCAGAGTAGCCCGAATCGCTGCCGTCTGTTGACAGTCGGCAATTGCGCGTCTGATCTCCGCCGTAGGGCTTGACAGGTCTTGGCGTCGGCTTCAGCATCAACTCTCGACTGTTAACAGTCGACAGCCGACAGTGGGACCCGGGACGGTTTCCGCTCACGATCAAGGAGGATCGGCATGGCTGAGTCCAAGGCGCCGGGCCAGGCGGCGCAGGGATCGCCCGAGCGTCTGCGAGTCGCCGTCGGGTGCGGTGTGGGCGCGACCATCGAGACGTACGACTTCATCGGCTTCGGTACGGCCGCGGCCCTCTACTTCGGGGACGTGTTCTTCCCGGACTCCGACCCGCTCTCCGCCACCCTGCTGTCCTTCGCGACCCTGGGGATCGGCTTCGCGGCACGCCCGCTGGGCGGCATCATCGCCGGCCACCTCGGAGACCGCATCGGCCGCAAACCCGTACTGGTCGGGTCCCTGCTGCTCATGGGCATCGCGACCGTGCTGATCGGGTGTCTGCCCACCTATCAGATGGTCGGGATCTGGGCGCCGATCCTGCTGGTGGCCGTCCGGGTGGTCCAGGGGCTCGCCTTCGGCGCCGAGTGGGGCGGCGCCATCCTGATGACCTTCGAGCACGCCCCCTGGAAACGGCGCGGTCTGTACACGGGCATCACCCAGGCCGGCTTCCCGGTCGGTCTGCTGCTCGCCAATCTCGCCTTCCTGTTCAGCAGGCACACCCTGGACGACACCTGGGCCTGGCGTGTGCCGTTCCTGCTCAGCGCCGTCCTGATCGCCGTGGGCATCTTCATCCGGCTCAAGATCGACGAATCACCCCAGTTCGAGGCGCTCAAGGAGTCCGGCGAGGTCGTCAAGAACCCGCTGCTGGAGGTGATCCGGGAGGACTGGCGCAACGTACTGCGGGCGTTCTGTCTGCGCATCACGGAAACCGCCGGATACGCCGTGTCGGTCACCTTCGTCCTGTCCTACCTGGACGACGGCGACGCCCCCGACGTCACCAGCACCACCACGCTCACCGCTCTGGTGACCGCCGCGGCCGTAGGCATCGCCGCCACCACGCTCTGGGGGCACCTGTCGGACCGGGTCGGCCGCCGCCCGGTGTACCTGCTGGGCTGCGCGGTGAGTCTCGCCTGGGGCATCCCGCTCTTCCTGCTCGTCAACACCGAAGCCGCCGCACTCATCCTGCTCGCCTTCCTGATCAGCTACGCCGTCTGCCAGAACTCGCTGGCCGGCGTCCAAGGGGCCTGGTTCTGCGAGCTGTTCGCCACCAGGACCCGCACCGCAGGAACGTCCCTGGCCTACCAGCTGTCCGCGGTGGTCTCCGGATTCACGCCCATGATCGCCACGGCGCTCTACTCCGCCACCGGATGGACCGGCCCCGCGGTCCTCTTCACCTGCTACGGGTTGCTGGGCCTCGTGGCGACGCTGGTGACACGCGAGACATGGGGCCCGGAACAGCGCCGGGAAGCGGACAGGGCCATGACCGCTCCCACCACACCCGCCCTGCCCACCGCTCACTGACAGAGATGAGGATCAACGTGATGTCCACCCCGGCACCCGAGACGGTGGTGTCGCCGACCCGGCGTATCAGCTCCCTGAAGGACTCCGCCCACCGCATCCGTATGCACGCGCTGGACATGGGCGAGACCCAGGGCCAGGGCTACATCGGGCAGGCGCTGGGCGTGGCCGACATCCTGGCCGTCGTCTACCAGGACGTCCTCAACCACCGGCCCGCCGAGCCGGACTGGCCGCAGCGCGACCGGTTCCTGCTGTCGATCGGCCACTACGCCATCGCCCTGTACGCGGCACTCGCCGAGGCCGGCGTACTGGACGTCGGTGAACTCGCCACCTACGGCAGCGACGACTCACGCCTGCCCATGTCCGGCATGGCCTCCTACACACCCGGCATGGAGATCTCCGGCGGCTCCCTCGGCCACGGTCTCGGCGTCGCCACCGGCATGGCGCTCGGCCTCCGTCACCAAGGCAGCGACGCACGCGTCTACAACCTGCTCTCCGACGGCGAGTTGGACGAGGGCTCCACCTGGGAGGCGGCCCTCGCCTGCGCCCACCACGGCCTGGACAACGTCACCGCCATCGTCGACGTCAACGCCCTCCAGGCGGACGGCCCCACCAAGGGCGTACTGCGCACCGAGCCGGTCACGGCCAAGTGGGAGGCGTTCGGCTGGCACGCGATCCGCGTGGACGGCAACGACATCGAGGCACTCGTCGCCGCCTTCGACGACCTGCGCGGCCACCGCGGTTCACCGGCCGTGCTGATCTGCGACACCCGGATCGGATGCGGCGTACCCATGCTGGAGACCCGGGAGAAGGCGCACTTCATGCGGGTCGAGGAACACGAATGGCAACTGGCCCGTGAGCAGTTGACGGAGCGTCACTACGCGGCCGCCCAGAAGGAGGGAACCGTTCGATGAACACCAGGGCCCCGCAACGCAGGCTCACCACCTCCGCGATGATCGCCTCCATCGCCGAAGAGGGCCAGCGCACCACCAAGGCACCCTTCGGGCACGCCCTGGCCCGGCTCGCCGACGAACGCCCCGACGTGGTCGGCCTCTCCGCCGACCTGGCCAAGTACACCGACATGCACGTCTTCCGCGAGGCCCACCCCGACCGCTTCTTCCAGATGGGCATGGCGGAACAGGTGATGCTGGGCGCGGCAGCGGGCCTGGCCGAGGTCGGCCTGACGCCCTTCGCCTCCACCTACTCCGTCTTCGCCACCCGCCGCGCCTACGACTTCCTCTGCCTCGACATCGCCGAGCCGCAGCTGGGCGTCAACGTCATCGGCGCCCTGCCCGGCCTGACCACCGGCTACGGTCCCAGCCACCAGGCGACCGAAGACCTGGCCATCCTGCGCGGCATGCCCGGCCTGACCATCGTGGACCCCGCGGACTCGATCGACATCGAACAGGCCGTGCCGGCCCTGGCCGCGCACCCCGGCCCCACCTACATGCGGCTGCTGCGCGGAGCCGTCCCCACGGTCCTGGACGAGTACGACTACCGGTTCGAACTCGGCAAGGCTGCCCTGCTGCGCGGCGGACGCGACGTGCTGTTCGTCTCCACCGGCCTGATGACGGTACGGGCCCTGACCGCGGCCGAGGAACTCGCGGCCGACCACGTCGACGTCGCCGTCCTCCACGTGCCGACGATCAAACCGTTCGACCGCGAGACAGTGCTGCGGGAGACGGCGGGGGGACGCCTGGTGGTGACGTTGGAGAACCACAGCGTCGTGGGAGGCCTCGCCGAATCCGTTGCCTCCTGCCTCGCCTTCGCCCAGCAGACGGCACGCATCGTCCCGATCGGGCTGCCGGACGAATTCCTCGCCGCAGGCGCGCTGCCGACGCTCCACGACCGCTACGGCCTCTCCGTCGCGGCGATCAAGGAACGCGTCCGCGGCGAACTCTGATCCCCGTCACCTCCTCCCCTCACTCCTCAGGAGCACGCCATGGCCACCCCCTCCACCCCTCGCACCGCCGTCATCACCGGCGCGGGCTCCCGCCGCGGCATCGGACGTGCCACGGCGCACGCCCTGGCCGTTGCCGGCTACCACATCGCCGTCCTCGACCTGGACAAGGAGGCCGCGGAGGACACCGCCCGGGAAGTCGCAGCCCGGCACGGCGTGGAGGCCCTGGGCCTCGCGGCGGACATCACCGAGCCCGACGCCGTCGACGCCGCGATCGGGGAGATCGAGGCGGCACTCCCACCGATCGGCGCCCTGGTCAACAACGCGGGAATCACGTCCCCGACCCGCTTCCTCGACGTCGCGCCCGCCGAGTGGGACCGGATCTTCGAGGTCAACGTCCGCGGGAGCTTCCTGGTCACCCACCGCGTGGCTGCCGGGATGGCCGAGCGCGGGTTCGGCCGCATCGTCTTCCTGTCGTCCGTCTCGGCCGAGCGCGGAGGCGGGGTGTTCGGCGGAGTGGCCTACTCGGCGGCCAAGGCCGCCCTCCTGGGCTTCGCCCGGGCCCTCGCCCGCGAACTCGGCCCGTCCGGAATCACGGTCAACTCCGTCGCCCCCGGCCTGATCGACACCGACATCACGCAGGGGAAGCTGGACGAGGAGCGCAAGGCAGCGATGATCGCGGATGTTCCGGTCCGCCGCATCGGCGAGGTCGAGGACGTGGCCGACGTCATCGCCTTCCTGGCCCGGCCGGAGGCCGGCTACCTCACCGGCGTGACGTACGACGTCAACGGAGGGTCCCACATGCACTGACCGAGCCCCGGCCGGGACACGAAGAGGCAACATCACCAACTGGACCACTCCGACGTCGACAAGGCCCCACAGGGGATCGCCACCGCAACCCCTCGCGTCCCCGCAGCTGCTCCCTCGTCCTCTCCGGCGGCAGCCGCGTCCTCTGTCTGTTGCCGCCGTCTGAGGCCGGGAGCTCGGCTCCGCACGGCGTAAAGGCCCAGGTCTCCGGCCTGGGGCTCTACGTGCCGGAGATGTCTGCCGGTCCGTCGTTCTCGGCAGCCAGGGGGCCAGTGCGGCGTCGACCTCGCCCGCAACGGTGTCGTCCTCCAGCCGTTCGCCGAACATGGAGCGGCGGAAGAACAGGGGGCCGACGATGCGGGCCATGAGCTGCCTGGCATGTACCTGGACACCGGGGCGGAGTTCGCCGCGCAGGACGGCGGCCGTGAGCGCGTCCCTGAAGTGCTGGTCGGCTCGGCCGAACACGTCCTCGCGGATGCGCTGTGCGTTCTCGTCGCGCCCGGCTCGTTCGACGACGGTGGCCATGATGGTTGCGGAGGCCGGCTGGTTGAGCCAGTCGGCCTGCCGTTGGAGCTGGGCCGTCAACTGGTCGCGGATCGGGCTGTCGTCGAAGGCGAGAAGCGGGCGGACGCTGTCAGTGAGTGTGTCGATGAGGAGGGTCTGCTGGTCGGGCCAGTGCCGGTAGACGGTGGCGCGGCCGATTCCGGCACGTCGGGCGACAGCGGCGTGGGTGACGTTTTCGGGGCCGCCTTCGGCAAGGAGTTCGGTGGCGGCGGCCAGGGCGGCGGCGCGGCTGCGCAGGGCGCGGGGGTCGTCGTTGGTCCGGGGCATCGGGCACCTCTTCCATGAATCTCCGAGACGGTTTGACTCATACATTCCTTCGATACATACTGTCTCACAGTTGATCGGACACGCGCCTGGCCGATCGAGCACGCCAGCCGCAGATCCGCCGTGGGTCTGCCGCAGGGTCCGAGGAGACGGTTCATGCCCCAGAACGAGAACGTCATCACTCTTCGCTTCACCGACCGAGCCGCCGCCTACCAGGCGCTCAGCGGACTGAAGTACCTCAACGCCGCCAACGCCGAGGTCCGTGGCGCCGTGCTGATCGAGCGCCTGGAGGGCGGCGCGGTGCGCGTCACCGAGGGGGTGCACGGCGTGGCGGGGCGGGACGCGGGGGCCGATGTCTGCCTCGCGCAGGCCCCGACCGACGGCGCGGTCGTCCTCGCCGACGTCTGCGAAGTCGGCACCGACACCATGGACATGCTGGCGCTGTGGTACGGCGCAGTCCTGAAGCGCCTCCCGGCCGCCGACTCCGTACGCGGTGGGCTGCAAGCGGTGGCAGGGGCCGCCGACGGCATCGCGGACAGAGAAGGGGCGGGCCGGCGCGACGGCGGGCGTGCCGAAGTCGTGGGGAGGTCCTCCGACGGCGTCGCGGTGCTGAGGCGGATGAGCGCCGCGTAGCCGGGCACGGTGACTGACGGCATCGTCCAGCGTTGGTCGGTCACGCGTTCGGCAGCCAGGGCGCAAGCGCGGCGTCGACCAGGCTGACCACCAGCTCCTTCTCAAGCTGTACGCCGAGCAAGAAGCGCTGGAAGAGCAGCGGGCCGGCGATGCGGGCGATGAGGTCGGTGGCGTGATCCTCGGTACCGGGGCGGAGTTCACCGCGTTCGACGGCGGCAGCCAGCGCGCGGGTGAAGTCCTCGTCGGCCCGGCCGAAGATCTCCTCGCGGATGCGCCGTGCGTCCTCGTCTCGCTCGGCCCGCTGGATGACGGTGGCGAGGACCGACACGGCGCTCGGCTGGTTGAGCCGATGAGTCATCTGTTCCATCTGGTTCAACAGCTGGTCGCGGACGGGGCTGTCGTCGAAGGCGAGCAGCGGGCGGACGTCGTTGGCGAGTGCGTCGATGAGGAGGGTCGGCTGGTCGGGCCAGTGCCGGTAGACGGTGGCGCGGCCGATTCCGGCTCGCTGGGCGACGGTGGCGTGGGTGACGTTTTCGGGGCCGCCTTCCACGAGGAGTTCGGTGGCGGCGGCCAGGGCGGCGGCGCGACTGCGGAGGGCGCGGGGATCGTCGTTGGTCCGGGGCATCTGAAAACCTCTTCTTCGGAACCTTGTGAGACTTGTTGATTCACAATTTTCTTCGATACGTACTGTCTCACAGGTGGGGTGGGAGTCCGGCTGAGAGCCCGCACCGCGCGGCCGTCCACCGGCGTACGGAGCCGACGCCCGTCCCGGTGTCCGGGCGCGCACGCACGGCCGTTGCGGCGAACGCATGCTCCGTGCACCCAGCTCCGCCTCGCCCGGCCCTCGCCGAGGACCTCCGTCGCCCCTGTGTTCTTCCTGAGCCGCTACGGCCGCACCACCGTCGTCAGGGCCAGTGCCGTGTCCGGGGCACTCGGTCTGCTCCTTGTGATCGCCTCCGACAACGCCGCCCTCGCCGGAGCCGCCGTACTGCTGTGGGGGCTGGGTGCCTCGCTCGGCTTCCCCCTCGCGCTCTCGGCCGCCGGGGAGTCCGGCCCCGACCCGCCCGGGTCAGCCTGGTCGCCGTCATCGGCTACGTCGCCTTCCTCGTCGGGCCGCCCGGCCTCGGCTTCCTCGGCGAGCACATAGGTCTGCGCCCCGCCATGCTCGTCGTCCTCGCCTGCGTCGGCTGCGCGGCCTTCCTCGCCCCCGCGGTCGAGGCCCGGCCCCGCGTCGCCGACACGGTGTCCGTCCGCGACGCCGGCGCACCGGCCACCGCCGATGAGGCTTGACCTGGGCAGTCCGGCGTACGCACCCGGTCAGACGGTCGTGGGCAGGAGTCCGAGGAGTTCGCCGACGCCGTCGAGGGTGAGGTGCGGTGTCTGTTCCGGTGGCAGTGCCGGGTACCGGTCCGCCGGGTGGACACCGGTGGTCACCGCGATGGCGAGCGCGTCGGCGCGATGGGCCATCGTCATCTCCAGTTCCGGGTCGTCCCCGACGACGGCGAGCGCCTGCGGGGCGGTGCCGAGCCGTTTCGCCGCGCAACCGAGGCCGATCAGCGAGGGCTTGCCGACGACCTGTTCGGCGACGCCCGTGACGCTGCTGATCATGGCGCAGATGGCCCGGGACGTGCCCAGTGCCCTGCCCTCGGCGCTGGCGAAGAACACCGACTGCGAGCAGCTGTACAGGGAGGCACCGTGGAAGACGGCGTGGCAGGCGGCCTCGAGGTCGTCCATGGTGAACTCCCGATACCAGCCGGCCAGTACGGCGTCGGCTTCCGGCCTGCCCCTGGGCGCGACGATCTCGATGCCCGCGCGGCGCAGCGGCTCCTTCAGCCCTCGCCGCCGAGCACCATGACACTACGGTGGCCCTTGGCCAGCAAGTGGTCGACGGCGCTGGTGGCGGGGGTGAGCACGGCATCGTCGGGCAGGTCGAAGCCGATGCGGCGCAGTACCTGTGCGTAGCCCTCGGGTGTGCGGGTGGTGCCGTTGGTGAAGATGAGCCAGGGCAGACCGCGGGCGATGAGCGCGGCGGTGAGCTCCGGGGCGCCGCGGAGGGGAGTGAGCCCGTGGTTGCGTCGGTCGCCCAGGACGCAGCACCGCTCGGTGCAGTGGGACGTTCGTACTGACCCCGTCGACCGTGCACTGGGTGAGGGCCCCGCGCAGCCGGGTCAGTGCCTCGGCGCGGTCGCGGCCGTGGACGATCAGCTTCGCGAGCAGGGAGTCGTAGTACGGCGGTACCGTGGCGCCCGCCTGGAGGTGGGTGTCGATCCGGATGCCGTCGCCGAGTGGCCAGACCGCCTCGGTCACGGTGCCCGGACTCGGCTGGAAGCCGCGGGCCCAGTTCTCGGCGTTGATGCGGCACTCGACGGCGTGACCGGTGAACGTGACGTCCGCCTGGCCGAAGGAGAGCGGTCGGCCTTCGGCGCGGCGAGTTGCTCGGCCACGAGGTCCAGTCCGGTGATGGCCTCGGTGACCGGGTGCTCGACCTGGATGCGGGCGTTCATCTCCAGGAAGTAGAAGGTGCCCCGGTCGACGTCGACGAGGAACTCGACCGTGCCCAGTCCCCGGTACTCCAGATGCTTGCCGAGGGCCACCGCGGCGTGGTGCATCTCCTCGCGCAGTACCGGATCGAGAGCGGGCGCCGGCGCCTCCTCGATGAGCTTCTGGTAGCGGCGCTGCACCGAACAATCGCGGGTGCCGAGGTGGACGACGTTCTCGCCGTCCGCGATGAGCTGCACCTCCACGTGCCGTCCGGTCGCGACGAAGCGTTCGAGGTAGACGCGGGGGTCGCCGAAGGCGGCGCCCGCCTCGGCCACGGCCAGATCGATGGTGGCGGCCAGGTCCGCCGGATCGTGCACTTGTTTCATGCCCCGGCCGCCACCGCCGCCGACGGCCTTGATCAGCAGGGGGAAGCCGATCTCCGCGGCGAGCCGCGCCGCGTCGGTCGTGTCCGTGAGCGGCCCGCCGGGCACTACCGGCAACCCGGCCACGACGGCGTGCCGACGCGCTTCCAACTTGTCGCCCACAGCGGCGAGTTGCCGTACGGTCGGGCCGATGAACACGATGCCCGCGTCGGCGCAGGCGCGGGCCAGCCGCTGGTTCTCGGAGAGGAAGCCGTAGCCCGGGTGGACGGCGTCCACCCCGGAGGTCTTGGCTGCCGCGAGCACCGCGTCCACGTCCAGGTAGCTGGCCGAGGGCGAGGCGGGGCCGAGGCGGACCACCCGGTCGGCCAGCCTGGCCGGTACGGAGGCGAGGTCGGCGTCGGACGCGGCGAGCACCGTCTCGATGCCGAGCCGTCGGCAGGTACGCAGGATGCGCAGGGCGATCTCGCCCCGGTTGGCGATCAGAACACGTCGCAGTATCACGGTGCCGCCCCGTCGGCCGTCGTGTCGATGAACATCAGTACGGCTCCCCGCTCGGCGAAGTCGCCGTCGTCCAGGAGGATGTCCGCCACCGTGCCTACGGCACCCGCGTACACGGAGTTCATCAGCTTCATCGTCTCGACGATCCCGACGACCGTCGTCTCGGTGACCCGGTCCCCGGCTTCCACGAAAGGGCGAGCCCCGGGTTTCGGCGAGGGGTAGAAGGCGCCGGGCAAGGGTGTGCGCACCTCGGTCAGGCCCTCTCGGCCGGGCGTCTCCCGGCCGGCCGGAGCCGCGTCGTCCCGAGCCGGCCGCTCCGGCGCCTCACTGCCGTCGACCGGCACCGGCTCGGCGGTCGTGCGCGTGGACTGTGTCCACGCGCCGTCGTCGCCCCGGCGCAGCGACAGCTCGAACCGTCCGGTGCGCAGATGGAGGCGGTCGATGTCCATGCCGTCGATGATCCGCAGGATGTCCTGGACGTCCTCGCCGGTGAGGCTCACTTCGTGCCTCCGCCGGAGTTCGCGCCGCCGAACAGCGACAGCACATGATCGAACGCCCTGGCCTTGGGCCCGGCCACCGGAGCCTTCTCACGGCCGGCCCAGACCGTCTCGGGCCGGCTTTGGAGCAGGAAGATGTTCTGTCCGGGGACGAGGTTGCGGGAGATCGCCCACTCGATGTCCTGCGGGTCCCGTAGTGGGACTCGACCCGCCGGCCGAGCCGTACGAGCTCGTGGATCTCCTCGCACCGGATCGAGGAGTTTGCCGCGGCGGCCGCGCCGCAACGACACGGACCGGGCGGCGACGAGACCTGAGCACGGCGAGAGATCCGGGCTCCGTACGGCGACCTGCCACCGACCGGCACCGGCCCCACTCCAGGGTGCCTACCGCAAGTTCTACGCGGCAGGCCCCCCTGGCACGGCCGAGCGGTCTCTGCGGTACTCGCGCGGGCTGACACCGTGGCGGCTCTTGAAGGCGCGAGTGAAGTGCGAGGCGTCCTTGAAGCCGACCGCGTAGGCGATGTCCGTGACGGTTCGGCCCGTCCGGCCCGGATCGGCGAGCAGCCTGGCGGCGATGTCGAGCCGCTGTCCCTGGATCCAGCGGGACGGTGACGTGTCCTCGTTTCGGAAGATCGCATGGAGGTAGCGGACGGAGATTCCCAGCGCCTGGGCGACCATGTCGGGTGACAGGTCGGGCTCGGCGATGTGGTCGGCGATGTACCGGCGAGCGCGGCTCATATGGGCTGTTCTGGGCGCGCCGAGCCGGCCGTCGGAGTCGCTCTCGTCGTACAGGGCCGTGGCCAGCAGTTCCAGCAGCGTGGCGCCGATCCGTGTGCTCACGTCGAGGGACAGCGCGGACGCGTGGCTGCTCACGGAGCGGAAGAACGGTGCGAAGAGCGCGCCCACTCCCTGATCGCCCGGCACCGGCGTGGCCATCGCGTCTCGCGCCAGCGGGCAGTGCGCGTCGAACAGTGGACGGGGCACCTTCAGTACCAGCAGTTCGAACGGGTCGCCACAGACGATCCGGCAGGGCCGGGCGCTGTCGTAGACGGTGAAGTCGCCCGGCCGCAGGACCGCGTCCCGCCCCTGCTGAATCACCGTGACAGAGCCCCGGACGGCCAGGTTCACCAGGAAGTCGTCGTCGCCGGACCTGCGGATCAGTGCCGGCGACCGGAACACCGTGTGCGGGTCGGAGATCACCCTCGCGACGCCCAGGCCGCCCAGCGTCTGGGCCGTGACCTGCCCCAGGAAGCCGCTGGAGGAGCCCCGTGGCACGTCCATCTCGTACTCGACGAACGTTGTGCAGACCACCTCACGCCAGTAGTCCAGCTGAGCGCGCCTGTCGAGCGTCGCGGTGGAGAAGTTGAACGTCATACCGGTGCCACCTTGCTTCGCACCTCCGAAAGACCCCCCTGCGGGTGCGCTCAGGTTCAAGGAACCGTGCCGCCGCAGTCAAGCCCGGGGAGTGGGCAGGACCGTACGTTCGCAACCACACACCACCAAGGCAATGAGGCAGGGTGACATGACCACATCCGAAGAGATCATGGCGCAGTACGTCGCGACCGAGGCGCGCGTGGACCGCATGCGGGACAAGTACGCCTTGGAAGAGGGGTACATCAGCGAGGACAGCAGCCCCTGGGTGCCCTTCGTGCCGGGCGTGTTCATCAAGCACCTCACCTTCGACGTGCGCGGCAGCAGCGCCGCCAACGTGCTGTGGGTGCAGGAGGGCGGCACGCTCGGCCGCCACCGTCACCGTGGCCCGGTCTCCGGCTACGTGATCGAGGGCAGCTGGCGCTACCTGGAGTACGACTGGGTCGCGACACCCGGGGACTTCGTCCGGGAGAGCCCGGGGCGCAGTCACACCCTCTACTCCGAGCACGGCATGAAGACGATGTTCTGGCTCAACGGGCCGCTGGAGTTCCTCGACGAGGAGGACCGCGTCATGGAGACGGTCGACGTGTTCTGGTTCATCGACCACTACGAGACCTACTGCCGCGAGAACGGCTTGAAGATCAACGAACGGCTCTATCTCTGAGCAGGCCGAGGCGTACCCGGCCCCTCCCGACGACGCGTTCGTCTGCCGGGCGGGCCGGGTCCGGGCACCACCGTCTGCCGGTCCTGAACCGCCGGATCACACCCTCGTTTCCCGGCCGACAGCGCGGTCACCGCAGCCTCACCGGAAGCGTCGTCCGTCGTGGGGCGAACCGGTCGAGGCCGGTGACCCTTCATGCCCCGGCCCCGAAGTCGACCAGGACCTCTCTCGCGGGACAGCCGTGCCGCTCAAGCTGCCCTGAACCAGGTTCCCAGCGCTTCGTGTAGGCCATCGCCCGTGGTGCCCTGCCAGGCGACGTAGCAGTCGGGCCGGAGCAGCAGCGCGGTGTCGAGTTCTGGGATGGTTATGGTGTCGACTTGCGACGCCCAGGGGCCGTGGTTACTTAACGGGCTAATCGATGTATATGCGACAGGCGGTGGCGCAAGGGTGGACCGGCATGGCTCGTCGTTAGCTGTCTTCCTCGTCCAGCTCCGCCATGGGCGGATGGCCCCGGCCAAACGCACGAGCAGCACCGCAACCACGAGAGCTACCTAAGGTGGACCGTTTGTCATCGGATCGCGATCCGATGTCAGTGGCGTGCGCTTGGATGGGCCGCATGACTGTTCACGACGTTGCCGAGGCTCTTCCTGACATCCCGACGCTGCGGGACCGGTGTCGGTCGATAGCCATGCTGGAGACTGTGCTGAACCCTGACAGTGAGCGCTACTACTCATTCAGCCGGGCCTGGTCCGAGACGGAGGAGATCGCCTCCATGCGTAACGGCTCGGGGGACGAGTTCGACGTCATCTTCTCTCCGGCCGGTGCGTATGTTCGAGGCTTCGACCACGAGTCCGTGATGAGCCCATATGTCGACGACGCGCCCTGGCCAGGCGTAGTGGACTCGGTCCCCGAGGTGTTCCGCAGCTGCGTCGAAGAGCCGGCCTTCACAGACGACGGAATGCCCAGGGTGACGGCCTGCATATGGCGTGAGGCGGGAAGCGAGCACTGGCAGGCCGGAGAGATCGACTTCCCTGAAGACAACGCCGACCCTGACGGCTCGGGTTGGCTGTTCCACCTGCTGGTCGACCCATCACCGGAGGCATTCCAGAAGTTCGCGGAGGACTACTACGAGATCCCGGTCGACATCCACGCGGTGCGCCACGTATATGCCCTTCGCCCGCTGACCCAAGAGGTGGTCACCGCTTTGAACCACAAGGCATCCCTGGCGGGCATCGCCGACGCAGCCGCCGCGATCGGCTATGCCATAGCAACGGGCTCCGCTCCCTGACCTGAACCTGCTGAGAATGCTTCGCGGAGCGTCAGCAGGCGGCGGTGCGGCAGCACCGACCGGGACCTCTTCAACGCGTCGACCAGGTGCCCCCCTGCCCCCAGCCCCCTCGGTCCAACATCAATGGCAGGAACGTAGTGGTTGTCCAACTTCTCTGGCAATCGGTCCACGTTCAATGTCAGAGGACAACCACGGAGAAGGTGAAGACGTCCCGGCGGGCCGCGCTCCGAGTGATCGTGGTGCCGCCGCCGGCGCCCACGAAGTGCCCATGGCCGTACGGCCGGAGGGCACGGTATGCCTGCGGCCGGACAGCGACGTGCTCTGCGTACTCGGACTATTCGGACTTGATGGCGGTGAGCATGTTCAGCCGACTCGCGCTGCGGGCGGGCCACTGGGCTGCCAGCAGGCCGATCAGCGCCGGCAGCAGCAGGAAGAGGCCGAACCGTTCCCACGGCAGCACCAGCGCGTATCCAGCGACGTCCGTCTTCACGATCTCGCCCACGGCCCAGCCCAGGAAGGTACCGACGCCGATGCCGAGGACCGCGCCGAAGAGGGAGATGACCACGGCCTCCAGCTGGATCATCCGGGTCACGCCCCGCCGGTCGAGCCCGACGGCGCGCAGCATGCCGACCTCCCGCTGTCGTTCGAAGACCGACATGGCGAGGGTGTTCACCACTCCCAGCACCGCGATGACCAGGGAGATCGCGAGCAGCCCGTACAGAACGTTCAGCAGGGTGTCGAGGTACCCGCTGAACTCGTCGCGGATGTCCTGCCGGTCGCCGATCTTGACCCCCGGGTTCCCGGCCAGGGCCGCTGCGAGTGCCCTCTCGTTCGTGCTGCCGTCCGTCTTGACGTAGATCTTCAAGATCGACGTCTGGGCCGCGTGGGGTTCGATCACGTCCATGGAGGCGACGACCGGCAGAATCACTGTGTTGTGCTCGAACACCGCCCCGATGGTCAGCCTGCCCTTCCTGGCGTCTTCGTACTCCACCGGCAGAGCGTCCCCGACCTTCCAGCCGTGGGACCGCGCGACGTCGTCGGCGACGGCGATCTGCCCCTTCGCGAGCGTGTCCGCCGAGCCGGAGAGCACCGTGAGGCGGAAGGCCTTCTCGAAGTCCGCGGGGGTGACGCCGGAGACGTCCTGCTGGCTGCCGCCGATCTGCATCCACGCCTGCTGCTCCTGCGACACCGCCGTGACGCCCTTGACCTTGCGCAGGGCGGTGACGTCCGAGGTGTCCAGGCCCGAACCGCTGTCCGTGATCATGTAGTCGGCTTTGACCATGTCCGTGGTCACCTTGTCCACCGCGTGACCGAGGCTGGCGGCGAGCACGGTCAGGGTGCTGACCAGCGTGAGCCCTACGGCCAGCGCGGAGGCGGTGGCGCCGGTACGGCGCGGGCTGCGTACGGCGTTCTGGCCCGCGAGCTTGCCGGACACCCCGAAACCGCGCCTCAGCAGCGGCTGTACGACCGCGATCACAGGCCGGGACAGCGAGGGGATCAGCACGAGGACACCGGTCACCGCGAGGAAGGCCCCGAGCCCGACGAGCGCTTTGCCGCTGGAGTCGCCGATCCCGGCGCCGGCGACGACGCTCGCCGAGCCGGACAGTGCCATGACGCCGCCGAGCAGGTTGCGCACCAGCAGGGACCTGGTGGTGGCGGGCAGATGGGCGCTGCTGATCGCCGCGACCGGCGGGATCTTCGCGGCGCGGCGGGCGGGCAGCCAGGCGGACAACACGGTGACCAGGACACCGACGACAGCGGCGACCAGGACGGTTGTCGACGTGACGACCAGCGGCCCGTCCGGGTTCTTCGAGCCGAAGACGCCGACGGTGGAATGCGCCACGGTGGCCATGGCGGCACCGAGTCCGAGCCCGGCGGCGGCGCCGACGGCGCCGACCACCGTCGCTTCGATCAGTACGGACCGGGTGACCTGCCTGCGGGAGGCGCCGACCGCGCGCAGCAGCGCGAGTTCGCGGGTGCGCTGGGCGGCCAGCATGGTGAAGGTGTTGGCGATCAGGAAGACGCTGACGAAGGACGCCACGGCGGCGAAGGCGAGCAGGATCGCGGTGATCGTCGACGCGTCACCCGCGCCTCCCTTGGCCCTCTCCTCGGCGAGTTGCCGGCCCGTCTTGACGTCCGCGTCGTCCGGAAGCAGCTTCCTGATGGTGGAGGCCAGTTCGGTGCTCGACGTGCCCGGGTCGGCGGTGACGGTGACGTACTCGAAGAAGCCGGGCCGCAGGAAGAGCCGTTGAGCGGTCGGCGTGTCGAGCAGGACCAGACCGTCCCCCAAGGCCACCGAGGTGTCGTCGGTGGTGAAGATGCCGGAGAGCTCGTACGTCTTCGCCGGACCGTTGAGGACGACGCGTACGGTGTCACCGACGTGGTAGCCGCCCTTCTCTGCGGTGTCCTTGTCGAGCGCGACCTGCCCGGGCTCGGCGGGCCCGCTGCCGTCGGTGAACACGTAGAGCGGATCCTTGCCGTCCTTGCCCGGAGCGAAGTTCGCGCCCTGGCTGGACGAGCCACCGCCGATGAGCCTGCCGTCCTTGTCGGCGACGTCGGCGATTCCGCCGACCCGCCCGGCCGCGTCGGCGACCCCGTCGACCCGGGCGATCTCGTCGAACGTCTTCGCCCTGATGCCGGGGACCTTGTCGGAGGGGTCGTAGGAACGGATTTCGACGTCTACGTGGGCGTAGCTCTTGGCTGTCTGGCTGCGATAGGCGTTGCTGAGGGTGTCGCTGAAGACCAGGCTGCCGGAGACGAACGCGACGCCGAGCATGACGGCGAGCACGGTCATCAGCAGTCTGGCCTTGTGCGCGAGCACATTGCGCAGGGCTGTACGGAACATGGTGGTGTCTGTCCTGGTGAGGGGAGGGGAGGACGAGGGCTGATCGTGAAGTGCGTGCCGGTTCGTGAGCCCGGTTCGCTCCGGCTCAGCTCGTACGGAACCTGGGGGCGTCGAAGGACTTCATGAGATCGAGAACCCCGTCCGCGGTGGGCTCGTACATCTCGTCGACGATGCGCCCGTCGGCGAGGAAGACGACCCGGTCCGCGTAGGAGGCGGCGACCGGATCATGGGTGACCATGACGACGGTCTGGCCCAACTCCCGTACGGAGTCGCGCAGGAACCCGAGGACCTCGGCACCCGCACGCGAGTCCAGATTTCCCGTCGGCTCGTCGCCGAAGACGATGTCCGGCTTGGAGGCGAGCGCCCGGGCGACAGCGACACGCTGCTGCTGGCCGCCGGAGAGCTGGGCGGGCCGGTGACTGAGCCGGTCCGACAGGCCGACCATCTGGATGACGGTCTCCAGCCACTCCTTGTCCGGCGTCCGGCCCGCGATGTCCATCGGGAGCGTGATGTTCTCGAGCGCGGTGAGGGCCGGCAGCAGATTGAACGCCTGGAAGATGAAGCCGACCCTGTCTCGGCGGAGTTTGGTGAGCTGCCTGTCCGACAGGGACCCCAGCTCGACGTCACCAACACGGACCGAGCCGGAGGAGAAGCTGTCCAGCCCCGCCACGCAGTGCATCAGCGTGGACTTGCCGGAACCGGAGGGGCCCATGATCGCTGTGAACTGGGACTGCCCGAAGTCGACACTGACCTGGTCGAGGGCCACCACCCGCGTATCGCCCTGCCCGTAGACCTTGGACAGCTCGGTGGCGCGGGCGGCGGCGGGGGTGGCGGTGCGGGGGCCAGGGGGCGGGACGGTGGGCACGGGGGGCTACTCCGATCGAGGCAGGGGGAGCGCGGGGCGCGGGCCGCGATGCGGACGCGGATCGCCTTGGACGGTCACAGGGCCAAGGGAGTCCGGGCCCTACCCCGCAGGGAACTTCTCCATCGTCCGGTTCGCGAGGGTCCCGCGTATCGGTCGAAGAGCCGACCACCTGAGGCTGACGTGAGCAGCCGCTCTCGTCAGCCTCAGGTATGGCGTCGCGTCAGCCGGGAGGATGACGTGCGGTGGAAATCGCCCGAAGACGGGTCTGCCCTGGGCCCGTTCATCCCCGCCGGCGCAGGAGTGCCCCCATACGACAGATCGCCATGCCGTCACCGCCTCGGCCGTTCGGTCGACGCAGGCCAAGCCGAGCGGTGCAATCCTCATCCACACGTCGGCCATTCGGTCGATGCGCGGCCAACCGAGCGATGCGATCCTCATTCGAACGGCGGGCGAAGGCGTGCCCCGGGCGGTTTCGGCGTCCTGCTCGTGATGCTCGGCTCCGGACTCGTCGGAGGTTCGAGGGTCCCGCCGCTGCTGGCCGGCCGGCTCGACCAGGGCCTGCCGCCTTCGACGGTGAGCGCCCGACCGCCCCTCTCAAAGTCGGTCCGGTCGTCTCGCGGCGGGGAGGAGGGCCACGACCTCCCAGCCGTGGTCATCGCGTGGGCCGGCGCGCAGCGTGCCGCCGAGGGCGGCGACGCGTTCGGTGAGGCCGACGATGCCGAAGCCTCCGCCGCGGGCGGCGTACGGCACAGGGACGCCGCCGCGGCCGTTGTCGCCCACCGTCACCCGCAGGGTGTCGTCCGAGTGAGCGAGGCCGACGGTGACCTCGGTGGCGTCGGCGGCGTGGCGACGTACGTTCGTGAGGGCTTCCTGGACGACTCGGAAGGCGGCGGCCTGCACTTCGGGGGGCAGGGTCCCGGGCACCGGGTCGAGGTGGAGTTCGGCCTTGGGGCCGGTCGGAACACCGAACCCGTCGACCAGTTCCGCAAGGGCTGTCAAGTCGCCGAGCGGGCGGTTCCCGCCCGGCTTGAGGCGGGCCGTTTCCTCCGGGCCGCCGCGCAGGATGCCGACGGTCACGCGCATGGAGTCGAGCGCCTGGGTCGCGGCGTGCTCGATGCCCGCCAGGACCGGGTCCAGGCGGTCGGTTTCGGTGGCTGCCATCATGCGGGCCATCTGGGTCTGGACCAGGATGCCGGTGACGTGGTGGGCGACGAAGTCGTGCAGGTCGGCTGCCATGGCAAGACGTTCCGCCCGGCGGGTCTCGGCGACCGCGACGCCGCGCCTGTGGTCCAGCGAACGCAGGTAGCCACCGAGGCCGGCGAAAACGCCGGTCAGCAGCGCCATCGGCAGCGTGAACAGCAGCGCGTCCTCCACGGCGATGGCATCGTGGAAGCGCAGCGGTGCCGCTACGACTGCCCCACCTGTGAGGACGGCACACAGCAACGCCCATCGTGGTGAGCAGGTACGGACGGCGATCATCAGCAGGCAGAGCAGGACCGCCACCTCACCGGGGCCGAACGTACGTACGCGCTCGGTCGTCGTGGCTGCAACGGTCAAGGCCAGGGAAACGCCCGCAGGGACAGCGGCCCGCAGTTGGGGGGTGAGCCACGCGGGCCGACGGGCGGCGGGCCAGAGAACGGCCGCGAGGCCGAGCGACAGGAGCAGGATCACCGGCCAGAGGGCCTTGCCGTTGGCGACGGCGATGAGCACATCGGCGACGGCCAGCAGGAGCAACGTGGTGCTACCCACCGCACGCAGGTAGCTCTGCCGGCGGGTCCGCGTGGTGGTGAGGTCGTCTGTCGCAGGCAGAAGGTTCACATCGGTAACTGTAGGGAGGAGTGTTCAGCTGTGCCTGGGCCGGTCGGCCGAGGCAGACGTCAGGCGCGGGAACCGCTTCGCCGGCGGTTCCCGCGCCTGGTCATGGCATGGTGGGAGCGGTCAGTTGACGCGGACGACCTTCCAGAGCTGGTCGTCGAGGTTGGCGCTGCCCCACTGGACGACGGCCGCCCCGTTGGCGGTGGAGGACTGGGCGACGCCGGCGACGAGGGTGCTGTTCACGTTGCGGAGTTTGTAGTAGCCGCCGCCCGCGTCGGTGAGGGTCCACTTCTGTGAATCGGCGCTGGAGGCGGTGTTCTGGACGAGGGCCGCGCCCGCAGCGCTGGAGGAGCCTTGGATGTCGAGGTTGAGGTTGCTCTTGACGTTCTTGATGTTCCAGGCGCCGCCGCCGGCGGACTGGAAGGTGAAGAGCTGGCAGGTGCAGGCCGTGTTCTGCCACTGGTTGGCGGCGGTGCCGGCGGTGGTGGAGCCGGCCGGGATGTCGAGGTACCTGCCGCTGTTCTTGTTCACCAGGACGTACTGGCCGGTGCCCAGGGGCGGCAGGGCGGTCTGGGCGAGGTTCCAGCGCTGGCAGGCGCAGGTGGTGCCGCTCCACTGCACGGCGGTGGCGCCGACGGTGGTGGAGGCGCTGGGGATTTCGAGGAACTTGCCGCTGACGCGGTTGGTGATGCTGTACCCGCCGGACGGGTGGGGTGCGACGGCCCACTCGTGGTCGAGCGTGCCGTTGTCATCCCACTGCAGGACGGTTGCGCCGTTGGCGGTGGACTGGTTCTGGACGCCGAGGACCTTGCCGCTGGCGACGTTGAAGATCTTGAAGTAGCCCGAGGACTGCTGCTCGAAGCGCCATTGCTGGTTGGTGGAGGTGGTGGGGTTCTGCTGGGTGGCGGTGGTGCCGTTGGTGGTGGAGCCGCCCGCGATGGTGAGGTTCAGGGCGCTGTTCGCGTTGGTCATGGTGTAGGTGGCACCGTCGGAGATGCTTCCGCCGAAGTCGACCGTGCTGTACGTGACCGGGTTGCGGCGGTTGTCGCCGCCGAAGCCCGCGCTGAACACCATCAGACTGTGGCCGTCGGCCAGCGGAAGCAGACCGCGGCTGTAGCCGCCACCGACGTTGGAGGGCATCCGCGTCCAGGTGTCCGCGGCGCCGTTCTGCGTGTTGACGAACAGGTCGTCGCTGCTGTGTGCGGTGGTGACAAGGGTTCCGTTGGGGCCGCCGGTGGGCAGCCAGGTGATGTAAGGCGTGCCCTGGGGAACCAGGCCGTCGGTGGTGCGCAGCGGGATGCCGGTGACGGAGTCGAACGCCTCCGGGTCGGAAGAGATCTTGTAGTGGACGGCGAAGTTGCCGGCGGCGGAACCGCCGTACTCGTACGTCATGATGTATTTGCCGTTGGGCATCCTGGCGACGGTCGGCATGCCTGGGCGCTGGCTGTAGGTGGGCATCGCCACGTCGTCCACGACCGGGCCCCAGTTGCGGACGTCCGTGGAGACCTGGTGGACGATCTTCTGGCCGTGGTCGGGGTCGCGCTGGTCGGAGTAGTAGACGATGAGCTTGTCGCCGGAGACCAGGAAGAACGGTTCCCACACGGGGGTGTTGCCGTTCACGTCAGTGGCTTTACCGCCGGTCGCGATGTTGGTGACGAAGGTCCAGCTCTGACCGCGGTCGGTGCTCGCGTACAGGTCGATCTTGCTCCCGGACCGGTCGTACGGCACCGAGTCACCGGCGGCCAGGATGGTGCCGGCGGGGAAGTCGCCCATGGCGCTTGGGAGTTCGAACAGTTCGGGCTGCCAGCGCATGCCCCAGCCGTTCTGGGTGTCGGCGACCTCGGAGATCTTGGTCCAGGAAACGCCGTTGTCGGTGCTGCGGTAGATCGGGAAGACGGGCATGTCCACGCGGTACTGCTCGAATGTGGCGAGGAGGGTGCCGTTGGCCGATCCGTTGTGCTGCAGGCGCATCGCCCGCGGGTAGTAGCTGCCAGGGGAGAGGGCGTCGGCTGGCGGGGTGTAGAGCGTCTGGGCAGGGCGGGAGAGGGCGTCCGCCCGGCCGGCGCCGGGCAGGACCAGCGTCGCTGCCGCGACGGCCAGGGCCAGCAGCAGGAACAGGAGAGTGGCGGGGACGGAACGCGGAGCGGCGCCGGGTCTGGCGCCTGTTCGTACGGGGGACATGTGCGGCTCCGATGACGGGCTTGGTTCTTTCCATGGGCCCGCCGCCCCCGGATGACCAGGTTGGGGGCGGCGGGGTGCAGGGGCGGGGTCGGTCGGCGGTAGGGCCGGGCGACCTCGCGAAAAAAGGGCGTGTTCAGCGGCCGTATGAGGGGACGGCGGCGCGGTAACCCTGGGGGGTGGGACGGCTGCGGGATCGATGTCTGTTGTGCGCGGGGTGCCGCGGTGCACGCGGCGTGTTTCCCGCTTCGGCCGGTTGCTCGGGGCGGTGCTCAGGTGGTGTGCAAAGGGCTCCGGCCCTTGTGGGACGGTGGCGGTGCGGTCGAGCCGCGGACGATGAGTTCGACCGGTGGCTCGCTCGCCGGCGGCACTTCCGCGTCCGGCCTCTCGATGGCGTGGACGAGCAGTCCGACCCCCTGCCGCGCCGCGGTGTCGAAGGGCTGACGCACGGTGGTCAGCGGCGGAGAGACGTAGGCGAAGACCGGGTTGCCGTCGAACCCGACGACACTGATCTCCTCCGGCACCCGACGCCCTGCTTCACGCAGGGCGTGGATCAGGCCGATGGCCATCTCGTCGCCCGCCGCGAACACCGCGGTCACGGAGCTGTCCGAGGCCAGCTCGCGGCCCGCCGCGTACCCGGAGGCGGCCGACCAGTCACCGTTGAGCAGAGGAGGTTCGTGCGCGCCCCGTGCCGCAAGTGCCGCCCGCCATCCCTCGATACGGTCCTTGGTGGCATACCACCGTCTCGCGCCGGCGAGGTGATGGACGGTCGCGTGTCCCAGGTCGAGCAGGTGCTCGGTGGCCGCCCGCGCCAGGGCATACGACCCCACGCTCGCGGTGACCGTGCGGCTGCCGGTGAAAGCGGGCGGTGCCCCCAGGAAGAGGACGGGCACGTCGACTCGGACGCTGACGTCCCCTTCCACGATGGGTTCGGAGACGATGACGCCGTCCACCCCTTGCTCGAGCAGCGACTCCACCGCCCCCGCGATACCCGCGGGGTTGCCATCCGGCGTGTTGACCACACGGAGCGCGTAGCCCGCGTCGCGCACGGCCCGCTCGATGTGCACGAGCAGTGACGCGGTCCCGTACCCGGCGGTGCCCAGCGCGACCACGCCGATCGAGCCGGTACGCCCGGAGACCAGTGTCCTGGCCGCCTGGTTCAGCCGGTAGCCGAGTTCCGCAGCGGCTGCGAGGACCTTTGTGCGTGCCTCCTCGGAGACATACGGCTCGTTGTTGAGGACCCGGGACACCGTCTTGCGCGACACCCCGGCCAGGCGGGCCACGTCCGCGCTGCGCGGCACAGCGGAGCCCTCGCTCCGTCCCACCGTTGCTGCCATGAAGTCTCCCGACGGCCGTGCGTTTGCTTCGAAGGAGGTCAACTGTATGACCGCGCGGTCTGACCGCGTGGTCATGTCTACGGAGCCGACAGCTGTACGTCAAGGGTTCCCGCGGCATCGATTCCGAGGAACGGATGCGGGTCGGACGGAGGGCGGCCGGTGGGTGAAGGGTGTGGCAACCGCCGTGAAGAGAGCATCTCTGGCGGGCATATGTGCTGTTCAAACGGCATACTCGCGCTCTCGGGCCCGCTCGCCGGACGGGGGCGTCGTTCCCCTCCGACGGTAGGCCGGCCGTCCTGCCGACATGTACGGTCGGCCCTGAGCTCAGGTCGAAGGGGCTTGACAGCGACTCCCCGGAGCATTCAGTCTTCCTCGCAGCCGCCGGTCGGATTTGTTCGATCGTGTTGAGTCTTGGTCGCGTGGACGACCGCATCCCCGTCATACCCCGTGGGCCGACGTGCCGTCTGGGCGCGGCCGCCCTGTCAGGAGCCGAAATGCACTCTTCCTCCCTCGGCCGGCCCATGCCCGCTGCCAGCCGCCGCACCGTCCTGCGCGGTATCGGTGGGGCAGCCGTCCTCGGTGCCGGAATCCCGCTGCTGAGCGCCTGCGGCGGCAGCGGCACGGCATCCGACCCGAAGACCGTCAGCCTCGGGTCGAACGCGTCGGACGCGGTGCCGAAGAAGGCGTTCGCCGAGATCTACGCGGCGTTCACGAAGCAGTCCGGGATCACGGTCGACGTGAACACCAAGGACCACAACACGTTCCAGGAGCAGATCAACTCCTATCTCCAGGGCACCCCGGACGACGTGTTCAACTGGTTCGCTGGCTACCGCATGCAGTTCTTCGCGGCCAAGGGCCTGGCCTCCCCGATCGACGACGTGTGGCAGAAGATCGGCGGCAACTTCCCCGAGGCGATGAAGGCGCTCAGCAAGGGCGAGGACGGCAAGTACTACTTCGTGCCGATCTCCACGTCCCTCTGGGGCGTCTTCTACCGCAAGAGCGTCTTCCAGCAGTACGGCTACGAGGTCCCCACCACGTGGGACCAACTCGTCGCCCTGTGCAAGCAGATGAAGAAGGACGGCCTGGTCCCGTTCGCCTTCGGCGACAAGGACGCCTGGCCCGCTCTCGGCACCTTCGACCAGATCAACTTCCGCACCAACGGCTACGACTTCCACGTCGAGCTGATGGCCGGCAAGGCGTCCTGGACGGATGCCAAGGTCCGCACCGCCTTCGACCACTGGGCCGAGATCCTCCCCTACCACCAGGAGGGCGCGGTCGGCCGCACCTGGCAGGACGCGGCCCAGACGCTGATCTCGAAGAAGGCGGGCATGTACCTGTTCGGCAGCTTCGTGGCGCAGCAGTTCACGAACAAGGCCGACCTGGACGACCTCGACTTCTTCCCCTTCCCGGAGATCAACTCCGCGCACGGGCAGGACACCGTCGAGGCCCCGACCGACGGTTTCATGCTCTCCAAGGCTCCGAAGAACAAGGCCGGCGCGCTCAAGCTCCTGGAGTTCCTGGGCACCCCGGAGGCCGAGGAGATCTACCTGAAGTCCGACCCGAGCCTGGTCGCGGCGTCCAACAAGGCCGACACCTCCTCGTACACCGCGCTCCAGAAGAAGGCGTACGCGACCATCGCCGGCGCCAAGCACCTCACCCAGTTCATGGACCGCGACAGCCGCCCGGACTTCACCTCCACGGTGATGCAGCCCGCCCTGCAGAAGTTCATCCGTGACCCCAAGGGCGTCGACAGCCTGCTGGCGTCGATCGAGCGCCAGAAGAAGACGATCTTCGCGTCCGCATGACCGTCACAGCGAAGACCGGTACCGGGACCGGCACCACCAGCACCCCGGGGACGGCCGCGGCGCCGCCCCCGGGCCACCCGGACAACGTGACTACCGATCAGGCCAAGCGGCTGCGGGCGCCCTTGGGCCATCGACGGCTGCTCACCCGACGGGACCGCCTCACGCTCGGCCTGATGGCCGGGCTGCCGACGATCCTGCACGTCCTGCTCGTCTGGCTCACGGCCCTCGCCTCGATCGCGTTGGCCTTCACCACCTGGGACGGCATCGGCTTCGACTCCATCACCTGGGTCGGCCTGGACAACTTCAAGGAGCTGTTCACCAACAACCCGCAGTTCTGGCCGGCCGTCCAGCACAACGTCGTCTGGTTCGTCGTCCTGATCCTGATCCCGACGCCGCTCGGCCTGTTCCTCGCCGTGCAGCTCGACAAGAAGATCCGCTTCAGCCGCGTCTACCAGACCGCGTTCTTCCTCCCGGTCGTCGTGTCGATGGCCGTCATCGGCTTCGTCTGGCAGCTCGTCTACAACCCCGACACCGGCCTGATCAACAGCCTCATCGGCGCGAACGAGCCCGGCCACTACATCGACTGGATCGGTGACCCGGACCTCAACCTGTGGTCGGTACTCATCGCCGCGTCCTGGCGTCACACCGGCTACATGATGATCCTGTACCTGGCAGGTCTGAAGGGCGTCGACCCGGCCCTGCGGGAGGCGTCCTCGCTGGACGGCGCCAACGAGTGGCAGACGTTCAGGAACGTCATCTTCCCCACCCTGCGCCCGACCAACACCGTCGTCCTGGTCGTGACGATCATCGAGGCCCTGCGCGCCTTCGACCTGGTCTTCGTCTTCAACAAGGGCGCCGAGGGCACCGAGCTGCTGTCGATCCTGGTCACCAACAACATCATCGGCGAGTCCAGCCGGGTCGGATACGGCTCGGCGATCGCGGTGGTCCTGCTGGTGATCTCGCTCGCCGTGATCATCCCGTACCTGGTCGCGACCTTCCGGAAGGAGCGGCGCGCATGAGCACCGTGAGCGCGCTCGGAAAACAGCGCACCCCCGTCCGCCCCGCCCGGATCCTGCTGCACGTCTTCCTCGCCGGTGCCGCGCTGGCCTGGCTCGCGCCCCTGCTGTGGGCGATGTACGCGGCGATGCGCCCCTATGCCGAGACCAGCACCAAGGGCTACGTCTCCTGGCCCGACAAACTGAGCCTCGACAACTTCACCGACGCCTTCCAGCAGTCGGACATGCTGCACTACTTCGGGAACACCCTGCTGGTGGCGATCCCTGCGGTGCTGCTGACGCTGTTCCTGTCGTCGATGGTGGCCTTCTACGTCAGCCGCTTCGACTTCCGGGTGAACCTCTTCCTGCTCCTGGTGTTCACGGCCGGCAACCTGCTCCCGCAGCAGGTCATCATCACTCCGCTGTACCGGCTGTACCTGCTCATCGACCTGCCCGGCATCACCATGAGCGGCAAACTGTACGACTCGGCGCTGGGCCTGGTGCTGATCCATGTGGCGTTCCAGTCCGGGTTCTGCGCCTTCGTGCTGGCCAACTACATGCGCTCGCTGCCGCACGAGCTGACCGAGGCCGCGCTCGTCGACGGCGCCTCGGTGTGGCGCCTGTACTGGCAGATCGTGCTGCCCCTGTGCAAGCCGGCGATGGCCGCGCTCGCCACGTTGCTGTCCATCTGGATCTACAACGACTTCTTCTGGGCCATCGTGCTGATCTCCACCGGCGAGAA
>NZ_BQUN01000112.1:120393-155175 GCF_026008495.1 Streptomyces sp. A012304
GATCCCCACCCTGATCGTCTACTTCGTGCTCCAGCGCCAGTTCGTCAGCGGCCTCACGCTCGGCGCCAACAAGGGCTGAAGCACGCCTCCACTCGTTCCCCACACCTCCCGGAGTACCACCAGTGACCACCGAACGCCGTCTCCGCCTGCCCGGCATCGCCTACGGCGGCGACTACAACCCCGAACAGTGGCCCGAGGAGGTGTGGGCCGAGGACATGGTCCTGATGCGCGAGGCCGGGGTGACCATGGTCAGCGTCGGCATCTTCTCCTGGGCCTTGATGGAGCCCGCGGAGGGCATCTACGACTTCTCCCGCATGGACAAGATCCTCGATCTCCTCCACGAGAACGGCATCGCCGCCGACCTCGCCACCCCGACCGCCGCTCCGCCCGCCTGGTTCTTCCGCGCCCACCCCGAGGCACTGCCGGTCGACCGCGACGGCCGCACGCTGTCGTACGGGAGCCGCCAGACCTTCTGCCCGTCCAGCCCGGCGTACCGCACGGCCGCGCTGCGTATCGCGGGTGCGCTGGCCGAGCGGTACGCCGACCACCCGGCCGTCGCCATGTGGCACGTCCACAACGAGTACGGCTGCCACAACGCGGAATGCTTCTGCGACACCAGCGCGGCCGCCTTCCGGCGCTGGCTGAAGGCGAGGTACGGCAACGACCTGGACGCGCTCAACCACGCCTGGGGCACCACCTTCTGGAGCCAGTGGTACTACGACTGGGACGAGATCATCCCGCCCCGCGCCACCGGCGCCGACCCCAACCCGACCCACCGGCTGGACTGGCGCCGCTTCTGCTCGGACGAACTGCTGTCGCTGTTCACCGCCGAACGCGACGTGCTCCGCCGAGCCGCCCCGCACATCCCCGCCACCACCAACTTCATGGTGATGCACAACTTCGACGCCATGGACTACTGGCGCTGGGCTCCCGAGCTGGACCTCGTCTCCAACGACCACTACCTGCTCGCCACCGACCCGGAGTCGGAGATCGACATCGCGCTCTGCGGCGACCTGGTCCGCTCCCTGGCCGGCGGGCGGCCCTGGCTGCTGATGGAACACTCCACGGGAGCCATCAACTGGCAGCCCGTCAACCGGGCCAAGCGGCCCGGCGAGATGCGCCGCAACGCACTCGCCCACGTCGCGCACGGCGCCGACGGCATCGCCTACTTCCAGTGGCGCGCCGCGAAGGCGGGCGCCGAGCAGTGGCACTCGGCGATGCTGCCGCACGCGGGCACCGACAGCCAGATCTGGCAGGACGTCAGGCAGCTCGGAGCCGATCTGCGGGCCCTCGCCGAAGTAGGCGGCAGCACCAGCCCCGCCAAGGTCGCCATCGTCTGGGACTGGAACGCCCGCTGGGCCATGGAGCTGCCCTCCCAGCCCAGCAGCGAACTCCGCTTCCAGAACCTGGTGAGGGACTGGTACACGCCGCTGTGGAAGGCCGGCGTGGCGGTCGACTTCGTACGTCCCGACACCCCGGACCTCGACCGCTACCAGCTCGTCCTCGCCCCCAGCCTGTACCTGGTCGACGACGCGGGAGCGACCAACCTGGCGGCGTTCGTCGAGCATGGCGGCACCCTCGCCGTGGGTTTCCACAGCGGCGCGGTGGACGAGAACTGCCACGTACGCCTGGGCGGTTACCCGGGCGCCTTCCGGAAGGTCCTCGGGGTGCACGGCGACGAGCCGTTCCCCCTGCTGCCCGGACAGTCGGTCGGCCTGGGCGGCCAGGTCCCGCAGGAGGCGACCGCCGACCTGTGGACCGAACGCCTCCGGCTCACCGGAGCGGATGCCGTCGCCACGTACGCCGACGGACTGCTGGCCGGTGTCCCGGCCATCACCCGCCACGCGTACGGCAGTGGCACCGCCTGGTACCTCGCCACCCACCCGGACACCAGCACCCTGGCCGCCGTCCTGGAGCGCATCTGCGAGGAGGCCGGAGTACGCCCGGAGCACGACGTACCAGCCGGCGTCGAGGTGGTGAGGCGGCGGGGCACCGAGGCCGACTACCTCTTCCTGATCGACCATGCCGGCCACGGCGCCGAGATCCCCGCCGAAGGGGTCGAACTCCTCACAGGCAAACCGGTCGTGGGCTCTGTCACCGTCCCCGAGGGAGGCGTCGCAGTCGTCCGCGAGGCGACGCGCGAACCGAACGGTGGGTGAGACATCCGGGGTTGCTCCGTGTGTCGGTCGGCCGTGTGGTCACCAGGAGGCAATCCCTATGCGACCCCGACCGGCTTCCACGTGACCGACGGCCGCGCCTGCCGGCGCGCCGCCGCCGGCAGGACGCGAGGTGGGACCGAGGCACTTCTCTCGGCTGCTTGAGGCGGGCCGTCAGCCCGATCCGGGTGCCGCGCGCGGCCGGCCACGGGCGTAGGCGCAACGCCGCGCCAAGAAAATTTCCTGCTCCGACTCCACGGAAGTGAGTTCTGACATGACAGGTTTGGCCAGCCGCAGACAGGTGCTCGGCGGGCCGGCTGCGGGAGTACTGGCCTCGCTGGCCGGGATCCCGCTCGCCGGTTCCGCGGCCGCCGCCACGACGTACACCGCACCTGATCCCCGTGTCTGGATCTACCTCAACAACGGGTGGCGATTCATCAGATCGGACGTCGCAGGCGCGCAGGCGCCCGGATTCAATGACTCCGGATGGACGTCGGTCAACACGCCCCACACCTGGAACGCGGTCGACGGTGCCGACGGCGGCAACAACTACTACCGCGGAGTGGGCTGGTATCGCCGCCATTACACCGTGCCGTCCGAACTGGGCGGGAAGCGGCTGTACCTGCAGTTCGCCGGTGTCAACCAGGTCGCCGACGTCTGGGTCAACGGCACGTACCTCGGGCAGCACCAGGGCGGGTACTCCCGCTTCCGGTTCGACGCCACGGCCGCGCTCGTCCCGGGCGGCGACAACGTGATCGCGGTGAAGGTGACCAACGCCCGTGACACCACCATCGCCCCGTTGAGCGCGGACTACACCTTCCAGGGCGGCATCTACCGCAACGTGAGCCTGTGGGCTGTCGACGACCTCCACGTCCGGATGACGGACTACGCGGGCCCCGGCGTCTACCTGCGGCAGAGCAACGTGACCGCGGCCGCGGCCACGGTGACCGTCACGACGAAGCTGTGGAACGACAGCACCACCACCAGATCGGTGGTCGTGCGCAGCGTCATCGCGGACAAGAGCGGGACCATCGTCGCGGAGACGAGCAGCACCGCGCGGACCGTCCCCGCGGCCACCGGCACGGAGGTGCAGCAGACTCTCCACATCAGCAACCCGCACCTGTGGAACGGCGTGGCGGATCCCTACCTCCACAACGCCAGTGTCGAGATCCATGACGTCACCGGGGGCGGGGACAAGATCACGGACGTGGTGACCGAACGTCTGGGTCTTCGCTCCATCGCCGTCGACGCCGACACGGGCTTCCGCCTCAACGGCAGCCACCTCCACCTGCACGGCGTCAACCTGCACCAGGACCGGGCCGGCAAGGGCTGGGCGATATCCGACGCCGATCACACCCAGGACTTCGACCTCATCGGCGAGATCGGCGCCAACGCCGTCCGGATGGCGCACTACCAGCACGACCAGAAGGACTACAACCTCGCCGACGAACGCGGAATGGTCGTGTGGGCGGAGATCCCCCTGGTCGACCTCGTCACCGACTCGGCCGCCTTCACCACCAGCACCCAGAACCAGCTGCGGGAACTGATCCGGCAGAACTACAACCACCCCTCGATCGCCTTCTGGGGCATCGGCAACGAGCAGATCGACTACAACGGCACCGCCACGAACAAGCTGCTCGCGTCACTGGCCGACATCGTCGAAGCCGAGGACCCGGACCGCCTCTCCACCTACGCCGTGCGCGGCGAGGACCCCGACAACGCGCAGGCGGGCCTGCACACGCAGACGGTGGGCTTCAACAAGTACTACGGCTGGTACTACGGCTCCAAGGACGGCGACCTCGGTGCCTGGGCCGACAACCTTCACGCGAACTCCCCCTCGCGCAGGATCGCCATGTCGGAGTACGGCGTCGGCGCCAGCACCACCCAGCACCAACTCAACCCGCCGAAGCCGGCTCCGGGCGGATCCTGGCACCCCGAGGAGTACCAGTCGCTGTTCCACGAAGCGGCCTGGAAGCAGCTCGCCGACCGTCCCTTCATCTGGGGCACGTTCGTCTGGGCCATGTTCGACTTCCCCTCCGACGGCCGCAACGAGGGGGGCCAGCCCGGCATCAACGACAAGGGCCTGGTCACCCGCGACCGGCAGATCCGCAAGGACGCCTTCTACTGGTACAAGGCCAACTGGGCGAGCACCCCGACCCTCTACATCACCAGCCGTCGCTGGACCCAGCGCACCGATGCCGCCACCGAGCTCAAGGTCTACTCCAACGCCGGTAGCGTCACCGCCACCCTCAACGGCACCTCCCTGGGAACCGTGACCAGCAACGACCACATCTTCCGGTGGACGGGTGTCACCCTGAGGCCGGGGCTGAACACGGTGGTGGTGACCGCGACCATCAACGGCTCCACCTACACCGACACCGTCAACTGGACTCTCGGCTGAGAACCTCGGCCTCGACCTGGGGCGTGTCCCGAAAGTGGAACTGCGGCGTGGTTCCCGTTCGGCCAGGGTTCGCGGCCGAACGGACGAGGAGCCTCACCGGCCTTACGGACGCGGGCGGCGTACGGACTGACGGATCACCAGTTGCGTACTCAGGACGACATGGTCGTCGCCGCTGATGCGTTCGCTGCGTTCCAGGGCGAGCCGGACCGCTGTTCTGCCGAGATCCTCGTACGGCACCCGTACCGACGTGAGCGACGGGGTCAGGTCCGCGGCGAAGGGAACGTCGTCGAAGCCCACCAGGGAGACGTCCCGGGGGACGTGCAGGCCGGCGTCGCGGAGAGCGGCCAACGCACCGAGGGCCACCATGTCCGTCCCCGCGAGGACGCCCGTGAAGTCGACCCCCGCCTTCAGCGCGTCCCTCGTGCGCTGGTAGCCGGAGACGCGGGTGTACGAACCGGGGACGTACAGCTCTTCTGCGTACTCCACGCCGTGCGCGCGCAGGGCGTGGAGGTAGCCCTCCCTCCGTTGTTCCCCCGTACTGAACTGTGGGTCGCCGCCCAGGAAGAGGACGCGCCGGTGGCCCTGGACGAACAGATGGTCTGCGGCCTGGAAGGCGCCTCCGCGGTTGTCGTAGTCCACGACGGTGACCGGGTGATCCCCGGGCAGGGGCGGGCGGCCGACCAGGACCAGACGTGACCCGGCGGCGTCCAGGGCGCGTGCGTACTCGGTCATGCGCTGGAAGTAGGCCTCGTCCTGCGTTGCCCCGCCGACGAGGAGCACTGCGGCCGCGTGCTGCTCGCGCATCAACTGCACCAGGTCGTCCTCGCGGGCGGTGTCTCCGTGAGTGGCGCAGACCAGGCTCAGCCGGCCCCGCAGGGCCGCCTCCTGCTCGACCCCGGCGGCGACATGGGCCAGCGACGGCCCGGTGATGTCCCGCAGGACCAGGGCGACGGGACCGGCCACCCGCCCGGAGAGGGCTTTGGCATGGACGTTCACCACATAGTGCAGCGACTCCACGGCAGCCATGATGCGCTCCCGGGTGGCGGCCGACACGGGATAGTTGCCGGCCAGTGCCCTGGAAACGGTTGCTACCGACACCCCCGCCCGTTCGGCGACATCGCGAATCGTGCTGGGGCGCTCTCCACCTGCCTGGTTCTTGCGTCGACGCCTGGAAGCCGGGGAGGCGGGCGTTGTGGGAGAACCGTTTCCATTCGCTGTCACACCTTGACGTTACTGCACCGTGCACCCTCGTGGACACCGGATGGGGGCGACCGGTTCGCGAATTTCAGTAAACGATTACTGCCGGGGCATGGTGACCGCACCGACGTCTATCCGCGGGCGGCCAGCGGCAGCCAGACCCGCATGGCGCCCGGCTCGCGGTTGGCCCAGGCGTAGTACGGCACCGCCGTCAGCTCGACGCTCTCCTGGGGCGCGCCGGAAGTCGCCGACGCGTACGGCAGGTAGGGCCAGTCGCCGGACGCATCGTCGGCACGGAGGCGGTTCCCCGCGACACTCACCGTTCGCACCCCGCCGAGCAGTTCGGGGCGGCTGCGCACGGTCAGTGGCGTGTCCGGCGCCACAGCGATCGCGTCCGGGTCCAGGCGCCCCGGCTGGTCGGTCTGCTCCAGGCAGTAGACCAGCGGGCCGCGTTCGACGGCGGCGCAGCCCCGGACAGCGTCGACGCGCGAGGAAGGGACAGTGAGCCGGGCCGGCATCGCGAGGTCGAGGCGGACGGTGTCGCCGGGGGTGAACGCGCGGGTGATGCGCAGCCAGCTGGAGTCGGCCCCATCTTCGACGAGGGTGCCGTTGACGGTCAGGGTGTGGTCGGCGCACCACGCCGGCAGGCGTAGGGAGAGCGTGCGCGGCAGGGTGGCGGGAGCCTCGTCGACGGTGACGGTCACCGTGCCCTCCCACGGATACTCCGTGGTGACCCGCACGGTGAGGCCGTCGCCGCCGTAAACGCCGGTGGCGTACTGGTGCAGCTGCAGACCGCTGTCGTCGGCCGTGGCCAGGTAGTGCGGGAGCCCGGCGAGCAGGCGCATGACGTTGGGCGGGCAGCACGCGCAGCGGAACCAGGGGGTGCGGTGGGCGGTCTGGTCGCCGGGGCGTTCGTGTGAACGGGCCCGTCGATGAAGCGGGTTGACGTACAGCCAGGTGCGGCCGTCGAGACCGGCGCCCGCGAGGAAGCCGTTGAACAGGGTGCGCTCGACGAGGTCGGAGTAGCGGGCCTCGCCGGTGAGCAGGGCCATGCGCCAGGAGAAGTGGACGGAGGCGATGGCGGCGCAGGTCTCGGCGTAGGCGCGGTCGGCGGGCAGTTCGTGGGCGTCGCCGAAGGCCTCCCAGTCGTGCCGGGAGCCGACGGCGCCGGTGAGGTAGGTCTTGGTCGTGACCATGTCCCGCCACAGCCGCTCCAGCGCCGTGCGGAGTTCCGTGTCGCCGGTCTCCGCGGCCAGGTCGGCGGCTCCGGCGAGGAGGTAGAGCTGGCGTACGGCGTGGCCGGTGACCTCGTCGGCCGTGCGGATCGGCGTGTGGTCCTGCCAGTACTCGGGCCCCGGATCGCGGTCGTGGCCCCGGTCGGCGCCGGAGGAGAGGGTGCCGTGGCCGCGGCGTTCCAGGAAGTAGCGGGCGAGGTCGAGGTACCGCTTCTCATCGGTCGTCCGGTGGAGTTCGACGAGGGCGGTCTCCACCTGCGGATGGCCGCAGACGGTGTCCACCTGCTTGCCGGGGCCGAAGACGGAGTCGATGTGGTCCGCGAGTCGGCGGGCCACGTTCAGCAGCCGGTCGGAGCCGGTGGCCCGGTGGTGGGCCACGGCGGCCTGGATCAGATGCCCCGCGCAGTACAGCTCGTGTCCCCAGCCCGGCTCGGTCCAGGGGGTGCCGCCGCCGAGCTGGTAGTACGTCTGGAGGTAGCCGTCCTCGCGCTGGGCGGCGGCGATCAGCTCGACGATGGCTTCGACCTCGGTGGCGAGCGTCTCGTCGGGAGTGTCCGCGAGCTGCCAGCAGGCGGCTTCCAGCCACTTGTAGACGTCGGAGTCCTGGAACTGGAAGTCGCCGGAGAAGCCCGTGCCGGACGGGGTGTCCGCGCCGTCGGCGCGCAGGGCCGCGGCGGCACGGAAGTTGGCCAGGTTACCGGCCTGCTCCAGCCACGCCGGGCCCTCGGCGAGTGAGATCCGGGCGTTGACCCGGCGCCGTTCGGCCCAGAAACCGCCCTCGATGCGGGCCGCGGAGGCGGGACGCAGGGGTGAGACGGCGCGTGGGGAGGGGTGGACCGGGCCGGCCTGGGGGGTGTTCAAGGGTGTCTCCGAAGGGAAGAGGGACGGGCTGGGTGGGGTGCGACGGGATCGGCGTTGCGGGAGCCCGGCGGGCGGGCGTCGTGCTCGGCCGTCGGGTAGGCGTCGAAGTTCTCAGGCGCTGATCGCCAGTTCGGCCCGGTGGACCGGGTGGGCAGGCGGCAGCCCCGACGTCATGCGTTCCAGTTCCGTCACCACCGTGCCGCCGAGGCGCGCCAGTTCGTTGCCCAGGGAGCCGGCGATGTGGGGTGTGAGGAACACGTTCGGGAGGCCGTAGAGCGGGGAGTCCGCGGGCAGCGGCTCGGGGTCGGTGACGTCCAGGATCGCGCTGAGCCGGCCGTTCACCAGTTCCTCGGTGAGCGCGGTGTGGTCGATGAGGGCGCCCCGTGAGGTGTTGATGAGGACCCCGCCGTCGGGGATGAGCGCCAGCCGCTCGCGGCTGAGCATGCGGTGGGTCTGCGGGATGTCGGGGGCGTGCACGCTGACGATGTCACTGGTGCGCAGCAACTCGTCGAGGTCCAGCGGGACCGCGCCCAGCTCCGCGGCCTCGGCGGCGTCGACGTAAGGGTCGTGGAGGCTGACCGACAGGTCGAGGGGGCGCAGCAGTTCCAGGACCCGGCGGCCCACCCGGGAGGCGCCGATCAGACCGACCCGGCGGCCGAGGTTGCCGACCGCCGCGTACTCCGTCGGAGCGGGATGGACGTGCTCGGCCCGGAAGCGTTCGCGAAGCCCGAAGGCGTCCTTGCCGGCCAGCAGGATCGCGGCGAGCGTGTACTCGGCCACGGGCAGGGCGTTGGCCTGCACCGCGCTGGAGAGAGTGAGGCCGCGCTCCCAGAACGGCTCACCCACGAGGTGGCGGACGCTGCCGCCGGCGTGCAGGACGGCGCGCAGCCGCGGCGCCGCCGCCAGCACCTCCGCGCCGAGGTGCGGGCAGCCCCAGCCGGTGACCAGTACCTCGGCGCGGCCCAGGGCCTCGGCCACGGCGGGATCGGAGAAGTCCTGGGCGACGAGCGTGGGGTCGACCCGCGCCAGTTGCTGGAGGCGGGTCAGCAGCGGAGGCGGGAAGAGTTCCGGCAGATGCACCGGATTCATGGCGAAGAGGGCGAACGGCGGCACTGACGTATGCATGATGCTCCTGGGGAGGGTGTGCCGGGGTCGGCGGGCGACAAGTCCGAGGGCCACAGTAAACGTATTCCACGCTAGAAGCCCCAGAGAGCCTTGGTCAATGACCAGCTCAGCGACACGGGTACGTCATAGAGAGTCCGCCTACCTGCCCCGAGGTGACGCGAACTCCTATGGTCAGGCGCCTCGATAGGCAACGTCGTGGAAAGTCGAGCGAAACAATCCTGCGCCTCCTCTTGTGGATCGGGTTCCCTCGGCCGTACCGTCCACGGCAACAAACGGTTACTGCATCACCGCGCGGTATTCGTTCTCTCCCCTCGCGTCGCCCCGACCGCGCCGTTCCCTCACGTGCAGGCGCCGTCCCGTTCCTTTCGTGGAGGACCGATGTCCAAGTCCCGTATCCGCCCCGGGGTCCTCGTCCCGGTGGCGGCCGCCGCTTCTCTCTCCCTGCTGCTGACCGCCTGCTCGGACGACTCCGGCTCCGAGACCTCGGCGGCCACGAAGGGCAACGTGACGCTGGAGTTCTGGAGCTGGACGGACGGCATCGAGGCGCAGACCGAGGTGTGGAACAAGGAGCACCCCGAGACGCAGATCAAGTTCGTCAACGCCGCCGGTGACACCGCCTACCAGAAGCTGCGGGCCGCGGTGAACGCGGGCACCGCGCCCTGCCTGTCGAAGATGGACGGGATGAACCTGGCGAACTTCGCCGCCGACGGACTGCTGACCGACATCAGCGAGGTCGCGGCCAAGTACCAGGGTGCGTACACGGTCGCCGCGTGGAACGCGGTCAGCCCCGGCGGCACCACCTTCGGCATTCCGATGGGGTCGGCGCCGCTGTTCACCGCCTACCGCGCGGACCTGTTCCAGAAGTACGGGATCGAGGCCCCGAAGACCTGGGACGACCTGATCGCCGCCGGCAAGAAGGTCCAGGAGAAGGACAGGAACGTCAAGATCTACAACATGGCGGGCGAGGACCCGAGCACGCTCGTCGACCTGTCCTGGGAGGCCGGCGCCCAGTGGTACAAGGTCGACGGCGACCACTGGGTCGTGAACTTCACCTCACCCGAGGCGCTCAAGGCCGGTGACATCGTCCAGCAGCTCGTCGACAACGGTCTCGCCTCCAACGCGTCGTACGCCGACCCGGGGGTCTTCAAGACCTGGGACCTCGGCAAGACCATCGCGATGACCACGTCGACCTGGCAGCTGCCGATCTACGACACCAACTTCCCGAAGTCCAAGGGCAAGTGGCAGCTCGCCGACTCGCCGGCCTTCGACACCGCCAAGCCGCAGACCTCCAGCAACTTCGACACCACCGGCGTCCTCAAGGGCTGCAAGTACCCCGACCGCGCCGCCGAGTTCGCCGCCTGGCTGAGCAGCAGCAAGGAGTCGCTGACCGCGCTCACCGACCCGGCCTCCAAGTCCGGCCTGTTCCCGGCGGTCAAGGACGTCTCGCCGTACGTCGACAAGATCATCCCGACCGGGATGTTCAACGGGAAGTCGGACGGCGCACAGGTGATCACCACGGCGGCCTCGCGGGTCGGCGAGCAGTGGCAGTACGGGCCGAACTACGCGGCGATGTACTCCGAGATGCAGAAGCAGTGGGGCAAGGTCATGAAGAAGCAGCTGACGGTCAAGGACATGCTGACCTCGCTGCAGAAGTGGACCGTGGACGACCTCAACCGCAAGGGCATCAAGGCCGTCGCCGGCAGCTGACCTCCCCTGTAGGCCCCGCCTCTGTAGGACCCACCTCTGGAGACATCCGTGTCCACCCTGACGCGACCCCCCGAGGTCGCCACCGACTCCCCGGCCCGGCGGCCCTCCCCCCGCCGGGCCGGGAGCCGGGGAGCCCACAAGGGACTGCTTTTCGCACTGCCCTTCCTGCTCGGCTTCCTGGCCACGTACGTCGTGCCGATCGGCTACGCCTTCAGCCAGAGCCTGCGCGAGAAGAAGAGCAGCGGTCTCGGCTTCGGCCCGACCCGGGTCGTCTTCACCGGCTTCTCCAACTTCGCCTCCATCCTCGGCGACGACGCCTTCTGGTCGAGCATGCTGCGCACGCTGCTGTTCGGCGCGGCGCAGATCACGGTGATGCTGGGCCTGTCGCTGCTGCTCGCCCTGCTCCTGGACGGGGTGGCCGCCCGCGCGGTGCGGTTCTTCCGCGCGGCACTGCTCATCCCGTACGTGGTGCCCGCCGTGGTGTCCACCGTGATCTGGCTGTTTCTCTACAGCCCGACGGGCTCTCCGCTGCTCGACCTCGCGCACGGCGCCGGCACGGACATCACCTTCTTCGGCGGCCTCAACACCTATCTCTCCCTGGGCAATGTGCTGACCTGGCAGGGGATCGGCTTCAACATGATCCTTATCTCCGCCTCGCTGCAGGCGCTGCCCCGTGAGCTGTACGAGGCGGCCAGGCTGGACGGGGCCCGGGAATGGCGGATCGCCTGGTCGGTCAAGATTCCCAACATCACCGGGATCCTGGTGCTGACCGGCATGTTCTCGCTCATCGGGCGACTGCAGCTGTTCGCCGAACCGCTGCTGCTGCGGCAGATCGCGCCGGAGTCGATCAACACCGACTTCACTCCGATGATGGAGATCTACGACAAGGCGTTCAAGACCGGTGACTACCAGTACGCCGCCGCCGAGTCCCTGGTCCTGGCCGTGGTCACGGGCATTCTCGCCTTTGTTTTCTACCGGGTCACGAACAGGAAGATGTCATGAGCGCTGTCGCATCCGGGGGCGGCGTGCGCCCCAACCGCCGCGCGGTGGCGCTCACCACCGGCCTGCTGGTCCTCTTCCTGATCTACTCACTCGCCCCGACGTGGTTCCTGATCGTCTCCGCGACCAAGAACCAGACGGACCTGTACTCCACCTTCGGGCTGTGGTTCTCCTCCAACCACCTGGCGGACAACGTCCAGGAGATCTGGACCTACCACGACGGGGTGTTCACCCGCTGGATCGGCAACTCGATCCTCTACTCGACACTCGGCGCGGCCGGTTCCACCCTGGTCTCGCTCGCCGCCGGGTACGGGCTGTCGAAGTTCGACTTCCGGGGCCGGGGCGCGTTCTTCGCGGTCATCGTCGGTGCCTCGCTGCTGCCGAGCACCCTGCTGGCCTTCCCGCTGTACCTCGTTTTCGCCGAGATCGGCCTGACCAACACCATCTGGTCGGTACTCATCCCGTACTTCATCAATCCGTTCGGGGTCTACCTGGGCAAGGTGTACGCGGACAGTTCCATCCCCACCGAACTGATGGAGGCGGCCCGTCTCGACGGCGCCGGGGAGCTGCGGATCTTCTGGTCGGTCGCGCTGCGGCTGACGCGGACCGGCGGCATCACCATCTTCATGCTCGAGTTCATCAACATCTGGAACAACTTCTTCCTGCCCTTGTTCATGCTCACCGGTGAGCGCACGTTCCCTGTGAGCCTCGGGCTGTACTCCTGGCTCCAGCAGGCGCAGACCGCCCGCGACATGAACACCCTCGTCCTTACCGGGTCCCTGTTGTCCATCGTTCCGCTCGCGGTCTTCATGTTCGCGCTCCAGAAGTACTGGCGCAGCGGAATCCTCATGGGCAGCCTCAAGTAAAGGATCAGCCGTGCCCAACGCACCGAGAAGACGTGATGTCCTCAAGTACGCCGGCACCACCGGCGTCGCCGCGGCCGGCCTCGGCCTGCTGAACTCCCCGTCCGCCGCTGCGGCCCCGGCCCCGGACGCCGCCTTCCAGCAGGCCGTCTGCAAGCCCCTGGACATCGTCGTCTTCGGCGACGAGAGCTCCGAGTCGGCGCACGGTCTCACCGCCACGCTCTCCGACACGGTCACCGGAGGCCTCGGCCAGAAGGCCCGTGTCCTCAACCCCACCGAACCGGCCACGTACTGGGGCGGCACGCTGACGTTCGACGTAGCCGTCAGTCCGACCGACACCACCTACGTCACCGTTCGCCTGTGGGGCGACGACTACGACCCCACCTCGCGGCAGGCGGGCTCCGGCAGGAACATGTGGCGGCTGCAGATGTTCTGCGACGGCAAGCAGGTCGGCTACCAGGACGAGGGAGCCGTCGACAGCCTCGACATCCTGGACACCGCGCCGCGTACCCCGGGCCGGTTCTTCTTCCACACTCTGCCGCTTCCGGAGCGGCTCACCCGGGGCAGGAAGAAGGTGAAGCTGGAGATCCGCTCGATGGGCCGCATCTGGTCCTACGGCCAGAACGCCGACCAGCTGTACTACAAGATGACCACACCGTCGCGGGGCATCTACCGCCTCTACACCCACACCGAGCCGTACTTCGTCCCGCCCAAGGGCGAGGCGCAGGGCCCCGCGCCGGTGCCGAAGGCCCGTACCGTCGAGGGCCCCGAAGTCCTGGAGGCGGTGCGCCAACGTGTTGCCAAGGACCAGAAGTACTACCTGACCGGCGCCAACCCCGCCGGCATGGACGCCTTCGCCTTCCAGTCGCTCGCCGAGGGCTACCTCTGGTCCGGCAGCCCCGCGTACCAGAACCCGGCGGCGCTGGACCGCGTCCTGCGCGCGCTCGACGGCCGGTACATGGCGTGGAAGAACGACGCGACCGTGATGACCGGCTCCGACCAGCAGTGGCAGGGCTTCGGCCGGGTCGGGCTCGTGCTGGCGCTGCTCTGGGAGCACCTGGGCGACCGCCTGGACGAGAAGGTGACCGGTTCGCCGTACGAGATCTCCAACCCCGGTTTCGAGGAGGGCGGCGACACGCCCATGGGCTGGGAGGTGCCGGGCTGGGGGAAGACCGCCGACGCCTCCTGGGCGCGGGACACCACCGTCTCCCGGTCGGGCTCCGCCTCGCTCAAGGTGACGGCGAGCGCGGGGAACGGCTTCATCACCGTGTACAACTCGCCCAAGACTCGTGTGGGCAAGGGGAAGTACACCTACGGCGCCTGGATCCGGACCGACGGCGTCACGGGCACGGGCGCCCACATCGACCCGCTGTTCTTCGACGCGAGCGGCAAGCTGGTCGGCAGCGACCACCGGCAGTACGCCACCACCGGCACCCATGGCTGGGAGTACGTCTCCATAGACCTGGACACCCCGGACGGCGCCACCCAGATGGAGATGCACCTGCGCCTGTCCGGCCCCGGTACGGCCTGGTTCGACTCCGTCGACCTGGTCAGGCCCACCGAGCTGCGCAACCCCGGCTTCGAACAGGGCACCGCCACCCCCTCCGGCTGGGAGGTGCCGGGCTGGGGGAAGACCGCCGACGCCTCATGGTCCCGGGACACCTCCGTCAACCGCTCCGGATCCGCGTCGCTGAAACTGGCGGCCACCGCGTCGAACGGTTTCGTCACGGCGTACAACACGGCGAAGCTCCAGGTCGGCAAGGGGAAGTACACCTACAGCGCCTGGATCAAGACCGACGGGGTCACCGCCGCCGGCGCCCACATCGACCCGCTGTTCTTCGACGCGAGCGGCAAGCTCGTCGGCAGCGACCACCGCCAGTACGCCACCACCGGCACCCATGGCTGGGAGCAGGTCTCCATCGACCTGGAGACGCCCGCCGGCGCCACCCAGGTGGAGTTCCATCTCCGGCTGAGCGGCCCGGGCACCGCCTGGTTCGACGACCTGACCGTCACCCCGCCCGCGGACACCGGCACCCTCGAACAGCCGGTGCGGCGCGCCGCGTACGTCGACATGCTGAAGTCGAGCCGGGACTACTGGCGTCAGCACTTCCCGCACTACACCAACCAGTCGCAGATCTGCGCCATCGGCATCTACCAGGCCAACCGCGGCCTCGGCCTGCTCGCCCCTGACCTTGCCCTGCCGGAGGAGAAGGCCCGCGACTACCTGTACCAGTCGCTCGGCATGAAGCCCTACCTCGGCAAGGAGGACAAGGACGGCAACCCCACCAAGCCGCTCGGCGAGAGCTACCACCAGGTCAGCCGGGCCGGTCTGACCCGCGAACTGGGGTACGTGGGCAGCTACGGCGAGGTCCACGACTGGCTGGTCATGATGTACGAGTCGGTCACCCGCGGATACCGGGGCAAGGAGGCGCCGGAGCTGCGCGAGCAGATGGTGAAGATCATCAAGACTCGGGGCCGGTTCCGGGTGGTCGACGTCGACGAGACGGGCGCCCGCGTCTCCCGCATCGAGACGGTCGTCGGCTGGCGCAACGAGGTCTACCCCGGTGAGGTCGCTTACGCCTCCCGTACGGCCTGGGACTCGCACCCGCTGATGTCGGCGGTGGTGTTCAAGGACCCGGACATCGTCGGCTGGACCCAGGAGATGGTCGACGACGGGCAGTTCTACCGGCAGCTCGATCTGCTCGTCCACCACACCTGGACCCGCGTCGGCCTCGCCGCGCTGCGCCTGGTCTCCCGCGACTGGGACGCCTTCCAGGCCCTCCCGTCCCGACCGGGGCGCATCCCCACCGCCTGGGACCGGCCCGACTTCGTCTTCACCGACGAGGAGAACGGCGTGCTGGCCGTGAAGAACGGCACGGAACTCCTCTTCGCCTCCCTGTACTGGCGCGCCCGGCAGGGCGTCAACGACTACGCCCGCATCCACCACCTCACCCCCACCGACCAGCGCTCCGCGACGATCCGCCAGCGTTCGGCGGGCGCCACCGATGACACGTACACGGTCAACGACTGGATTCTGTGGGACTACGCGATCAACGACCCCGGGGCCGGGCACATCCCGCCCGGCGGTTTCCCTCCGCCCGGTGACACCCTGCACCAGTCCCTGGCCGGTGACGTCTACCACCTGGCCCCGGTCCCCGCGGACGTCCCGGACCCGGCGCTCGGTGTCCACTTCGAGGGCGTGGAGACCATGCTCGTCGGACGCGCGCCGTTCTATCTGTGCGAGTACGGCGACTACCTGATCGCCATGAACACCAGCACCGACCGGACGTACACCCTGCCCGCCCGCCAGGACTTCGGGCCCGCCCGCGATCTCGCCACCGGCGGGATCGTCGGAGCCGGCGAGCGTCCCAAGGTCGGCCCGCGCAGCACGCTCGTGCTGTACCGAGGCCGGCGCGCGGCCGGCTGACCGCCCCGGGGGAGCCGGGCCGACGCTCGGCTCCCCCCTCATCCGCCACCCCTGACACTCAACGTCGAGTGAAAGAGGAAGACGCATGTCCGAGTCACAGCCCACCATGCCCCCGTCCCCGAGCCGCCGCCGTTTCCTGCGAATCACCGCCGTGGGCACCACGGCGGCCGCCACCGGGCTCGCCGCGATCCCGACCGCGGACGCACTGACCTCCTTCATCCACCCCGGGGTGCTGCACAAGGTCTCCGACATCCAGCGGATGAAGACCCGGATCGCGGCCGGCACCGAGCCCTGGCTCAGCGGCTGGAACGTGTTCAGGACGAACGCGTACTCGCAGTCGACCTACGCCATGATGGGCCCGCTCACGACCATCGACCGCGGCACCACCGAGATCGGCAACTGGGAGTTCTGGAACGACTGCAACGCGGCCTACCAGAACGCCCTGATGTGGAATCTGACGGGCACCACCGCCCACGCCACCAAGGCGCTGCAGATCATCAAGGCATGGTCCTCCACCCTCACCTCGATCACCGGCAAGGACGCCCAGCTCGCGGCCTCCATCTACGGTTTCAAACTCGCGGCGGCAGCCGAGCTGATGCGGTACACCGCCCCCTCGGGCAGCTGGTCCGCGGCCGAGATCACCCGGACCGAGAACCTCTTCAGATCCGTCTTCGTGCCCCTGGTGAGGACGTTCGGCGACGCGGGCTGGGGCACCAACTGCATCAAGGCGATGATGGCGTTCGGAGTGTTCTGCAACGACACCTCCCTCTACAACGCCGCCGTCGACGCCTTCTACCTGCACGACTGCTGCAAGATCAGCCGGGTGATCAGGGACTCCGGCCAGTGCGTGGACAGCGGCCGCGACCAGGCCCACACCCAGCTCATCCTGGGCAGCATGGCCGAGGCCTGCGAGATCGCCTGGGTCCAGGGCCAGGACCTGTACTCCGCCTCCTCCAACCGGCTGCTGGCCGGCTTCGAGTACACGGCGAAGTACAACACCGGCAACGACGTCCCGTACACCGTGTGGGGTTCCTGCAAGCTCACGTTCAACTCCCTCTCCACGATCGAGCGCGGCAACCTGCGCCCGATCTACGAGATGGCCTTCAACCACTACGTCAAACGCCGCAGCCTGCCCGCCCCCTGGACATACGCGGCCATCGGGAGGATCCGCCCGGAGGGGGCGGCCTTCCAGTGCGACCACGTGGGCTTCGGCACCCTGCTGTTCACCCTCTGAGCGGAGATCCGTGATCCACAACCCCGTCCTGCGCGGCTTCGAACCCGACCCCGCGATCCTCCGGGTCGGCGACGACTTCTACATCGCCACCTCCACCTTCGAGTGGTACCCGGGCGTCCGGATCCACCACTCCAGGGACCTGGTCGACTGGCGGTCGCTGGGCGGGGTTCTGGACAGCACGCGCCTGCTCGACCTCACCGGCGTCCCCGACTCCGGCGGCATCTGGGCGCCCGGACTGTCGTACGCGGACGGCCTGTTCCACCTCGTCTTCACTGTCGTCGACACCTACGCGGAGGGCTGGAAGGACCTCCCCAACTACGTCACCACGGCCGCCTCGATCGAAGGACCATGGTCCGACCCGGTCCCGCTGCACGGCCGGGGCTTCGATGTGTCCCTGTTCCACGACGACGACGGCCGCAGCTGGCTGCTGAACATGCGATTCGACTGGCGTCCGGACCGCGAGGGATTCGCCGGGATCGAGATCCAGGAGTACGACCGCAAGACCCAGGCCCTGCTCGGCGAACCCCGCACCATCACCACCGGAACTTCCGTCGGCGTCGCCGAGGGCCCGCATCTCTACCGGCGTGACGGCTGGTACTACCTGGTGCACGCGGAGGGCGGCACCGGATACGAACACGGCGCGGCCGTGGCCCGCTCCCGCGACCTGCTCGGCCCGTACGAAGCCGATCCGGCCGGCCCCCTGCTCACGTCCCGGCACGACCCGGCTCTTGAGTTGCAGAAGGCCGGGCACTGCTCCCTCGTCGAGACGGCGAGGGGCCAGTGGTACGCCGCCCACATCGTCGCCCGCCCTCACACGGAGCGGGGCAGATGCGTGCTCGGCCGGGAGACCGCGCTGCAACCGGTGGACTGGACCGACGACGGCTGGCCCCGCATCCCCGGCGCCGTACCCGCCGTGACGGTACCGGCACCCGCGCTGCCGTCAGCGCCCGTGACCGAACCACCGGCGAACGACTGCCTCGACGCTCCCGCCCTCGGCCCCGACTGGTCCACGCTGCGCCGCCCTGCCGGCCGCGACTGGATCGAACCGGCCCCAGGGCGGCTGCGCATCCGGGGCGGCCAGTCGCCGGTGGGCCGCCGCACGCCCAGTCTGCTGGCCCGGCGGGTGACCGCCCCGCGCTGCTCCTTCGAGACCAGCCTGACCTTCTCACCCCGCACCCCCGACCACCTGGCCGGTCTGACGGCCTACTACAACACCCGCAACTGGCACTACCTGTACGTCACCGCCGAGGACGACGGCTCCCCCGTCCTGCGGGCACTGAGCTGCGAGGCCGGCTGGCTCGTCGCACACGAGCAGGCCGTTCCGCTGGAGCCCGGACGCCCGGTCGTCCTGCACGCGGAACTCGACGTGCCGGCCCTGCGTTTCTCGTACGACACCGGCGGGGGAGTCCAGGCGCTGCCGATCGAACTCGACGCCACCGTCCTGTCCGACGAGCACGCCGACGAGTTCCACGACGGCCAGTTGCGCGTCCTCGGCTTCACCGGCGCCATGCTGGGACTGTGGGTGCAGGACCTGGACGGCGCCGGTGTCCACGCGGACTTCGCCTACGCCACGTACCGGACCTCCCAGGACGGCCCCGCATGACGATCATCGACCTGGAACACGTCCACCTCTTCTGCACCGCTCTCGGATCCGACCGCGCGGTGCCGCTGCTCCTGGTGCACGGCTGGGGCGGCGACGGCCGGGAGTGGTCCGCGCATGCCGAGACGCTGGCCGACCGGTTCCGCGTGATCGTCCCCGACCTGCGCGGGCACGGCCGGTCGGACGTCCCCGACGAGGGCAACACACCGACGGAAATGGCAGACGACCTCGCCGCGCTGCTCCGGCACCTGGGCACCGGGCCGGTGATCGCCGCGGGCCACTCCATGGGCGGCCAGGTCGTCAACCTGCTCGCGGTACGGCATCCGGAGCTCGTCCGCTCGGTCGTCGCCCTCGACCCGGCTCACGGCGCGCACGGGGCGGAAGTCGAGGGGATTCCGGCCCGGCTGGCGGAGTACCGGAAGCGCGGGGCGCGCGCCGCGGCCGAGTTCATCGCCGGCGCCTTCCCGGCAGGCGCTCCGGTGGGACTGCGCACGGCACATGTCCGCACCATGCTCGGCACCCCGGACCACGTCATCGCCCAGGCGTACGCCGGCATGTACACCGACTCCGGCGCGGTCGGCGTCCGCCCGCACAGCGAGGCATATCTGCGCCGGCGCACGCAGCCCGCGCTCACCGTATGGACCTCGGCGCAAGCCGCCCAGTGGGAACGCGGCACCCTGCGTGTCCCCGGTTCCCGCGTCGAACACTGGCCTGACACCGGGCACTACCTGCACGAGGAACACGTCGGACGCACAGTGCGCCTGTTGAAGGACTGGGCAACGGCTGGACACGGGACCCGGTAGCCGAGGAGCCGCCCACCTCGTTGAGCTGTCCCACCACCGCCTGCGCTGGAGCCCGCAGCCACTGGCGGCGTCCCAGGCTCGAAACACCTCGACGGAGCGTTCGAGTTCCTCGATCTCCTGCGACCCGAGGCGCACCGTCGGGATGCTTCACGCTCCCACCGCCCTACTGGTTCCCCGTACGCCCGTGCCGGACCAGACCCGAGGTCCTCGCTGGTCACGACACGGCCGAGACGCTCGGTGAACAGGGCCACCAGCGCCTGCGGCGCGGGATCTCTCCCATGGCGGTCCGCCCGCGCACCCACGCGGTGTCGATTGCCAGCTGCAGATGGCCCATGGCCGCCGCCCGCCGGTTGACCAGCCTCGCGATCTCTCCCTTCGACCAGCCCGCCAGGCCGAACAGGTGGATGTGTGGCGCAGTTCGCGACGCGGTAACGCGGGCGCAGACGAGGAGGGGCACCGGACGGCACAGTCGCTGCCTGCGCGAAGCGGGCCCGACCGGCACATGATCGGCCAGCCCCACCTCAGCACCCGCACGCCCGGCCGGGTCTCTGGTGGCACCCAGAGACCCAGCCGCGCTGACGTGCGGCCTCCGGCAGAACCAGAGGAGCCCTCCTCCTGTCGATTATCAAGTAAGTCCCTGGCACGGCGCCCTTGGCACGCCTCAGCGGACACCCTGCCCACCGTGACCGCCGACGGCAAGACCCTCAGGTCGACTTGTCCGAGCAGGTGTCTGTTGGTGAGTTGGCAGGGCGCGAACCGGATCAGTTCAGCTGTGGCGGGACCCAGGCGTGGTGTCGAAGGATCATGCGCATTGCCACGCGGGACGGTGTCAGCCGCATCGCCGTGTTCCGCAGGGCGACGGCCAGTGGATGGGAGAGCTGCTGGCCCATGCGCCCGGCCTGCCGGGCAGCCCGCGCGACGGCTTGGCTGCGCGGCCGGCGCTCGGCGTTGTAGCGGGCGAGCGCGGCTTCGACGGTGGGCCCGGTGCCGAGGGCAGCGGCTAGGGTGACCGCGTCCTCCAGTGCTTGGCAGGCGCCCTGTCCGAGGTTGGGGGTCATAGCGTGTGCCGCGTCGCCGAGCAGCGCGATCCGTCCGACCGTGTACGAGGGGAGCGGTGTGCGGAGTTCGTTGACGTCGTGGTGCAGAACGGCGTCGGGCCGGGTCGCGTCGAGCAGGGCGGGGATGGGATCGTGCCAGGCGTGGAACCGTCGGCGCAGTTCGGCCAGTGGGTCGGCGAATCGCGCTCCGGCAGGGAGGCTGAGAACGGCGTGCCATTCGGCCCGCCCGTCCAGGAAGGCGATGTGCCCGAACTCCGCGCCGCGGCCCCAGGTCAGCTCGAAGTCGGTGCGCAGGTCGACCGCGTGCTCGGTGATGGCGCGCAGCACCGTCGAGCCGCTGTAGACCGGGCCGGGGTGGTCTGGGAAGAGATGGCTGCGGACTTTGCTGCCGATGCCGTCGGCCGCCACCACCAGATCGGCATCCAGGACCGTGTCGCCGAAGCCGACTTGAACCGTTCCGGAGTCGATCTGCTCGACCGAGGCCACCTCGGAGCCGATCAGCAGTGATTCGGCGGGCAGAAAGTCGCGAAGCAGTCGGTGCAAGGTGGAGCGGGGGATGCTCGTGATCGGCGTGCCCACCGCCTTCTCCAGCACTGAGCCGTCCATCCGGGCCAGCCAACCACCCTGGGGCGTGCGAGTCCCGCCGCTGTACTGGCCTCGCGATGCATCTCGTACCGCCACACCGACGCCGAGTTCGTCCAGGGCTCGCAGGCCGTTGGCGGCCAGTGAGATGCCCGCCCCCGAGTCCTCGAGCCTGGACGCGCGCTCGGCCACGGTCACGTCCCATCCGATGCGGCGCAGGCCGATTGCGGCGGCAAGCCCGCCGATGCCCCCTCCGACCACCACTGCCGTGCCGCCCATACCGAAGCTCCGATTCTTCTACATCTGTAGAAGGTGATCCTATCTGAGCCTCTACAGGTGTAGAAAGGGGTATGGCTTCGGACCGGCGCACACTCCTCGCGGACTCGGCTATCGACGTACTCGCCGACGAAGGGATCCGCGGCCTGACCCACCGCGCAGTCGACCGCAGAGCTGCCATGCCGCCCGGCACCACCTCGGCCTACTTCCGCACCCGAGCGGCGCTGCTTACCGCACTGGTCACACGCCTGGTCCAACTCGACCAAGCGGAACTGCAAACGATGCCCGCCGCGCTGCCACCCCTGCGCACCGTCGAGGAACTGGTGAACGGCATGGCGCTCCTCACCCGACAGCGACTCACCGGCGAGGGACGACGCCGCTCTCTCGCCCGCTACGCCTGCGCTGTCGAGAGCGTGCGCGACCCGGAGCTGCGCGAGATCCTCCTCCCGCGTGAGAACGCCGGCCGCGAGGCCGTCCGGCTGTTCCTCACCACGCACGGCGTCACGGACGTCGAGAACCGCACCCACATCCTGCTGACCTGCATCGACGGACTCGTCTTCGATCGGCTGGTGAGCGGCGGCGACGTACCGCGCGAGGCCCTCGAAGGCCTGGTCGCTGCCGCCCTACGTTAGGTTCCTGCTCAAACTGGCCGACAGCCTCCGCCGCCCAGCCTCATTCGGAAACGATCAGTAAGTCCTGGCGCCTTCATCGTGTGCCCGCGAGCCCTCGTTCTCGGGGATCCCGGTGCCCGCACCGAGGGTGTGAGCAGGTGGCCGACCGATCTGGTGGACCTGCGTCATTGCGTCGCTTCTTACTGACTTGTAAGTTAGATGCATGACTGCGACCGTGGCTGAAGTGGCCGCCACCGACACCCGTGGCCTTGAGGCGTTCTGCGATCGATGGGAGAGGGCCTGGAACGAGCACGACGGCGACGCCGTGGCGGCGCTGTGCGCCGAGGATCTGGTGTATGACGAACCCGCGCTGGGTGAGACGGCGTACGGCACCGACAGCATCCGCGACTTCGTCACGCTCATGGCACGCACCTTCCCCGACTACTCGTTCACCCGCATGGGGCTGTACGGAGAGGTGACGCGGCGGGCCGTGCTGGTGGCCTGGCACTTCTCGGGAACCCTCGCGGGCTCGGATCAGCGCGTGGAGTTCCACGGTGACGACCGTCTGGAGTTGGGTGAAGACGGTCTGATCCACGCCTACCGGTGTTTGTACGACCACCGCTTCGTGCTGAGCCAGCTCAGCCGCGCGGAAACCGAGAAGTGACCGAGTCGGGCCGTTCGCGCAAACCCGCCGCGGTGCGGCGGGCCGAGATCATGGAGGCGGCCGACGCGGAGTTCGCTCTGAAGGGACTGTCGGGGGCGGGCATCGAGGCGATCGCCGCCCGAGTCGGGATCTCACATCCCCGCATCGTGCAGATGTTCGGCTCGAAGCGAGAGTTGTTCCTTCAGGTCGTGGACGCGGCCTACGACAGGATCGAGGCCGCGTTCGAGAGCGCGGAAACGAGCCTGGGCGCGCTCGGTGACGCCTACCGGGATCTCCTGCGCAGCCGACCGACCGTCGGCCTCGTCCTGTTGCAGGCTTACGCCGCCGCAGGCGACGAGACGGTCCAGGAGGCGGTACGACGACGTCAACTCGACCTCCAGCAGACCATCATCCGTCTGTCGGGAGCTGACGCGATGGAGGTACGCTCCTTCGTCGCCACCGGTCTCGTCCTGACGGTCTCCACCGTGCTGGACCTGCCCGGACGGCGCGCCGACACGGAGTGGTGTGCGTGGATCCTCGGCCTCACGGATACCCCCGCGGACGGGCCGTGAGACGCGATTTGACCGGAATGCCGAAGTGTTGGCGAGACGCCTCATGACGTGATCGCACCAAGGGGGCGGAGCCGCTGACGGACGTGGCCCCGCCCCCTTGGCCGCGCTGCCGAACCGCAGCCGACGTCATCGCGTCCTCTCTCAGGGGCGCGACCCGACCCCGCACGTGTGGAATCGCTCACCGGGCGCCGCCTGGAACATCGAGCCGTCGGGCACGGTGACCGTCGCCGTGGCGGTCGGCGGCACCGTCGGCTCCAGCCGGAAGCGGCCGTCGTCCGTGATCCGCCGGCGCACCTTGATCCGACCACGCACCGAGTCGAACTCGGCCTCGGCGAAGGTCAGCCCGCCGCCCGGCTGCGGGCGGATGTCGAAGTGGCGTCAGCCGGGGGCGCCCTCGCGGGGGCTTACACCGGCGACGTGGTACAAGCCAGTGCCGAGGTGGTCGCCGGCCTTGCGGATCAGGTCCACGAGTCGCCCGGCCGTCACCGCCCGCAGGTCGTCGGGGACAAGGCCGAAGGCCAGGGCGCGGACTTAGGTGGCCTGGTGTCGCGGGCGAGGGAGCCGTCCGGCAGGACGAACGACGATGCTCGCGTTCTGTGTGCAGTTGATCGGCAACAGCCGTGGTCGGTCGGCGGCCACCCGTCAGACCCCCCCGCCGCCGGAGGCGCTTGCGTGCCGAGTCGACCCCACATAGGATTATGAACATAATTTAATGGCGGCCTCGGGTTGGTCGGCGTCTTTTTCTCGTGTCGTGACGAGGCGGACTCCGGCGCGATCGGAACGAGTCGGAAGCCGTCGGAGGCAGGCCCGCAGCCCGCCCTCCTGTGGCTCGGTGCACCGGATGACGCGCACGGCATCGGCGTGATCGAGCAGACGGCCGCGTGATCAGGACGGGTCGACTGCTGGTCGGCGACGTCCGCTCGGCACTGCGGACGCTGCGGGCGGACCGCTCGTCACGGGTTCGGCGCGGGCCTTCCCAGTGCCACGCGATCGAACTGGGGAGACCCGGCAGGCGTCCATCAACTGACGAAGGGCATCATGAGTACATATCTGGCGGACAAGGCCGAGAACCTCACGGTCGAGGGTCCCTCGGCGCGGTTCACCTATCGACGGTTGGGGCCGCAGGGCGGTGTCCCGTTGGTCCTGCTGAACCGCTTCCGCGGCACCATCGACTGGTGGGACCCGGAGTTCCTGGACTATCTGGCCGCCGACCACGACGTGATCCTGTTCGACAATGTCGGCGTCGGCTACACCGATGGCGAACCGCGTGACTCCCTCGAAGGGTTCGCCGAGGGGGCCATCGAGTTCATCGAGGCGCTCGGTCTCGGGCGGGCCGACCTGCTCGGCTGGTCCCTGGGTGGCATCGTTGCCCAGCGGGTGGCCGTACGGCGCCCTGAATTGGTGCGCAGGCTCGTCGTGGCGGGCAGCGGCCCGGCCGGCTGGGTGCCCGGCGCTCCGGACTTCAGCGAGAAGGTCCTGGGCATCATGGGCAAGCCCGATGCCGACCTTGAGGACATGCTGTACCTCTTCTACCCCGCGACGGACGCGGCCCGTGCCGCCGGGCACGAGCACTTCACCCACCTCGCGCCCCGGCTCGCCGCCGGCGGCCCAGCGGTCTCCGAGGTCGCGGCGCAGGGCATGCTCACCGCGGCGGCCGAACTCCTGGCAGTCCCCTTCGACCAGGTGAAGGCGGAGCTGCAGGCCATCAAGCAGCCGGTCCTCTACGCCAACGGCCTGGAGGACGTGATGATCCCCGCCCACAACTCCTACGTCGCGGTCCAGCACCTCGACAACGCCACCCTCGTGCTCTACGCCGGGGCCGGCCACGCGTTCCTGTTCCAGTTCGCCAAGCCGTTCACCAAACAGGTGGCCGACTTCCTCGCCGCCTGAGCGCCCGACCGTGCCGCCGATCCGGAACTCCGGGCGGCGGCACGGTCGTCCATCGCGCGGGGGTGCCTCGCATCCGGGTGGGGCGGCCCCGGCGCGTGTGCCGAGGTCCCTGACGCGGCCCCGTCGGCAGTCCCGTCCGGGTGCGCCGCGCAGCCGCGCTCGTGGGCCCGCTGACGGTGTCTCGGCGTCTCTTGCGTCGGACGAACATCCACGCCCTGCGGTTGTCGCCCTGCGCCGCAGGTGCCTTCGGCGGTTCGGCGCAAGACAGAGGCTGGACAGGGCTGCGACGATTCAGTGGCCAGTCGCGAGCCACGAACCATCGGCCGACGCATGGCGTCGGGTCGCGTGCGGGTTCGGTCCCTTCGTACGTTCCACAGCGGAAGCGGGCCGCCATGCGGCCGGGCGGCTGTATTTCTCAGTTCATGAACGCGCGGGCGTTCTCGATTCCCTGCTCGAGGACCTCATCCGCGAACTTCCGGTCGGAGAGTGCCCGCGACAGCTGCAGGGTTCCCACCATCATGGTGAAGAGCCCAATGGCCTTGAGGTGGGCGGCCTGCGGATCCGCCGGCGTCAGGCGGGCGGCGATCTCCGCCACGATGCTCTTCGCGCCGTCGGTGTAGGCCTGCTTGGTCGCGTCCCCGCAACGGCCGATCTCGTCGAGCAGCGCGGCGGAAGGGCATCCCATGTCGGGGTTGTCCCGATGCTCGGGCGACAGATACTCGCGAACGAGGTCCTCGAGGCCCGGGCGTCCGGGACGCAAGGTGTTGAACCTCACGGCCTGTGTGTGCAGTTCCGCCGCGACGACGTTTGCGACAAGGTCGTCCTTGGAGGCGAAGTGGGCGTAGAAGGCGCCGTTGGTCAGCCCGGCATCCGCCATCAGCGTGGAGACGCCGGAGCCGTCTATCCCGTCCTGCTTGAACCGCTGGCCGGCCTTCTCGATGATCCGCTGCCGCGTCACCTGCTTGTGTTCCTTGGCATAGCGCACCACAGGCCTTCTCCGTTCGCTTCGTGAGGTGAGCGCTCGAACCTCAGCGTATGCCATGGCCTGACGTGCGTAATATTATAGAGGTGGGCGTGCCCCTTGGTCGGGCGCACCTTCCGAGAGGCAGAGGAGTCGGCCGCAGGCGGTGTGCCCGCGTCGAGCCAGAAGGCCTCGGCATCGTCGGAGCTGGCGCGGAAGGCGTGATGTGTTTCCGCTGCGGGGCTGTCTGGGGCACGCGTACCGCATGTCGGCCGACAGGTCGGGGCGGGAGTGCGACGGGTGCCGGCGGACTGGGCAGGCACCCCGTCGGCCTGTTGTGCTCAGGCGCCGAGGTGCTTGCGGAGCCACTGCCCCATCTGCTGGATCGCCTGGTCCACCTCGGGAACGCGTCCCGCGCCCAGGATGAAGGAGTGCTGTCCCTCGGGCATCGGGTGTACCTCGGAGGTGACCTTGAAGTCCGCGAGGCGGCGGCCGAGCTGGGCGCCGTCGTCGGCGAGGATCTCGTACTCGCCGTAGTGGACGACCGTGGGCGGCAGGCCCGTCAGATCGGCGTTGGTGAGGCTGATCCGGGGGTCGGCGAAGTCCAGGCCGGGCTCCTGCAGCCAGGCAGCCCGGAATAGTTCGAGCGTGCCCCGGCTGAGCATCTTGTCGTTCTCTTCGTTCCCGTCCACCGAGGGATTCTGGATGGTGAGGTCGGTCCAGGGGGACACGCTGACGATCGCGCCCGGGGCCGCCTCGCCCTTCGCGAGCAGCCGCAGCGGCAGCATCACGGCGAGTGTGCCGCCGATGGAGTGGCCCGTGCTGCCGATGTTCCGCGGTTCGTAGCCCTGGGAGAGCAGCCAACGGTAGGCCGTCTCGGCGTCGTCGAGCTGCGCCGGGTGAGGATGCTCGGGCGCCAGGCGGAAGTCCACGACGAGGGACCGGGCACCGGCCGCCTTCGCGATGTGACCGGCGGCCTTGCGGTCCGAGTGCATGGACGCGGTGACCGACCCGCCGAAGTGGAAGTGGAGCAGCGCCTTCTCGGGGTCGGCGCCCTCGGGGATGGCCCAGAGGGCGGGCACGCCGTCCGCGTCCACCTCGGCGTAGGTGACGTCCTCCGGCTCGGCGGACGCCTTGTGGTTCGAGTCGACGATGTCGCGGATGACGGCCAGGTCGAGGCCCGGCATCGAGGACTTCGTGCTCACGCTCGCCAGGAACTCCGCGAACTGCTGGGCCTCGGGGCTTACCCCCATGATCCTGCTCCTTTACAGGTCGCTCCCAAGGGTGCTTCCCCCGTGGCAGCCAGGTGGATGTGCGGGTGGGTGACGCCAGGTTTTGAGTATGCAAAAGTAAACTCAGATGGCTGGGCTTCCCTCGGGGAACGGCTCCTGTGCCGACTGTGGGGGTGGGGGCCGCGTCCTGGACGGTCGCCCGTGAGCGGGGTCGCCGGTCTGTCGTTCGTGGCCGGCCCGGGCTCAGTCGCTGTCGGGGGTCATCGAGACCACGACCTTGCCTGCCTTGGTGCGTCCGTGCTCGACATAGGCCATGGCTTCGAGCGTCTGGTCGAACGAGAAGACCCGGTCGATGACCGGGCGTAGCTGTCCGCTGTCGTAGAGGGCGCCGAGCTTCCGCAGCTCGGCGCCGCCCGCCTGCATGAAGAAGAACTCGTAGCGCACGCCGAGCGACTTGGCCCGCTTGCGGATCTTGCGACTGAGGGTGTTCATGACCAGGCCCATGAACGAGGGGGCTCCGAGCTGTCTGGCGAACCCGGCATCCGGCGGGCCCGCGACACCGATGGCCAGGCCGCCGGGCTTCAGTACGGTCAGCGACTTCTCGAGGTTCGTCCCGCCCAGCGAGTCGAGCACCAGGTCGAAGCCGGACAGTACCTGCGAGAAGTCCTCCTTGGTGTAGTCGACGACGACATCGGCGCCGAGGCTCCTGACCAGGTCCTCGGCGCGGGCCTGCGCGGTCGTCGCCACGGTGGCGCCGAGGTGTTTGGCGAGCTGGATGACCGTAGAACCGAGGCCGCCGGCGCCGGCGTGGATGAGTACCTTCTGCCCCGGCCCGACGTGGGCACGGTCGACCAGGATCTGCCAGGCGGTCAGTGCCACCAGCGGGACCGCGGCCGCCTCCTGGAGGGTGAGCGAGGCGGGCTTGGGGGCGACATCGTCGACGTCGATCGCGATGTACTCCGCGAAGCCTCCGATCCGCAGGTCGCGTGGACGGGCGTAGACCTCGTCGCCGACTTCGAAGCCGTGTACGGCGGAGCCGACCTTCGTCACGACCCCGGCCACGTCGTGGCCGAGCACGAACGGGGTCTTGTACTTCAGGAGCTGCTTGAACTCCCCGTTGCGGACCATCTTGTCCAGCGGGTTGACGCCGGCGGCGCTCACCCGGACCAGGACGTCGCGGTCCCCGACGGTGGGCTCGGGCGCCAGCGCGGCGCGCACGCCGTCTTTGCCGTACTTCTCGACGACGAATGCCTTCATGGGGGTCAGCCTTCTGCGTGATCTTCGATGGGCCGGGGTGGGATTCAGCGGGGTTCTGCTGCCGCGCCGCCCTCTCGCGTGCGGTCGGATCGGTGTGCTGGTCACGACGCTACGCTCTGAGTATAAGAAAGTAAACTCAGCCGTGGTTAGGATCGTCCCCATGGACGCGTGGACCGAAGTTCTTCAAGGCACAGGTATGGATCCCCGTCTCGACCGGGACACGTCGAACTGCTCGATCGCGCGGACCCTCGAGGTCGTCGGCGAGAAGTGGACGATCCTGATCCTTCGCGAGGTCTGGTACGGCTCGTCACGCTTCGGCGACTTCGAGCGAGTCCTCGGCTGCCCCCGCAACCTTCTGGCAGCCCGGCTTCGCATGCTCGTGGCAGAGGGGATCCTGGCCACCGAGACGTACAAGGAGCCCGGCTCGCGCAGCCGTCCCAAATATGTGATCACCGCCAAGGGCATGGATCTCGTGCCGGCCGTGATGGGGCTCCTGCAATGGGGCGACCGCTATCGCGCGGACCCCGAGGGTCCGGCCGTGCTCGCGCGGCACCGCGGATGCGGCGCGCACGTCGACGTCCAGCCTCGCTGCGCACAGGGCCACCCGGTGCGGGCGGAGGACATCGAGAGCGTCCCCGGCCCGGCCTTTCGTATGAGGCCCGCCGAGTGAGCTGAGTTCGAGTGTGCCGGGTTCGGTCGGCAACAAGTCCATCAGTCCGCCTGAGACAGGCTCCCCGGACTCTACGGAAACTCTGGCAGCTCATCTCGCTGCCGGAGGCGGAACAGGACATGGACCCGGTCCCACGGATGAGGGAGTTCCCATCCAGGCGCGGGGCTGGCACCGCAGCCTGCGCTGTCGGCGCCTTCGATCGGAGTATGACCTCGTGACGCCCTCGCCCCTCCCCTTGAGGCCGATTTCGCCTCGTGATCTAGACGCACCCGGACGAGGGCGCCTGACGGGCATCTGCCCAGGTCAGGCGCCCTTTTTCTACGCCTAGAAGAAGCCCAGCTTCTTCGGCGAGTACGAGACCAGGAGGTTCTTGGTCTGCTGGTGGTACACGGCTCGGATGCAGTTTGACCAGAGAAAACAGCTCCGATCACCACAAGCTGCGGACGGCTGGTCCGGTTATGGTCCGGATCTTGGTTCGAAGGTTCATGGTGATGAGCGCTGCTCGCATGTTGCGCTTGTACGACGATGACGGCCTCGGCGCTGCTTCGAGAGGCGACGACGGGCCGCAGAAGACTGTCCTGACCGGGCTGCACCAAGACTGGATCCGGCGCTGGCGGAGGCCAGCGGCGGTTTCTTCGGCCCGGCCCCACAACCGTGGCGCTGTCCTCGCAAGACCGCGGCGACACCGCGTTGAGAATTCGTCCCGTGGGGGCTCGGTTGGCCGAGGCGTCGCGGTGGCGGGTTGATCAGTGCCTACCAGTGCCTCCCGACCCTGTGACGCCCCCGGGTCATGGTCGCAGAACCACGGTTCGAAGGGGCGGCGCCGGCGCACTATGGCTGTGAGTGCGCTTCCGCTGCTTTTCGCCATTCGTCGGCAGAGCTCCGCTTGGCGTGACCGGAGCTGTTTCCGCAAGTGAGAGACGGACGATCACGCGCCGCGTGAGGGCTGGCGGCAAGGGCCATGGTGAACCGCTTGGGAGCTGAGAAGGGCATTCGCCCAGCTGAGCTGCCTCAGGCTCGCTGCCCCGTGAATTGGCCTGACGGTGTGGGCCCTCCTGGCCTGATGGCGACTCGACCGGGGCGTAGCGCCGTGATGACCCATCAGCTGCTGTCAGTGCCCACTGCTACACCCTTTTGTTGGGATGAGCCGCGCTCCGCGGCCCACCGACGGGAAGGGGAAACATGTCGAAGGTGCCGGACGGGTTCCACCGGGTACGCGGTCACATCCGTCGCAATCCGAAGCCCAGGAGCGCCAAGCGCATGAGCGGTTGGATGATTGCCGGCTTACTGGCCGGCGTGTGGCTGTGGGGGCAGGTGTTCGGGTTCAGTGAGTCCACCGCCACGACACCGCCGACGGATCCGAAGCCGGCGGCCAGCGCGACGGCCGACCGCTAATGGGACGGATACGTCTGCGGCGCCCTCGCGGTGCCGCGGAACTGGTCGCAGCGGCTGTAGTCGCCCTGGCTGTGCTCGTCCTGGTGGCGCGGACGGCGGCCATGGCAGTCGGCACACTGAAGGCGGCCTGGCCTGTCCTGCTGGCTCTCGCCCTGCTCACGGGAGCTGTCGCGGCGTGGCGGATCAGGCAGGCGACCACGATGCGGCGTCGGGAGAAGGAGCGGCTGGCCACTCTGCGGATCACGCTCGCGGAGTTCGACACCATGGACGACCGTCGCTTCGAGTACGCCCTGCGGGATCTGCTGGTCCGCGACGGCTGGCTGGCCCGCAGAGTGGGTGGCGGCGGCGACCAGGCCGCCGACGTCATCGGTGACCATCCGCAGCGCGGCCGGATCGTGGTGCAGGCCAAGCACACCCGCGTCGACGGGAAGGTGGGCTCAGCTGTGATGTACGCGGTGAAGGGGACGGCCGGGCCGGTCCACAAAGCCGATCACGCTGTCGTCGTCACCAACGGAGCCTTCACCCGCGATGCCATGGCGTGGGGCGACCGGCACGGCGTCCACTGGATCGACCGGGAAAAGCTTCGGCGCTGGGCCGAGGATGGTGCCGCTCTGCACGAGCTCCTCGGATTGTCCGCGCGCTCCCGCCCGAGCCGATTCAGGCGTGCGGCATGACTGGCAAAGATCGTGATCGCTGCCCAAGACGTCTGGGGGTGTGGTGTTCGACGAGGACGGGTCGCTCGACCCGCTGCTACGGTTCCTGCTGTATGCGGTCAGCGCGCTGGCCGTCGGCAACATGCTCTGGGAGTGGCTCACCGAGGACGTCGGTCAGTGGAGCGCCGTAGATCTGTGGGGGCTGATAGCCGATCACCCGTGGTCGACCGGGCCCATCGTCGCCGGCGGACTCGCCGTGCTGCTCCTGCCGGCAGAATCCTGTCATTCCTGTTCGACGTCAACACGTATGCCGACGCGGACAACACGTTCGTCGCTCCCGCTGGCGATGCGATCGAGGCGGACGCACTGACCTTCAAGATTAAGCAGCTCTCGTCGATGAGTGCGACGGGTTTCGAGCAGGCGTGCACTGATCTCCTGGCTCGTGACGGTTTCCGGAGTCCCAGGCGGGTCGGAGGCGCCGGTGACCTCGGCGTGGACATCACTGCCCGTGATGACGAAGACCGCATCCTGATCGTGCAGTGCAAGCAGTATCGGAACCCAGTCGGGTCAGGGCACGGGTTCAACGGGACAGCCCGACGGCATCACGGAGCCGACCTCCCGATCATGATTGCGCTCAACGGCTTCACGCAGCCGTCCGGTGCGGCGTTGTCACGGAGAGCTGGCCGGGCCCCTCCCAGCGAAGAGCGACGCCGCAGCGAGGCTGCCTTGGGCCGAGAGATCGTGAGGCGACACACCTCTGGTGGAGCCGTAGCTCCGGCAACAGGCGCCACTTCTCCCGGTGCCCGATCTCCCCAGGGACCCCCGTCTTGCGTCGGCGGGCCGGGTCGTCCGCCCACTCCTGGGGCACGAACAGGCGCCACTGCAGCGGACAGGACGCGGTGTCGGAGACCGCGTGCACGCTCACCGCGACCTGGCAGTTGGCCTGCTTGCCCAAGGCTCCGCAGTACTGGGGCGCGACCGCCACCGACATCTTCCCGTCCTTGGGAAACGACACATCGTCCACCGCCCAGGCATCCGGGCCGATCAGCGGCACCATCCGCTCCGCGATCCGCCGCCGCACCGGCACCGGATCCCACGTCGACTGGTTCACGAACTGCTGCAGGTTCTGCTCATTGCCGTCCGGCAGTCGCTCTTCGCCCGTTGATCCTTGCGCGGCACCGACGCGAACACATCCGCGACGAATAACGCCAACTTCGCCCGAGCACGGTTCACTTCATGTGCGTCCACACACCCACCATGCCGCTGAACACCACCGACGGAAAGACCCAACGGAGTCCTACTAGTGCCCACCATCAACGATCAGGCGCAGAGCCTCCAGTACCGGATCAAGCAATACCGCAGCTACTACGGCCTACGCCCCCTGTGGCTGGCGTTCTACAGCGAGGCGCCGAGATCACACTGCCGATTGACCGAGTCGACCCGGCCCAGAGGCGCTGCTTCCGTAGCATCTCGATCCGGCTCTACCGCCGAGCAGTCGAGATCAGAGACGGACGGTTCGTGATCCGTCAGTACCTTGATGCCGCAGTCCGCGAAGCGAGCGAAGCCCGCCACCGGGCTCGAGGGCTTCACGGAGAAGAGCTGTCCGCGGCCGTCACCGCCGACCAGATCCTCGCCGGAATCGCCGCCCGGGCCGCCGGTACCCGCCCGGAGACCGACCAGCTCACCGAGTTCGCCGACTCCGAACGCCAGACCAGCAGGCCCATGGACGACATCGACGCTCTCCTCGACATCGCGCGCCACCTGCCCCGCCAGCCCGTACGAGCCCCCCACCTTGAGCAGGTCTCCGCATGACCACCGACCTCACCCACCAGCCCGCCCACGTCCAGCTCCAGGCCCTGGATCGCCGCGAGATCTCCAGCCGCGAACTGCTCGACCTCCACCTGGCGCAGATCGACGCCAGCCAGATCAACGCCGTCGTCACCCGCGACGACAGCGCTGCCCGAGCCGTCGCACACGCGGCCGACGAACGCCGCGCCCGCAACGAGAGCACCGGCATCCTCGACGGCCTTCCCCTCACGATCAAGGACAGCTTCGAGACGGCCGGCCTGCGCACCACCAGCGGTGCCGAAGACCTCGCCGATCACTTTCCCGCACACGACGCCGACGCCGTCGCCCGGCTCCGTTACCAAGGCGCCGTCATCATGGGCAAGACCAATACCCCGGCGTACTGCCAAGACCTGCACACCGACAACGTCCTGTTCGGCCCCACGCTTAACCCGCATGACCCCAAGCGCACTACCGGCGGCTCCTCCGGCGGCCCCGCCGCAGCAGTCGCCGCCCGTCTGACCCCCGCCGACCTCGGCAGCGACCTCGCCGGCTCCCTGCGGCTCCCCGCCCACTACTGCGGTGTCTACGGCCTGCGCCCCACACAGGGACTCATCCCAGCCCGCGGCCACGTCCCTCGCCCGCCGGGGTGGATCACCAGCAGCGACATGGTCACCCCCGGCCCCCTGGCCCGCCACCCCCGAGACCTCGACCTCCTCCTCGCCGCACTGACGACACCGTCACCCGACGAGAACAACCCCTGGAGCGTCACGCTGCCCACAGCGCAACGCCCGATCGGCCAGCTCCGCGTAGCAGTGTGGGCCGACGACGCGAGCTGCCCAGTCGACCGCAGCACCGCCGATGCTCTCGCCACCGTCGAACGGACGCTGACCTCCGCCGGCGCGAGTGTCCGCCACACCGCGGGGCCGGTCGGCTTCGCTGACTCTCTGCGCCTCTTTGAGCAGCTCCTCTACGCCACCACGACCGCAGCCACCGACGACGACGCTAGCGCCGCCGAACTCGCCGCTGCCCGTGACCTACACACGGACGATGCGAGCCCTCGAGCCGCCTTCCTCCGCCACCGAACGCAGACACACCGTGTCTGGCTCCGCGCCAACGAGGAGCGCCTCCGGCTCCGGCAGACGTGGCACCGGTTCTTCGCCGACGCCCAGCACGACGTCCTCATTACGCCCGCCGCTCCTACTGCGGCGATCCCAGCCGGGAGCCGCTCTCTCATGGTCGACGGCGTCGAACGGAGCTTCTTCGACCAGACCGGCTGGGCCAACCTGACCAGCCACGTCGGTCTGCCCAGCCTGGTCATGCCTGTTGCGCGTACCGCCGATGGCCTCCCGATCGGTGTGCAGCTGGTAGGACCGGCCTATTCGGAGCGGTCCCTGCTCGTGATGGCCGAGCACCTGGCGCCTCTGCTCGGCGGGACGGCCGGGGGCGTCATCGGATCAATGAGCGGACGACCTCTGCGCCGCCGTTGTAGGTGATGACGGCACCTTCATCGTCGGTAGGCGGTTCGAACCGAGCTCTTGCGTCCGTCGCGGCTGCCGTCGTCGCGGCGGGGCCGGGAGATCCCCGCC
>NZ_BQUN01000112.1:155302-160806 GCF_026008495.1 Streptomyces sp. A012304
TCGAGAGCAGGCGAACCGTCTCATCGAGCAGTCCATGAACGAGTGGCAGCGCGTCAGTCAAGGTGACGTACCCGAGGGCTGGACCGGGATTTGGTCCGTGACTGGTCCGGACGCACTGGTCAGAAGAGGTGCAGGCGTGGGAGGAATTGCGAGTTAGCGCGCAAGCCGGGCTCGGTCGAGAGCGGGTTGAGCGAAGGGCGCCCGACGGGTGAAACCCCCAGGTCAGGCGCCCTTTTTCTACGCCTAGAAGAAGCCCAGCTTCTTCGGCGAGTACGAGACCAGGAGGTTCTTCGTCTGCTGGTAGTGCTCCAGCATCATCTTGTGCGTCTCACGGCCGATCCCCGACTGCTTGTAGCCGCCGAACGCCGCGTGGGCCGGGTAGGCGTGGTAGCAGTTCGTCCAGACGCGACCCGCCTGGATCGCCCGGCCGGCCCGGTACGCGGTGTTGATGTCCCGCGTCCACACGCCCGCCCCGAGGCCGTACGACGTGTCGTTGGCGATCTTGATGGCGTCGTCGAAGTCGTCGAACGAGGCCACCGAGACGACCGGGCCGAAGATCTCCTCCTGGAAGATCCGCATGCGGTTGTCGCCCTCGAAGATCGTCGGTTGGACGTAGTAGCCGCCCTTCAACTCGCCGTCGTATTCGGCGCGTTCGCCGCCGGTGAGGATCTTGGCGCCCTCCTGTCGGCCGATGTCGATGTAGGAGAGGATCTTCGCGAGCTGGTCGCCGGACGCCTGCGCGCCGATCATCGTGTCGGTGTCGAGGGGGTGCCCGGGCTTGATCAGCTCGGTGCGGGCGACGGCCGCCGCCAGGAAGTCGGGGTAGTTGCCGCTCTGGATGAGGCCGCGCGACGGGCAGGTGCACACCTCGCCCTGGTTCAGCGCGAACATCGTGAAGCCTTCCAGGGCCTTGTCGCGCAGGTCGTCGTCCTTCTCCCACACGTCGTCGAAGAAGATGTTCGGCGACTTGCCGCCGAGTTCCAGCGTGACCGGCTTCAGGTTCTCCGCGGCGTACCGCATGATCAGCCGGCCCGTCGACGTCTCACCGGTGAACGCGACCTTCGCCACCCGCGGGCTGGACGCGAGCGGCTTGCCCGCCTCCTCGCCGAAGCCGTTGACGATGTTCACCACGCCCGGCGGCAGCAGGTCGGCCACCAGGCTCATCCAGTAGTGCAGCGAGACGGGTGTCTGCTCGGCCGGCTTGATGACGACCGCGTTGCCCGCGGCGAGGGCCGGCGCGAGCTTCCACGTCGCCATCAGGATCGGGAAGTTCCACGGGATGATCTGGGCGACCACCCCGAGCGGCTCGTGGAAGTGGTACGCCACCGTGTCGTCGTCGAGTTCGCTGAGTGAGCCCTCCTGCCCGCGGACCGCGCCGGCGAAGTAGCGGAAGTGGTCGATCGCCAGGGGGATGTCCGCGGCGAGCGTCTCACGGACCGGCTTGCCGTTCTCCCAGCTCTCCGCGACGGCGAGGGGCTCCAGATACGCCTCCATGCGGTCGGCGATCTTCAGCAGGATGTCGGAGCGCTCGGTCGCCGACGTACGGCCCCAGCCCGGCGCGGCCGCGTGCGCCGCGTCCAGCGCCCGTTCCACGTCCTCCGCCGTGCCGCGCGCCACCTCGGTGAACGGCTTCCCGTTCACCGGAGACGGGTTCTCGAAGTACTGCCCGCGAGCCGGAGGCACGTACTCCCCGCCGATGAAGTGGTCGTAACGCGTCTGGTAGGAGACGATCGCGCCGTCGGTTCCGGGCGCCGCGTAACGGGTCATTCGGGCCAGCCTCCCTCAGCAACGCTGCCCGCCGTTGGGCAGCTCTGGGCGGGACGCTAGGACGCGACACGTTGCAGGTACGTTGCGTGCCGCGCGAGCACCTCCGCCGAGTCCTGGCCCGATCGTGCGGCTGTGTCCGGGCGAGGCCTGGCCTGGTCGTGCGGCTGTGTTCAGGCGAGGCCGGCCCGGTCGCGCGCCCACCCCGTCGGTGCCGCCAGCTCCGATTCCAGCGCGGCCAGCCGAGCCCGTACCGCGGCCGTCGGACGGGCCGCCGCGAGCGCCCGCCACACGCCGAGGTCGTCCTCACCCCACGGCGTGTGCGCCCAGTCCGCCAGCAGGTCGGGGTCACGGCCGGCGATCAGCGCGGCCCGCAGACCGTCGGCGAGTCGGTGCCGCAGCCGTACGACCGCCGGAGCCCGTGACGCCGGCAGCAGCGGCCCGGCGTACGCCGCCACGGCGGCCGTGACCGCCCCCGCCGCCAGCCGCCGTTCGACGACCGAGATGTCCGACTCGACGGGCACCGTCAGCCGGTAGGGGCGCGAGGCCAGCAGTCCGGGCCCGAGGACCCCACGCAGCCGGGCGAGTTCGGCCCGCAACGTCACCGGCGTCACCGACTCGTCCTCGTACAGCGCGCACAGCAGCTCGTCCCCGGTCAGGCCCTCCGGGTGCCCGGCCAGCAGCACCAGGATCTCGCTGTGCCGACGGCTGAGCCTGACCCTGCGGCCACCGACGCTCAGACCCGCCTCGTCCCTGCCCAGCACGCTCAGCTCCGGCGTGTCCGGCCCCGGCCGCGCGGGGGCGAGCAGCGCCAGATGGGATTCCGCGGCCCGCGCCACCGCCTGCACGAAGCCCAGGCTGTGCGGATGCGCGAGCCCGTCGCCGCCGGTGATGTCGACCGCGCCCAGCACCCGCCCGGTCCGCGGATCGTGCACCGGCGCCGCCGCGCACGTCCACGGCTGCACCCGCCGGATGAAGTGCTCGGCCGCGAACACCTGCACCGGCCGGTCGACGGCCACCGCCGTACCCGGCGCGTTGGTCCCGACCGCGCTCTCCGCCCACCGGGCACCCGGCACGAAGTTCATCAGCCCCGCCCTGCGCCGCGTCGCCGGGTGACCCTCGACCCACAGCAGCCTGCCGTGCGCGTCGCACACCGCGAGGAGGTGCTCGCCGTCCGCGGCGAACGTGCCCATCAGCTCACGGAACAACGGCATCACCCGCGCCAGCGGATGCTCCGCCCGGTAGGCACCGAGGTCGCCGTCCGTCAGCTCCACGCACGCGGTGCCGTCGGGCCCGACGCCGGCCCGGGCGGAACGCCGCCACGAGTCGGCCACCACCGCCCGCACCGGCCTCGGCACGGTGCCGGCCTCGGTGAACGTCTCGTGCGCCCGCCGCAGTACCCGTACACGCTCGGCAGGGTCGGCCCCCGGCTCCAGGGCCACCCAGGGATCGGTCAACTCGGCCTCCCGGAAGGCGATGCGGCTGGGGCTATCGTCACTCCGGGTGCGCGTGCCGACAACCTCTCGGACGCGGTCGCCGCAAAGGCGGGAATCCGCTCACCGCCGGGCGCCGTGCACCAGCCGCAGGTACCGGCTCCAGTCCCAGTTCGGGCCGGGATCGGTGTGGTCGGTGCCCGGCACCTCGTGGTGGCCGATGATGTGCGCCCGGTCCTTGGGAATGCCGTACCGGTCGCAGACCGAGGCCGTCAGCCGGGCGGACCGCTCGTAGAGGGCGTCGGTGAAGTAGGCCGGCCGGTCCACCCACCCTTCGTGTTCGATGCCGATGCTGCGGATGTTGTACTCCCAGTTCCCCGCGTGCCAGGCGATGTCGGCCTCGCGCACGCACTGCGCCACGTGCCCGTCGACGGAGCGCACCACGTAGTGCGCGGACACCCTCTTCTTCGGGTTCTGGAAGATGCCCAGGGTCTTGGCGTACGTGGTCTGGGTGACGTGGATGACGACACGGTCGACGGCGTGGGTCGCGGGGCGGTTCGCTGTCGTGCGGTTGGAGGGGGTCGCGGGCTCCCACTCGGCGAACGGATGGTCGCCGGTCCGCGCCTGCGCACCGGCCCGCGCGTCGGGGAGCAACGCGTACGGCACGACGGCGAGCGCGGCGCCCTTCAGGATCCGCCGCCGGTCGGGGAGGGGTCTTGCTCGGTCCAAGGGAAGCCGCCTTTCCGAGGGTGGAACACGCCCGGGTGGATCACGTTACGGTGCCCGAGCGTAGGGCGGAGGGGCACGGCCTGCTTCGGTGGACGAGCACCGGACTGTGGACAACTCCTCCACTCGAACGAGGAGTTCCGGCTCGGCAGGCCGATGCGACGGGGGCTGCGGTTCCGGCGTGTTGCGGCCCCCAGCCGGCAGCCCGCGGCTTCCATCAGCTGATTGACGGTTCGTCAGATCTTCGGGGGATCTGACGGAGCGTCGGGTGTCAGCGCATTCGACCGAGCGTCGGGCCAGCGAGCCGTCCGGGCCGCGCACCCGTACTCCCTCAGACTCGGCCCGCAACCGCCGCCGGATCGTCCAGCACGGCCCGCACCACGGAGTGCGCGGCCCCCAGCAGCGGGCCCTCGGGGCCCAGCGGCGAGACGGTCACCGGGCAGGGCGGGCCCGTGGTGCGCCGGGCCAGTTCCGCCTCGAGCGACGGCAGCAGCCAGGGTGCCAGGCCCGCGAGGGCACCGCCGAGCACCACGCTCTCCGGGTCCAGCAGATTGAGCGCTCCGGTCAGGGCGACCCCCAGGGCGGTGCCCGCGTCCCGCAGAGCCCGCCGTACGTCCTCGTCGCCGTCCGCGGCGCGCCCGGCGAGCAGTCCGACGCGGTCCTCGCCCGGTTCCAGCCCCGCCGCGCGCAGCACGGCCTCCTCGCCCGCGTACTGCTCCAGGCAGCCGCGGCCGCCGCACACGCACGCCGGTCCGTCGGGGCGGACCGGCACATGTCCCAGCTCGCCCGCGAAACCACGGGTGCCGCGCAACAGGCTGCCGTCCACCACCAGCGCGGCGCCGATGCCGATCTCGGCCGAGACGTGCAGGAAGTCCCGTGCGGCGTCCGCGCCGAGCCACAGCTCGGCCAGGCCACCGAAGTTCGCCTCGTTGTCCACGGTCAGCGGGAAGTCGCGGGGCAGCAGCGCGCCCAGGTCGACGTCGTGCCAGTCGAGGTTCGGGGCGCGGACGACGGTGTGGCCGTCACGGGCCACCAGCCCCGGCACGGCCACGGCGAGCCCGGCCGGCCACAGGCCCATGCCCTCGGCCTCGGCGACGACCTCGCGCACCAGCCGGGTCAGCTCGGCCACCACCGGCCCGGGGGAGCGGCCCCGGTTCGTGCCGTGCCGCTCGGCGCGCGCCCGTACCTCGCCGCGCAGGTCGACGGCGCAGACCGCGAGGTGGTCGACGCCGACCTCGGCGCCGATCCCGGCCGGGCCCCGTCCGCTGACGGCGAGCGCCGAGCCGGGCCGGCCCACCCGGCCCGGCCGCTCGGGGCCGAGTTCCTCGAGCAGACCGGTGCGTATGAGCTCGTCGACGAGGGTCGACACCGCCGCGCGGGTCAGGCCGATGCGTGAGGCGACCGCCGCCCGGGAGAGCGGCCCCTCGGCGCTGACGGCGTGCATCACCCGCGCCAGGTTGCGGCGGCGCATGCCCTGCTGTGTGTCGGGCAGCGCGCGCCCCGGGCCGGTCGGGCGGGCCTCGTGCGGCGGTGCGGTCATGCCTCCGTCGATTCGTCGATGCTCAGCGGGCGGCCGTTCTC
>NZ_BQUN01000112.1:160864-198386 GCF_026008495.1 Streptomyces sp. A012304
CCGGGCGCCCGTGCCCCGCTCCAGCAGCGGGGACGCGTCGGAGAGTACCCCGGCGATCCTGGCGAGGGTCGACTCGTCCCGCTCCACGGCCTCGAGCACCGGGCCCCGCGTGGTGTTCCAGCGGCGGGCGACGGCGGCCGGGTCCTCGCCGGTCAGCAGCCCCGCCGCCTGCGCGGCGGCGCCGAGCGCGACCAGCTCCTTGGCCTCGGGGATCTGCACGGGCCGCCCCGACAGCCGGCGCACCGTCTGCTGCCAGGCCGCGCCCCGGGCGCCGCCGCCGATCAGCAGCAGCGGGGCCGAGCGGTCGGCGTCCTCGTCGAGGACCAGGTCCAGGGCGCCGAGCAGCGAGTGCACGGCGCCGTCGTAGGCGGCCTGGAGGAACTGGCCGGCGGTGGTGTCGTGGCGCAGGCCGTGCAGGAGGCCGGAGGCGTTCGGCAGGTTCGGCGTGCGCTCGCCGTCCAGGTACGGCAGGAGGGTGAGGCCGGCGGCGGGTTCGACGGCCTCACGGTCCAGGCCCAGCAGGGCGGCGACCCGGTCCACGGCGAGCGTGCAGTTCAGGGTGCAGGCCAGCGGCAGCCAGTCGCCGTGGGCGTCGGCGAACCCGGCCACCGTGCCGGTCGGGTCGGCGGGGCGCCGCTTCGACACCGCGTAGACCGTGCCCGAGGTGCCCAGGCTCAGCACCGGGGTGCCGGGGCGCAGTCCGAGGCCCAGCGCGGCCGCCGCGTTGTCGCCGGTGCCCGGGGCGACCAGGGTTCCCTTCGAGAACGGCAGGTCGTGGCTGTCACGCACGGTTCCCGCCACCTCGCCGGACCGCACCACCCGCGGCAGCAGCGCCGGGTCGAGACCGACATGGGCGAGGATCTCCTCGTCGTACGCCTCGGTCCCGGACGCCCACCAGCCGGTGCCGGAGGCGTCGCCGCGGTCGGTCGTGCCCTCGCCCGTGAGGCGCTCGGTCAGATAGTCGTGGGGGAGCCGCACGGCCTTGGTGGCGCGCAGGGCCTCCGGCTCGTTCTCGGCCAGCCACGCCCACTTCGTCACCGTGAAGGAGGCGGCCGGGACGGACCCGGTGCGCTCCGCCCAGAACTTCGCGCCGCCCAGTTCCTCGGTCAGCCGGCGCGCCTGCGGCGCCGAGCGCACGTCGTTCCACAGCAGTGCCGGCCGCACCGGCTCGCCGTGCTCGTCCAGCGTCACCAGGCCGTGCTGCTGCCCGCCGATCGACACCGCGGCGGCCTCGTGCGCCACGTCACCGCACTGGCGCAGCGCCTCGCACAGGGCGCCCCACCACTGGCGCGGGTCGCTCTCCCGCCCTGCGCCGGAGGACACGGTGTGCGGCGCCTGGCCGCTCGCGACGACCCGGCCGGTGGCCGCGTCGACGACCAGCACCTTGGTGGACTGGGTGGATGTGTCCACGCCGACGACGAGCGGACCCTCGGCTGCTGACATCGGGCTCTCCCTAAGTTTTTCCACGGCTCTGCGGGATCTGTCTTCCCAGAGATGCGTCCGCATACTAATTTGTAAACGGCCATGACGAAATAGTCGGCCAGACAGTCTTCAAGCAAGGAGCCGTGGCATGAGCTACCAGCCCACCCCCGAGGACAGGTTCACCTTCGGCCTGTGGACCGTCGGCTGGCAGGGACGCGACCCGTTCGGCGACGCCACGCGGCGTGCCCTGGACCCGGTCGAGACGGTGCAGCGCCTGGCCGAGCTGGGCGCCTACGGTGTGACCTTCCACGACGACGACCTGATCCCCTTCGGGTCCTCCGACACCGAGCGCGAGTCGCACATCAAGCGGTTCCGGCAGGCGCTGGACGCCACCGGCATGACCGTGCCGATGGCCACCACCAACCTCTTCACCCACCCGGTCTTCAAGGACGGCGCGTTCACCGCGAACGACCGTGACGTGCGCCGTTACGCCCTGCGCAAGACGATCCGCAACATCGACCTGGCCGTCGAGCTCGGCGCCAAGATCTACGTCGCCTGGGGCGGCCGCGAGGGCTCCGAGTCCGGCGCCGCCAAGGACGTGCGCGTCGCCCTGGACCGTATGAAGGAGGCCTTCGACCTGCTCGGCGAGTACGTCACCTCCCAGGGCTACGACCTGCGTTTCGCCCTCGAGCCCAAGCCGAACGAGCCGCGCGGTGACATCCTGCTGCCCACCGTCGGTCACGCGCTGGCGTTCATCGACCGCCTGGAGCGCCCGGAGCTGTGCGGCGTCAACCCGGAGGTCGGCCACGAGCAGATGGCGGGCCTGAACTTCCCGCACGGCATCGCGCAGGCGCTGTGGGCGGGCAAGCTCTTCCACATCGACCTCAACGGCCAGTCCGGCATCAAGTACGACCAGGACCTGCGCTTCGGCGCCGGCGACCTGCGGTCCGCGTTCTGGCTGGTCGACCTGCTGGAGAGCGCCGGCTACACCGGTCCGCGCCACTTCGACTTCAAGCCGCCGCGCACCGAGGACCTGGACGGCGTGTGGGCGTCCGCCGCGGGCTGCATGCGCAACTACCTGATCCTGAAGGAGCGTGCGGCCGCCTTCCGCAACGACCCCGAGGTCCAGCAGGCGCTGAAGGACTCCCGTCTGGACGAGCTGGCGCAGCCGACCGCCGCCGACGGCCTCCAGGCCCTGCTGGCCGACCGCGGCGCCTTCGAGGACTTCGACGCCGACGCGGCCGCCGCCCGCGGCATGGCCTTCGAGCGCCTCGACCAGCTCGCCATGGACCACCTGCTCGGCGCCCGCGGCTGAGCGCACGCGCGCGTGGGCGCGCTGCTCGGGAGTTCTCCGCGTTCTGCGTGGGGGGTCTCGCCGAGCGCGCCCACGCGCGTACCGCTGTTCGTCTGCGGGCCCCGGCGTGTGCCGGCCGTGCCGAATACGCCGGAATCATGCGGCCCGTGGCATGAGGCGGTATCAACTTTCCGGCGGGGGTCGCGTCACCGGCCGGTCCACGGTGACGCTGGGCGGTATGGCCATGCCGCCCGTACCGCCCCAGCCGCCCGGCCCGCCGGGTGACACGCCGCCCCCCGGCGGCTTCGGACCGCCTTCCTCCGGCTACGACTCCCACCACGGCGACGCCCGCTACGGAGACGCCCGCTACGGCGACGCCCGCTACGGAGACCCTGACCACGGCGATTCCCGCTATGGGAACTCCCACCACGCGGACTCCCCTTACGGGAACTCCCACCAGGCCGATACCCACCGTGATGACTCCTACGGCGGCGGCGCGGGAGGGGGAGGCCGGCCTCCGCCGCCTCCGGATCCGGGACCGCCCGGTGGCTTCCGGCGGCGCGGGAACCCGCTCTTCGCCGTGCTCGCGCTGCTGGTCGCCGCCGCTGCCGTCGCCCTCGTCGTGCTGCTGGCCTCAGGGAGCGACGACGACAAGGACGGGCCGCCCGCGGGAACCGGCTCCTCCCCGGCCCCCTCCGTCAGCCTTCCGATCGACCTGCCGAGCGGCTTCCCGAGCGAGCTGCCGTCGCGGTTCCCGACGGAGCTGCCGTCGCAGCTCCCGACCGAGCTGCCCACCGCACTGCCGACCGAGCTGCCCAGCGGACTTGAGTCGCTTCTGCCGTCGTTGGACGACCTCCTGCCGTAGTGGACCGCCGAGCGACCCACGCGCGTCCCCCCCAACGGTGCCACGCGCGCGTCCGCACGACGGGGCCGACGGGCCCACCGCCGGACGTCCCACGCCTCGGGGCAGCCGCACGTACGTCACGGTCGTCTCGACGCCGCTGTCGACCAGCCGGCCCTGCGTGTCGAACGCCTCCCTGCCGTCCGTCATCCCGAAGTCGTTGTCGTTGATCAGGGTCGGCGTGTAGCGGTCCACGCGCGCGATGTCGTGCGACGCCCCGGTGAACGCGAGGGGTCGGTCGCCCGTCAGGCCGCCCCCTCGCGTCCCCCGCTCAGGAACCGTCGGCCTGGGACAGCGCTTCCTCGCCCTCGGGGCGGACCGAGGCCAGGGCCGTCGCCGGGTCCTGGGCCGCGTCCCCCGCCGGAACCCAGCGGCCGCGCTCCTTGCGATACGGCCACCAGCGGCCGTCCCGCCCCAGCCGCAACTGGCAGGGCGCCCCGACGACCGTCCACCTGTTGGCCCTGGCCCGCAGCACCGGCCGTTCGTCCTGTTCCCACGCCGCCTGCAACGCGGCACGCGCGCGTGCGAGCGCCTCGCCGTCCACGGACCACTCCTCCTCCAGCACCGACAGGGCGACCGCACCGCCCAGCCGCCAGGCCCGTACGGCCAGGGCCAGTTGCTCGGCGCTGCGACCGGAGCCGGTGGCCAGCCGGCCGGCCACGGCCCCGCCGGGGTGACCCGCCGTGCCGGGGCGATCCGCTGTGGTGGAGCCCTCGACGAGCGTTGAGGAGCCCTCGACGAGCGTCCCGGAGTCCTCGACGACGCCCGCCGCCAGCCGGACCGCGTCCTGGGCCACCGTCAACCGCGTGGGTGACGGCGAGGGCGACGGCGCCCCCGGACGCAGTGCCTCCGGACGCAGTGCCTCCGCGAGCAGACGGTGGGCCTCGGCGGCCGTACGGGCGGCCAGGACCTCCAGGGCGGCCGGGTCCACCGAGGCGGGCGCGGGGGCCTCCGTGTCGAGCGACGGGGGCACACCCGGCTCCTCGGGGAGGACCGGTGCGTCGGGCAGGGGCGGCAGGAAGTGCCCGGCCAGGTACGCCTCCGCCGCGTCCACACCCTCCACCCCGGCAGGCCTCGCCTCCTCGGCCTCCTCGGCCGCCGCGGCGGTGCCGCGGGCCTGGAGGTCGTCCAGCAGCGCCTGCTCGGCGCGTCCCCGAAGGAGCAGCAGGACGAACGGATCCTGGTCGAGCAGCCGCGCCACCTGATAGCACAGCGCCGCGGTGTGACCGCAGTGGTCCCAGGCGCCGCAGTCGCACTCGGCCTCCAGATCGCCCAGACCCGGCAGCAGATCGATCCCGGCCGTCTCCGCGTCCTCGACCAGATGCGGTGGCATCTCACGGTCGAGCAGCGCGGCGACATGGCCGGCTCGTTCCACGGTCAGGTCCAGGAACCGGTCCCACTGCGCGTCCGAGAGGACGTCGAGCAGCACATCTGCCCGGTGCGGGGTGCGGTCGCCGCCCTGCACGACGGCCGTGATGCGTCCCGGCCGCACCGACACCGCGCCCACGCCGCCCGCGCGCGCGAGCCTGCGGCCCGTCCGCAGCTGCTCCGCGTCCAGCGCCCCGTCCTCCAGGGCCTTGAGCCACGCCCGGCCCCACCACGTCTGCGCGAAGCTCCTCCCGCTCGCGGGAGGCAACGCCGCGAACGTACGCTCCTTGTCGTCGTAGCGGTTCATCGCGTACCCCCTCGCAGCTCCACCAGTTCGGCCAGTTCGGCGTCCGTGAGTTCCGTGAACGCCGCCTCGCCGGAGCCGAGCACGGCGTCGGCGAGGTCCCGCTTGCGGCGCAGCATGGCGGCGATGCGGTCCTCGATCGTGCCCTCGGCGATCAGCCGGTGCACCTGCACGGGCCGGGTCTGTCCGATGCGGTACGCCCGGTCGGTGGCCTGTGCTTCGACGGCCGGGTTCCACCAGCGGTCGTAGTGCACGACGTGTTCCGCGCGCGTGAGGTTGAGTCCGGTACCGGCTGCCTTCAGGGACAGCAGGAACACGGGGACCTCACCTTCCTGGAAGCGTTGGACCATCGCCTCGCGCTCGGCGATCGGCGTCCCCCCGTGCAGGAGCTGGGAGGGCACGCCCCGCGCGGCCAGGTGCCGCTCCAGAAGCCGCGCCATGCGCACGTACTGCGTGAAGACCAGGACGCTCGCGCCCTCGGCGAGCAGCGTGCCGAGCAGCTCGTCCAGGAGTTCCAGCTTGCCTGAGCGGCCGGTGGTCCTCGGCCGGTCCTCCTTGAGGTACTGCGCCGGATGGTTGCAGATCTGCTTGAGGCCGGTCAGCAGCTTCATGATCAGGCCGCGTCGTGCCATGTCGTCGGCCTCGGCGATCGCCGCGAGCGTCTCGCGCACCACGGCCTCGTACAGGCCGGTCTGCTCCGTGGTGAGCGACACCGGCCGGTCGGTCTCGGTCTTGGGCGGGAGCTCGGGCGCGATGCCCGGGTCGGACTTGCGGCGACGTAGCAGAAACGGTCCGACCAGCCGCGCGAGCCGCTCCGCGGCAGCTGGGTCGCCGCCGCCCTCGACGGCTCGCGCGTACCGGGTGCGGAAGGTGTTCAGCCTGCCGAGCAGACCGGGGGTCGTCCAGTCCAGGATCGCCCACAGCTCCGACAGGTTGTTCTCGACGGGGGTGCCGGTGAGCGCCACGCGCGCGCGTGCCCCGATCGTGCGCAGCGCCCGCGCGGTAGCCGAGTACGGGTTCTTCACGTGCTGTGCCTCGTCCGCCACGACCAGGCCCCACGGCACCCCGCCGAGCCGTTCCGCGTCCAGGCGCGAAGTTCCGTAGGTGGTGAGCACGAACTCCCCGTCCGCCAGGGCGTCCAGGTCGCGACGCGGCCCGTGGAAGCGGCGCACGGGCGTGCCGGGTGCGAACTTCTCGATCTCCCGCTGCCAGTTGCCCATGAGGGAGGTGGGACAGACCACGAGGGTGGGACCGGCCGTCTCCGGCTCCGCCTGGCGGTGCAGGTGCAGGGCGATCAGCGTGACGGTCTTGCCGAGCCCCATGTCGTCGGCCAGGCAGCAGCCGAGACCCAGGGACGTGGTCCGCGCCAGCCAGTCGAGACCGCGCCGCTGGTAGTCGCGCAGTGTGGCGTCGAGCGCGGCGGGCTGCGCCACCGGCTCCCGCGCGCCCGGGTTCGTGAGCCGCTCCCGCAGAGCCGCCAGCCAGCCCGTGGGCCGGACGTCGACCCGGCGGCCGTCGATCTCGGTCGAGCCCGTCAGGGCCGCGCCCAGCGCGTCGATCGGCGTCACCTTGCGGTCCGGTTGCGCCTGGGCGCGGCGCAGCTCCCGTGGATCGATCAGGACCCACTGGTCGCGCAGCCGTACGAGGGGGCGGTTGGCCTCGGCGAGACGGTCCAGCTCCTCGCGGGTGAGCTGCTGGTCGCCCAGCGCGAACCACCAGGTGAACGACAGCAGCGCGTCCGCCGACAGGAACGACGGAGTGTCCCGGTCGGCCCGGTCCTGGCCGGCCGGGTCCTCCGGCGGGCCCACGACGGCGCGGGCGGTGAGGGTGCGGGCGGCCAGCTCCCTCGGCCAGTGCACCTCCACGCCCGCGGCGGCCAGCGCCCGCGCGCCGTCCCCGAGAAGTTCGGACACCTCCTCTTCGAGCAGCTCGACGGCGTCCGGGACGGCAGCCGACAGCAGGGGCGTGAGCGCCGGCCAGGCACGGGCGGCACGGCGCAGCGCCAGCAGGGCGTCCATCCGCGCGCGCGGGCCGAACGCCCGGTGCGTCGGGCCGGAGCCCTGCCACACCTCGGCGGCGTCCGCGACGAGCGTCGGATCGCTCACGCCGTGCACCTGCGGTACGGCACGGAACCTCGGCCGCCCCTCCTGCGGTGTCGCGGTCGAGAGCCCCGAGACCTCGATCCGCAACGAGACCCTGACTCCGGCGTCATGGCCGGCGGCGACATCGGCGGCCCAGGCCCGCAGCTCCGGCACGTGCTGGGGCCGCGGCGCGGCGTACGCCGGTCCGCCCGTCACGAGCGGCGCGGCGGGGGAGCGGGGCAGCGCGTCCGCGACCGCGTCGAGGAAGGCACGCAGCAACCGCTCGGGGTCGGGCAGTCGCAGCGGCGGACGGCCGTCCACCGGGACGGCGTGCGCCTCGGGCGGCATCGCGGCGGCCAGCCGGCGCACCCGGTCGATGTCGTCCGGACTCAGCGGGCCCACCCGCCAGGCATCGTGGTCGTCGCCGGACAGACCGGGCAGCAGCAGACCGCGCGCCACGAACTCCAGGGCCGTCAGGGCCGCCGCACCCCAGAAGGCGACGGACCGGTCCACGTCGGCGAGGCCGCGCGCGCGGATGAGGACGGGCAGGGCCTCGTGCGCGGGAAGCAGGACGGCTGGCACCCGCGCGAGCCGCACACCCGCCTCCGCGGGACGGACGACCGTCAGCTCCTCGGCAGAGCCGGACGGGACGACGGCAGCGGTGTCCCCACCGGCCGGCCAGAAGGCGACACGGCCGGTACGTGCCGGGGAGCCGGGCAGGAAGACGGCGTGATGGGAGGCCGGTTCGGAGACGTCGGACTGGGCTTGCGTGGGAACCCTCTGCACAGAGATGAACCTGCTCCTCAAGTTTGACTACTGAGGTCGGTGGCCGAGGGTACAACACTCCGACGCCGAACGCGCACCACATTTCCTGATGACTTTCGGCGTCCGACGGCAGAACGTGAGCGTGCCTTCGGGCGTCCGGCGCGAGAAGGTGTCTCTCAGGGGCGTCTAGGGGGCGGACCTCAGGGACGTCTCAGGGTCGGCTTCGGAACCGCGCGCCGTGCGAGGCCGTTTTTCACAACAGAGAGCGGCAGTGGCCGCGAAGGAGGCGACATGTCGAAGAACGCGAAGATCGCCGCAGGTGGTGTGGCGGTCGGGCTCCTCCTGCTGATCTGGCTGCCCTGGTGGGCGGCCCTGCTGATCGTGCTCGGAGTCCCGGCGGCGGCGTACCTCACGCTGGATCCCTCGCAGCGGCGCAGGCTGCGCCGTGTGACGCGGAAGGAACTCGGCCGCTGAGAGGGGGCGGGGAGTGAGTGAAGGCCCCGGCCGTCCGGCGCGCGCCCGGCTGAGGCCGGGTGCGCCGGGCGGGCACTCCTCGCCGGCCCGGGATGGACCCGGTCGGTCCCGCGTCCCCGGACGCCCGGCTCAGCTCGGCCGGACCGCCATCTTGTCCAGGGCCTCGAGGAGTCCGGGCAGTTCGGGTCCTCGGCCGACCGGGAGCACCTCGCCCGGCGCGTCGTCCATCAGCACGAACGCGATGTCGTCGGTCCTGGCCACCAACGACCAGCCGGGGCCGTCGGCGCGCAGCGTGCGCGCCTCGCCCGGCGCGAACGACGAGCGGACGCGTCCGAGCGGCGGCGGGGTGTCCACATAGGCGCGCGCCTCCGCGAGGACCCGCCGGATGCCGCTGTGCCCCACCGGCGCGCCCTCGGCGTCGTCCACCTCGTCGGCCTGGTCGGACTCGTCGGGCTCGTCGGCCTTTTCGGCGGCCTCCGAATCCTTCCCCGCCGCATCGGAGCCGTTCGCCGCGGGCGTGAACTGGGCGTCGTCTATCTGTTCCCGCCACAGGGCCCACTGGAGCGCGATCTCATCGGCGCCCAGCCGACGCTGGGCCGGGCCCCAGGTGGTCGTGTCGGGCGGGCACAGCGGGGGCCCGTCCGCGACGTCGGGGGCGGGATCGTGCGGGGCGGGCACACCGGGAGCCGCGACGGCGACCGCCAGGGGCCAGCCGGGCAGAGCGGCGACCACCGTCCGTTCGTCGGGCGACAGCTCGTACTCCATGCCGCAGTCCCACGAAGCGATGGCGACGGCCACCAGCGACACGTCGTCGATGACGACCGTCCACCGCGCGCCCTCTCCGTCCTGGCCCAGCACCAGGCCGTAACCGTCGGCGAGCGGCGCGAGGCCGAGCGCCGCGCAGGCCTCCGGGTAGTCGTCGCCGAGCACACTCGGGAACTGCGCCGGCGTCAGCAGCACCGCCGTGAGCACATAGAGCGCATCGTCATCGGCGGCGACGGCGTCCTCGTCAGTCCCGGCCATCCCAGCCTCCCCAGCGATTCGTCCAACGGCGCGCACCCTAGTGCGGCGGGAAGGCGCTTGTCACGACCTCCGGACACACCTGGAGCTGCAGTTTTCCGGCCGGACAAGGGCGAATCACCCCGGACCGGCCGCAGCGGAGGCGTCGAAGACGTCGGCCGCGTCGGCGGCGGCGCACATGTCACGCCGCGGGCAGCCCGAGCAGCGCCCGGGCCACCGTCTGCGGCGACTCGTCACGCTCCCGGGCGAGCGCGACGACCGCGCGGCAGGCCAGTTCGTTGATCCCGAACGACAGCGCCTCCGGTGACACCCAGCCCGCCGCCTCCTCGATCCGTTCCTCGTCGTGCTCCGCGCACGCCGAGACGTAGACGGCGGCCGCCTCGAACAGGTTGTGCCCTCGCCTGCCGCCGGCGCGCTGCTCGCCGCCGGGCGGAGCCCCGTCGGCGGAGCGCTGCCCGCCCTGCGCGCGCGTGGCGGTGAGAAACCTCTCCCAGACCTTGCGGACCCCTGCGAACATGCCGACCGCCTTCCCCCTGCGTCGTCGCCCGTGTGGGCGTTCATCTCCTGCCGCCCAACGTAGAGTTGGAGTTCCGGCGGCAGAAGGGGGCGGTGCGGTGAGGCGTTTCGAGCGACTCGAACAGATCCGGCGGATGGACCCGTACGAGGACGCCTCCGAGATTTACCGGCTCACCGCGGCGTACGAGTTTCCGTGGGACGTCACACGCGCTCTCGAACTGGCCTTGTACCGCACCTACGCCGTGCCCGCCATCGGCGGCCTGCTCGCGCGTACCGCGGAACTCACCGACCGCACACAGAAACGCTATGACGACACCTCGCTGCTTCTCGACGCCATCGTCGAGCACGGCTTCGACAGCGAGCGCGGCCGTACCGCTGTGCGCCGCGTCAACCAGATGCACCGCAGCTACGACATCAGCAACGACGACATGCGGTACGTGCTCGCCACGTTCGTCGTGATGCCCAAGCGCTGGATCGACGCCTACGGATGGCGCCGGCTGTCCCGCCACGAGGTCATCGCCGCCACCGTCCACTACCGCACGCTCGGCCGGCGCATGGGCATCAAGGACCTACCCGAGTCCTACGAGGAGTTCGAGGCCTGCCTCGACGCGTACGAGGCGGCTCACTTCGGGTGGGACGAGGGCGGACGACGGGTCTCGGACGCCACGCTCGACCTGATGGTGTCCTGGTACCCGCGTCCGCTGGCCCCGGTACTGCGCACCGCCCTGCTCGCCCTGCTGGACGAACCGCTGCTGGAGGCCTTCCGCTACACCCCGCCGGGCCCCGTCACCCGTGCGCTGGTCCGCCGGGCGGTCCGCGCGCGTGGACGCGCCGTACGGCTGCTGCCGCCCCGTCGCGCACCCCATTACGCGCGCCAGAACTGGGAGATCAAGGGCTACCCGGACGGGTATGTGCTGGAGGAACTGGGCACCCGCCCGGTACCCGGCGTGCGCGGCTGCCCCGTGCGGCACGCGGACAACGCGGACGGGTCAGCCGCCCAGTGAGTCCAGCGTCTCGCGCAGCCACCCGACCTCGGCCCGGGTGGTCGCCCGCGCGATGGTCAGCACGCCACGCCGGAACGGATCGCTCATCTCCTCGGCGCTGAGCGGCCGGTCGCCGTCGTAGAAGAAGCTCGCCGGTTCCAGCAGGAAGGCCAGCCGGCGGCGCAGCACGGCCGCCTGTGCTCCGGCGTCCTCCAGGTGCCGGAGGAAGGCGAGCACCGTGAACCAGCGGTTCTCGTCGGTGATGTCCCGCTGGGCCGGCTCGGAGAGCCGTCGGCGCAGTTCCCGTCGACCCTCGTCGGTGAGGCTCAGCACATGACGCGGCGCGGCCGCCGCGCCGGGTTCGGTGGCCCGCACCAGCAGGCCCGCCTTCTCCAGGCGCTTGATGGCCGGGTACAGGGTGCTCTCGGCCACGGGCCGCACGTGGCCCGTCAGCGCCGTGAGGCGTTTGCGCAGCTCGTAGCCGTGCAGCGGGGTGTCGTAGAGGAAGCCGAGGATGGCGAGCTCCAGCATGTCCGCATTGTGCCGCACCGGTGCGGTACCTCCTCTCGGGCGTACCACGGTCACGCTTTATTCCGCTCGTGCTGTACCTCGTCACCGAGGTATCTTCGGCGACGCTCCAAGCGACGAGGTGCTCTGAGGAGGCGGACGATGCGGCAGGCCGAGTTCGGTGGTGGGGGAAGCCGGATCCGATGGACGGAGACGCCGGGCGCGGAACCCGCGCGGGTGTACGTGCACGGCCTGGGTGCGGCCTCCGCCGTCTACCACGCGCATGTCGCGGCGCGTCCCGAGCTCGCCGGTCGGCGCAGTCTCTTCGTCGACCTGCCCGGGCACGGCATCAGTGACCGGCCCGAGGACTTCGGCTACACGCTCGAGGAACACGCCGACGCCCTGGCGGCCGCCCTGGACGCCGCGGGCGTGACCGGCGCCGAGCTGGTCGCCCACAGCATGGGCGGCTCCGTGGCCATCGTCCTCGCTCACCGTCGGCCCGAGCTGGTCGCACGGCTCGTCCTCACCGAGGCCAACCTCGACGCCTTCCCGCCGCCGACCGCGGGCAGCAGCGGCATCGCCACCCACACGGAGGACGAGTTCCTCGACGGCGGCCACGCGCGCGTGCTCGAAAGCGTCGGGCCGATGTGGGCCGCCACCATGCGGCTGGCCGACCCGCGCGCCCTGCACCGCAGCGCCGTCGGGCTGCGACGCGGATCCGACCCGGTGATGCGCGAGATCCTGACCGGGCTGGACGAGGTCGAGCGCGTCTATCTCCAGGGCGAGCACAGCGGCGCACTCGACGGAGCGGACGCCCTGGAGGCGGCGGGCGTACGCGTGGTGACGGTGGCGGGCGCCGGCCACAACGTCATGTTCGACAATCCCGACGCCTGCGTGGCCGCGGTCGCCGGAAAGGCCTGAGGCCTCAGTCCTCGCGCACGGGGAGGACCGGGAAACGGTCGCCGGAAAGGCCCGAGGCCTCAGCCCTCGCGCACGGCGAGGACCAGGAAACGGGTGTCCTCGTCGACGTACGACGTCATGCGCCACCCCGCGTCGGCCAGCAGCGGGCGGAGGTTGTCCTCCGCGCGCAGGTCGTCCGGGGTGATCGCGTGTCCGTGGCGGGCCGCGAGGGCCGCCCTGCCGATCGGGTGGAACAGCGCCAGCGTCCCGCCGACGCGCACCACCCGGGCGAGTTCCCGCAGGTTCTCGGCCGGACGCGGCAGGTGGGAGATGAGCCCGGCGCCGAACACCGCGTCGAGCGATTCCGAGCGCAGTGGCAGCGCGGCGACGTCGGCGAGGACCAGCCGCCCGTCCCGGTCGCGGCCGGCCCGTGCGGCGGCCTCCAGCATGGCCGGGGTCAGATCGGCGCCGACCACCACCCCCGAGGGCCCCACGGCGGCCCGCAGCGGCGGCAGGGCCCGTCCGGTGCCGCAGCCCGCGTCCAGCACCCGGTCACCCTCGCGCAGACCGAGGTCGGCGACCGCGGCCGCGTAGGCGGGGCCGTCGTCGGGGAAGCGGCTGTCCCAGTCCGCCGCCCGCGCGGTGAAGAACTCCCGGACATGTGTGTGGTCGTCGCTCATGCTCCGCATGATCCCTCACCGGCGCGAGGGACGCCGCAGCGCACACGTTCGAACGCGAGGCGATCGTCGGGACGCAATTCCGTGTCATATTGCGGCAGCTTTCGAAATGCGCCCTCTTTGTGCCCCCGTGACCCGGCTAGCGTCCCGGGGCCATGGGACACCTGGACCACGCCACCTTCGGCTGGCTGACCCCCGTGCTGTCGTACGTGATGGCCTGCATCGGCGCCGCGCTCGGGCTGCGCTGCACCGTGCGCGCCCTGGGCGCCACCGGACGCTCCCGCCGCAACTGGCTCGTCACCGCCGCGTCCGCGATCGGCACCGGCATCTGGACCATGCACTTCGTGGCCATGCTCGGCTTCGGCGTCAGCGGCACCGACATCCGCTACGACGTGCCTCTCACCGTGCTGAGCCTCCTCGTCGCCATGGTCGTCGTCTGCGCCGGCGTCTTCGCCGTCGGCTACGGCCGCGACCGCACGCGCGCGCTGCTGATCGGCGGACTCACCACCGGCGTGGGCGTGGCCAGCATGCACTACCTGGGCATGGCCGCCGTCCGGCTGCACGGCGACGTCACCTACGACCCGACGCTCGTCGGGCTCTCCGTCCTGATCGCCGTCGTCGCGGCGACCGCGGCCCTCTGGGCGGCGCTCAACATCAAGGCGCCGCTCGCGGTCACCGTCGCCTCCCTCGTCATGGGCGCGGCGGTGAGCAGCATGCACTACACCGGGATGCTCGCGGTGAGCGTGCGCGTCGCGCCGTCCGGCGCGGCCCTGCCCGGGGCCACGGCGATGCAGTTCATCTTCCCCCTCGCCGTCGGCCTCGGGTCCTACCTCTTCCTGACCTCCGCCTTCGTCGCCCTGTCGCCCACCGCGGGGGAGCGCGAGGCGTCCGCCTCCGCGCAGCAGCCCGCGGACAGCGCCGTCGGCCGCCGACCGGCCCGCACCGCGTGACGGCGCCCGACGGCACGCCCACCGAACCCCTATCGAGCGAGGAGGCCATGCGAACACCCCGGAGGACCCCCACGGCCGGCGCCGCGTCGCCACCCCCCGTGCGCGGGCGGCGCGCCCACGCCGGACCACCCGCCGACGAGGGGGCGGACGACCGGACGGGCATACCGGCCGACGCGACACCCCCGCGCGCGGGACGCCGGCGGATCCGCCCCCGCACCGTCCGGGCCAAGATCGTCTGCCTGCTGATGGTGCCGGTCGTGTCCCTGCTGGCCCTGTGGGCGTACGCCACCGTCAGCACCGCCCAGGAGGTCTCCCGGCTGCGGCAGTTGCAGCGTGTGGACGCCCAGGTCCGCACCCCGGTCGCGGCCGCGGTGGCGGCTCTCCAGAACGAGCGGGCGGCCGCCGTGCGCCAGGCCACCGACCCGGCCACGGGACAGGGCGGCGACCTGACCAAGCTCGGCGAGCGCACGGACCGCGCGGTGGCCGAGCTCCGGCTCGACGAGGACAGCACCGTCGCCGACGGCCAGGAACTGCCCGTCGGGGTCGCCCAGCGGCTCGAGACGTTCGTCTCCGGGGCGGAAGGGCTGCGTTCGCTGCGGACCGCCGTACTCGACGGCACCGCGGGCTGGGAGGAGGCGTACCGCCGCTACACGCGGACGATCTCGGCCGCCTTCTCCGTCGGCGGCGCCCTGTCCGGCATCCAGGACGCCGAACTGGGCTCCGACGCGCGCGTGCTGCTGGAGTTCTCCCGCGCGGGCGAGGCGCTGGCCCAGGAGGACGTCGTCCTCGACAGCGCGCGCCTCGCCGGCCGTCTCGACGCGCGGCGCATGGGGCTGTTCGCGGGCGCCGTCGACACGCGCCGCACCCTCACCGAGTCGGCCGTCGCCGACCTCCGCGGCCCCGAACGCACCGCCTGGCGCGGCCTCGCCGCAGGCAGCGCCTACGCCGCGGTGGACACCGCCGAGAAGAGGGTGCTCGCCGCCGGACCCGGGGCGAAGGCCCTCACCGCGGCACCTGAAGCGACCTGGGCCAGGGCCCACGCGCGTGTGCAGGACGGGATGCGGACCATCGAGGCGGACGCGGCACGTCAGGTCGCCGACCGCGCCGACCCCTTCACCCGCGGCCTGCTCAGCCCGGCGGGCGCGGCCGTCCTGCTCGGCCTGGCCGCCGTCGCCGCGTCGCTCGTCATCTCCGTGCGCATCGGCCGCGGGCTGGTCGTGGAACTCGTCCACCTGCGCAACAGCGCCCTGGAGATCGCCCGGCGCAAACTCCCCGAGGCCATGCGGAGACTGCGGGCCGGTGAGGAGATCGACATCCGGGCCGAGGCACCGCCCGAGCCGCCCGCCGAGGACGAGACCGGCCAGGTCGCCGAAGCCCTCGGTACCGTGCACCGGGCCGCGCTGCGGGCCGCCGTGGAACGCGCCGAACTCGCCAGCGGCATCTCCGGGGTCTTCGTCAACCTCGCCCGCCGCAGCCAGGTCCTCGTGCACCGCCAGCTCAGCCTCCTGGACAGCATGGAGCGCCGCTCCGACGACCCGAACGAGCTCAGCGACCTCTTCCGCCTCGACCACCTCACCACCCGCATGCGACGCCACGCGGAGAGCCTGATCATCCTGTCCGGAGCGGCCCCCGGCCGGGCCTGGCGCATGCCGGTGTCCCTGACCGACGTGGTCCGCGCCGCCGTCTCCGAAGTCGAGGACTACGCGCGCGTGGAGGTACGGCAGCTCCCGGAGGCGTCCGTCATCGGCTCCGCCGTCGCCGACCTCACCCATCTGCTCGCCGAACTCGTCGAGAACGCCGCCCAGTTCTCGCCGCCACACACACGCGTACGCGTCATCGGAGAGCCCGTCGGCAACGGCTACGCCCTGGAGGTCGAGGACCGCGGCCTGGGCATGGGCAAGGAGACCCTCGCCGAGGCCAACCGGCGCATCGCGCAGTCCGAGGCCCTCGACCTGTTCGACAGCGACCGGCTCGGCCTGTTCGTGGTCAGCCGGCTCGCCGCCCGCCACGACGTCAAGGTCCACCTGAGGACCTCACCCTACGGCGGCACCACCGCGGTCGTCCTGCTGCCCACCGTCCTGCTGCACAGCGGCACGCCGGAACGTTCCGTCCCCGAACTGGCGGAGGCACGGCAGCCCGAGGAACGCGACTACGCGCGCGTGCCCGTCGCCGGCCGGCACCAGGAGGCCGTCCCCACGCCCGCCGACCTGCCGGTGCTGGTCGCCCCCGCCCGGGCCGCCGCCGAGCCGACGGCCACCGACACCCCACCCCCCGGAGTGACGACCTTGCGCCTGCACCGACCACCGGACGACCCCGACGGCTCGGACGGCTCGGACGACCTCCCGCGCCGGGTACGGCAGGCGAACCTCGCCCCCCAGCTGCGCCGGCCGCTGCCCGAGGAGCCGGCCCGGGCACCCGATCCGGGCGGCGACGACCGGCGCACCCCCGAACTCGTAAGGGACCGGATGGCCGCCTACCGGGACGGCTGGACGCGCGGCGGCGGCAGGCGGCCCGGCCGCGCCGCCGCCCCGGATCCCGCGCCGGGCAGAGACAGCAGCGAAGGAGACCCCGCATGATCCAGGACCCGAGCCCGAGGCCGGCCCAGCGGTCGGGTGAACTCGACTGGCTGCTCGACGACTTGGTGATGCGCGTCGGTGAGGTACGGCACGCGGTGGTGCTGTCCAACGATGGCCTCGCCGTCGGCGCCTCCACCGGCCTCAGCCGCGAGGACGCCGAACACCTCGCCGCCGTCGCCTCCGGCTTCCACAGCCTCGCCAAGGGCGCCGGACGGCATTTCGGCGCCGGTGGCGTACGCCAGACCATGGTGGAGATGGACGGCGGCTTCCTGTTCGTGGCCGCCGCCGGCGACGGATCCTGCCTCGCCCTCCTCACCGCCGTGACCGCCGACATCGGTCTCGTCGCGTACGAGATGGCACGGCTGGTCAAGCGCGTCGGGGAGCACCTCTACACGGCGCCGCGCATGTCCGCGCGACCGCCCGCCGCCGGCTGAGGCGAGAGGGTGACCCGCACCGATGACCGAGGACATGACCGGTGCCCCGCGCGAGCCGGGCAGCCAGTGGTACGACCAGGAGGCCGGGCCCCTCGTCCGCCCGTACGCCATGACCGGCGGACGGACGAGGCCCGGCCCCACCGGGGTGCGCTTCGACCTGATCGCCCTGGTGACCCTGGACCCCGGCGCGCCGGGCGCCGACGGCGTGGGGCTCGGGCCGGAACACCGGGCCCTGATCGACCTGTGCCGCACGGAGACCCAGTCCGTCGCGGAACTCGCGGCGGGCTCGGACCTGCCCGTGGGCGTGGTCCGGGTGCTCCTCGGTGACCTGCTGGAACTCGGCTGCGTCACCGTCAGCCGTCCGGTCCCGCCCGCACAGCTCCCCGACGAACGGATTCTGCACGAGGTCGTCGAGGGACTGAGGGCGCTGTAGATGAACGTACGCACCGCCCCGGAAGCATACGGACCCGTTCCGCACCGACCCGACCACACCGACGTGGTGCGGCCCGACACCGACCGTCCCGACACCGACCGTCGCCGGCACTCCCGAGAGAAGTGATCCATGGTCTCCGAACACTCCGACACCACGGGCGGCGACACGGCCCCGCTGGCGTTGAAGATACTGGTCGCCGGCGGTTTCGGCGTGGGCAAGACCACGCTGGTGGGCGCGGTCAGCGAGATCAAGCCGCTGCGCACCGAGGAACTCCTCAGCGAAGCAGGTCGGTCGGTGGACGACACCGACGGCGTCGATCAGAAGGTGACGACGACCGTCGCCATGGACTTCGGCCGGATCACCATCCGCTCCGGCCTCTCCCTCTACCTGTTCGGCACTCCGGGCCAGGACCGCTTCTGGTTCCTGTGGGACGAACTCTCCCAGGGGGCACTGGGCGCCGTCGTCCTCGCCGACACGCGGCGCCTGGAGGACTGCTTTCCCGCCGTCGACTACTTCGAGCACCGCCACATCCCGTTCGTGGTGGCCGTCAACTGCTTCACGGGAGCGCGGACCTACGGCGCCCCCGAGGTCGAGCGCGCCCTCGACCTCGACCCGGGCACGCCCGTCGTGCTGTGCGACGCGCGTGACCGGGACTCCGGGAAGGAGGTGCTCATCCGGCTCGTCGAGTACGCCGGGCGGATGCACACCGCCCGGCTGCTGGACTCGGTGAGCTGAGCGCGACGTGCCGGCCTCAGTCCGCCACGGCCTTCTCCGCCAGGACCTTGTCGACCTTGACGCGCACCAGCAGTTCGCCGGGAACACCGTTGCGGGCCCCGAACTCCTCGGCGCGGTCCTCGCCCATGTACCGCGCCCCGATACGGGTCGCCCAGTGCCGTACCTCGTCGAGGTCCTCCGACACCGAGGCGCGGCCCTGGAGCACCACGTAGTCGAAGGGCGGCCGGTCGTCGTCCACGCACAGGGCGACCCGGCCGTCGCGCGCCAGATTGCGCCCCTTCACGGTCTCCTTGCCCGTGTTGAACACGACTTCGTCCCCGTCGAGCAGGAACCAGATCGGTGCCACGTGCGGACGTCCGTCGGCCCGTACCGTCGACAACTTCGCGGTGCGGGTGCCGTGCGAGACGAACGCCCGCCATTCGTCATCGGTCATCTTCTGTGCCATGCCTCCATCCTCCTTGCTCGGCGGCCGGTGCGTGGGCAAGGCTGGCGATGGGACCCCGTCGGCCAGGCGGGGCGTCACACGGGGAACGTCTCAGGGGGAGACCGAACATGACGCGGAAACAGGGGCTGGGCTGGCTGCTGGACGATCTGACCGAGCGCGTCGACCACGTGCGGCACGCACTGGTCCTGTCCAACGACGGGCTGGTGGCGGGCGCGAGCACGGGACTGCGCCGGGAGGACGCCGAGCACCTCGCGGCCGTCTCGTCCGGACTGCACAGCCTGGCCAAGGGATCGGGACGCCACTTCGGGGCGGGCCACGTTCGACAGACCATGGTGGAGTTCGACGACGCGATGCTGTTCGTGACCGCGGCCGGCACCGGCAGCTGTCTGTGCGTGCTCAGCGCGGCGGAGGCCGACATGGGCCAGATCGCCTACGAGATGGCGCTGCTCGTCAACCGGGTCGGCGAGCACCTCACGGTGGACGTGCGCCATCCCGGCAACCCGTTCACAGACATCTGACCTGCTGTTTCCTCCACTCCCGTGGAGTTATCCACAGGCCGCCACGAGATGCGCGGATCCGGCTACGGTTTTTTCTCCGAGGCCGGCGCGGACAGCGCGGGCCGCCGTACTCCACGGGGGAGACCGCTCATGTCCGGCAACGCCACCACCCAACCGCACGCCCTCACCTGTTCCTTCAGCCGCGCCGCCCGGGAACTGGACCTGAAGCGCAGCGAGTTCGACCTCGCCGTGCACCTCGGACTGCTCAGGACGGTGCCCGACGACGGTTCCGCCCCGGTCCGGCGGCCCACGGAGCCCGGGGATCACCGGCCGCGCACCTCGTGGAGCGGATCACGACGGCCGACGACCCCGACGAGATCGGCTGGCTCCGCTCCGACCTGGCGCGGGCCTTGGAGGAGGCCCGGACCCACGAGCCCGCGCCCCGGCCCTCACCGAAGCGCGCCCAGGAAGGCCCGGTTGGGAAGGCCGCCGATCCCGCGGCTGCACCCGTGCCGTCCCCTGGACCGGAGCTGTCTGCACCGGCTGCGGCGGCGACATCCGCGTCACCGACATCTACGGCCAGACGCTGACCGGCACCGGCATCGCCGTCACCCCGAACGTCGACCAGCCGGGCCGGGCCCAGTTCGCCAAACGCTGACGCGGGCATCGCGGCTGGGCCGGCCCCGCCGCAACAGAACGGCGACCGCCGCAACAGAACGGCGAGGCCGACCCTGACTCTCCCCGGCCGGCACGTCCGGCCTCGCTCGTCCATGCACCGTCACTCGCCGGGTCGTCGCTCAGGCGAGGGGCTTGCCCTCGCGGTGGCGACGCAGGCCCTCCGGGCCTTCGACGACGGCCGCGGTGAGTTCCTCGACGCTGGTGTCCTCACGGCGTACGTCGAGGATCTTGCGCCCGTGGTTCATCACGATGTGCCGGTCGCAGATCTGGTAGGCGTGGTGCAGGTTGTGCGTGACCAGCACCGAGCTGACGCCCTCGTTCTTCAGCTGAAGCAGGTAGTTGAGCAGGGCCTCGGTCGCGCGGACGGCCAGCGCGCTCGTCGGCTCGTCGAGGATGAGCAGGCTGCGCTTGAAGTGCACCGCGCGGGCGATCGCCACGGCCTGCTGCTGTCCGCCGGAGAGCGAACCGACCAGCTGGCGGGGGCTCTTGATGCCCTCGATGGTGACCACGCTGTCGAGGATCTGCGCGGCGATCTCGTCCATCTCGCGGAGCTTCAGCATGCCCAGGGCGTTGGTGAGTTCACGGCCCATGAAGATGTTGCGCGTGATGGTCATCGAAGGGACCAGCGCGGAGTCCTGGAAGATCGTCTCGACGCCGCGCTTCTCCGTCTCCTGACGGTTGAGCGTGCTCAGCTTCTCGCCGCGCCACAGGTAGTCGCCCTCTTCGGCGGTGACGACTCCGGACATCGTCTTGACCAGGGTGGACTTACCGGCGCCGTTGTCGCCGAGCAGGCCGACGACCTCACCCTGGTGGATCGTGAAGCTGACGTCGTCGAGGACGGTGTTGGCTCCGTACCGCTTGGTGATGCCGGACAGTTCCAGCAGGACCTCACCCGTGTGTTCTGCGGTGGCGGTGGGGGACATGGTTGCTCCGTTTCCGGCGGTGGGCGGGGCGCCGCTCACTTCGCCTTCCCCTCGATCATGCGGTTGAAGAAGGCCGCGGCGACGATGATCAGACCGACGAACAGGTCCAGGTAGAAGCCGGGCGCACCACCGAGGAGCAGGATGTCCTGCACGGTGAGGATGAGAGCCGCGCCGAGGACCATGCCGAGGACACTGCCCCGGCCGCCGGAGAGCGCGACACCACCGACGACTGCGGCCGCGATCGCCTTCAGCTCCATGCCGCGGCCGGTGCCGGGCTGCACGGAACCGGTGCGGACGGCGGTCAGGACGGCGGCGAGGGCCACGCAGACACCGAGGATCCCGAACGCGATGAGCTTGACCCGGTCGGGGTTGATGGAGATGGCGCGTGCGGCGGCGGGGTTCCCGCCGACGGCGAAGATGTGGTTGCCGAGGCGGTGCCGGTGCACCAGCAGCCAGAACAGGACACCGACGCCGAGCAGCCACAGCATCTGACCGCGGAAGAAGCCGAGGTCTGCGGTGAAGACCTGCTTCACGGTGTCGCTGGGGACCATCAGGGCGGCCGTGGTCCCGTTGTAGAAGAGAGCGGCGCCTTCCCAGAAGAGCATCATGCCGAGCGTCACGATGAAGGACGGGATCTTGGCCTTGGTGACGAGGAGGGCGTTGAGCAGCGCGATCGCGACGCCGGTGACCAGGGCCATGCCGGTGGCGGTCCAGGCGCTCGCGCCGTCGGCGTACCACCGGGTGAACACCAGGGCGCAGAAGGTGAAGTTGGCGCCGAGCGACAGGTCGAACTCACCGGCGATGATCAGGATGCCGGCGCCGATGGCGAGGATCGCCAGCACCGGGACGCTTTGGCTGAGGACGTTGAAGTTGGACTTCTCCAGGTAGGGGAAGCCGACCGGGTCCACCAGGTAGTAGATGACGCAGCCGAGCTGCACCAGGACGAAGACCAGGCCGATCTCCAGTGCGCCACGCCCGCGAACCTGGCGCAGGCGCTCGGTCAGCCGGCCGGCGGTGGTGGTGGGGGCCGAGTCCGCGAGGGTCCGCTTCGGTGCGGTCGCGCTTCTCCTGGTGCCGTCGTCGCCCGCGACGGCGGTCCCCGCCGCCGGGGTGCTCGCCGCGGTCACCTGACCGCTCCGCTCGCTCATGGTGGTAGTGCCTTCCTGGGTGAGGTGGGTGGGGGCGGCCGCCGCTGGTGCCCGGCCGCCCCGAGCCGGTCGTCGGCTCCGTACGTGATGAGCCGGTGCGTGGACCGGATCAGCGGACCTTGCCGGCCAGTTCCTTGGCGATGCCGACGTTCGACTTGTCGACCAGGCCGCTGCCACCGGAGTTGATGCTGGCGGGGCTGAGTCCGAAGTCCAGCTTCAGGCCGAGCTGCATGACGGTCTGGAAGCCCTGGATGTAGCCCTGCTGGTCGGCCGCGGCGTCGATGGCGCCGGACTCGATGCCGGAGACGATCTGCGGTGCCAGGTCGAAGCCCACGACGGGCACCTTCACACCGGAGTCCTCCATGGCCTTGACGACGTTGCGGTGCGGGGTGCCGCCCAGGGGGACGACGGCGGCGGTCTGCTTGTGGCCGAGCAGATACTGCGTGATCTTGTCCAGGGCCGCGGAGTCCTCGATGCCGGTGCCGAGGATGTCCGTCTTCGCGCCCACCTCGTCCAGCGCGCGCTTGACACCGGCGTGCCGCTGGACCGCGTAGACCTGGTCCGGGAACTCGACGGGGGTCAGGACGACGTCGCCCTTGCCGATGTCGGGGTGGTCGGCGAGGAGACGCTTGCCGAGCAGGTAGCCGACCTGCTCGAAGTCCTGCCCGACGAACCCGAGCGTGCAGGAGCCGACGTTGCCCTCCTGGGTGATGTTGTAGCTCATCACGGGGATGCCGGCCTTCTGGGCCGCGCAGACGTTCTCGGTGTACTTGTTGGGATCGTCGAGCACGACGGCCAGCGCCGCGGGCTTGTCGGCGACCGCGCTGCCGATCAGGTCGTTGTACTTCGTCTGGTCGCCCGAACTGGTCTGCATGTTCAGGGTGAGGTCGAGCAGTTGCGCCGCGTCCTTGGCGCCCTGCGCGATGGTGGTCCAGAACGGGTCTCCGGGGTCCTGGGGGAGCAGGAAGGTGACCTTGCGGTCCTTGGCCTTGCTGCCGAGGCCCGACTTCAGTGACGTTCCCTTGCCCGAGGCCGACGCGGTGTCGTCGGCTCCCTGGGCGCAGCCCACGGCGAACAGGGCCAGCGCGGGGACGACGGCGAGCGCGCGCCAGCCGGAGACCCGGCGGGCTCTTCGGGGCGAGTGAGCGGAGTGCGGCATGGTCCTACCTCTCCTTTGAGGAAATCTGTGACGGCGCCGCGGGCCCGCGGAGTGCGGGACTGACTGAGGGGTCTTGGAACGGCGCGGGAAAGGGATGGGTCCCGGTGTCTTTTGGAGACCGTTGGGACCTCGTTGGCGCAAAATTAGCGTCCGTATGGCCGAAGGTTCAATACGGTGTCGTGACATCGATGAAAACGAAAAGGTCACGGGGCTGAGTGTCGCGTTCGACATGCATTTGGGCAGGTCAGAGCGGCCTTGCTGGCTGATGGTTCTTCATCGGCAAGGCTGTCGCGCAATGCGTCAGGAGGGCTCTGGGAATTCCTTTCCGGAGTCCTCGGGGTGTTCCGAAAGCTCGATTACCGGACCGTTTATAGAGCGCTCTAGGTGATGGTTGTCATGGCGCTTGCGTCCGGGCGGGAAGAAAAAGCCGGCCCGATCAGCGGTGGTGGCGCACGAGGTGGCCTTCGCCCCTCCCGCGCCCATCCGGAGCGGGGCGCGCCGCCATCGCCATGCGGCCCACGGGTGGCACTTCGTACGGCATCACGCTGGTGTCCCTTCACTCCGGAGGGGCCCCGGCGGCGCGCTCGACGGGCCGGGGGCTCTGCACAGGAGGGCTTTCACTGCCGCGCTCTACTAGAGCGCTCTAGTGCGAGTACCATGACCCCTGTTCAAATGTCCTGTCAATAGCTTGTTGCCTGGAGATTTCGGGGGTGCCCGTAAGGTGGACGCGTCGAAGGGGGGTTCATCGGTGAACGCATCCGGCAAGCAGCGGCCCACGATGGCGGACGTCGCCGCGAAGGCGGGCGTGTCCCGAGCGCTCGTCTCGATCGTCTTCCGAGGTCAGCCGGGGGCGAGCCGCGAGACCCGGGAGCGGGTGCTGCGCGTCGCCGACGAGATCGGCTACCGCCCCGACAACGCGGCGCGGCTGCTGGCCCGTGGCCGCAGCCGGACGCTCGGTGTGATGTTCACCGTCCATCAGACCTTCCACGCCGACCTCGTCGAGGGCATCTACCCCGAGGCCGAACGGCTCGGCTATGAAGTCCTGCTCTCCGCCACCGGCCAGGGGCGGGGCGAGGCCAAGGCCGTGGAGGCGCTGCTCAGTCACCGCTGCGAGGCGGTGATCCTCCTCGGCACGGACGCGGCGGCCGCGGACCTCGACGCCCTCGGACAGCGCACGGTCGCCGTGTCGGTCGGCCGTCGCGTCTCCCAGGCCCGGGTCGACAGCGTGCACACCGCCGAGGGCAAGGGCATCCGGCAGGCCATGGACCATCTCGTCGAACTGGGGCACCGCCGGATCGTGCACATCGATGGCGGCCGGGGCCCGGGCTCGGCCGAGCGACGGCGGGCCTACCGGGCGGCGATGCGCCGGCACGGCCTGGAGCCCGAGCAGCGGGTGATACCCGGGGAGCACACCGAACAGTCGGGCATCGAGACCGGCCGCCTGCTGCTCGCGGAGCGCGACGCGGGGCGCCCCCTGCCGACGGCGGTCCTCGCGGGCAACGACCGGTGCGCGATGGGCCTGCTCATGTCCCTGAGCCGGGCGGGCGTCGAGGTGCCGCGCGACCTGTCCGTCGTCGGCTACGACGACAGCCACCTCTCCCATCTGATGCCGATCGGCCTGACCACCGTGCGCCAGGACGCGGTCCTCATGGCGGAGCACGCCGTGCGGTTCGCCGTGGAACGGCTGGAGAACCTCGAACGGGAGCCACGCGAGGCGGTGCTCGACCCCAAGCTGGTGGTGCGCGGAACCAGCGGCCCGTCCCGGGACGACTCGGCCTGATCCGCCCCCGCCGCCCGGGCCGTAGTGGGCCGTCCCTCACCGTATTGGGCCGCCCTCAGGCCGTCTCAGGCCGTCCCCTGCCATGGCAGGCCGCCCCTGGCCGTGTCAGGTCTGCCCCCTGGCCGTCTCGGGCCGCCCCAAGCCGTCTCGGGCCGCCCCCCCAGGCCGTACCGGCCCGTCCCCCTGGCCGTATCGGGCGGCCTCCCCGGGCCGAATGGGCCGTCCCCAGGCCGCCCCAGTGGATCGCCTCACGGCCGGTGAATCGCACCCGCACGGCGGCACGGCACGCCGGCGCCCGGGCGGCGTGTGCCGACCGGGCCGGTGGGCGGGGCTCGGTGCGGACGTCGACGGGACGGACCCGCCCCGTCGACGTCGACGTCGGCTCGGCTGGAAGCTAGCGCGTCCCCTTGGCCGCGAACGCGGCGACCTCGTCGACGTTGTCCTTGGTGATGAAGGCCGGACCGGTGAGCACGGGCGCGGTGCCGCCGCCGCTGAAGTTGCCGTTGGTCTTGTAGAGCCACAGGGAGTCGACCGCCAGGTAGCCCTGGAGGTAGGGCTGCTGGTCGACCGCGAACTCCACCGTGCCGTCCTGGACCGCCTTGACCAGGTCCTTGTTCAGGTCGAAGGTCGCGACCTTCGCCTCGCTGCCCGCGTCGGCGACCGACTGCACGGCGGTCAGCGCGATCGGGGCGCCGAGGGTGACCACCTGGTCGATGGAGCCGGCCTGCTTGAGCTTGGCGGTGATGGTGGACTTCACCGACGGCATGTCGGTGCCGTTGACGTACAGGTTCTCCGTGGTGCCCTTGAAGCCCTTCTTCAGACCCGCGCACCGGGCCTCCAGAGCGACCTGGCCCTGCTCCTGGATGACGCAGACGGCGTGCTTGGCGCCGAGCTGGTTGAGCCGCTCGCCGAAGGCCTGGCCGGCGATGTTCTCGTCCTGGCCGAAGTACTCGAGCATGCCCAGTTCCCGCCAGTCGTCCAGGCCCGAGTTGAAGCCGACGACCGGAATTCCGGCCGCCTTGGCCTTGGCCACCACGTCCTTCATGGCGTCCGGCTTGGCCGCGGTCAGGGCTATGCCGTCGACCTTCTGGTCGATGGCGTTCTGCACCAGGTTGGCCTGGTTTCCGGCACTGGGGTCGCTGGAGTAGACGAGCTTGACGTTGTCCTTGGCGGCGGCGGCCTGGGCCCCCTTGCGGATGAGGTCCCAGAAGGTGTCTCCGGGCGCCGCGTGGGTGATCATGGCCACGGTCATACGGGGGGTGTCGGCCTTGCCCGCCGAGGCGTCGGCGCCGCCCTCCTCGGCCTTCTTCCCGCCGGAGCTGCTGGAACAGCCGGCGGCGAGCAGAGTGCCGGCCAGGACGGCGGCGGTCAGGGCGGCGGCTCGGACTCGGTGGTGTCTGCGCATGCTCGGTGCACCTCACTGTGCGGGCGGGGTCGGGGAGGCGGCGGGGAACGGGTGCCCGGCCGCGGCCCTCGGGGGCGCGGCGGGGCGGTATGAGCGGTGCGGCACATCGCGGACCCCGGGCGGGCAGCCCGACCACGACCACGGAGGCCACGCCGCGTGGTCCGGCGGCGAGAGCACGTGGAGTCCCCACCGCCCACCATGGTCACTAGAGCGCTGTATTAGCGCGCTCTAGTGACAGGTACTATGGGGCGGCCCGGGGAGGATGTCAACGAACCAGGCAGCGGCCGGTTCAGCCCAGCCTGCGGAAGAGCCCCTCCTGCACGACCGACACGACCAGTCGCCCCGCACGGTCGTAGATCCGGCCCCGCGCCAGCCCGCGCCCGCCCACCGCGATCGGCGACTCCTGGTCGTACAGCAGCCACTCGTCCGCGCGGAACGGCCGGTGGAACCACATCGCGTGGTCCAGCGACGCCATGTCGAAGTTCCGCGGGCCCCACAGCGGCTCCACCGGCAGACGGACGGCGTCCAGGAGGGTCATGTCGCTGGCGTAGGTCAGCGCGCACGTGTGCACGAGCGGATCGTCGCCGAGCGGCCCGACCGCGCGCATCCACACCGCGCTGCGCGGCTCGGCGTCCTTGACCTCCGCGGGGCTCCAGCGCAGCCCGTCCGCGTAGCGGATGTCGAAGGGCTGGCGGCGCGCCATCCGCTCCAGCTGCTCGGGCAGCGCGCCCAGATGCTCCCGGATCTCCTCCGCGACCGTCGGCAGCGACTCCGGGTCCGGGACCTCCCGGGCCGGCGGCAGTTGGTGCTCGAAGGGACCTTCCTCGGGCTTGTGGAAGGAAGCGGTCAGATTGAAGATCGTCCTGCCCTGCTGCACCGCGGTGACCCGGCGCGTGGTGAACGACCGCCCGTCCCGCACCCGCTCCACCTGGTAGACGATCGGCACGCCGGGCCGGCCCGGGCGCAGGAAGTACGCGTGCAGCGAGTGCACGGGCCGTTCGCCGTCCGTGGTGCGGCCGGCCGCGACCAGCGCCTGGCCCGCCACCTGGCCGCCGAAGACCCGCTGGAGCGACTCCTGCGGGCTGCGGCCGCGGAAGATGTTGACCTCGATCTGCTCCAGGTCGAGCAGATCGACGAGCCTCTCGGCCGGATTCGTCATGGGCGTGTCTCTCCTGTGCTCACAGCTGGCCGACATCGGTGACGCGGACGACCGCGCGGCCCTCGGCGTCGGAGGCCGTGAGGTCCACCTCCGCGCTGATGCCCCAGTCGTGGTCGCCGTTCGGGTCGTCGAAGATCTGCCGGACGCGCCACAGACGGTTCTGCGGCTCCTCCTGGATGACGAGCAGCTTGGGGCCGCGGGCGTTCGGCCCGGTGCCGAGGTCGTCGTACTCGTCCCAGTACCTGTCCATCGCCTCGCCCCACGCGTCGGCGTCCCAGCCGGACTCGGCGTCCATCTCGCCCAGCTCCGCCACCTGGTCCAGGGCGGCGAGCTCGACCCGGCGGAACATCGCGTTGCGGACGAGGACCCGGAAGGCGCGCGCGTTGGTGGTGACCGGCTTGACCTCGTCGGCCTTCTCCTGCGCCTCCTCGGCGGTCATCTCCTCCGGGTTGGCCAGCTGCTCCCACTCGTCCAGCAGGCTGGAGTCGACCTGGCGCACCATCTCGCCCAGCCACTCGATCAGATCCTGGAGGTCCTCCGACTTCAGATCGTCGGGGACGGTGTGGTCGAGGGCCTTGTACGCGCCGGCCAGATAGCGCAGCACGATGCCCTCGGTGCGGGCCAGCTCGTAGTACGACACCAGCTCCGTGAAGGACAGCGCCCGCTCGTACATGTCGCGGATCACCGACTTCGGCGACAGCGGATGGTCACCGACCCACGGGTGGCTCTTGCGGTACGTGTTGTACGCGTGGAAGAGCAGCTCCTCCAGCGGCTTCGGGTAGGTGACGTCCTGGAGGCGCTCCATGCGCTCCTCGTACTCCACACCGTCCGCCTTCATCGCGGCGACCGCCTCACCGCGCGCCTTGTTCTGCTGCGCGGCGAGGATCTGGCGCGGGTCGTCGAGCGTGGACTCCACGACGGACACCATGTCGAGCGCGTACGACGGCGACTCCGGGTCCAGCAGCTCGAACGCGGCCAGCGCGAAGGTGGACAGCGGCTGGTTCAGCGCGAAGTCCTGCTGGAGGTCCACGGTGAGCCGGACGATCCGGCCCGTGGCGTCCGGCACGTCGAGCTTCTCCACGATCCCGCCGTCCAACAGCGAACGGTAGATGGCGATCGCGCGCCGGATGTGCCGCAACTGCTGCTTGCGCGGCTCGTGGTTGTCCTCCAGCAGCCGCCGCATCGCCTCGAAGGCGTTGCCGGGCCGGGCGATCACCGACAGCAGCATCGTGTGCGTCACCCGGAACCGCGAGGTCAGCGGCTCCGGTTCGGACTCGATGAGCTTCTCGAAGGTGTTCTCCGTCCAGCCGACGAAACCCTCCGGCGCCTTCTTCCGGACCACCTTGCGGCGCTTCTTCGGGTCGTCGCCGGCCTTGGCGAGCGCCTTCTCGTTCTCGATGACGTGCTCCGGCGCCTGCGCCACCACGAAGCCGGCCGTGTCGAAGCCGGCCCGCCCGGCCCGGCCCGCGATCTGGTGGAACTCCCGCGCCCGCAGCGTGCGCACCCGGTTGCCGTCGTACTTCGTCAGCGCCGTGAACAGCACGGTGCGGATGGGCACGTTGACGCCGACGCCCAGGGTGTCCGTGCCGCAGATCACCTTCAGCAGACCGGCCTGGGCGAGCTTCTCCACCAGGCGCCGGTACTTGGGCAGCATGCCGGCGTGGTGCACGCCGATGCCGTGCCGCACGTAACGCGAGAGGTTGCGGCCGAACTTGGTGGTGAAGCGGAAGTTGCCGATCAGCTCGGCGATCTTCTCCTTCTCCTCCCGCGAGCACATGTTGATGCTCATCAACGCCTGCGCCCGCTCCACCGCCTGCGCCTGAGTGAAGTGCACGATGTAGACGGGCGCCTGCTTCGTCTCCAGCAGGTCGGTGAGTGTCTCGGTGAGCGGCGTGTACCGGTACTCGTACGACAGCGGCACGGGCCGGGTCGCCGAGCGGACCACCGCGGTCGGGCGGCCGGTGCGGCGGGTGAGGTCCTTCTCGAAGAAGGAGACGTCGCCGAGCGTGGCAGACATCAGCACGAACTGCGCCTGCGGCAGCTCCAGGATGGGGATCTGCCAGGCCCAGCCGCGGTCGCCCTCCGCGTAGAAGTGGAACTCGTCCATGACGACCTGGCCGACGTCCGCGTCCTTGCCGTCGCGCAGCGCGATCGAGGCGAGCACCTCGGCGGTGCAGCAGATGACCGGGGCGTCGGCGTTGACGGACGCGTCGCCGGTGAGCATGCCGACGTTCTCCGTGCCGAAGAGCTTGCACAGCTCGAAGAACTTCTCCGACACCAGCGCCTTGATGGGAGCCGTGTAGAAGGTGACCTCGTCACGGGCGAGCGCCGCGAAGTGCGCCCCTGCCGCGATCATGCTCTTGCCGGAGCCGGTGGGCGTCGACACGATCACGTTCGCGCCGGAGACCGCCTCGATCAGCGCCTCCTCCTGATGCGGGTAGAGCGTGAGACCGCGCTCCTCGGCCCAGGACTCGAAGGCGTCGTACAGGGCGTCGGGATCTGCGGTCGGCGGCAACTGATCGATGAGGGTCACGCCCCCATCTTGCCTGCCCGGGCGCCTCAGGGGGGAATCGGATGCCCGTCCGAAGATCACGGCGGCTACGCTGTGTCGCCGACGGAGCGTCGACGCACCCGGGTCAACTGGACAGCGGCACACGAGGAATGGGGCGGGCAACGGCCATGATGGGACCAGCACACTCACTGTCGGGCGCCGCCGCCTGGCTCGGCGTGGGCGCGGCGGCCGCCGCGGCCGGCCACTCGATGCCCTGGCCCGTGCTGTTGTCCGGGGCGCTGATCTGCGCCGGCGCCGCGCTCGCCCCCGACCTCGACCACAAGGCCGCGACGATCTCCCGGGCCTTCGGGCCCGTCTCCCGCTGGCTGTGCGAGATCGTCGACAAGCTCTCCTACGCCGTCTACAAGGCCACGAAGAAGCAGGGCGACCCGCGCCGCTCCGGCGGGCACCGCACGCTGACACACACCTGGCTGTGGGCGGTGATGATCGGCGCGGGCGCCTCGGTGCTGGCGGTCACCGGGGGCCGCTGGGCGGTGCTGGCGCTCCTCTTCGTGCACATGGTGCTGGCGATCGAGGGCCTGCTGTGGCGGGCGGCGCGCGGCTCCAGCAGCGACGTGCTGGTGTGGCTGCTGGCGGCGACCAGCGCCTGGATCATCGCCGGGATCCTGGACAAGCCCGGCAACGGCGCGGACTGGCTGTTCACCGAGCCCGGACAGGAGTACCTGTGGCTGGGGCTGCCGATCCTGCTCGGCGCCCTGGTGCACGACATCGGTGACGCGCTGACCGTCTCGGGCTGTCCGGTCCTGTGGCCCATACCGATCGGCCGCAAGCGCTGGTACCCGATCGGTCCGCCCAAGGCGATGCGGTTCCGGGCGGGCAGCTGGGTCGAGCTGAAGGTGCTGATGCCGGTGTTCATGCTCCTCGGGGGAGTGGGCGGCGCGGCCGCGCTCAACGTCATCTGACTCGCGCGGTTCAGCTCGTGGCCCCCTCGCCGTAGCGGCGTTCGAAGCGGGCGACGCGGCCCTCCGTGTCCACCGTGCGTGCCTTGCCGGTGTAGAAGGGATGGCTCTCGGAGGAGATCTCCACGTCCACGACCGGGTAGGTCTCGCCGTCGTCCCAGTCGATCGTCTGGTCGCTGGTCGCGGTGGACCGGGTCAGGAAGGCGTAGCCGGCGGCGCGATCGCGGAAGACGACCGGGTGGTAGTCGGGGTGCTTGTCCTGCTGCATACGTGCTCCTCCTGCGACGGGGCGACGGCGCGGGGCCGTGGCCCGCGGGATCAGCCGGGGAGGACGTCCTCGTCGACGATGTGCACGGCCGCCTCCTCGGCGGAGGCGGCCGCCCCGTCGATACCGACGTCCGTGGCGACCAGGGCGCTCTCCTCGTCCTCGTGGGCGCCCTCGTCCGGTGCGACGAGCCGGCCGGAGCGGACCGCGCCGACCTCGTTGTCCAGGAGTTCCCCGTCGGTGCCGTCGCAGTCGCCGAGGCCGTCGCTGTCGGGGGCGACCAGGTCCGGCTGCTCCTCGGCGAGCCGCTGTTCCAGGCTCTCGCCCCGCTGGCGCTCCGCGGCCGTCACACCGGTGTGCTCCACCGCCCACGGCCGCTCCGGAGGCGACCAGCCCCGGTCCAGGGGATCGGCGACCCCGTCGTTCTCCAGCGTGTCCTCCGCGTCGAGCAGACCGGCGTCGTCCTGGATCTCGGACGCGTCGGGCTGGTAGACGTCGTCCCCCCATCCGTCGGCGCTGTTCACGGGTACCTCCAGGGGATGACGGGCCCGTCCTCACCGCGGTCGGCGGTGGGACGCCTTCGCACGGGGCACCGGCTGAGGGCGGCGTGTTCCGGAGGGGGCGGCCCGGCCGCTTTCCGCGAGGGTGCCGCTCTCCAGCGTTCCACTCCGCTTCGGGGGCGCGCAACGGCAACGGCGGCGGAGCGGGCGTGCCGGACTCCCACCGGCACCAGCCTGCTCCGCCGCACCGTCGACGTCACCCGTGCCAGGACCTCCACAGCGCCGCGTAGGCGCCCTCCGCCGCGACCAGCTCCGCGTGGCTGCCCAGCTCGCTGATCCGGCCGTTCTCGACGACGGCGATGACGTCGGCGTCGTGGGCGGTGTGCAGCCGGTGGGCGATGGCGACGACGGTACGGCCGTCCAGGACGCGGGCCAGGGAGCGTTCCAGGTGGCGGGCGGCGCGCGGGTCCAGCAGCGACGTCGCCTCGTCGAGGACCAGTGTGTGCGGGTCGGCCAGCACCAGCCGGGCCAGCGCGATCTGCTGGGCCTGGGCCGGGGTGAGCGCGACGCCGCCCGAGCCGACCTCGGTGTCCAGGCCGTCGTCCAGGGCCCGTGCCCAGCCGTCCGCGTCCACCGCGGCCAGGGCCGCCCACAGCTCGGCGTCGGCGTCGTCGCCGGGCCGGAGCCGGGTCTGCGGGAGGGCGAGCCGCAGGTTGTCGCGGAGGGAGCCGACGAACACGTGATGCTCCTGGTTGACCAGCGCCACGTGCGAGCGGACCTGTTCCGCCGCCATCCGGGACAGCTCGGCGCCGCCGAGGGTGACGCTGCCGTCCCGGGGCGCGTAGATGCCGGCGAGCAGCCGGCCCAGCGTGGACTTGCCGGCGCCCGAGGGGCCGACCAGGGCCAGCCGGGTGCCGGGGGCGACCTCCAGGGACACCTTGCGCAGCACGTCGACGCCCTCGCGGTAGCCGAAGTGGACCCGGTCGGCGAGCACGTCCCGGCCGTCCGGCTCCAGCGCCGGGTCCCCGGCGTCCGGCTCGATGTCGCGCACGCCGACGAGGCGGGCCAGCGACACCTGCGCCACCTGGAGTTCGTCGTACCACCTGAGGATCAGGTTCACCGGGTCGACGAGCATCTGGGCCAGGAGCGCGGCGGTGGTCAGCTGGCCCACGCCGATCCAGCCCTCCAGCACGAACACCCCGCCGAGCATGAGGACCGAGCCGAGGACGGTGATGTGGACGGCGTTGATGACCGGGAAGAGCACCGACCGCAGCCACAGCGTGTAGCGCTCCCAGGCCGTCCACTGCTCGATCCGCAGCTTCGACAGTTCGACGCGGCGGTCGCCCAGGCGGTGGGCCTCGATGGTGCGGCCGGCGTCCACGGTCTCGGCGAGGGCGGCGGCCACGGCGGCGTACCCGGCGGCCTCCGAGCGGTAGCCGGACGGTGCCCGCTTGAAGTACCAGCGGCAGCCGGCCACCAGCAGCGGCACCGCGATCAGCACGGCGGGTGCCAGGGCCGGTGCGGTGACGACGAGTCCGCCGAGCAGCAGCCCCGCCGACATCACACCGATCGTCAGCTGGGGCACGGCCTCGCGCATCGCGTTGGCGAGCCGGTCGATGTCCGTGGTGATGCGGGACAGCAGATCGCCCGTCCCGGCCCGCTCCAGCACACCCGGGGGCAGCCGGACCGACCGCACCAGGAAGTCCTCGCGCAGGTCGGCCAGCATCCGCTCGCCGAGCATCGCGCCGCGCAGCCGTACTTCGTGGACGAAGACGGCCTGGACGACCAGGGCGAGCACGAAGCAGCCGGCGGTCACCTCGAGATGGAGTTCGCGGGCGCCGTCCGACAGCCGCTCGACGAGGGCGCCCAGCAGCCACGGTCCCACCATCGCGGCGACGGTGGCGACCGTGTTGGCCAGCACCAGCAGCAGGAAGGCGCGTCGGTGGCGGCCCAGCAGTTCGGCCACGTAGGCGCGTACGGTCGCGGGGGCGCCGACCGGCAGCGTGCTGGCCGTCGTCGGCGCCGCCGGGTCGTACGCCGGTGGCGGCACGCCGATCATGCGGTCTCCTCGATCTCTTGCAGTTCGTTCTTCTCCAACGCGTGCAGTGCGCCGCCGCCGAGCGTGTGCAGCCCGTCGTCCTCGGCCGCGCCGAGCGCATCGCCGAGGGCGGCTTCCTCGTCGCTCTCCCGGGTGACGACGGCGCGATACTGCGGTTCCGTGCGCAGCAACTCGCGGTGCGTCCCGGCCGCGGCGGCCGTGCCCTCGTGCACGAGGACGACCCGGTCCGCGCGGTCCAGCAGGAGCGGGGACGAGGTGAAGACCACGGTCGTGCGCCCGGCGCGCACCTCGCGCAGGCCCTCGGCGATCCGCGCCTCGGTGTGCGAGTCGACGGCGGAGGTGGGTTCGTCCAGGACGAGGACCTGCGGGTCGGTGAGCAGGGACCGGGCCAGGGCCAGCCGTTGCCGCTGGCCGCCGGAGAGGGAGCGGCCGCGTTCGGTGATGTGGGCGTCCATCGGGTCGTCGGCGTCGTGCGAGCCCTGGACCAGCGCTTCGAGGACGTCCGCGCACTGGGCGGCGGCCAGGGCGGTCGCCGCGTCCACGGCGCCCGAGGCGGGCACGTCGAGCAGTTCGCGCAGTGAGCCGGACAGCAGCACCGGGTCCTTGTCCTGGACGAGGACCGCGGAGCGCGCGGTGTCCAACGGCAGTTCGTCCAGCGGGACTCCGCCGAGCAGCACCGACGGGCCGTTCTGCGAGGGATGGCCGCCGAGGCGTTCCGCCAGCCGTCCGGCCGCGTCCGGATCCCCGCAGACCACGGCGGTGAGACGGGTAGCGGGGGCGAGCAGGCCGGTGTCCGGGTCGTACAGGTCGCCCGAGGGCAGGTCCGCGGCGCGCGATCCGTCGACGTCCGTGACCCGTTCCAGCGACAGCACCCGAGCGGCGCGTTTGGCCGACGGGCGGGAGAAGGAGTAGGCCATGGCGATCTCCACGAAGTGGCGCAGCGGATACGTCAGGACCATGACCGAGCTGTAGACGGTGACGAGTTCGCCGACCGAGATACGGCCCTCGCGGGTCAGGTGGACGCCGTAGAAGACGACCGCGAGCAGCAGCAGGCCCGGCAGGACGACCTGGATGGCGGTGATCAGGGACCACATGCGGGCGTTGCGCACGGCGGCGTGCCGGACCTCCTGGGAGGCGCGGCGGTAGCGGTCGAGGAACAGCTCCTCGCCGCCGATGCCGCGCAGCACCCGCAGGCCGGCCACGGTGTCGGAGGCCAGTTCGGTGGCGCGTCCGGCCTTCTCGCGCTGGACGTCGGCCCGTCGTGTCGCGTGCGGCAGCAGCGGCAGCACCGCCAGGGCGAGGACGGGCAGTCCGGCGGCGACCACGACGCCGAGCGCCGGCTCATAGACGACGAGGCCGACGCAGACCGCCAGGACGGTGAGGGCGGCGGCGCTGAACCGGGACACCGCCTCCACGAACCAGCCGATCTTCTCGACGTCGCTCGTGGACACGGCCACCACCTCGCCGGCGGCGACCCGCCGGGTCAGGGCGGCACCCAGCTGCGAGGCCTTGCGGGCGAGCAGCTGCTGGACGCGGGCGGCCACGGTGATCCAGTTGGTGATCGCGGCCCGGTGCAGGAGGGTGTCGCCGATCGCGCTGGCGGCACCGAACAGGGCGATCAGACCGCCGGCGAGCGCGAGGCGCGCACCGGAGCGGTCGACGACGGCCTCTACGGCGAAGCCGACGCAGAACGGCAGGGCCGAGACGGCCACGAAGTGGAGCAGGCCCCAGGCGAGGGACCTGAGCTGACCGCCCAGTTGGTTGCGGCCGAGCCACCACAAGAAGTGGGGTCCCGAGCGCGCGTCCGGCACACCCGGGTCGGGATACGGAAGGTCTTGGATCTGCATGACGTCCCAGTGGCTCGTGTCAGGGGGAGGAGGCGACCTCGGGAGGACGCGGCAACAAACCGTGACAGGTTCGCTTCGCAGGGTGCCGGAAATCAATTGGTTTTCCGTGCCGCCGTGGCCGGGAGGCGCCGACAGGGGACTGAGGGCTGCGGAGACTGTGAGGAACGAGTGTGTGATGTGTCACTCGTGACGTGATTTACACGGTCGCAACACAAGGGTCTTCCATGAGAGCGACGAAGCCTCCAAAGTGATCGCCACGGAAGCCGCTTTCCGTATCGCAGAAGTCTCGCTCGGCTTCTGTGAGTCCGCGTCCCCTCTAGGAGTGCTCGTGCCGCAGTCCGTACCGTCCCTGCCGCGACGCGTCGCACGCATGCTGCGTACTTCCCTGTTCACCCAGGTCGCCGTCGCCCTGGTGCTCGGCATCGTCGTCGGAAAGCTGTGGCCCGACGTGGCCACGGACCTCAAGCCGCTCGGCGACGGTTTCATCCGGCTCATCAAGACGGTGATCTCACCGCTGGTGTTCTGCGTGGTCGTCGTGGGTGTGGCCAAGGCCGGCGATCTGAAGGCGTTCGGCCGGATCGGGCTCAAGGCCCTGATCTGGTTCGAGGTCGCCTCCACGGCCGCCCTGCTCATCGGGCTGCTCGCCGCCAACGTCGTCCAGCCCGGGTCGGGGATGAACGTCGACCCGTCCACGCTCGACGCCTCGGCGGTCGACGCCAAGACCGGCGGCGGATCGCTGCCCTCGACGACCGAGTTCGTCCTGAACGCCCTGCCCACCAGCTTCATCGGCGCCTTCGCCGAGAACGAGCTGCTTCAGGTGCTGGTGCTGGCCTGTCTGGTCGGTGCGGCGCTGCTGCACCTCGGACACACCAAGGTGCCGCAGGTCCTGCCCGCCATCGAACAGGCGCAGGAGGTCATCTTCGCGGTCGTCGGCTTCATCATGCGGCTCGCCCCGATCGCCGTGTTCGGCGCGATGGCCGTCCTGGTCGGCCAGTACGGACTCGGCGTGATGAAGACGTACGCCAAGCTGATCATCCTGTGCTACGCGGCCGCCGCGCTGTTCATCGCGCTGCTCGCCGTCGCCCTGCGGATGCTCACCGGCCTGAGCCTGTGGAAGTTCCTGCGCTACATCCGTGAGGAGATGCTCCTCGCGCTCGGCACCGCCTCCACCGAGTCCGTCATGCCGCGCGTGATGCAGAAGCTGCGCAAGGCGGGCGCCCGCGACGACGCGGTGGGCCTGGTGCTGCCCACGGGCTACTCCTTCAACCTCGACGGCGCCTCGCTCTACCTCTCCATCGGCACGCTGTTCATCGCCCAGTCGGTGGGCGTGGACCTCAGCCTGGGCCAGCAGATCACCGTCGTCCTGGTGCTGATGCTGACCAGCAAGGGCATGGCGGGCATCCCCGGTTCCGCCTTCCTCGCGCTGTCCGCGACCGCCTCCTCGCTGGGGGCCATCCCCGCCGGTGCCGTCGCCCTGCTGCTGGGCGTGGACCGCATCATGGACTCGATGCGCGTCGTCACGAACCTGCTCGGCAACTGCGTGGCGGTCTTCGCCGTCTCCCGCTGGGAGGGCGCGCTGGACCTGGACCGGGCGAAGAAGGTGCTGGACGGTGAGGTCGTGTCCGGGCGGGACGAGGACGAGGCCGACCCGGACGCCCCGACGGCAGAGGCGGCCGCGGGCTCCGGGGCCGGCGGCACCCAGCCCGACGGTCCCCGTGCCGGCGCGGAAGAAGCGCCCGCCCCCGGCGCGGCGGAAGCCCCGGCCGCCGGTGTCCCGGCGCAGCCGACGGTGAAGGAGCCCGCCCCCGAAGCGGGCTGACGCGGAACCGACCCCACGGGCCGCGGC
>NZ_BQUN01000112.1:198544-234190 GCF_026008495.1 Streptomyces sp. A012304
ACGGCCCGTCGGGGTTTCGGCGGACGGCCCGCCGATGTTCCGGCCCTGGGCTCAGCAGCGCCCCGCGGATGTCCCGTCGATCAGTGTGTCCAGCAGTTCTCCGAGCACCGCCCGCTCCACGTCCGTCAGCGGGGCCAGGATCTCCCGCACGGCCGACTGACGCGCCCGGCGCAGCTCGCGCAGCGTCTCGTGGCCCTCGTCGGTCAGCTCTATGCGGATCACCCGGCGGTTGGTCGGATCCGGCGCCCGCCGCACCTTGCCGCTCCCCTCCAGCCCGTCGACCAGCGTGGTCACCGCGCGCGGCACGACCTCCAGGCGCTCGGCGAGATCCGCCATCCGGGGCGGTGCCCCGAAGTGGGCGAGCGTGCGCAGCAGGCGGGCCTGGGCCGGGGTGACGCCCAGGTCGGACAGCTCCAGATGGCGCTTCTGGATGCGGTGGACCCGGCGGGTGAAGCGCATCAGCTGCTCGGCGAGCACGCCGTCGGGATCGGGGGTGGTCATGCGGGAACAATATCAGGATCATGTTCATTGTGAGTATAGGTAACAATGAGCTACGCTCCACAGAGCCCTACGCTTCACCCCACATCCCGTACCCGACCTCACGCAGGAGCCCATGCACCCCGACACACCAGAACCCTGGACCCCGCCCGCCGACGCCGCGGAACAGCCCCGGCAGGTGCGCCGCATCCTCAAGCTCTTCCGCCCCTACCGAGGGCGCCTGGCGGTGGTCGGCCTGCTGGTCGCCGCCTCCTCGCTGGTCTCGGTCGCCACGCCGTTCCTGCTCAAGGAGACGCTGGACGTCGCCATTCCGCAGGGCCGCACCGGCCTGCTGAGCCTGCTCGCCCTCGGCATGATCCTCAGTGCCGTGCTCGCCGGCGTCTTCGGCGTCCTCCAGACCCTGATCTCCACCACGGTCGGCCAGCGCGTCATGCACGACCTGCGCACCGCCGTCTACGGCCGTCTCCAGCGCATGTCGCTCGCGTTCTTCACGCGCACGCGTACCGGCGAGGTGCAGTCCCGCATCGCCAACGACATCGGCGGCATGCAGGCGACCGTCACGTCCACCGCCACCTCCCTGGTCTCCAACTTCACCAGCGTCGTCGCCACGATCGTCGCGATGGTCGCGCTCGACTGGCGCCTGACCGTCGTCTCGCTGCTCCTGCTGCCGGTCTTCGTGTGGATCAGCCGCCGCGTCGGCAACGAACGCCGGAAGATCACCACCCAGCGTCAGAAACAGATGGCCGCGATGGCCGCCACCGTCACCGAGTCCCTGTCGGTCGGCGGCATCCTCCTCGGTCGCACCATGGGCCGCGCCGACTCCCTCACCCGCTCCTTCGCCGACGAGTCCGAGCGCCTGGTCGACCTCGAGGTGCGGTCGAACATGGCCGGCCGCTGGCGCATGGCCGTCATCGGGATCGTCATGTCCGCCATGCCGGCGTTCATCTACTGGAGCGCGGGCATGGCGCTCCAGCTCGGCGGCCCGGACGTCTCCCTCGGCACGATCGTCGCCTTCGTCTCGCTCCAGCAGGGCCTGTTCCGTCCGGCCGTGAGCCTGCTGTCGACCGGCGTGCAGATCCAGACGTCGCTCGCGCTCTTCCAGCGCATCTTCGAATACCTCGACCTGCCCGTCGACATTACCGAACGCGCCGACCCCGTCCACCTCGCCGAGGTCAAGGGCGAGGTCCGCTTCGAGGACGTCTCCTTCCGCTACGACGACAAGGGCGGGCCCGTCCTCGACGGCGTCGACGTCACCGTCCCGGCGGGCGGCAGCCTCGCGATCGTCGGCCCTACCGGCGCGGGCAAGTCCACCCTGGGCTACCTGGTGCCCCGGCTGTACGACGTGACGGGCGGCCGGGTCACCCTCGACGGAGTCGACGTCCGCGATCTCGACTTCGACACCCTCGCGCGCGCGGTCGGCGTCGTCTCGCAGGAGACGTACCTCTTCCACGCCTCCGTCGCCGAGAACCTGCGCTTCGCCAAGCCGGACGCCACTGACGAGGAGCTGTACGCGGCGGCGCGGGCGGCCCAGATCCACGACTACATCGCCGCCCTGCCCGACGGCTACGACACGGTCGTCGGTGAGCGCGGCCACCGCTTCTCCGGCGGCGAGAAGCAGCGCCTGGCCATCGCCCGCACCATCCTGCGCGACCCGCCGGTGCTCATCCTCGACGAGGCGACCAGCGCCCTGGACACCCGCACCGAGCACGCCGTGCAGGAAGCGATCGACGCGCTCTCCGCCAACCGCACCACCCTCACCATCGCCCACCGGCTGTCCACCATTCGGAGTGCCGACCAGATCGTGGTGCTCGACGACGGCCGGCCGGCCGAACGGGGCACGCACGAGGAGCTGTTGGCGCGGGACGGCCGGTACGCGGCCCTGGTGCGGCGGGACACCCGACTGGAGCCGACAAGATGAAAATATGCCCGGTTATGACGGATTCACGGTGATATGCGGGTTACCGTGCCTGCATGCAGATGAACCGTCCGCCACGGAAGACGATGCGGAACACGGCGCGACTGACGAGCCGAGGCCGTCTCGCCCTCATCGTGACCGGAGCCGCCGTGGCCGCCGCCGTCGTGGCGGTGCCGCTGCTGAGCCCGGACAGCCACACGGAGAAGAAGCCGAACTCCCTGGTGATTCCGGAGGGCTGGCGCGCCGCGCAGGTCTACGCGGCCGTCGACAAGGCCCTCGCCCTCCCCGCCGGCACCACCAGGAAGGCGCTGCCCCAGGCCGGCCTGAAGCTGCCGAGCGACGCCGAGGGCAACCCGGAGGGCTACCTCTTCCCGGCCACGTATCCCCTGGACGAGAAGGCGACGCCCCAGACGCTGCTGACGTCCATGGTCGACACGGCGAACGAGAAGTTCAACCGCGCACCGATCGCCGCCGGCGCGCAGCGCAACGCGATGAACGTCTACCAGGCCGTCACGATCGCCAGCATCGTCCAGGCCGAGGCCGACTCCCGGGCCGACATGGGCAAGGTCGCGCGGGTCGTCTTCAACCGCCTGGAGCGCGGCATGCCCTTGCAGATGGACTCCACCATCAACTACGCGCTGAACCGCTCCACGCTGAGGACGACCGTGCGGGACACCCGGATCGACAGCCCCTACAACTCGTACCAGCGGATGGGTCTGACCCCGACGCCGATCGGCAACCCGGGCGAGGAGGCGATGCGTGCCGCGATCGATCCGGCGCCGGGCGACTGGCTGTACTTCGTCACCGTCAAGCCGGGCGACACCCGCTTCACGGCCGGCTTCGCGGAACACCGGCGCAACGTCGCCGAGTTCCACCGGAACCAGCGGATCGCGCGGGCCGCCTCGCCGGCTCCCCGGTGACCCGACGGGACGTCAGGCGGCGACCGGCTCCGGGGACGCCTCGGCGAGCAGCCCTCTGATGTCCCGGACGGCCGCGCGACCGGCCCGGTTGGCCCCGATCGTGCTCGCCGAGGGGCCGTAGCCGACGAGGTGGACGCGGGGGTCGGCGACCGCGCGCGTGCCCTCGACGCGGATCCCGCCGCCCGGCTCGCGCAGCCGCAGCGGCGCGAGGTGGTCGATGGCCGCGCGGAAGCCCGTGGCCCACAGGATGACGTCGGCGGCCACCTGCCGGCCGTCCTGCCACTCCACGCCGTCCGGGGTGATCCGGTCGAACATCGGCAGGCGGTCCAGCACTCCGTCCATGAGGCCCTGCCGAATCGCGTCGTTCAGCGGCAGCCCGGTCACGGAGACGACGCTCTTCGGTGGCAGCCCCTGCCGAACGCGCTCCTCCACGAGCGCGACGGCCGCGCGGCCCGCCCCCTCGTCGAAGGGGCCCTCGCGGAAGACCGGCGGGCGCCGCGTCACCCAGGTGGTGGCCGCCGCGTACGGGGCGAGCTCCAGCAGATGCTGGGTGCCGGACGCGCCGCCGCCCACCACGACCACCCGCTGCCCGGCGAACGCCTCGGGCCCCGGGTACCGGGCGGTGTGCAGTTGCCGGCCGCGGAAGGTCTCCTGGTCGGGGTAGCGCGGCCAGAACGGCCGGTCCCAGGTGCCGGTGGCGTTGATCAGGGCCCGCGCCGCCCACGTCCCGTCCGAGGTCTCGACGAGCAGTCGCCCGTCGGTGCCCTCGCGTACGGCCCGCACGTCGACCGGCCTCCGTACTCGCAGGTCGAAGGCGTGTTCGTAGGCGGCGAAGTACTCGGCGACGACCTCGGACGACGGCCGGGCCGGATCCGCCCCGGTCAGCTCCATCCCGGGCAGGGCGTGCATCCCGTGCACCTTGCCGTACGTCAGCGAGGGCCACCGGAACTGCCAGGCGCCGCCCGGGCCGGGGGAGTGGTCGAGCACCACGAAGTCCCGCTCCGGCTCGAACCCGGTCCGCCGCAGGTGATAGGCGCCGGCCAGACCCGCCTGACCGGCGCCTATGACGACCACCTCGACCTCACGTATGTCGTTCACGCTTCTACCAACAGCGCTGGAGGTGGGGATCTTCCCGCGCGGGTCCGGGTGTGGAATCCGGGCCATGGGTCAGGATGAGGGCATGTCCGATGCGTTCACCACCCGAGTTCTGCACATCGCCTCCGGCTCCCGGGAAAGGGTCGTCGACCTCACCGGGGACTGCGAGGCCTTCCTGCGGGAGGCGGCCGCCGGCCGCGACGGCCTGCTGAACGTCTTCGTCCCGCACGCCACGGCCGGTATCGCGATCATCGAGACCGGCGCGGGCAGTGACGACGACCTCCTGGCCGCCCTGCACACCCTTCTCCCCGCCGACGACCGCTGGCAGCACCGCCACGGCAGCCCGGGCCACGGCCGCGACCACGTCCTGCCGGCGTTCGTCCCGCCCCACGCCACCCTGCCAGTCGTCGCCGGCCGGCTGGAGCTGGGGACCTGGCAGTCGGTGTGCCTGGTGGACACCAACAAGGACAACCCCGAGCGGAAGGTGCGTGTGACGTTCCTGGCGGGTTCCTGATTTCACCGGCGAGAGGCGACCTGTCGTTCGGCTGTCGACACCCCTGAGGTAAGGTCCCCACCGTTTCGGTCACCGGCTGAGGGTGAGCCGGTGCGCAGAGTGTCGGATGGGGACAAGGCGGTGGAATCCCGGGTGGGCGAAGGTGGATCCGTGAGCCAGGACGGCACCCGGTTGGAGGCCTTGGCCCCGCAACCGCTGCTGACCCGGGACTACGAACGACATCCGGCCGTCGTCTACGAGAAGTTGAGGCAGCAGCACGGCCCGGTGGCGCCGGTCGACCTGCTGGGCGTGCCCGCGTGGCTGGTTCTCGGCTACCGCGAGGCGCTCGAGGTGCTCCAGGACGACGACGGCTGGCCGAAGGGGCTGGAGAACTGGCGGGCCCGCTCCGAGGGCCGAGTGCCCGCCGACTGGCCGCTCGGGCCGTCCCTGGAGGTCAACCACGTACTGATCCAGGGCGGCCCCGGATACCGGCCGTTGCGGACGGCGTGGGACGCGGCCCTCAAGCCGTTCCAGGACCCGCGCAACCCGCAGGCGAAGCGGCTGAAGGCGGCCGTCACCGCCTACGCCGACGAACTGATCACCCTGGTGGGGCAGGGCGGCGGCACCGGCGTGGCGGACCTGTCCGCCCAGTTCTCCCGGCCACTGCCGCTGATGGTGGCGAGCCATCTGCTCGGGTTCCCCGGATCGCAGGGCGACGACGCGCTGATGGACATGTGGCGGGTGCTGGACGCGGTCCCGGACGCGGATGCCGCCCTGGACAGGCTGCTGGCGACACTGGCCGAACTGGCGGCGATGAAGCTGGAGAAGCCAGGGGACGACTTCCCCTCCTACCTCCTGGCCGCGCATCCGGACCTCTCGCTCGACGAGCTGGCCCGTGAACTGTTCATGCTGCTGGGCATGACCTCCGACCACGTCGGCATCCTCATGTCCAACACCGTGGTCGAGGTCGTCTCCGGTGAGGGCGCCGCGCGCGCCAGCCTCTCCGCCGGGATGGTCAGGGAGACCATGAACCGGGTGGTCATGCGCAAGCCGCCGCTGGTGAACTTCGTGCCGCGGTTCGCGGCGAGGGACACCCCGCTCGGCAACTACACGATCCGCGAGGGCGATCCGGTCTGGGTGTCCTCCGCCGCGGCGCACGCCGACCCGCTCTTCGCCGCCCACATGGAATCGGGCACGACGATCAGCACCCGGGCCCATCTGTCCTGGGGCGCGGGGCGCCGCCAGTGCCCGGCCCGGGAACTCGCCTCGACGGTCGCGGCGGTCGGCGTGGGGCGCCTGTTCGAGCGGTTCTCCCGGCTGGAACTCGCTCTGCCCGCCGACCAACTGCCCTGGCGTTCCTCGCCGTTCATGCGGGGCCTGCGCTCACTGCCCGTGCGCTACGAACTGGCATCGGTGCCCGAACGGCCGGCGGAGGCCGATCCGGCACCGGAAGCGGAGCAGCCGGTGGTGCCGGACCCGTCCACCCGGCAACGCTCGTCGCTGTGGCGCTACCTGACCGGCCTGATCCGCGCCGGCCGCTGACCGGACGCGCGCGCCCTTCGGCCGGGCCGCACCGCCCGCCGGCTCCCGTACGGACGGGAGTCGGCGGGCGGCTCTCGCAGGCCGTGCCCGAGTCCCCCGACCGCTGCTCAGCCCATGCTCTTCGCGCCGTCCAGGGACTCGCGGATGATGTCGGCGTGACCGGCGTGCTGCGCGGTCTCGGCGACGATGTGCAACAGCACCCGGCGGGCCGACCACCGTCCGCCCGCCTCGAACCACGGAGCCGTCGGCAGCGGGTGGTCCGCGTCCAGGCTGGGCAGCGTGGCGACCAGTTCGTCGGTACGGCGAGCCACCTCGGCGTACTCCTCCAGCACGCCCGCCAGCGTCTCACCCGGCAGCATCCGGAACTCGTCGGTCCGGCGCGCCCAGTCCTCCTCGGTCATCCGGTCGAAGTCGCCCATCGCCGACGGGCCCTCCAGGATGAAGGCCACCCAGTTCCGCTCGACCGAGGTGACGTGCTTGATCAGACCGCCGAGGCACAGCGCGCTGGCGGTGGTGCGCCGCCCGGCCTCCTCGTCGGTGAGGTCCCGGGTGGTGAACCGCAGGAAGTGCCGGGCGTTGGCCAGCTCGTCCAGCAGGTCGGCGCGCTCGCCGGTGAGGGTCTGCGCGGCGGTCCCGTCGAGGGTGGTGGACTCGGTCATGGTGGCCTTCTTCCGTGGAGTCGTTCCGTCGGTGAACACCACGTTAGGGACCATAGAGGTCAGATCCTGACCTAAAGAGCCGACTGTGGAGAGGTGATTTCGGCAGGCACCCCTCCCCACGCCGCCGCGCACAGCCCCCGCTCCACCTCAGCCGTGTACACGGCCGCCGCCAGCCAGGCGCGGGCGAAGCGGTCGGTGTCCGCGGGGAGCAGCCGGCCGAAGGCGTCCCGCGCCCGGTCCGCGGCGGCGGCGTGCAACTCGTCGAGAAGATCGCCCGCCGTGGCGAGGGCGAGGCGCCGCAGCCGGGCGCTGTCACCCGGCCCGCCGCCCGGGAGGGCCAGCACCCGGCGGCCCCCCGACACCGTCTGCTGGACCCGGCGACGCAGCAGGTGCAGCGGTGCCTCGTCCACCACGGACGCGACCGCGGCGGGCCGGGGAGCCGTCCCGGCGGGCAGGTCGGCGCGCTGGAGGCGGTCCAGGCCGAGGTCCACCCGGGCGGACGGATCGGTGGGGTGCTCGGTGGCGAGCAGCAGCGCGCGGGGCAGCGGCCCGGGTGCGAGACGCGCGACGATCCGCAGCCGGCTGCCCCGGGCACCGGCGAGGAGGCGCAGATTGTCCCGGTGGGGGAGGGCCGGGTGGTCGTGGGCCGCGGCCAGCCGCAGCGGCAGACCAGCGCAGTCGACGAGCAGACAGTCCCCCGTCGCCTCCCGGACCGTGCCGGTGAGAGTGACCTCGAGGAACAGCAGGTCATGACCGCCGTTCAGGGCACGTGCCACCTGTTCGGCCACGGGCACCGCCCACAGCCGGGCCGACGGCTCCTCGTACCAGGAGGAGCCGGACGCGCGGACCGCCCGCACCCCCGCTCCCGCGCCGAGGCGGCCCGTGGGGGAGACGGTGGCGCCGGCCACCGCGAGGCCCGCCCGCGACAGTTCACGATGGCTCAGGGAGGTGTCGCCCATCCGCACGGCCCGGTCGGCGGCGCCGGTCGCCCGGCCCGGTCCCCCCGGTGCCACGTCCGAGACCGTGTAGAGGCGGCCGTCGGCGTCGGCGGTCCAGGTGACCGCTCCCGCGTACCCGGTCGCCGTGAGCACGGGCTCGGAGAACAGCCCGTACAGGCGCAGGGAACCGTCCGGGCGGTACGGCTGCCGTGCCGTGCCGCGCAACCCGGCGAGCTCCGCTCCGGCGGCGCCCGGCAGGCGGTGGGCGACGCCCAGGACCTCACGGAAGGCGCCGGTGAGGTCGGCGAGACGGTACCCGGGGTCGGCGGAGCGGGCCGCGCGCACCCCGGTGACCACGGAGACCGCCGCGCCGGACGCCCGGTGCAGGCCGGCCAGGCGCGCGGTGTGCGCGGCGCGCAGCAGCTCCGCCTGGAGCACGGCCCCGGCTCCGGCCGTGCCCGCCTCGAGCACGGCCGCCGCAGCGTCGAACACCACACGGGCGGCGGCGCGTTGTGCGGCGTCGGCGGTCTCCGCCTCCGCCTCTTCGGCTCCTTGCGTCCCTTCCGGTTCGGCCGTCGCCCCTTCCCCGGCGCCGGTCGGGTCGGCGGCGGGGGCGGCGGGCGGGTCGTCGGCGACCGGCGCGGCCGAGGCCGCCGCCGCGCGGTGCAGACAGTCGGGGGCCAGCAGACACCCGCAGCGGATGGCGTCGGTGCTGGTCACCGTGCCGTCCGGGGCGTGCAGATGGAGGTCGGTGTCGTCGTCGACGGCGATCCGTACGGTGTCGCCGTCGCGGACCGCCGGACGCGCCGCGAGTTTCGCGATCCCCGCGTCCAGCCGCTTGCGCAGCCGGGGCGAGAGCGCCTCGACGAGTTCGGCGGTCACCGACGGGGCGACCGGAGGCAGCTCCGGGCTCATGCGATCTTCTCCCCTACCCAGCGGGCGAGTTCGAGCGGACTGAGGGCGGCGACGGGCATGCCCGCGGCGACGAGCTGACCCGCGACCCCCGTGGAGTAGCGGGGCCGTCCGGTGTCGTCGAGGCTCGCGCAGCCCAGGACATGGCAGCCCGCCCCGACCAGCGCGCGGACCTCCGCGAGGAGCCCGCCGAGCGGATAGCCCTCCTCGAAGTCGCTGACGACCACGACGAGCGTGCGCGACGGCACGGTCACCAGCTCCCGCGCGTGCCGCAACCCCGCCGCGATGTGAGTGCCGCCGCCCACGCTGACCTCCAGCAGCAGCGACAGCGGGTCCTCGACATGCCCCGTGAGGTCGATGACCTTCGTGGAGAACGCCAGGAAGTGCGTGGACAGCGTCGGCACCCCGGCCAGCACGGAGGCGGTCAGCGCCGCCCAGACCGTGGACGCCTCCATCGACCCCGACACGTCCGTGACCAGGATCAGCCGCCAGTCGGCGGCCCGCCGCGCACGGGTACGGAACACCGGCCGCTCGGGGATCACCTGGACCGTGCCGTCCGGGCCGACGCGGGCGGTCGCCAGGTTGGCCCGCAGTGTGCGGGGCAGGTCGAGTCCCCCTCCGGGGCGGCGGCTGGGACGCGGCACGGTCGTGCCGTGCAGGGCGGGACGCAGCCGGGTGGCGAGCTGCCGGGCCAGCGCGTCCACCAGCCGCCGCACCAGCGGGCGCAGCGCCGCCAGCCGGGACTCGGGCAGCCCGCCCGCGTGCCGCAGCACCGTGCGCAGCAGGTCGACCGACGGCCGCACACTGTCCGCGTCCAGCTCGGCGAGGACGTCCTTGCGGCCCGACGCGGCGGCCGCCGCCAGCACCTCCTCCCGGATGCCCGGACCGAACAGCGCGGCCAGTTCCTGCGACCACTCCCGCACCCCGGGATAGGCCGGCTCCCGGCCGCCGCCCGAGCCGCCCGCCATGTCGCCCCGGCTGCCCTCCCCGCGCCCGCTGCCGTACAGCTCGTCCAGCGCGGTCGCCAACGGGGCGGCGGAGGAGGCCAGTCGATCCCTGCGACGGCCCAGCACGAGGCGCCAGCGGTCGGCCGGGGCCAGCAGGTGACCCGCGGCGGATCCGGGGGCGGCGCTCTCCTCGGTGACGCCCGTCCCGCAACCGCCCGGCGCGGGCAGCAGACCCAGTGACCGCAGGGTGGCGCGGGCGGCGAGGTCCGCCGCGGTCCAGGCGGCGAGCGCGGCCGGGTCGACCCCGCCGGTGTCGGCGACGTACGACGTGTCGAGGCGTTCCTCGACGGCCGCGAGGAGCCGGTCGCGGGCCGCTGGGCTCAGCGTGTCGAAGCCGCCCCGCAGTGCGGGAAGCCGGTCGAGGAACTCCCGGTCGGGCAGCTCCGCGACCCGGTCGAGCAGGGGCTCCAGCGCGGGCGGCGCCGCCTCCAGCAGCGGGCCCGCGGCGGTCAGCAGCCCGCAGAGCCGGGCGGTCAGCTCCGCGCGCGAGTCGGGATCGGCGGCCCCGTCGACCCAGGAGGCCACCCGGGCACCGAAGACCCGCGCCTCCTCCTGCCCGAGCAGCACCCGGACGGCCCCCGCGGCGCCGCGCATCAGCGGCGAGCCGTCGGCGGCCAGCCGGGCCAGCGCGTCGGTGAGCCGGATCCCGCCCAGCAGATCCGCCCGGTGGGCGAGTTCCAGCAGGGCCTGGGCGTCGGCGGGATCCTCCGACCCGGTCAGCCCGTCCACCTGCCGCACCGCGGCCGCCGTGAGCAGCTCGGCCACGGCCGCCGCGCGGGCCGTGCGCTGCTCGTCGGCGCCCAGCCCCGGCACATGACCGGCCCGCAGCCGGTCCAACAGGGCGAGGCCGGTCAGCAATTCGGGAAGTGTCCCGGCCGGCGGCAGGACCTCGCCGACCTCGTCCAGCCGCTCGTCCGCGAGCCCGGGCAGGCCGCACTCCGCCGCCCGCGCGAGCCCCGCCAATGCCTGCGCGGCCGTCGGCCCGCCCTCGTCCCGCTCCGCCCGCCGACGTTCGCGCAGCGTCCCCTCCGCCGCCTGCGCCGGGGTGACCCCGCGCACGCCGGCCGCGGTCAGCATGGCCGCCGTGGCGGGCGTCCAGCGCACCTCCCACCGCGAGGTGAGCGCCTCCGCGCCGCCCGCGCCGACGACCTCCTTCTCCTCCGCGTACGGCACCCCGCACACCGTGAGCCGGCGCAGCAACAGCTCACGACGCCGGTCGAGGTCGGACCGCAGCGGGTCCAGCCGCAGATCCCGGGACGCGCCCGAGCCGCTCGCCTCCGGGCCGGGCAGCCCCAGCGCCGCGGTCTGCGCCTCCACCGCCGGAGCGAGCCCACTGCGCGGCGCGCCGGGAGCCGGGCTCCCGGCGCGGGTGCCGACGAGTACCCGCTCCATCGCCCGCGCCACGGCCCGCCCCCGCCCGTACGGCTCGCCCTGCGCGAGGACCGTCTGCACGGCCTCCACCAGCTCGCCCCGGCCCGCCGCGGGCAGCCCCCGCAGCCGGGCGAGGTCCGAGGCGAGCCGGCTGATCTCCCGCGCGTCGGCCGGCCCCGACGGGTGCCCGAGGGACCGCAGCTGCGCGCACACCTCGACGGCCGCCCGGGTCAGTGCCTCCTCCAGGGCGGCCGGGTCGCCCGCCGCCCGCAGGACCATGTCCTGCCACTCCGGGTCCCGGATTCCCGCCGGATAACCGGAGCGCTCGTCGAGCAGGGCGTAGGTGTAGGGGATCAGCGAGGTCGTCCAGGTGGCAGCCGTCCCGTCCGTGGCGGGTTCCGCCTCGTCGCCGACGGTGGGACCCACCAGCGCCGGCGCGTGGAAGGCGCCGACCACGACGGCCGCCCGCTGCCCTCGCGCGGTGGCCTCGGCCGTCCGGGCCCGCATCCACCGCTCGCGCCGCAGGTCCAGCTCGGGCACCCGGCCCGACACGACCGCGTCCTCGCGCAGCGCCCACCCGGTGAGCAGCGCCGCCCGGCGCAGCGCCTCGGGCGGGGACCCCGGCGCGGTGGCCTCGACGAGCCGGTCCCACAGGTCGTCCCCGGCCCGGCCCGTCAGGCGTGCCCGGAGCACGGTCGTGAGGCCAGGACCGCCCACGCCCCCCGGCTCGGCCCGCCTCCCCTCGCCCCACGCCCGGTCCGCCAGCGGCAGATCGCAGGCGACCATCGGCACACCCCGCCGGGCCGCCCAGCGCACGGCGGCCAGCTCGGGCGAGAAGTCGGCGAACGGGTAGAACGCCGGCCCCTGACCGCCGCCGCCGTCCCCGGGCGCGGCGGCGAGCGCCACCGGGGCCCGGGTCTCCTCGTGCCCGAGCCAGGGCAGCCAGTCCTGCATCTCGGCCGGCAGCTCCACGAGCAGCACGTCCGGCTTCGCCTCGTCCAGCAGCGCCGGCACGGCCGCCGCCAGGGAGGGCGCGTGGTGCCGTACGCCGATGAGGTACGGCGCCGTGGGATCGGTCAGGGCGGCGAGGGCCGCCTCGGGTGCCTCCGGGACACCGGGGGAGACACCGGCAGGGGAGAGGGACACGGTCGTCAGCCCTCCAGGACCGTGCGCAGGTCCCACAGGGTGCGCCAGGTGGCGGACCCCTGCTCCGCGCGGCGCCGCACGGGACCGTCCCAGTAGCCGCGCAGCCGGGCCGCGTCGGCCGGGTCGTCCTTGCGCACGACGCCCAGCAGGTGCCCCGGGAGCAGACCGAGCACGTCCCGGTCGCCCGGGAAGTACGCCGCCGCGAGGGCCAGCGCGCCCGCGACGGACACCGCTTCCGCGGTGCTCATCACCGTGGACGGCCGCTCCACCTCCCAGCCCTCCGCCGACCGGCCCTCGCGCAGGTCCCGGAAGGCGGTCACCAGGGCCTCCAGCACGGCGTCGTCGACCTGGAACGGCGCCCCGGCCCGCTCGACCGACGCCCGCGCCTGGCCGCGCACCAGCGCGGTCTCCGCGTCGAGGTCCGGGATGGGGCCGACCGTCTCGAAGTTGAAGCGGCGCTTGAGGGCCGCGGACATCTCCGAGACGCCCTTGTCGCGCAGGTTGGCGGTGGCGATGAGGTTGAAGCCGGGCGCGGCGTGCGCCAGGGCGTCGTCGGTGCCGGCCAGTTCCGGCACGGCGATGCGCCGCTCGGAGAGCAACGACACCAGCGCGTCCTGCACCTCCGGCAGACAGCGGGTGACCTCCTCGACCCGGGCGATGGCGCCCCGGCGCATGGCGGTCAGCACCGGCGACGGCACCAGCGCCTGTCGGCTGGGGCCCTGCGCCAGCAGCAGGGCGTAGTTCCAGCCGTACTTGAGCTGGTCCTCGGTGGTGCCCGCGGTGCCCTGCACGACCAGGCCGCTGGTGCCGCACACGGCCGCGGAGAGCAGCTCCGACAGCATGGACTTGGCGGTGCCCGGCTCGCCCACGAGCAGCAGACCGCGCTCGCCCGCGAGGGTCACCACGCACCGCTCGACCAGCGCCCGGTCGCCCACGAACTTGCCCTCCACGACGAGGCGGCGCGGCACCCCGTCGGGCACCTCGGCGCCGTCGGGCAGCTTCAGCGCCCGGCCGTCGCTGCCCATCACGAACGTGACGACCGCGCGCGGGGTGAGCCGCCAGGCGGGCGGGCGCGGCCCGTCGTCGTAGGCGGCGAGGAAGGCCAGTTCGACGGCGTGCCGGTCCTCGGGCGGGACGACCTGGCGGGCCGGTCCGGTCGGTTCGGGGACGAGGGTGGTGGTCATCGGTGTGCGTTCTTCCGGGTCGGGCGGGAGGGTGGTCATCGGCGGCGGCCCTTGCGGGTCGCGCGGGTGGTGAGTTCCTCGTAGGCCGGGGTGTCGCCCGCGCGGACGCGGTCCCAGGCGCGGGCGAACAGCTCGGGCACCGGCACCGGCGGCACGGCCCGGGTGTGGTCGCGGAGCGGGTAGAGGCCTTCCTTCCAGACCTCCACCGGCAGCGCGGGAGCCTTGAAGTCGTACCAGCCGCACGGCAGGAAGAGGGTGCGTCCGGCGCGCGGCCGCTTGGCCTCGACGACCAGGCCGGTCGCCGCCAGCTCGGTCCGCGCCTTCTTCAGCCGGGCCGGCTTCCAGCCGGTCCAGCGGGCGCAGTTGCGGTCTGTCGGGTCGGGCAGGGCAAGCAACTGGAGGTAGAGCGCCGCCGCGTCCTCGCCCATGCCGTGTTCCCGGGCGACTTCGGCGACCAGCTCCGGCGCGCTGACGGTCGGGTCCTGGGCGTGCCCGGCGGGTGCGCCGGGGCCGGCGCCGGCGGCGACCGCGCGGGCGAGGTCCTCGCCGAGGAGCGTCCGCAGCGCCCGCAGTCCGAAGCCGCGGCCGGGCGCGACCAGTCCCTCGACGAGCCCGAACACGGCGTCGTCCGGCCCCGTGAGCCCGGCCGGGCGCAGCAGCACGGTTTCCTGGTCCTGGTACCAGGGGCGCAGGACCAGCGCCTCGCCCAGCCGGGTCATGCCGTCCGCGTCGGCACCTCCGGTGGCGGGCAGCCCGTAGGCCTTGCGCAGCCCGGCCGCGGTCGTGCCCTTCTCCGCCCACGAGATGTCGAGGTCGAGCAGCAGCCCCGGGTCGGTGAGCCGGCGGCGCACCGCGGCGAGGCTCTCGGGCAGCGTGTCGCGCAGCGGGTGCCCGTACGGCAGGGAGTAGGCGAGCCCGGCCAGCGCGCCGACGGCATGCGCCATCCCGTACCGTCCGGGCAGGGCGCGGGGGTCCTCCGCGACCAGGTTGCCGTCCTTGTCGGGACGCTGGACCGTGGTGCGGCTGATCCACGGGGTGCGACGCGGGTTGAGGATCTCCTCGGCGGAGCCCAGGGGCGTGGTGCCCAGGCAGAGGTTGCCGAGGAGGTCCTCGGGCAGCCGGACCACGCCGCCGAGCCGCTCCTCCCACACCCGGCCCGCCGCGCCCGTGTCCGGACCGGACGTCCACAGGTCCGCGGGGTTCTCGGGCAGCAGCGCGCCGACGAGCGCCGCCCGGTCGTCGGCGCCGAGCGAGGCCAGCAGGGCGTCCCCGACCTCCTTCTGCCGCGGCTTCAGCCCGGTGGCGGCGATCACCTCGTCGGTGAGCCGCTCCGGCCGGCCGGCGAGCAGCAGGGCCGCCTGGAGCGGGCCCGTCCCGCCACGGGTGGCGGCGGCGAGCACCTCGGGCGCCTCCGTCCGCCAGGGCGCGGCGCCCTTGTCCCGGACCAGCCGGGTCACGGCGGCGAGCGCGTCGGCGGGGAACACCGGCGGGTGCGCGGTCTCCCTCTCCAGCGTGAAGTGGGCGACGGCGCCGAACTCCCCGGCCGGATCGTGGTCCAGCGCCAGCCAGTTCACGCGCCCGGTGTGGTGGTCGACGTTCTGGCAGCCGAGGACGACGACGGTACGGCCCTCCCGGCGCAGCACCTGGCCGACGCGCTCCTGCTTGTCGTGCGGCTCGCTGAGCAGCACTTCGCGCAGCGCGGCCCCCGGTGCGGCCAGCGGCCCGTCCATGACCGCCTCGCACAGCAGGAGCAGCGCCTCCCGGTGCGCGTCGGTGACGGTCGGGGAGGCGGCCCGGTAGGCGAGCGGGCGCAGCACGTCCAGGACGGACGGCCACACCGGACCGATGCCCGGGACGGTGAAGTCCTCGCTGTGCCATCCGCCGGCGGCCCGGGTGAGCCGGGCGCTCGCGGACAGCGGCTTGCCATCGGCGGGCTTGCCGCCCAGCACGTGGTTCACCGCGCGGATCTGGCGCAGGATCGTGTACCGCGCACCGCTGCCCGCCCAGCCGTGCAGGTGGGCGAAGCCGTCCACGGCCTCGCGCACCGTCTGGTCGTCGCCGTGTTCGGGGCTGTAGTCGGCGAACATGCCCTCGGCGCGCCGCCGGTCCGCCGACGGCCGCTCCACCGGAGGCGCGGCGAAGGAGGCCGTCGACTCCGCGAGCCGCAGCACCGCGCGCACGAGGGAGGCGACACCGGTCAGCACGCCCGGCTCGGTGAGACCGGGCAGCACCCGGGGGACCGCTTCGCGGACGAACTCCTCGGCGCTCGGCACGGCAGCGGCGGCGGTGGCGGCACCGCTCCCGGCGGCCTCCGCGGCACCCACGGCCGCCGCCACCTGCTTCGCCCGCTCCGCCAGTGCCTCCCTTCCGGCCCGCAGCAGCTCCTCGGCCCGCTCGTCGCTCAGCGCGCGCAGGAGCGCCGAGGCGTCCTCGTCGCGCGGGCGCAGCGCGTGCCAGAAGGCGGTCGGCGGGACGAGCCGCGTACCGGCGGCGAACTCGCCGCCCCGCTCCAGCGTCGTCACCCGGCCCAGCTCGCCCGTGCCGGAGTACAGGGCGACCTGCCGGTGCTGGGCGACGGCGAGGGGCTCCGCGCCTCCCGGCAGCCGCAGGGCACCGAGCAGCACGCCCGGGGCCCTGCCGTGCGGCGACGGCAGGGTGACGGTCCGGCCGTCCGGCGTGCCGGCGGTCGTACGGGCCTCGGCGCCCTCGCCCTCGGTGCGCACCCAGTGGCCCAGGACCGTGCCGTCCGTGCCGAACGGGCTGTCCTCCAGGCCGGGCTGGAGCGGCAGCACCACGCAGTGCTCCTGCCGCAGGGTCGCGCCCTCCTGGATGCCGGTGCGCAGGAACGCGGGCAGCGAGGCACGCCCGTGCGTGCCGGTGGCCGGGTCGTACTCCAGCCACACCTGCTGTCGCCCCTGCCGCCCCTGACGCCAGTACGAGGTGCCGTCGCCGAGGACGCGGCGGCCGGGCGGCAGGACCGTGTCGCCCGCGTGCAGGGCTCGTCCGCCGGTGGCGCGTCCGCCGCCGGGCAGCGGGATCGAGGGATCGCCTGCCTCGCCGCCGCCGTACCAGCGGGGGATCTGCTCGCCGCCGAGCGCGAACACCTCGGACGGGCGGGCCGACCAGTAGCCGCACTGCTTGTTGTCCTGCCACCACATCACCAGCAGCTCGCCGTCCGTGTAACGGAACGACGGACGCCGCCAGCGGTCCAGCTCGTCGGGCAGCCGCAGCTCGTGCTCCAGCAGAATCTCCTGGGGGCCGACGACGATCGCCTTGTGTCGCCGGGAGAGGATCAGCGCGGGCCAGGCCTCCTCGACGACCAGGGTGTCGTCGCGGTCGCGCCGGGTCTCGGCGTCGAGCCGCCGCAGCGCCTCCTCCAGGGCGGGCCAGCCCAGCTCGTCCGGGATGCCGGCGCGCAGGGTGCGGCCGAGCAGGGGCGCGACCTCGTGCGCGGCGGCCTTCGCGACGGCGTCGGGGGCCACACGCAGGGCGATCGCGCGGAACGGACGCATCCGCTCCAGGGCTGTGCGGGCGGCGGGCAGCCCGACCGCCGCGGTCAGCTCGGCGGCCGCGTCGTCCAGCCACTCGCGCAGCACGTCCGCGAGGACGGGATGCCCCGCCAGGCCCTCCAGCAGCTCGGCCGCGACGCTGCCGCGCAGACCGCCGACGGCGGCGTACAGCAGGCGCCGGCAGTCGGCGTCCGCCGCGACGGCCGTCAGATCCCGCCGCCCGGGCAGCGTCTCGCGCAGCCAGCGGTCCAGGAACAGGGCGACGTGCGTGTCGCGGTCGGGCAGCTTCAGCGGCACGCCCTTCGCCACGCACAGGTCGAGCAGGTCCAGGTCGGCCCCCGCGTGCCAGCGGCCGGTGAAAAGGTCCACCGGGCGGCCCTGGGCACGCAGCCGTGGCGCCATCCGCTCCACGAGCGCGAGCGTGGCCTGCGAACGGCTGGACCCCGAGCCGCCGTGCTTGCGGTGCAGCGCCCACCGGCTCAGCCAGTCCGCCGGGTCGACCACGTCCGCCCCCGCGTCGGCCTCACCGGTCAGCAGCAGGTCGGCCCCGGTCTCGGCGAGCAGCGCCAGCCAGAACTCGTCGTCCTCGACCGAGCGGCCCAGACCGGCCGGCATGATCTCCAGCAGCCGGGCCCGTACCTCCGGCCGCTGTCCGACCAGGACCGACAGGGTCGCCCGGTAGGCGTTCCAGAAGGAGGCGGGAGCGCGCACCGCCGCCGGCGAGGCGAGCAGATCGGCGGCGAGGGCGCACTCCTCCGTGACCCGGTCCAGGCCCGCGGCCTTGATCAGCCCGCGCGCGTCCTGCGGCAGCGACGCGTACGGCGGCATGCCGGCCGCGCAGCGCTCCACCGTCAGCTGCCGGAACTGCGCCCAGGCGTCGGCGGGGCTGAGCCGCCCGGCGAGCGCCCTCACATGTTCCTTGAGCGCCTTGACGGTCAGCGCCCCCGCGAAGGCGAACTCCAGGAACACCGCACGCTGCCGCTCCTCGTCCACGGTCAGCGCGTGCACCCGCTCGGCCTCGCGGGCCTTGCCGAAGAAGGCGGAGGCGTACGTGGTGTTCTCGTGCTGGAGGAAGACCCGCGCGGCCTGCTCGTAGAAGGTGGGCAGGAAGTGCGGCACCGCGCGGCCGAGCCGGGTGCCGAGCGCCTCGAAGCCCTCCTTGGCGGCGCCGGGCTTGGACTTGGCCTGCCGCGCCAGCCGCTCCACGTCCTTGACCAGCGCCAGCGCGTGGTGACCGTTGGCCGGGTCGTTGACCAGCGCCCACGCGGGGAAACCGAGCGTCTCCCGGCGTACCTGCCCGACCTGCGGGGTCTCCCGTTCCCGGCCCAGGCCGAGGAAGTCCAGCGCCAGGTCCTCGGCCTCGCCGAGCGTGCCCGGCACCAGCCGGACGATCTTCCGCTCGTCCAGCGCCGGATGCGTGTACGTGCGGACGGTGAGGACATCGGCGTCCTCCCGGTCGGTGGTGCCCGGGGGCAGGACCGCGCCGGCCTCGAGCAGCGCGACAGTCGTGGTCTCGTCGTACGTCGTGGTGGCCGTCATGCCGCCTGCTCCTCGTCCTCGATGTCCCGCCCGGCGTACAGCGCGGCCGCCATGCGCATCCCCTCCGACCAGGCCACCGGCCCGACCTGACCGAGCTTCAGCGCCCGCCCGGCCGCGTCGGTGAACACCAGCGGGCCGGTCTCCGTCTCCTCGTAGCCCTCGTAGTCGCCGACCCACACCCGGGCCTCGACACCGCGGCCGTCCTCCAGCACCGAGCACACGGCGTGGCCGGCGCGCACCCGGTAGCCGAGCTGGGCGGCCCTGCCGTGCAGGAACCGCTGCTGCTTGAAGACACCGCCCGCGTACTCCTCGACGGACGCGCCCTCGGCGTCGAGCGCGGCGGGCCGGTGCCAGACCTCACGGAAGAGCTGCTGGGCACGCTGCTCCACGCCCAGCTCCACGGCGAACTCCCGCAGCTCCTCCAGGTCGTCGAGCAGCACGGGGTGGGGGAGACGGACCAGGTCCGGGGTGATCCGGACGGTGTCGCCGTCGAGGTCGACGAGGCCGAGGCCGCGCTCGGGGTCGGCGTCCCGCAGGAATCCGGCCACCTCGCCGTCGGCCCCGGTGACGACGAGGTCGCGCAGGGCGCCCTGCCAGGACGGGTCGGGCCACACCCGCGCGAGGACCTCGAACGGCACCGGCAGCGACCGCACCATCCACCGCTCCACGTCGGCCAGGCACTGCCGTTCGTGCCTTTCCAGCCACTCGACGAGCTGACGCAGGCCCACCACGGCCGGGTCGTCGGCGATCTTCGGCGGTACGGATTTCAGCCGCCGTCCGGCCGCGTTGCGGCACACCACCTTGCCGTCGTCGAGGGCGACCTCGTAGTCGCCGGCCGACACCCACCCCATGTGTGCCTCCCGCACCCGCAGTGATCAAGTGACGGGAACTCTAGGACAGGCCACTGACAACGGCGTCGGCGCGGGCCACCTGACCCGCCGTCCGGCATGACGGCGCCCCAAGACGGGCCCCGAAGCCGGCGCCTGCACGCGAGCGAAGGCCGCCCGCGGCAGGATCACGGGGATGGGATCCGGCCACGGGCGGCCCGCGTGCCTCCAGGCTCCGGCGCGGCCTCACGGCCTGACCGGAAACGGCCCGGCCGCCCACCGACGCGGAAGGGGAGCGGCCTCGCCGTGGAGGCCCGTGCCGGGGTGACGGACACGGTGGGCCGAACCTATCCGCGGCGCGCGGGCGGCGGCGATCCGTCGAGCGTGGCCGATTCGCGCACACCCGCGCCACGCCGACCGCGCGGCGGCTCAATCCGATCTGAGGCCGGCTCATCCGGACCTGAGAGCTGCTCAGTCAGGTCTGAGGACGGTTCGGTCAGGTCTCAGGACGGTTCAGCCCCGACCGGGGCGCCGCAGCTGAGGTCGCCGACGGTCAGTGGCCCGAGCCGCACCACGTCGAACCGGGCGTCGAGCGAGCGGGCGGGGGCGAGCAGATCCAGGAAACCCGCGTAGTAGGTCGCGTCGACTGCCGCCCGCGCCTCGTCCACGTCCGTCGTCCGGAACGAGTACCTGCGGACGGCGTCGACCGCCGCGCCGGCGCCTTCGGAAGACACCGCACGTCCCGACCGGGCGCGTCAGCCCTCGACCCAGCCGTGGTTCTTCGCGAACTGCGCGAGCCCCGAGCGCACCTGGAGGATCTGCTCGGCGGTCAGCGAGGGCACCGCCGTCAGCAGGGCCTCGGTGACGTCCCGGGTGAACTCCTCGGTGCTGAGCACGTCGCACAGGACGTCGTCGTCGGCCGCCAGCGGCTTGCCGTCCGCGCCCCGCGCGAGCCGCACGCCCGACGCCTTCGGGCCGCGCTCGCCGTCCTCGATCTCGAACTCCACCACGACACCCCGCCGCACCTGCGACTCGGGCATCAGCATGTCGTTCACGTGCAGGAACACGTCCTCGCCGCCGTCGTCGGGCGCGATGAACCCGTAACCCCGCTGGCTGTCGAAGCGCACCACACGACCAGCAACCATCCCAGACCCCCAGCAACCTCGAAACACCCACGTCGGTGGACCTGAACCGATCGTAGTCACCCCGACGGCCCCCGAGCGACTCCCGGGGGACTCACTGCGCACGGTACAGCGCGGTGAGCAGCTCCAGCACCGCCTGCCCCGCCGGGTGCGGGTCGTCGCGCCACCACACCAGGCGGACGGCGACGGGCTCGGCGTCGCGCACCGGCCGGTAGACGATCCCGGGCCGCGGGTACTGGTGGGCGGTCGCCTCGGCGGTCACGCCGATGCCGCGGCCGGTGGCGATCACCGTGAGCCAGTCGTCGACGTCGTGGGTCTCCTCCACGGCCGGCCGCGCGTCGGGCGGCCACAGCTCGGGGGTGGTGGTGCCGGTCCGGCGGTCGACCAGCAACGTCCGCCCGCTGAGGTCGGCGAGCCGCACCGAGCGGCGCCGGGCCAGCGGATCGTCCGCCGCCAGCGCGCACAGACGCCGCTCCAGCCCGACGATGACGGAGTCGAACCGCCGGTCCTCCAGGGGCCGGCGCACCACCGCCATGTCGCAGGCACCGTCCGCCAGCCCCGCGCTGGCCGAGTTGACCCGCACCAGCTGGAGGTCGGTCTCCGGGCGCAGCGCCGCCCACCGGCGCTGGAAGGCGACGGTGTGGCGGCCGAGCGCGGACCACGCGTAGCCGATCCGCAGCCGGGTGTGGCCCGAGGCGGCCTCCCGCACCAGCGCGTCCACCTCGCCGAGCACCCGCCGCGCGTGCGCCGCGACCCGCAGCCCCGCCGCGGTCGGCGTCACCATCCGCGAGGTGCGCCGCAACAGCCGTACGCCCAGGGACCGTTCGAGGGAGGCGAGGGTGCGGGAGACGGCCGCCTGGGAGACGCCGAGGACGGCCGCGGCGTCGGTGAAACCGCCCTCGTCCAGGATCGCGACGAGACACCGCAGCTGCCGCAGCTCCACACCCGTGGCGAGATCCATGACTCCATCGTATGGATCGGGACCGGCATGCATTTTGCGCAACGGCGGTGCGGGAGGACGATCCCGCCATGACTGCCGTGTCCCCGCCCGCAGGGTCGCCTTCGACGCCGAGCCCGTCCCTGCCACCGGAACGGGACTCCCGGCGGCGCGCCGCCGGGGTGGCCGCCATGGTCGGCAGCGGTCTGTCCAACCAGACCGGCGCCGCGATCGGCTCGCTCGCCTTTCCGGTGCTCGGTCCGGTGGGGGTGGTGGCGGTGCGCCAGTACGTCGCCGCGCTCGTGCTGCTCGCCGTGGGCCGCCCCCGGCCGTGGTCCTTCACCCGACGGCAGTGGGGGCCGGTGCTGCTGCTGGCCGTGGTGTTCGGGACGATGAACCTCTCCCTGTACACGGCGATCGACCGCATCGGCCTGGGACTCGCGGTGACCCTGGAGTTCCTCGGCCCGCTGACCCTGGCCCTGGCCTCCGCGCGCCGCCGCGTCGACGCCTGCTGCGCGGTGATCGCCGCGGCCGGCGCCGTCACCCTGATGCGGCCGCAGCCCTCCACCGACTACCTGGGCATGGGCCTCGGGCTGCTGGCCGCCGTGTGCTGGGCGGCGTACATACTGCTCAACCGGACCGTCGGGCGTCGTCTGCCGGGCGCGCAGGGCTCGGCCGCCGCGGCCGTTGTGTCCGCCCTGGTGTTCCTGCCGGTCGGCGTGGCGCTGGTGCTGCGGCAGCCGCCGACCGCGTCGGCCGTCGGCTGTGCCGTGGTGGCCGGAGTGCTGTCCTCCGCCGTGCCCTACCTCGCCGACCTGCTCACCCTGCGGCACGTGCCCCCGGCCGCGTTCGGCCTGTTCATGAGCGTCAATCCGGTGCTCGCGGCGCTGGTCGGCTGGATCGGGCTCGGCCAGGGCCTCGGCCTCGTCGACTGGACGGCCGTCACCGCCGTCGTGCTGGCCAACGCCCTGAGCATCCTCGCGCCGGGGCGCCGCTGACGGCGGTCAGGACTCGGCGCGCGCCGCCTTCTCGCCCTGCTCGCCCTTCTTGCTCTGCTCGGCGTTGCGCTGCTTCAGCCGGGCCGCCTCCTTGCGGACCTCCGCCTGCGTGGCGCGCTCCTTCACCAGCCACTCGGGGCTCGCGTCCTTCAGTTCCTCGATCTGCTCGGTGGTCAGCGCCTCCGTCACACCGCCGCGCGCCAGACCGGCGATGGACACGCCGAGCTTCGCCGCGACCACCGGACGCGGGTGCGGGCCGTTCTCCCGCAGCTCGCGCAGCCAGGCGGGCGGATTCGTCTGGAGCTCGTTCAGCTCGGCGCGCGAGACGACACCCTCCTGGAACTCGGTGGGGGTGGCGGGGAGGTACACACCCAGCTTCTTCGCCGCGGTCGCGGGCTTCATGGTCTGGGTGCTCTGCTGCGACTTCATGCCGTCCAGACTATCGGCCGCCGAAGAGACCTCCGACCACAGCCGGTAACCTGGCGGGATGACCGACTCGGCGGATTCCCCCTCGTTCCGGCTCGCGTACGTTCCCGGAGTGACGCCCGCCAAGTGGGTGCGGGTCTGGCAGGAGCGCCTGCCCGACGTCCCCCTCACCCTCCTCCAGGTACCGCCCGCCGAAGCCTCCGACGTCTTGCGCGACGGCCGCGCGGACGCCGGCCTCGTACGCCTCCCGGTCGACCGCACGGTCTTCAGCGCGATCCCGCTCTACACCGAGACGACCGTCGTCGTGGTCCCCAAGGACCACGTGATCACCGCGGCGGACGAGATCGGTCTCGACGACCTCGCCGACGAGGTGGTCCTCCACCCCCTGGACGACGTGCTCGGCTGGGACCGGCCGCCGGGCGAGCCCGCCTTCGAGCGCCCGGCGACCACGGCCGACGCGATCGAACTGGTCGCGGCGAACATCGGCGTCCTGGTCGTGCCCCAGTCGCTGGCCCGGCTGCACCACCGACGCGACCTCACCTACCGCACGGTCGTGGACGCCCCTCAGTCGGGAGTCGCCCTGTCCTGGCCCGAGGAGGAGACCACCGACCTGGTCGAGGAATTCATCGGCATCGTCCGCGGCCGCACCGTCAACAGCACGCGTGGCCGCGCGCGGCAGCAGCCCGAGCCGAAGACCGGCACCAAGCGCGAGCCGCGCAAGCCGACGGCGGGCCGGGCGACCGGCGGCGCCACCAAAGACCGGAGCGGCGCCGCCGGCGGGCGGAGCGGCGGCACCGCCAAGGGCCGGAGCGGTGGCGGCAAGCGGGGCACGGGCAAGCCGCGCCGCCGCTCGTAGCCCTCGCGCCACGCCCCTCCGGACACGCGCCTTCCGCACCCGCGAGGCCCTTTCCGGTGCCTCCACTACGGCACGAACGTCGCGCCGCGCGCCGTGCTCACCACCTTCTGGCCGTCGGCCGAGGCGAGCAGTCCGTCGGCCACCCAGGCGTTCACCACGCTCCGCACGCGGGTCACCAGCGCCCCCTTCCCGCTGAACGGCGCCGCCGCCCACACCTCGTCGAGCAGGGTCGTGCCGTCCACCTTCGCCGGGTTGGCCACCCCCGAGTCGCTGGTGCCGAACACCACGCGCGGCTCGGTGCGGCGGACGTACGCGTGCGTGGGGTCCTCGGTGCCCTCGAAGAAGGGCGCGAACTCCGTGCCGTCGAGCGTGAAGTGCAGGAGCTTGCCGCTCACGGGCGTGAGGGAGGGCAGCAGGTCCCCGGAGAGCGCCGCGTTGCGGTACAGGCCGAACGGCAGGTACGTCGTCGCGGAGTCACGGGCGACGAGGTTGACCGGCCCGTAGAACAGGGTCTGCAACGACGGGTCGTCCAGGGCCTTCTCCACCCGCAGCCGGAACGGGGCCGCGATCCGGACGGTGTCGCCGTCGCGCCAGGTCCGGGACACCGTGAAGTAGCTGCCGGGCGTCGGAGTGCCGCTCACCCTGCGGCCGTTGACCGTCACCCGGAACCCGGCGGTCGCCCAGGACGGCACCCGCAGCCGCAGCGCGAAGGAGGCGGTGCGGCCCCGCACGGTGAGCGTGGTGCCCTGCTCGCGCGGGAAGTCCGTGCTCTGTGTGACGGTGACGCCCTTCTCGGCCCAGGTCAGAGTGGACGCGCTGTACAGGTTGACGTACAGGGCGCTGCCGTCGGCGGCCTTGAAGTACACCGAATCCTGGTACTTCGTGGCGCTCTCCATGCCGGTGCCCTCGCAGCAGGTGGTGCCCTGCTTGGGCGTATAGTCGCGCACATGACCGGGCGTCAGCCCGATGAAGTACGTGACCAGCGGTTTCTCCGCGTCCGGCCGGTCCTGCTTGGAGCCGAGGACCTGGTTGAGCAGGGCCCGCTCGTAATAGTCCATGTACTTGGGGTCCTGCTCGTGGAAGAACAGCGCCCGGCTGAGCTTCAGCAGGTTGTACGCGCAGCACGTCTCGGCGTTCGTGGCGCTGATCGTCCCCGCGATCACGTCCCGCGCCTTCCAGAACTCGCCGGTGCTGGTGCCGCCGATGCCGTACATGCGGTGCGGTACCACCATGTCCCAGAAGTTCTTCGCGGCGGTGAGGTAGCGCTCCTCGCCCGTCGCGTCGTACAGCCGGAGGTAGCCGGTGAAGATCGGGATGTGCTGGTTGGCGTGCAGGCCGTCGAGGACGTCGGTGTTCGCGGCGCACGCGTCGATGAGCCGGTCGAGGTCGAACAGCTGGGCCAGGGCGAGGTGTTCGGCCTTGCCGCTGAGGGCGTGCAGATCGCAGATCGCCTCGACGATGCCGCCGAACTCACCGCTGGAGAAGATGCCCCACATCCGCTGCAACGTCGCGTCGGGCAGCCGGGACAGCCGCGAGTACATCCAGTCGCCCATCCCCGACGCGAGGTCCAGGGCGCGGACGTCGTCGGTGGCGAGGTGGGCGTCCAGCAGACCCCGCAGGATCTTGTGCGCGGTGTAGTAGGGCGCCCACACCTTCGTGTAGTCGCCGCTGGTCATCGACTCCAGCTGGATGAACTGAGTCTCGGGGTACGCGGCGAGGAACCCCGGATGGCTGGGGCCGCCCCAGGTGCGGCGCAGGGTGGCGGTCCGGCCGTGGCCGGAGGCGTCGGCGAAGGTGGAGCCCGAGGTCTCGTCGAAGGCGTACGAGGCGAGGTCGCCCGGGGTGCGCGCGCTCTGCAGCGCCGCGATCTCGTCGGCGCTCAGGGCACGGGAGAAGACGTCGAAGCCGCCGAAGGCGCCCGCGAAGACCGGGTCGGAGGCGTAGTGGGACCGGCCGAGCCAGTGGTCGGCGAGAGTGCCGAGGGCGGCCGGGGTGAGCGACATGGCCGTGTTGCGGGCCACGGCCGCGCCGTTGACGTACAGCGTGCCGGTGCCGCCGTCGAGGGTGACCGCGAGGTGGCTCCACTGGTCGAGGGGCAGCGCGGCGGTGCCGTTGAGCCCTTGCTCGGCGCCAGGTCCGTTGGTGGTGATGGCGAACCGGGGCACCCCGCTCGCGTTGCGGGCGGCCAGGTACAGGTAGCGGGTGGTGTCGTTGCCGAAGTCGAGCACGCGGGCCCAGTCGCCGGCGTGCGTCGGCTTCACCCAGGCGGCCAGGGTGAGGGCCGTGGCACCGCCGAGCACGCCGGCGGGCAGCTCGACGTACTGGTAGGAGCCGCGGACGGTCTCGGCCGCCGGGCCGAACCTGCCGTCGACGCTCAGTACGGCCGGGTCGCGCCGCAGGGCCTCGCGTACCTCGGTCAGCGCGCCGACCATGGTGCCGATCTTGTCCGCGTACACCTGGTCGCCGGTGCCCGCGTACGCCTGGGACAGCATCGTCAGGAAGTGGCCGGTGTAGTGGCCGCGCAGATTGCCGTTGGCCTCCCCGTCGAGCCCCTCCCAGCCGCCCGGGGCGACCGCGCCGCCCGTGGGAAGACCGGCGTTGGCGCGGAAGACCTGGAGCAGCCGGTTCACGTCGTAGCCGCGGGCGTGGTCCAGCATCAGCTGCCGTTTGGTGGCGAAGATGCCGGGGCCCAGGGAGACCTGGTCGAGGGCGAAGGGCTGGAGGGTCCAGGCGGCCGGGGGCGGCAGGGTGACCGCCGAGGCCGTCGTGGCCGCTCCGCCGGCGATGCCGGGGACGGCGACGGAGAGGATCGCGCTCTGGAGAAGGGTCCGTCTGCTGAGCGGCGGTGCCATGTGCTGCTCCTCCGGGTCCACGGGGTTCGACGTCTCGACAGGGGTACGACGGCACAGTCGTTCGCGAGCGAGGCGTCTTCGCCGAGCCGTCAGTCGTTCGAAATCACGCACGGTGTACGGATGGTCGACCAGACGTTATGGGTGTGACGGGAGCGCGTCAACGGTGTCGACGTGATCGGTCGCGTGTCGGCCTCACTTGGGGGCGGTGCGGCCGATCGACTCCACCAGCGGCAGCAACCGGTGCGGCACCCGCTCCCGCAGGGCGACCTCCGTGCGGGTGCGGACCACGCCCGGCAGGCTGATCAGCTTCTGGATCACGTCCTCCAGGTGGGCGTTGTCCCGCGCCACCACCCGGGTCAGCAGATCGCCGCCGCCGGTGATCGAGAACGCCTCGACGATCTCCGGCACGGCGGCCAGCGCGTCGCCCACGTCGTCGAGGTGGCCCTGGGTGACCTCGATGTGCACGAACGCGAGCACCGGGTGGCCGAGCGCGGCGGGGGAGAGGGCCGGGCCCGTCCCGGTGATCACACCGTCCCGTTCCAGCCGGTCGAGGCGGGCCTGGAGCGTGCCGCGCGCGACGCCGAGGATGCGGGCGTACTCTCGCACGCTGGTGCGGGGCTGTTCGAGGAGCAGCCTGAGGATGCGTGTGTCCAGCTCGTCCACGGCCATGGCGTCGGCACTCCCCTCAAGCCCCCGATGATCACCTTCGACTGTACCAATGGCCCAGTGAAGGGTGTTTCCGGTGGGCCGCTCGGTTCTGGTCCGTTGGCTTCAGGCCGACCCGGGCAGGGCGGCTGATACTGAGCCAATGGCTCAGTGTTCCGGGCCTCACTTGAGCCAGTGACGGCACGAGTGGTGTCATGGGGGCGTCGATGGCGCTGCGGACTCCGCGGCGCCTTTTTCATGCCGGTGTCACGAAGGGGCGGAAGCAGTGCTGAAGAGGGTGTTCGTGGCTCCGGACCCGGGGCGGGCGCGGCTGCGGTTCGCCGCCCGGGCCGTCCTCGGCGTCGGGCTCGCGGTCGTGGTCTGCGGCCTCGCCGGACACTCCCTGACCGGCACCGTCACCGGTGGTCTCGCCGCGCTGCTCGCCCTGTTCACCGTCACCGACGCCACCGTGCGCGGCCAGGCGGTCACCACCGCGCTGCTGCCCGCCGTCGGCATGCCGGTGCTCGCGGCCGCCGCCGTGCTGCACGACCAGCCCGTCGCCCGCGACCTCGCCTTCCTCGCCGTCATCGGCGCGGGCGTGTACGCGCGCCGCTGGGGGCCGCGCGGACACAGCCTGGGCGTGTTCGCGTTCATGATGTTCTTCGTCGCGCAGTTCCTGCACGCGGCCGTCGGCCAGCTGCCCGAGCTGTTCACGGCCGTCGCGCTGTCCGTGCTGACCGCGGCGGCGGTGCGGTTCGGGGTGTGGTGCTACGAGCGCCGGCTGCCCCCGGCGCCGGTGCCCGCCGCGCCGGGCGGCCGCGGCCTCGCCCGTGTCACCACGCGCCAGGCGGTCCAGGCCACGGCCGGCGCGGGCTTCGCGCTCGTCGTGGGCCAGCTCGTGTCCGGACAGCGCTGGTACTGGGCCGTCGGCGCCACCTGGTGGATCTTCGTCAACACCACTTCGCGCGGCGAGACCCTCGTGCGCGGCTTCCGCCGGGTCCTCGGCACCGTCATCGGCATCGGGCTCGGCCTGCTGGTCGCCGTCCCGCTGAACGGGGCGGGCGCCCCCACGGCCGCCCTCGTCGCCGTCTGCGTCTTCGGCGTCTTCTACACGGCCGCCGTCTCCTACACCTGGATGATGCTCTGGGTGACCCTGCTCGCCGAACTGCTCTATGGCCTCCTCGGCGTCCTCAGCCCCGGGCTGCTGGCGCTGCGTCTGGCGGAGACCGGCGTGGGCGCGCTCGGCGCCGTCCTGGCGGTGCTGTTCGTGCTGCCGGTGACGACGCACGCCGTCACCGACGGCTGGATCCAGCGGGCCCTGCGCTGTGTCCACACCTGCACCGCCGAGGCCGCCGCGCGTCTCGCGGGCGACCCGGCCGCCGACCCCGCCGGGCGCGTCGCGGAACTGGAGCAGCTGCTCGGCCGGGTGCGGCTGTCCGTCGCCCCGCTCGTCCACCCGCTGAACCCGATGCTGGGCCGCAAGCGGCGCGCCCGCCGGGTCCTCGGCCTGCTCGACGACTGCGCCCGTGAGATCCGCGGCCTGGTCGCGGTCGCCGCGGACCCGGAGGCCTCCCACGACACCCGCCTCGCCGCCGCCTGCTGGCGGGTGCGGGACGCGGTGGAGGCGCTGACCGAGGGCGGCTCCGGCCATGTGGCGCCCACCGAGCGGCCGCCGGTGAACGAGCCCGCGCTGGCCCATCTGCACGGCCTGGAACAAGCCCTGGCGGAGCTGGCCCAGCCGCTGCGGACCCCTCCGGGGTCACCGCTGGGGTCACCGCTGGTCGGCGCCTGAGCCTCTGGCCATGAAGGGAGCGCCGGGCAGGTCCTCGCGAAAACGGGTGACGAGGACGGGTGGGGCGAAAGAGGTCCATGTGATGGGCATGGCTGGGAAGAGTCACCGTCTTGGTCTAGACCGATCGTGATCGACTGCTACCGTCACCCCGAACAGCGGCGGCACGAAAGGGGACAGCGGTGGCAGACGTCGACGGACGGCGCAGACGGGCGTTCATCGGGTCGTTCACGGCGGCTGGAGGGCCCGGGATCGTGGCGGCGGACCGGGACCCGGACAGCGGTGCGCTCACCGTCCTGGGTACTCTCGACGGCGCCCCCGACCCCTCCTACCTGGCCCTCTCGCCGACCGGCGACACCCTCTACGCGGTCAGCGAGACCGCCGAGGGCGCGGTCGCCGCGTACCGCCTCACGCGCGACGGCCTCCCGGAACCGGCCGGCCCGCCCGTGCCCGTCGACGCCAACGGCCCCACGCACCTCAGTGTGTTCGACGGCCACGTCCTGACCGCCAACTACGGCTCCGGCAGCGTCACCGCCGTCCCCGTGCGCCCCGACGGCACCCTCGCCCGGGCCGCCTCCAGCGTGCTGCGGCACAGCGGCTCAGGCCCGCACACCCCGCGCCAGCAGGGCCCGCACGCCCACCAGGTGCAGCCCGACCCGAGCGGACGCTGGGCGGTCAGCGTGGACCTCGGCACGGACTCGGTGCGGGTGTGCGACCTGCGCGACGGCGACCTCGTCCTGCACCGGGAGTTCGCGCTGCGCCCCGGCTCCGGACCGCGCCACCTTGCCTTCCACCCGTCCGGCTCGTACGCGTACATCGTGAACGAGCTGACCCCGACCGTCACCGTCTGCCGCTGGGACGCCCCGGAAGGCTCGCTGAAGCCGCTGACCGAGGTGCCGCTGCTGCCCGAGGCGCCCGCCGGGGACGCCTATCCCTCGGGCATCGTCGTCTCGCCCGACGGGCGCTTCGTGTGGACCGCCACGCGCGGCGAGGACGTGCTCTCCGTGCTCGCCGTGGCGGACGAGGGCTCCACGTTGCGCCTGGTCGGTACCGTGCCCTGCGTCGGGCGCTGGCCGCGCGCGCTCGCCGCCTCCGGCGGTTTCCTGTACGTGGCGAACGAACGCTCCGGCGACGTGACCTGGTTCGCCGTGGACCCGGCGACGGGGCTGCCCCGGCGCAGCGGCTCGATCGAGGTGCCCGCCGCGTCCTGCGTGGTCCTCGACTGAGCCCGGCCCCCGCCGGTCGGCCCCGCCGGTCGGCACGCGAAGGGCCCGCTCCCTGCCGGAGCGGGCCCTTTCGTCGTTCGGGCGCCGCGGGCTCCCCGTGGTGCCGTTCGGTCAGCGGACCGGCGCGCCCTGCGGCTGCTGCGGGGCGATGCCCAGGGCCGTCGTGTACTTGGCGAGGGCGAGCTTGCCGATCGCCGGGTACGGGCCGAGCGCGTCGGCGGCGGGGCAGTCCGCCTCCTTGGCCGCCTCCTCGATCAGCATGGCGTCGATCTCCGGGCCGATCAGGTACGGCGCCAGCGCCAGCTGCTGGGAGCCGGAGGTGCGCAGCTGCTCGGCCACGGAGGCGATGGAGCCCTCCTGGTCGAGGGCCGCGGCCATCACCGGCACGGCGAGACGCGCGGCGAGCAGCATGCCGGTGATCCCGGCGGCCTGCACTGCCTCCTCGCCGCCCACGGACGCCAGGATGATGCCGTCCGCGGCCGTCGCCACGGTGAACAGGCGGGCGCGGTCCGCGCGGGCCAGACCGGCCTCCGACAGCCGCACGTGCAGCGCCTCGGCGAGCAGCGGGTGCGGACCGAGGACGTCGGTCAGCTCGGCGGCGACCCGGCTGTCCATGAGGGCCTGGCGGACCTGGCGCAGCAGGGCGCTGTCCGGACCGGCCAGCAGCGGCACGATCACGGCGACGGGGCCGTCGGGCTCCTTGACGTCCAGGCCGGCGGCGCGGGCGTGCTCGTAGCGGGCGGTGCGCTCGTCGGCGGCGTACACCAGCACGGACTGGAGGGTGGGGAACTCGGTGTCGTCCCCGTCGAGGTACCCGATGCGCGCGTCGAGGCCGGGCAGCTCGGAGCGGGCGATGCTCACGACCTCCTCGGCGAGGCCGCGGGTGACGGCGCTCGGCGTGCCCGGCACCGCGAGGACCAGCGCGGGCGCGCCTTCGGGAGCCGCGAGGGGCTCAGGGCGCCGGTGCCGCCCGGGCTGGCGGGGGCGCGGCATTCGTACAGGCAGGCCGGACGCGGGCCCAGTGGGGGAGCTCATGGCGCCGCATGTTACTGGCTTCTTGGGCTCCCCTGTTCGGTCAGGGTGCAGGTGAGCGGTATCCGTCCTGTTTTGTCTGATGAGTTACGTACGGATCAGAAGTGATCAGCGTGTTTTCCGGACGACTTGCCCTCGAACAGGTCAATTCCCCTTTTGTGTCATGGTGTCTGCTTCACCCACGTACAGCATCGTCTCGTCACCCGGCAGGGTGAGCGTGCCCGTTGCCAGCCCGACGGCGAGCCGGGCCGCGCCGTCCAGCGGATCGCCGCCGGCCGTGACCCACCGCGCGTGCGGCAGCCGCCGCGTCATTTCCTCCCGCAGCGGTACGAGGAGAGGGTCGCCGATCGCGAAGAGGCCGCCGGTGACGGCGACGTGGGGTTCGCCGTCCGCGGGGCAGACGGCGGCCGCCGAGTCGGCCATGTGCCGGGCCGCCGTCCGCAGGATGTCCGCGGCGACCGGGTCGCCCGGCGCGCAGGCGGCGACCCGGGGCGCGAAGGAGGCGAGGACGGCCGCGCGGTCCGGGCGCGGGTAGAACAGGCCCGGCAGCCCGGGCAGCGGCCCGAACTGCTCCTCGGCGCCCGCCAGAAGCGCGCCGGAGCCGCCGGCGCGGCCGTCGTACGCGCGCAGGGCGGCCTCCAGGCCGGCCCGGCCGATCCAGGCGCCGCCGCCGCAGTCGCCCAGCAGATGGCCCCAGCCGTCGGCCCGGCGCCAGGTCGTCAAATCCGTGCCGATCGCGATCAGACCGGTGCCGGCGGCCACCACGGCACCCGGCCTCGATCCGAGCGCACCGGCGTAGGCGGTCACGGCGTCGGCGGCGAGGACGGTCCTGCGGACACCGAACTCCCGCGCCAGGGCGCCCGGCAGCTCGGCGCGCAGAGCGTCGCCCAGGGTGCTGAACCCCGCGGCGCCGACGACCGCCGTGGCCGGACGGATCCCGGTCTCCGCCGTCAACGCCCTGACCAGAGGGGTCAGTTGCTCCATGAGGTGCTCCGGGTCCACGCCCCGCGAGCCGGTGCGCACCGGCACCTTCGACGACCGCCGCCGCGCCGTGCCCCGCGCGGCGGTTCCGACGGCGACCCGCAGGCCGGAGCCGCCCGAGTCCACGGCGAGGAAGCCCTCGGCGTGCTCCGCGCCCGCGGGGGCGGTCATGGCAGGCGCCAGTCCACCGGTTGACCACCCTGGCGGATCAGCAGGTCGTTGGCCCGGCTGAAGGGCCGCGAACCGAAGAAGCCACGGTCGGCCGACATGGGGGAGGGGTGCGCGGACTCCACCGACGGCAGGTCGCCCAGCAGCGGACGCAGATTGCGCGCGTCACGCCCCCACAGGATGGACACCAAGGGCTTGCCACGCGCAGCCAGCGCCCGTATCGCCTGCTCGGTGACCTCCTCCCAGCCCTTCCCCCGGTGCGCCGCCGGCTTGCGCGGGGCCGTGGTGAGCGCCCTGTTGAGCAGCAGCACGCCCTGCTGCGTCCACGGCGTCAGGTCGCCGCTGGACGGCTGGGGCAGACCCAGGTCGGTGTGGAGCTCCCGGTAGATGTTGATCAGACTGCCGGGCAACGGCCGTACGTCCGGCGCGACCGAGAACGACAGGCCCACCGCGTGACCCGGCGTCGGGTACGGGTCCTGCCCGACGATCAGGACGCGGACGTCGTCGAAGGGCTGCTGGAAGGCCCGCAGGACGTTCTGCCCGGCGGGGAGATAGGTGCGTCCCGCGGCGATCTCCGCGCGCAGGAAGTCGCCCATCGCGGCGATACGTCCGGCCACGGGTTCCAGGGCCTTCGCCCAGCCCGGTTCGACGATTTCATGCAAGGGTCGTGGTGCCACGGGCGTCACCCTACTGCCGTACCAGCGGCGGTGATCAACCGGTGGCCAAGGCCCGACGGTCCCCCCGGTGGCCTCATCCGACCACCGCGGCCCGCACACAGAGCACGTCCGGCAGATGTGAGGCCAACTGCCGCCAGCTGTCGCCGTCGTCGGCCGACGCGAACACCTCGCCGTTGCGGTTGCCGAAGTAGACGCCCGCCGGGTCCGCGTCGTCCGTGCACAGCGCGTCGCGCAGCACGGTGCCGTAGTGGTCCTCCTGCGGCAGCCCCGCCGTGAGCGGCTCCCAGCTCCTGCCCGCGTCCGCCGTACGGAACACCCGGCAGCGGCGGTCGGCGGGGACCCGGTCAGCGTCGGCGGTGATCGGGAAGACGTACGCCGTGTCGCCGCGACGGGGATGCGTGGCGGCGGCGAAGCCGAAGGTGGAGGGCAGCCCTTCGCCGATGTCCGTCCACCGCGCGCCCGCGTCGTCGCTGCGGTACACGCCCCAGTGGTTCTGGAGGTAGAGGCGGTCGGGGTCGGCCGCGTCCCGCGCGACCTTGTGCACGCACTGGCCGAACTCCGGGTTCGGATCCGGCAGGAACACCGCAGACACCCCGGAGTTGGAGGGCGTCCAGCTCGCGCCGCCGTCGGTGGTGCGGAACACGCCGGCCGTCGACACCGCGACCGTCACGGCACGCGGGTCGCGGTGGTCGGTGAGCACGGTGTGCAGCCCCTCGCCGCCACCGCCCGGCATCCACTGCGAACGCGTCGGGTGCTCCCACAGCGGGCGGACCAGCTCGAAACTCTCCCCGCGGTCCTCGGAGCGGTACAGCGCGGCCGGTTCGGTGCCCGCGTACACCACGTCCGGCTCGGCGGCCGCCGGGTGCAACTGCCACACCCGCTCCAGCGAAGCGCCCGTGTCCGGCGGGAACTTGACGGCCGGTTTGGCCGGTTCGGTCCAGGTCCGGCCCAGGTCGTCGGAGTGGAACACCGAGGGTCCCCAGTGCGCGCTGTCACCGCCGGCGAGGAGACGCGGGCGGTCGCCGCGGGTGTCGATGGCGACCGAGTAGATCGCCTGTGCGTTGAAGTAGGGCGACGCGTCGAACTCCCAGGCGCCGCCGCGCCCGCGCCCGATGAACAGGCCTTTGCGTGTGCCTACGGCGAGCAGTACCTCGGTCATGCCGATCACCTCCGGGACGTCTTTGTCTCAGCACCGGCCAGTGTGCACCCCGCCACTGACAGTCACCCCCGCAAACGCGGTCGCCGCAGGTCACAGCGGCGAGGGCGGCCCGGCACCGCCGGATGTCGGCCACGTTCGGCGGGACGCCTGCGCGGGGCGCGGGGCCCGTGGGACCGTCGAGGCGAAGGACTCGTCCTGAGCATCCGGACCGCCCGCCGCGTATGGGAGTGCGGCCAGGATGTTCACGCGCTCATGAGGAGGAAGCCTTCGATGGCGTTCCGTGGTCCGAAGGTGTGGCTGTGGCGCTGGCGACGCAATCCGCTCAAGCGTCGCGCCGACACGGTGGAGGCCTGGGTCCTGCTCGGCGCCTGGGCGCTGACGGTCCTCGTCGGGGTCCTGGCCGGCTGGGCGACCTCCCGGTCCGTGGAACAGGGCCTGGCGCGGGAGCGCACCGAGTGGCGTCCCGTCGCCGGACGGCTGACCGAGCGGGCCCCCGGGAAGCCCGCCGCGCGGCCCGGCGCCGCCAGCGGCGACCAAGTGTGGGCGAAGGTCGGCTGGACCGGCCCCGACGGCTCCACCCACACCGGTCAGATCCGGGTCAGCCCCGGCAGCGCCGCCGGCACCGGCGTCACCGTCTGGACGGACCGCCAGGGCCGCCTGGTCACCCGGCCCGCCACCGCCGCCCAGGCCCGCCTCCGCGCCTCGCTGGTCGGCGGACTCGCGGGCGTGGGAGCGGCGACCCTGCCCTACGCCGGCGGCCGCGTCCTGCGGGGACGCCTGGAACGCCGACGCGTGGAGCAGTGGGACGCGGACTGGGCGCGGTTCGACGCGCTGTGGGGCAGGCACGCGGGGTGAGGCCACGGGGACAGGGACGGCGGGCCGCCCACCCCTCTCCACCGCTCCCCACTTCTCGCCCTCTTCTTTTGTCCGCTGCTCACCGCCTCTCCATCAGCTCCCGGCACAGCCGCACCAGCTCCTCGTCCCTGGGAATGTCATGGCTGCCGTGCCCACGCGGTCGTGCCAAGTGGCGGCGGGGCGCGGCGAGTTCTCTTTCGGCCAGGTCCCGCAGCGGCGCGGCGGCGGCTCCGAGCGCCGTGAGGGATCTCGCGAGCGCGAGCCGGGCCGAGGTGTCCTCCGCCCAGGCGGTCCGCAGCACCCCGGCGACGGCGGGCTCCACCTCCCCGGTGATCCGGGCCAGAGCGC
>NZ_BQUN01000112.1:234281-272984 GCF_026008495.1 Streptomyces sp. A012304
GGCCATGCGGCGCAGCGCGGGCAGCGCGGGGCGGGCCGCGGCGCCGAGCGGGGCCAGTCTCTGCGCGGTGCGGGCGCGCCGGCTCGCGCTCCGGGCGGTCAGCTCCCGCAGCAGCACCGGCAGGACGGCGGACGCGTCGCCCTCGACGGCCCACAGGGCGTCCGCCGCGTCGAGCCCGTACGCGCCGTCCAGGAGGGCGCGCAGTGCGGGCACGGCCTCCCGCGCGGCGGACCCGAGGGCGCCCAGGGCACCGAGCGCGGCCCTCGTCAGCCGCTCCCCGCGCGCGGACCGAACCGCGTCCAGCAGGCGCAGCACCTCGGGCACGGCCGCGGCGTCACGCAGGTCACCCACCGCCCGCAGCAGCGGCGTGGCCCGTGCCGCCGCGTCGGCGGAGTCGGGCGCGACGGCGGCCAGCGCCCGGCGCAGGGCCGGTGCCAGCGGGGCCGCCGCAGCACCCAGGTGACCGACGACCGACCCCAGATCCCGGGGCACCACCGGTCTCGTCAGCAGCTCGGCCAGCACCGGTACCGCCCGTCGGTCACCGCTCCTTGCCAGGGCCTGCACCGCGACGCCCAGGGCGGGCACCTCGCGCCGCCACAGCCGGGTCCACAGGTCGGGCCGCGAGGCCACGAGGGTGTGCAGGGGGTCGGCGGCCGGGGCGGCCAGCGCGAACAGGCCGGTGAGGACGGAGACGGCCGCGTCGCGCAACCGGCCGTCGTCCTCCTTCAATTGCTCGCCCAGCCCGGCCACCGTGGCGCTGTGGTCGCCGCGCCATTCGCGCAGCAGCGAGGCGCTCAGCCACACCCCGGTGCACCGGTCGGTCGCGGCCGGGCTCGTCAACTGGCCGTGCAGCAGGGCGGTCCGCTCGGGCAGACGGTCGCCGAGCGCGGTGTGCAGGCTGCGCAGCAGAAGCGCGCCTTCCTCGTCGGAGGGGCGCAGCCGCCGTAAGCGGTCGGCGAGGGTGGCACCGGCCGGGGCGGGTTCGGGAGCCGGACGGCGTGCGGAGCGCTCCGCGACGAGGCCGACGACGGTCGTCACCAGGTCGGCCGGAAGGAGCTCCGGCGCGCAGACGGCGAGCTGGCCCAGCGCGGCGAGTCTCGGCCCGGGGCCGTGCGGCGGACGGCTCCGCGCGGCCAGCAGCTCCAGGGCCTCGTCGGGCCGCGCAGGGTGGTGCCGTACGAAGTGGCCGAGGTTCTCGACGAGGGCGATGACCAACCGGTCGTCCCGCTCGACGGCCAGCCGCTCCCGCAACAGGGCGAGCACGCGCGCGGGTGCGTCGAGGAACCGGACGGCCGCCCCCGCCGCGGCCCGCCGCACCTCCGCGTCCGGGTCCCCGGCCAGCCGGGTGAAGAGCTCCGCACCCGAACGGACCGCCGCCGCGCCGGTGTCCGCGTCGCCCCCGATGCTCACCAGCAGCTCGACGAGCCCGCCCCGCTCCCGCACCCGCTCGTCGGCGGCCAGCGCGAGCAGAAACGGAACGCAGGCGAGCGTCGAGTCGTACACCCTTCCCTGGTCGTGCACCGCGTCGTACAGGCGGTCCAGCGCGTCCGCCCGCTCAGCCGGCTCCGCGGAGGCCAGTCCCCTGAGCCAGCCGGGCACGTCCCGCGCGCTGCCGTACGCGTGCCGCAGCGAGGCCCAATCGACCTCGTCGATCCCCGTGAACACGTTGTCCTCCCCCGGACGAAGTGCCAGAAGTGCCAACTGATCACGAGTCTGCACCACGCCACTGACAACGAAGCGGAATCGAACGGTGACGCACGGGCGCCGGCGAGCCCCCCGCGCCGCCGCCGTCCGCGGATCGCGCCACCTTCCGGCCAACCCGGTACGGCCGCGGAACTCCTTCCCGCCGACTGGCCGGGCTCCGCGCTGCGGGCCGCGTACGCGCGGTACCAGAGCGAGGTGGCGAGCACGCTGCCCCCCCGCGGGAGGAGCGGACATGACACGGCGGCCGTGCGAAGCGCCGTGGGGGGGACGCTTCGTACGGCCGCCTTCACCGGGGCCCTCTTCATCGGACCCCTTCACCGGGGCGCGTCATCGGGCGCCGTCACCGGGGCCGACCTGGGCCGTCCGGCTCCGGTCGGCCCCGGCCCGGTCACCTGTAGGTGATGTCCGAGGTGCTGTACAGGCAGTTCGTGCTGTCCGGACCGACGCCCGCCGCCGTGTTGTTGTTGTACTTCTGGCAGGGGATGACCTTGCGGCCGGAGTCGTTGAGGATCGTGATCTTCCGCAGCGTGGCCACGTCGTTGCGGTTGACGTTGATGCCGACGATCCGCGCGGTGGAGCCCGTGCCGGTCACCTCGATGGTGTTGAGGTTGACCTTGCGCGTGTACGACGTGGAGCAGTCGCCGCAGGAGCGGTAGAAGGTCTTGAACTCCTGCACGGCGAAGTTGGAGATGTTCACCGTGCCGCCGCCGTTGTGCTGGAAGACCTTGTCGCTCGCCTTCTTGGCGCCGCCGCCGACGACGTTGTACGTCGTGCCGTTGCCGCCGCGGAAGGTCGCGGCGTCCTCGCCGACGTCCTCCCACCAGACGTTCTGCAGCGTGCAGCTGCCCAGGCAGTGGATGCCGTCGGCGCCGGGCGCGCCGATGATCACGTTCTTGAGCGTCACGCCGTTCGCGAGCGTCAGGATCGGCTTCTGGTCCTCGGACTGGTCCCCGGTGCCCAGGGGGCCGCTGCCGTACAGGCGCAGCATCCCGTAGTCCTTCGAGCTGGTGAGGTTGATCGTCGAGGTGACCGGCTGGCTGCCGGAGGCGGACGGCCAGGTGGCGGCGTTCGCCGGTCCCGCGCCTGTAGTCATGATCATGCCAACCGAAAGGCCGAGGGTGGCCACGGCTCCGGTCAGCGCGCGCCGGCGGGCACGCGATCGTGTCGCAGAAGACATGTCCCGTCTCCTTCTGTCGTGGGGGCGATCAGAGCTTTGCGGTACCCGTGCCGGACGTCACCGGAGCGACGGCCGGCCCGGCGGGCCCGGAGGTGCGGCGGCTTCGCGCACGTTCTGACGCGGGACACCTCGGTAGCGGCTCCACCGAGGTCGTCGCCGTCCGTCGCCGGTCAGGTGACGGACGTGGCCGCCGGAGCGGATCTTTGCGGGTGTGTACGCGGGGGACGTGTGCGCATGCGGGTGCGTCCCTTCGGCAGGGCGATATTGATCGCATATCTGAACGATGTGCGTGGTGTTGAACATCGTGCGCGAGCGGTGCGGCCTTTTGTGGTTCCGGGTGAGCGGCTCGGTCACACTGTTGAACGGACCGTAGGGGGCAAGCGCTTTCTAGTCAACGCTTTGCGTAGACGACATTCGGCCACACCGGTGGAATGGCAAGGGCTTCCCGAAGGTCGTGTGGGAGCGCTTCCATGAAGGGCATGTGCATGCCACCATGCGACGGACGCTTCTCCTGTGCCCGGCCCACCCGCCCGGGCCCCGAGCGAGAGGGGAGTCGATGCCGACCCCGCGCACACGGACCTTCGCCGCCTTCCCAGCCGACGAGCCGTCATCAGAAGGGAGCAGCGTGCCGACCCCCGACTCCACCAGGAAAACGCTGCGTTCGGTCCTCGCGGTGCTGGTGTTCCTCCTCACCGGCGCCCTCCTGTCCGCCCCCGCCGCCTCCGCCCGCCCCGAGGCGCCCGAAGCGGCGGTCCCCGCCGCGACCCTCACCGAGGTCACCGGCTTCGGTGCCAACCCCAGCAACCTCCAGATGTACGTGTACGCGCCGGACGCCCTGCCCGCCCGCCCGGCCGTCCTCGTCGCCGTCCACTGGTGCGGTGGCTCGGGACCCGCCATGCACTCCGGGACCCCGTACGCCCAGCTCGCCGACCGCCACAAGTTCGTGGTGATCTACCCGTCCGTCACACGGGCCAGCAAGTGCTTCGACGTCTCCTCGCCGCAGGCGCTGCGGCGCGGCGGCGGCAGCGACCCCGTCGGCATCAAGTCGATGATCGACTGGGTGACGTCCACGTACTCCGCCGACACCGCGCGCGTGTACGCCACCGGCATCTCCTCCGGGGCGATGATGACCAACGTCCTGCTCGGTGACTACCCGGACGTGTTCGCGGCGGGCTCCGCCTTCGCCGGGGTCCCCTTCGGCTGCTTCGCCACCACCGACGGCTCCGAGTGGAACAGCGCCTGCGCGGGCGGGACCGTCGTCCGCACCCCGCAGCAGTGGGGCGACCTCGTGCGCGGCGCCTACCCCGGGTACACCGGGCCGCGCCCCCGCATGCAGGTGTGGCACGGTAGCGAGGACGACGTGCTGCGCTATCCCAACTTCGGTGAGCAGATCAAGCAGTGGACCAACGTACGGGGCCTCGGCCAGACCCCGGCCGCCACCGACACGCCGCAGTCCGGCTGGACCCGCACCCGCTACGGCGGCACCGGCGACCAGGCTCCCGTGGAGGCCATCAGCCTCCAGGGCGTCGGGCACAACCTGTACACCTGGGACATGGCCGACCGTGTCATCACCTTCTTCGGCCTGGCCTCCGGCGGCGGTCCCACGCCCCAGCCGCCCGCCGGCCCCTGCAAGGTGACCGCGTCCACCAACGCCTGGAGCACCGGCCTGACCGCCTCGGTGACGATCACCAACACCGGTACCTCCACGGTCGCCGGGTGGCGGCTCGGCTTCACCCTGCCCGCCGGGCAGACCATCACCAACGGCTGGGGCGCCACGTACAGCCCGGCCTCCGGCGCGGTGACCGCCACCAACGCGACGTACAACGGCACGCTCGCACCGAACGCCAGTGTCACCATCGGCTATCAGGCGAACCACACCGGGAACAGCGCCGCACCCGGCTCCTTCACGCTCAACGGAGTCGCCTGCACGACGAGTTGAGGTCTCGTCAGGGGTGTGCGGCCGGTGCGGGTGCTCCGGCCGCGCACGGAAATACGGAGGCGGGGCGGCGGTGGCGGCGGTAGCGTCACGCCGATCGTGACCCCAGCCCTGGAGGGACGGATGAATTCCGACGACGTGGTCGGCCTGCTCGCCGACGAGACCCGGGTGCGCGCCTTCGCCGCCGTCGCGCTGGGCGCCGCGAGCGCCACCGAGGTCGTCGAGCGCACCGGCCTGCCGACGAAGGACGCCCTCGGCGCGCTGCGCAGGCTCGAGGACCGCGGCGTCGTGACCTCGGAGGGCGGCGGACTCGCGGTGGCGTACGACCGGTTCCGCGCCCTGGCCCGCGAGGCCGCCGCGGCCGGACCGAGGCGGGACCACGGCACGGGGGACGAACAGGTCGAGACGCTGCTGCGGACGTTCCTCAGCGACGGACGGCTCGTGCGCCTGCCGTCCCGGTGGGAACGGAAGAAGCTCGTCCTCGGCCACCTCGCGGACCGCAGCTTCGAGGCCGGCCGGGAGTACTCCGAGCGGGAGGTCGACGACCGGCTCCGTGCCTGGTGCGAGGGCGGCGAGGTCGACCATGTGACCCTGCGCCGCTATCTGGTCGACCTGCACCACCTGGACCGTCAGGACGGGATCTACCGGCGCTCGCCCGAGCGGACCGCGCTGCTGGACTGACCGGGGTGCCGGGCCGGCCGCCTCGCCGGACCGACCTGTTGCCGGACCGACCGTGACGCCGGACTGACGGCCCTGTTGGACCGACCGTGCTGCCGGGCTGACGGCCCCGCTGGACCGGCCGTGACGCCGGGCCGACCGTGCTGCTGGACTGACCACCCTGCCGGGGTCGACCGCGTTGCGCGGTGACCGTGCCGCCGGAAGGGCCCCGGCCGCCGCCGGACCGGCCTTCGGGCGCGCTCAGGCGGAGTGCCGGTACCCGTCCGCGGCCGGCTCCGGACCGGTCTTCGCGGGGAGGTGGTTGAACAGCAGGTTCAGCACGATCGCGGTCACACAGCCCGCGCTGATGCCGCTGCTCATCACCGTCTGGAACCACTCCGGGAACTTCTCGTAGACCGTCGGCACGCCCACCGGCAGCACGCCCACCGCCACCGACACGGCCACCACCGTCAGGTTGTGGTTCCCCTGGAAGTCGACCTCCGCGAGGGTGCGCAGGCCGCTCGCCGCGACCGTCCCGAACATCACCAGGCCCGCGCCGCCGAGCACGGGTGCCGGGATCGCCGCCACGACCGCGCCCAGCTTGGGCAGCAGACCGAGCAGCACCAGCATGCCGCCGGCCGCGGCGACGACCCAGCGGCTGCGCACCCGGGTCATACCGACCAGGCCCACGTTCTGCGCGTACGCCGTGTAGGGGAAGGTGTTGAAGACACCGCCGAGCACCGTCGACAGACCGTCGGCGCGCAGTCCGTCGGAGAGCGAGCGCGGCTCGACCTTCCGCCCGGTCATCTCCCCGACCGCGATGAAGTCACCCGTGGTCTCGGTCATGCAGACCAGCGCCACGACCAGCATCGAGATGATCGCCGACGCCTCGAAGACGGGGGTGCCGAAGTGGAAGGGCGTGCTGACGCCGACCCAGTCGGCCTCGCCGACCCCGCCGAAGTCCGTGAAGCCGAAGGGGACGGCGACCGCCAGGCCCACCACGATGCCGATCAGCACCGCGACCCGGCTGAGGAACGCCGGCGCGAACCGCTGCACGCCCAGCACCACCGCCAGCACGAACGCGGCGAGCGCCAGGTTCCTCGGCTCCCCGAAGTCCTTCGCGCCGACACCGCCCGCGGCCCAGTTCCCCGCGACCGGAAGCAGCGAGACACCGATGATCAGGATCACCGTGCCGGTGACGAGCGGCGGGAAGAAACGCAGGAGGCGGCCGAACACCGGCGCGAGCAGCATGATCGCCAGGCCCGCGACGATCACCGAGCCGTAGATCGCGGGCAGCCCCCCGCCCGTCGTCCCGATGAGCACCATCGGCGACACCGCGGCGAATGTGCAGCCCTGCATGATCGGCAGGCGCACGCCGAAGCGCCAGAAACCCACGCACTGGATGAGCGTGGCGATCCCGCACACCAACAGGTCGGCGGTGATCAGATACGCCAGGTCGGCGGGCGGCAGTCGCATCGCACCGCCCACGATCAGCGGCACGGCCACCGCGCCCGCGTACATCGCCAGCACGTGCTGGAGACCGAAGGCGGCGAGCCGGCGTACCGGCGGGACTTCGTCGACCGGGTGGACGGGTGCGGTTGTGGTCATGGGCGAGACCGTAAGCCGCTTGAACAGTTTGTTGATTTCCGCGGTGTTGCCGCTGTGTGTCCCGCCCTCGGCGGGCGGCGGCCGGGTGCGCCGCCTCCCGCGCCCGTCACGGTGCGCTGTCGTGCGCGGCGGTCAGGAGCGACTCCCAGTCGGGCAGCTTCACCACACTCCTGCCCAGCGACGCTCCGAGCGCCGCCTCCGCCCGCTCGATGGCACACCACCCCGCCCACTCGACCGGCTCCGCTCCGGCGGCCCGCAGCAGCGTGAGCGGATCACCGGGCAGTTCCCGCCGTACGAGGGCGGGGGCGTCCTCCAGCAGGGACGTCACCGTCTCCTTCGCGCACGGCCGGTTGGTGCCGATCACACCGGTCGGGCCGCGTTTGATCCAGCCCGCCACGTACTCGCCCGGCGCGACCTCGCTCTCGCGCAGCACCCGCCCCGCCAGATGCGGCACCGTGCCCCGCTCGGCGTCGAACGGCAGGCCTTCCAGCGGCACCCCGCGATAGCCCACCGACCGCAGCACCAGCTGAGCCGCGACGTCCTCGTGGCGGCCGGTGCCCGTCACGCCGCCGTGCCCGTCCGGCGCGGTCCGTTCGAAGCGCACCGCGCCCACCCGGCCGCCGTCCGCCACCAGCTCGACCGGCCGCAGGAAGAACCGCAGCCGGATGCGGCGCCGCGCACCGCGGGGCGGCAGGGCCGCCCAGCCGCGCAGCACCTCGATGTTGCGGCGTTGCGGCGCCGGCAGCCCGGACGGATCGGCGTACGCCGGATCGAGCGCCAGCTCCGCCTCGTCGACGATCACATCGGTGTCCGGCAGGGTGCCCAGTTCGCGCAGCTCCTTGGTGGTGAAGCGGGCCTGGGAGGGGCCGCGCCGCCCCACCATGGAGATCTCGGTGACCTCGCTCGCGGTCAGCGCGGTCAGCGCCGCCTGCGGCATGTCGGTGGGGCTCAGCTCCGCCGCGCCGCGCGCGAGGATGCGGGTGACGTCCACCGCCACGTTGCCCACGCCGATCACCACGGCCGAGCGGGCGCCGAAGAGGTAGCCGTCGGCCACGGCGTCCGGGTGGGCGCTGTACCAGGCTACGAACTCCGTCGCCGACCAGCTGCCCGGCAGCTCCTCACCCGGGATCCCCAGGTGTCGGTCGGCCGCGGCGCCCACGCAGTACACGACCGCGTGGTACAGCTCCCGCAGCCGCTCGACGGGCACCCCGCCCGCCCCCACGCGCACTCCGCCGAGGAACCGTACCCGCTCGTGCTCCAGGACCGTCCGCAGGTTCTGCTGGAGCGACTTGATCTTCTCGTGGTCCGGGGCGACGCCGTACCGCACCAGCCCGTACGGGCACGGCAGCCGGTCCAGGACGTCGACGAGGACCTCGGGGTCCTGCTGGACGATGCCCTGGGCGGTGTAGACCCCACTCGGCCCGGAGCCGACGACGGCGACACGCAGCACGGCCGAACCCCTTCCCCGCAGGTCGGAGCAGATCACTGGTGCTTCCAGCATCGCACCGCGGCCGCTGCGCTGACAGGGTGTGCGCGTCTTCGGCGTTGCGTGTCCCTTCGTATGGGATGTGATCATGCGGTTACGTTGCGTGTGTGCTAGAAGCATCGTTCCTTAATCTTTCCGACCGCCGGGCCGAGGACGGCACGGTGTCGGTGTGGCCCGCGTGGGAAGTGCGGGAGGACGGGGAGACCACCTCCTGGTTCACCGTGCGGCTGGCGTTCCCCGACGGGGCGCGGGTGGAGATGCTCGCCGTCGTCTCCGCGGGCTGTGTCTCCATCGAGGACGTCCGGGCCCAGCCGGCCCTGTCCCTCGTCGACCTGGCGGTGCTGGCGGACTGGATCGAGGCGCCGCTGTTCGAGGCGTGCGGGCAGCCCGCCCCGTACGCCGACGACGAGGAACCGTGTGTCGGCGTGCCCGCCGGTGCGCGGCGTGCCCGTCCCGCCTGGCCGCGCGGCGCCGAGGGGCGGTGGCTGATCGCACAGGAGTACCGCGCCGCCCAGGAGGAGGGCGTCGACCCCGTCCTGGCGGTCATGTGCGCGACCGGCCACAGCCGCCGCAGGTCCCTGCGCCTGATCGCGCAGGCCCGTGACGCGGGACTGCTGACGCCGCGTCACGCACGGCGCTGACGTCAGAGCGCGCACCAAGACCCACATCTGCTGACGTCACGTCGAACACCGTCGCGGCGACTTCACAGCATCGACCGCATCCGGGTGATCTCCGCCGTCTGCTGGGCGACCACGTCGTCCGCCATCTCCTCGACGCGGATGTTGTTCCCCTGCGCCTTGATGTCCGCCGCCATGGTCAGGGCGCCCTCGTGATGGGTGATCATCAGGGTCAGGAAGAGCTGGTCGAACGCCGCTCCGCGCGCCGCCCGCAGCTCCTTCATCTGCGCCTCGGTCGCCATGCCGGGCATCGCGGCGTGGTCGTGCGCCCCGCCCGCAGGGCTCTCGCTCTTGCCGTGCGCGGTCAGCCAGCCCTTCATGGCCTCGATCTCCGGCCCCTGCGCGGCCGCGATCCGGGCGGCGAGTGCCTCGACCTTCGCCGACTTCGCCTGCGCGGGAGCGAGTTCGGTCATCTCCAGTGCCTGGGTGTGGTGCTCGATCATCATGCGGACGAAGGAGACGTCGGCGGAGTTGGGGGTGTCGTCCTCGGCGCGCTGCGCGGCCGCGTCCTGTGCGGACAGGGTGCGGTTGTCCTCGCCCGGCTTGCCCGGCGCGATCACCGAAGGACCGCTCGCCGCACCCGACTCGGTGTCCGACCCGGAGTCACAGCCCGCCACCGCGAGGACGAGCAACGAGGCGGCGACGGCGAGGGGCACGCGGCGGAACGGCACAACGACCTCCTGGAACGGGCGAGTTGCATAGCGGTGCGGACCTGACGAAGAGTGAACGATTCAAGACCGTTCTGGCACGGTGTCCGTGTCCTACTGATCAAAAACCTTCATTACGAGTGCGTTGCCGACTATTGATCTGTGCATGATGAAGACGATACTTCGGAGGACCGTGAACCGTTCCTCGTGAACGGCAACAAGGGAGGATGCAGTGACCCTGTTGAACGATCCCCGAACGCGGCGCAGACGGCTGGGAGTTGCCACGGCCTGTGCCGGGCTGCTGGCCGCGCTCCTCACGGCGGCCCCGGCGGCCGCGACCCCCGACCCGGGGGACGGTCCCGCCGTGGAACGGGAGGTGTCCCAGGACGCGCGCGCCGAGGCGGCCGAGGCCATCGCCGAGGGCGAGATACCCGGCAAGGACGAGATCGTCCACTCCGCCAACATCGAGCACGTCGTGAACGTCCCCAAGGACGTCCTGCCCGGCACCAACTCGGACCTGGCCTTCCAGGGCAAGTACGCCTTCGCCGGCAACTACGACGGCTTCCGCATTTTCGACATCAGCGACCCGAAGTCCCCGAAGACCGTCTCGCAGGTCCTGTGCCCGGGCTCGCAGAACGACATCTCCGTCTCCGGCAACCTGCTCTTCCTGTCCACCGACTCCTCGCGCAGCGACAGCAGCTGCAACAGCACCACGCAGCCCGCGACCGAGAAGTCCTCCTGGGAGGGCATGAAGGTCTTCGACATCAGCGACAAGGCGAACCCGAAGTACGTCGCCGCCGTCGAGACCGCCTGCGGCTCGCACACCCACACGCTGGTGCCCGAGCGCCGCAACGTCTACATCTACGTCTCCTCCTACTCGCCCAACGCGGCCTACCCCGACTGCCAGCCCCCGCACGACGGCATCTCGGTCATCAAGGTCCCGCGCTACGCCCCGGAGAAGGCGGCGGTCGTCGGCTTCCCCGTCCTCTTCCCCGGTGAGGGCCCGGACGGCGGCGGCAACCCGGGCGGCCCCACCAACCCGGGTGTCTCCAAGACGACCGGCTGCCACGACATCACGGTGCTCCCGGAGAAGGACCTCGCCGCCGGTGCCTGCATGGGCGACGGCATCCTGTTCTCCATCAAGGACCCGGAGAACCCGAAGGTCATCGACCGTGTCCAGGACAACGTCAACTTCGCGTTCTGGCACTCGGCGACCTTCAACCTGAAGGCGAACAAGGTCGTCTTCACCGACGAGCTGGGCGGCGGAGGCGCGGCCACCTGCACCGCGGAGATCGGCCCCAACCGGGGCGCCGACGGCGTCTACGACATCGTCGGCAAGGGCGACAAGCGCAAGCTCGTCTTCCGCAGCTACTTCAAGATCGACCGCCACCAGGGGCCCACGGAGGTCTGCGTGGCCCACAACGGCTCGCTGATCCCGGTCAAGGGCAAGGACCTGATGGTCCAGGCCTGGTACCAGGGCGGTGTCTCCGTCTGGGACTTCACCGACTCCGCGCACCCCAAGGAGATCGCCTACTTCGAGCGCGGCCCGGTCAACACCGAGCGGCTCACCACGGCCGGCTCCTGGTCGGCGTACTACTACAACGGCTACATCTACTCGAACGACATCGCCAAGGGCCTCGACGTGCTGAAGCTGCACGACCGGCGCACGCAACCGGCGGAGCGCGTCCGGCTGCGTGAGCTGAACGTCCAGACCCAGCCGGACTACTTCGACTGAGTCCCGCCGGACCCTCCCGTCGCGAAGAAACGCGACAGGTCCGTCTCACAGGTCCCGCCGGGCGCCCCGGCGTCCGGCGGGACCCCCTGCTCCCAGTCGAGCCGGTAGCGCGCGAACAGCTCGGCGCGCATGGAGGCGACCGGCATGCCCGCGTTCGGCAGGACGATCGCGTAGACCGCGCCCATCAGCAGTGAGCGCAGCATCGGGTAGTCGGTGTCGGCGTCCCGCGACCCGTGCCGCACCACCGTGTCCCGCAGCAGCTCGGCCAGCCGCCGCTGCTCCGGACACGGCACGAAACCCTCCGCCTGGAGCAGCCCGGCCATGTGCTGGCGCATCAGCACCGTACGGTCGCGGGCCAGCCCCAGGATCGCGTCGATGGCCCGGGCCATCCGCTCCCCGCCGTCCTCGGTGCGCGGCTCCCGCTCCAGCGCCTCCTCCAGCGTGCGGTGCATCAGCCGGTGCACCGCCGACTGCACCAGCTGGCGCTTGCCCGGGAAGTAGTACGACACCAGGCCGCGCGCCGAGCCCGCCCGGTCCGCGATGTCGCCGAGTGTCGTCGCCTCGTAGCCGCGCTCGCCGACCAGTTCGAGAGCCGCCTGCAGGAGCCGCTCCCGGGAACGCCGCCGCAATTCTTCATTGACCGAGGCGCTGCGCGGGGACATGCTGGAACTCCTGCGTTGACTGGCTGCCAGCCAACTATACTCAACGCATCCCGGCCGCCTCCGGACGGAGGTGCTCCGGGCTGCCGCCCGCTCTGGGCGACGCGGGGGATCGTCCAGAGTGGGCGCGCTTTCCCCCTGATGGTGGCCTCAGGCGCCTTTCGCGCGGGTGGCCGTGCGCGTCGGCCGGCCTCCGGCATCGGCCTCCAGGGCGGGCTCAGCCCACCAGATCCAGCACCGGGCGCAGACCGTCCGGCCGCTGCGCGGCCGGCAGATGGTCGACGAAATGCACCGCGCAGCCCAGCGCCGCCGCCCCGCCGTCCGCCCGCCGGTCGTCGCCCACCATCAGCGTCCCGGCCGGATCGGCACCGAGCGCCTCGCACGCCGTGCTGAACAGCCGCACGTCCGGCTTCTGCACACCGTGCTCGAACGACAGCGCGTAGGTGTCGACGAACGCGTCCAGGCCATGCGCACGGAACACCGGCCGCAGATCCCACCCGATGTTGCTCACCACCCCCACCCGCACGTCCCGCTCCCGCAGCGCGCTCAGCACCGCCCCGGCGTCCGGGTACGGCGCCCAGGCGGCCGGCGTCATGTGCCGGTCGTACAGCGCGTCGTGCAGGGCCGGATCGGGCAGCCTCACCTGACGGGAGAGCCCGGTGTAGGCGGCCCGGTGCAGCTCGGCGCTCTTGTCCCGCACCCACCACAGACCGGCCACCTCCTCGGGCATCCGCACGGGCGCGGCCCCGCCCGGCAGCGCCCCGGCCGACTCCAGCGCCCGGGCCGTCCGCACCAGCTCCTCCTCGGACAGCGCGATGCCGGCCGTGTCGAGCACCGCGCGCAGCCAGGACTCGGCCGGCTCGACGCGGAAGAGGGTCCCGGAGAAGTCGAACAGCACGGCGGCGGTCATGCGGTCGATGCTACGGATCCGGTACGTCCACGTTCCAGGAACGCGGCAGGTCGCCGTCACAGAACACACAGACGAAGACGCCCTCGCGGACCACGTTGTTCTCCCGGCAGCGCGGGCAGCGGCGGAAGAGCAGCGCGTGCGTGAAGCCCCCGGGATGCCCGATGCCGGCCCGCTCCAGGGCGGCGGCGACCGCCGGCCAGCAGTCCGGGTCGGGGCAGTAGCCGGTGGACTGGTTGCTGACCTCGTCCACCTGCCGGCCGTCGGGTGTGCGCAGGAACCCGATCTCGCCCGCGGCGAGCACGGCACCGCCGCCCGCACAGGCGACGTGCTCGCTGCGCCGGGGCGCGAGCCGCAGCAGACCGTCCGGGGCGACGACGAAGGTGTACGTCTCCTTGGCCCCCTGCTCGGCCGCCCAGGCATCGAGGTCCGCCGCGCGGCGGATCACCGTGCCGCCGGTTCCCGGCACGACCGCCCGGCGCAGTTCCTCCGGGCCGACATAGCGGTACAGCCGTCCTGTGGGGGACATCGCCCGCGGACTCCTGCCTCTTCGGTTCTCTCCTGCTCTCTTTGGCTCTCTTGACTCTCTGCGGTTCTCTGCGGTTCTCTGCGGCGCAACGGCCGGTGCCGTGCTCAGTGGCTCACGGCCGCCATCGCGCATGTGCCGCGATCGCCAGGGCGACGACCGTCGCGCCCAGGAGCCAGCCGCCGAGGACGTCCGTCGGCCAGTGGACGCCGAGCCAGACCCGGGTCAGGCCCACGCCGGCCACGGAGACCGCCACGAACGTCACCGCCGTACGCCACAGGGCCGGGCCGACGCCGTGGCGGTGCAGGAGCCACAGCAGGAGGCCGAGGACCACCGTGGCCGTGAGGGCGTGGCCGGAGGGGAACGCCGCGTAGTGCGCGGAGTCGACCGGGTCGGGCCAGGCGGGGCGTTCGCGGCCGATCGCCGCCTTCATGCCCTGCTGGAGGGCGGTCCCCACCGCCGACGCGGTGACCAGCCACACCGCCGTCCACCAGGCCGAGCGCCGCCACACCAGCCATACCGCGACCGCCGCGCACAGCAGGCGCATGGTCAGCGGATCCCAGACCCAGTCCGTGAGGACCCGGCAGATCTGGGTGACATCGGGGTCGGCGACCGCCCAGCGGTGCGTGGTGCGTGAGATGTCGCCGTCGACGGAGATCAGGGGGTGCCATTCGGCCGCGACCAGGGCCAGCAGGAGCAGCGAGACCACTCCCAGGGCCAGGGCGGCACGGACGGCCGTGCGGTGGGGGGACCGGGTGGGCGGGGAGTCGACGGACCGGGTGTGCATGGTGTGATCCTCGCCGAACCCCGGGGTGCGAGGCCAACCCGGGGGCGGCTTTCGGACCCGGGGCCGGCTCAGCCGAGCGCCCGCAGCCCGGGTACCAGGGTCACCAGCACCGGGATCACCGGCACGAGCGAGGCCGCGGCGGTCAGCCGGAGCCTGCGGGCCGCCGTGAGCCGGTCCGGGGGCGTCAGCAGCCGGTGCACGCGCTGCGGGACATGGGCGTGCGGGGTGGGGGAGGGGCCGAAGACGCCCCGGTCCTCATTGAGTTCGACCAGGGCCAGCGCGGTGGTCAGCCGGCCGAAGCGGCGGGAGGCCATGTCGTCGGCGGCGAGCTCCACCAGCCGGTGCATCTCGTCGCGGAACGCCGCGAACACCGGGACCTGCGGGAACCCGGTGGCCAGCGCGGTCGAGCAGTGCAGCAGCCAGTGGTGCCGCGCCCGGGCGTGTCCCTGCTCGTGCGCGAGGACCGCGTCGAGCTGGCGCCCTTTCAGGCGCCGCAACGCGGCCGTGGTGACCACCAGTCGGGGCACCCCGCCGGCCAGCCACCAGGCGTCGGGCCGCTCGCCCTCCAGCACCACGAGCCGTCCGCTCGTGGGCTCCTCACCGGGCAACAGCGGTGCCTGCGAGCGCAGTTCCGCCCGGCGCTGCCGCAGCCGGGTCCGGGCGCGGGCGACCTCCCGCACCAGCATCGCCCCGCTCCACAGCCCGGCGCACGCGAGCGTCACCGCCGTCGCCGCCGCCCACGGGCCGGTCGCGCCCAGCGCGTAGGCCTCGACGACAGCGCGCGGCGCCGGCGCGAAGACATGCCCGCGCACCGCCTGCCAGGCCGCCGCCGCGCTGAGCGTCATCGACAGCGCGCAGCACAGCAGGACCGCCGCCACCACGCACTGCCACACCCACAGCGCGACCACCGGTTCACGGTCCGGCCAGTCGGCCCGGGCGAGCAGCCGGGGGGCGACGACGGCGGTCAGGGCACCGAGCAGCAACAGCACCGCGGGGACCATCATGGGCAGCACCCTATGAGCGGCGCACCGCTCAGGGGTACGGCTCGTCATGGCAAAGTGACGCAGACCACGAGTGCCTCAGCGGCCACAGGGGTAACACGGCCCGCGCGTGGGCCGGGTCGCCGCGCGCGCCGTCACATCGTCAGCAGCATCGCGACCATCCCGATCCCCATCGACAACCGGCAGGCCCGCGCCAGTTCCGGCCGGTCGACCCAGGAGACGGGGCCGCCCGCCGGGTCGGCCACGGGCAGCAGCCGGACCCCGGAGACCAGGACGTACCCGGCGAAGTACAGCAGCAACACACCGGTCAGCAGCGGGACTCCGGAACCGCCGTGCCCATGTCCGGCACCCGGCGCGGCGGACATCGCGACCGCCATGTAGACCATCGCCGAGGCCCCGACGAGATGGTGCAGGTGGTGGGCGCCGCCGCGGGCCTCCCACAGCGCCCGCAGCGCCGCGGCGCCGAAGACCGCCGCGTACACCGGCCAGGCCCACCGCGGCGGGGTGAACGCCGCGGCCGGTACGGCCATCACCGCCATGCCGAAACCCATGAGCGCCTCGCCGCCCGCGGCCCGGCGCTGCTCCTCGACGCCGCTGCGCGTCCGCAGCAGGCAGTAGGCGCCGGTCGCCGCACACAGCGCGACCAGCAGCCAGCCGGGCGAAGCCGGTCCGTGCACGCGCACCTCCCCGCTCGACGGTCGGTCGAGGGATGCGATGCCCACGGCACGTGGCGCGCACGCGAGCGCAAGGGTGTACACGGGGAGCATTCGGCGGAGCACGCCGGGTGCGCCTCGACCTGGCCTGTACACGATGGCCGGATCCCTGCGCGTGCTGTGTACGCCCACAACCGGCCCTGCGCCGCCCGGGCGCGCGTCCTGGCCGGGGTCTCGCCCTCGCCCTGCTCACCTCCGACGCCGCGTCCGGCGAGTGGTGGCAGCGGGGCCCTGCCCGAGGAGCGGGTCGTCGCGTCCGAACAGCGCGGACACCGTACGCTCGCCGCGACGGTACGACGCCAGGGACTCCTCCCGGACCGGGAAACCTCCTGGCCCGGGACGCGCACGCGAGTACGGAGGACGCACGGCCATGACGGCGAGGCAGGGTCGCCCCGCGGACGGGGGACAGGCACACGGGGACCCCGCGGATCCCGCACGGCGGAAACCGGCCGACCCCGAGCACCACACCCCGCCGGACCCGGCACCCGCCCCCGTCCCTCAGCACGACTCCGGGACGAACCCGGCGCCGACGAGCACTTCCGGGTCTGAGCGCGAGCACGGTTCGGGCCCAGCGCCCACGAGCGCTCCCGGCCCGCAGCCCGAGTCCGCGTCGGGCCCCGCCCCCACGGCTGCTTCCGGCCCCCGACATGAGCCCGGGACGGACCCGGCGCCGACGACCGCCTCCGGCCCCCAGCACCAGGTCGCGTCAGGCCCCGGCCCCCGGCACCAAGCCGTCACAGGCTCGGACCCCCGGCACCAGGCCGTGTCGGGCCCCGGCCCCCGGCACCAAGCCGTCACAGGCTCGGACCCCCGGCACCAGGCCGTGTCGGGCCCCGCCACCGCCCCCGGTGCCGACACCGTTTCCGCCGTCGTGCGGCAGTGGCACGTCGTGCGGCCCGATCTCGACACCGGGCCCATGGAGATCATCGGCCGGGTCAACCGGTGTGCCGCGCTGCTCCAGCAGGCCGAGGACGCCCCGCTGCGCCGGGCCGGGCTCAGCCGGCCGGAGTTCGACGTGCTCGGCGCGCTCCGCCGTACCGGGCACGAGCTGACACCGAGCGAGCTGGCCCGGGAGACGTTCTCCTCCGGTGCCGCGGTCACCAAGCGCCTGAAAGTGCTGACCGAACGCGGCCTGGTGGAGCGCCGGAGCGACACGCGCGACCGCCGTGTCGCCCACCTCCGCCTCACGGACGCCGGCCGGGACCTCGTCGACACGATCATGCCCGAGCAGCTTGCCTACGAGCGTGCCGTGCTGGCCGCGCTCGACGGCGAGCGACAGGGTGAGCTGGCCGAGCTGCTGGGGGAGTTGCTCAGCCGACTGGAGGGGCACAGCCAGGCCCTGCGGACCTGAGCGCACCCGGCGGGTGGCTCACAGCACGTCGTGCACCGTGCGCCGGTAGGTGGAGCGCCGGTCGTCGAGGGCCTGCCAGCGGTCGCCGTAGACGGTGCGGGTGACCTGCGGGTCGCGCAGAAAGTCGTGCGGGAAGCCGAGCGACACCGCGCTCGCCTCGTCGAGACGGGCCACCGCGTCGGCGTCCAGACGCACGTCGAGGCAGCCCAGGTTGTCCACGAGCTGGCTCTCCCGGGTGGCCGCGATGATCGGCACCACGTTCCCGGGGCGGCCCAGCAGCCACGCCAGGGCCACCTGGGCCGGGCTCCAGCCGCCCTGCTCGGCGACCTCCAGGACGGCGCTGACGACCGCCTCCTCCCGCGGATCCTCCGCCCCGGAGCCCAGCCGTCCGGACTCGCCGCGCCGGTACTTCCCGGTGAGCTTCCCCGCCGCGAGCGGCGCCCAGGCCAGCACCGCCAGGTCGAACGCCCGCGCCTGCGGCAGGAGTTCACGTTCGGGGGTGCGCTCCAGCAGGTTGTACCGCAGCTGCGAACCGGCGAACGCCGTCCACCCCCGAAGCTCGGCCAGGGTGTTGGCCTGAGCGATCTCCCAGGCGGGCCAGTCCGAGACGCCCAAGTACAGCACCTTGCCCGTGCGCACCAGGTCGTCGAGCGCGCGCATCACCTCGTCCACGGGGGTGAAGTGGTCGCGGGCGTGCACCCACAGCACGTCCAGCCGGTCGGTGCGCAGCCGGTCCAGGCTCGCCTCCACCGACTGCACCAGGTTCTTGCGATGGTTGCCCGCCGCGTTGACGTCACCCTCGCGGATCCCGCAGGTGTACTTGCTGGCCAGCACGAACTCGTCGCGCCGCCCCGCGAGCAGCTCCCCCAGGAAGCGCTCGGAGTCGCCGCCGGTGTAGATGTTGGCCGTGTCGACGAAGTTGCCGCCGGCCGCCGCGTAGGCGTCGAGGATCTTCCCGCTGGTCTCCTGGTCGGCGCCCCAGCCGGGATCGCCGCCCATGGTCATCGCGCCGAGGCTCAGCTCGCTCACGCGCAGACCGGTCCTGCCGAACAGTGTGTACCGCATGTCTCTTCCCCCTCAGGGCCGTCCGTGCCGACGACGCTAAGGGCTGGAGCGCACTTCAATGCAAACCGGCGACGGAACCGGCGATGTACTCAGCTCTCCTCCTCGGCCCGGTACACCCCGAACACCGCGCCCTGCGGATCCCGCAGTACGGCGATCCGCGGGCCGTCCGGCACGGAGGTGGGCTCCATGAGCGCGGCGCCGCCCGCGCCGGTGGCCCTCGCCGTGGTGGCGTCCACGTCCTCCACCGCGAAGTACGGCAGCCAGTGCGGCGGCACCTCGTGCGGGAACTTGTCGTCCATGGTGATCATGCCGCCGAAGTCGGCGCCGCCGACGCCCCACTGGGTGTAGTGCTCGGTGGTGGCCACGGTCCAGCCGAAGATCGTCGTGTAGAAGGCCTCGGCCCGCGCGGGGTCCCGGGTCAGCAGTTCCACCCAGCCCAGCGAGCCGGGCGCGTTGAACAGTCCGGCGCCCTGGAAGGTCCTGGCCTGCCACAGCTGGAAGGCCGCGCCGCCCGGATCGAGGGCGACGACGTAACGGCCCATGTCGAACACGTCCATCGGGCCGACCAGCACCTTGCCGCCGGCCTCCTCGATCATCCGCGCGCTGACGTCGGCGTCGGACACCGCGAACGACACGGTCCAGGCGACGGGCTGTGCCTCCTGGTAGAGCGGGCTCAGCGCGGCGACGGCCGCGTCCCGGAGGTGGGCGACGGTGTAGCCGCCGGCCTCCTGCCGGGGGTCCGTCTCGCAGCGCCAGCCGAACAGCTCCGCGTAGAACCGCTGGGCCGCCGCGAGGTCGGTGGTGCCCAGCTCGGCCCAGCAGGGCCCGCCGGGCACGGGCGTGTCGAGCTTCATGGCGTTCCTTCCGAAGGGAGGACCCCTTCCAGCACGCTAAGCCCGGGCCCGTGCCCCGGCATCCGCTGGCCTCACATGCCCGGCCGGTGCCGCAGCGGATGGTCCGCGGGCACCTCCACCAGCACGATCGGAGTGCCGTCCGGATCCGCGATCCACATCTCGATCAGGCCCCATGGCTCCCGCACCGGCTCCCGCGCGATCGGCACACCCCTCTCCCGCAGCTCCTCGTGCGCCGCCGCCACGTCCGCGACCTGCATCCACAGCCGCACGGCGGGGTCGGGGGGTGTCTCGGAGCGCCCCGACAGCTCCAGGAAGCCCCCGCCGAGGAAGTACACGGTGCCCCGCTCCGGGCCCGTGCCGAACTCGCGGTAGACGGCGAGGCCCAGTTGTTCGCCGTAGAAGGCGCGGGAGCGTTCGGGGTCGGTGGGGCGGAGCAGGATCCGGCCGCTGAGTACATGCACCATGCATCCGGAGCGTAGTGGGAGCGGGTTAGGCTCGGCGGGGGCCGAACCGCGCCCGGGAGGGGAGATCGCCCACATGGACACCACCGCCGCCGCACTCGTCTTCCGTGACGCCGTCGACACCGACGTGGACACGCTCGTGGCGCTTGTCGAGTCGGCCTACCGCGGGGACGCCAGCAGGGCGGGCTGGACCACGGAGGCGGACATCCTGGAGGGGCAGCGCACCGACCCCCAGGGCGTCCTGGAGATCATCGAGTCGCCCGACAGCCGGCTGCTGACCGCGGCGCGGGACGGCCGGATCATCGCCTGCTGCCAGCTCGAGCACCGCGGCGACCACGCCTACTTCGGCATGTTCGCGGTCAGCCCCACCGCCCAGGGCGGAGGTCTCGGCCGGATCGTCCTCGCGGAGGCCGAGCGCCAGGCCCGCGCCACCTGGGGCGTCGCCGAGATGCACATGACGGTGATCTCCGTGCGCGACGACCTCATCGCCTGGTACGAGCGGCGCGGCTACCGCCGTACCGGACGGATGACGCCGTTCCCCTACGGCGACGAGCGCTTCGGCATCCCGCAGCGGGACGACCTCCAGTTCGAGCTGCTGGTCAAGCCGCTGGGGTGAGTCAGGCCGTCGCGCGGGCGGCGTCCTTGGTCTCCGGGCGGTCGGTGGTCGCGCCGTCCAGCCCGAAGGCCCGCACCAGCCGCAGGTGCTCCGGCGTGTTGACCACCCAGCCGATGATCCGCAGGCCGTGGGCGCGGGCCTCCTCGACGATCTCCAGGGTGAGCCGCCGGATGTTCAGGCACACCGTCGCCGCGCCGGCCTCCACCGCCCGCTCCACGATGTCCAGCCCGTAGCGGCTGCCGATGAGCGCGGTGCGCACCCCGGGCACCAGCCGGGCGATCTCGGCCACCGCCTCGTCGTGGAACGAGGACACCTCCACCCGCTCCACCAGGTTCCGCTCGTGCATCACCTCGGCCAACGCCCGGGCCGCCTGCACGTCCTTGATCTCTGCCTGGAGCGGCAGCGAGACCGCCTCCAGGACCTCCTCGAAGACCGGGACCCGCTCGCCGAGGCCCGCGTCGAGCGCGCGCAGCTCGGCCAGCGTCCGCTCCGCGATGGGCCCGCTGCCGTCGGTGGTGCGGTCCACGTCGGCGTCGTGCATGACCACGAGCGCCCCGTCCTTGCTCAGATGCAGATCGAGTTCGATGGCGTCGAGGCCCGCCCGTTCGGCGGCGACGAACGACCGCAGGGTGTTCTCGGGCTCGACGCCCATGACTCCGCGGTGACCGATGGTGAAGAGGTTCACGACGCGACTCGCTTCCGTCGACGGCGGCGCTGGAGGAGCCCGCAGCCTAGCGAAAGCCCACGGACGACCGGTGTCGGACAGGAAAAAGTTCGGTGACCATGCGGGTGTGCAGGATAATTTCCCGACCTTCCTCTTGCTGGGAGGAACCTCATATGCATACGGTGTCTTTACGCGAGGTTCTCCCGTGGAGGATGGGACATGACGGAAATTCTTGTGCAGGTGGGGTCGGAGGGGCAGGTTCCTTCCATGGCCAGGGTGGTGGAGCACCCGGCGTGGCCCGTGCTCAAGGATGCCGTGGAGCGGATCCGCCCCTGGCAGTCGAAGGACGGGGCGATCGACTTCACGGCCGAGGGTGCCCCGGAGCGCGCCGAGGCCGAGCGGGCCGTGCGGCAGGTGACCGAGGCCGTCGAGGAGCTCTCCCCGCTGCTGCCGCACGACGCGGACTACCACCGGGCCCTGGTGAAGGACCTGCGCGCCTGGGCCGAGGGCGGCTTCGAGGTGCCGGACTTCCTCGACTCGCTGCTGGCCTTCCAGCCGGCCGCCAACCGCCGCGACGGCCTCCAGCACCTGGTCGTCTTCCCGATGTACACGCAGAACGGCAACCCGGACCGCAACCTGGAAGCGGTCGTGCTGCGCATGGTCTGGCCGGACTGGCTGGCCGAACTGGAGCGCACCCGCTACGACAACCCGCTGTTCTGCGGCATCACCTTCGAGGACTTCACGCCCGGCTACGACACCAACTCCGCCGTCCTCTTCCCGGAGACCATCGCCGTGCGCGAGGCGCCGGAACGCTTCTCCTGGGGCGGCATCTTCTGCGACCGCGAGGCCGCCCGCTTCCGCCGCGTCACCGCCTCCGCCGTCGACATCCTGGGCCTGGAGCTGCCCGAGGACATCGCCGCGATGGTCCACGACCAGAAGCGCTGCGAGGAGGCCTTCGTCCTGTGGGACATGGTCCACGACCGCACCCACAGCCACGGCGACCTGCCCTTCGACCCCTTCATGATCAAGCAGCGCCAGCCGTTCTGGATGTACGGCCTGGAGGAGCTGCGCTGCGACCTCACCGCCTTCAAGGAGGCCGTGAAGCTGGAGGCCGACGGCGTCCCGCAGGCCCGTGACGTGCAGTACGCGGTGCTCTTCGACCGCATGTTCCGCTTCCCCGTCACCGGCGAGCGGGTGCGCAACTACGACGGTCTCGGAGGCCAGCTGCTCTTCGCCTTCCTGCACAAGCACGACGTCGTCCGCTGGACCGACAACAAGCTGTTCATCGACTGGCAGCGCGCCCCGCAGGTCACCAACGAGCTGTGCGCCGAGATCGAGAAGCTCTACCACGACGGCATCGACCGCCCCAAGCTCGTCCACTGGTTCGCCGGGTACGAGCTGGTCTCCGCCTACCTCGCCCCGCACCCGGGCTCCAAGTGGGCCAAGGGCCCCGACGCCCTGGACCTGACCCAGCCGCCGCGCAAACTCGTGGATGACGTGCTTCCGGACGAGTTTCCGCTGAGCATGTTCTATGAGGCTCTGTCCAAGAAGCTGAAGAACGTGATCGCCTCCACCAAGGGCATCACGGCGGACAGCGCCGAGCGGATCGCCGCGTGAGCGACCGCCGTACCGAGAACACGGCTCAGGAGGCGAAGAACATGGGGAACGGGGCTCTCAGCGGTGCCGTGATCGCGGTGGCGGGCGCGGGCGGACCCGCGGGCCGGGCGGCGCTGCTCCGGCTCGCGGAGGCGGGCGCGACGGTCGTCGGCGCGGACAACGACCCCGAGCGCCTGGCGGAGGCCGTGGACGCGGCCCGCTACGGCGCCGGCGGCGCCACCGTCACCGGCGAGCCGGTCGACCTGCTCGACCTGCCGTCCACCCGCGAGTGGGCCGGCCGGATCGAGAAGGACTTCGGCCGTGTCGACGGCCTGGTCCACCTCGTCGGCGGCTGGCGCGGCAGCGAGACCTTCACCAAGACCAGCCTCGACGACTGGGACTTCCTGGAGCTGCTGCTGATCCGCACGGTCCAGCACACCTCGCTCGCCTTCCACGAGGCGCTCCAGCGCAGCGACCGCGGCCGTTACGTCCTGATCAGCGCCGCGGGCGCCAGCAAGCCCACCGCGGGCAACGCCGCGTACGCCGCCGCCAAGGCCGCCGCCGAGGCGTGGACGCTGTCGATGGCCGACTACTTCCGCAAGGCCGGGGGCCCCGAGGGTCCGACCTCCGCGGCTGCCATCCTGGTGGTGAAGGCGCTGGTGCACGAGGCGATGCGCGCTGAGCGGCCCAACGCGAAGTTCGCGGGCTTCACGGACGTCGAGGACCTGGCCGAGGCCATCGCCGGAGTCTGGGAGAAGCCCGCCACCGAAGTGAACGGACACCGTCTGTGGCTCACCGAGAAGCCGTGAACCCGACCGCGTACACCCAGGCCCGTCGTCACCACGATCCTGAGGTCCGCGGTTTCGCCAGCGACAACTACGCCGGCGCCCATCCCGAGGTGATGGCCGCCCTGGCCCTGGCCAACGGCGGCCACGAGGTCGCCTACGGAGAGGACCAGTACACCGAGAACCTCCAGCGGATCGTCCGCAGCCACTTCGGGCCGACGGCGGAGGCCTTCCCGGTCTTCAACGGCACCGGCGCCAACGTCGTCGCGCTCCAGGCGGTCACCGACCGCTGGGGCGCGGTGATCTGCGCCGAGAGCGCCCACATCAACGTCGACGAGGGCGGCGCCCCCGAGCGGATGGCCGGCCTGAAGCTGCTGACCGTGCCCACGCCCGACGGCAAGCTCACCCCTGAGCTGATCGACCGGCAGGCCTGGGGCTGGGAGGACGAGCACCGTGCGATGCCGCAGGTCGTCTCGATCACCCAGAGCACGGAACTCGGCACGCTGTACACGCCCGAGGAGATCCGCGCGATCTGCGACCACGCCCACGCGCGCGGCATGAAGGTCCACCTCGACGGCTCCCGGATAGCCAACGCGGCGGCCTCGCTGGACGTGCCGATGCGGACGTTCACCAACGCGGTCGGCGTCGACATCCTCTCCCTGGGCGGCACGAAGAACGGCGCGATGTTCGGCGAGGCGGTCGTCGTCATCGACCAGGACGCCGTCCGCCACATGAAGCACCTGCGCAAGCTGTCCATGCAGCTCGCCTCCAAGATGCGCTTCGTGTCGGTGCAGTTGGAGGCGTTGCTCGCCAAGGATCTCTGGCTGCGCAACGCCCGCCACGCCAACGAGATGGCCCAGCGGCTGGCGGAGGGCGTGCGGGCCGTGCACGGCGTGGAGATCCTCTACCCCGTGCAGGCCAACGGCGTGTTCGCCAAGCTGCCGCACGACGTGACCGAGCGGCTGCAGAAGCGGTTCCGGTTCTACTTCTGGGACGAGGCGGCCGGCGTCGTGCGCTGGATGTGCGCCTTCGACACCACCGAGGAGGACGTGGACGCCTTCGTGGCGGCCCTCAAGGAGGAGATGGCACGCTGACGGACAGTCCTGCATAAATATGCGGTCACTCGGAAATCCATTGACGGTCGGGTGATCGCATTCCTATGCTCTGCGGCCATGGAGCTGATCCAGGAGAACCCCGACCTGTCCGCCTACCTGGCCGCCGACGAGGCCATCGACCATCACCACCCGCTGGTGCGCCACACTGCCGCACGCCTCGCCCAGGAGGCGGAGGACTCGTATGCCTATGCGCGGCTGGCGTTCGAGTTCGTCCGCGACACGATTCCCCACTCACAGGACTCCGGCGACCTGCGGGTCACCTGGCGCGCCTCCGACGTCCTGGAGCAGCGGACGGGCATCTGCTACGCCAAGGCCCACGCGCTGGCCGCGCTGCTACGAGCCGAGGACATCCCGACCGCGCTGTGCTACCAGAAGTTCGACGTGCTCCACGGACTGGTCGCCGTCCGTTTCCACGGCGCCTGGCACCGCCAGGACCCCCGCGGCAACAAGCCCGGTGTGGACGCCCAATTCTCCCTGGACGGCGAGCGGTTGGCCTTCACCCCCGACACCGAGGCCGGCGAACTCGACCACCCCGTGCTGTACGCCGCGCCCCACCCGACCGTCCTGAACACCCTGCGGGCCGCACCCGACCGGCCGTACCTGTGGAAGACGCTGCCCACCGCGTTCTGACCACCCCCGCCGCACACCCGGCCGGTCGCGGTCGCTAATCTCCCCGGCATGCGTGACGGGGGACAGGCCGGAGAGGCCGACGCGGACGGAGACGACGGCCTGCGAGCGGACGGCGCGCAGCCGGACCCCGCGCCCCCAGGGCGGTTCACCCGGCTGCGCTGGCACCCGCTGCTCACCTCCGCCGTCGCACTCGCGCTCCTGGCGACCGCCGTCGTCGTGCCCCTCGTCCTCACCGCCTCCGGCGACGACACCCGCTGCCAGGAGATCCCCGCCTCCACCCGCGCCCTCGCCGAGGACCCGGCGGCCGCGACCCGCGCCCTCGACCCCGGCGACGACCTCGCCCGCTTCGACGCCGTACGCGCGCTGCTGGTCCACGAACACCCCTGCGGCGACGGCGGCAGGATCCTCGGGGACGTCGTGGACGCGGCCACCCGGGCCACCGGCCTCGGCAACCCGCACACCCTGCCCCAGGCGCGCGGCGCCTTCGCGGTGGCCGCCGCGCTGCGCGGCGTCGAACTCCCCGACGGCATGGCGCCGGGCGTGGCCCGCATGCTCGCCCAGTACGTCGTCGACCAGCACCGCTACGTCTCCTCCGACGAGGACGCCGGCCTGCCCGCCGTCCCGGCCCGCTCCGCCGAGCCGAACGCGGAGGGCTGGACCACGTACGGCCGCTTCCTCGCGCCCGGCGAGGCCCACGCCGACTTCGAGCACGCCCAGCCCTACACGGACGTCCACGCCGACCTGGAGGAGCTGGTCGCCGAACTCGCCAAGGACCCCGAGGCGTTCGCCATCCTGTACACCGCCGAGCGCGCCTGGTTCGCCTACTACCTGGAGCGGCTCGACGGACAGGGCCGCGACCCCGACTACCGCCCGGTGCCGGACAAGGACCAGTTCGACTCGCCCGTCACCTACTGGGTCGACAACGACCTGGAGCACATGACCGACCGGATCGGCACCCTGATGAAGTACCGGGCGCACTACGCCCGCAACGGCACGATCCCCGACCTGACCGCCTTCGACGCGACGGTACGGCGGTACACGCGCGGCAGCTACCTCGCCCACTCGACGCAGGTCACCAGCCGTCCGCCGATGGCCGGCATCGCCGCCCGCCACCCATCGGGCCGGGTGCGCGGCGACCTCATGGACCCCCGGCACCAGCTGTTCACGGTGCTCGACGCCTGGGCGACGGCCCGGAAGATCCCCCGGGCACGGGCGGACGCCATGCGGCAGGTCATCGACGACCGGTACGTCCGGGCGCTGTGGCTGACGGTCTGACCGGCCTCAGCCGTTCACCCGCACACCGGTGCAGTCGCGCCGCTCGGCCTGCTCCTTCGCGAAGGCCTCCAGCAGGGCCCGCTTCTTCGAGGCGTCGACGCCCGGGATGTCCTCGGAGGCGTCCAGCGCGAAGTGGGCGGCCTCGCCGGCACAGCGGGCGGACGCGGTCAGGGCGGGGCGGTCGGTGGTGTTGCCGGCGACCAGCCGGTTGCTCCAGTCGCCGAACCAGGCGACGAAGTCCATCCCCTTCGGGCCGCCGTCGGTGAGGTCGTCGCCGATGCTCACCTCGCACCGTCCCGTCGGCGCCGCGTCGGTGAGCTGCGGCTCCAGCTTCCAGTGCGCCGGGTTCGGCAGCTTCGCGTCGGCCAGCCAGCCGCAGGCGGTGTCACGGGCCGCTGCGAGCGGGACCGTCTTCGGGTCGTCCTCTTCGGGGTCGGCGGGGCTGACGCCCTTCGGCGCCTTCAGCGGCTTCGCGCCGCATCCCAGGCGCTCGGAGGCGGAGTTGACGAAGGCCACGGCCACCTCGTAGGTGGCGGGCTGCCGCCAGGGGCCGTTCCGGCCGACCGACGCGCGGACCATCATCCTGCGCTGCCGGCCGTCGGCGTCCTTGCCCAGATCCGGGCAGGTCAGCAGGAACTCCAGGGCGCCGTACCGGCCGACGAAGCCGGGCAGGCCCTCGGGCATCGCCGCCTGAGCGGCGAAGCCGCTCTCCGGGAACGTCCACATGAACTCGCGGTCCTGGTCGTCGCGCCCGGTGTAGGCCTCCAGGACCAGCAGCCGCCAGTCGGAGCTGTGATCGCCCTCGACGGTGACGGTGCAGCCGTAGTCGCCGAGTTCCTTCACCCCGCCCGAGCCGGTGTCGGTGACCCGGGAGTCGTCGGGGACCAGGTCGCGCACGGCGTCGTCGGGCAGGACCCCGTCACAGGCCCCGCGGATCAGCCACCATTCGTGGACGTACGGCTGGGCGATCCAGCCGCCCAGGCCGAGCACCGCCGCGACCGCCACCGACACCTTGATCCAGCGCCGCATCCTCGCCCCCGTAGCGCGTTCGGCCGACAACCGACCGGGCGGGCGGCCCCCAGGCCCCGACACCCGGCTCCCGTCTCATGGCCGGGACCCTATCGGCCACCCCACCACCCAGCCGCCCCGGGGCTCAGCGGGCCTCTGCCGCGCGGACCTGTTCCGGGGTCGGGGCCGTACCGCCCAGGTGGGCCGGCATCCACCAGGTGTCGTTCGCGTCCTTGGGGCGCACCGGGTAGGCGCGCTGGGCGGCCTCCAGCAGTTCCTGGACGCGCTCGCGCAGCTGCCGGGTGATCGCGCCGGCGTACTTGTCGCGGGAGGCCTCGATCGCCTCGCCGACCCGGATGGTGATCGGGGTGTGGCTGCGCTTGAAGTTGCGCGGGTGGCCCTTCGTCCACAGCCGCTGCGTCCCCCACACGGCCATCGGGACCAGCGGGACGCCCGCCTCCTGGGCCAGCCGGGCGGCACCCGACTTGAAGCTCTTCAGCGTGAAGGACTCCGAGATCGTGGCCTCCGGGAAGACCCCGACGACCTCGCCGGAACGCAGCGAGTCCAGCGCGTGCGCGTAGGCCGCCTCGCCCTGCTTGCGGTCCACGGGGATGTGCTTCATGCCGCGCATCAGCGGACCGGAGATCTTGTGGCGGAAGACCGACTCCTTCGCCATGAACCGCACGAGACGTTTCTGCGGGAGGGCCGCCAGGCCGTTGAAGACGAAGTCGAGGTAGCTGATGTGGTTGCTCACCAGCACGGCTCCACCCGAGCGCGGGATGTTCTCCGACCCCTTGCAGTCGATCTTGAGGTCCCAGACCTTGAACAACGTCTGGGCGAGTCCGACGACGGGACGGTAGACAAACTCTGCCATGGGCGGAGCGAACCCTTCTTCTCTCTGCCCGGGACGGTCTCCCGCGGCAAAGTTACGCAGCCGTAGGTTTACGGCATCTCGCAGATCGTGCCCGAAGAACGGCCGGGTAGCCAGTCCTGGTGCCGCCGAACCGCGAGATCCTCGTCACGTCACCCAGTCGGCCACCTAGGGTATTGAGATCACCTTTACTCCACCCGTACCGCCACGCGCCGGACGAGCAGGTACATCTCGCACCCCAGGCAGTACCCGAACACCGCGTTCAGGAACGCCGCCGCGAGGGCCGCGCCGGTCGCCGCCAACCCCAGCCACTCGGGGCCCACCGTGAAGCCGACCAGGCCCAGGCCCGCGAAGACCAGCCCCACCGCCTGCGCGAACCGCGGCGGCTGCGGCGCCTCGAACTCCGTGGGCGGCCCGAGCCTCGGTCGCACGGCGGTGCGGAAGGCCCAGCCGTAGGGCGAACGGCCCACACCGCCCGCCGCGCCGAGGGCGAACGCCAGCGTCTGCCAGGCCAGCACCCAGGGGTTCTCGGTGATCAGCGCGACCGCCAGCACGACGGTCGTCACGGCCGCCGCGAAGCGCGGCCCCCGCACATCGATGTCCATGAATCAAGCATTCCGCAACGGGCAGCCTTCGGGGGAGGCGGGAATCTTTGCAGTCTCATGAACGGTTGTGCGGGTCATGACCGGACTCGTGGTGTGCGTGGCGGTGCTCGCGGCGGCGAGCGCCTACGGAGTGCTGCACCGGCGGCGGAGCGGGAGGGTGCGCGTGAGCGGGCGCGACGACGGACAGCGGCTCGAAGCCGCCCGGCTGGGCGGCGAACTCGGAGAGCGCGCCACGCTCGTGCAGTTCTCCAGCGCCTTCTGCGCCCCCTGCCGGGCCACCCGCCGGGTCCTCGGCGAGGTCGCCGGCATGGTCCCCGGCGTGACCCACCTGGAGATCGACGCCGAGGCCCGCCTGGACCTCGTGCGGGAACTCGGCATCCTCAAGACCCCGACCGTGCTGGTCCTGGACGCCGACGGGCGAATCGTGCGCCGCGCCGCCGGACAGCCCCGCAAGGCCGACGTCATCGCGGCGCTGGGGGAGGCCGTGTGATCCCCCGTTCGGCGACGGTGAGCCTTCTCCCAGATGACGGGACGCACTTGACTGTGCGCGCCACCTATCGTCAGCCTGACCGTATGCCTGAGGAACTCCTTCTCCACGGTCGGGTCCACGTCGACCTCGCCCGTACCGCGAGCGCGTGCTGTCCGGGTCGTTGAGCAGCCACCCACCCCGACGCCACTCCTCGCAGAAGGACAACTCCATGACGGCCACGCCCGACCTGCACACTCCTCGGCTCGCCTCACCCGACCTGCTGCGCTCGGTCTTCCGCCGGCACGCGGCCGGCGTCGCCGTGATCACGGCCTCCGGCGGGAGCGGCCCGGTCGGCTTCACCGCCACCTCCCTCACCTCGGTCTCCGCCGAGCCTCCGATGCTGTCCTTCGGCGTCGGCACCGGCGCCTCCAGCTGGCCCACGCTGTCCCGGGCCGAGTACGTCGGCGTCCACATACTCGGTGAGCACCAGCGGGAGCTGGCCGCCACCTTCGCGCGCAGCGGCGCCGACCGCTTCGGCGCGCCCACCGCCTGGCGGGAGGGGCCGGAGGGTGTGCCAGTCCTCGACGACGTGCTCGCCTGGCTGGTGTGCCGGGTCGTGACCCGGGTGCCCGCCGGGGACCACCGCATCGTGCTGGCCGAGGTCGTGCTCGGGGATCCCGCCGGCGCCGGGCGGCCGCTCCTCTACCACCAGGGCAGGTTCACCGCGCTGCGTGATTGATCACTGGCCCGCCGTCCTGCGGAACCGTCGAGTTCCGATTACGCTGCGTTGCAAAGGTCACAGTTCAAAGCGCTTGCTTAGCGGGAACGAACTGGGTGTACTGGCGAGTAATATTTCGATCGGAGCGCGGGCCGCCCCGACCGGGATCGGCCGCTTGTGGCGCCTATGCTGCCTGCAAGAGAAGGCAGCCGAGAACTGACGATGCAGTAGGAGAGCCGGCGTGAGCTTGAGGATCGTTGTCACTGTGAAGTACGTGCCCGACGCCACTGGCGACCGGCACTTCGCCGATGACCTGACCGTCGACCGGGACGACGTGGACGGTCTGCTCTCCGAACTCGACGAGTACGCGGTCGAGCAGGCGCTGCAGATCTCCGAGAACTCCGACGACGACGTGGAGATCACCGTCCTGACGGTGGGCCCCGAGGACGCCAAGGACGCGCTGCGCAAGGCGCTGTCCATGGGCGCCGACAAGGCGATCCACGTCGAGGACGACGACCTGCACGGCACCGACGCCATCGGCACCTCCCTGGTCCTGGCCAAGGCGATCGAGAAGGCCGGCTACGACCTGGTCATCTCCGGCATGGCCTCCACCGACGGCACCATGGGCGTCGTACCCGCGCTGGTGGCCGAGCGGCTGGGCGTGCCGCAGGTGACCCTGCTGTCCGAGGTCTCCGTGGAGGACGGCACCGTCAAGGGCCGCCGCGACGGCGACACCGCCTCCGAGCAGCTCGAGGCCTCCCTGCCGGCCGTGGTGTCGGTGACCGACCAGTCCGGCGAGGCGCGCTACCCCTCCTTCAAGGGCATCATGGCCGCCAAGAAGAAGCCGGTGGAGTCCTGGGACCTGGAGGACCTGGAGATCGACGCCGAGGAGGTCGGCCTCGACGGCGCCCACACCAAGGTCGAGACCGCGGACGAGCGCCCGGCCCGCACGGCCGGCACGATCGTCAAGGACGAGGGCGAGGGCGGCAAGCAGCTCGCTGAGTTCCTCGCGAGCCAGAAGTTCATCTAAGGCTCGAGTTCGCTGACCGCCCCTCAAGTTTCGTACGCAGGAGAGCAATCCCATGGCTGAAGTCCTCGTCTACGTCGACCACGTGGACGGTGCCGTCCGCAAGCCCACCCTGGAGCTGCTGACGCTGGCCCGCCGCATCGGCGAGCCCGTCGCCGTCGCGCTGGGCAACGGCGCCGCCGCCACCGCCGCCACCCTCGCCGAGCACGGCGCGGTCAAGGTCCTCACCCACGAGGCGTCCGAGTACGCCGACTACCTGGTCGTCCCGAAGGTGGACGCCCTCCAGGCCGCCCACGAGGCCGTCTCCCCGGCCGCCGTGCTGGTCCCGTCCTCCGCCGAGGGCAAGGAGATCGCCGCCCGCCTCGCGCTGCGCATCGGCTCCGGCATCATCACCGACGCCGTCGACCTGGAGGCCGGCGACGAGGGCCCGGTGGCCACCCAGTCGGTGTTCGCCGCGTCCTACACCACCAAGTCCCGCGTCATCAAGGGCACCCCGGTGATCACGGTCAAGCCGAACAGCGCCGCCGTCGAGGCCGCCCCGGCCGCCGGCGCCGTCGAGGCACTGTCGGTCTCCTTCTCCGCGCAGGCCACCGGCACCAAGGTCACCGGCCGCACCGCCCGTGAGTCGACCGGCCGTCCGGAGCTGACCGAGGCCGCGATCGTGGTCTCCGGTGGCCGTGGTGTCAACGGCGCGGAGAACTTCGCGATCATCGAGGCGCTCGCCGACTCCCTCGGCGCGGCCGTCGGTGCCTCGCGTGCCGCCGTCGACGCCGGCTGGTACCCGCACACCAACCAGGTCGGCCAGACCGGCAAGTCCGTCTCGCCGCAGCTGTACATCGCCAACGGCATCTCCGGCGCGATCCAGCACCGCGCGGGCATGCAGACCTCGAAGACGATCGTCGCGGTCAACAAGGACCCCGAGGCCCCGATCTTCGAGCTGGTCGACTACGGCGTCGTCGGCGACCTGTTCGACGTCGTCCCGCAGCTGACCGAGGAGATCAAGGCCCGCAAGGGCTGATCGGCTCCCGCTGTACGAGGCCTCCGTGACCGCCCGGTCGCGGGGGCCTCGGCTCATCCCAGGCTCACGGTGGCCTGCACCGGCAGATGGTCGCTCGGGTACTGGCCGTCGGCCGCGTAGGTGTGCATCCACGTCCGCAGGACCGTCACACCCGGGGTCGCCAGGATCCAGTCGATACGGTCGCCGCCGGCCGTGAGCCCCCGGTACCCGTGGAACGTCCCGTACGTCGCGCCGCGCCCCCGCGCCGTGTCCCAGGTGTCGACGAGACCGGCGTCCAGCAGCGCGCCGTGGACGGGATCGCGGTGGGCCACGGCGTTGAAGTCGCCGGTCACCAGCAGCGGCAGAGCGGGGTCGAACTGCGCCAGCCGCGAGGTGATCAGGGAGACGGAACGCATCCGGGCGTACCGGCTCGCGTTGTCCAGGTGGGTGTTGAAGAGGCAGAACTCCTGGCCCCGGGCGCGCAGATCGCGGAAGCGGACCCAGGTGACCATCCGGGGGTGGGCCGCGCCCCAGGTGTTGGAGCCGGTCACCTTCGGGGTGTCGGAGAGCCAGAAGTGGGCGTGCTCGACCGGGGCGAGCCGTCGGGTGTCGTAGAGGACGGCCATCGACTCGTCGTCCCCTCCGCCCCGGCCCGTGCCGATCCAGTCGTAGTGCCGTCCGAGGTCGCGTTCGATGTCCCGCACCTGCGGTAACCGGCCCTCCTGGGTGCCGATGACATGCGGGGCCGCCTCGCGCAGCAGGGCGCGCATGACCGGGCGGCGGGCCGCCCAGCTGTTGGGCTCCCGGGTGCTCGCGAAGCGGAGGTTGAACGTCATGACCTCCAGCGGCGGGACGGGCGCCGTCCGCCGCAGGATCCCGTCCCGGGCCGCCGAGGCCCGGACCGTCCCGAGCAGGGGCACGGCGGCGGCCGCCGCCACCACGGTCCTCAGTCCCCTGCGGCGGGTCACCCCTTCCGTGCCCGGCATGTGCCCCCTCCCCTCGTGAGCAAGGATGAAGGTGGGAACGGCCGTGCGGAAGAGGACACAGGGGCCGGAGGGGGACCAGAGGGTGAACAGGGTGTTGACCGGCGAGAAGATCCACGGATAGCTTCATTCTACGGATTGTTGATTCCGTAAAGCGGAAAATAGGAGGGTGTGGGATGGGTCAGGGCCAGCAGCAGGTGGCGACGAGCCTCGCGGGCGCCGTCAGCGAGGAGATCAGCGCCTCCCTCGCCCCGATCGACGCCGAACTCCAGCGCCGCTACCCCGGCGACCCCGGGACCCGCCAGCCCGTCCACACCGTCTACGTCCCCGGTGACGTCTTCACCGCCGACACGATCCGCTCCTGGGGCGACCGGGCCCTCGCCGCCCTCGACGAGCACGCGCCCGACGCCGCGGCCTTCGCCGCCGTCCTCGGCCTGTCCGACGAACTCGCCGGACCGGTGTACGCGCGCGTGCGCGCCAAGCTGGAGCGCGAACCGATCGAGGACCTGCGCGTCGACTTCGAGGACGGCTACGGCCCGCGCCCGGACGCCGAGGAGGACGAGGCGGCCGCACGCGCCGCGCACCTTATCGCCGAGGCGTACGCCAAGGGCACCGCGGCGCCGTACATGGGCATCCGCATGAAGTGCATGGAGGCCGCCGTCCGCGACCGGGGCATCCGCACCCTCGACATCTTCCTCACCGGCCTGACGGAGGCCGGCGGACTGCCGGACGGGCTGGTCCTCACCCTGCCGAAGGTGACCTACCCCGAGCAGGTCACGGCCATGGTCCGGCTCCTGGAGGCCTTCGAGCGGGCGCGCGGGCTCACCCCCGGCCGGCTCGGCTTCGAGATCCAGATCGAGACCAGCCAGGCCATCCTCGCCGCCGACGGCACCGCGACCGTCGCCCGCATGATCCAGGCCGCCGAGGGCCGCGCCACCGGCCTGCACTACGGCACCTTCGACTACAGCGCCTGCCTCGGTGTCTCCGCCGCCCACCAGGCCAGCGACCACCCGTGCGCCGACCACGCCAAGGCGGTCATGCAGGTCGCCGCGGCCGGCACCGGCGTACGCGTCTCGGACGGCTCCACCAACGTCCTCCCGGTCGGTCCCACCGAACAGGTGCACGCCGCCTGGCGCCTGCACTACGGCCTCACCCGCCGCGCCCTGGCCCGCGCCTACTACCAGGGCTGGGACATGCACCCCGGTCACATCCCCACCCGCTACGCGGCCGTCTTCGCCTTCTACCGCGAGGGATTCGCCCAGGCCGCCGAGCGCCTGTCCCGGTACGCCAACCGGGCCGGCGGCGACGTGATGGACGAGCCGGCCACCGCCAAGGCCCTCAGCGGCTATCTGCTGCGCGGACTGGACTGCGGTGCGCTCGACCCCGACGAGGTGACCGCCGCGACCGGCCTGCCCCGGGCCGCTCTGGAGGACTTCGCGGCACCCCGGCGCGGAGACCTGACGGCCTCCGCGCCTCAGTGACCGCCCTCTCGGCGCCCGCTACTTCTCGGGGAAGGTGTACGGGGTGGTGATGATCTCCATCCCGTGCCCCGCGGGATCCATGAAGTACAGGCCCCGGCCGCCGTGGTGATGGTTGATCTCACCCGGCTGCTTCCCGTGCGGATCGGCGTAGTACGTGATGCCTGCCTGCTTGATCCGGTCGAACGCCGCGTCGAACTCCTCGTCCGAGACGAGGAACGCGTAGTGCTGCATGACGATCGACTCCGCCGGGATGGTGGCGAAGTCCAGGGTGACCCCGTTGGCGGTGTCGACCGGGACGAAGGGGCCCCACTCGGCCCCGACCTCGAGTCCCAGGATGTGGGCGAGGAACTCGGCGGACTCCCGGTTGTCACGGGAGTGGACGATGGTGTGGTTCAGTTCGACTGACATGTGTGGAATGCCTCCGTAAGGCAATCTCACGGGCACCTCCATGCCTCACCCAGCCGGTGACCGACACGCGATGCCGTCTGACAACCCTAACGAATGAGGAGATGTTCGAGCCCGGATTTCGTCACCAGCCCCTCCTCCGCGAACAGCCGGGTCCCGCGCCGGCACAGCCGGGCGTCCGCCCGGGCCCGGGCGCAGAACTCCTCCGGGGTCGCCCCGAAGAGCCTCCTCAACTCGGCCGACCCGCGCAGGAGTTCGGTGATCAGGGGGCGCTGGCCCGGATGGCCGCGCGGAGCGTCGGTGCCGTCGTGCAGCACGCCGTGCCGGTTGACGTACGCGTACGCGCCCGGCAGCGTCTCGCCGTCCGCCAGCTCGACGCGCACCTGCCGGGCGGGCAGGAGGGCACGGGCGTAGTTGCCGTTCGGCAGGGGCACGCCCTCGCTCGCGTCGATCACCGCGAGCTGCCGGCCGTCCAGCCAGATCACGAACAACTCCCGTGTCACGTCAGGGGCGTCGACCGGGGACGCCGAGACATACCCCAGGCGGCTGACGTGCGCGGACACACCGATGTCGATACCGGTGACCTTGGCCCTGACCATCGGGATCGGGGAGGTGATCTGGGACTCGGACATCTTGTGGCGCAGTTGCGCGGGACAGGCGTTGGAGCCGACGGCCAGGACCGGTGTCCGCCCGGGGAACGAAAGACGCTCCAGCGGCAGCAGCCGGTCCCCGTCGAGCAGCCCCGACTCCGCCGGCCAGGCACCGGGATAGGTCAGCGGATGGTCGCGCGGCGCGTCGGCGAGGCCCAGGGCCTCCAGCGTGCGGTGCTCATGGCGCTCGTACACCGGCGGCTCAGTCCGCCGGCCGCAGCTCGCCCGAGCCGCGGGTGACGAGCCGGGTCGGCAACTGGATGCGCTCGGGCGTGATCAAGGTGCCGTCCAGCTGACCGAACAGCCGCTCGGCCGCGGTGCGGCCCAGGGCGGCCGCGTCCTGGGCGACCACGGTGACGCCCGGCTGGAGCAGGTCGGCCAGCTCCAGGTCGTCGAAGGCCACCAGGGCGACCCGGCGGGTCTGCTCGGCGAGCACCCGGATCACCGTCACCGTCACCCGGTTGTTGCCGGAGAAGACCGCCGTGACCGGAGCGGGCCCCGACAGCATCGCCTCGGCCGCCCGGCGCACCCGGCCCGGGTCGGTGGACCCGAGCGACATCCAGGCGTCCTCGGCCTCTATGCCCGCGTCCGCCAGGGCGGCGCGGTAGCCGCGCAGCCGCTCCGCGGCGGTGTGGATGCGCGGCATGTCACCGATGAAGCCGATCCTGCGGTGCCCGTGCGCGATCAGATGGGCGACACCCTGCCGCGCGCCGCCGAAGTTGTCCGACAGCACGCAGTCGGCGTCGATCCGCCCGGCCGGCCGGTCCACGAAGACCGTGGCCACGCCCGCCTTGATCTCCGGCTCCAGATAGCGGTGGTCGTCGCCCGCCGGGATCACCACCAGCCCGTCCACCCGGCGCGCGCACAGCGCCAGCGCCAGTTCCTGCTCGCGGTCGGGATCCTCCGCGCTGGAGCCGTTGATGAGCAGCGCGCCGTGCGCCCGGGCGACCTCCTCCACCGCGCGGCTGAGCGGGCCGTAGAACGGGTCGGCCAGGTCCTCCAGGACCAGGCCGATGCTGGCGGTGCGGCCCTTGCGCAGCACCCGCGCGCTGTCGTTGCGCCGGAAGCCCAGCGCGTCGATGGCCTCCTGGACGCGCCGCTCGGTCTCGGGGGTGACGCCCGGCTCGCCGTTCACCACGCGGGAGACGGTCTTCAGACCGACCCCGGCACGTGCCGCGACGTCCTTCATGGTGGGACGGTTGCCGTAGCGACTTCCGGAGATGCCGACGGGGCGGCGGGGCGTCTCGGGCACGATGCGGTGTCCTGTCCTGTGGTCCACGGGGCCCGCCCGCGGCTCCGGATCGCTCCCGGGGGATGCGCGCGTCCCTGGCTTGTATGAGGATGTGGCGTCGAGCATAGGCCCTGGACAACGTTGTCAGATGCGGGGGAGACTGTCCACCGCAATCTCCGGCCCACGTCCCCCACCGCTGGACCGGCCAGCCCTTTTTCCGACGGTTGACGGGGAGACCGAGACTGATGCACACCGACCTCGTGGCAGCGCTCGACATCGGCGGCACCAAGATCGCCGGTGCGCTGGTGGACCGCGACGGCACGATCCTGGTCCGCGCGCAGCGGCCCACGCCCGCCCAAGAGGACGGCGACACCGTGATGCGGGCCGTCGAGGCGGTGCTGGGGGACCTGACCGCCTCGCCGCTGTGGGGGCGGGCGTACGCCCTCGGCATCGGCAGCGCGGGCCCGGTGGACGCCTCCGCCGGCACGGTGAGCCCGGTGAACGTGCCCGGCTGGCGCGACTTCCCGCTCGTCGAGCGGGTCCGGGCGACCACCGGGAACCTGCCCGTCGAGCTGATCGGCGACGGCGTCGCGATCACGGCCGCCGAGCACTGGCAGGGTGCCGCCCGCGGCCACGACAACGCGCTGTGCATGGTGGTCTCCACCGGTGTCGGCGGTGGCCTGGTGCTGAACGGCCGGCTCCACCCGGGCCCCACCGGCAATGCCGGGCACATCGGTCACATCAGCGTGGACCTGGACGGCGACCCCTGCCCGTGCGGTGCCCGCGGCTGTGTGGAGCGGATCGCCAGCGGTCCGAACATCGCCCGGCGCGCCCTGGACAGCGGCTGGCGGCCCGGCCCGGACGGGGACACCTCCGCTGCCGCCGTGGCCGCCGCCGCCCGCGCGGGCGATCCGGTGGCGGTGGCCTCCTTCGAGCGGGCCGCCCGTGCCCTGGCCGCCGGCATCGCCGCCACCGCGACCCTCGTCGAGATCGACATCGCGGTGATCGGCGGCGGTGTGGGCAAGGCGGGCGAGGTGCTCCTCACGCCGCTGCGGCGGGCACTCGGCGACTACGCGACCCTCTCCTTCGTGCGGCGGCTGACGGTGGCACCGGCGCAGATGGGCACGGACGCGGGGCTGGTGGGCGCGGCAGCGGCGGCACTGGCGAGCGGGCCGGGCGTGACGGCGGCGGGCGTCTGAGCTTCATGAGGCGGGCGTGTGAGGGTTTTCGAGGGCGCCGGCAGACGTTGAGCGTTTTCGAGGGGCGGCGGGTGTCTGAGGTCTTCGAGGGCGCGGCGGGCCGTGAAGGAACGTTCCGCTTTTGCTCGGGCACGGAGGTTCCGCGCCGCGCTGTCCGCTCCGGCCGTGACCTCACGCGGCCTGCGCAGTTGATCCCGGCATGAAGAAGCGCAGCATGCTCGCCATCGCCTCCCTCGCCACCGGCTTCGTCGTCGCGGCGATCACCCCCTCGCACGGCCTGAGCGGCGAGGCCCTCGACGGGCTGAACGTGGGGGACACCCTCAGCACGCTCGACCCGGCCGCCGCCACCACCGACAGCCTGGCCGGTGTCGACGACAGCGCCCTGGGCGGCGAGGGCGACTGACGGATTCCGCACCGATGCCGTGGC
>NZ_BQUN01000112.1:273110-317746 GCF_026008495.1 Streptomyces sp. A012304
TGGAGCGGGCAAGCCACAGGGGGCCAACAGAAGAGGGGGAAACGTGACCGTCGTCTGGATCAACGGCGCGTTCGGTGCGGGGAAGACGTCCACCGCACGGGAACTGATCGACCTGATCCCGAACAGCACGCTCTTCGACCCCGAGGTCATCGGGGCGGTGCTCCCGCACCTGCTGCCGCCCAAATGCCTCGCCGAGGTCGGCGACTTCCAGGACCTGCCGATCTGGCGCCGCATGGTGATCGACACCGCGGCCGCCCTGCTCGGCGAGGTCGGCGGCACCCTCGTCGTCCCCATGACCCTGCTGCGTCAGGACTACCGCGACGAGATCTTCGGCGGCCTCGCCGCACGCAGGATCCCCGTCCGGCATGTGCTCCTCGCCCCGGCGGAAACGATACTGCGCGAGCGGATAGCCGGGCGGGACGTCCCGCCCGACCTCCCCGACGGCGAGCTGCGGATACGCCAGTGGTCGTACGACCACATCGAGCCCTACCGCAACGCCCTCGTCTCCTGGCTCACCGCCGACGCCCACCCGGTGGACACCAGCCACCTCACCCCGCACGAGACCGCCGTGCGGATCGCGCAGGCCGTCGGCAGCGGAAGCGTCGCCGCCTGTGACATCGTGCAGACCCCCGAGCCCACCGCCGAGACCCTGGCCGCGGGGGTGCTGCTCTTCGACGAGCGGGACCGGGTGCTGCTGGTCGACCCGACGTACAAACCCGGCTGGGAGTTCCCCGGCGGGGTCGTGGAACCGGGCGAGGCGCCCGCGCGCGCGGGCATGCGCGAGGTCGAGGAGGAGACCGGCGTCCGGCTCGACGACGTCCCCCGGCTGCTCGTCGTCGACTGGGAGCGGCCGACACCTCCCGGATACGGCGGACTGCGCCTTCTCTTCGACGGCGGCCGTCTCGACTCCGCCGCGGCCGCGGGGCTGCTGCTGCCCGGCCCGGAGCTGCGCGGCTGGCGTTTCGCCACGGAGGAGGAGGCGGCCGACCTCCTGCCCCCGGTCCGCTACGAGCGGCTGCGCTGGGCGCTGCGGGCGCGGGAGCGCGGTGCGGCGCTGTACCTGGAGGCCGGCATCCCGGTCGGGTGAGTCACCGGGCGGCGCGCTCCAGCTGCTGTGCCGGGTAGGGGGTCGACCTGCTCTCCTCCCGCAGTCGTCGTTCGAAGTCCGTCATCACCGTGGCGACCCGGGCGTGACGGGTGAGGAGGGGCAGGGGACGTGTCGGCCGTTCGCCGCGGTCGGGCGGTCCCGTGGGCCCCGCCCCGGTGGGCGGGACCGTCGCCGGGGCGGGGCCCACGGGTCAGCTCGCCGCGTAGCTGCGCAGGAACAGCGCCTCCGCCACCGACAGACGCTCCAGCTCCTCGGGCGAGACGCTCTCGTTGACCGCGTGGATCTGGGCCTCCGGCTCGCTCAGACCGATGAGGAGGATCTCCGCGCGCGGGTAGAGCGCGGCGAGGGTGTTGCACAGCGGTATGGATCCGCCCTGCCCGGCGTACTGCATCTCCTGGCCCGGGTAGGCCACCGCCATCGCCTCGGCCATCGCCGCGTACGCAGGGCTCGCGGTTTCCGCGCTGAACGGCTGGCCCTGCCCGATCTGCTCGGTCTGCACCCGCGCGCCCCACGGCGTGTGCGCCTCCAGATGGGCCTGGAGCAGCTTGGTCGCCTCGGCCGCGTCGACACCCGGCGGCACCCGCAGACTGATCAGCGCACGGGCGCTCGCCTGCACCGACGGGGTGGCGCCGACGACCGGCGGGCAGTCGATGCCGAGGACGGTGACGGCCGGCCGGGCCCAGATCCGGTCGGCGACCGTGCCGGAACCGATCAGCCCGACGCCGTCGAGGACCTTGGCGTCGCGGCGGAACTGCTCCTCGTCGTACTGCAACCCCTCCCAGGAGGCGCCGTCGGTCAGGCCGTCGACGGTCGTCGAGCCGTCCTCGGCGCGCAGCGAGTCCAGGACGCGGATCAGCGCGCCGAGCGCGTCGGGGGCGGCGCCGCCGAACTGGCCGGAGTGCAGATTGCCCTCCAGCGTGTCGATCCGCACCCGCATCATCGTCATGCCGCGCAGGGTGGAGGTGACGGTCGGCAGGCCGACCCGGAAGTTGCCCGCGTCACCGATGACGATGGTGTCGGCCGCGAGCAGCTCCGGGTGCTGCTCGGCGTAGCGCTCCAGACCGCCGGTGCCCTGCTCCTCCGAGCCCTCGACGATCACCTTCACATGGACCGGCACCCCGCCGTTCGCCTTCAGGGCACGCAGAGCGAGCAGGTGCATGATGAAGCCGCCCTTGCAGTCGGCGGTGCCGCGCCCGTACCAGCGGCCGTCCCGCTCGGTCAGCTCGAAGGGCGGGGTGGACCAGCCGGCCTCGTCCAGCGGCGGCTGCACGTCGTAGTGGGCGTACAGCAGGACGGTCTTCGCGCCCTCGGGGCCCGGCAGGAAGCCGTAGACGGACTGGGTGCCGTCCGGGGTGTCGAGGAGGGCCACGTCCTGGAAGCCCTCGGCGCGCAGCGCGTCCGCCGCCCAGTTCGCCGCCGCCTCGCTCTCGCTCCTGGGGAACTGGTCGAAGTCCGCCACCGACTTGAAGGCCACCAGTTCGGTGAGCTCCGCCTTGGCCCTGGGCATCAGGGAGGCGATGGTCTCGGCGACCGGATTCGACGACATGGGCACGCTCCTTGTGGGTGCGACGTTGTACCGATGAGTGCCGTCGATCCTCCCACAGCGGCCTGTGGCGATCACGGTCGTAGGATGCGGGGGGACAGGTGCGGCAGGCGGCTTGATCGGGAGCAGTAGACCATCGTGAGCAGCGAGAACTCTTCGGCGGACGACGTGCGGCAGGTGTGGGACGTCGTCGTGGTGGGCGCGGGACCCGCGGGGGCTTCGGCCGCCTACGCGGCGGCGGTCGCGGGGCGGCGCGTGCTGTTGCTGGAGAAGTCGGAGCTGCCCCGCTACAAGACGTGCGGCGGCGGCATCATCGGACCCTCGCGCGACGCGCTGCCCCCGGGCTTCGAGCTGCCCTTCCGCGACCGGGTGCACGCGGTGACCTTCTCCCACAACGGCCGCTTCGCCCGCACCCGCCGCTCCCGGCAGATGCTGTTCGGGCTGATCAACCGGCCCGAGTTCGACCAGCAGCTCGTCGAGCACGCCCAGAAGGCGGGTGCCGAGCTGCGTACGGGCGTCACCGTGCAGCGCGTCGAGCAGCACGGCTCGGCGGTGCCGGACCGGCGCACGGTCGCGGTCGTCCTCCAGGGCGGCGAGACGGTGCTGGCGCGCGCGGTGGTCGGCGCCGACGGCAGCGCCAGCCGCATAGGGGCCCACGTCGGAGTCAAGCTCGACCAGGTGGACCTCGGCCTGGAGGCGGAGATCCCGGTGCCGGAGACGGTCGCCGAGGACTGGAAGGGCCGGGTCCTCATCGACTGGGGCCCTATGCCGGGCAGTTACGGCTGGGTGTTCCCCAAGGGGGACACGCTGACGGTCGGCGTGATCTCGGCGCGCGGTGAAGGCGCCGCGACCAAGCGGTACTTGGAGGACTTCATCGGCCGCCTCGGCCTCGCCGGCTTCGAACCGAGCATCTCCTCCGGCCACTTGACCCGCTGCCGGGCGGACGACTCGCCGCTCTCACGCGGGCGGGTGCTGGTGTGCGGGGACGCGGCGGGCCTGCTGGAGCCGTGGACCCGGGAGGGGATCTCCTTCGCGTTGCGCTCGGGCCGGCTCGCGGGGGAGTGGGCGGTCCGCATCGCCGAGGCGCACGACGCGGTGGACACCCGCCGCCAGGCGCTGAACTACGCCTTCGCGGTCAAGGCGGGCCTCGGTGTCGAGATGAGCGTGGGCAAGCGGATGCTGGCCCTCTTCGAGCGCCGCCCCGGCCTCTTCCACGCGGCCCTCACCGGCTTCCGCCCGGCGTGGCGTGCGTTCACCGACATCACCCGGGGCCGTACGACGCTGGGCGAGATCGTCCGTACGCATCCGCTGGCCCAGCGGGTGCTGCACGCGATGGACCGGCGCCAGTCGGGGGAGGAAGCCGGTTCCTGAGCCGGGGTGTCCGCGATCACCGGCTGTGGGTGACGGTGATCCGGAACACCGGGTGGTCGGGGGCGATGCGCCGCAGGTCGGCGTCGGCGGAGTCGGGGCCGACCCCGTTGAAGAACGCGCCGACCTCGGCCTTCCAGCGCTTGAGATAGGCGCGCAGCAGCGGCACCTTCTCGTCGTCGCCGACCTCGACCGCGGTGAACTCGTCGACCTTCTTGCCGAGGTGCAGTTCACCGCCGCCGGCCGCGCGCATGTTGTGCGTCCACTGGACGTGCCCGCGCGGGGCGACCAGGTACTGCTGCCCGTCCACGGTCAGCAGGTTCACCGGGGTGGTGCGCCACTGGCCGCTCTTGCGGCCGCGCACCGCGAGCACCCGCGACCCCCACACGCTCAGGCCCCGACGGGTCAGCCAGGACACGGCACGGTTGAAGACGTTGATGGTGAACCAGCCGGGCTTCTGGACGTGGGTGGACATGGCAGGGGCCTCCTGGATTCAGAAAAGTGTGAGCAGTGCTCTCGATCTGAAAAGAGTGTGCCCTGGATCGACACCCCATAGCAAGAGCGCTGCTCTCTTTTTTGTTCGGTGATCTCGAATGTGTTGCCCGCTCACGGTTGTGTGCAGTGCTCCGTCTCCGTGGGACACTGGACGCATGAGCAACGTCGCCCGAGGGGCCCGCGCCCGCGCCAGGATCGAAGTGACCGCCGCCATCAAGGAAGAGGCGCGCAGACAGCTCGCGGCGGAAGGAGCCGCCAAGCTCTCCCTGCGGGCCGTGGCCAGAGAGCTCGGCATGGTCTCCTCCGCGCTGTACCGGTACTTCCCGAGCCGTGACGACCTGCTCACCGCGCTGATCGTGGACGCGTACGACTCCCTCGGCGAGGGCGCGGAGGCCGCGCACGCCGCGGTCGCGGACGCCGACCCCGTCCGGCGCTGGGTCGCGGTCTGCGAGGGGGTGCGGGAGTGGGCGTTGGCGCATCCGCACGAGTACGCGCTGATCTACGGCTCGCCGGTACCCGGCTACACCGCTCCCGAGACGACGCTCCCCGCCGCCGCCCGGGTCGGCACTCTCCTCATCGACATCGCCCGCGACGCGCGGCAGAGGGCCGGGGGGACGCAGCTGCCGCCGCTGCCGGCCGAGCTGCGCACCGAGGCCGAGCGCATCGCCGCCGACCTCGCGCCGGACCTCCCTCCGGAGACGGTCGCGGTACTCGTCGCGGCCTGGGCCCAGTTGTACGGGCTGGTCGGGTTCGAGCTGTTCGGCCAGTTCAACCGGCTGGTCGAGGACCGCGAACCGTTCTTCCGGCACGCGGTGACGCGCCTCGCGCAGGGGGTGGGGCTGGTCTAGCGGCGCCCTGGGCCTCGGGTGGCAGGGGCCCGCCCTCAGGCGCCGTCTCCTGGCCATGGGTGTGCGCCGCGTCGGATGCGGCGAGTGACAGGCTGACCAGGCCCGTTTCGACGAGGATGGAACTCCCACCTGGCGGCAGCCCTCCGGGCGGTCAGCCGAGGAGGAGCTGGAGCCTCGCGGTGAGATCGCCCAGCGCGGCCTGTTCCGCGGCGGTCGGGGTGCGGCGTCCGGTACCGATCAGCAGGGCGTCCGGGTCGCGGAGCGCGGCGGGAAACGGCGCCCCGGCGATCCTCTCCAGCGACGCGCGTGCCGCGGCGAGGGTCTCGGCGGGCGGCTCGGCGGCCGACGGCAGATGCGCGATCAGATCGAGGTGGTGCAAGGTCCACTCGAGCACGTACGCGTGCAGGTAGTCGCCGACGGTCAGTACCTCGTCGCGGGTGCTGACGCGGAGGGTGGGATCGGCGAGGCCGGCCGCGCGGCCGGCGGCGGAACCGACGTCGTCGAGGTGGAACTTGAGCCACCGCGGCTCGCCGTACGCGGCGGCCAGCCGGGGGATCAGCGCGTCGAGCGGGTCCTCGCCGGTCGGTGGTTCCGCGAGGAGGTCCCAGTAGGTGACCGCGTCCACGGTGGGCTCGGTGTCGGCGGGTGTGACCAGGGTGATCAGGACGTCCTGCGCGTCGAGGACCAGATGACACACCAGGTCCCGCACCAGCCAGCCGGTGCAGCCGGACGGACGCTGGAAGTCCTCGTCGGAAAGGTCGGCCACCGCGGTGCGCAACGCCGTCCAGGAACGGGAGAAGAGATCCACCGCGGCACGGTAGTCCCGGACCGGAACGGCGGACAAAGGGATTTTCGGCGGAGCCGGCCGTTCCGGCCCCTGAGCCGCCGCACAGGAGCGCGCCCGGCGGGGCAAGCAAGCCCCGCCGGGCGCGCCCTGGAGGCGTCCCCCTAGTCGCGGACCGGGACCCGTTCCGCGTGCGCCTCCTCCACGGTGGATTTCGCGACGACCACCGACGGCCGCGCGCGCCGGGTGCGCAGACCGGTCAGGGTGATCAGGAGACCGGCGGCGGCGATGCCGGTCACGACGGTCAGGCCGGGGCGGTAGCTGTCCAGGACGGCCTGCGGCGTCGGATCGGCCGGGGCGCCCGCGGTGACCACCGCCGTGACCACGGCCAGGAAGATCGCGCCACCCACCTGCACGGAGGTGTTCAGCAGGCCGGAGACCATGCCCTGCTCGTGGTCCTCCACCCCGTTGGTGGCCTGGATGTTGAGCGAGGGGAAGACCAGCGCGCAGGCCGCGCCGATCAGCAGCATGCTGGGCAGGATCACGGCCGCGTACACCGGGTCGAGGTCGACGCGCAGGAACAGCGCGTACCCGGCGACCATCAGGGCGAAGCCCACCACGATCAGCCGCGGCGTGCCGAACCGGTCGACGATCGAGCCCACCTTGGTGGAGGAGAGCGCCACCAGCGCGCCCGCCGGCAGGAACGCCAGCGCCGTGTGCAGCGCCGACCAGCCGAGCAGCGTCTGCATGTACAGCGTCGCCAGGAACTGGAAGCCGACGTACGAGCCGAAGAAGGCCATCGCGCCGAGCTGGGCGCGGATCTGGGTGCCGGAGCGCAGTACGCCGAGCCGGATCAGCGGGCCGGACGAGCGCCGCTCCACCAGGACGAACACAGTCAGCAGGGCGGCCACGGCGAGGAAGGACAGCAGCGTGCGGGCGGACGTCCAGCCGATTTCCGGCGCCTGGACGACGGTGAAGACCAGCAGCAGCATCGAGGCGGTGCCGAGGACGGCGCCGGGGACGTCGTAGCCCTGGTGGTTCTTCTCGCGTTCGCTGCGGGGCAGCAGCTTCAGGCCCGCCAGCAGGGCGATCAGCGCGATCGGTGCGGGCAGCAGCATGGTCAGGCGCCAACTGGCCTCGGTGAGCAGGCCGGACAGCACCAGGCCCATGGAGAAGCCGGTGGCGGCGCAGGTGGTGTAGATGGACAGCGCCCGGTTGCGCAGCGGGCCCTCAGGGAACGTCGTGGTGATGATCGACAGGCCGGCGGGCGCGGTGAAGGCGGCGCTCAGGCCCTTGATGAAGCGGCTGGCGATCAGCAGCGGACCGGAGTCGACGAGCCCGCCGAGCAGCGAGGCGAGCGCGAACACTCCCAGGGCGACCAGGAAGACCTGGCGGCGGCCCAGCAGGTCGGCCGTGCGGCCGCCGAGCAGGAGGAGGCCGCCGTAGCCCAGGATGTAGCCGCTGACGATCCATTGCAGCGTCGAGGTGGACAGACCGAGGTCGGAGCCGATGGACGGCAGGGCGACGCCGACCATCGACACGTCCAGTGCGTCGAGGAACATCGCGGCGCACAGCACCAGCAGGGTGCCCCACAGGCGTGCCGTCCAGCGTCCCGCCGTCGAGGGGGAGGCGGGGGAGGTGAGCGGAGAGGTCATGCCCAGAACACTACATGCGCATGCATGGAATGCAAGCGCATTTAATTCTGATGCAATGAATTCGGTTCTCTGCTACGGTGCGCCCCATGGCGGCGAAGAAGGCCGAACAGGCGCTCGTGGAGCAGTGGCGGGGCATCCTGGCGCTGCATGCGCGGACCCAGTGCGAACTCGACCGCGCGCTGCACCACCACGGCCTGTGCGCCAGTGACTTCGAGGTGCTCGACGTGCTCGCCGGGGGAGCCGCGGCGGACGGCTCGTGCGGCTATCGCGTGCAGGAGATCGCCGACCGGGTCCATCTGAGCCAGAGCGCGCTGTCGCGACTCATCGCCCGGCTGGAGAAGGACGGTCTCGTCGAACGCGGCATGTGCGCCGAGGACCGCAGGGGTGTCCGGGTCGCGCTCACCGGCAAGGGGCGCGCGCTGCACCGCGAGGTGCTGCCGGTGCAGCGCGCGGTGCTGACCCGGATGCTGGAGTCGTCCTAGCCGGTCACTCTCATATCACGGCGGACTTCTCGCGCCACAGGGCGGCGAGTGCGTCGTCCCCGGTGACCGTGGGGAAGGGCAGCCGGTTCCACAGGGCCAGGTAGAGCTGCCCCGCTGTCCCCGTCACCTCGCAGTCGGCGTCCCCCGCGTCCCCGAGCTCCGTCACGGGCGGCTGGGGCGACAGCCGTACGGTCCACACGGCGCCCTCGACGTCGGTCGCCCGCACCCGCAGGGTGCGCGGCTCCTCGGTGCGCACCGCGCTCTTGGGGCGGGCGTGGAAGGCGCGCAGCAACTCGTCGACACCGTCCACCGCGAACCGCGGGGCGAGGGAGGCGGCGATCGCCTCGGGTGCCGTACCGCGCGCGGACTCCGCGTCCACGCGGTGCACGGTCGTCTCGTGCGCCTGTCGCCGAGTCCAGAACGCGAGGGGTGAGGGGGCGGGCATGAAGTGCCAGCACTCCACGTCGGGCGGGGCGCTGGCCAGGGTGTCGACGAGCCGGCGGTGCCCGTCCCGGAACCAGTCCAGCAGCGCGGTGCCGTCCAGGTCGGGCAGTCCGTCCAGGGGACGGGGGGAGGTGTGCCTCTCGGCCACGAACGAGGTCGCCCAGCGGTGCACCATCCCCGTGTGCCGCAGCAGGTCCCTGACCTGCCAGTCCGGGCAGGTCGGCACCTTGGCGTCGGGGCCCGCCTCGGCCGCGGCGGCCGCGAGGCCGAGGCCCTGCTCGTCGAGCGCCTGTATGAACGCGGTGGTCTCCATGGGGCTGAGTGTGCCGGATGGAGTGCGCTCGATGGCCAGGATTTTCGGTGGAACGGGCCGCCGCGATTGGCCGAAACGGCACGGTGCGGGGACGCCGTCCGCTCGAACTGGCATGCGTGCACGGCAAGTTCGCCTAGGTTTGGTTCCTGATCATCAGTGTGAGCACGCAGGAGGCCTTGCCGTGTCGGATTCCACCCCCCAGACCACTGCCAGCGCGGGCATACCCGGCCGGATCGACACGTCCAAGCCGCATTCAGCCCGGTTCTGGAACTACTTCGTCGGGGGGAAGGACAACTACGAGGTCGACCGTGAGATCGGGGACGACATCAAGAAGATCTTCCCCGGCCTCGTCGACGTGGCCGTCACCAGCCGGCACTTCCTCGGACGCGCGGTCCGCCATCTCGCCGTCGAGCAGGGCATCCGCCAGTTCCTGGACGTCGGCACCGGTCTGCCGACCGCCGACAACACCCACGAGGTCGCCCAGCGGGTGGCGCCGGACGCGCGCATCGTCTACGTCGACAACGACCCCATCGTGCTGGCCCATGCCCACGCCCTGCTCACCAGCACGCCCGAGGGCCGGACCGCCTACCTGGACGCCGACCTCTACCAGCCGGAGGCCGTCCTCGAAGCCGCCCGCGGGACGCTCGACCTGTCCCAGCCGGTCGCCCTGATGATCCTCAACACCCTGGGGCATGTCGCCGACTACGAGCAGGCCCGCGACCTGGTGCGCCGGCTCATGGCGGGCCTGCCGCCCGGCAGCCACCTCGTGATCAGCGACAGCACCGCCACCAGCGAGGGCATGATCGCCGCGTCCGACGCGTACAACGCGAGCGGCGCGGTGCCGTACTACGTCCGCAGCGTCGAGGAGATCGCCGGCTTCTTCGACGGCCTCGAACTGGTGGACCCGGGCATCGTCCAGGTCCCCGCGTGGCGCCCGGAGGCAGGCGATTCGGCCAACCCGGTCGGCGCTGTGGACGCCTACTGCGGGGTGGGGCGCAAGAAGTAGGGGCGGCTGGCGGCGGGGGTGCCCGTCGCGTTCCCCCGGGCCCGCGGGCCTGCGCATGGACGAAACGGCGTACTCCGACGCGGTGTCGGAGTACGCCGTCCCTGGGCGCCGGGACTGCCACCGGGGTGAGCGAGTCGATGCGGTCCGTACGGGACCACGCCGTCGGCCCTGTCTACCGAGCCGGCTCGGCCGCCCCGTCCCGCCCGCCGCCGAACACGTCCTCGATGAGCCTCGTCCACCCACTCCCGGCCCGCGGTCGTGGCGGGGATCCCCGGTGCGGACGTCCCGTCGTCGTAGTACTCGCCGGTGAAGTTGAACACCCCGCTGGTGGGTGTGTGAAGGGTCGCTGAACCGGCCGGCTGTGGCGCGACGGAACGGCGAAGCCCGCCCCACGGTGTGTGGGACGGGCTTCGTGTCGAGCGCCGGGCAGGCCTTGCACCTGCATCTTCCCGCAGGAAGCGGGACGTCTTTCCTTGGACCACCAACGCATAGGCGACCGCCCGGAATCGGGGGCGACCAGCTCAAGATCAAGTCTAGCGCATCCCCCAGCGGCCGCTGACGAGCTGTCCCACGGTCGGCAGTTCCATGCACCTGGGCAAAGCCATCTGCCGTTCTCGTGGGCCCAGGAGTACTCGCTCGTGCCGCTGATCACGGCACGCGACGGTTGCCCCTGGACCCGTTCCGACGTGCCGGTCAGTGATCGTCCGTCGCCCGTCGTGTGCCCAAGCCGATCAGCGCTGCCACTCCCGCCAGCGCCGCCACGCTGGTGAGGGCTGTGGGGAGGGTGAACCAGTCGGCCATGAAGCCGATGGCAGGGGGGCCCAGGAGCATGCCGCCGTAGCCGAGGGTCGAGGCGATGGCCACTCCGCTCGGACCGGCCAGGGCGCCCGCCCGTTCCACGGCGATCGGGAACAGGTTGGCCAGGCCGAGGCCCGTGACGGCGTAGCCGAGGAGTGCCGCCCACAGGGCCGGGGCGAGGGAACCGAGCAGCATGCCGGCCGCCGCGACGCTGCCGCCGGCCACCACGGTGCGGGTGCGGCCGAGCCGTTCCAGCAGGGTGGTGCCGGTCAGCCGGCCCACCGTCATGGCGAGCGCGAAACAGGAGTAGCCGGCCGCCGCCGCGCCGGCCGAGGAGCCCAGGTCCTGCTGGAGGTGGAGGGCGCCCCAGTCGGCGAGGGCGCCTTCGCCGTAGGCGGTGCAGAGGGCGATCAGGCCGAAGACGATGACGAGCCCGCGGGTGCGGGGAGTCGGGCGGGACGCCCCGGTGTGCGCGGGGCCGGTCCCGGCGGCGGTCTTCGGTGCGGGTGGTCGGAGGCGGAGCAGCGGCGGGCCCGCCAGCGCCGTCACGAACAGACCGACGAGGCCGAGGCCGAGCAGATGGCGGGTGGGGGAGAGGGAGCCGGCGACCAGCCCGCCGAGGCCGGCGCCGATCATTCCGCCGAGGCTGAAGGCCGCGTGGAACGTGGGCATGACCGGCCGGTCGAGGGCCCGCACCAGATCGACGGCGGCACTGTTGAAGGCGACGTTGATCCCGCCGTACGCGGCGCCGAAGAGCAACAGGACGGTGCCGAGCGCGAGGACGGAGTGGGTGAGCGGGGGAAGCGTGACGCTCAGCGAGAGCAGGACCGCGCAGACCACGGTCACCGGATGGCTGCCGTAGCGGCGGCAGAGACGGCCGGTGAGCATCATGGTGACGACCGCGCCGGCCGAGACGCCGAGCAGGGCGAGCCCCAGGGCGCTGGCGGAGGCGTTGGTCTGCTCCTTGATGGCGGGGATGCGCACGACCCAGCCGGCGAAGACGAAGCCGTCGAGGGCGAAGAAGACCGTGAGGGCGATGCGGAGTCGGACGAGTGCGCTGCCGTGCGGCACGACGCTGTGCGTACGGAGTTTGTTTATGGGCGGCACAAAGTCAGGCTAGGCGGGTGCCGGGGGCGGGGCAAGGTGGTTGAAGACCGCACGGTCGGTCGTCGAACCCGGTGTGCGGGTGTTTCAGTGCGCGGTCGACCGTCGCGCCGTGGTGGGCGGGTGGTGTGGGTGCGGCGTCAGTCGTCGCACGGCGGTGTGCGGGTGGTGTTCGGTACGGCGGCAGTCGTCGCACCGCGGTGGGCGGGTGCTCAGTGCACGGCCGGTCGTCGCACCGCGGTGCGCGGGTTGGTCGGTCAGCGCTCGGTCGGGGTGAGCACCACGAAGTCCGCGTTCGACGGGTCGAGGCAGATCGCCAGTCGGCCGACGCCCTCGGCGTCCTCGGGGCCCATCTGCACACTGCCGCCGTTCTCGGTGACCTTGGCGACCGCGGCGTCGCAGTCCGTGACGTCGAAGACCGGGTGCCAGTACGGCCGCCCGTTCGTCAGGGTGAGGTCCTTCTCTGGAAGTTCCATGAGGCCGCCCTGCATGCGCTCCGCCGGCAGTCCGGCGGGCGTGATGAGGATGTACGTGCCTGCGTCGCCCGGCAGCGGCATGTCGCTGAACTGCCAGCCGAAGACACTGCCGTAGAACTCCTTCGCGGCTGCGGCGTCGCTCGTGAACAGTTCGGTCCAGGACAGCGAGCCCGGCGCGTCCGCGAGTTCGAAGCCCTTGTCCTTACCCGGCTGCCATACGGCGAACTGGCCCCCCAGCGGGTCGCTGAACTGCGCCATCCGGCCCCAGTCCTCCAGGTCCCTCGGGGGCACCCGCACGGTGCCGCCCGCGCGCTCCACGGCCTGTGTCGTGGCGTCCGCGTCGTCGACCGTGTAGTAGATCATCCAGGCGGACCGCGCGCCCTCCTCGGTGAGCTTGCCGAGTCCGGCGACGGTCTTGCCGTCCTTCTTCAGCATCCCGCCTTCCATCTCTCCGCCCTCGGCCCCCTCGGCCTCGCCCATGGGCTCGTATTCCCAGCCGAGTACCGCGCCGTAGAAGGCCGCGGCGGCTCGTACGTCGGGGGTGCCGAGGTCGATCCAGCAGGGGGAGCCGGCGGTGAGTTCGGTGGTGATCATGTGTTCCCCTATCGATGGTCTCGTGATTTCAGCGTGACACCGGGCAGCGACAATCGCCCGCCGGCCGCTCCCCGGGGTCCCTCTCCGTGCTGGCGCACCGCTCGGCGGGCCCGCCGAGCGCGGCGCGGGGGCGCGGCGGTGTGGCGTCGAGAATGGAGGAACCCCGCGTTCCGGCACGGCAGTTGACTGGTGCATGATTGCGGAACCTTTACTTCGCCCTTACCGAATCCTCTTCTTGCTTAAGTCAATCAAGGGATAGGTTTCGGGGCGTCGTGCAGACCGCATCTCCCCACGGAGGCCCGACCCGTGTCCCATGTCCACCCCAGGTCCGACCGGGCGGGGGAGCCCGCCGCGCCACGGACCGGTCTCGTCGTGACGGTGCTGGCCTTCGGCGGGATCGTGGTCTCGCTGATGCAGACCCTGGTCATCCCGATCGTCCCCCAGCTGCCGGAACTGCTGGACGCCCCCGCCTCGGACACCGCGTGGGCCGTCACCGCCACGCTCCTCGCGGCCGCCGTCGCCACCCCCGTGATGGGCAGGCTCGGCGACATGTACGGCAAGCGCCGCATGCTCATGGTCAGCCTGCTGGTGCTGATCGCCGGATCGGTCACCGCCGCCCTCAGCGACTCGCTGGCCCCGATGATCGTCGGGCGTGCGCTGCAAGGCCTGGCGTCCGGCGTCATTCCGCTCGGCATCAGCATCATGCGCGACGAACTGCCCGCCGAGCGGCTCGGCTCGGCCACCGCGCTGATGAGCGCCTCCCTCGGTGTCGGCGGCGCGCTCGGTCTGCCCGCCGCCGCGCTGATAGCCGACCACTTCGACTGGCACATGCTCTTCTGGACCTCGGCCGGGCTCGGTGCCGTCGCCGCGTTGCTGGTGCCGCTGACCGTGCCCGAGTCGAAGGTGCGCACCGGCGGGCGGTTCGACATCGTGGGCGCCGTCGGCATGGCGGCCGGGCTGGTCTGCCTGCTGCTGGCGATCTCCAAGGGCGCCGACTGGGGCTGGAGCAGCACCACCACCCTCGGCCTGTTCGCGGGCGCGGTCGTCGTCCTGCTCCTGTGGGGTGCCTTCGAACTGCGCGTCCGGGAGCCCCTGGTGAACCTGCGGAGCACCGCCCGCCGTCAGGTGCTGGTGACCAACCTCGCGTCGGTGGCGTTCGGCTTCTCCATGTTCGCGATGTCGCTCGTCCTGCCACAGCTCCTGCAACTGCCGCGGGCCACCGGCTACGGTCTGGGCAGGTCGCTGCTGGACGCCGGTCTGGTGATGGCGCCGGCGGGCCTGGTGATGATGGCCATGGCGCCCGTCTCCGCCCTTCTGTCGAGGGCGCGGGGCCCGAAGGTGACCTTGATGGTGGGCGCCGTGATCGTGGCGGCCGGATACGGCCTCAACATCGTGATGATGGACGCCGTCTGGCAGCTCGTCGTGGTCACCTGCGTCATCGGCGCCGGCATCGGCTTCGCCTACGGCGCCATGCCCGCGCTCATCATGGGCGCCGTGGACCCCTCCGAGACGGCCGCCGCGAACAGCCTCAACACCCTGATGCGTTCCATCGGCACGTCAACGGCCAGTGCTGTCGCCGGTGTGATCCTGGCTCAGATGACCACGGCCTTCGGCGCCACCGCGCTGCCCTCGGAGAACGGGTTCAAGGTGGTCATGGGTGTGGGCTCGGGAGCGGCGGTGCTCGCCTTCGTCGTCGCGGCGTTCCTTCCGGGCCGGAAGGCCACCGCCGGGGCCGCCGAAAAAGACGCCGAAGAAGCCGCCGGCGCTGCCGAGAGCCCTGCCGCGCGTGCGGGGGAGGAGGCCGTGGGCGCCGCCGTCGCCGTACCGCTGGCCCGTGCCGTCGCGGAGCTCGTCGCGACGGTGCCGGGGCTGGCCGACGGCACACCGGCCGGCGGCGGGCATCCGGTGCGCGGCCGGGTGCGGGGCGTGGAAGGCGCGCCCGTGGGCGGGGCCGCGGTGACGCTGATCTCCCTGGGCGGACGGCAGTTGAGCCGCTCGGTGACCACTGCGGACGGCTCCTACGCGACCGAGGCGCCGGGCGAGGGCACGTACGTGCTGATCGCCTCCGCCGAAGGTCACCGGCCGCAGGCCACGACCGTCGTGGTCGGCGCCACGCCGGTGACGTACGACGTGCTGCTCAGCGGCGGCAGCGGGCTCACCGGTGTCGTGCGGTCGGCGGACGACGGGGCGCCCGTGGCCGGGGCGGTGGTCATCGTCACGGACGTCCGAGGCGACGTGCTCGCCACGGCGCAGACCGACGGCGTCGGCGAGTTCACCCTGGCCGAGCTGGTGCCGGGCCCGGTGACCCTCGCCGTCAGCTCGCCCAAGCACCGGCCGGTGGCGCTGCCCGTCGAGGTCGGCGGCCAGGGCATCACCCGTGTGGACGTCGAACTGCGGCCCGGCGCGCAGGTACGGGGCACCGTCCGTGGCGCGGGCGCCCCGCTGGGCGACGCGCGGGTGACGCTGGTGGACGCCGCCGGCAACGTCGTCGCCACCACGACGACCGGCCGCGACGGCGTCTACGCCTTCGGCGACCTGGACGCCGGCCAGTACACGGTCATCGCGACGGGGTATCCGCCGCGCGCGGCCGGAGTGAGCGTGTCCGGCGGCGACATCGACGGCCATGACGTCGAACTGGCCCACGCCACCGACTAGCTGTACGTCGTGCTCCTGACCGGCGCTCGTCCGTTGCCACCCCTCCGCGGAACACTCAACCGGCCGGAGTCGGCGTGGTAGGCGCCGCAGAGCAGAAGCGTCTCGTCGGCGCGGGCGGCGCCTGGGTCCGGTTGCTCGGGCCAGGACCCGTCGGGTTCCGACTCGCCCAGAAAGCGGCTCACTCTCGGGCCGCGTCCAGCGCGTCGGCCCGCCTCGCCAGATCTGTGGCGATGTCGTCCCAGTCCGGGCCGTGCATCCACAGGTTCTCGGCGGCCTCCCGCAGGAGCGCCGGCTCGTCCGGCCGCTGCAGAAGCACCAGTCGATAGGCCAGATTCCGGATCCAGACCGGCAGATTGCCGTCCACGACGTGCGGGCAGAGCGCACGCAGCATGGCGAGGATCGACTCCGCGTCGGCGAACGTCAGCTCCTCGACGAAGTAGTGCTCCCGATGGTCGAGCCCGCACTGCGGGGCGGGCCGGTACTCGTCTCCATAGAGACACCGGGCGTGCTCCGTCAGAGTGCTGTGCATGACCTGGAGCCTACGGCGCCGCGAGCGGCCGGACGGAACCTGGTCGCCGTACGGGCCGAAGACCACCGTCGGAGGTGCCGGCGGGCGTGAGCCGACGGCCAGGCCGGGCGTCGCCGCGACGGGGCGGCAGCACCAGCGCCCTGACCAGCAGACGGCGCGGGCGGGGCCCGCCCGCGTACCGGCGGCCGTTCGGGGCGTCGTACGGTGGCGCCGGGGTCAGCCGTCGCCACCGCCGCTCTCCGCGCGGAGCCGCTCCGCGATCCGGTGCCCGAGCGCCTTCTTGTCGATCTTCCCGACGGAGGTGCGCGGGAAGAGGCCCACGGCCTCCACCCGGTCCACCAACTACTCGGTCGTCGACATGGTGGACCTACGCCCAGGGCGGCACCGAGCACACCCGCGGACTGACCTCCACCCTGCTGTCCACCACCGCGGTCCGCGCCGCGGAGATCCACCGCTCCCTGCTGGAGCGGCACAGCGCCACCGTCCGACCGGCCCACGGTCTCACCGGCGACCGCCGACCGCCGCCGCGCCCTCGCCGTGCGCGGCGGCACGGCTCTATGGTGCGGGGACCGTCACCGTCGCGAGGGGTGGGACATGACGCACGTCGAGGACGAGCTGACCGGCCAGCCGGAGTGCTGGGCCCGCGCCGCCGCCGAAGTGGCCCGGCACACACCACAGTTGCCACGACGGGGCGAGCGCGTCGCGTTCGTGGGATGCGGCACCTCGTACTTCATGGGCCGCGCCGCCGCAGCCCTGCGCGAGGGCGCCGGCCACGGAGAGAGCGACGCGTTCGCCGCCTCGGAGTTCCCCCACCTCCGCAGCTACGACCACGTCGTCGCCCTCACCCGCTCCGGCACCACCACCGAGGTCCTCGACCTGCTCGCCCGGCTGCGCGGACGGACCCGCACGACCGCGATCACCGCCGACCCGCACACCCCCGTCAAGGACGCCGCCGACCACCTCGTGGTCCTGCCCTACGCCGACGAACGCTCCGTCGTCCAGACCCGCTTCGCCACCACCGCCCTCACCCTGCTCCGCGCCCACCTCGGCCTGCACACCGACTCCGTCGTCACCGACGCCCGTACCGCCCTCGCCGAGCCGCTGCCCGAACAGCTCCTCGGATGCGGCCAGTTCACCTTCCTGGGACGCGGCTGGACCGTCGGCCTGGCGCACGAGGCCGCGCTGAAGACGCGCGAAGCCGCACTGGCCTGGAGCGAGGCGTATCCCGCGATGGAGTACCGGCACGGCCCCATCAGCGTCACGACCGGCGGCTCGGCGACCTGGATGCTGGGCGACGCGCCCGACGGCCTCCCCGAAGAAGTCCGCGCCACCGGCGCGCTGTGGATCCCCGGCACACTGGACCCCCTCGCGGAACTGGTCCGCGCCCAGCGCCTGGCCGTCGCCCTGGCCGCCGCCCGGGGCCTGGACCCCGACCGGCCCCGCCACCTCACCCGCTCGGTGATCCTCGCCCCCTGACCGAGCGGAGGAGACACCGTGTCCCTCACCACCACCGGCGAGCTGGTCACCGGCGCCCACGCGGCCCGCACCGCCGTAGCCGCCTTCAACATCATCACGCTGGAACACGTGGAGGCCGTCATCGCCGGCGCCGAGACCGCCGGCGCGCCCGTCGTCCTCCAGATCAGCGAGAACGCCGTCCGGTTCCGCCGGGGTCGCCCGCTCCCGCTCGCCCGCGCCGCCGTCACCGCTGCCGAACGGGCCGCCGTACCCGTCGCATTGCACCTCGACCACGTCCAGGACGACCGACTGCTCGTGCAGGCGGCGGACGCCGGCTTCAGCTCCGTGATGTACGACGCCTCCCGCCTGCCCTACGCCGAGAACCTCGCCGCGACCAGGTCCGCCGTCGACCGGGCACACGGTCAAGGCCTCTGGATCGAGGGCGAGTTGGGGGAGATCGGCGGGAAGGGGGCCCACGCGCCCGGCGCCCGCACCGACCCCGTTGAGGCCCGCGCGTTCGTCGCGGACTCGGGCGTCGACGCCCTGGCCGTCGCCATCGGCAGCGTCCACGCGATGACCACCCGCACGGCCACCCTCGACCACCATCTGCTCGAGCGGCTCGCCGCGGCCCTCGACGTGCCGCTCGTGCTGCACGGCTCCTCCGGCGTCCCGGACCACGAGCTGCGCGCGGCCGTGGCCGGCGGCATCGCCAAGGTCAACATCGGCACCGCCCTCAACCAGGCGCTGACCGGCGCGATCAGGGAGCACCTCGACGCACACCCGGACGCGGTCGACCCCCGCACCTACCTGAGCGCGGGCCGGGAGGCGATGGCCCGGACCGTCGAGCACATCCTCACCGGGGTGGGGCTCACCCCCGCCTGACCGCCTTCAACACCACGAACTTCCGGTCACCGGCGACCAGTTCACCATTGCCGAACAGGCGCCGCAGCTTCACGTGGTAGCCCAGGTGCCGGTTGCCCACGACCCACAGCTCCCCGCCCGGCCGCAACGCGCGCCGCGCCCCGGTGAACATCCGCCACGCGGTGGCGTCCGTCGTCGCCTGGTGGGAGTGGAACGGCGGGTTGTTCAGCACCACGTCCACACTGCCGTCGGGCACCCCCGCCAGCCCGTCCCCGACCCGGAACTCGGCGTGCCCCGGCACCCCGTTCGCCTTGTACGTCGCCTCCGCCGAGGCCACCGCCTGGAACGACTCGTCGGTGAACAGCACCTCGGCCCCCGGGTCGGCCAGCGCCACCGCCGTCCCGACGATGCCGTTGCCGCAGCCCAGGTCGACCACCCGCCGGGCGCCGCGCGTCCGCGGCAGGTGCCCCAGGAAGAACCGGGTGCCGATGTCGAGCCGGTCCGCGCAGAACACCCCCGCGTGGTTGACGACCGGCCGGCCGGACAGCGGCCCGAGGCCGTCGGGGAGGTCGTAGCGGTACGGCCAGGGATTGGCCGGGCGCTCCAGCGACGGGTCCGGGGCGCAGAAGATCAGCCGGGCCTTCTGCTCGGCCAGGGAGGTCCGGGTGGGGCCGAGGATCCGCTCGAAGAGCCGCAGCGTCGAGGTGTGGATCTCCTTCACCATGCTGGTGCCGACGACGACCGTCCCCGCGTGCACGGCGGGCGCGAGCCGCAGCAGCTGGTCCTCCAGCAGCGCGAGGCTCTTCGGCACCCGTACCAGCAGCACGTCGACCCGCCCGGGCGGCGGGTCCTGGGTGGTGAGCAGCCGCACCGAACCGGGCTCGACACCGTTGCGGGCGAGGTTCGCCCGGGTCGCCTCCTGCCCGAGCCAGGAGTCGGTGATCTGCGCCGGCCGGCCGTCCTCCAGCCGCGCCGGCCGGTGCGCCGCGAGCGCCGTGACCAGCGCGCCCCAGCGGTCGCCGAGCACCACGACCGTCCCGGACAGCGGCAGCTCCCGCTCGGCGAGGTGCCGCAGCAGATACGCGTCGGCGGCGTCCCAGGCACGCAGCCTGTCGCGTGGATCCTCGGGGTGGCGGGCCAGCGCGAGCCGGCCCCACGGCGTCGTCATACGGTCGTCCATCGTGGGTCAAGGCTAGCCGAGTCGCAGCTCAGACCCGGTGGGGGAGGATGGGGCCATGGACAGCGAGCTGTTTCCCCGGGAACGCGCTCGGATCGCCCCGGGCGCGGTGCACGTGCCCGACTGGCTGGACGCGGCCCGCCAGCGGGAGCTGCTGGAGGCCTGCCGGGCGTGGGCCCGGCCGCCCGCCGGCCTGCGCACCGTCCGCACCCCCGGCGGCGGCACGATGACCGCCCGCCAGGTCTGCCTCGGCCGGCACTGGTACCCCTACGGCTACGCCCGCACGGCCGTCGACGGCGACGGCGCGCCCGTGAAGCCCTTCCCGGCCTGGCTCGGCGACCTGGGCAGGCGCGCGGTGGCCGACGCGCTCGGGCCGGAGCACGTCGGCCCGGCGGCGTACGACATCGCACTGATCAACTTCTACGACGGCGACGCCCGCATGGGCATGCACCGCGACGCCGACGAGCGGTCCGACGCGCCCGTGGTCTCCCTCAGCCTCGGCGACACCTGCGTCTTCCGCTTCGGAAACACCGAGACCCGTACCCGCCCCTACACCGACGTGGAGCTGCGCAGCGGTGACCTGTTCGTGTTCGGCGGGCCGTCCCGGCTCGCCCACCACGGGGTGCCGCGGGTCCTTCCGGGGACGGCCCCCGGGGGGCTCGGGCTGACCGGGCGGCTGAACGTGACCCTGCGCGTCAGTGGCTTCCCGGACGCCACCTGACCGAACGGATCATGGGAGACTCCCCCTCATGAGCGGCAAGGCGGACCCCCGGCAGGCGGGGGATGGGACCACCTCGAGGGCGCGGCTGGACCGAGGGCGCGGAGCGCTCGGGCCCGCGTTGGAGCTCGTGCACACCGGGCGGGCCCCCACGCGCGCGGTGCTCACCGCCGAACTGGGCGTCACCCGCGCCACGGCCGGCGCGGTCGCCGCCGAACTGGAGGCGCTCGGCCTGATCCGGGTCGACGCGCGGCCCGCGGCGGCGGCCGGCTCCCAGGGCCGCCCCTCGCACCGCCTGGAACTCGCCGAGGACGGACCCGTCGCCCTCGCCGCCCAGGTGCACGCCGACGGGTTCCGGGCCGCGCTGGTCGGCCTGGGCGGGAAGATCGTCGCCACCACGCCCGGCTGCGAGACCGTCGACGCCGACCCGGCGAAGGTGCTCGCCACCGTCGTGGAGGCCGGCGCCGAACTGCTGCGCGACACCGGCCGCCGCTGCGTGGGCGCCGGACTTGCCGTGCCGTCCGCGGTCGCCGAGCCCGAGGGCCTGGCCCTGAACCCGCTGCACGTGGCCTGGCCGGTGGGGGCACCGGTGCGCGAGATCTTCGCCGAGCGGGTCCGCGCGGCCGGCCTCACCGGCCCCGTCTTCGCCGCCAACGACGTCAACCTCGCCGCCCTCGCCGAACACCGGCACGGTGCCGGACGCGGTGCCCGCGACCTGCTGTGCGTGGCCACCGGGCACCGGGGTGTCGGCGGCGCGCTCGTTCTGGACGGCCGTCTGCACACCGGCAGTTCGGGCCTCGCGCTCGAAGTGGGGCACCTCACCGTCAACCCCGAGGGCCGCCCCTGCCACTGCGGCAGCCGCGGCTGCCTGGACGTCGAGGCCGATCCGCTCGCCCTCCTCACCACCGCCGGCCGTGCACGCGGCCCCGAGGGATCCCTGCTCCAGCAGGCCAACGAGCTGATCCGCGAGGAGTACGCCGACCCGGTCGTGCGCACGGCCACCGAGGCCCTCATCGACCGCCTCGGCCTCGGTCTCGCCGGTCTGGTCAACATCCTCAACCCGGACCGCATCATCCTCGGCGGCCTGCACCGCACCCTCCTCGACACCGACCCCGACCGCCTCCGCGCGGTCGTGGCCGACCGCAGCCTGTGGGGACGCAGCGGCGGCGTCCCCATCCTCTCCTGCACCCTCGACCACAACAGCCTGGTCGGCGCGGCGGAACTGGCCTGGCAGCCGGTGCTGGACGACCCGCTGGCGGCGCTGAGCGGGGTGTGAGGCCGGTGCGCCCGCCGCCGAGGTGATCCTTCGTATGCTGCATGCCTGGGCGGCCGGGTGCTCGTCCGGCCCCGCCTCGAAGCAAGCGCACCGGCAGGAGAGTTGACGTCATGACCGACAAGCTCATCGTGAGCGTCCTGGGCACCGGCATCATGGGCGCCGCGATGGCCCGCAACCTCGCCCGCGCCGGACACACCGTCCGCGCCTGGAACCGCACCCGCGCCAAGGCCGAGCCGCTGACCGCCGACGGCGTCACCGTCACCGGGACCCCCGCCGAGGCGGTGCGGGGCGCCGACGCCGTCCTGACCATGGTGTACGACGGTCCCGCCGCCCTGGAGGCGATGCGCGAGGCCGCTCCCGCACTGCGTCCCGGCGTCGCGTGGGTGCAGTCGACGACGGCGGGCATCGACGCGATCGGGGAGCTGGCGGCCTTCGCGCGCGAGCACGGCCTGGTGTTCTTCGACGCGCCGGTCCTCGGCACCCGGCAGCCCGCCGAGGCCGGCCGGCTGACCGTGCTGGCGGCCGGCCCCACCGAGCACCGCGACGCGGTGAACCCCGTCCTGGACGCGGTGGGTGCCCGCACGGTGTGGACCGGCGAGGACGGCGCGGCGGGCAGCGCGACCCGGCTGAAGCTGGTCGCCAACAGCTGGGTGATCGCGGCCACCGCCGCGGCCGGCGAGGTCCTGGCCCTGTCCGAAGGGCTCGGCGTGGATCCGCACGCCTTCTTCGAGCTGATCGCCGACGGCCCCCTGGACATGGGCTACCTGCGGGCGAAGGCAAGCCTCGTCCTGGAGGACCGGCTCACGCCCGCCCAGTTCGGCGTGGCGACCGCCGCGAAGGACGCCCGTCTGATCGTCGAGGCCGGCGAGAGCGCCGGAGTCCGTCTGGACGTGGCGGCCGCGAGCGCCGAGCGCCTGGAGCGGGCCGCGGCCCAGGGCCACGCCGAGGAGGACATGGCCGCCGCCTACTTCGCCAGCTTCGACGACCAGCCCTCCGAGAACGGCTGAGGGGCCGGGCCCGTCGCCGTCACGCCGGCAGCGCGCGGCGGGGCCGGGCCACCAACTCGCCGCCGCAGTTGGGGCAGACGGTGCTCATGGCCTTGCCGCACGGCACGCAGAAGGTGCACTCGTACGAGCAGATCAGGGCCGGCGCGTCGTGCGGCAGGGCGGCCGTCGTACAGCGCTCGCAGCGGTCGCGCATCTCCAGGGCCATCGGCGTACTGCTCCTTCGGCGGGGTGAGGTGTGGTCGTACTAATCGTGACCCGGCCGCGGACGGCCGGCAGCGTCACGTCAGGTCAAAGATCAACACGATCGGGCCACCTCGGGGCGGCACGAGCCCGCGGCGGGGACGAAGACGCGTGTCGCGTGTGCGGTCGGCGCGGTGGCGCGGCGGAGATCGCGCGCGCTCAGCGCCACTCCACCGCGAAGGCACGCCCGGGATTCTCCGTGAGGACACGCGCCACCAGCTCCTCGCCCACGGCGAGAGCGAGCCGGGGCCGCACCCGGCGCAGCAGATACGGCATCCCCGGGCCGCCGTCGACCGACCGGGCCGCCGCGGTCGTCGTGTCACCGCCCAGCAGCAGACGGTCGCCGTGACCGGCCTCCGCCAGCGCCCGTACGGCCTCCGGCATCCGCCAGTCCGTGGCGTGATGAGCGCGGGACGGGCCGTCGAACGCCAGGTAGCAGCCCGCCTCCGCCGCCTGCCGGTGCACCACGGGGTCGGGGCAGCGGTTGAGATGCCCGAGCACCACCCGCCCCGGCGGCACGCCCCGCTCCCCGCACAGCACGTCCAGCACGTCGAGTGCGCCGGTGCCCAGTTCCAGGTGGACGGCGATCGGCGCGCCCGTCGCGTGGTGGGCCTCGGCGGCCGCGGCCATGGTCCAGCGGGCGTGCGCGTCGAGGGTGTGGAACCCGCCCGCGACCTTGACGAACCCGGCCCGCACCCCCGATGTGCCGATGCCGTCGGTCAGTTCGGCCACGAACACCTCGGCGAGGCGCCCGCGCAGCCCGGCGAGCGTCCCCTCGGTGTAGTGGACGTCCTGGTGCAGCCCGGTCGCGGCGACGATGTGCACGCCGGTCTCCCGGGACAGCGCCGGCAGTTCGGCGGCCCGCCGCCCCATCCCGTACGGCGTCCACTGCGCCACGGCCCCGCCGCCCTGTTCGCGGAACGCGGCGAGTTCCGCCCGCGCCGCCGACCTGCTCCGCAGCTCCTGTCCGGGCAGTCGGGGACTGGCGAGGAACAGATGGTCGTGCGCGTCGCACACGCCCAGTCGCCCGGGCGGCACGTCCCCGAGCACCGTACGGACCGTGCTCACCACCGGCGCCCCAGCGGCAGCCGGTGCCGCCCCGGCGCCGACAGGTGCAGCACCTCGTACACGTCACCGTCCGCCTCGGGCGTGTCGTGCTCCCACAGCGAGAAGTGCACGAGTTCCCAGCGGCTCGTGTCCACGCCTGCCGCCGCCAGTACCGCGCCGTCCTGCGCGGCCAGCCGCCCGGCCTCCCGCACCGTGTCCCGCGCCACCTCGGCGAGCCGCGCCCCCTCCGGCACGGGCTGCCGTCGCCGTACCGCGTACCGGGCGAGCGAGCCACCGCCGGCCTCGTGCGCGAGCCCGGTCCACTGCCGTACCGACGGCCGCCCGAAGTCGTCGGCGAGGCCCTGGAAACCGCCGCCCCACAGGAAGGAGTTCATGCCGTCGACCGTGTTCCACAGGTAGAACGGGGCGTACTGGTTGACCGACGAGCCCCGCTCACCGCGCTCACGTATCAGATACGCCTTGCACCCGAGCCCCTCCCAGTCGTCGAGCAGGTGCCCGACCCGGGCGACCCGGTCGCGGACGACGCCCATGTCGTAGTCGGCGGGCAGGGTGAGCTCGTACTGCATGGCGTGCATCGGCGTCTCCTCGGGGTTGATCGTGCTCACGCGGACGGGGAGTTGTGGGGGGCGAGCAACGACAGCAGTCCGCGCACACCCGCGTCGAAGGCGGCCGGGTCGCCACAGGCGCGGGCGAGGACGTAGCCGCCCTGGACGGTGGCGAGGACGGCCGTCGCGATCTCCGCGCCGTCCAGGCCGGGCGCGAAGTGCCCCTGCTCCTTGCCCTCCTCGACGATGGCGGCGATCCGCTGCCGGACCCAGCCGAGCGTCTCCTCGACCGGGGCGCGCAGCTCCTCGCTGGCGACGATGTCCGGGTCCATGGTCAGCCGCCCGACCGGGCAGCCCCGCAACACGTCCCGCTCCCGCCGCAGATACGCCTCGATCCGCTCGTACGGCGTCCCGGGCCCGTCGAGCACTCCCGCGACGGCGGTCCGCATCTCCGCGGCGGTCCGCCGGATCGCGGCCAGGGCGAGATCAGGCTTGCCCTTGAAGTGGTGGTACATGCTGCCCTGGCCGGCGTCCGCCCGCTCCAGGATCGCCTTCGGGCTGGTGCCCACGTAGCCGCGCTCCCACAGCAGTTCGCGGGTGGCGTCGATCAGTCGCTCCGAGGTGCTCATGAGGGAACTGTACATACTAGTAGTTACAGAAATCGAGCGCGCGGCGGGCCGCCCGGGGTCGGGCGGCGAGGTGAGCCTCCTGGTCGGGCCGCCGCCACCGAGTGCCGCTGCGGCCGGCCGACCGGCCGCGAGCCGACTGGTGCAGTCCGTACGGCCGTGGACCGCCGGCCTTTTACGGCGGCTGTGAACCGGGCCTTCTCACGGCGGCCGTAAAAGGGTCACCGCCCGGTCAGCCGACGACGGCGGACCGGGCGGGAGCGTGGGCCGGGCGTCGGTCGTCGGCGCCCACGACCTCGGCGAACGGACGCGCGCCGGCCTCCGCGGGCGCACGGCGCGGCGGCCGTGCCGACCGGTCCCGCGCGCCGACCGACGTCGGCAGCGTGAACCACACGACCTTGCCGGACTCGCCGTCCGGCCGCGCGCCCCAGCTCTCGCTGACCGCGGCCACCATGGCGAGCCCGCGCCCACAGGTGGCGAGGCCGTCGGTGTCGTCGGCGGCCACGACGTCCTCCACCACCGGCAGGCGCGGATCGTGGTCGCGCACGGAGACGGTGAGCCGGTCGAGCAGCAGCTCCAACTCCACGGTGCACGTCTTGTCGGGCTGGGCATGCAGGTGGACGTTGGTCAACAGCTCCGTCACGCCGAGCGCGGCCCGGTCTATGAGCGGATCGAGATGCCAGTAGCGCAACTGCGCCGATACGATTCTGCGGACCTGGCCGATCCGCGACGGCAGGGCTTGAAGCTCCACCGTGCAGTGCCTGCTTGGGTTGCTGATCACGGCTGCGACTCCCCGACGTGAGGTCCGGAAGAACACGGAGTTCGGATCGATCGGAGCAGTGCGTCTGCGCGAGGCGGCCGCCTGCTGTCGTGGCCGGCGGGCTGGTTCGCAGCGTTATCGCCGGTAAACCCAGAGTGACGTGAGAACAGCGTGACGCAAGGGATTGCGGACCGCAACTCGCCGTTCCGGTACGGTCACCCTTCGCGGCCGGATCAGCCCTCGCGTCCCGCCGCCCGACGCACGGCCTCGATGAACCGGCTCACGGCGGGTGGCCCCGGCTCGCCCGGCGCGGGGTCGTGCTCACCGAGCGTCAGCAGGTACCGCTTGCCGTTGAGGTCGGCCAGCGCCCTGTCGTCCGGCGCGAACCAGGGCCGGGAGGTACGCACCGCCTGCACCGGAGCGCTGTCTATCTCGCTGCCGTAGCTGGTGAGCAGCTCCAGCCTGCCGTCGTTGATCCGGACCTGCCCGGCCCGGGTGAGCGACCGCAGTCTCTTGTCGATCCGCACGCCCGTGGCCGTGAACTCCGGCTCCGCCATCCCCGCCCCCCTTGCACGTGGGTGTGCCGGCCCGTGCCGCCGCGCGGACCGGGACCAGCTCGTGTCGTGATCCAGTGTGCGCCCCCGTCCGGGACCCTCGCCCCGCCGGGTGCAGTCTGCCCGCGCCCGGCGTCGAGCACCAGTGCGCACGACACGCCGGGGAGGGGCATCCGGAGCACTCGCGCGAATGCGCCCCCCACCCCGCGAGCTTCCTCCCCAGGGGCGCCTTTGAGCCTCCCAAAGATGCGTTTATGCAGGTGAGAAGCGTGTGGAAGGTGCTTATGATCGAGGTGCCGGCCGCGTGAGGCGCCGCCCGAGCGAAGCACCAAGGAGCCCCCGCCGTGAGCACCATCCAACAGACCCCGACCGGCGCCACCCTCGACGTCGACCGCACCGACACCGCCTACCGCGGCTGGCTGAAAGACGCCGTCCGCAAGGTCCAGGCCGACGCCAACCGCTCGGCCGACACCCACCTGCTGCGCTTCCCGCTGCCCGAGCGGTGGGGCATCGACCTCTACCTCAAGGACGAGTCGACCCACCCCACCGGCAGCCTCAAGCACCGCCTCGCCCGATCCCTGTTCCTCTACGGCCTGTGCAATGGCTGGATCCGTCCGGACCGCCCGGTGATCGAGGCGTCCAGCGGCTCCACGGCCGTCTCGGAGGCGTACTTCGCCAAGCTGATCGGCGTCCCCTTCATCGCCGTCATGCCGCGCACGACGAGCGCCGAGAAGATCCGCCTGATCGAGTTCCACGGCGGACAGTGCCACTTCGTCGACGACCCGCGCACCATGTACGAGGAGTCCGCCCGTCTCGCGGCGGACACCGGCGGTCACTACATGGACCAGTTCACCTACGCCGAACGGGCCACGGACTGGCGCGGCAACAACAACATCGCCGAATCGATCTTCCGCCAGCTGGAGCTGGAGCGGTTCCCGGAGCCCGCGTGGATCGTCGCCACGGCCGGCACCGGCGGCACCTCCGCGACCATCGCCCGCTACGTCCACTACACACAGCGCGACACGCGCGTGTGCGTCGCAGACCCCGAGAACTCCTGTTTCTTCGAGGGCTGGACCACCGGCGATCCGGACGTCACCTGCGACTGCGGCTCCCGTATCGAGGGCATCGGCCGGCCCCGCATGGAACCGAGCTTCGTGCCCGGGGCCGTCGACCGGATGATGAAGGTCCCCGACGCCGCGAGCGTGGCCGCCGTCCGGGCCCTGGAACAGGCCATCGGCCGCAAGGCGGGCGGCTCGACCGGCACCGGACTGTGGAGCGCCCTGAAGATCGTCGCCGAGATGGTGGCCGAGGGGCGCCAGGGCAGTGTGGTCACCCTGCTGTGCGACCCGGGCGACCGCTACCTCGACAAGTACTACTCCGACACCTGGCTCGCCGAACAGGGCCTCGACATCGCCCCCTACACCACGGCGATCCGTTCCCTGCTGGCGACGGGCGTGTGGCCGGAGTGACCCCCGTGGAGGTGGCGGCGTGCTCGGCGGCCCGCCCGCCGGCCTCTACGCGGACGTCTCCAGGCGCCGCTCCAGCAGGGTCAGCGCGTCCCGGAAGGCGCGGCCCTGGGCGGCGCGGACCGGCTTCATGAACAGGCGGAACGCCGCCGTCCCGTCGGCCGCGAAGGTCCACCGCACGCGGGTTCCGGTGCCGGCCGGAAGCAGCCGCCACTCCTCGACGAGGGCCCGGACGCCGGGCGCGTTCGTCGTGTCGACGCGGTAGGCGTACACCTCGGGAGCCCGCGCCACGAGGATCGTCTCCCGGAACCGGACCGCGCCCGAGAGCCGGATCTCCCGCCCCGCACCACCCTCCACCGGCCGCGCGGACCTCACCTGGGGAAACCACTCGGCCCAGCCGGGCACGTCCTCGGCCAGCGCGCGGAACACCCGCTCCGGCGCGGCGGAGATCTCCCGGGCGAAGACCAGCCTCACCGGCGCGCTCAAAAGGAAGTCGAGCCCCACCGGACGCAGACGACGGGCCATGGCCACGCAACCCCCTCGGTCGACGGGTGCGTCACCCTAGCCGGTGTCCCCTCAGTTGTCCCTACCCTCGTCGGGCTCACCCGCGACGACCAGCCGCCGCAGATGATCGGAGATCTCCGCGCGCGCCGCCGCCGGCAGGCCCGCGTCCGTCACCAGCGTGTCGACCTGCTCCAGCGCCGCGAAGGAACTCAGGCCCACCACACCCCACTTGGTGTGGTCGGCGACCACCACCACCCGACGCGCCGACTGCACCAGCCGCCGGTTGGTCTCGGCCTCCGCGAGGTTGGGCGTCGACAGGCCGGCCTCCGCCGATATCCCGTGCACACCGAGGAAGAGCACGTCGAAATGGAGCGCCGCGATCGCCTGGTCGGCCACCGGCCCCACCAGCGAGTCGGACGGTGTGCGCACCCCGCCGGTCAGCACCACCGTGGCCGCGCCCTGCCGGGGGCCCGTGGTGCGCTGCGCCGCATGGAAGACGTCGGCCACCCGCACCGAATTGGTCACCACCGTGAGGTCCGGCACGTCGACCAGCTGGTGCGCCAGCGCGTACGTCGTCGTCCCGCCCGACAGCGCGATCGCGCTGCCCGGCGCGACCAGCTCGGCCGCCGCCCGCGCGATGTCCTCCTTGGCGGTCAGCTCCAGACCCGACTTGGCCTCGAACCCCGGCTCGTGCGTGCTCGCCTCCACGACCGGCACCGCGCCGCCGTGCACCTTCTCCAGGACACCCTGACGGGCCAGCGCGTCGAGGTCGCGGCGCACCGTCATGTCCGACACGCCGAGCTTGCGCGTCAGCTCGTTGACGCGGACACCACCCCGGCGCCGCACCTCGTCCAGGATCAGGGCGCGGCGCTGCTCCGCGAGGAGGTTCTGATTCTCACTCACGTACGCTCCGGTCCTCTCGCCTCAAGCCGATCCACTCCGTCCGACACGCCCGTACACCTGCCACGACGAGGACATTGTGCCGGTCGGCGGGGGTGTGGGCGTCCCATACTCGCACGGGCGGGCACCGGTCGCGCCACCACCCGCCCGACGCGGGCATGTCACATCCACGACACCCGGCGGTCCCGTTCGGCACACGGAACGGGGGAGATTCGGTGACAAGGGGTGCGCGCGGGCCGCTCAGCGGACATCCTTGCCCCGCACGCACACAACGACAGCGCGTCACGGGGGAAGTGCGAGAGCAGTGGAACGTGCGCAGGAACGGGCCGCGACCGGCGGGGCGGCGGGAGCCGCCCTGGAACTCCTGGTCCATGGCGTGGGCGGGGCCACGCCCGAGAAGATGCTGAACGATCCGCGCACCGTGCGGATCACCGGCGACGACACGGCCGCCGTCTTCCGGCGCGCCGACGACGCGGACGCCGACCACCCCGACAACGCGACCGGCGGCCCCCGCGACCGCCCGGTCCCCGAGGCCTACGTCTGGTGCAACCTCACGTCCGGCAACGGCACCCGCGCCCTGTGGCTCCTGCTGCTGCCGTTCATGGTCGTCAACCTCGCCCACTGGATGCGCCCCGCCGCCCGGGCACGCACCCGCCCGGTGCGCCTGTACGGCCTGTTGGTACGGCTCGCCGGACTCAGCCTGACGGTGCTGTTGGTCGCCGCGGCCTGCGAGGTCGCCCTCGACCTGACGGCCTGGCAGTGCGCGGGCAACCGCTCCTGCGCCGAACGCCACTCCTGGCTGCGCTTCCTCTCCCCGGAGCTCTCGGACGACGGCTGGTGGAGCCTGCCCGGCCGCCGCCTCGCCCTCGCGGCGCTGGTCCCCACCGCCCTCACCGGCCTCCTGTGGTACCTCTCCCACCGCACCTGGCGGGCCTACGAGTCGCAGGAACCCCCGGCAGCCCGGCCCGAACCCGCCGACCCGCTCGCCCACACCGCCCTGGGCCGGCCCGGCTTCTGGTACGGCCGCCGACTGGTGGCCCGGCTGCGCGCCGCCCACACCGCGGCCGGTCTGCTCACGGTGGCGGCGGCCGTCGGCACGGCCGCCGCACGCGAGGACCGCGGCCCGGGCGGCCCCGCGCTGCTCGACGCCCTCGGCTGGCTCCTCCAGGCCGCCCTCGCCGGCGGCGCGCTCGCCACGGTGTGGGTGGTGTGCCGCCGGGGCCGCAGCGAGCGCCGCCTCGACCGGGAACTCGACGCCCACCTCGTACGACGCCTGCCCCTGGCCACCCTCGTCCTGCTCGCCCTGACCCTCGTGTACGCCGGCTGGGAGCGCCCCGAGTGGAGATCGGCCGGCCGACTCCCCGGCGACGTCACCTTCGGCGGGATCGCCCTGATCCAGGGCTCCCTGGTGATCGCCCTCGCCGTCGTCGCCTCCACCCTGCACCGCCGCTCCGGCACGGACCCGGACGGGCGCGCCGCGCTGCGCGGCCTCGGCGGACCCGCCGTCGCGATGCTGGCCTGCGCCCTCGGCGGGGTGATGTCCGGCGGCGTGTCGCAGCGCGTCTCGGACTGGCTGGACGGCACCGCGAGTTCCCTGCCCGGACCGCCCGTGCTGCTGACCTGGCAGGCGTCCGTGATCCCGGTGCTGCTGATCGTGCTGCTCGGCCTGGGCGGACTGCTCGCCCGGCACACCGTTCGGCTGGTGCGCGACCAGCACGCCGCGGTCCTGCGCGACTACGCGGCCGAGTCCGGCGACCCGGCCCGTACCCGGGCCATCGCACGGGCCCGCGCGATGGCCACCCTCACCGACCGTGGCCCCCTCGTCGTCGCCGTCACCGCCACCACGACCCTGTTGCTGGGCGCCGGCGCCCTCGTCGGCGCCTTCGCCACCGGCAAGACCCCGAGCAGCGCAGCGGAGGGAACCCTTCCGTTCGTCCACGGCGCCGCCCAGACCGGACAGGCGCTCGGCTCCTGGCTGATAGGGCTCGGCTTCATACTGTTCGTGACCTGGGGCCGGCGCGCCTACAAGGACGCCTCCGCCCGCCGCACCATCGGCATCCTCTGGGACGTCGGCACCTTCTGGCCGCGCGCCGCCCACCCCTTCGCGCCGCCCTGCTACGCCGAGCGCGCGGTGCCCGACCTGACCTGGCGGATGGCCACCTGGACCCGCGCCACCGGCGGCCGCCTGGTCATCTCCGGCCACTCCCAGGGCAGCGTCCTCGCGGCCGCCGCGGCCTGGCAGCTGAGCCCGGCCGACCGCGGCCGCGTCGCCCTGCTCACCTACGGCTCCCCGCTGGAACGCCTCTACGGCCGCTGGTTCCCCGCCCACTTCGGCCCGGCCGCGCTGACCGCCCTGCACGAGGAGGTCGACTGCTGGCGCAACCTCTACCGGCTCACCGACCCGATCGGCGGCCCGGTACGGCTCTCCGGCGACGACTGCGGCCCCGAGGTGGACCGCGCCCCCCTCGCCGACCCGCTGGCCTACGGCCGCACCGAGAACCACCCGCTGCCCACGCCCCTCCTCGGCCATTCCGACTACCAGGCCGACCCGGCGTTCGCGCAGGAACGGGCCCGACTGCTGGCCCGGCTGAGCCCGCAGCTGCCCACGCAACGCGCCGACGAGTCCGGCTAGGCCCCGCGGACGCCGGGATCACCCCGACGACAGGGCCTAGGGCAGCTCGGGCAGGTCCTCCGCGTACAGCAGGGTCAGGTCGTCGGTGCTGGGCTCCGGCACCTGCGCCACCCGGCTCGCATGCCGCTCCACCATCGCCTCGAACGTCTGGCGCGCGGTGCGGCCGTTGCCGAAGGTGGGGCCCTTGGGGATCTCCGAGAAGTACTTCAGCAGCGCCTCCGCCGTGCCCGACGCGAGCCGGTACTCGTGCTCCTCGGCCTGCTGCTCCACGATCCGCAGCAGCTCCTCGGGCCCGTAGTCGCCGAAGGTGATCGTCCGTGAGAAACGGGAAGCCACCCCGGGGTTGACCGACAGGAACCGCTCCATCTCGGCGGTGTACCCGGCCACGATCACCACGACCGCGTCCCGGTGGTCCTCCATCAGCTTCACGAGCGTGTCGATGGCCTCCTTGCCGAAGTCCCGCCCCGAGTCCTCCGGCGACAGCGCGTACGCCTCGTCGATGAACAGCACACCGCCCCGGGCCCGCTGGAACGCCTCCTGGGTGCGGATCGCGGTGGAACCGATGTGCTCGCCGACCAGGTCGACCCGGGACACCTCGACCAGATGGCCCTTCTCCAGGACGTCCAGCGCGGCGAGGATCTCGCCGTACAGGCGCGCGACCGTCGTCTTGCCGGTGCCGGGGGCGCCGGTGAAGACCAGGTGGCGTTTGACGGAGGCCGCCTTCAGGCCCGCCTGCTGCCGGCGCCGGCCCACCTCGATCATGTCGGTCAGCGCCCGCACCTCGCGTTTGACGCTGTCCAGACCGACCAGCGCGTCGAGCTCACCGAGCACGTCCTTCGAGGTCCGCACGGGTTTCTCCGACTCGGTGACGGCCGGTGCCCCCGGCACGGTCACCCGTTGTTCAGGGATCGCGCCGATCAGGTCCGGCGACTGGGGGTTCGTCTGCACGGCCGTCTCGCGCGCCGTCGACGAGGTGGGCACGCCCGCGCTCTCGTCGCTCGTGCAGTCCTCGACCACCGGGCCCGTACCGGGCGGCGCGTCCGCGGCGTCGGCGAACTCGTACCCGCCGCGCGAACAGCGCTCGGTCCGGCACTTGCGCAGTGTCGTACGGCAGCCGTCTATCACGTGGAAGCCGTAGCCGCCGCTGTCTGTCACCCGGCAGTCCAGGAAGCTGCCACGGCCACCGGCCGACACGTAGAAGCCGGCCTCGGCGGGGGAGCCGACCGTGCAGCGCTCGACGGTGGGGTCCGCGCCCTTGGTGACGATCACACCGGTCTGGATGGACTCCAGGGTGCAGTTGTTGAGGGTGCCGCCGCTGCCGTGGTCGCGGAACCAGGCGCCCGTCGCCGCTTCCCGGATCCGGCAGTCGTCCAGCTGGGCGGTCGCGCCGTCGCTCACCGACACGGCCGTGTTGCGCACCTGCGACAGATCGCTGTCGACGACGTCCGCGCGCGAGCCGCGGTCCAGGACGAACAGGGCGTCCGGCACGTCGTGCACCCGGCAGGAGTCCAGGACCGCCGTGGCGCCGTCGCTCACCCAGACGGCCGGGTAGTCGCCGGTGCTGTCGGAGATCTCGCACTGGTTGGCGTCCACATGGGTGCCCGGGTCCCACACCGACAGGCCGTTGCGCCCGAACTGACGCACCGTCGTGCGCGTCAGTGTCAGGACGGAGCGGGAACGCAGATCGACCGCGTTCTCCGGAATGTCGTGGATACGGCAGTCGGCGAGGGTGAGCACGGCGTCCGTGTCGAGGGTGACACCGTCGGCGGTGGTGCGGTGCACATCGCAGTCGACGAGGTGCGCGCCGGCCCGGGCGGTGACCTGGACACCGCTGCCGCGGACCTCGTACACCTCGCAACTCACCGCCTCCAGCGCGGAGTTCTCGCCGGTCACGCTCAGGCCGCTGCCCGAGGTGTGGTGCACCCGGCAGCGCTCCAGACGGGGGTGCCCGGCCCCGCGCACGGCGACGCCCGCCTGCCCGGCCGCGACGACCTCGCACTCCTCGAAGACACCGCCGCCGCCGTCGACCACGGCGATGCCGCTGCCCGCCGGGTTGTCGACGGTGCACCGCCGTACTGTCGGCCGCGCGCCGCCGCGCACCTCGACGCCGGCCGAGGACCGGGTGACGATCCGCAGGTCCAGCAGCTCGGGCGTGCCCTCCTCGACGAGCACCGCGGGCGCCGTCGGGTCCTGGCCCTCCACGTGCAGGTCCTGGACCACGGCCGCGGCACGCACCGTCAATGGCACACCGTCCACGGGCGCGATGCGCACGGCACCGGGGGAGCCCTCGGGGCCGCGCAGTGTCACCGCCCGCTGGACGACGAGGTTCTCCCGGTAGGTGCCGGGAGCGATCGTGAGGACGTCGCCCTCGGCCGCGGCCTCCAGGGCGGCGGCGAGCGATGCGTACTCACCCGTGCGGCGCCGCCACCGCGACGTGCCGGTGTGCGTCACCTGGACCGTGCCCTGTGCCATGGTGTTGCTGTGCCCCCACCTCGTCGTACGCGGGTTGATGCCGAACGCCTCGGCCGGACCACCGTAGCGTGTGAGTGGGCCGTGGGTTGACCACAGACGCGGGCTGTCAGCTACCGGTCCCCGTGCGGCCCCAGTCCGGGCCCGTACGGTCCCAGGCCTGGTCCCAACGGGCGTACCGGCGGCGGACCATGCGCCACACGATCAGTCTTCTGCCACTCTCTATCAGGCCGACGGCCAGCAGGGCCGCTGCGAAACCGGCGAGGACCGCGTGTGTCGTCGCCGTGGCGGAGTCCAGCGGGCGGGCCACCAGCCGGCCGTGCGCGTCGGTCCAGAGGGAGAACTCGTCACCCGGGTGGGGCGACTTGAGGTCGGCCATGACCGTGCCGTGGTGGCCGGTGCCGTCCGGGGCGGTCCAGTCGGCGACCACGCGGTGGCGGGCGTCCCGCCCGGTGAGGGTCTCGGGGTCCGCCTCCAGCGGTGAGCCCTCCAGCTTCCGTACCACCGTGGCGGTGATCTCGTGGCGGGCGCGGTGCTGGTCGCGCACCGACTGCTGCAGGGCGTCCTGTGCGACGGCCCCGACCAGGGAACCGACGACGGGCGCGACGAGGACGATCGACAGCAGCGCCGCCAGGGCGACCCACGCCTCGACAAGATCCGTCGTACGGCGCAACGGGTTGTGCCGCCAGCGCCACAGTCCGCTGATCGCTCGCACCGTCCCGCACCCCCTTTCCGCTCCGTGATACCCCCCCGGCGAGCCGTTCGCGGACGGACCCGGCCGAAGAGAGAGCGAAATCACCTGCGGCCGGGTCCTCTCATGAACGTCTCACGGAAGCACAACGGCCAAAGGACGGAGGGAGGTTCCCCGGATCACCCGGTCCGGGTAATCCGGCCGGAACTACGCGTCGATCCGCACCGGGTCACCGACCCGGACCGTGCCGCGCGACAGCGGCACCAGGTTCTGACCGAAGATCAGCCTGCCGCCGAGGCGGCGGTGCCGGCCGAGCGAGTACAGCGGTTCCCTGCCGCGGGCCGCGGTGGCCTGGTCGGTCGTGGTCACCACACACCGACCGCAGTTCCTGGCGACCCGGAAGGAGACCTCACCGATCGTCAGGCGCGACCAGCCGTCCTCGGCCCACGGGTCGGTGCCCGCGAGGACCAGGTTCGGGCGGAAGCGGTTCATCGGCAGCGGGCCCTCGGCGGCGTGCTCGCCCCGCGCGATCAGCGAGTTGAGGGCGTCGAGGGAAGCGGTCGTGGTGACCAGCAGCGGGTAGCCGTCGGCGAAGGTGACGGTCTCGCCGGGCAGCGCGTATTCCGGGTCCACCGGACGGCGTGTCGCGGGGTCGTCCATGTGCACCAGGCGCACGTCGGCTCCGAGGTGGGCGCTGCACCAGGCGTGCGCGGCCGCGTCGGCGAGGACGCCTTCCACCTTGTCGCGGAAGACTTCCATCGCGACCGTCGCCACCGGCTCCGGCTCCGCCACGGTCAGCGGCTCCAGACCGGGGGCGGACAGACGGAGGCCGCCACCGGGCAGAGGCTCGGCGGCGGCCATCGCGAGGCGCGGCTGCTGGCGTTGCGTGACGACCTTTCCCCCGTGGTCGATCAGCGCCCAGCGCCGGTCTCCGGCCAGCCCCCAGGGCTCCACGACGGCCTCCCGGGGTGCGACACCCCGGAACGCCTTGACCGGATGAACGTGGATCGACAGCAGCTGCGGATTCCCCATGGACTCATCCTGCCAGGTGGCACGGACAGTCCCGGGTCGGCTCAGTAGCCGCGGTACTGCTGGTTGTTGTACGGGTCCTGGTACGGGGCGCCGGCCGGCCGGGGAGCCGCGGGGCGCATCGCCTCGTAGCCCGTGCCGGGCGCCGCCGGGCGCGGCTGCTGCATCTGCGGACCGGGATAGCCGCGCGGCGCGGTGGCCTGCGGCGGGATGTAGGCCGCGGGCGCCTGTTGCAGCGGAGCGGGCTGCTGCACCTGCGGGTAGCCGTAGGAGGGCTGGGACGGGGCCGCCGGGAGGGCGGGCAGTGCCGAGGGCAGCGCGGGCAGACTGCTGGCCGGCGTGGCGTACTCGGCGGGGACCCGGATCGGGGCGATCTGCGGGGTGCCCCGCTCGGCCACGAGCGAGTCGTAGATCGGGGTGTCCGGGAAGGAGGCGGAGTAGTAGCCGCCGCCATAGGTGGAGCGGGGGGAGGTCATGGCACATAAGTTAAGCCCACGATGTGCTGGTTGGGGAGACCGATAAGAGGGTTGTTTTCCGTGTCCGGGGTGACCTGGCATCCCCAATGCGAGCGAACTTGGCAAAAAGGGGCGGCAATCATCGTTTGGATCATGTAAAGGCCGAGTTCCGGGCGGGTTGCCGGGGTCTGGCGGGCGTGTTCGACGGTTGTTCCCGCGCCATGGATGGGAGTTCGACGTCCGGCCGAATAGGTTGGCCGGGTAGACAGGCCCGTGGATGCCGGGGCGAGCGGCCCCGCACGGTGAGAGCTGATGGGGGCGGACATGTCAATGCCGAAGGGATCCAACACCCCGGTGCCGACGACGGCGCTGCGGGTCGAGGTGGGCTGGCGCTCGGGACCGGGCGTGCCCGACGCGGACGCCTCCGCGCTGCTGCTGGTCGGCGGGAAGGTCCGCTCCGACAGCGACTTCGTCTTCTACAACCAGCCGGCGCACGCCTCCGGCGCGGTCCGCCACGAGGGCAAGCGGGACGCGGGCGGCCGGGTGACCGACACGCTGCTCGTCGACCTCGCGCGCGTGGAGCCCGCGGTCGAGACCGTCGTCCTCGCCGCCTCGGTGGACGGCGGCACGTTCGGGCAGGTGCCGGACCTCTCCATCGAGGTGCGCGACGCGGCCGGCAGCACCGTGGTGGCCCGGTTCGACAGCACCGGCGCGAGTGTCGAGACGGCCTTCGTGCTGGGCGAGTTCTACCGCCGCCAGGGCGCCTGGAAGTTCCGGGCCGTCGGGCAGGGGTACGGCAGCGGTCTGGAGGGACTGGCCACCGACTTCGGCATCACCGTGGACGAGCCGCAGCAGGCGGCGCCCACCGCGGCCCCCGTGACCGCACCACCGCCGGTCCCTCAGGCCAGTCCCACCCTTCCGCCCCCTCCGGCGACGATGCCCTCCGTCCCCGCCCCGCCGGCCACCGCACCGGTCAGTCTGTCCAAGGTCACGCTCACCAAGGCGGCCCCGTCGGTGTCGCTGACCAAGCAGGGCGGCACGTCGGGCGCCATGCGCGTGAACCTCAACTGGGAGGTGCGCAAGCAGTTCTCGCGGTGGGGCGGCAAGCAGGGCCGCGCGGTCGCGCTCCACAACGACCTCGACCTCGACCTGTGTGCCCTGTTCGAGCTCGCCGACGGCCGCAAAGGCGTCGTCCAGGCCCTCGGCAACGCCTTCGGCGCCCTGCACCAGCCGCCGTACATCCAGCTCGACGGCGACGACCGCACCGGGGCCGTGGCCAGCGGGGAGAACCTCACCATCAACCTGGACCACAGGGACGACTTCCGGCGCATCCTCGTCTTCGTCACGATCTACGAAGGCGCCCGCTCCTTCGCCGACCTGCACGCCACGGTCACGCTCCAGCCGCAGTACGGCGCCCCGATCGACTTCTCCCTGGACGAGTGCACCGTCCCGTCGACGGTGTGCGCGCTCGCGCTGATCACCCACACCGGCGGCGACCTCGTCGTCCAGCGCGAGGCCCGCTACCTGGTGCCCGAGCGCGGGGTGAGCCCGCAGCGGACCGTCGACTACGCCTACGGCTGGGGCATGAACTGGACCCCGGGCCGCAAGTGACCGGGTTCAGCCCTCCCCGGCGACGGCGTCCGGACGGGTGTAGGTGCGGCCCTTCCAGGCCGCACCTCGCCCCCGGTGGTGCTGTACCGCGGAATCCACCGTCATCAGCAGATAGAGGAACGCGGTGAACGGCAGCAGCGGGGCGAGCCACAGCGGCTGGCGGTAATAGCGGAGCATCGGCACGTACGTCCCGGTCATCACCAGCCAGGCCGGTCCGCCGAGCCACGCCGCGGCCGCGTCACCGGTGGCGAGCCCGGCCAGGAGGGCGGCCGGCGGCACCAGGTACACCAGGGCGAGGCCGAGGATCGTGCCGGCCAGCAGCAGCGGGTTGTGCCGCAACTGGGTGTAGGCGCTGCGCGAGACCATCCGCCACAGATCCGCCAGCCTCGGGTAGGGACGCACGCTGTCCACCCGGTCGGCCAGCCCCAGCCAGACGCGGCCGCCGGTCGCCTTCACGGCCCGCGCGAGAGCCACGTCGTCGATGACGGCCTGCCGGATGGCGTCCGGGATCCCGGCCCGTTCGGCCGCTTCCGCGCGCAGCAGGACGCAGCCGCCCGCCGCGGCCGCCGTCCGCGCGCCCCGTCGGCCGACCCGGCGGAACGGGTAGAGCTGGGCGAAGAAGTAGACGAAGGCCGGCACGACGAGCCGCTCCCACAGGCTCTCCACCCGCAGCCGCGCCATCTGCGAGACGACGTCGAAACCGCCGGTGCGGGCCGCCGCCACCAGCTCCCGCAGACTCTCCGGCGCGTGCGCGATGTCGGCGTCCGTCAGGAGGAGGAACTCGGGCTCACGCGCGCGTGCCAGGGCGATGCCGTGCCGGACCGCCCACAGCTTCCCCGTCCAGCCCTCGGGCGGCTCGCCCGGTGAGTCCACGGTCAGGGGCAGCCCGTCGTGCCGCCGCGCCAGCTCGCGCGCCAGTTCCCCGGTGCCGTCACGGCTGCCGTCGTCGACGAGGAAGACCTCCGCCCGGCCCGGATAGTCCTGTGTGAGCAGTGACGGCAGGCTCAGGGGCAGCACCGCCGCCTCGTCACGCGCGGGGACGACGACACCGACCGACGGCCACACCTCGGGTTCCCGGCGCGGCGGCAGCCGGACGTCCGTGCGCCAGAAGAAGCCCTGGCAGAGCAGCAGCCACAGCCAGGCGGCGAGGGAGACGGCGGCGGTCCACGCGATGGCGCTCACCCGCGCAGTCTGCCCCACCCGACCGGGCCCCAAGGGCACATCGTCTATCGTGGCCGGGTGAAGATCGCGCTCATGGACTCCGGAATCGGGCTGCTGGCGGCCACCGCTGCGGTACGGCGCCTGCGACCCGACGCCGATCTCGTGCTCTCCCTGGACCCCGACGGCATGCCCTGGGGCCCGCGCACCACCGAAGACCTCACCGCGCGCGCGATGGCCGTCGCCGAGGCCGCCGCCGCCCACCGGCCGGACGCCCTGATCATCGGCTGCAACACGGCGACCGTGCACGCCCTGCCGACCGTGCGGGCCCGCCTCGAACCGGGCATCCCGGTGATCGGCACCGTCCCCGCCATCAAGCCGGCCGCGGCCGGTGGCGGCCCCGTCGCGATCTGGGCCACCCCCGCCACCACGGGCAGCCCCTACCAGCGGGGCCTCATCGAGGACTTCGCCGACGGTGTCACCGTCACGGAGGTGCCCTGCTGGGGCCTGGCCGAGGCGGTCGAGCACGCGGACGAGCCGGCCGTCGAGGCCGCCGTCGCGGCGGCCGCCGCCCTGACCCCGCGGGACGTGACGACCGTCGTCCTGGGCTGCACCCACTACGAGCTGGTCGCCGACCGCATCCGCGCCGCCGTCCAGCGCCCCGGCCGGCCCCCGCTCGCCCTGCACGGCTCGGCCGGCGCGGTGGCCGCACAGGCGCTGCGCCGCATCGGCGCCCGCCCCGCGCCCGACGCGGCGCCCGGCGGCTCCCTGACCGTTCTGCTCAGCGGGCAGGAAGGCGGGCTTCCGGCAGCCGCCCTCGCCTACCCCGAAGGGCGTCTGCTCCAGGCGGTCAGCCCGGCACCGTGACGCCCGGTGACGGAGCGGGTCCATCCGGTCCGCGTCCGTCGTCCGGCCGGCCCAGTCACCCTGTGCGACCCGTTACCGGCGGAGCGAAACCTGAGTAACCTCATGAATATGAGGGACCCCCACCCCGGCGGGGAGGACGCCCCGCACGTCTGGCACGGACGCGCCACCAACCGGTTCCAGTGGCTGCTCGCGCTCGTGGGCGCCGCCTGTATGGCGCTCGGTATCGAGCTGGCCCTCGACTCCGCGTGGTCCTCCGGCGTCGCGCCGCTGGTCATGTCCGTCGTCGGCTGCATCGCCGCCGGGCTGCTGGTCCTCTTCGGCACGCTCGCCTTCGTCCACGTCGATCTCAAGCTCGACAAGGAGTCCGTCGAAGTGCGCTGCGGGCACATCGGCCTGCCGCGCCGCCGTATTCCGCTGGCCCATGTCGCCGGAGCGGACTTCGACCCGCATGTCACCCCCCGGCACTGGGGCGGCTGGGGCTACCGCTGGCGGCCGGAGAAGGGTACCGCGGTCGTCGTACGGCGCGGCGAGGGCGTGGTGCTGCGACTCTGGGACGGCCACACGTTCACGATCACGGTGGACGACGCCGAGTCCGCCGTCCAGGCCATCAGGGCCCGGCTGCGGCAGGGCACGACCGGCGCGGCGCACTGACCTGCCGGGGATCAGGCGGCGGGGCGGCCGCCGCGCGGGAGCGGACCCCTCTCAGGCCCCGACGGCCCGTCGGCCGTGCCCGGCTCGACCACGAGCGGACGGGCCGTGGCCAGGCCCGCCAGCAGGCCCGCGCCGACCGACACGGCGGTGAAGCTGAGCGCGTTGCCGACCGCGGCGACGGCCGCCAGCGCCGTGAGCGCGGCGCCGGCGGTGAGGACGACCGGGGTCGGGCGCGAGGAGCGCCACAGGGCGAACAGCAGCCAGCAGAAGGCGGCCGCCAGCAGCAGCACCCCGACGACCCCCTGCTCCGCGGCCATCTGCAACGGCGCGGAGTGCGGCTTGCCGTCGGACACGGTCGACAGGGCCGCGGTCGGGCTCAGTTCCCCGAATCGCCCTGGTCCCACGCCGAGACCGAGGTCGTGGCGCGCCAGGCGCAGGGCGTCGCGCCACAGGTCGACCCGGCGCGGTGTCAGCTGGTCCTCCAGGGACGCGGCGAGCCCACCGGGCAGCGCGTTCCCGGCCACCGCCCAGAACAGCGCCGTCATCGCCGTCGCGGCCACGGCCAGCCCCGCGAGCCCCGGCCCCCGGTGACGCACGCGTCCGGCCGCCAGGGAGCACAGCAGGACGGCGCAGCAGGTCACGACCGCGGTGGTCGAACCCAGCGCGGCCCCCGTCACCGCGCTGCCGCACGCCAGCAGGCGCAGGGCGAGCCGCAGGGCGGGCACGGGCGTGGCCCAGGCCGCGCAGCACGCGGCACCGGCCGACAGGGTCAGCACCGCGGCGGTGGCGCCCGCGTGTCCGAGCGGGCCGGCGAACTCGGGGCCCGGGGTGAGCCGCGGCAGCGCCACCGTCAGACAGAGCCCGCTCAGTGCGGCGGCGCACGGCGCGGCGACGGGCAGCAGCGCGCCGAAGATCCGCCCCGCCGCGTATCCGGCGGCCACGGCGAGAACCGCCAGCAGCACGCCCTCCGGACGCCCGCCGTGCGCGGTCGCGGTGATGAGCGACCAGGTCGCGCAGGCGCCGAGCACCGCCACACCGGCCGTGTCGGAGACGACGCGCCGGTCCGAGGGCCTGTCGCGGGCTCCGCCCTGAGAAACGTTTCGTCTGTGATCGTCGTCCGCGTCCTGACCGGCCGCGGAGGCCATCCCCGTGAACCGCACGCGTCCCCCCGAACCCGGTTTCCCCGCGACCGTTTCGCACCCCGGCCGCCCCGCGCGACAGGAGCTCTGGCTCACCGTAACGGCTGATGGGCGGTTTGTGGATGACTCGCGCGGAAAACGGACGGTCCGGGCCGGTACGGTCGCCCACCGCGCTGTCGGCCAAAAGGTGACTCGCCGTACACTCCCGGAGTGACCGTCACCGCAACTTCCGTGGACCGGCCGGACCAGCTGGAGCCCACGCCCGCGCCGTCGCGCGGCACACGGCTCCGGCGCCTCGTCCCCGCCGCCACCGCGGCGCTCTCCGGAGTGCTCCTCTACGTCAGCTTCCCGCCGCGCCCCCTGTGGTGGCTGGCCATGCCCGCCTTCGCCCTCCTCGGCTGGGTGCTGCGCGGCCGCGGCTGGAAGGCGGCCCTGGGCCTCGGCTACCTCTTCGGACTGGGCTTCCTGCTGCCGCTGCTGGTGTGGACCGGTGTCGAGGTCGGCCCCGGCCCCTGGCTCGCCCTCGTGGTCATCGAGGCGGTCTTCGTCGCGCTGGTCGGCGTCGGCGTGGCGGCGGTGTCCAGGCTGCCGGGCTGGCCGGTGTGGGCGGCCGCGCTGTGGACCGCCGGTGAGGCGGCCCGCGCGCGTGCCCCGTTCGGCGGTTTCCCGTGGGGCAAGATCGCCTTCGGCCAGGCGGACGGCGTCTTCCTGCCGCTCGCCGCGGTGGGCGGCACGCCCGTGCTCGGCTTCGCGGTCGTCCTGTGCGGGTTCGGGCTGTACGAGGCCGTGCGCCTGGCGCTCCAGTGGCGGCACACGCGTGAGGTGCGGCGGTCGGCCGCCGCGCTGGCACTGCTCAGCGTCGCCGTGCCGGTCGTGGCGGCCGTGGCCGCCCGCCCGCTGGTGAGCGACAAGGCGGAGAACGGGACGGTGACGGTCGCCGCCATCCAGGGCAACGTGCCGCGCCTCGGCCTGGACTTCAACGCCCAGCGCCGAGCCGTCCTCGACTACCACGCGCGTGAGACGCTGCGGCTGGCCGCCGAGGTCAAGGCGGGCAACGTGACCCGGCCCGACTTCGTGCTGTGGCCCGAGAACTCCTCCGACATCGACCCCTTCGCCAACCCGGACGCGGCCGCCGTGATCGAGGACGCGGCCAAGGCCATCGGCGTGCCCATCTCGGTCGGCGGGGTCGTCGAACGCGACGGCAAGCTCTACAACGAGCAGATCCTGTGGGACCCGGTGAAGGGCCCCACCCAGACCTACGACAAGCGGCAGGTCCAGCCGTTCGGCGAGTACCTCCCGCTGCGCTCGCTCATCGGGGCCATCAACTCCGAGTGGACCTCGATGGTCCGCCAGGACTTCAGCCGGGGCGGCAAGCCGGGCGTGTTCGACGTCGGCGGCACCGAGGTCGGCCTCGCCACCTGCTACGAGGCGGCCTTCGACTGGGCCGTGCGCGACACGGTCACCCACGGCGCCCAGCTGATCTCCGTGCCGAGCAACAACGCCACCTTCGACCGCAGCGAGATGACCTACCAGCAGCTCGCCATGTCCCGGGTCCGCGCGGTCGAGCACAGCCGGACCGTCACCGTGCCCGTGACCAGCGGCGTCAGCGCGATCATCATGCCGGACGGGAGGATCACCCAGAAGACCGGCATGTTCGTGGCGGACTCCCTGGTGCAGAAGGTGCCCCTGCGCTCCTCGGAGACCCCGGCGACGCGGATGGGCATCCTTCCGGAGATCGCCCTGGTGCTCGTCGCCGCGGGCGGCCTGGCCTGGGCGATCGGCGCGGGGGTGCGAGGGCGGCGGGCCCAGGCGTAACGGGCGGGCGGGGGCGTGCCGCGTCCCCGCTCCTACGGCCCTCGTACGTTCCCTGCGCGCCTCCGAGGGGCGGTGCCGGTCCCGGATAGGGTCGGCGCATGGCAACTCCTGACTTCATTCGTGAGATCCGGGCCACCGCCGGTCATCAGCTGCTCTGGCTCCCCGGCGTCAGCGCCGTCGTCTTCGACGACGAGGGCCGGGTGCTGCTCGGGCAGCGGACGGACAACCACCAGTGGACCGTGATCACGGGCATCCCCGACCCGGGTGAGCAGCCGGCGGAGTGCGCCGTGCGGGAGGTGTACGAGGAGACGGGCGTGCGGTGCGTGCCCGAGCGGGTCGTGCTCGTCCGCTCCGGGAGAGAAGTCGAGTACCCCAACGGCGACCGGTGCCAGTTCATGGACATCACCTTCCGCTGCCGTGCCGTCGGCGGAGAGGCGCGGGTCAACGACGACGAGTCCCTGGCGGTCGGCTGGTTCGCGGTGGACGCCCTGCCCGTCATGCGCGAACGGCAGCTGTTCCGCATCAAGCAGGCACTCTCCGACGAACCCACATGGTTCGAGACCATGAGTTCCGAGTGAAGTGTGGGGTGTGACCACATGGGACGAGGGGCGGAGGCTGCCTAGGGTCGGGACATGACCACGCCCCCCGCCGCCCCGGTCCCCCACACCCCCTCCCTCGACCTCGGCGGACGCACCGCTCTCGTCACCGGCGCCGCCGGCGGCATCGGCCGCGCCTGTGCGCTGCGGCTGGGGGGGGGCGG
>NZ_BQUN01000112.1:317815-343620 GCF_026008495.1 Streptomyces sp. A012304
GTGCGTGCCGTCGACCGGGACACCACCGGCCTGGAGGCCCTCGCCGACAGCGCCTCCGGCCTCCCGGGGGCCGTCGAGCCGCACGTCCTGGACCTCACGGACCTGGACGCCGCCGAACTCGCCGCCGCCGGAACCGACGTTCTGGTCAACAACGCCGGCCTCCAGCTCGTGCGGCCTCTCGAGGAGTTCCCGCCGGACGTCTTCCACACGGTGCTCACCGTGATGCTGGAGGCGCCGTTCCGGCTCATCCGCGGCGCCCTGCCCCACATGTACGGGCAGGGCTGGGGCCGTATCGTCAACATCTCCTCCGTGCACGGGCTGCGGGCCTCGGCCTACAAGTCGGCGTACGTGGCCGCCAAGCACGGGCTGGAGGGACTGTCCAAGACCGCCGCCCTGGAAGGCGCGGCCCACGGTGTCACCTCCAACTGTGTCAATCCCGCCTATGTGCGCACCCCCCTCGTGCAGCGACAGCTCGCCGACCAGGCACGGGCGCACGGCCTGCCCGAGGAGCGCGTGCTCACCGAGGTGCTTCTGCGGGACAGCGCCGTCAAACGGCTCATCGAACCGGAGGAGGTCGCCGAGGCCGTCGCCTACCTGTGCGGCCCGTGGGCATCGTTCGTGACCGGCACCTCGCTGGTCCTCGACGGCGGCTGGACCGCCCACTGAGCGGCCCGTCGGACGGGGCGTGCGGAGTTTTCCACAGGGCTGCCGGGCCGGCCCGGTGATGAGGAATCCTGTGAGCATGTCCCGCGATCGTGTGCAGCCGGTCCAGCGCTCCACCGGCGACGCCGAGACCGCCTCGGGCGCCGTGTACGGTGTCGAGGCGCCATTCCTCGAGCTGCTCGCCCGCGGCGCGGCCGCCGAGGCCTACGAGCGGCCGGTGCTGCACGCGCGCGCCGAGGGACGCCCCGCCGAGACGGTCGCGGCGCTGGAACACGCCAAGCTGCTCGCGCTGCGGGTCCGCTCGGAGCTGGAGAAACGCCGCCGGCGGGAGGCCGAGCTGTCGGCGCTCTTCGAGACCGCGCACGACCTGGCGGGCCCGCGCGACGTGGACGGCGTGCTGCGGGCGATCGTGCAGCGCGCCCGCTCGCTGCTCGGTACGGACGTCGCCTACCTCAGCCTGCACGACCCGGAGCGCGGCGACACCTACATGCGGGTCACCGAGGGCTCGGTCGCCGCCCGCTTCCAGCAGCTGCGCCTGGGGATGGGGGAGGGGCTCGGCGGCCTCGTCGCCCAGACCGCCCGCCCGTACGTCACCGACGACTACTTCCGCGACGACCGCCTCCGGCACACGGCGGCCATCGACGCCGGCGTGCGCGACGAAGGCCTGGTCGCCATCCTCGGCGTGCCCCTGACCCTGGGGGCGAACGTGATCGGCGTGCTGTTCGCCGCCGACCGGCGCGCCCGCGTCTTCGAACGCGAGCAGATCGCGCTGCTCAGTTCCTTCGCAGCGCTCGCCGCGGCCGCCATCGACACCGCCAACCTGCTCACCGAGACCCGCTCCGCCCTGGCCGGCCTGGAGCGTGCCAACGAGATCATCCGGGACCGCAGCGGGGTCATCGAGCGCGCCTCCGAGGTCCACGACCGGCTCGCCGAACTGGTGCTGCGGGGCGGCGGGGTGCATGACGTGGCCGCAGCGGTCTCCGAGGTCCTCGACGGCACGGTCGAGTTCGCCGAGGTGGCCGTCGCACCGGCCGCTGCCCTGGAGACCTCCTGTGCCGAGGGACACGCCGTCCGGCACGAGGGCGACTGGATCGCCGCCGTCGCCGCTGGGGGCGAACTGCTCGGCGCGCTCCTGCTGCGCGGCCAGCCCGGTCTCGACCCCGTCGACCAGCGCACCCTGGAGCGCGCCGCGATGGTCACCTCGCTGCTGCTCCTCGCCCGCCGCTCCGCGGCGGAAGCCGAACAGCGTGTGCGCGGAGAGCTGTTGGACGATCTCCTGGACGCCCGCGTCCGCGATCCACGCCTGCTGCGCGAGCGCGCCTCCCGGCTGCGCGCCGACCTGGACGCCACCCATGTCGTCCTCGCCGCCCGTCTGGACGCCACCGCGGCCGACGCCGACCAGGAGGCGGCCGCCCGCCGGCGCCTGTGGTCCGCCGCCTCCCACCTCGCCGCCACCCGGCACGGCCTGGCGGCGGCCCGCGACGGCGGCACGGTCCTGCTGCTGCCCCTGGATCCCGGCGACACCGCGACGGAGGTGGCCCGGCGCACCGCCCGCCACCTCGGCACCGCCGTCCACGAGGCCGTCACCGTCGGTGCCTCCGCACCGGTCGGCGACCTGGTCGCCCGCCCGGAGGGGCTGGTCGCCGCGTACCGGGAGGGCCGCCGCTGCCTGGACGCCCTGAGGCTGCTGGGCCGCTCCGGCGACGGCGCGGCAGCCGAGGACTTCGGATTCCTGGGGCTGCTGCTCGCCGGGGACCGGGACGTGGCGGGCTTTGTGGACCGCACCATCGGCCAGGTCGTCGCCTACGACGAACGGCGCGGCACCGACCTCGTGCGCACCCTCGACGCCTACTTCGCCTGCGGCATGAGCCCGGCCCGCACCAAGGACGCGCTCCACGTCCACGTCAACACCGTGGCCCAACGCCTCGAACGCGTCGGCCGCCTCCTGGGCGACGACTGGCAGGATCCCGACCGTACCCTGGAGATACAACTCGCTCTGAGACTCCACCGCTTGGCGGATCCGATCCCGCGCTGACCCCGTGCACGCGCGGGCGCGGTACACGGGGTGGGCGCGGGCAGGCGGGTGCGCACGGCCGCCCGGGCGGGCCGGGGATCAGACGACGCGGGTCCCCGCCGCCGAGGTGTCCGCCGCCCGCCGTCCCGCGTCGGCGGAGGGCTCGACGTCGGCCAGATCGCGGTGACGAGTCTCCTGGGCCGCGGCCACGGCGACCACCGTGAGCAGGGCCGCGGCGATCACGTACAGGGCGATCGGGGTGGAGCTGTCGTAGTCGGCCAGCAGCGCGGTGGCGATGAGCGGTGCCGGCGCGCCCGCCGCGACCGAGGCGAACTGGGCGCCGATGGAGGCGCCGGAGTAGCGCATCGCTCTCGGTGCGGCCCGCGACGACGTCCGCCGCGAGCGCCCGGTGGCCTTCCACCGACACCGTGCTGTGGTCGCCGAGGCCAGTGGTCGACTCGGTGCCGGAGAGCAGATGGGTGCCCAGTCCGCCGAGCGCAACCACGGCGGTTGCGCCACCGACGGCACCGATGAGGAATTTGCCGCGCTGCATCGCGTACTCCTGAGGTCTGTGGTGAGGATGCGGATCCACTCCCGCCCGCCCGCCCGGGTGCGCACCTTGGCCGAACGGTCAGGGTCGCGGGCCGGAACCCGCCGGGCCCTCGGCCATTCGGCCGATCCCGCTACCGGTGCTCCGGTCTACGGTGATCGGCATGAAGACCGCTTCCGCCCGGGGCTGCGCCCGTGGCCTCGCCGTCGGTGCCCTGCTCGCCGCGTGCGTCGTCGACGTTCTCTACAGCGCCGACGGAACGAGCGTCCTGCCGCTGGCAGGACTCGTGTGGCCGACGCTGGCCGTGGTGCTCGTCGGGCTGGCCGCCGTGCTGTGGCCGGTCGGGCGGCGGCCCGAGTGGCTCACGCCGCAGATCCGCACTGCCGTGCCCGCTGTCGTCTCGGCCCTCCTCACCGCCGCGTCCTTGCTGATCCAAGAGACGATCGTGTTCGGCCCGGGCGAGATCGTGATCCTGCTGTGCCTGCTCTTCATCGCGGTACGGCACTGCCCGCCGCGCTGGGCCGTCGGGTGCGGCGTCCTCGACGCGGGGGCGCTGCTCACCTTGCCGGTGCGCGCCGACGTGACGCTGGGCAGTGAGGGACTGGGCCTGTCGATGGTCGGGCTGCTGCTGGTCGGCCTCATCGCCGGGCTCGCGGGCTATCTGCGCGCGATGGACTACCGCCGCACCGTCGCCGTCAGCGACAGCCGGCGCAGCGAACGCCTGGCCATCGCCGCCGACCTGCACGACTTCGTCGCCCACCACGTGACCGGAATCCTCGTGCAGACCCAGGTGGCCCGCATGATGGCGACCACCCAGCCGCAGGACCTCGACCCTGTCCTGGCCTGCATCGAACGCGCCGCGACCGAGGCCCTCGCCTCGATGCGCCGCACGGTCGGCGTACTGCGCGAGACCGGTCCCGATGCGGCCGACCGCCGCCCGGTCGGCGACCTCGCGGGCATCACCGGACTGCTCGACGGCTTCGCCGCCCCGGGCCAGAGGGTCACTCTGCACAGCGACCCCGGCCTGTCCCCCGATCTTCCCCACGAGGTGCAGGCCGCCGCCTTCCGCGTCGTCCAGGAGGCGCTGACCAACATCCGTCGGCACGCGGCCGACGCCGCACACATCGAAGTCCGCTTGCGGGAGGACGCCGACCGCCTGGAGGTGTCGGTGGCGGACGACGGCCGCGGTGGCACCCAACTCCCGGCGGCCGCGCACGGCGGCGGCTTCGGCCTCGTCGGTCTCGAGGAACGGGTGACCGCCCTGGGCGGCGCACTGAACGCCGGGCCGCGGGACGGCGGAGGCTGGGAGGTACGGGCAGCGTTCCCCACGCGCACGTCCTGAAGGAACGACCTTTCAGAGTGGAACGACGGCCAGTCGAATGCCGAGCCCGATGAGCGCACAACCCATGATCCTGTCGAGCGCTGCCGAGACTCCGGGTCTCGCGACGCGGCGGCCCATCCGGGTCAGCAGACAACTCATCCCCGGACACCACGTCATCAGCACCGCGGCGTGAGCGACGAGCAGCGCGGCCGCCGCTGGGACGACGGCATCGTCCGGCCCGATGAACTGAGGGAACACGGTGGTGTAGAAGATCCCCACCTTGGGGTTGAGCAGGTCGCCGATCAGACCGCGGCGGAATCCGCCGAGCGCGGAGAGAGAGGGCGCCGCACCCTCGGGGCGCCGGAGCGCCGACCGGCGCCGGGCCGAGCGCAGGGCCTGCACGCCCAGCCAGACCAGGTAGGCGGCGCCCGCCAGGCGGAGTGTGTCGTAGGCCACGCGCGAGGTCGCCAGCAGCGCGGCGAGTCCGAGGACGGAGCCCGCCGCCCAGAAGACCTTGCCCAGCGTCAAGCCGACCGTGGCGGCCACCGCGGCACGCTGGCCGCCCTGTCGCGCGCAGCCCAGCACGACCGTGAGATTTGCGCCCGGGGTCGCCGCGAGGATCAGGCACATCGCGACGAAGGAGCCCAGCCGGGCCCAGCTGAGCCCTAGCACCCCGGCTCACCGCCACCGGCTGCCCGCCCGGACGGCAGCACGGGGAGGAGGTCGCAGGCGCGGCACTGATGGCGGCGGCTCTGGCCAATCTCGACGACGGTTGCGATGCCCGCACTGTCGAGACGCTGCTCGTCGAGCACCGGGTCGCGCGCCCCGTCTGACCGACGAGCAGCTCCAGCAGCTGCTGGCCTGGCGCCCACGCCTGTGGGAGGCGTTCGCGGCCCACACCAGGACGGAACAGGTCGATGCCGTCAACCGGCTGCTGAGCGACGCGGCGGCCCGCCCGTACGTGTCCACACACGACGGCCAGCCGCCGCACCTGCACTACGCCGACGAGAACGCCGACGTCGTCACGCGTGTGCGGGCCGCCACAGCGGCCGGGCTCGCGCTGGTACTCACCGAGACGGACCCCTGCCGTCTCGGGCGGTGCTCGGCCCCGGACTGCCGCGCCGTCTTCGTCGACGTGTCCCGAAACGGCCGCCGCGCCTACTGCTCTCGCCTGTGCGCCACGCGGGTCCACGTCTCGGCGCACCGCGACCGCACGCGGCGCCGGTGATACTGCTCTGCGTACCGGATGGCGATGCTCGTGAACCGGGCGGTCTCCTTGCGGACGGCCGCTGCCCCGGGGTTCTTCCGGGATGTCCGGCCGCAGCCGTGACGACGTGCGCTCACCCGCGATCAAGGTGCGTCGAACTGCTTGGTCTCGCCGACGCAGGAGCCGGTCACCCGGGCGATCCGGCCGGCCGTCAACCGGACGTCGAGGCCCTGGCCGTCCCCGCCGCGGTTGTCGGAGACCACGCGCAGTCCGCCGACGGCCTGGGCGTGCAGGGCGTTGATGAGCGCGGTGGTAGCCGCACAGCCCGACGCCTTTCTCCGGTGCCGGAACGCATCGCACGGTGGTGGTCATCGCCTGCGGCGAGCAGGTGGCAGAGGCGCCGGGGCGACGCCCTCCACGACGGTGTTGGTGATGGTGCCGATGCCCTCGACGGTCATGGTGACGGTGTCGCCGGGCACGAGGGGCGGGGGTTCGAGGACGCCGCCCCGGCCCCAGAGTTCGGCCAGGCAGCCGCCGTTGCCGCAGGTGCCGGAGCCCAGGACGTCGCCGGGGCGGATCCAGGTGCCGCGGGAGGCGTAGGCGGCCATCTCCTCGAACGTCCAGGCCATGTTGGCCAGTCGGTCCTGGCCGATCGTCTCGCCGTTGACGGCGACGGTGAGGGCGAGGTCGAGGAAGCCGTCGGCGTCGCGGTGGGGTTCGAGTTCGTCGGCGGTGACGAGCCAGGGGCCGAGGGTGGTGGAGGTGTCCTTGCCCTTGGCCGGGCCGAGTTTGACCCTCATTTCGCGGCCCTGGAGGTCGCGGGCGGACCAGTCGTTGAGGATCGTGTAGCCGAGGATGTGGTCGCGGGCCTGCTGGGGTGTCAGGTCCCGGCCCGCCTTGTCGATGACGGCGGCGACTTCGAGTTCGAAGTCGAAGCGCCCGCAGCCCGGCGGTACCGGCACGTCGTCGTGGGCGCCGATCATCGCGTAGGGGTTGGTGAAGTAGAACGCGGGTGCGACGTACCACTCCTCGGGAACGGTGTCGCCGTATCCCCGGGCGACGCCCGCGACATGGCTCTCGAAGGTCATGTAGTCGCGAACGGTGGGCGGCTGCAGTGGAGGCAGCAGGCGCGCGTCGGCCAGGGGCACGGGCAGGGAGGCGGTCAGGGCGCGTTCTCCCGCTCCGCGCAGGGCTTCCTCGCCCTCCACGATCAGGTCCAGCAGGTCGACGGGGTGTTCGAAGGGGTGGAGTTGGTCGTCGGCGACGACTCCCGACTGCCGTTTCCCGTCATGGACGAAGCTTGCGAACTTCACGCCGTGCTCCCCTCCGCCTCGGCCGGCGCGGTGCCGCTCGGTCGGAAGCCGACGAAGACGGCGGCGATCAGGGCGGCGGTCACGCAGGCGGCGGCGGTGAGGAGCAGTCCGTTGTTGTAGCCGTGGGCCAGGGCGTCGGTGGTGTAGGGGGCGAGCTTGGCGCTGAGTGGCCCGAGGTCGGCGGTGTGCAGGGCCAGCGGGCCGCCCTCGTGGAGGACGGCTGAGGCGATGCCGTGCTCCTTCGGGGTCAGTCCGGCATCCGCGAGGCTCCCGGTCAGCTGTCCGGCGGCCATGCCGAGGGCGACGGCGCCGACGACGGCCGGGCCGAGGGTCTGGCCGAGGTCGCGGACCAGGCTGGTGGTGGCTGCCGCCATGCCGGTCAAATTCTGCGGTACGACGTTGACCGCGGCGGCGGTGATCGCGGCGACGACCAGGCCGAAACCGACGCCGTTCAGGATCAGCGGGCCCAGCATGGGCAGCAGAGCGGTCTCGTGGATCGGCAGCGCACGCAGCCACAACTGGCCCACGGCCATCGCCAGGAAGCCGGTGACGAGCATGGGGCCGGGCCCGATGCGGTGCAGCAGACGGACCAGCAGGGGCCAGATGAACGGCGTGCACGCCTGGATGATCATGACCGGGATCGCGGCCTCGAAGGGGCCCTGGTGCTGGATGACACCGAGGCGGATGCTCAGGTCGTACGCGCCGCCGAGGAAGCCCAGCATGCCGATCACCGCCATCGCGGCCGACGCTGCGAACGCCGGGATACGGAAGAGGGCCAGCCGCAGCATCGGGGCCGCGCTGCGGTTCTCCACCACGATGAACACGGCGATGAAGACGGCGAAGGTGACGAAGGACGCCACGACGGGGGCCGAGCCCCAGCCGTCCGAGGGACCCTGGATGATGCCGTAGAGCAGGGCGAGCATGGCCACGGCGATGGTGATCTGCCCCGGCCAGTCCAGCGAGCGGCCTTCCGGGGCGCTGGACTCGGTGGCGAGCAGCCAGGCCGCCACGGCGGTGATCACGGCGAGCACGCCGGTCACGCCGAACGCCCACTGGAACGGCGCGTGCTCGACGATGCCGCCGGACATGAGGGGGGCGAGGAAGGCACCGAGCGACAGGGCCGTGGTCCAGGAGGCCAGGCCCCTGGCGCGTGCGGCCGGTGTGGTCGTGATCGCGGTGATCATCGTCAGGGAGGCGGGGAAGAGCGCGGCGGCTCCGATGCCGGAGATCGCCTGGCCGGTGATCAGCTGAGCCGGGGTGTCGGAGGTGGCGGACACCAGGTAGCCGACGGCGGCCAGCAGCGCCGCGCCGACGACGAGTTTCTTACGGCCGTAGCGGTCGCCCACGACGCCGAAGGTCAGCGCCAGGACGGCGGCAGGCACCAGAAAGGCGTCACTGATCCAGGTCAGTTCCGCACCGGACGTGTGGAGGGTGCGCTGCATCTCGCCGTTGATCGCGGCGGGCAGGACCAGTCCGATCTGGGCGAGGCACACGGCCAGACAGCCGGCGATGATCGTGCCGGTGTGGCGCGTCGTAGCGGCCGGTGCGGCGTCGGACGGCGGGGCGGCGGGTGGGTCGTAGGCAGGGGTGGAGACCATGTCTCCTCCTTGGGGAGGGTTGGCGGGTCGTGCGGCCCGAGGGGGACGGAGGGGAGAGCCGTTGATGCGGGGAGCGGCGTCAGGGGCTTCAGAGGCTGGGGCAGAGTTCGGCCATGCAGCCGAACAGGCCGGGGCCGTCGAGCGGGGGCAGTGAGGGGTCGAGCTCCCGGTAGACGGTGTTCACGTTGACGGCGAGGCGTTCGCTCTCGTCCAGGTCGGCGAAGCGGCCGAGGCGGATGTCGCGTGCGGCGTCCATGGCGGGCATGCCGGCGGTGAAGCGGGCGGTGGCCTGCTCGTGGACGTATTCGAGGTAGTCGCGGATCACGCGGACGGCCTGTTTGGTGGTGACGGGGCCGTGGCCGGGTACGACGATGTCGGCGTCGAGGCCCAGCAGCAGGTCGCAGGCGGTGAGCCAGCGGGTGAAGGGACCGTGCCAGACGACCGGCGCCGCTCCGGCGAAGACGATGTCGCCGGTGTAGACGGTCCGGGCGTGTGGCACGTGGACGATCGTGTCGCCGGCGCTGTGCGCGGGCCCGACGTCGATGAGGCGGACCTCCGTCCCGCCGATGTCGAGGACGGTCTCGCCGTCGAAGACCCGGTTCGGGAGGACGGGTTCGATGTCGGTGTGGTCGAAGCGGCCGAAGATCCGGCGGGCGAAGTGTCCGGCCGGGCTGTCCATGCTGGTCAGCGCTCGCATTTCGGCGGGGCCCACCTGCCGCATGTCCGCCACGGACCCGCGGGCCGCGATGATCTCGGCGTGGGCCACGAGCTGGTTGCCGAACCAGTGGTCGCCGTTGCCGTGGGTGTTGACCACGGTGGAGATCGGTGCCGGGGTGGTGAGCGGCGCCAGCGCATCGAGCATGGTCTTGGTCAGCCGCAGGTCGTAGAGGGTGTCGACGAGCAGCGACGCGCCCCGGCCGGTGATCAGCCCGGCGTTGCTCATGCCCCATCCGACATCGCCCGCGATCCAGGCGTAACAGCCGTGTCCGAGCTCGATACAGCCCGTCCGGGATGTCACGGAAGCCACGTTGCCTCCTTGTTCAGCGTCCCGCGATCAGCAGAGCGAGACTCTCATCCACTGCTGGACTGGAGTCCAGTAGTGGAGAGGAATCTAGATAGGTGCCGGGGAGGGGTCAAGAGCCGTGCGGCCTTGTGTTGTACTGGGGGCCATGAAGATCCGGGACGCGGCAGCCGCCTCCGAGGGCGGCGCGGCCGTCGGGCGCCAGGAGCGCAGGCGTCGGAAGCTGCACGACCAGCTGTATGAGACGGCGGTCGGTCTCTTCGTCGCCCAGGGATACGAGGCGACCACCATGGAGCAAATCGCCGAGGCCGCCGATGTCGCCCGGGCCACCGTCTTCAACCACTTCGCACAGAAGGTCGGCTTCCTCGAGGAATGGGGAGTCCGCCGCCGTGCCCGCGTCGCCGAGATCCTCGGCGCGGAGCACGCCGAGGACCTGCCGGTCGGCGACCGGCTGCGCCGCTACCTGAAGGAGATGGGGGACCTCAACGTCGCCTCGCGTGCAGAGACCACCGTTCTGATGGACGCCTCGGCGCGGTACGGGCACCTCCTGCAGGACCCGTCCCTGGACATCGAACTCGCCAGGATCGTCGAGCAAGGGCGGCAACGCGGGGAGATCAGGGCGGGCGTCGACTGCGACCAGGCCGGCCAACTGCTGGCCGCCTGCTACTTCTCGACGATCCTGCGCTGGATCCGCGAGGAACCGGCCCCCTTCGACCTGCACGAGCGCCTCGCCGGGGCGCTCGACATCATCCTGCTGGGCCTTCTCGCCGACGAGGCACACGCCGGGGAACCCTGACGGTTCCCTTCACCTGCCGACGTCCTTGCCAGCCGCCTTGCCGGTGACACGGCGCCGATTCGCGCGCCGCGCCCGCGCGGTGCGGCATTGGTCTGACAGCGCGCCCTGCATCTCGTTCGCCGCACTGACCTCAGAGTCCGAATACGCGGAGGAGCTTCGGGACACGGAGAGCATCGAAGGGCCCCACCGCTCGCGGTGGGGCCCTTCGACATCTTGCCTGGTGAAGCACCGCGGAGGATGCGAGCTCGGAACTCGTGAGGGGAACGGGCTTCAAGGCGGGTTTGCTGCCAGGGGCTGAGATTCTGTGCCCTGCGCGTCCGCCGGATTCGACGCCGTCGGACTCGGGTTGGCGTCCTGCTAGCGTGTGGCTGGAGCGGTCCGGCAGGTCACGTCCTTCGCCGGCTTCGCCGGTGGTCAGGTAGGTCGTGGCCGTCTTGTCCGCGCACGACTTGAAACCGTACACGCCGTGTCCGACGCCTCCGGCGACCGTGACCATCTTCGAGCCCTTCAGCACACGGTGCAGGCCCTGAGCGCCGGCCAACGGGGTCTGGGAATCCCACTGGTTCTGCAGGATCAGCGCGCGGACCTTGTTGTCGATGGCCAAGTCCCGGGTCGTGGTCGTCCCCGCTCGCTCCCCTTTCGCCGACGCCGACCGAGGCCGACGTCGGGGACAGCCCGTGGCTGCCTACCGCCCTCGCCCATCCCGCGCTCGAAGCATGGTCCGGCCCTGCCTCCGATGGGTCCCGCAGCCGTGGCGCCCTGCGCACCCCCGCCGCGATACGGGAGCCGTGGCGACCACCGGCCGCACAGCCCTGCACGCCGAGGCCGCCAACCGCTTCTCCCCACACCCGGACGTTCGATTCGTCCCGCTCGACGGACCGCCCGTGAAGATCGCTGTCGCCACCCGCGGCACCGACCACGGGCACGCCATCACCGCCGTCCGCCACGGCGGGCGCGGCCGACCCGACGGCCGTCCTGCCGCCGGTGCCGCCGCACCAGCCCGGCCGCCACGCGCCTTCTCAGCAGAGTTGGGTAAGTCGGCCCGGGACATCCGCGGGGCTGTTCCGTCGGCGAGTGCTGTAGCCGGCCTCGAGAAGGTGGCGCAGGGATCTCCCGTGCCACTACGGACAGAGTCAGCAGGCGCACGACTCCGCGGCGAGCGGCAGCCGAGGCGGTGGTCGGTCTCGCCGGTCAGCGGATCTTCGACAGGGCGTTGTCCTGGTGCCGGGCATGCACGTACTTGACGGCGATCTTGGGTGGATGCCGAAGAGCTGGACGAGATGGACCGGGTCGATGGCGCAGGCAACGGGAGGGCATCCGCTCGTGAGCGGTGGTCCTGCGCCGCCGCGGACGGGACTGCCCAAGGCGTCCAGTGGGTCGATGCCCGATGCCCTGCGGCCCCTCACCGGGCGACAGTGGCCGAGTGCCCGAGCCCGAGTCGGGACACCGGTCTGGAGGCGTCCATGGCGGTCATCACCGTACGTCGAGATCCGTGGCGAGGAGGGCCGCCAACTGGTCGAGCGCGGGCCCGGCTGTCTCGTCGTCGGAGGTGAGAACGACCTCCTCGCCTTCCTTCAGGCCCAGACTCATCAGCATGAGAGTGCTGCTCACCGGGACCGGGTCGCCGTCTGTCCTGCGAATGGTGATGCGATGGCTCATCTTCGCTGCCGCGCGGGCGAAGGCGGCCGCAGGTCGGGCGTGCAGCCCCTGTGAGCACAGGACGGTCGCGTAGCGCTCCGGCATTTTTTCACTCCTTGGGTTCTGTCTGCAGGCGTCGTTCAATTCACGGCACCGGGAAAGGCGGATATTGGGCAACACCGGGCCGCCGGACGGGTATCGGAGATACGAAGCCCGACGACGATCTCGGCGCGGGGCCGGATGATTCCGAAAGCCGACAGGCTGTCATGGCCGAGGAAAGTCCGGGACATCGTGAGATGCGTCGGTGAGTCGTCCGGCTTCTGGAAGTGGTGGCTGACAACGCCGGTGATCTGTCCGACCGAGCCGTGGTCCGACGCGGTGCACATTTCACCGATACAGGGCTGTCACCGGCGCCGTAGGCGGTGGCCCCTTCGCCCCCGGGGATCCCCGATCGGATGCCACACATCCGCATGCACCACTCCTCGTCGCGTTCGGTCGCCCAGGCGTATCCGCACAAAAAAAGACCCGGGAGCAGCTGCCTTACGACAACTCGTCCCAGGTCTTGCCCGGCTGACGCCGGTCACAATCCGTGCCGCGTACCGTAGCCGCGAGTCCGTCCCGGCGTCAATGAGACCACCGCCACACCACAGGGATCACCCATAGGGAAAATGTGATGCCCGGCGTCTGGACACCAAATGAGAACGGTGTCTACTGTCTCGCCGCAAGACATCCACGGGTGTCTTACCAAGGCTGGGATTGTTACTGGACCGCAGGCAAAACCCAAGCCGGGACCCGCCGCTTCCCCAAGCGGCTCGCAGGGTCACGGCTTGGGTTTTTTTGTTGCCGCCAATCGGCACGCGGTTCCGGGGCAGCGGGGCTCGAGGAGGAGCCGTGACAACTACAAGCAAGTACGCATCGATCGCCGAAGAGGTCCTGCGGGGCGTCGGTGGCAAGGACAACGTCAGATCCCTGACTCACTGCGCGACCCGACTGCGTTTCGTGCTCGTCGACCCGTCCAGGGCCGACAAGGCCGCCGTCGAATCCACCAGCGGTGTCATCACGGTCGTCGAGGCGGGCGGCCAGTTCCAGGTCGTCATCGGCAACACCGTCGGCCACGTCTACGAGGCGGTCGTCGCCCAGGGCGTGGACGGGGTGGGCGGTGGCTCTTCCGGTGGTCCGCTCTCCCGCGTGATCGACCTCGTCACCAGCATCTTCCTCCCGTTCCTGTGGACCCTGGCGGCCGCGGGGCTGCTCAAGGCACTCCTCGCGGTCGCGGTGAAGATCAGCCCGGGCTTCGGCACCACGTCGACGTACGCCATCTGGTTCGCCGCGGCCGACGCGGTGTTCCAGTTCCTGCCGATCCTGCTGGCCGTCACCGCCGCCAAGCGCTTCAAGGCGAACCAGTTCACGGCGATCGTCATCGCCTGTGCCCTCGTCTACTCTGCCACCGTCGCTGTCATGCCCGGTGCGCACGGCGCGAGTGTGACGCTGCAGGCGTTCGCCCAGCAAGGGGGCAAGCTGACCTTCCTCGGCATCCCGGTCGTCATGGCCAACTACCTGTCCGCCGTCGTCCCGGCCATCCTGGCGGTGTACTTCCAGTCGCACGTGGAGCGACTGGTGGAGCGAGTGCTGCCCGCGACGGTGCGCAACTTCGGCACGCCGCTGCTCACGCTCGCACTCGTCGTGCCCGTCTCCTTCCTCGCCATCGGGCCGGTCTCGACCTGGGCCGGCGACAGCCTCGCGTCCGGTGTCGGCGATCTGTGGGGTCTGTCCCCCTGGGCGGCCGGCACGGTGCTCGGCGGTCTGTGGCAGGTCTTCGTCGTCTTCGGCCTCCACTGGGCCTTCATTCCGATCGCCTTCCAGCAACTGGCGACCACGGGCCACACGGACCTGGCGGGCGCGCTGTTCGCACCGGTCCTCGCCCAGGCCGCGGCCACGTTCGCGGTGTTCCTCCGGACGCGCAACCGCGACCTGAAGGCGGTGGCCGGACCGGCCGCACTGTCCGGCTTCCTCGCCGGGATCACCGAGCCGGCGATCTACGGTGTCACGCTCCGCCTCAAGCGCCCGTTCGTCTTCGCCTGCGTGGGCGGCGCGGTCGGCGGTGGCATCGCGGCGGCGGGCGGCTCGGCGGCGACGAGCTTCGTTCTGCCCGGCGCGATCACCCTGACCTCCACCCTGAACGCCGGCAGCTTCGCCCTCCAGCTGATCGGCTGTGCCGCCGGCATGGTCATCGCCTTCGCGCTGACCCTCCTCATCGGCTTCAAGGACCTGCCCGCGGCGAGTGGGAGCGCCGCCGACACCGCGGACGAGGCCTCCGACAGCAAGGTGTCCGACGCCGGAACGGCGACCCTCGCGGCACCCGTCGCGGGGAAGGTCGTCGCGCTCGCCGAGGTCCCCGACAAGGTGTTCGCCTCCGGCGCCATGGGCTCCGGCCTGGCGGTCATTCCCAGCGAGGGCAAGGTGTACGCGCCGCTGAGCGGCACCCTGGTGAGCGTCATGCCGCACGCGTTCGGCATCCGCAGCGACTCGGGCGTCGAGGTGCTCGTGCACATCGGCCTCAACACCGTCGAGTTGCAGGGCCGGGGCTTCGCCCCCGTCGTCACCCAGGGGCAGCGTGTGAACGCCGGCGATCTGCTGACCGAGGTCGACCTCCAGGTGCTCACGGACGCGGGCTACGACCCGATCACCGTACTGATCGTGACCGACCAGGGCGGACACACCGCCGTCGTGCCCGCGATCACCGGTGACGTACAGGCCCGCGACGCCGCACTCGACCTCGTCGGCTGAGGAGACACACGTGACCGACCCGACCGCGCCCCGCCCCTTCCCGGACGGTTTCCTCTGGGGCGGCGCGACAGCCGCCAACCAGATCGAGGGCGCCCACGACAAGGGCGGCAAGGGTGTCTCCATCCAGGACGTCCTGCCCCGCGGCCTCGCGGGCCCGCGCACCCCCCACCCCACGCCCGACAACCTCAAACTGAAGGGCATCGACTTCTACCACCGCTACGCCGAGGACATCGCCCTCTTCGCCGAGATGGGCTTTACCGTCTTCCGCTTCTCGATCGCTTGGAGCCGGATCTTCCCGGACTGCGACGACGAGCTGCCCAACGAAGAAGGCCTGGCCTTCTACGACCGTGTCCTCGACGAACTGGAGAAGCACGGGATCGAACCGCTGGTCACGATCTCCCACTACGAGACACCGCTGGCGCTCGCGGAGAAGTACAACGGCTGGGCGAGCCGCGAGATGATCGGCTTCTACGAGCGCTACGTCCGCGTGCTGTTCGACCGCTACGGCCGGCGCGTCAAGTACTGGCTGACCTTCAACGAGATCAACTCCGTGCTCCACGCGCCCTTCATGAGCGGCGCCATCACGACGCCCAAGGAGGAGCTGTCCCGCCAGGACCTCTTCCAGGCCATCCACCACGAACTGGTGGCCAGCGCCCTGGCCACCAAGATCGCCCACGAGACCGCGCCGGACGCGCGGGTGGGCTGCATGGTGCTCGCCCTGCCCGTCTACCCGCTCACCCCCGACCCTTCCGACGTCCTCGCCGCGCTGCACGCCGACCACGCCAACCTCATGTTCGGCGACGTGCACGTACGCGGCGCGTACCCGGGCTACGCGCTGCGGTACATGCGGGAGAACGGCATCGAGCTCCACATCACCGACGAGGACCGCGAACTGCTCACGCACACCGTGGACTTCGTGTCGTTCAGCTACTACATGAGCGTCTGCGAGACCGCCGATCCCGAGCGGCGCGAGGCGGGTGAGGGCAACATCATGGGCGGTGTCCCGAACCCGACGCTCCGGGCCAGCGAGTGGGGATGGCAGATCGACCCGACCGGTCTGCGCATCGTGCTGAACCAGTTCTGGGACCGGTGGCAGAAGCCGCTGTTCATCGTCGAGAACGGTCTCGGCGCCAAGGACGAACTGATCCATGCGGACGGCCGGCCCACGGTGAACGACGACTACCGCATCGCCTACCTGAACGACCACCTGGTCCAGGTCGCGGAGGCGATCGCCGACGGTGTCGACGTCCTCGGCTACACCACCTGGGGCTGCATCGACCTCGTCAGCGCGAGCACCGCGCAGATGAGCAAGCGCTACGGGTTCGTCTACGTCGACCGCGACGACGACGGCAACGGCAGCCTCGCCCGTCACCGCAAGAAGTCCTTCGGCTGGTACGCCGACGTCATTCGCAGCCAGGGTGCCGTCCTGCTGCGCCGCGACGGGAGACCGTAGCACCCGCAACCCGACCCGGCTGTGCCCCGGGGGCCAGGTACTCTGCCCCGGGGGCCAGGTCAGTGAGGACTCCGTAACCATGCTCGTCAAGAAGATCTTCAACAACAACGTCGTGCTCGGGATCGACGAGCACGGTGCCGAAACCGTGTTCCTGGGGCGGGGGCTCGGTTTCCAGGTCAAGCCCGGGGACGTCGTGGACGCCGGCCGGGTCGAGCGCCGGTTCGTGGCGCAGGCGATGCCCGCCGAGCGCCTCGCCGCCCTGGCCGCCGAGATCCCGCTCGGTGTGATCGAGGTCATGGAAGAGGTCGTCGCCGCCGCCCGGCGGCGGCTCGGCGAGAAGATCAGCGAGCACATCCTGCTTCCCCTGGCCGACCACGTCCATGTGGCGCTCGCCCGCGCCCGCACCGGAGCCGTGATCGAGTACCCGCTCAAGTGGGAGATCGAGAACCTGTATCCGGCGGAGACAGAGATGGGCACAGCGGCCCTGGAGATCATCGAGAGGCGGCTCGGGGTACGGCTGGACGAGACCGAGGCGCTGCCGCTGGCCCTCCACTTCGTCAACGCGCAGATCGGATCCGGCGACATCGCGGCGACCGTGCAGATGACGCAGTGGCTGCGGACCGCGCTCCAGATGATCGGTGAGGACCTGGGAGTCGCGATCGACCAGCGCTCGCTGGATGCGGCGCGGTTCCTCGCGCATCTGCGCTACCTCTTCCTGCGCGCCCGGGACGGCAAGCAGGCTCCCGAAGTGGGTGACCAGATCGGCGAGGCGGTCAGGAACACCAGGCCGCTGGAGTACGCCTGCGCGGAGCGGCTGGCCCGCCGGATGGAGGAACTGTTCGACTGGCAGGTCGGCCGGGAGGAGATCCTCTATCTCGCGCTGCACGTCAGCCGCCTCACGGCGCAGTGCGACCCGTCGGAGGGCGACCGTGTCGATGCCTAGCGGCGCCCACGGCGCGGACGTGATCCTGCGAGGGGTGGGCGGTCGGGAGAACGTCACCCGGCTGACGCACTGCTTCGTCCGTCTGCGGTTCCGGTTGCGCGACCCGGCAGCCGCGGACATCGACGCGCTGCGCGCTCACCCCCTCGTGGCGTTCATCACCTGGCAGGCGGACGAGTTGCACGTCGCGCCCCGGCGTGACCTCTTCCGGCTGTTCGCGGCTTTGCGGGACGCGCTCGGCGACACCGCCATTCCCTGACACGTCCCCCCGGCGACTTCCACCCTTCACCCCGGCAGGCAGCCCGCGGACGGCCGGCGGGACCGTGGCGCGTGCCCCTGGCCACCCGAGGCCATGCCCCCGTTCGACTTGAGATCGTCGACGCGCTGCCGGGCCGCCGCATCAACCAGCGGGGAGTGCCAGGAGAGCAGCAGTTCCCTGAGCCCGTCGAGGATTTCTGTCCCAGCGATGGCCCGGACCGGACGACAATTGTCACGCTCGGATCTGCGAGTTCGCGACGTTCTCGAAGCCAGGGTTGCGCAGCGCGTACTGCGGCAGGTGGCCTGGCCCTCCTCCATGGTCCCCGGCGAGGTTCCGGGCGATCAGAGAGCAGATCCGGAGTCTCATCCAGGCCCGAGGGCTGGGTGGCTCGGAGCGTGGTGACATCGCCGGCCCGAAGACCATCCGTATGGGCTGTCCGCGATCTTGTGGGTGGAGCCCGGTCGGGTCGGCCGAAAGGCCGACCCGGACGTCGCGGCCTGCGGGGACCGTGGCCTTTCGGCCGAGGCGGTTGGGGGGTGCGGGCGGCGAGGGTTGCCTCCGTACCCATCCGGACCTGGAGGTCAGTATGAAAGCCAAGGTAATCGTCGTCGGCGCGGTAGCGGTCACCGTCGCCGGCGCTGTCGCAGGCACGTTCGCCCTGGAGGGCATGAATGTGCAGAAGAACACCGCCGATCCCGCCGGCGGCGGGTACGCGAAGGTGCAGGATCACCCGGGCCTCAGCGGCGATCTCGTGGCGACACACATCGAGACCTGGTACCACCCGCTGCCGTGGATCGGAAAGGAGATCCACGCTGTGTCGTGCCCGGACCTCGCGGCGGTGAAGAACACGAAGATCACCTGCACGGCGAAGTCCGGCAGCACCCGGGTCACTGTGCCGGTGAGCGTGGTCGAGGTCGCCGGATCCACGGCTCCGCGCGTCACCTGGAAGTTCGAGCGCTGACATGGGCGCGTTTGTGACCGGGCCCGACACGGCCCGAACCGACGACTGCACGACCGCGGGGGAGCGGGCATGATCGAAGCAACGGGCCTGTACAAGCGCTATGGCGCCACGGTCGCCGTCGATGACCTCTCGTTCGAGGTCCGCCCGGGCCGGGTGACGGGCTTCCTCGGTCCGAACGGGGCCGGCAAGTCGACCACGATCCGGCTCATGCTCGGCCTGGACGCCGGGGGGCGGACGGACGTTGTTCAGCGGCAAGCCGTACCGGGACCTTCGCCACCCGATGCGCGAGGTGGGCACCCTGCTGGACGCGAAGGCCTTCCACCCGACCCGCAAGGCGCGCAGCCACCTGCGGATGCTCGCCGCGGCCGCGGGCGTGCCGGACGCGCGGGTCGATGAGGTACTCCACCTGGTCGGGCTGGAGTCGGTGGCGAAGAAGCAGCCGAAGGGTTTCTCCCTCGGTATGGGCCAACGGCTGGGGCTCGCGGCCGCGTTGCTCGGCGACCCGCACACGCTGATCCTCGACGAGCCGGCCAACGGACTCGACCCGCAGGGCATCAACTGGCTGCGCGGCTTCCTCAAGGACTTCGCCGCGTCCGGGCGGTCCGTTTTCGTCAGCAGCCATCTGCTCGCCGAGATGGCCCTGATGGCGGACCACCTGGTGGTGATCGGCAAGGGCCGGATGATCGCGAACGAATCGGTGGCCGACTTCGTGACGAAGAGCTCTCGCAGTGTCGTCGTGGTCCAGAGCCCGCGCATCGACGAGCTGGCCGAGCTGCTCCTGGCCGAAGGCGCCGGTGTCGAACGCGTGGACAGCACCGCGATCGCGGTCAGCGGCGCGGACCGGGCGAGTATCGGGGAACTCGCGTACGCCCACCAGATCATGCTGCACGAGCTCACGGACCGCGCGGCCACGCTGGAGGAGGCGTTCCTCGACGCGACGGCCGACGCCGAGCAGTTCGTCGCCACTTCCGCGGCACCCCGATCGATGGGAGAGGCCGCTGCGGCGAGCACCCCCGACACCCCGGAAGGAACGCGATGACCAGCGCACTGCGCTACGAATGGGTTCGGCTCACCACCCTGCGGTCCACGTGGTGGCTGATCGGGCTGTCCGTTGTCGCCCAGGGGCTGTTGGCGCTCGTGCTCACCCTGAGTGGCAAGAGCCGCGACGCGCCGCTCGCCGGAGACGCGGCCGCGTCGGCGCTCAGCGGCGGTACCGGCATGATCCCGCTGATCTTCGTCTTCATGGTGTTGATCGGCGTTTTCGCCACGGGGCACGAGTACCGGTACGGGACGATCCGCGCCTCGCTGACGGCGTTCCCGCGCCGCGTGCACCTGTGGGCCGCCAAGGCCCTGGTCGTGGCCGCGGTGGCCGTGGTGGTCGGGGCGCTCCTGGTCGCCGAGAGCCTGGGGATCGGTCTGCTGGTGGGCGGACCGAGCGCCGAGGAGGTCTTCACCGGGCCCCAGATGGGCCGGGTGGCCGTCGGCTATGTGGTGTTCCTCGTGGTCTGCGCGCTGTTCGGGCTCGCGCTCGCCGGCATCACCCGCAGCATCCCGGCGGCCATCGTGCTGCTCATCACCGTTCCCGTGATCATTGAGGGCCTGATATCCCTGATCCTCGGGATGGAAGCCTTCGAGTCGATCCGATCACTGTCCGCCTACCTGCCGTTCACAGCGGGCGAACGCATGATGGCCGTGAGCTCACAGACGCCCCTCGACGGCGGCCCGGCACCGCTCCGGCCCCTCGCGGGGGGTCTGGTCTTCACCGCTTACGGCGCCGCCCTGCTCGCCCTGTGGGGAACCCTGTTCGTCAAGCGGGACGCCTGATACTCCCACCGCTCGACGGGCTTCCCCTGGTGCGTATCCCCTTGTGATCACGCAGGTGCAACTGACGGATGCCGAGCGGGGCTCATGGGGCACGGGCATCCATCAGTTCGACCAGATGCTGTCGGTTCCCGGCCCCTGGTCCGTGATCACCGCACTCGCCGACCGCCAGGCGCGGCCCCCGGCCACGAGGAGCTCTCCGTCGACGGCGACGAGCCGGACGCGACGAGCGGCCGTTCACCGGTGGTCAGTTCGTGACCGAGGAAGGACTGGTCGTGGGCATCCCGACGCCGACGCGAGCACGGCTCCCGCACTCGCGGACGCGGTGCGCGAGGTGCTCGCGCGCTCCGACGCATCCACCGCTGGTCGGGGAACCCGCCTGAGCACCATCGGGTGCCGACCGAAGTGCCGGGGGCTGCCCGGCACTTCGGCTTGGTCCCTCCTCACGGACAGGCTTCGACCCGCTTTATCCGAGGGCCCACCGCTGGTTGGCACCGCCGTTGCAGTTCCACAGGACCCCTTGGGTTCCGTTGCCGGTACCGGCGTTGTACGCGTCCAGACACAGGCCGGAACGTGCGCTGGTGATCGTGCCGTTCGAGTTGACGTTCCACTGCTGGTTCTGTCCGCCGTGGCAGTCCCAGATCACGACCCGTGTGCCGGGAGAGGTTCCCGAGGCCTCGGCGTCCAGGCACTTGGTGCCATAGACGCGCAGTTCCCCGGCGGCGGTGCGGGTCCACTTCTGGCCGGCCCGGTCCAGGCAGTCCCACAGCTGGACCTGGGTGCCGTTGGTCTGCGACGAGTTGGGTACCTCGAGGCAGCGGCCGGAAGCGGCGCCGACGATCGGCCCGCCGCTCGGCGGCGGCGGGGTCGTACCGCCGGGCGGCACGTACGGGCACTTGAGCTTCGACCGGGAGACGCCGCTGGTGTCCGCCAGCGACGGGCACAGGAACTGGGTGTAGCGGGTGTCGTTGTCGAGGAAAATCTTCAGCCACGGGATCATGCGGCGCGTCACGTTCGAGTTGCCCCACGTGGGGAAGCCGTGACCGCCGCTGCTGAGCTCGATGAAGGCGCTCTGCGTGCCGGCCGGCATGCCGCCGTAGAGACCGTCCAGGTAGGACGGGGTGACCGTGCCGTCGTCCCGTGCGCCCATGATCACCGTGGGAACCCGCAGGGTGGACAGGTTCTGCGAGGGAGAGAAGGGCGCCAGCGGAAGGGCGGCCTTCAGCGACGGTCGCCTGACGGCCGCGCTGATGGCGCCGCCACCCCCCATGGAGTGCCCGATCACGCCCAGCCGGTTGGGGTCGACGCGGTCACGCACCGCACTCTTCTGGGTGAGGTAGTCCAGCGCGGCGAGGAGTTGGGTCCCGCGCGCGGTGTCGTAGTCGTTGGGGCTGTTCGTGTCGATGCCGATCACGACGAACCCGAAGGAGGCGAGCCATGGCCCCATCCAGGCACCCTCGGCAGCCCACTTGGCGGTGTAGCCGGGCACGGCCGCGACCGCGCCCCAGGTGCCCAGGCTGGTGTCCGTCGGGTAGTAGATCTTCCCGCCGTTGAAGCCGTTGCCGGGCGGCACGGTCAACTCAGCGGTGGCGAACGTCCCCCGCTGGGCCGCGACGCTGCTCACCGTGGGGGCAGGGCCACGCTCGTACGGGTTGTCCTGAGCGGACGCCGGCCGGGCCGAAGCCGGCTGGATCGCGACCAGCGCGGTGATCAGGCCGGTCACGGCCGCGACCACGGCCGCCCGCAACCTGACCGTCCGGTCGGTCCATCGACGTCTCGTCCTGGTGGCCCGGGTGTCCTCGGACACCGGGACATCGGTGACGCTCGGGTGCATCGTCCTGTTCCTCCATACCTTTGTCGTGGCTACGGGAGCCGGGTCGGCGGGTGGATCAAGGAATGACGTGCGCATGACAGGCGAGCTCAGCGCTGGGCCGGGGGAGCGGTCGGGGAAGTGGTGCGCGCTGCGCCGGAGTAGACCGAAGCCTCCTTGGCGGTGGCGGCGATGCCGTTCGCACCGTTGAAGAGGCGCTGGCCCCAGCTGGTGAGCCGGTTGGGGTCGAAGTCGGTCACCAGGTCCAGGTACTGCACATCGCTGCCGTTGCCGCTCCACGACCAGCCGATGTAGCCGATGCCGAGCCGCTGGGCCGCCGCCATGATGGCGTTCTCGTCGGGGTTGCCGTCGGAGTGGTTGTGACCGAACTCGCCTACCACGATGGGGAGTTTCGCGGCGACGAAGCGGTTCAGGTAGTCGTTGACCTTGGCGGCCGTGTTGTAGACGCCGTACATGTGGACCGAGAAGATGGTGTTGCGGTCCCGGTCGGCGGCGAAGACCGACGCGGCGTTGTCCCGCATGGTGAAGGACCAGTCCTGGCCCCAGTTGGGCGCGTCCACCATGAGGGTGTGGTTGAACCCGGCGTTCCGCAGCTTCTGGATGGCTGCCTTGGTGTCGGCGGTCCACCTGGAGGCGTTGTTGTTGCCGATCGGCTCATTGCCGATGTTGACGATGACGTAGCTCTCCTGACCGGTCAGGGCGCTCTTGACGCTGATCCAGTAGTCGGCGGCGCGGGAGAGGGTGGTCGCCCCGCTCTGGTCGCCGTAACCCGTGGTGTCGTGGACCTCCAGGACGCAGATGAGCCGGTTGCGCTTGCACTGGGAGACGACGTTCGCCACGTCGGCCGTGTCGTTGCGGGTCCAGCGGTCACCGTTGGCGAGGACGACGCGGACGGTGTTGGCGCGCTTGGCCTTGATGTGGGCGATGGAGCTGATCCGGCTCGGGTACCAGGTGTGGGCGTGGTTGACGCCCCGCATGACGAAGTCGTTCCCGTTCGCCTCCAGCAGCCGGCCGTTCTGGATGCGGAAGCCGGTGGGCGCGGCGTGAGCAGACGTGCCGAAACCGAGCAGGGGGGCGAGCAGGCCCAGGAGGGTGGCCATGACGGCGGCCACGCGTGGGGCGGTGCGGGTGGAAGATTTCATGGGGGCTCCCATACGACGGGGGACGGGGTGTTCAGTAGATGGCGGCTCGTGCCGTGCAGCTGACGGCGGCCGAGGGAGTGCCGACCGTCGCCGGTGTGCCGGCGATGAAGCCGAAGGCGGTGCTCGCACCCGGGGCGAGCACGCCGTTCCAGGACGCGTTGGTGACGGTCGCCTTGCCGTCGGCGGTCGTGCCGAGGCCGCCGTTCCAGACCTGGGTGAGGCGTACGCCCGCGGCCGGTACGACGGTCGCGGTCCAGCCGTTGACGCGGGACGTGGACGCGTTGGTCACCGTCACCTCGCCCTGGTAGCCGCCCTCCCAGGTTGAGACGGCCCGGAAGGAGGCGGTGCAGGCGGGGTCGCCGCCCGGGTCGCCCGGCACGGCGCGGCCGAGGGCGGCGGTGAGGGCGGGGTACCAGCGGGCGGCGATCTTCTCGTTGCCGGAGGCGGAGGGGTGCACGCCGTCGTACGTGTCGGAGGCGGTGTTGAACCCCGTCCACTGGTCGACCACCGTCACCGGGGAGCGGCTCGTACTGGTCGCCCGGGCCCAGCCGGGGATCCGTGCGTTCAGGGCGACCACGCGCTGGGCGCAACCGGTGCAGCCCGACGGGTTCATCGGTATCAGCTGCGCGACGAGGATCTTCATGCCCGGATTCGACGCCCGCATCTGCTGCACGAGCTTCGTGTACGCGGCGAGGATGGTGTCGGGGGAGATGCTGCTCCACACGTCGTTGGTGCCGAAGTGCATGACAACGATGTCCGGACGCGTGGCTGCGAGCCTGCCGGGAAGCAGGTTCCGGTTTGCCACGTTGGTCACGAGCTCACCGCCGTGGCCTTCGTTGTCGCCGTCGAACGCCTGCGAACAGCCCTGCTGGTTGAGGGTGCCGACGAAATCGATGTTCCTGTATCCGGTGCTCTGCAGACGGTTCCACAGCAGGGCCCGCCAGCACCCCGGCGAGCCGGTGATCGAGTCGCCCAGCGGCATGATGCGTACGGGGGCGGCGGGGGCGGCGGTGGCCGACGGTGCGACTGCCATGCCGAGCGCGAGCAGAAGCGTGGTCAGCAGGATCCGGAGGAGCGGTAAGTGCCGGGTTCTGCGCATGCCAGTCCCTTCCCGTGTGAGCGGGGAGCAGTTCGAAGATGTGGTGCGGTGACCGACTGGTCACGGGCGCGTTCGCCCGGAGCAATGCTGCGGTGCCGGCGAACGAGGCGTGGTCGGCGCAGGTGCCGGTCTCCTCGTCCGCCAACCTCCGTCCGGGTGGGGCTCGTTCAGTGTGTGTAGACGGCGGAGCGGGGTGGCGAGCCACCGCCACGGCACCAGGTTCCCGCTCCCGTTGTGAACGCCGGTCAGCCCGCGGTCGAGGCGTTCCACCTGCCGCGCGGTCGCGGCGTGCGCCGTCTGCGGCAGTCCGGCGAGTGCGGCCGACGGGGCGGCGGTGGTGATGCCGGAGATCAGTCGGCCTCTTGAGCGGTCTCTCGGCCTCCACGATCGCGCCGTGAAGACGGGACGCCGACGTGCGTCGGTCACGATGACCTCCGATGCGTGGGGGTGCCGAGTGAACGGGTCTCTGGTGGAGCAGGAAAGTGATCGTTCACTCCGGCATGCATGGGATCGCTCCCACGGAGAGTAGGAAGCCGCCGGAGTAGCGTCAAGGGTTCTGTCGAAGCCTGGTGTTCGGGCTTGTTCGGATTCGTGACTTTGGCGTTGCGTACGGATTGACAGGCGGGAGTGCGGTCTGGAAACTGCGTGGTGCATGGCAGCTGTTGTGAACGCTCCCATCCAACGAGCCGTCAGAGGTCAAGGCCGATAGGAAACTTGCGGGAGTATTCCCCCCTGCTTTTTTATCTGACTGTGAACGTTCACACCATCGGCGGGGTCGCTGTCGTCGATGGCGCCAGTTCACGGGCGGCCCACCTCCACCGAGCCCCGCCCGGACAACCCCATAGCAACTGCCACCCGCAATGACCGAACATGCGCCGACTGGGACGTCTCGTGTGCGGTCGGCGCACAGGAAGGAGCGACCATGTCCCCGACGCCTGCATCCGGTTCTGCATCCGGTCCCGGGCGGCTCAGCCGCCGGGCGCTGCTCAGAGCCACCACCGCGACCGCCGGGGCGATCGCGACCGCCGCCGCGCTCGCCGAACTCGAGGCGCCGGCCCACGCCGCCGCGGGCTTCGTCAAGGGTGTCGACATCAGCTGGGTGCCGCAGATGGAGGCGCGCGGCTACTCCTGGAGGAACGCGAGCGGGCAGACGCAGGACCTGCTGGCGATTCTCAAGGGGTACGGCATCACGGCGGTGCGGCTGCGCACGTTCGTCAACCCGTCCAGCAGTCCGACGGACGGGCACTGCGGCATCAACGAGGTCGCCGCCTTCGCCAAGCGGGTCAAGGCCGCCGGGATGTCGATCATGCTGGACTACATGTTCGGTGACACCTGGAACTCCGTCGGCGTGCAGAACCCGCCCGCGGCCTGGCGGAACATGAGCTACAGCC
>NZ_BQUN01000113.1:0-52506 GCF_026008495.1 Streptomyces sp. A012304
CGCCATCGTCGTGCGCTCTCTTCTCGGGCGGGGCGGGGCGGGGGCGGGGCGCCGGGGACGGGGGTGTGGGGGCGCCGGTACCGCCGCTCCGTCGGCCGGGGCCGGGGAGCGGCGGTCCCGTCATGGCGTCAGCCGGCCAGCGCCTCCGCGCTCGCCGGTGCCGTCACGACGGTCCTGCCGCCGAGGACGGACGCGTTCCCCGCGCCCTCCTTGCGGCGTGCGCGGCCGGGAAGCCCGGTCTCGCCCTCGGTGTCCGCGGGGCGTTCGGCCCCCGCGGTGGCCTCGGGCCGGACGTTCTCCCCGTGGAACAGCCGGCCCAGTACGACGAGGCGGGCCACCGCCTCTCCGGGCAGATGCCGCAGGGCGAGCAGGGCTCGGCCCACGGCGGACCCGGCGCGTGCGGCCGTGTCGAAATACAGCGGTGACGTCCAGGGGGCGTCGGCGGGGTCGCCTCCCGCGGCCCGCCGCTGGATCTCGGCCGTGATGTCCTCGAAGTACCGGGCATCGTGTTCCAGCCACTCCTCGGGAGTGGGCGGCGCGGCATGGTCGATCAGACGTGCCCTGCGGCGTTGCGCCGTCACATGAGGCATGCCTTCTCCTTCCTTCTCTCGGTCTCCACGTCGAAGAAGCCCGTCTGGAGCTCCTCCACGGAGACGCCGGCGTCCGCCAGGTGGTGCCTGGCCCGCTTCATGAGCTTGCTGGTCCAGCCCTCCGAACGGCCCAGCACCTCGGCGGTCCTGGCGTTGGTCCACCCCAGGGAGGCGATGAGGCGGTAGACCGCCCGCTCCGACTGCGGCAGCCGGTCGACCTGCCCCAGCCACGGCCGGAACTCGTCGTCCACCTCGCAGAACCGGAAGCCGTACAGGGAGACGAGGGGGATCAGATGCACCTCGCACGGGCCGCAACGCCTCTGACGGGTCGCCAGGTCGTCCGCCGCGAGCTGCATGCTCACGTCCATCAGCCGCTCGTACGCCTCCCTGACGCCGACTCCGTCGGGCAGGCGGGGCAGAGTCCTGGTGAAGGCCTCCTGGGTGATGCGCTTGACGTTGCAGCGCGGGTCGTCGTAGGCCTCGAACGTGTCGAACTGCACCTCGTGGAACAGACTGCGCATCAGTTCCTGCTGGCGGGACGGGTCGAGTGTCATGTCTTCAAGGCCCTTCGGACAAAACGGTGGCGCCGCCGGCGCCTCGGTGCAGGAGCTCGTCGGCTCCGCATCGACGGCACCCATCATCAGGGGACAGTCCGAAGACCCTTTCCTGTCGGTCTCGGTACCTGTCTGACGACCCGTTACTTATCGGTAGCAACGCTCTGTGATCGTTCTTGGGTAGACCACTGCTCATTGACGGCAATGTTCCGGGAGATGTGTCAAACAACAGCCGTTCGCGGGCTGTTGGCTGGGCATCGTACTGACCCGGGCGGCAACCCCTTTCCGCGTCACGGATTCGCCCGCGCGAAGGATCCCCCTTCGAAAACACGCCGAACTTGGTCGCACGTGACAGAAGTTGGTGCCGAGAGTCGCTCCACCTGTCCGGGCGACGGGACGTTGCTGCACGTCACTGGTGGAGACAGGACCGTTCTGACCGGTGCCGCGCCGGGCCCGGGGAGCGGGCGCACACCGTCCGGGGGCGCGTTCGCACCGATCGCCGGTGCGCGGGTCGTGCTTCCGTGCGCCGCCGCGCGCCGCCCACCCTCTACGCTCGGTACATGGACGAAGAGTTGCGATCACTCACGGACCGCTTACGGCGGGAATCGGGTGGGACGGCGGCTTTCGAGCGGCTGGCGGACACCGCGGACCACGACGAACTGGCAGGCGTGCTCACCGAGTCGGGCCGGCCGCTGTGGGCCCGGGAACTGGCCGCGTTCCGACTGGGCCTCGCCGGGGACCGACGCGCCTTCGAGGCCCTCGTCCTGCTGCTCAACCACCGCGATCCGCCGCGCTGCGCCTCCGCCGCCCACGCCCTGGCCCGCCTCGGCGACCCCCGCACCGCCCGCGCCGCGGCCGCCCTCGCCACCAATGAACTGCGCGTCGCCTACGCCCTGCACCCCATCCGGCTGCTGGTGGACCTGCGCGCGCCCGAGTCGGTCCCCGCGCTGATCACCACGCTGCGACGCAGACTGCTCCCGCACGACCCCTACCGGCGCGTCGCCCTCGCCTGCGTCGACGGGCTCGGCACCCTCGGCGACGACCGTGCCCGCCCGGTGCTGAACGACGCCCTCGCCCACCCGGCGCTCGCCGAGGCGGCCGTACGCGCCCTCAGGCGGATCCCCCGGCAGCGGTGAGCGGCGGCAGCGGCAGGTGCCCGAGGTACCGCACCTCGGGCACCTGGACCCCGTCCACCTCGAAGGGCTCCTCGGTGCCGTCGGCGTGGAACCCGGCCCGCTCGTAGAAGCGGCGGGCGGGGGTGTTGTCCCGCAGGACCCACAGGTACATCCGGGCGTGTCCCCGGGCCCCGACCTGCCGTACGCACTCCTGGAGCAGAGCGCGCCCGACGCCGGTGGAGCGCTCCTCGCCGTCCACGTAGAGCGCGTACAACTCGGCGTCCCGCGTGCGGAGTTCACCCTCGCGGTAGGGGCCGTGGGCGGCCCAGCCGACCACCCTGCCGCCTCGCTCCGCCACCAGGTTCACCACGCCGGCGTCGCCCTCCTGGAAGCGGGCGCGGCGGCGCTCGGCGTCCCGGGTGACGCTGAGCGCGTCGAGGTACGTCCGCGGCATCAGCCCCCGGTAGGCGCTCTGCCAGCCCCGGACGCGGATCTCGGAGACGCGGTGACAGTCGGCGAGGGTCATGTCCCGCACGACGACGGGCGAGCTCACCCGCCCACCGCCGCTGGGCGAACTCACTCGCCCACCACGGCGAACGCCTCGATCTCCATCAGGAACTCCGGGCGCACCAGCGCGGCGACCTGCACGGCCGAGGCGGCCGGGAGACGGTCGTCGGGTATGTGCGCGGCGCGGGCCGCGCGGATCGCCGGGAGATGCGCCATGTCCGTGACGAAGTAGGTCAGCTTGACGACGTCGTCGAAGGAGGCGCCCGCGGCGGCGAGACAGCGCCGCAGGTTGTCGAAGACCTGATGGGCCTGCGCCCCGGGGTCGCCCGCGCCGACCAGCCGGCCGTGTGCGTCGAGCGGCACCTGCCCGGCGACGGCCACGAAGCGGCCGGTGCCCCACACGACATGCGAGTACTGCGCGGCGGGGGCGACGCCGTCGGGGGCGGCGATCCTGGTCGGCTCACTCATGCGTCCATGGTGGACCATGGGTGTGACGACGCCCCCGGCGGGTCGCCCGGTGGCGCGGACTCAGCTGCGGAAGCCGAGCAGCCCGTGCAGGACCGTGCCGTGGGCCGTGCCCGAGGCTGCCTTCGTGCTCAGCGGCTTGGGGTCGGGCAGCGCGGCGCACACCGCGTCCACCTGGCCGGTGCCGCGCGGCACCGTGCCGTCGGTGAGGTACTCCGCGAGATGCTTGTCCAGACAGGCGTTCCCGCTCAGCGTGACGCCGTGGTTCCCGCCGCCCTGCTCGACGACGAGGCTGGAGCGGCGCAGCAGCGCGTGGACCAGCGCGCCGCCCTCGTACGGGGTGGCCGCGTCACCGGTCGCCTGGAACAGCAGGGCCGGAGGCAGGTCGCCGTTGGTGACGTCCACCGGGTCGAGCGGGCGCGTCGGCCAGAACGCGCACGGCGCGTTGTACCAGGCGTTGTTCCAGGTCATGAACGGTGCCTTCGCGTACGCCGCCCAGTTGTCCGCGCGCCAGGTGGCCCAGTCGCGCGGCCAGGAGGCGTCCCGGCACTGCACCGACGTGTACACGCTGTAGCCGTTGACCCCCGCCGCGTCGATCGCGGCGAAGTTCTCGTACGCCTCGACCAGCGGATCGGCGTTCTTGTCGTTGACGTACGCGGCGAACGCCTCGGCGAGGTAGGGCCAGTAGCCGTTGTAGTAGCCGCCCGGCAGGAACGTGTCCTCCAGCTCCGCGGCGCCCACCTTGCCGTCGGCCGGCTTCTTCGCCAGCGCCGCCCGCATCGCGTACCAGGTGGCCTCGACCTTCTCCGGGTCGGTGCCGAGCCGGTAGGTGCCGTGGTGCTTGGCGACCCACGCCATCAGGGCCCGGTGACGGTCGTTGAAGGCGTGGTCCTGGAGGAGGTTGTCCTCGTACCACACGCCCGTCGGGTCGACGATCGAGTCCAGGACCAGGCGCCGTACCCGCTGCGGGTGGAGCTTGGCGTAGACGGCGCCGAGGTAGGTGCCGTACGAGTACCCGAAGTAGTTCAGCCGCGAGGCGCCGAGGGCCCGGCGGATCGCGTCCATGTCCCGTACCACGCTGAGGGTGTTGACGTGCGGCAGCACGTCCGCGTACTTCCTGCCGCAGGCCTCGGCGAAGGACTTCGCGCGCCGGAGGTTGGCCCGCTCGATCGCCGCGGTGCCCGGGACCGAGTCGGGGCGCACCGGGGCGAAGTGGTTGGGCGCGCAGTTCAGGGCGGGCTTGCTCAGGCCCACTCCGCGCGGGTCGAAGCCGATGACGTCGTACTGGGCGGCGACCGACTTCGGCAGCGTCTTGGCGACGAAACCGGCGAGCCGCAGCCCGCTGCCCCCGGGCCCACCGGGGTTGACCAGCAGCGGCCCCTGGTACCGCTTCGCGGTGTGCGGGACCCGCGACAGCGCGAGGGTGATCTGCTTCCCGTGCGGGTCGGCGTGGTCGAGCGGCACCTCGAGGGACCCGCACTGGAGCGACGGATAGTCGGTGGTGCCGCAGTCCTTCCAGTCGATTTGTGCCGCCCGGGCGGCCTGCGCGGAGGGCGACGGGCTCGCGCCGGCGGGCGCGGCGGTGAACGTCCCGGCCACGACGGCGGCGGCAGCGCACAGCACGGCTGCGCGTTTTCCCATGGAGTACTCCCAGGACGGAGGTCGAGGGACCGCGGAGGTCACGGCCCTCGGCGCATCGTCCCGGAAAGAACGCCCGGAAGAACCCGATCTGGCGATACTTGACCCGATTGGGTCGCCGGATGCCCTCGAACGCGCTCAGAGCAGCGTGAGTTGGGTGGGCCCGGACGCCGGCCCGGACTCGGCCGGGTCCTCCACCGGCCGCGGCGGCCGGATCCGGCGCGGCATCCCCGCGCGCGTGGGGCCGATGCCGTACTCCTCGGCCAGGTCGTGGACCTGACCGGTGATCCGGCGCTGGTACCACTTGGGCGCGTACGCGCCGTCGGCGTAGAGCCGCTCGTAGCGGCGCACCAGGTGCGGGTGGCGCTGTCCGAGCCAGGCCATGAACCACTCGCGGGCGCCGGGCCGCAGATGCAGCACCAGCGGGGCGACCGAGGTCGCGCCGGCCGCCGCGATCGCCCGCACGGTCTCCCGCAGTTGGGCCGGCTCGTCGCTCAGGAAGGGGATCACCGGGGCCATCAGCACCCCGCAGCCGATGCCCTGCTCGGTGAGGGTCCGCACGACGTCGAGGCGGCGCTCGGGGGCCGGGGTGCCCGGCTCCACCGTGCGCCACAGCTCGGTGTCGGTGAAGCCGACCGACACCGAGATGCCGATGTCCGTCACCTCGGCGGACTGCTTCAGCAGGTCGAGGTCGCGCAGGATCAGGGTGCCCTTGGTCAGGATGGAGAAGGGGTTGGCGTGGTCGCGCAGGGCGGCCAGGATGCCCGGCATCAGCCGGTAGCGGCCCTCCGCGCGCTGGTAGCAGTCGACATTGGTGCCCATCGCGATGTGCTCGCCGTGCCAGCGCGGCGAGGCGAGCTGCCGGCGCAGCACCTCCGGCGCGTTCACCTTCACGACGATCTGGGTGTCGAAGCCGATCCCGGTGTCGAGGTCCAGGTAGCTGTGCGTCTTGCGGGCGAAGCAGTACACGCACCTATACTTCAGCCCGTGACACCATTTCAGCGGGGCGCCACTTACGAGCGGATCTCCAAGGCCGACGCCGGCGACGAGGACGGCGTCATGCGGCAGGGAGAGGACACCGAGGAGATCGCCAAGCGGCGCGACATCCCCATCGAGGGCCGGCGCTTCCGGGACAACGACAAGTCGGCGACCCACGGCAAGCACCGGCCTGACTACGAGCGGCTGATGGCCGCCGTGCAGCGCGGCGAGGTAGACGTCATCATCGTCTACATGCTGGGCCGCCTGTGGCGAAACCGGCGGGAACGAGCCGAAGGGATGGAGATCCTGCGCAAGCACGGCGTGAGCGTGCTCTGCGTGAAGGGCCCCGAACTGGACCTCACCACCGCCGCCGGCCGTCTGCTCGCCGGGCTCCTGGGTGAGGTCGACACCTTCGAAGTCGAACAGATGTCAGAGCGCGAGCAGCGCGAGATGCGCCAGCGCGTCGAGCGCGGTCAAGCGCCCACCGGGCCGCGCTGCTTCGGCTACACCGCCGACGGCAGCGAGGTCATCGACAGCGAGGCCGCTGAGGTCCGCAAGATGTACGAGGCGATCGCCGCAGGCGCCAGCCTGTCCGGCATCGCCGCCGACCTGAACGAACGCGAGATCCTCAACCGCAACGGCAAGCCGTGGACCCACAACGCCGTGCGCTACCTCCTTCAGAACGCGCGCTACGCGGGCCTGCGCGAGTACAACGGCACCACGTACGCCGGGAAGTGGCCGGCCATCGTGAGCGAGGACCAGTGGCGCCAGGCCGTCACGACCCTCACCGACCCGAAGCGCAAGACGTCGCCCGGTCCGGCGCGTAAGTGGCTGCTGTCGGGGATCGCTCGCTGCGGGGTCTGCAACGACGGCACCACTGTCACCAGCGCGCAGCGGAGCTCGAAAGGCGCTCGCGACGGAGACCGCATCTACAAGTGCCGCGGCCCCGTCAAGCACCTGGCGCGCAGCGCAGAGCCGATCGACGAGCTGATCGCGGGCACGGAGCCAGGGAAGCCGTTGGGGTTGGTGCCGCAGTTGTTCGTGCGGGAGGACGTCGGCCGGCTGCTCCTGGACGACGAGCGACCGGACATGGATGAGCTGACCGCCAAGGCGGCCGCCCTGCGTGCACGGTTGAAAACCATGACCGACGCCTTCGCGGACGACGACGAGGCCGACGCCCTGGAGTTCCGGGCTGCCGTACGTCGAGTGAAAGAGCGCCTGGCGGAGATCGAGCAGAAGATGACCAGCCCGGCCCGCGCGGCCGTCCTGGGGGACATCGTGCGTTCCGACGACCCCGTGGCGGCGTGGGCTGCGCTGCCTCTGGAGCGCAAGCGCGCGGTCGTCAACATGTTGATGACCGTGACGATCCACCGGTCCGGGCCAGGCCGACGGAAGTTCGATCCCACCTCCATCGAGATCGTTCCGAAGACCCCCTGACGCTGGGCGCCGCGGTCAGCGGCACCCAGCGTCCAGCCTGCGCTGGCTCAGCAGGCAGGTGTCAGTGTCCAGAGGGGGCGGCACCTCCAGGGAACACGCAGAGCGCTGGTTCGGTGGCCGCGCCGTCAGGCTGCGGGCTCTCCGCAGGGGGTGGTGCGGCCGGTGGGCTGGGCGCCGACGGCGGACTCGACCCGGCGTCCTGTGATGGTGTTCCGCCGTCACCACTGGGTCCGCCCCCGGGGGAAGTGACGTCTCTGCGATGGGCGTTTCCTCGCCGACTGGCACGATCCCTGGCCGGAAGCCCCGGCGGGGCGGCACCGAGGGGCTGCCCGTTTCCGCCGGGCTGCTTGATGCAGTGCCGCTCTGTGACGGCGACGGCCGGGGTGCGGAAAGTGGAGGGCTACCGGGCGGCTGTGGCGGAAGGAGGGATGGCGGCGAGTGCGGCGCGGGAGTGCTGACCGCCGGTGCGGAGGGCGGCCAGCCCTGACTACGGTCGTCGGTCCAGGGATGGACGGTGACCATCGTGACGGTGGTGGCCGTGACGGCGACTCCGGTGTCGGCACCGATGAGTTGTCCACGGTGTTCGCATCGATGCCGCGCTGCTGCTCTGCCTCCCGGCCGATCACGCCACCGCGCGCCTGAGAGACGTCGACGGCCACAACGGCCGGGAGGTGGGCGTACACGACGACGGCCCCCACCATGAGGATGGGGGCCGATCGCTGCTACCCCCGGCAGTGCCAGGGGTACCGTTCTGGTGTCGAAGCAGAACGGAGCCCAGTATGCCCGAGCATACCGACATTCCAGCCCCCTCGACGTTCGGGCAGCGTGTCCAACGCGCCCGCGAGCGCACCGGCAAGACGAGGGCCGTGGTGGCCGGCCTCATGGATCAGTCCACCGAGTGGGTCAAGGCCATTGAGACCGGCCGCATCGGAATGCCTCGCCTGCCCAAGCTTCTCCGGCTCGCGCACGTCCTCGGTGTCGAAGACATCGCCGAACTGACCGGAGATGAGCGCATCGCCGCCACCACCTACAGCAAGGCCCAGCACGGCGCGCTGCCCGCCATGAAGCGCGCGCTGACCACCTACCAGCTGGCGCTCGCCGACCGGGAGCCGGAGCCCGCCGACGTGCTCGCCGCGCGCCTGCGGCAGGCGTGGAAGCTATGGCACGCCCGCGACCGCCGTACGGGCCCGCGGGACACCGTCGAGGGCAACCGGTCCCGCATCGTCGCTCTGCTGCCGAACCTGCTCGCCGACACCCAGCACGCCGCGCGCGCCCTCGAGGGAACCGACCGCCGGCGCGCCCTCGTCGCGCTCGCCGAGACCTACCACCTGGCCCAGCTGTTCCTGTCCTTCCAGCCCGCCCCAGAACTCGTCGTGCTCACCGGGGACCGGGCCATGACGGCGGCTCAGGACGCCGACAGCCCCCGCGCCATCGCCTCCGCCGCCTGGTACGTCAACCACGTCCACCGGGACGCTGGAGAGGCAGCCGAAGCCCGCGTAGAGCTGGCTGAGCAAGCTGCCGCGCTCCTGCCCGACCGCGACGACCCGGACCACATCGCCCGCCGCGGCCTGCTGTACCTGGCGGCCGCCCTGTCGTACGCGAAGACCGGCCAGGCCGGGGACGCATGGTGGTACTGGGACAAGGCCGACGCCGCGGCCCGCCAGCTGGGGGACGACTACGCGCACCCGTGGCTGATGTTCGGGCGGGGCATCGTCGACGGCTACGCCGTCACCATGTGGAACGACTTGGTGCAGCCCGGCAAGGCGCTCCAGGTGGCGGACTCCCTCGACTTGGACCGGATCCCGTCGGCCACCCGCCGCTCGTACCACCTGATCGAGACGGCCCGCGCGTACAACCTGACCGGCGAGCGCGTGGCCGCCGTCTCCCTGCTCAAGAAGGCCTACGCGGAGTCGCCAGAGACGATCGAGTACAACCTGCACACCCGCAGCGTCCTGCCGGAGTTGGTGAAGTCCGGGCCGCGCATGGTCCGTGACGACGCACTCGGCTTGGCACGCGACTTGGGCGTGCCCGTGTGATCACGTAGGGGTAGGAAGCGTACCCCTCGCCAAGGGGGTAGAGGCGGTACCCACTGGCGGCCTCCGCCGCTCATAGTGTCGACAGCTCAGACAAGACCCCCGCGACCGGGCGAACGGTCCGGGGGCGTGGCCACAGCTGCGAAGGAGCTGCGACACCATGCAAGCTACAGCCTCGCCCGCGAATCGCACACAGGGCCACGGGCTCACGATCCGGGTCTACACCGTGAACCGGCACGGCACGGTCACCGCCGACACCGGCACCCGCTTCGTGCCCGCAGACGGCCCGGCCACCGTCAGCGCGTACCCGCCGTGCGGGTGCCCGCTCCACCGTGAGGTGGTGACCCGGTGAACGCCACCCGGTCCGCCACGGAAACCCCGCCGCCGGCCGCCCACGGAGTGGCCGCCGCAGCCGCCTGGTTCCTCTCGCAGAAGACACTGCCGCGCCACCAGACCGTGGCGCTGTTCGCCAACGACTTCACCAGGTACCTGGAGCGGCTGATCCCGCAGATCGAGCAGATGGCGGCCGCCCACCCCGACGACGCCGCGCAGGCGGTGGCCGCCCGGGCGGGAGTCGACGAGGCCCTCCAACGGCTGAGCCTCGCGCACCGCCCGGGCCTGAACGGCGAGGTTGAACGGGTTAAGCGGCTCGCGCGGTCCGTCGTGGCGCTGCGCACCCACTACGAGAAGCTCGGCGGCCGGCCCTGAAGGCCATCGCAGCGCTGCTCCTCTACGTCGCGGCTGTGTCCGCTCCCGTCCTCGTCCTGGTGCTGGCGCGGACCCTGGCCTGACGCACCCCCACGGCGACCGCGGGTCAGGGTCGCACCCCGAAACGTCCCTCCCGTCCCGGACCGCAAGCCGGGGCGGGAGGGGCCCGCAAGAAGCCCGCCCCGTCGCAGGATCCGGAAGACCTCGGCGGGGCGGGCGTCAGAAGGAGACTGATGGACCCCGTTGACGAGCAGCTGCCGGTCCCACCGCCCTTCATGTGGGCGTGCGACGACTGCGCCGAGCTGCTGGACGCGCTGGCCGAGACGGTCACTGCGGATGCGGGCTGCTTCACCGAGCAGATGGCTATCGCGCGGCACATCGTGGAAGAACACCCTGACGCCGTACCTGAGTCCCACACCACTGGCTGCGGCCAGTGCCCGCACTACGCAGCCCGCAGCGACGGCGACCCCCGGGGGGTGTGGGCGCAGCACCGAGCCCGCGACCTGTTCCTGCCGGCATCTGTCGCCCGGCTGCTGTAGGCCGCCCGGTCCCCCCTGAGCGGCCCCGTCTGCCCGCCCCCCGTGGCGGATGGGCGGCGTCTTTCGCGTCCCGACAGTCGGTCGACGAAGGGAAACGCGAGTGTCGAGCACGGCCGCGATCCGAAGGAGGTCGCCGTAGCGGGGATCTCCTTCTCCGGACTCGATGCGCTTGAGGGTACTGCGGCTCAGGCCGGTGGCCTCGCAAAAGGACTCCTGTGATGGAGTCAGTTAACGAAGGTGACCTGAGTCTTCACGGTTTCGTCTGCCTCGGGCCCGCCGCGGTGGAGGCTTGCGGTCGTCCGCTGGGGCGGGGGCTCACAGGGTCGATTGGCGGCTGCGCTCAGTCGTGCGCTCGCGCAGTAGTAGCCAGGGCCGGATGTCGCCGCGTTCGTCGGTGGGTTCGGCGCTGCCCCGGAGCAGGGTGGTGTAGGCCGCCGTCCCTGCCCGGCTCGGATGTGGTGGCGGTCCGGCGTCGTTCCCGACCGTGATCGATCTGGTCATGTTCTTCCAGACCCTGTCGGCGTGCGGTGCGCTGACCATGGGAAACCTCCCCAGCTGAATAGGGTCATGGAGTGAAGTGCGCGCGGGTGGTCACCGCGTCCGCCCCGAACAGCGCGGGGTCCGCGGCACGGTCGTGACGGGACTTCACTGTGAGGTTCTCCCAGCGCATGAGGCCTCCTCGGTAGCACTGGGCCCACAATAGAACATCTGTTCCCATGATCGTGCGAGGGTTCTTTCCGATCGCCGGGCGACCGCTTGCGACCCCCGATTTGGGCGGCTGCCGACCGGGGTGGTTGGCTTGGCCCGACCCCGAGATACAAGGACCTGGAGGAACCCATGGCGCAGGTCGAGGCCACCACCGAGCGGATCGTCGCGGCGAGCCCGGACAAGGTGTTCGACACGCTCGCCGACTACAGCGACACGCGCGGGAAGCTGCTGCCCGAGCAGTTCAGCGAGTACGAGGTGCGCGAGGGCGGCGACGGCGAGGGCACCCTCGTCCACTGGAAGCTCCAGGCCACCAGCAAGCGTGTGCGCGACTGCCTCCTGGAGGTCACCGAGCCCACCGACGGCGAACTCGTCGAGAAGGACCGCAACTCCTCGATGGTCACCGTCTGGCGCGTCACCCCGGCCGGCGAGGGCACCTCCCGGGTGGTCGTGACCACGACCTGGACCGGTGCCGGCGGCATCGGCGGCTTCTTCGAGAAGACCTTCGCGCCCAAGGGCCTCGGCCGGATCTACGACGCGATCCTCACCAGGCTCGCCGCCGAGGTCGAGAAGTAGCACCAGGGGCGTACGGCCCCACCCGTCGATCCCCCCTCACCGGTTCGAGTGGTTCTCACCCCTGACCGGTTCGGCCCGTAACTCGTCGCGCCTGCTCCGGGTTGCCGCTTCCACGCGGACCGGGTGCGGCAGGTGCGACGAGGGGAGCGGCAGGTGGGCGGGACCACGCTGGTGCAGGGCGGACTCCACGGGGAACCGCCGAACACTCCGGCTCGGTGCCGCCCCCGCGAACCCCCGCCACCGACCCCCGTGCGGTCGGTCTTCCTCGCCCTGACGCTCGCCCTGTCGCCGACGGCGCTAGAGCCGATGATCGTCGCCACCGTCCTGCCGAAGATCGTCGGCGAGCTGCACGGCGCGCACCGGATGTCCTGGCCTCCGGCGAGTGCACCGTCGTCGCCGTGGGCTACCCGCCGGCCGCCACCGTCCTCCAGCTGGCCGGCGGCGGCCGCACCGAGTGTGATCCGCGCCTGCCGGCACGACGACTGACGGCATGTCGCCTACCGGCCCTACCCGCCGGTAGGAAGGTGCCGCCAATTCCGGAATTGGCGCACATCGCGAGCGGGGCGCGCCGTACGGTGGGGGCTGCGGACAGATCTTGCGCAGCTCTGGGGAGAGAGGGCCTGGGCCATGGACCACGGCACCGAGAGGGACGCGCCTTTCGGCCGCGGGGCCGACAGCGGTGCGGCGGCCGAACCCTCCGGCGCCGGGCGCGTCCCGCTCGCCGTGGTCCTCGTCGACCGCGCCGGCCTCGTCTCGCACTGGAGCGCCGGCGCCCGCCGCCTCTTCGGCGCCGCCAAGGACGAGGCGATCGGCCGGCCCGCGCTCGACCTGCTCCCCGTCTCCGGCGCCCTCCCCGAGGTGGACGACGACCTCCCGTACGGCGACCACATGACCTACGACGGTCTCGGCCCCGGGCTGGAGACCTCCCTCGACGGCCAGTTGAGCCATCCGGCGTCCGGACGGGCCCGGCTGACCGTGCCCGGCCGGGACCGTGCCGACGTGCTGTGGTGGGCGTACCCGCTCGTCGGGCCCGGGCGTGAGCGGCTGCTCGTGCTGGCCGCCGACGCCGAGGGGCTGCTCCGGCCCGACCAGGGCGACCGGCTGCTCGTCGAGCGTGTCGCGCCCGGCTTCGCACTGCACACCGACTTCCCCGGCGCCGAGGAACTCGCCCGCAGGCTCCCCGAGATCCTGCCCAGCATGAGCGTCGGCGAGAGCGCCCGCATCGTCGCGCAGGTCCTCGAACTCGGCTACCCCGTCCTGGAGTTCAGCCAGAACGACCGGGTTCCGGTGACCCCCGACTGGGGGGTGTCCCGGCGGGTGCAGCGCAGGGCGCGCCGGGAGCGGGCCGCGCGGGCCGCCGCCGAGGGCAGACCCCTGCCGCCGGACCCGGCCGACGAGGGCGAGGACCTCGAGTACGCCGCCGTCCGCGAGCGCCTGGAGTTCCTCAACGAGGTCAGCGGCAGGATCGGCACCTCCCTCGACCTGTCCCGCACGATCATCGAGGTCAGCAAGGCCGTCGTCCCGCGCTTCACCGACGTCGCCGGCACCTATCTGCGCGAACAGGTCGTCGCCGGTGAGGGGTTCCCCGAGGGCGTGCCGGACACGACCACCCTGTGGCACCGGGTCGCCGTCGAGCACACCGACGAACCCGGCCGCTGGGACGACGTCGTGCCCGTGGGCGAGGCCATGCCCTTCCCCGCGCACACACCGTTCTTCCAGTGCATGACGACGGGCGAGCCGGTCCTGGTGCCGCGCATCAGCGAGCAGATGGGCCACGCCATCGCCTCGCAGTTCGACAAGCGCGACATCCGGCCGCTCATCACGCACCGCTCCATGCTGGTCGTACCGCTGAAGGCCCGCAACGTCGTCCTCGGCTTCATGATCCTGCTGCGCCACCCCGAGCGCGCCGAGTTCAACGACATGGACCGGGTCACCGGCGCGGAACTCGCCGCCCGCGCGGGCCTCGTGCTCGACAACGCCCGCATGTACACCTACCAGGAGGCCGTCGCCGAGACCCTCCAGGACAGCATGCTGCCGCACATCCCGGCGCGGATGGCGGGCTGCGACATCGCCACCCGCTATCTGCCGGGCACGCTGCTCGGGCGCGTCGGCGGCGACTGGTTCGACTCCGTGAAGCTGCCCGGCGCCCGCACCGCACTCGTCGTCGGCGACGTCATGGGCCACGGCCTCAACTCCGCCGCCATGATGGGCCAGTTGCGTACGGCCGTACAGACCATGGCCGCGCTCGACCTGCCGCCCGCCCGGCTGCTGCGCAACCTGGACGACCTCGCCCAGCGGCTCGGCGAGACCTACCTCGCGACCTGCCTGTACGCCGTCTACGACCCGATAGCGGGCGAGCTGCACCTCGCCAACGCGGGCCACATCCCGCCGGTGCTGGTCCGCGCCGACGACGGCCGCAGCGAGCTGCTGGACCTGCCCACGGGCGCGCCGATCGGTGTCGGCGGGGTGCCGTTCGAGGCGGTACGCGTGCGCGTGGGGCCCGGCGACCGGCTGGTCATGTGCACCGACGGGCTGGTCGAGGTGCGCGGCGAGGACATCGGCGTGGGGCTCGCCACGCTCTGCGAGTCGGCCGCCCACCCGGCCGCCTCCATGGACGACGCCTGCGACACCATCATCCGCGCCCTCAACACGCGCGGCGGCCGCAAGGACGACGTGGCCCTGCTCATGGCCCGTCTCAACGGCATCGCGCCCGAGGACGTCGCCGAGTGGCGTTTCCCCCTCGACCCGGCCCAGGTCGGCCGGGCCCGCGCCGTGGTCCGCGAGCAGCTCCACGACTGGGGCCTGGCCCGGCTCGTCGACTCCGCCGAGCTGATGGTCAGCGAGCTGGTCACCAACGCCGTACGGCACTCCCACGCGCAGCCGGTGGCCCTGCGGCTGGTGCGCGGGGACACGCTGCTGTGCGAGGTGGACGACGACGACCACGACCTGCCGACCCTGCTGAGCGCCGGGCCCCGCGACGAGGCAGGGCGAGGACTTCGGGTGGTCAGCAGGCTGGCCCGCGAGTGGGGGACCAGCCGTACCGGCGGGGGCAAGTCCGTGTGGTTCGAGCTGACCCTGCCCAGGCGCTGAGCGGGGGGAATCGGGCCGTACGCCCTTCGAACGCGGCGTGAAGTTCCGGCCGTCGTGCTTGTCCGCACCGCCGGGGAACGATAAACCGTACTCGCCCGTCGCTTACGGCGGATCAGCCGCTCACCTGGGGAGTTGTGCATGAGCGTGACGAGTCGGTACCGGGAGGCCTGGGAGGGCTTCTGGCGCGAGGCCCCCGACGAGCCGGGCGCGGTGTTCTGGGACGCGGCCCCCGCGGTGACCGCCGCCCACCATCTCGCCTTCTTCGAGCCCCATCTCACCGACTTCGGGCTGCCGCTGATCGACCTCGGCTGCGGCAACGGCACCCAGACGCGTTTCCTCGCCGACCGCTTCCCGCACGTCGTCGGCGTCGACCTGGCCGCCGCGGCCCTCGACCACGCGCGCCGCGCCGACCCCACCGGGCAGGCGACGTACCGGCTGCTGGACGCGGCCGACGACGCCGAGGCCAAGGCGCTGCACGCCGAACTCGGTGACTCCCACGTCTACATGCGGGGCGTGCTGCACCAGTGCGAGCCCGCCGACCGGCAGGCGCTGATGGACGGGTTCGCCGCGCTGCTCGGCGAACGCGGCCGGGGCTTCCTCGTGGAGCTGTCCGAGGCCGCCGGCCCCGTCCTCGGCGCACTGGCCCAGAGCCCCGACGGGCCGCCCGCGAAGCTCACACCGGTGTTCCGGCACGGCATCAACCCGGGTGAGGTGGCCGACGACGCGCTCTCCGCCTATGTGCGCGCCGCCGGGCTCACCGTCCTCGCCTCCGGGGACCTCCCGCTCACCACCACCGAGTTCACCGCGGACGGCACTCGGATCGAGCTGCCGTCGAAGTGGCTGGTGGTCGCCCGGGCCGTGTGACGACCGTCACAGAGAACGGCGGCTTCTCCCTGTCACATGCGCGCGGCGCCGGGTGTCAGGCAGGTGAAGGAAGCCACGATCCGATGAGGAGCCGCCGCCATGTCCACCGCCTACGTCGTCGTCACCGTCCTGGGAGCCGTCATGGCCGGGTTCTCGGCCGGTTCCGTCTTCTTCCGGGCCGAGTGGACCGTGAAGCCGCTCGCCGACTACGGCGTGCCGCGCGCGTGGTGGCCGTGGTTGGGCGTGGCCAAGGCCGCCGGCGCGGCGGGTCTGCTGGCCGGGCTGTTCCTGCCCGTGGTCGGCGTGCTCGCCGCGGCCGGTCTGGTGCTGTACTTCCTCGGGGCCGTCGTCACCGTGGTGCGGGCCCGCTGGTTCTCGCACGTGCCGTTCCCGCTGATCTACGCGGCGCCCGCGGCGGCGTCGCTGGTCCTGGGGTTCTGAGGGCGCGCGAACGGGTGCGGGGTGACCGGTCCGACCGGTCACCCCGCACCCGTTCCTCAGGCGTCGAGCACGGCCACCTCGACGCCGTCCAGCCGCTCGCGGTCCGCGACGACCTCGATGCGGGTGATGCCGTCGTCGGCGACCGTGAAGAGGAGGACCAGCCGCAGCCTGCCCAGCGGGGCCATCGCGAGGCCGACACGGCCGTCGAGCAGCGCGAGGCCGGTGAACCGGGCCCGGCCGGTCGCCGCCATCGCGCCCTCGGCGACGGGACGGGCACCGGTGACCGTGACCGGCTGCGGCGTCGGGACGACGAACCGGTCGGCGGTCAGCACCACGTCCGGATGCAGCAGCGTCACGAGCGCCTCGAAGTCCCCGGCGCGGGTGGCCGCGAGGAACGCCTCGACCGCCGCGCGCTGCCGGGCCGCGTCGGCGGCGGGGGAGGGGGTGCGTCCGCCGACCCGTCGGCGGGCCCGGCTGGCGAGCTGCCGGGCCGCGGCGGGCGTGCGCTCGATCAGCGGGGCGATCGCGTCGAACGGCACCGCGAACAGGTCGTGCAGGACGAACGCCAGCCGCTCGGCCGGCGTCAGCGTGTCCAGGACGACCAGCAGTGCCACCCCGACCGAGTCGGCCAGCACCGCCTCCTCCTCGGGATCACCGTCCTCCGGCGCGTCGTGTGCCTCCAGCGGCTCCTCGCGGCGTGTGCGGCGTGCGCGCAGCATGTTCAGGCTCACCCGGCCCACCACCGTGGTGAGCCAGGCGGTGAGGTCGTTCACCTCGCCGACGTCGGCGCGCGACGCCCGCAGCCAGGTCTCCTGCACCGCGTCGTCGGCCTCGGCGAGCGAGCCGAGCATGCGGTGGGCGATCGCCCGCAGCCGAGGCCGCTCGGCCTCGAAACGTTCCGGCGCCAGGGTGGGCGTGGTCATGACCGTTCCCCGTTTCGTGTGGTCGCGGCGGAGGGTTCCGCCGGGAAGATCACAGCAGAGCGGCGTGTGCGCCGGGCCGCGGGGGCCCGTTCCGACTCACAGGGACTGCGCGACGTGCAGGAGCGCCTTGCGCGCCGCGGTGTCGCTTTGGCGCAGGAAAGGGGAGTTGGCGCGGGGACGGGGAAAGTCGCCCGGATGGGTCGTCAGCCGGGCCGGGTGGGGCGTTCCGTCCGCGCGCAGCGGACGGCCGTCGGCGGTGTCGATGACGCCAGTGGGCTGTCGGCGGCCGGTGGCGGGGTCGACCAGCGTCTCCTCACGGATGTCGCCGCGCTCGATGAGCCGGAGCAGCAGGGGATCGGTCGTGGAGGAAAGAGGCCGGCGAGGCAGGCGGGCCTCCAGCAGGGCATGTGCGCGCACCGTCGTGTCCACGGAGCTGGAGCGCGCCTCGAACACACCGTCCCGGCAGGCTGTCTCCATCTGGGCCCCGAGGAATCGGACGATGCCGGAGCGCGCGAGCGCCAGGAGTTGTTCGAGTCGTGGAGCAGGTGGTCCGCTGGTGAGGAACCGGCACATGGAGACGAAGGCGGGTAGGCCCTGATCCCCGGAGCCCGGAGAGATCAACCCGTTCCGCACCACCTCCCAGAGGGTGTTCATCACGGAGAACAGGGCGTGGTGGACGGCAAGATGAGCGCTGTGGCGGGGGTCGCGCCCCCTTGCCAGGTCAGCGGCGAGGTAATCGGTCATCCACTGTCGCAGTGCCGCGTGGTCGGGAAAGCGGCGGCCCACCAGGGGCTGGTCCGGAGCTTCGATGTCGATGCGGTCCTCGCGGTGAGGGACCGCGTGCGCGATGAGGTCCTTGAACTCGGGGGTGTTCCACGCCACCTCGGACAGGCGAGCGAGGAAGGCGTCCGGGGGCATGGCCAGGCAGTCGGAGTGCGAGGTGGCCAGCTCGCGGTAGCCGGCCTCGTTCAGCTCTCTCGCGATGAGCGGCCACAGGTCCGCGGTGAAGTCCAGGGGCCTGTTCTCCAGGACTTCGAGCCGGAAGTGCCGCGGGTGCTCGGCGGGAGGCCGCCGCAGCGCGTAGGCGAACTTGCAGCGGTACGGCACTCCGCGCCGGGAGCCCGCGTAGATGAGCGGTTCCCGCCCTGACGGCGTGTAACGCAGTTCTCCGCCCACGTCCCGGTGGAATCGGCCGCCGCGGCCCTCTGTGAGCAGGACCATGGCGTCGATGAATGTCAGGCCGAGGCCGCGTACGATCACGGGTTCTCCCGGCCGGATCGGATCCAGCGAGATGTCGGCGGTGGACGCGGGCGGCACATAGGTGAGCCGATGAGCAGCGGCTTTCCGGGCCAGGACTTCCTCGCCGCCACGGGGACGGACGGGGATGTGGCCCTGCGCGTGGATGACGAAGTCGACGTCCAGCGTGTCGCCGCCGCCGAGGGTGATCCGCTGCCGTCCGGCGCGCAGGTCACAGACGTCCAGGGCGAGCGCTTGATGCGTGTGGACCCGGACCCGCGGCGCGGCGGTCCGGACCGTGCGCCGAAAGACCCAGGTCAGGTAGTCACCGACGAGCGACCGGGTACTGAACCAGCCCCTGTGCGCACGCTGGGCCTCGGCGAGGCTCTCCGGCCTCGGGCGGTAGCCGTCGGGGAGGTCGAGAGTGCCCTGGGACAGCTGGGTGGCCCATTCGAAGAGCGTCGGCCCGGGGACGACGGGACCGTCACAGTCCACGGTGTCATCGGTGAACAGCGTGCATTCGTCGGCTCTCGTGTTCGACCAGAGCAGGGCCGACTGACGGTGACGCCACACGAGACCGCCGCCGGCCGGACAGGGATCGATGACGTGCACGTCCAGGAGTCCGTCCGGGAGGAACTCCGCCGCGTTCGCGGCGATCCGTTCGAGGAGAGACGTTCCGCGCGGCCCCGCGCCGATGATGGCGATGCTCGGAGTGACCCCCGCCTCTGAGGTGCTCATCATGTCTCCCTGGGTTCAGGCGATCAGCAGTTGGTGGGTGGCCAGCTCGCGATAGAGCGGGTTGGTCCGCGTCAGTTCGTCGTGGCTGCCGACCGCCACCACCTGACCGCCGTCCATGACGACGATCTGGTCGGCGTCGACGACAGTGGCGAGCCGGTGCGCCACGATCAGCAGCGTGTGGCCGGCGGAGGCGGCGTCGACCGCGTGCCGGAAGGCGGCCTCGTTGTGCGCGTCGAGGTTGCTGGTGGGCTCGTCCAGCAGCAGGATCGGCGGAGCGGCCAGGAGCGTGCGGGCGATGGCCAGACGCTGGCGTTCGCCTCCGGAGAGCAACACGCCGCCTTCGCCGACCTCGGCGTCCAGGCCAAGCGGTGAGCGCTCCGCGATACCGACCAGGTTGACGGTGTGGAGCACCGCCAGCAGCTGCTCGTCGGTGGCCTCGGGCGCGCCGAGCGTGAGGTTGCCGCGGATCGTGCCGGCCAGCACGGGTGCCTCCTGCTCCACGTACCCCAACCGGGCGCGCAGCTGGTCGCGCGGCAGGTCGCGGAGGTCGACCCCGTCGATCCGGATGGAGCCGGAGGTGACGTCGTAGAAGCGCTCCACCAGGGCGAGGACGGTGGACTTGCCCGCGCCGGACGGGCCGACGAGCGCCGTGCGCGTGCCCGCGGGGACGGTGAAGCTCACGTTCCTGAGGACCGGCTCGCCCGACGCGTAGCCGAAGGTGACGTCGTCGAAGGTGATCGCGGCGACTCCCGCCGGATCGTGACGGGACGGCCGGGGCGCCACGGCGGCGCTGTCGACCCGGGTGTCGTCCGCGGTCTCCGTCGGCAGGCACAGCACGTCTTCGACCCGCTGCAGCGCGCCCAGGCCGGCCTGCAACTGGGAGTTGGCGCTGACCACCTGCCCCACCGGCAGGATGAGGAAGAACAGGAAGAGCACGAATGCCACGAGGTCGCCCACGGACAGCTCCCCGCCGGCGACGCGGCTGCCCCCCACTCCCAGCACAAGGAGGAGGACGCCCTGGGTCGCGATGTGAGCGAGCGGGTTGATGAGCGCCTGCAGCCGGGCCTGGTGGACTCCCACCCCGTAAGCTCGGCGGGCGATGTCCTCGACGACCTCGGTCTCACGCTGCTCGGCACGGGCGGCACGGATGGTCCGGGCACCCCGGATGGCCCGCTCGACGCCGGACGTCATCTCGCCGAGAAGCGCCTGGGCCTCTTCGGTCAGCGGACGCGTCCTGCGCGCGATCAGGGCGGCGCCGGTGAGCCCCACCGTCATGCCGGCACAGGTGACGAGGAACAGCGCGGGGTCGACGAGGAAGGCCGCGACGGCCGCGCCCAGGATCATGAGGCCGCCGGTGGCCAGCTCGAACAGCCCCGAGGTGACCACCGAGCGGAGAAGGCTGCTGTCGGCACCGACCCGGGACAGCAGGTCACCGGTGCGGCGGTGGTCGTATTCCGCGATCGGCAGTCGCAGGACGTGCGCCGCGAGCCGTTCACGCACCCTCAGCACCAGCCTCTCTCCGGTGCGGCGCAGCAGATAGTCCCGCACCCCGTTGAGTGCGGCGGCTCCCAGAAGCAGGCCGGTGAGCATGGCCGCCGGTGCCGCTGTCGATCGTGCCGCGGAGATGGCGTCGATCAGGGAGCGGATCAGGATCGGCTGCAGCAGCGTGCCGGCCGCGGCGAGCAGGGACAGCAGCGCCGCCAGCGCCATGACCGGCAGATGGCCACGCAAGTAGTACAGCAGCTCGCGCACTCCGACGCGCTGTGCCCGGCTCATCGTCGACCTCCTGCGAGCAATGCCATGGAGCGGCCCTTCTGCCTTGTGCGCGGAACTGGTTCTGTGCGGTCCGGCCGACTGCGCCGGGGCGGGCAACCGCCTGCGGTCCCACACCCCGGCGCAATCGGGGACTGCGTCAGCAGGTGGTGCTGATCCAGCTGCAGTCGCAGCAGAACGACGTCGAGCCACTGGCGAGGGTGTCCGGAGCGCCGGGCTCCGACTCCATCGCCTGCAGGGCGAGTACGAAGTTGGTCATGGTCTTCACCTCCTCTCCCGGGTCGACGCGACAGGGCTCTCGGCTGCTTGCCGCGCTGCTTCCCCCGTTGGGCGCGGGGCGTCAGCCGAGGGATCCGGACGGGCCGGGACCCATGGGTCCGGGCCCAGGAAGGGCAGGAGTTCGGTGCAGCGCCCGGTCAGTACGTTGATGAGGCGCAGAACTCCGGCGGAACCGGTGGCCAGATCGGTCGAGGCGCGCAGGTTCTGCTCCCCGGCGAAGACAAGACCGTGTTCGTCGGACAGGGCGTGCAGGTTGAGGGCCTGGACACCGTGGTCGACACGTGTTTCCAGGTCGGGCCAGTCAAGTCGCCGCGCGATCTGGCGCAGCGCCCCCGTCAGTCCCGCCCTGCCGTTGAACAGCCCACCACCGATGCAGAACTCGAGGGCGCACGCCCGGCTCAGGGACTCGAAGGACTCTGCGAGACGGTCGTCGTGCCGGTGGTTCAGCAGCAGGTCACCGACGAGGGCGACGCCGGCGCTTCCCGTGGCGAGGTAGGGCAGGACCCGTGATCCGTTCCTCACCTGAAGCGTGCCGTCGCCCAGGGGCTCGCATCCGTCAAGGTCCCGGTGCGCCGCCGCAAGGCCGGCCCGCAGCCAGCGATCGTCACGCGTGACCTCGTAGAGCCGCACCATGAACAGCGCCGGCCCCGACCACCCGTACAGCAGACCGCCGGTGAAGTTGTCGGCGGAATTGCCGCGGCCGTTCCGCGGCGCGGCATCGGCGGGCAGGGTGCGCGGGCCCAGGGCGAGGGCTCCGGCCTCGATGGCCTTCTCCACCGTGGCGCCGGTCTGGACAGCATGGTCCAGATAGCTGTGGTTCCCCGTCCGGCGGTAGAAGTCCAGGCTGGTCAGCCCGATCCCGGACAGCCCGTCGTAGAGCTTGGTCCCGGGCAAGGACCGGCTCTCCTCGACGATCCTGTCGTAGACATCGAGGGCGGTGTCGGAATGACCCATTTTGTACAGAACGTGGCAGATGCCTGCCATCCCGTCGTAGAAGCCCAGGCGGGGCAGCGGGCCGGAGCGCAGGTCGCGTCCGAGCCACTCGATGTAGCCGTCGAGGTCGGCCTCACCGGCGGTGAACAGCGTGTCCACGACACCCGCGGCGCCGAATGCCACGCCGCCGCCTCCGTCGTAGAACTGACTGATGTCTCCGGGGAACAGCCGGTCGCGCCGATCGGGCGTGGCTGTGGCGCGGATCGACGCGACCAAGGCAGCCGTATGGGTGTCCCAGGGTCCCGCGGCGGATCCGAAAGCCAGTGGGGGGTCCGCGGGGCGCAGTCCGGAGGCGGCGGGGCCGGCTGCGGCCAGCGCGCGGGCCAGCGGTTCTGTGATGCTGTCGTCGAGGCCCAGACTCTCGCGGGCCGCGGCGATCAGCGTCGTCGCCTGGGGCGGGCAGAGTTCCAGGACGGAGGTGAGCGGCAGATACAGGAACAGCCGTAGCGCGTTCAGCGAGTACAGGTCGCCGTCGGCGCCCTTCAACGACGGTGGCGCGGCGAAGCCCGGTGTGCCAAGGGCGCGGGGCCCCGCGTAGTTCCGGGGTTGCACCGCTTCGAAGTCGATCAATGACACGTTCAGGTCGTCGTCGATCATGACGTTGCTCGGCTGGAGGTCGTTGAAGCTGTATCCCCGGTCGTGCACCGCCGTGAGCGTTTCCTCGATCTGGCCGAGAATGTGCCCCACGGATGTCAAGTAATCCTTGGTCGTGCCCTCGCCCGCCTCTCTGAGATGCAGATAGTTAATGGTGATCCATTTCTGCAGAGAGATTCCCGGAACGTGTTCCATGGCCAGGAACTCGTGACCGCCCAGAGCGTGGTAGTCGTAGACCCGGGGAACACCCCGAATGTCTTTGAGAGCGACCATCGCGGCATGCTCCGCCCGCAGCCTGGCCGGCGCGTCGCGCCCAATACGGTCGAGGCCCGCGTGCGGCCTGCCTTCCTTCAGAACCAATTCCGCTCCGTCGCGCAGCCTCCGCGCCCGGTAGACTCCGCCGCCGTTCGAGAAGTGGAACGCGCCGGTTATCTCGTACGGAAACTCCACGGGCTGTTCCGAGTTCACCCGCGGGGCTGCCGCATCGGCCAGGAACTTCGGTATCTCGACCCACTCGGGAACGGTGAACACCGGCTCGCGCCGATCGGGCACCAGCACGCCGTCGGGCCGCTCGATGGCCGGTGTCCGGCTGCCGTCCTCCGCGTAGGCGAAGCGCAGGGCGAAGCCGCCGTAACGCACGTACAGCGGGCCTTCGTTCCAGCGCAGGTCGCTGAGGATGTACGGACCCGGCGCGCGGGCGAGGTCCCGGTCGAGCCCGCGCAGCACGCGCTCCAGCTCTGCGACGTCCCGCGGGTAGACCGTGATGAACTTGCCGCTCGCTTCCCGAGGGGCGTACTTGGCGTTCCTCGACTGGAAGACGAGCGAGTTGGGAAGGAACTTGAAAGGAAGGCGCTGTTCGAAGCAGTACCGGGATACACACTCCAGGACGGCGACCGCGTTTTCGGTCGTGGCCGAAACGTGAATCTTCCAGCCTTGCGCGGGCAGTTCGGCGCCTCCCGCCGGCGGCCGTACGCGCGTCCACTGTCCGTCGGATTCCTGCTGCCATCCGGGAGGCAGGCGGACGCTGTCGCGGAAGTCGAGCCATCCGCCACCGGGCCGCACGCGGTCCGGCGAGTCGTAGAACCTCTTGTCCGCCAGGCAGTAGGCCGGATACCGGACATCCACGGGGTGCCTCCTTTCGGCCACGGCTCGCATCGCAGATCGCCATATGTCCGTACAGAGCCGCACGGGCTCAGGCGATCTCCGGGACAACGCTGAACAGCCTGTCCGGCCGACCATGGTCGAACCTTGTCGCAATCTTGAATTGGCTGGTGAAAGCCACTGGGGAAAGGTGAGCTGGCACACGGGGAGGTGTGATGGCGGTCGAATTCCGATTACTCGACGACATCGCGGCGTACGTCGACGGCGTGGCCCTGGAACTGGGCCCTCCGCAGCAGCGTTCGGTGCTGGCGGTGCTGCTCGTCGAGGCGCCTCGTCACCTGTCGACGGAGCAGCTCATCGGACGGGTGTGGGGGGACCGGCCGCCGCAGCGCGTCAAGGGGACGCTGTACAGCTACCTGTCCCGCCTGCGGGGCGCGCTGGCACCGGCGGAGAAGGACGCGGTCATCGCCCGGCGCTCCGGCGGCTACGCACTGGTCGTCGACCGGGACACCGTGGACCTGCACCGCTTCCGTCTCCTCGTCGAACAGGCACGCGCAGCCGACGAAGCCGCCCAGGCCGCCATGCTGTTCGAGCAGGCGTTCACTCTGTGGCTGGGCGAGCCGCTCGAACTCGGTGATACACCGTGGTTCCGAACGCTGCGGGAAAGTCTGCTGCGCGAGCGCTGGGCCGCCGTGCTGGACCGGAACGACGTCCTGCTGAGGCTCGGCCACCATGGAGAGCTGCTGGCCGAGCTGTCCCGATGGGTGGAGCAGCACCCCCTCGACGAACGTCTGGCCGGCCAGTACCTGCTGGCGCTGTACCGCAGTGGGCACACCGCTGACGCCCTGAGCGCGTACGAGGACGTCCGGCGGCGGCTGGCGCAGGAACTGGGCGTCGACCTGGGTCCGCACTTACGCACCCTTCACCAGCAGATCCTGACCAACGACGCGGTGCTGGCCCCTCCGCCGAGGACGCCGACGGCCCTTGCGGCGAGGCCGGTCCCCCGCCAGCTCCCCGCCCCTGCGACGCGGTTGATCGGCCGCGCCGGTGAACTGCGCCACCTGGACGAACTGCTCGCTCCGAAGGAGCAACGACGCGCCGCGATGCCGGTCTCCGTGATCTGCGGCGCCGGGGGCACCGGCAAGACGTGGCTGGCCCTGAGCTGGGCCCACGACCATCTCCGCCACTTCCCCGACGGGCAGCTCTTCGTCGATCTGCGGGGCTACACCCCCTCAGCGGAACCCCTCGACCCGTCCCTGGTGATCAGGGGATTCCTGGACACGCTCGGAGTCGACGCCGAGGACATCCCCGCCGACCCCGACACCCAGGCCGCGCTCTACCGCAGCCTCGTGGCGGACAAACGCATGCTCATCATGCTGGACAACGCCCGCGACACCAGGCACGTTCTGCCGCTCCTCCCCGGCAGCCCCACCTGCACCGTGATGATCACCAGCCGCCACCAGCTGACCGGCCTGGTCGCCTCGCACCAGCCCGTCCACGTCACCCTGGGAACCTTCGACCACACCACGGCACGCGAACTGCTCGGCCTCTTCGCTGACGCGGAACGCATCACCGCCGAGCCCGACGCCACCACCGCGCTGGTGGACCACTGCGCCGGGCTGCCGCTGGCCCTGAGTGTTCTGGCCGCCCGGATCTCCACGAACCCCGCCCTCACGCTCACCGCGCTGGCGGCGGAACTGCGCGATTCGGCCCACCGGCTGGACGTCCTGGAGACCGGCGAGAGCGGTATGGACGTGCGGACCGTCTTCGCCTCCTCGTACCAGGCCCTCGACCATGAGACCGCCCAGGTGTTCCGGCAGCTCGCTCAAGCCCCCGGCCCCGACATCTCGCTGCCCGCGGCAGCCAGCCTCACAGCCCTGCCCGCCGCCCGGCTCCGCACCGTTCTGCGCCGGCTACAGGTCGCCCACCTTCTCCAGGAGCACGCTCCAGGACGGTTCAGCTACCACGACCTCCTCCGCGCCTACGCCATCGAACTGGCCGATGTCACAGACGGCTGTCAGAGCCGAGCGGCACTCACCCGGGTGCTGGACCACTACCTGCTCACGGCGGTTGCGGCCGACCGGCTGCTGCTGCCCTATCGGGACCCGATCCACTTACCACCCACCGCGGAGGGCGTACGCCCCGAGGACATCACGAGCCACGAGCAGGCCATGGCCTGGTTCACGCGCGAACACCCCGTGCTCATCGCCGCGGTCCCCCACGCCGCACGTGCCGGACACGACACCCACACCTGGCAGCTGGCCTGGGCGCTGACCACGTTCCTCACCCGCCGTGGCCGCTGGACCGATGTCGCCGCGATCCACACCACCGCCCTCGCCGCCGCGACCAGGCTGAAGAATCCGGCCGCTCAGGCGGAGTCCCACCGCGCGCTGGCCTGGGAGCGCACCGAGGCCGGCGACACCCGGACGGCATACTCGGAGCTGACGCGGGCCCTCACCATCGCGGCGGAGAACGGCGACGCCCTGTCACAGGCCCACACCCACCTCGCGCTGGGCTGGCTCTATGAGCGCGAAGGCGATCAACACGCGGCACTGCGGCACGACCGGCAGGCCCTCGACCTGTTCGACTCGCTCGCCCACCGTCCCGGGCTCGCACGCGCTCTCAACGCCGTGGCCTGGGACCATGGCCGGCAGGGCAACCACCAGGAAGCCGTGGACCACTGTCACCGGGCACTGGGCATCCAGACAGAGCTGGGCGACCGGCGCGGGCAGGCCGCCACGCTGGACACCCTCGGCTGTGCCTACCAGGACGCCGGTGATCACCGCCGCGCGCTCACCTGCCACCAACGGGCCCTGGCCATCCACCGTGCCCTGGGCCACCGCTACAACGAGGCGGAAGCCCTGATCCACCTGTGCCGGACCCAGCAGGCACTCGGTGATCGTCATGCCGCCGGGCAGGCCCTGGAACAGGCTCTCGCCATCTACCGGGAGATCCAGGTACCCGAATCCTGCGTGGAAGAGGCCCGCGCCCTGCTCCGCGCGCTCCAGGCGGGCGGGGCCGCCGAGTGCTCGCCGGCCCAGTCCTCGTAGGAAGTCCACTCGCCGGCGCGTAACGTGACGCACCATGAAAATCCTCATCAGCGCCGACATGGAGGGCGCCACCGGGGTGACCTGGCCGGCGGACGTGCTGCCGGGGACACCGCAGTGGGAGCGGTGCCGGGCGATGTTCACCTCGGACGTCAACGCCGCCGTGCTCGGGTTCTTCGACGGGGGCGCCGACGAGGTACTGATCAACGAGGCCCACTGGACCATGCGCAACCTGCTGCTCGAACGGCTCGACGAGCGGGCGCGCCTGCTCACCGGGCGGCACAAGTCGCTGTCCATGGTGGAGGGCGTCCAGCACGGCGACGTCGACGGCATCGCGTTCGTCGGCTATCACGCGGGGGCCGGGGAGGAGGGCGTCCTCGCCCACACCTACCTCGCCAACTCCATCACCGGGGTGTGGCTGGACGGCGTACGGGCCAGCGAGGGGCTGCTCAACGCGCGTGTCGTCGCCGAGTACGGAGTGCCGGTGGTGCTGGTGACCGGGGACGACGTGGCCTGCGAGGACGCGCTCGGATACGCGCCTGAGGCGCTGAAGGTGGCCGTCAAGGACCATGTGTCGCGGTACGCGGCCGTGTGCCGGACCCCGGCCCGCACCGCCGCCGACATCCGGGCGGCGGCCGCAGCGGCCACCCGGCTGGCGGTCCGCCAGGAACCGGTGCACGCCGGGCCGTTCACCGTCACCGTGGAGTTCGACGCCGAGCACCTGGCGATGGCCGCGACCCTCGTGCCCGGCGTGGCCCGCGTCGGTGAGCGCAGGGCCGGCTACACCAGCGGCACCATGTACGAGGGCATTCGCACGTTCAAGGCCGTCACGACCGTCGTCGCGGCGGCGGTGGAGGAGCAGTATGGCTGACGCGCAGGCGAGGGACGAGGTCGTGCGGTTCACCTCGGACCTCATCCGGATCGACACCACCAACCGGGGCGGCGGGGACTGCCGGGAGCGGCCCGCCGCCGAGTACGCCGCCGAACTGCTCGCCGGGGCGGGCCTGGAGCCGACCCTCGTGGAGCGCACGCCGGGCCGGACCAACGTCGTCGCCCGGATCGAGGGCACCGACCCGGCCGCGGACGCGCTGCTCCTGCACGGTCACCTGGACGTCGTGCCGGCCGAGGCCGCGGACTGGAGCGTGCACCCCTTCTCGGGCGAGGTGCGCGACGGGGTGGTGTGGGGGCGCGGCGCGGTCGACATGAAGAACATGGACGCGATGATCCTCGCCGTGGTGCGCTCCTGGGCCCGGCAGGGGCTGCGGCCCCGGCGCGACCTCGTCGTCGCGTTCACCGCCGACGAGGAGGCCAGCGCGGTGGACGGGGCCGGCTTCCTCGCCGACCGGCATCCGCACCTCTTCGAGGGCTGCACGGAGGCCGTCGGCGAGTCCGGCGCGTTCACCTTCCACGACGGCGCCGGACGGCAGATCTACCCGATCGCCGCCGGGGAACGCGGCACCGGCTGGATCAAGCTGACCGCGCGCGGGCGGGCCGGGCACGGCTCCAAGGTCAACCGGGAGAACGCGGTGACCCGTCTCGCCGGAGCGATCGCCCGCATCGGGGAGCACGAGTGGCCGCTGCGGCTGACGCCGACCGTGCGGGCCGCGCTCACCGAACTCGCCGCGCTGTACGGCATCGAGACCGGCCTCGACGACGTGGACGCGCTGCTGGACAAGCTCGGACCGGCCGCCCGGCTGGTGGAGTCGACCGTCCGCAACAGCGCCAACCCGACCATGCTGGAGGCTGGTTACAAGGTCAACGTGATCCCCGGGGAGGCCGTCGCGTACGTCGACGGCCGGTATCTCGCGGGCTGCGAGGAGGAGTTCCGCGCGACCCTCGACGAACTCGTCGGACCGGACGTGCAGTGGGAGTTCGCCCACCGCGAGGTCGCCCTCCAGGCACCCGTGGAGTCACCGACCTACCGCCGGATGCGGGCCGCGGTCGAGGAGTTCGCGCCCGAGGGGCACGTGGTGCCGTACTGCATGTCGGGCGGTACGGACGCCAAGCAGTTCTCGCGGCTCGGGATCACCGGCTACGGCTTCGCGCCGCTGAAGCTGCCCGAGGGCTACGACTACCAGGCCCTCTTCCACGGCGTCGACGAACGTGTCCCGGTGGAGGCCCTCCACTTCGGCGTCGACGTCCTCGACCGCTTCCTGCGCACGGCCTAGGCGAGCGGGGACGAGCGTGCGCATCCTGCCCCACGGGTCCTGGCCCTCACCCCTCGACGCCCGCCTCGCCGCCGCGCACGACGGGCGTCCGGAGTACGTCGGCTTCGTCGGTGACGAGATCTGGTGGACCGAGCCCCGCCCGGCGGAGGACGGCCGGCGCACCCTCGTGCGGCGCCGCGCGGACGGCACCGAGGAGTCCGTCCTGCCCGCCCCCTGGAACGTGCGCAGCCGCGTCCTCGAGTACGGCGGACAGCCCTGGGCGGGCGCGGTGCACGCGGGGCGGGCCGTCGTGGTGTTCGCGCACTTCGCCGACCAGCGGCTGTACCTCTGGGAGCCCGGCGGCGAACCCCGACCGCTCACCCCGGTCTCACCGGTGGGCGGCGGGCTGCGCTGGGCGGAACCCCGGCTGCTGCTCGACCGGGGTGAGGTGTGGTGCGTCATGGAGGAGTTCACCGGGGACGGGCCCACCGATGTGCGCCGGGTGCTGGCCGCCGTCCCGCTGGACGGCTCGGCCCGCCGGGACCGGCACGCGGTGCGTGAACTCACCGACGAACGGCGGCGGTTCGTCACCGGGGCGCGGCTCTCGCCGGACGGCCGGCGGGCCGCCTGGCTGGCCTGGGACCACCCCCGCATGCCGTGGGACGGCACGGAGGTGGTCGTCGCCGAGGTGGGCGCCGACGGCACGCTCGGCGGGGCACGGACGGTGGCCGGCGGGCCGGACGAGTCGATCGCCCAGGTCGACTGGTCGGCCGACGGCCGTCTGCTGTACGCGAGCGACCGCACGGGCTGGTGGAACCTGTACCGCGACCACCGGCCGGTCTGCCCGCGCGAGGAGGAGTTCGGCGGGCCGCTGTGGAAGCTCGGGCTGCGCTGGTTCGCCCCGCTGGCGGACGGCCTCGTCGCCGTCGTGCACGGCCGGGGCGCCGCCGCGCTCGGCATCCTCGACCCGGACAGCGGCGCGGTCGTCGACGTGGCCGGACCATGGACCGAGTTCACGCCCACCCTCGCCGTGCTGGGCGACCGGGTCGTCGCCGTCGGGGCGAGCCCGCGCAGCGCCCACGAGGTGGTCGAAGTGGACACCGCGACCGGCCACGCCCGGGTGATCGGCGCCGCGCACCACGACACCGTGGACCCGGCGTACTACCCGGAGCCGCAGATCCGCACCTTCACCGGGCCCGACGGCCGCCCGGTCCACGGGCACGTCTACCCGCCCCACAACCCCGGCTGCGTCGCCCCCGGCGCCGAGCTGCCGCCGTACGTCGTCCGGGCGCACGGCGGGCCCACCGACCGGGCGCCGCTCGTGCTGGACCTGGAGATCGCCTACCTCACCTCCCGGGGCATCGGGGTCGTCGAGGTCGACTACGGCGGGTCGACCGGGTACGGCCGCGCGTACCGCGACCGGCTGCGCGAGCAGTGGGGCGTGGTCGACGTCGAGGACTGCGCGGCCGTCGCCCTCGCCCTCGCCGACGAGGGCACCGCCGACCGCGACCGGCTGGCGATCCGCGGCGGCAGCGCCGGCGGCTGGACCGCCGCCGCCTCCCTCGCCGGCACCGACGTCTACGCCTGCGGCACGATCGCCTACCCCGTCCTGGACCCGGTGGCCTGGGCGACGGGCGGCACCCACGACTTCGAGTCCCGCTACCTCGACACCCTCGTCGGACCGCTCGCCGAGGTGCCCGCCCGGTACGCGCAGCGTTCCCCCGTCGAGCACGCCGACCGCATCACCGTGCCGATCCTGCTGCTCCAGGGCCTGGACGACGTGATCTGCCCGCCCGTCCAGGCCGAACGCCTCCTCGCCCGGCTCGCGGGCCGCGGGGTGCCGCACGCCCACCTCGTCTTCGAGGGGGAGGGGCACGGGTTCCGGCGGGCACACACCGTGCGGCGCGCGCTGGAGGCCGAGCTCTCCCTGTACGCTCAGGTGTTCGGGCTGCGTCCGCCCGGCATCCCGACGTTGGAGCTCACGCGGTGAACGACCTTCTGCGGCCCGCCCGCCTCGCCCCCGGCGCCCGCGTCGCCGTCGTCGCGCCCAGCGGACCCGTGGCGGAGGAGCGGCTCGCGGCCGGAGTGGACATCCTGCGCGGCTGGGACCTCGACCCGGTCGTCGCCCCCCACGTCCTGGACCGGCACCGGGAGCTGGGACACCTCGCGGGCACCGACGCCGACCGGGCCGCCGACCTCCAGCGTGCCTGGTGCGACCCGGCCGTCGACGCCGTGCTGTGCGCGCGGGGCGGATACGGCGCCCAGCGCGTGGTCGACCTGCTCGACTGGGAGGCGATGCGGGCCGCCGGGCCGAAGGTGTTCATCGGCTTCAGCGACGCGACCGCCCTGCACGAGGCGTTCGCCGTCCGCCTCGGCCTGGTCACGTTGTACGGGCCGGTGGCCGCCGGCGTCGACTTCGTCAAGAGCGCCCGCGCGCAGGAACACCTCAAGGCCACCCTGTTCGCCCCGGAGACCGTCCGCACCCTCACCTCCGCGGTCACCCCGCTCGCCCCGGGCCGGGCGCGGGGCGTCACCCTCGGCGGCTGCCTGGCCCTCCTGGCCACCGGCTACGGCACCCCGCACACCCGCTCCGGCGCCCGCGGCGGGCTGCTCCTGCTGGAGGACGTGGGGGAGCAGCCGTACAGCGTCGACCGGGCGCTCACCCAGCTGCTGCGCACCGGCTGGCTCGACGGGGTCGCGGGGATCGCGCTCGGCTCCTGGGACCGGTGCGGCTCCTACGAGGAGCTGCGGCCGGTGTTCGCCGACCGGCTCGGCGGGCTCGGTGTGCCCGTCGTCGAGGAACTCGGCTTCGGGCACTGCGAGGGCGCGCTGACCGTGCCGTTCGGGGTGGGCGCCGAACTGGACGCGGACGCGGGCACGCTCACCCTGGACGCGCCCGCCCTGCGATGACCTGCGGGCGGCGTGCCCGCCACCGGGAGGGCGCCCCGCCGTGCGGGCCGGCCGTCGCGGTCCCACCCTGGAGGTATGAGCCGGAAGACCTCGGAACGCGGCCGCAGGGCGGGAGGCGGACGGCTGGTGTGGACGCCCGCCCGGATCGGGGTGCTGACGCTCGCCGTCCTCACCCTGATCTTCGTCTTCGAGAACACCAGCAGCACGGAGATCAGACTGCTGATCCCCGTGGTGACGATGCCGCTGTGGGCGGCGCTGCTCGCCACCGGCCTCATCGGCGCACTGTGCGGGGCGTACGCCGCCTACCTCCGCAGACGGCGCCACTGACCCGGTCGTACCCTGGGCCGATGCCGCACACCGCGTCCCGCTACCTCGCCGAGGGCCCCCGCGTGGGCATACGCCACTTCACCTACGCGGACGGGGCCGAGTTCACCGCACGGGTCCGGGAGAGCAAGGACCTGCACCACCCGTGGCTGTTCCCGCCGGCCACCGCCCAGGCGTACACCGCGTACGCGGGCCGGCTGATCGAGGACCCCACGAAGGCCGGGTTCCTCGTCTGCACCAAGGACGACGGGGCCATCGCCGGCTTCATCAACATCAACAACATCGTCGAGGGCGGCTTCCAGTGCGGAGCCCTCGGCTACGGCGCCTTCGCGCACGCCGCCGGGCGCGGACTGATGCGCGAGGGACTCGACCTCGTCGTCGGGCACGCGTTCGGGCCGATGCGGCTGCACCGGCTGGAGATCAACGTCCAGCCACTGAACGCCGCCTCGATCGCCCTCGCCCGCGCCTGCGGATTCCGACTGGAGGGCTTCTCCCCGAAGATGATCTACATCGACGGGGCGTGGCGGGACCACGAACGGTGGGCGATCACCGCCGAGACGCGGCCCCGGCGCGCTTCCCGCCCTTCCGGTTGATCTTCATGGTGTCGAGGTCCGTGACCGTCGAGCGCAGCCCCGTGAAGCCGTAGCCCAGCTCCCGCAGCCGCGTCTCGGCGCGGTCCTCGGCGAGCGCGCCCGCCATCTCCGGACCGTCCGCCGCGTCCGACACCACCACATAGCGCATCGAGAAGTGGTTCAGCGGCGGCTCGTAGGACAGCGTGCCGTCCTCGGTGAACCGCATGCCGCTCAGGCCGTGGTCGCCGGCCTCCGCGAGCAGCCGGGCGCGGGCCTCGTCGGTGAGACCGTCCCAGGTGCCCCGGACGATCACCCGGTAGGTGTGCTGCTCGCTCACGTGCGCTCCTTCTGCCGCTCGCCGCTCGCCGCGGAACTCGGTGGACTGTCGACCATACGTCGGAGAGGATGCGGCGCATGCGGAATTTCGTCGTGCTGGACGCCCCCTCCAACCTGGGGCTGCGGCCCCCCGCCCCCGGCACCGTGCCGGGCTGCTACAAGCTCGCCGGCGCCCTGCGCGAGCAGCGGATCGTGCGGCGGCTCGGCGCCGCAGAGGGCGGGGTCGTCGTCCCGCCGCGCTACGACCGCGGCGACTGGCGGGAGGGCGACGGCGTCTTCAACGCGGCCGCCCTCGCCACGTACACCCGCAAGCTCGCCGACCGTATCGAGCGGCATGTGCGCGCCGGTGACTTCCCCGTCGTCCTCGGCGGGGACTGTTCCATCCAGCTCGGCGCCTCCCTCGCGTTGCGCCGCATCGGCCGCTACGGTCTGGCCGCGGTCGACGCCTCGCACGACTTCCGCCATCCGGGCAACTCCGACCACGTCGGCGCGGCGGGCGGCGAGGAGGTCGCCCTGGCCACCGGGCGCGGACAGGAGGACCTGACGAACCTGGAGGGCCTCAGGCCCTATCTGCGCGACGAGGACGTGCGGTTCTTCGGCATCCGCGACTGCTTCGAGGAGGACTCCGCCGAACTCGCCGCGTTGAAGATCCCCGTCGTGACGGTCGGACAGCTGCGCGAGTGGGGCCCGGACACCCTCGCCCGGGCCACCGTACAGGCCTTCGAGATCCCCCAACTGGACGGTTTCTGGGTGCACTTGGACGCCGACGTGCTCGACCCCGACGTCATGCCCGCCGTCGACAGCCCCGACCCGGACGGCCTTCAGCCCGACGAACTCGTCGCCCTGCTGAGGCCGCTGCTCGCCTCCCCGCACTGCGCGGGCCTCAACGTCACCATCTACGACCCCGACCTGGACCCGGACGGCACGGCGGGCGCCCTGCTGACCGACGTGGTCGTGGCCGCCCTCGGCCGCTCCTGACGGGCGCCGGCTCAGGCCCCGCGGCGGTCCACGTACTCGTAGACGGAACCGTCCGGATGGCGGGCGATCAGGTTGCGGCCCACCGGGGTGGCAACGGGGCCGGCGACGACGTCCGCGCCCAGCTCGGTCAGCGTCTTGTACGCCTCGTCCACGTCCGTGACGGCGATCGTCGCCGTGACCTTGCGCAGCACCTCCAGCTCCGCCTCCGGCCCGCTCATCAGCAGGAAGCAGCCGACCGCCGCCACCTGCACCCCGGCCCGCTCGAACCGCAGCGCCGGGGTGCCGGCCAGCCGCTCGTAGAAGGGGACCGCGGCTTCCAGATCGTCGACGCAGACACGCAGCGTGGCTCCCAGGATGTCCATGCGCCGAGCCTAGCCAAGGCGGCTCCGCGTCGGAGATCCCTTCACGTGATCCCCTGATCCCCCGGCCGGCGGCCCGCCCCCGTTACGCCGCCGTCACGCCGGGTACCCGACGCCCATGGAGCGCATGGATCACCTGGAGCATCTGGACAAGCACCTGGTCGACGAGCTGGCGCAGGTGGCACGCGAGACCATCCGCGAGGAACTGCGCGAGCAGACCCGCAAGCAGCGCCGGACGGCCATGCTGTACGCCGCGTCCGGCGCGCTCGCCCTGTACGCGGGCGGCGCCGTCGCGCTCGCCGTGGGCCTGGCACTCGGCAACGGACTGCCGGACTGGGTCGCCGCACTGATCACCGCCGCGATCCTCGGCGTGCTGGCGTACCTGCTGCGCGGCGCCGCCCGGCCGCACCGGCACCCCGCCCACCACGACGTGCCCGCACCGCCCGGCCGGGTCGTCGGCGGGACCCCGCCCGCCGGTCCGCCCGGCGGCCTCGGACTGCCGTACCCGCCGATGCCGCCGACCGCGCCCGGCGCGGGCGTGCCGGAGGCCCAGGCGGCGCCGCGTCCCGACGACATCGACCCCGAGTCGCCGCACCACCGGGCGTGATGCGCGGTGCGGACGCCTTGGCGGCCGATGGCCGAAGGACGCAGGGCCGTCGTGGTGACCGGGGCCAGCGGGGGCGTGGGGCGGGCCGCGGCCCGGGCCTTCGCCGCCCGCGGCGACCGGGTCGCGCTGCTGGCGCGGGGCCGCGAGGGCCTCGCCGCGGCGGCGGACGAGGTGCAGCGCGCCGGCGGTGAGGCGCTCGTGGTGAGCGTCGACATGTCCGACGCCAAGGCGGTCGAGGACGCGGCACAGCAGGTCGCCGACGCCTTCGGCCGCATCGACGTATGGGTCAACAACGCCTTCGCGGGCGTCTTCGCCCCCTTCACGGAGATCACCCCCGACGAGTTCCGGCGGGTGACCGAAGTGACGTACCTGGGGTATGTGTTCGGCACCCGCGCCGCGCTGCGGCACATGCTGCCGAGGAACCGCGGCACGATCGTGCAGGTAGGCTCCGCGCTCGCCTATCGCGGGGTGCCGCTCCAGTCGGCGTACTGCGGGGCCAAGCACGCGATCCAGGGGTTCAACGAGTCGCTGCGCTGCGAGCTGCTGCACTCCCGCAGCCGGGTGCGGACCACGATGGTGCAGCTGCCCGCCGTCAACACGCCCCAGTTCGACTGGGTGCTGAGCCGGATGCCGGGGCAGGCACGGCCGGTGGCGCCCGTGTACCAGCCCGAGGTGGCGGCCCGGGCGATCGTGCACGCCGCCGGGCACGCGCGGCGGCGCGAGTACTGGGTGGGGGGTTCGACGGCGGCCGCGCTGATCGCCAACGCGGTGGCCCCCGGCTTCCTCGACCGGTATCTGGCCCGGACCGGCTTCGACTCCCAGCAGGAGCAGCCGACGAGGGACGAGCACCGGGGAGGCCCGGGCAATCTGTGGAGTCCCGCGGACGGCCCCCACGGACACGACCACGGGGCGCACGGCCGCTTCGACGACGAGGCCGTGGCACACAGCCCCCAGGAGTGGGCCTCACGCAACCGGAGCCGGATGGGTACGGGGCTGCTGGCCGCCGGGCTCGGCGCCGCGGTGACCGCCGGACTGCGCCGGCGGACCCGCGGCACACGGCGCTCTCAAGGGAGTTGGGGCAGCACCTTCGTGCGGTAGAAGTCGAAGAAGCCGCGCTGGTCGGGGCCGATCTGGTTGACGTAGATCCGGTCGAAGCCCGCGTCGGCGAACGCCTTCAGGGCGGCGACGTGCTCGTCCACGTCGTCGCCGCACACCGTGTTCTCCCGCACCATCTCCTCGGTGACCAGCGGCGCGAGCTGCTCGAAGTGGCTCGGCGTGGGCAGGATCTGGCCCATCTCGCCGGGCAGCAGCTGGTTCGGCCACAGCCGACGGACCGTGCGCACCGCCTCCTCCCGGTCCGCGCCGTAACAGACCTTGGTGCCGCCGCTGACCGGCTTGGAGCCACCGCCGCCCTTGCGGAACTGCTCCACCATCGGCTCCTCGGGCATCATCGTGATGTAGCCGTCGCCGACCCGGGAGGCCAGCGCCGTCGCCTTGGGGCCGAAGCCGGAGATGTCGATCGGCACGGGCTCGTCGGGGACGGTGTAGAGGCGGGCGTTCTCCACCGTGTAGTGGGTGCCGTAGTGGCTGACCTCCTCGCCCGTGAACAGACGGCGCATCACCTGGATCGCCTCCTCCAGCATCTCCAGCCGCACGTGCGCGGGCGGCCAGGGGCCGCCGAGGATGTGCTCGTTGAGCGCCTCGCCCGAGCCGACGCCGAGCCGGAAACGGCCGTTGGTCATCACCGCGCTCGTCGCGGCGGCCTGTGCCACGACCGCGGGGTGCGTCCGCACCGTCGGGCAGGTCACCGCCGTCTCGATGGGCAGCGACACCGCCTCCGACAGCGCGCCGATCACCGACCACACGAACGGGCTCTGGCCCTGCGCGTCGTTCCACGGGTGGAAGTGGTCGGAGATCCACAGCGCCGTGAATCCGGCCTGCTCGGCCATCCTGGCCTGCTCGACGAGATCCGCGGGGCCGAACTCCTCGCAGGACAGGAAGTAGCCGTACTCGGGCATGGGGTACCTCCGCTGGGTGTGCGGCGGGTGGGTCGGTCGCCGTCCGGGTACCCGGCGGCCGGGTGGGAAACCGGCACCGCCCGGCCCGCCGGACGTTTGACGGCCCTGGCCAGGGGGACGCGGAAAGCCTCGTACGACTCCCCGCGGCCCCGAGGGCGCGGGGACCCCCATTCGGAGGCGCGCACCGTGAGTCGACCCCGCATCGTGATCGTCGGAGCCGGTTTCGCCGGGTACCGGACGGCCCGCACCCTGGCGCGGGCGGCCCGGGGCCGGGCCGACATCACCCTGCTCAACCCCACCGACTACTTCCTGTACCTGCCGCTGCTGCCCCAGGTGGCCGCCGGCATCCTCGAACCGCGCCGGGTGACCGTCTCCCTGACCGGCACCCTGCCGGACGTACGGCTGGTGCTCGGCGAGGCCGGCCAGGTGGACCTCGACGCCCGCACCGTGCACTACACCGGCCCCGAGGGCGAACCGGGCACCCTGGCCTACGACCGGCTGGTGCTCGCCGCCGGCAGCGTCAACAAGCTGCTGCCGATCCCCGGGGTCGCCGAGCACGCGCACGGCTTCCGCGGCCTGTCCGAGGCGCTCTACCTGCGCGACCACGTCACCCGCCAGATGGAGCTGGCGGCCACCGCCGACAACGCCGAGGAATGCGCCGCGCGCTGTACGTTCGTGGTGGTCGGCGCCGGTTACACCGGCACCGAAGTCGCCGCGCACGGGCAGTTGTTCACCGACGCGCTGGTGCGCTCCCACCCCCTGCGCAAGGGCATGCGGCCGCGCTGGCTGCTCCTCGACGTCGCCGAGCGCGTCCTGCCCGAACTGGACGAACGGCTCTCGCGCACCGCCGACGAAGCGCTGCGCGGGCGGGGTGTCGAGGTGCGCATGGGGACCTCGGTGAAGGAGGCCACCCGCGACGGAGTCCTGCTCACCGACGGCGAGTTCGTCGACACCCGCACCCTGGTGTGGTGCGTGGGCGTACGGCCCGATCCGCTCGCCGAGTCCCTCGGACTGCCCCTGGAACGCGGCCGGCTGCTCGTCGAGCCCACGCTCCAGGTGCCGGGCAGGCCCGAGGTGTTCGCGTGCGGGGACGCCGCGGCCGTGCCCGACCTGGAGAAGCCCGGCGCGTACACGCCGATGACGGCGCAGCACGCCTGGCGGCAGGGCAAGGTCGCCGGGCACAACATCGCCGCCTCCCTGACCGGGCGGGAGCTGCGGCCCTACCGGCACAAGGACATGGGGTTCGTCGTGGACCTCGGCGGCGTCAAGGCCGCCGCCAACCCGCTCGGCGTGCACCTCTCCGGTGCGGCGGCCGGCGCGGTCACCCGCGGCTACCACCTCGCCGCCATGCCCGGCAACCGGGTGCGGGTCGCCGCCGACTGGCTGCTGGACGCCGTACTGCCGCGCCAGGCCGTGCAGTTGGGGCTCGTGCGGTCCTGGTCGGTGCCGTTGGACACGGCTTCCCCGGAGCTGGCCCGGGTGCCGGGCGGCCGCGAGCCCGCCGCGGCGGCCTCCGGATCCGGGGCGGCTGCCGGAGCGGGTGTCTTGCCGGAGGTGCCCGGCGGGGGCCGTGCGCAGACGCACGGGCCGTCCGGTGCCCAGGTGCACGGCGGGGCCCGTGAGGGCGACGACACCCAGACGATCACCGCTCCGACGCCGGACATCGCGAAGAACCAACCCGGCCCCGAGCCGGCGAAGAACCAGCCCGGCCCGGAGGCCGCGAAGAATCAGCCGGGGCCGGAGGCCGCGAAGAACCAGCCCGGCTCCGAGCCGGCGAAGAATCAGCCGGGCCCCGGGCGTGCCGAGGAGCGGCCCGCCCCCGGTCCGGTCAAGCGGTCCGAAGAACCTGCGGAAGGAGAGCAGTAACCCGATGGACACCGCCGAACTCACTGACCTCGGACAGCAGTTGCGCGTGGACAGCGTCCGTGCCTCCGCCGCCGCGGGATCCGGGCACCCGACCTCGTCGATGTCCGCCGCGGACCTGATGGCCGTGCTGCTGGCGAACCACCTCCGCTACGACTTCGACCGCCCCGCCCACCCGGGCAACGACCGTTTCGTCCTCTCCAAGGGCCACGCCTCCCCGCTGCTGTACGCGGCCTACAAGGCGGCCGGCGCCGTCGACGACGAGGAACTGCTCACCTTCCGCAAGCTCGGCAGCCGACTGGAGGGGCACCCGACCCCGCAGCGGCTGCCGTGGGTGGAGACCGCCACCGGCTCGCTCGGGCAGGGGCTCCCGGTGGGCGTCGGCATCGCGCTGGCCGCCGACCGGCTGGACCGCTCCGAGGCCCGGGTGTGGGTGCTGTGCGGGGACAGCGAGCTCGCCGAGGGCTCGGTGTGGGAGGCCGCCGAGCACGCCGGCCACGAGCACCTCGACAACCTCGTCGCGATCGTCGACGTCAACCGGCTCGGCCAGCGCGGTCCGACCCGGCACGGCCACGACCTCGACGCCTACGCCCGCCGCTTCCAGGCCTTCGGCTGGCACACCGTCGAGGTGGACGGCCACGACGTCGACGCGATCGACCGGGCGTACGGCGAGGCCGAGTCGACCAAGGGCCAGCCCACCGCGATCCTCGCCCGCACCCTGAAGGGCAAGGGCGTCGAGTCCGTCCAGGACCGCGAGGGCCTGCACGGCAAGCCGCTGCCGGAGGCCGACGAGGCGATCCAGGAACTCGGCGGGATCCGTGACCTGAGCGTCGAGGTGCACGAGCCGGCCCCGGCCCGCGTGCTGCACTCCGTGCCGGCCGGCCGTCTCGACCTGCCCCGCTGGGAGAGCGGCGAGGAGGTCGCCACCCGTGACGCGTTCGGCCGGGCGCTGGCCGCGCTCGGCGGCGCCCGCGCCGACGTCGTCGCCCTCGACGGGGAGGTCGGCGACTCCACCCGCACCGAGTTCTTCGCCAAGGAACACCCCGACCGCTTCTTCGAGTGCTACATCGCCGAGCAGCAGCTGGTCGCCGCCTCGGTGGGGATGGCGGCGCGCGGCCGGGTGCCGTACGCCTCCACCTTCGCGGCCTTCCTGACCCGCGCCTACGACTTCGTGCGCATGGCCTCCATCAGCGGGGCCGCGATCAACCTGGTCGGCTCGCACGCCGGGGTCGCCATCGGACAGGACGGGCCCTCGCAGATGGGCCTGGAGGACCTGGCGATGATGCGGGCCGTGCACGGTTCGACCGTGCTGTACCCGTGCGACGCGAACCAGACGGCACGGCTGACGGCCGCCATGGCCGATCTCGACGGCATCCGCTACCTGCGCACCTCGCGCGGCGCCTCGCCGGTGATCTACGGCCCCGACGAGGACTTCCCGGTGGGCGGCAGCAAGGTGCTGCGCTCGTCCGACGGGGACCGGCTCACCCTCGTCGCGGCCGGCGTCACCGTCCACGAGGCACTGAAGGCCGCCGACGCACTGGCCGGCGAGGGCATCTCCGTACGGGTCGTCGACCTGTACTCGGTCAAGCCCGTCGACAAGGAGTGTCTGCGGCGGGCCGCCGAGGAGACCGGCTGTCTGGTGACCGTGGAGGACCACCACGAGGAGGGCGGTCTCGGGGACGCCGTCCTGGACGCCTTCGTCGACGGCCGGCCCGTGCCCCGCCTGGTGCGGCTGGCCGTGCGGACCATGCCGGGCTCGGCGAGCCCCGAGGAGCAGCTGCACGCGGCCGGCATCGACGCCGAGTCGATCGCGGTCTCCGCCCGGCTGCTGGTGGAGACGGCGGTCGTACCGTGAGCGGTGCGGACGTCCGCCGGGTGCGGGCCGGCCGCCGGACCGTCGAGGTGCACCGGCCGGACAAGGTGCTCCTCCCCGGCGACGGCACCGGCAAGGACCGCACCAAGGCCGACCTCGTCGCGTACTACCGGTCGGTCGCCGCGTTCATGCTGCCGCACCTGCGCGGACGTCCGCTGATGCTGGAGCGCCACCCCGACGGCCCGGACGGGCCCCGGTTCATGCAGAAGAACACCCCCGAGCACTACCCGGAGTGGATCAGGCGGGTGGAGGTGCCCAAGGAGGACGGCACCGTCCGCCACACCGTGTGCGACGACTCCGCCACCCTCGCCTTCCTCGCCGACCAGGCCTGCCTCACCCTGCACCGCTGGCTGTCGCGGGCCGACCGGATCGACCACCCGGACCTGATGGTCTTCGACCTCGACCCGGGCGGTGACGATTTCACGCCCGTCCGTGACGCGGCCCGGTGGCTGGGCGAGCTGCTGGACGAGCTGCGGCTGCCGTCGGCCCTGATGACGACCGGCTCGCGCGGACTGCACGTCGTCGTCCCTCTCGACGGGCGCCACCACGTCGACGAGGTGCGCGCCTTCGCCCGGGACGCCGCCGACCTGCTCGCCGCCGAACATCCCGACCGGCTCACCACCGCCGCCCGCAAGAAGGACCGCGGCGAGCGGCTCTACCTGGACGTGCAGCGCAACGGCTACGCGCAGACCGCGGTCGCCCCCTACACCGTCCGAGCCCGGCCCGGCGCGCCCGTCGCCGTGCCCGTCAGCTGGGCACAGCTCGACGATCCCGAGCTCGGGCCGCGTCGCTGGACCATCGCCGACGCCGTCGAGCAGGCCCGTACCGGGCCGTGGTCGGACCTGCCGCGCCGGGGCCGCGCGCTCGGGCCCGCCCGGCGCCGCCTCGACGCACTGCGTGGCTGATACACATACCGCCGGTGTGCAGGCTCTGGGGACCTGTGACGGTGCCGCATGCCCTCGTGAAGGTTTGGCCAAGGACCTTCCGGCCACCCGGAAGGAGAGGTGGCCATGTCGAACACAAAAAGCACATCTGATCCCCAGACTTCACACGACGGCCGGAAAGGCGAGGGCGACATGCCGAGCCCTATGGAGGTGCTGCGTCAGGCGCGCGCCCAGTTGTCCGAGCTGACCGGCATGACCGCCGAGAGCGTCTCGTCCTTCGAGCAGACGGAGGACGGCTGGTCCCTGGAGGTGGAGGTCCTCGAACTGGAGCGGGTGCCCGACACCATGAGCCTGATGGCGAGCTACCAGGTCGAACTCGACCCCGAGGGGCAGCTCACCGGCTACCGCCGCGTCCGCCGCTACGAACGCGGGCGGGCCGACGCCCACCGGCCCGGCGGGCGCTAGCCGGCTCAGGGCCACACTCCAAAAGGGCACCGTCCACATCATTCGCCAGATCACCCGGCAGACATCACCCGTCAGACAAGGAGGTGCGGTCGGCATGACCGTAGTCCCGGCACAGCAGTCCGGTGGCGGAGGCGGCTCCAGCGGCCTCTACGACGTCCTGGAGCTCGTACTCGACAGGGGGCTCGTCATCGACGCGTTCGTGCGGGTCTCCCTGGTCGGTATAGAGATCCTGAAGATCGACGTGCGTGTCGTCGTGGCCAGCGTCGACACGTATCTGCGCTTCGCCGAGGCGTGCAACCGACTCGACCTGGAGGCCGGCCCGCGCAAGAGCCCGGGGCTGCCCGACGTCGTGGGCGAGATCACCGAGTCCGGCGCGCGCGGCAAGTCCAAGGGGGCGCTGTCCGGCGCCGCCGAGACCGTCTCCGACGCCTTCAAGCAGGCCCGTGACGAGGCCTCCGGCGAGACGGAGTCCCGGCCGCGGCCCCGCAAGTCCACGGCCTCGCGCCGGAAGGAGGAGCAGGAGTGAGCACGTACGTCTACGGCATCACCGCGAGCTCGCATCCGGCCCTCCCCGAAGACATGGGCGGTGTGGGCGAGCCGCCCATGCCGGTGCGGGTGCTGAAGGAGGGCGACCTGGCGGCGATCGTCAGCGACGCACCGGAGAACCTGCGCCCCAAGCGCAAGGACCTGCTGGCGCACCAGAACGTCCTCGCCGAGGCGGGCGCGGCGGGCTGTGTGCTGCCCATGCGGTTCGGCAGCGTCGCCCCCGACGACAAGTCCGTCACCGGTGTGCTCGCCGAGCGCGCCGAGCACTACGCCGAGCGGCTGCGAGCCCTGGACGGCAAGGTCGAGTACAACGTCAAGGCCACCCACGTCGAGGAGGCCGTGCTGCACCAGGTCATGGCCGAGAGCCCCGAACTGCGAGCGCTCGCCGAGGCCAACCGGCAGGCCGGCGGCGGCACCTACGAGCAGCGGTTGCAACTCGGCGAGATGGTGGCGGCGACGGTCAAGGCCCGCGAGGCGCAGGACGCGACGGAGATCCAGCAGGCCCTGGAGCCGCTGGCCGCCGCCGTCAGCGTGGGCCCCGAGTCCACGGGCTGGCTGGCCAATGTGTCGTTCCTGGTAGCCCGGGACACGGCCGGGGACTTCATCGCCGCGGCGGAGGGACTGCGCGAGAACCGCCCGTACCTCGATGTGCGGGTCAACGGGCCGCTGCCGCCGTACAGCTTCGTCGAGCCCGGCCCGGCCCAGCCCGCGGGCACGGTCGGTGAGGCGGCCGGCGCGGGCGAGTAGCGGACCACTGAGCGGAGGAGCAGGGAGATGGGCCTGATCACGGAAGTACTGCTGCTGCCGTTCGCACCGGTGCGCGGCAGCGCGTGGGTGATCGAACAGGTCCTCCACGAGGCCGAACGGATCTACTACGACCCCTCAGCGGTCCGGGCCGAACTCTCCCGGCTCGAGGAGCGGCTGGAGGCCGGAGAGATCACCGAGGAGGAATTCGACCAGGCGGAGGACGAACTTCTCGACCGGCTGGAGATCGCCCTGCGCCGCGGCGCGGGAACGGACGACGGGACAGCACGATGAACCGGATGGGACTGGGCCTCGCGGTAGGGGCCGGGTACGTCCTCGGACGTACCAAGAAGATGAAGCTGGCCTTCGCGCTCGGCTCGCTGGCGGCGGGCAAGCGCGCGGGTGTGAGCCCGCGGGCGCTGACGGACCTGGTGTCCCGGCAGCTGAAGGAGAACCCGCAGCTCAAGGAGGTCGGGGGCCAGCTCCGGGAGGATCTGCGCGGGGTCGGCAAGGCGGCCTCGGGAGCCATGGTGGAGCGACAGCTCGACGCGCTCGCCGACCGGCTGCACGGCCGTACGGCGCAGGTCCGCGACCGGCTCGAGGGCACCGCCGATCAGGCGGACGAGGCCGGCGACGAGGACCGTCGCGAAGGCCGGGAGAGCCGGGAGGAGGGCCAGGGGGAGGGCCGGGAGGAAAGCCAGGACGAGGCCCGTGAGGAGGCTCGCGGCGAGGACCGCGGCGAGGACCGCGACGAGGAATCGCCGCAGGGACAGAAGACCGCGGCAGGCAAGGCGCCGGGGAAGCAGGCCGCCAAGAAGGCCCCCGGGAAGAAGGCCCCCGCCGGGAAGGCGCCCGCGAGGAAGGCGGCCTCGGGCCGTGCGGCGGCCGCGAAGAAGGCCGCGGCCTCCGGCCGGTCGGCGGCCGCGGCGGCGCGTCGCACGACGGCCCGCGCCGGAGGAACGAAGGGAGGCGGTGAGCGATGACCGAGGCACTCGGAACGGCGACATCGGCGGTGTCTTCGGCGGGCAAGGCGGCCGGCGGGACGGCGGGCAAGGCGGCCGGGGGCAACCCGCTCGCCGGTGTGGCGCAGAGCGAGGCCGCCGACCGGCTGAAGGCGGAGGTGCAGGAGTACCTCGGCGCCCAGGCCCAGCGCGTGCTGGTCGGCGTCGGCCGCAAGCTCGGCGAGACCACCGCGAGACTGAACGACATCGCCGAGGGCAAGAGCCCCGGTTTCGCCAAGCTGGCCCTGGACGGCGGCCGCAAGCTGGCCGACGGCAAGAGCCCGCTGCGCACCGCGCTGGAGCTGGGCGCCTCACGCGCCAAGGACAGCGTGACCGGCGCCCTGCACAACCTCACCGGCGGCAAGGACAAGGGCAAGCGCAAGGGACGCGCGGGCGCCAAGCCCACGGTCATCATGGAGCACGTCGACGTCGGCGTGCCGCTGCGCACGGCCTACGACCAGTGGACCCAGTACCAGGACTTCAGCACCTTCGCCAAGGGCGTCAAGAGCGCGAGCCGCGACGACGACACCCACACCGACTGGCAGCTGAAGGTCTTCTGGTCCAACCGCAGCTGGAAGGCGCACACCACCGAGCAGATACCGGACGATCGCATCTCCTGGACGTCGGAGGGCGCCAAGGGCACGACGAAGGGCGTCGTCTCCTTCCACCGCCTCGCCGACAACCTCACCCGCGTCCTGCTGGTCATCGAGTACTACCCCCAGGGGCTGTTCGAGAAGACCGGCAACCTGTGGCGCGCCCAGGGCCGCCGCGCCCGCCTCGACCTGAAGAACTACGTCCGCTTCATCACCCTCAAGGGAGAGGCCGAGGACGGCTGGCGCGGCGAGATCCAAGACGGCGAGGTCGTCCGCTCCCACGAGGACGCGCTGGCCGAGGAGAGCGACGAGGACGAGGCCCCCGAGGGCCGTGAGGATCAGGAAGACGAAGACCAGGAAGCGCAGGAGGGCCGGGAAGAGTACGAGGACGAGGGCGAGCCGGGGGAGGACGAGGAGCCCGAGGCCGAGTACGAGGAGGCCGAAGACGAGTACGACGAGGAGGACGAGGCCGAGCCGGAGGAGGACGAGGAGGCCGAAGGCGAGTACGACGAGGAGGACGAGGAAGAGGACGAGGCCCCTGAGGCCGAGTACGAGGAGGGCGGCCAGTACGACGAGGCCGACGAGGGCGACGAGACCGACAAGGGCGACGGGAGCCGGCGATGACCATGCCGAGCCGGATGCCGGAGCCGTACGGCCAGAGTAGCGGCGCCAATCTCGCGGACATCCTGGAACGCGTCCTCGACAAGGGCATCGTCATCGCCGGCGACATCCGGATCAATCTGCTCGACATCGAACTGCTCACCGTCAAGCTCCGCCTCATCGTCGCCTCCGTCGACAAGGCCAAGGAGATGGGCATCGACTGGTGGGAGGACGACCCCGAGTTGTCCTCCCGGGCCCGCCGCAACCAACTCGCCCGTGAGAACGCCGAGTTGCGTGAGCGGCTGGCGAGGCTGGAGGAACTGGAACCGCGCCCCGCCAGGGAGGAGTCCCCATGACCGGACTGCGGTACGTCTACGCCGTGTGCCGGCCCTTCGGCACGCCGCTTCAGTCCCAACTCACGGGCGTCGCGGGCGATCCGCCGAGGATGCTGCACCACCACGGCCTCGTGGCCGTCCTCAGCCATGTGCCCGCGAAGGACTTCGACGAGGCGCCGCTGCGCGCCCACCTGGAGGACCTGGACTGGCTCACCGAGACCGCCCGGGCCCACCAGCAGGTCGTCGACGCGCTCACGGCGGTCACCACTCCGCTGCCGCTGCGGCTCGGCACCGTCTTCCGGGACGACAGCGGGGTGCGCGTGATGATGGAGGAACGCGAGGAGGACTTCCGGCGCACCCTGGAGCGGTTGCAGGGGCGCGTCGAATGGGGCGTGAAGGTCTACATCGAGCCCGAGGCGGAGACGGCCGGGGCACGGGAGACCGCCGTACCGGCCACGTCCCCGGCGGCCGGCTCGGGCCGGGACTACCTGCGGCAGCGGAGCATGAAGGCAAAGGCGCAGGAGGACAGCTGGCAGCGGGCGGAGCGGTTCGCCGGGCGGCTGCACTCGCTGCTGTCCGCGCACGCGGACGCCTCCCGGCTGCACGCGCCGCAGAATTCCGCGCTGTCCCGGGCCGCCGGACAGAACGTGCTGAACGCCGCCTATCTGGTGCCCCGCGGGGAGTCCGAGGAATTCGTGGAAATCGTGGACCGTACGAAGGGTGAAGAACCCGGGATACGCGTAGAACTCACCGGCCCGTGGGCCGCCTATTCGTTCGTGGAATCCGATGAAACGTTCGCGGAAACCGATGAAACAAAGGATTCCGGGACTTCCGTGGAATCCGAGGAGGGCGTATGACCGTCGTCGAGCGCCGTGAGGTCGCCCTCGTGGACCTCCTCGACCGGCTGCTGGCCGGCGGGGTCGTCATCACGGGGGACATCACGCTGCGGATCGCGGACGTCGACCTGGTCCGCATCGACCTGAACGCCCTGATCAGTTCCGTCAACAAGAATGTCCCGTCGCCCTGGGGGGAGCTGGTGTGACGACCCCGCCCAACCGTCCGACCCCGCGGGGCCGGCTCGACCTGGAGCCCGACACCGTCGAGCGCGATCTGGTGAAGCTCGTCCTCACGGTGGTGGAACTCCTGCGCCAGCTGATGGAACGGCAGGCGCTGCGCCGCTTCGACCAGGGGGATCTCAGCGAGGAGCAGGAGGAGCGGATCGGGCTGACCCTGATGCTGCTCGACGACCGCATGACCGAGCTGCGGGAGCGCTACGGACTGCGGCCCGAGGACCTCAATCTGGACCTCGGGCCGCTGGGACCGTTGCTACCCCGTGAGTGATCTCACCACCTGTACCAGCGGCCCCTGCCTCCCGCCGCGGTGGTGCCGCGCATCAGGAATCCCAGCAGCCATACGACGAGAACGGCCAGCGCGATCCACCACAGCAGTTTGACGGCGAATCCGGCACCGAAAAGAAGCAGCGCCAACAACAGAACGAGCAGGATGGGAACCATAGTGTGAACCTCCTGCTTTTAGGGTTTCCCGGAATACGCGAATCAGACGTGCTTCAGACATCCTTTCGGCACAGAATCTCTCCGTGCAGAACAGCGAACCAGCCGTCCTCCCGCCGCCCCCATTCCCGCCAGGCCTCCGACACGGCCCGCAGCCGTTCCTCGGTGGCGTGCCCGCCCCGCGTGGCGCGGTCGGCGTACGCCGAGGCCAGGGTGCGGTCGGCCCACAGGGCGCTCCACCACTGCCGTTCCTCGGGAGTGCTGAAGGTCCAGGTGGCAGAGGTCGCGGTGATGTCCGTGAAACCGGCGGCCAGCGCCCAGGATTTCAACCGGCGTCCCGCGTCCGGCTCGCCGCCGTTGGCGCGGGCCACCCGGTGGTAGAGGTCCAGCCAGTCGTCCAGGCCGGGTGACGCCGGATACCAGGTCATGGCGGCGTAGTCGGCGTCGCGGACGGCGACGAGTCCGCCGGGCCGGGTGACCCGCCGCATCTCGCGCAGTGCCCGCACCGGGTCGCCGACGTGCTGGAGCACCTGGTGGGCGTGGACCACGCAGAAGGTGTCGTCGGGGAAGTCCAGGGCGTGTACGTCGCCGACCGCGAAGTCGGTGTTGGTCAGGCCTCGTTGGCCGGCGGTGGCCCGCGCCCGCTCCAGGATGCCCGGCGCGCGGTCGACGCCGGTGACGTGCCCCTCGGGGACCAGGGCGGCGAGGTCGGCGGTGATGGTGCCCGGCCCGCAGCCGATGTCCAGGATCCGCATCTGGGGTTTCAGCGAACCGAGCAGGTAGGCCGCGGAGTTGGCGGCGGTCCGCCAGGTGTGCGACCGCAGCACCGACTCGTGGTGCCCGTGCGTGTAGACGGCGGTCTCCCGCGCTTCCGGCATGGCTGTGCCCCTTCCCGACGGACCGGCCCCCGGGCGTGCGCAGGCGTACCCGGGGCGATACGCGTCACCGTACGCGGGCAGCCGTATGTTGAGACAGTTCGTCCTGGCATATGGACTGACGGTGTGTCAGCCAATGGTTCCCGGAGTGTCGGGCCGTCACATGCTGGGACGGTAGACCGTCAGCGCCTGCGGCAGCTTCTCCAGCGTCACGTCCCCTTCGACGTCGGTGACCTCGCCGTCGTGCGCGAGAAGCGTGCCGGGGGCGACGCCCGACAGGTGCAGACGGTTCACCTGCACGGCCGCGTGGGCGGGGGAGCGGGTGAGCGGGCCCGCGAGGGCCGCGGCGAGCAGACGCAGGGCGGGCCTGCGGCCGCCATGTACCACCCGTACGTCGAGCCGGCCGTCGGCCAGGTCGACCCGGCGGCCCGGGGCGAGGCCCATCCGGTGGTAGGTGCCGTTCCCGGCGAACAGCAGCCACAAGGGGTGGGGCCGGCCGCTCATCTCGACCTCCAGCGGATGCCGGTCCGCGCGCAGCACCCGCAGGGCCGCGAGCATGCCGGCCGGCCAGCCGCCGATCCGGGGCGACCACTGGTCCCGGGTGCGCACCAGCTCCGGGTAGACGCCCAGGCTGCACGTGTTGAGGAACACGCCCTGCCGTGACCCGCAGACGAACCGTCCGACGTCGACGCGCACCGCCGCGCCCTCGCGCACCGCCCGGGCCGACGCGCGGACGTCCTCCACGCCCAGGTCGTGGGCGAAGTGGTTGAGCGTGCCGCCGGGCACGACGGCGAGCGGCAGCCCGTGGCGCAGGGCGACCTCGGCGGCCGTGTTCACCGTGCCGTCGCCGCCGCACACCGCGAGGGCCCGGGCGCCGGCCGCCGCCTGCTCCGCCATGGCCCGCACCTCGCCCGGCCCGCACTCCACGATCCGCGCGCGGGGCAGTTCGTCGTGCAGGGCCCGGATCCGGTCGGCGGTGCCGGCCGCGGAGTTGGCCACCACGACCAGGCCCTCCCCGTCGGGCAGCGCCGGCGCCTCGGTGCGCGGCCGCGCGGGCGGTACGGCCCCCGCGCGCGTCGGCACCAGGGCCCGTACGGCGAACGCGGCGCCCGCGCCCAGGGCGGCGCCCGCGAGGACGTCGCTCGGGAAGTGGACGCCCGTGTAGACGCGGGACATGGCCACCGAGAACGCGACCGGTGCCACCGCCGCGCCCCACGCCGGCGACTCCAGGGCGACCCCGGCCGCGAAGGCCGCCGCCGACGCGGAGTGGCCGGACGGGAAGGACGTGGTGATCGGCTGCCGCCTGAGCTGCCGCACCAGCGGCACCGGATCCAGCACGGGCCGGGGGCGGCGCACCGAGCGCTTGCCGAGGGTGTTGATCGTCAGCGAGGCCAGGCTCAGCGAGGCGATGCCGCGGGCGGCGGCCCGGCGGGCCCTGGGGGTGCGGCTCGCCGCGATCGCGGCGGCCGTCGCGAACCACAGCACGCCGTGGTCGGCGCTGCGGCTCAGGCGTGGCAGGACCCGCTCGGCACCGGGCCAGCGACGTTCGGCGGCGAACTCGAACAGACGGCAGTCGAGGGCGAGCAGCCGGTCGCGCAAGGGGTGGCGGCCGGGCCGGGGGGCGGTCAGATCGACATCGGGACTCATGGCCTTGCGGGTACCCTGCGGTGGCCGTTTCCCGCGCGGGACGATTCACGACACCGGAGGCCCGTATGCGTCTGATCCTCGTCCGCCACGGTGAGACCCCCACCAACGTGGAACACCTGCTGGACACCGCCGTCCCGGGGCCGGGGCTGACCGCGCTCGGCGAGCGGCAGGCCGCCGCGCTGCCCGACGCCCTCGCCGGCGAGGACATCGACGCCCTGTACGCCTCCACCCTCGTCCGCACCCAGCTCACGGCCGCCCCGCTGGCCGCCGCGCGCGGTCTGGAGGTGCGGGTCCGCGACGGCGTCCGGGAGATCACCGCCGGCGACCTGGAGATGCTGCCCGGCGAGTCCGAGCGCGGCAGGCTGTATGTGCGCACCGTCTTCGCCTGGGCGGCCGGGGACACGGAACTGCGCATGCCCGGCGGCGAGAACGGCACCGAGTTCCTCGCCCGCTACGACGCGGTGGTCGCCGAGGCCGCCGGGAGCGGCGCCGGGAGCGTCGCCGTGGTCAGCCACGGTGCCGCGATCCGCGTCTGGTCGGCGGCCCGTGCCCACAACGTCGACGTGTCCTTCGCCGCCGCCCACCGCCTCGCCAACACCGGCACGGTGGTCCTGGAGGGGTCTCCGGCGGACGGCTGGAAGGCCCTGTCGTGGGCGGGCGCGACGGTGAGTCCCGCGGGCGAGGGCGGACCGGCGGGGGAACCGGTCGGATAACGGTTTGCCGCGCCTCGCGGGCCGCCCGCACAATGCCTGACCATGGGACATCTGGAAGCCGCGCACCTCGAGTACTACCTCCCCGACGGGAGGGCGTTGCTCGGCGACGTGTCCTTCAGGGTCGGGGAAGGCGCCGTCGTCGCTCTGGTCGGACCCAACGGGGCCGGCAAGACGACGCTGCTGCGACTGATCTCCGGCGAGCTGAAGCCGCACGGCGGCACCGTCACCGTCAGCGGCGGCCTCGGCGTGATGCGCCAGTTCGTGGGCTCCGTGCGCGACGAGACGACCGTGCGCGACCTGCTCGTGTCGGTGGCACCGCCCCGCGTCCGCGAGGCCGCGCGGGCCGTCGACCGGGCCGAGCACGCCATCATGACCGTCGACGACGAGGCCGCCCAGATGCGGTACGCGCAGGCCCTCGCCGACTGGGCCGAGGCGCGCGGGTACGAGGCGGAGACCCTGTGGGACATGTGCACCACGGCCGCGCTCGGCGTGCCGTACGAGAAGGCTCAGTGGCGGCAGGTGCGCACCCTCTCCGGCGGCGAGCAGAAGCGGCTGGTCCTGGAGGCCCTGCTGCGCGGCACCGACGAGGTGCTGCTGCTCGACGAGCCCGACAACTACCTCGACGTCCCGGGCAAACGGTGGCTGGAGGAGCGGCTCGAGGAGACCCGCAAGACGGTCCTGTTCGTCTCCCACGACCGTGAACTCCTCTCCCGCGCCGCCCAGAAGATCGTCTCGGTGGAGCCCGGCCCGGCCGGCGCCGACGCCTGGGTGCACGGCGGCGGCTTCGCCACCTACCACGAGGCCCGCCGTGAACGCTTCGCGCGCTTCGAGGAGTTGCGCAGACGCTGGGACGAGAAGCACGCGCAGCTGAAGAAGCTGGTGCTGAACCTCCGTCAGGCCGCGTCCATCAGCCATGAGATGGCCTCCCGGTACCACGCCGCGCAGACCCGGTTGCGCAAGTTCGAGGAGGCGGGCCCGCCGCCCGAGCCGCCGCGCGAGCAGGACATCACCATGCGCCTCAAGGGAGGCCGTACCGGCGTAAGGGCCGTCACCTGCGAGCGACTGGAGCTGACCGGCCTGATGAAGCCCTTCGACCTGGAGGTCTTCTACGGCGAACGCGTCGCCGTCCTCGGCTCCAACGGCTCGGGCAAGTCGCACTTCCTGCGGCTGCTCGCCGGCGAGGACGTGGCCCACACGGGGGAGTGGAGGCTCGGCGCGCGCGTCGTGCCCGGCCACTTCGCGCAGACCCACGCCCATCCCGAGCTGCACGGGCGCACCCTGCTCGACATCCTGTGGAAGGAACACTCCCAGGACCGGGGCGCGGCCATGTCCCGGCTGCGCCGCTACGAGCTGACCCAGCAGGCCGAGCAGACCTTCGACCGGCTCTCGGGCGGACAGCAGGCCCGCTTCCAGATCCTGCTGCTGGAGCTGGAGGGCGTCACCGCCCTGCTGCTCGACGAGCCCACCGACAACCTCGACCTGGAGTCCGCGGAAGCCCTTCAGGAGGGCCTGGAGGCCTTCGACGGCACGGTCCTCGCCGTCACCCACGACCGCTGGTTCGCCCGCTCCTTCGACCGCTTCCTGGTCTTCGGCAGCGACGGCCGGGTCCGGGAGACCCCGGAACCGGTGTGGGACGAGCGGCGCGTGGAGCGGGCGCGGTAGAACCGGGCGCCCTGGCGCG
>NZ_BQUN01000113.1:52711-91282 GCF_026008495.1 Streptomyces sp. A012304
GACCGATCGAGCGCGCGCGGGCCGGGCCGTCTGGCCGAATGTGCCCGGGGCCGGCCGTCTGGCTGTGCCTGTCGTGTGTCGGCCGCGCGATCGAGCGCGCGCGAGTTGGCTGCCCGGCCGAACGGGTCTGGGCCGGCCGTTTGGCAGAACGCGCGCGGACCGGCCGTCTGGCCTGGCCGGATGCGCGCGGAGTCGACCGTCTGGCCGTGCCCGTCCGGGTACGGCCGGCCTGTCGGACGTGCTCCGGGGCCGGCAGCCCTGCCGACCCACCCGGTGCCGTCACTTCCAGCGCAGCAGCGCCCCCAGGCCGCCCACCGGGGCGTCCTCGTCCGTGGCCGGGACGACCAGGACCGGTGCGTCCGTGGCGACCGCCGAACGGATCAGGGCGTCGTCCGCGCGGGCCGGCCACGAGTGCTGCTCGCCGAGCGTCTTCAGCTCCGTACGGCGCACGGCCAGCTGGTCCGGGTCCTCGCCGATCCACACCTCACGGTGGGTGTCGGCGCCGTCGGCGCGGATCAGCAGCTCGTCGATCCGGTGCTCACGCGCCGCCTCGACCAGCGCGGGCACCCCCTCCACCGCCCCGGCACGCCCCTCGTCGTCGGGTGCGCGGGCGGCAAGGAAACGTTCCAGCTCGGCGTCGGCCTGCCGGCGCGCGTGCTCGACGCGGGCCGCCTCCACGTCATCGTCGAGCAGCCTGCTGCCGGCCCCGTGCGACGCCTCGACCACGCGGTCGTGCAGCCGCTGCGGCAACCGCTCGTGCACGGCCCGCCGCTCCCGGTCGTCGCCCACCAGGATCAGCAGGTCGGCCCGGGTCTCCTCCTGGCACACGGCGAGCGCGTCGGCGATCTCCGCCGCGTTGTGCTCCCAGGTGTTCTCCACCCTCAGCTGGAAGTGCCGCTCCGACCAGTCGGCCGACGCCGTACGGTGGACCGGATACTGCCGACCGGCGACCTTCCCCGCGTCCTCGTGACGCAGCCCGCTGCGCAGCTCGAAGTCGGCGCCCTTGCGGTCGATGTACGCCACCACGCACACCGGGTCCTGGTCGGCCAGCTCCAGCAGCGGCGTGACCCTCGGCAAAGGCGCCCACTCCGCCCAGTCGCCCTGCGGGGGCCGGGCCAGCGCCGGGTCGAGGACGACCTCCCCGGCCCGCGCGAAGAGGGCCCGCCCGTGCGGTTCGGAGGAGTGCCGCAGCTCCTCGATCGCGTGCTCCACCGCCCGGCAGGTCGCCGCGTCCGCACCCTGTCGCTCCAGCTCCCGCGCCATGGCGGAGGCCGTCAGGTGGCGTTCGTGGGGGGTGCTCTCCGTGTGCCGGGAAGTGTCGACGTACACGGAGGCCCAGGGGCCGGAATGTTCGTACAGTGGATGCAGAAAAGCGAGATCCATGGCTCCCTCCCGGGTGCCGCTCGGGGGTCTTTGCTCACCGGGCGGGTACCCGAACCCCATGGACGAACACGACGAGTGGGGCACCACGATGACCGGAGTCGACCCGGATCGGCTGGACGACCAGCAGCTCATGAAGGAGCTGGAGACGATCCACCGCACGCGCCACGACACCCTGCTGTACGGCTCGAACGACGCGCTGCGCGCCCACAACGACCGCATGGCGCGGCTGGAGGGCGAGTACCTGCGCCGCAACCCGCGCCGCTCCGTCGCGCCCGGCCGCACCCGGGAGGGCGCCCGCGAGCGCGCCACCTCGGAGGACGCGACCGGCACGGCTCCCTCGGGCACCCCGGTGGGCAAGTGGGGTCCGGGATCGACAGGGCGGGGAACCGGGCGGGAGAGGGGAGCGGGAACGAGCGAGAGCCCCGGCGGGGTGTGACCCCACCGGGACTCCGGTCCCGCGTTCTTCTCCGCTGCCGCGCCTCAGCGCCGCAGCGGCCGCCGGCCCGGGTGCCGGTGCCCCGCGACGGCATCCACGAACGCCTGTAGGAACTCGGCGCTCGCCGTGCCCGGCGAGGTGTCCGTCACCACGCCCCGTTCGCTGACCACCCGATGGAACTCGCTCGACAGCCGCACCCCCTCCGGGTCCAGGGTGGACAGCACGCCCACGCCGGAGCCCAGTGCTCCGACCGGTTTCCCGTGCCGGTAGGCGTCCCGTACGAAGCGCATGGCGTCCGGGTCCTGCGTCAGCGCCGGCGTGCCGGTGGGTCCGCCCGGCAGCAGGACGGCGTCGTACAGCACCGAGGCGACGGTCGGCAGTGCGCGGTCGACCGCATACAGTTCACCGTCGGCTCCCCGCACCGAGCCCTCCGTCGCCGCCAGCGCCTCCACGAGCACCCCTCGTTCCGCCAGCGCCTCCCGCACCGAGGTCACCTGGTCCGCGTCCACGCCGTCGGTGACCAGGACCGCGACCCGCCGGGTACGGATCGAACCGTCCCCGCGCAGTGACTCCAGGCTGAGCGCGGGGGAGGACAGCTTCGACGCCGACCGGGTCTCGGTCGGCTCCGGCACGCCGATGCCCCGGGCCACCTGGATCGCCAACTCGCCGTCCACCTTGGCCAGTTCACGGACCGTGCGGGCCCGAACCGTGCGTGCGTCGACCTTGCCCAGCTCGAACCGGAAGGCCTCGACGATGTGCTGCTTCTCCCAGTCGCTCATGCTGTTCCAGAACAGCGCGGCCTGGCTGTGGTGGTCCTGGAAACTCGGGCTGCGCCGGCGGATCTTGGCGCCGTCGACGCGTTCCGTGTAGTGGGTGAACGCCGCGCTGTCGACGCCCGCGTGCGCCGGGCAGCCGCCGCCGAGGGAGTTCGGGAAGTAGTTGGTGCCCCGGTGGACGGTGCTCTGGTGGTAGCCGTCGCGCTGGTTGGTGCGCACCGGCGCCACCGGCCGGTTGACCGGCAGCTGCGAGAAGTTGGGGCCGCCGAGACGGATCAACTGGGTGTCCAGGTAGGAGAAGTTGCGGGCCTGGAGCAGCGGGTCGTTGGTGAAGTCGATGCCCGGCACCACGTTCGCCGTGTGGAAGGCGACCTGCTCGGTCTCGGCGAAGAAGTTCTCCGGATTGCGGTCCAGCACCATCCGGCCGATCGGCCGCACCGGCACCTGCTCCTCAGGGATGATCTTCGTGGCGTCGAGCAGATCGAAGTCGAAGGCGAACTCGTCCTCCTCCGCCACGAGTTGGACGCCCAGCTCCCACTCCGGGTACTCGCCCGCCTCGATCGCCTCCCACAGGTCACGCCGGTTGAAGTCCGGATCGCGGCCCTGGCACTCCTGCGCCTCGTCCCACACCAGCGAGTGCACGCCCAGCTTCGGCTTCCAGTGGAACTTCACGAACGTGCCGCGCCCCTCGGCGTTCACGAACCGGAAGGTGTGCACGCCGAAGCCCTGCATCATGCGGTAGCTGCGCGGGATCGCCCGGTCCGACATCAGCCACATGATCGCGTGCAGGGTCTCCGGCTGGAGCGACACGAAGTCCCAGAGGGTGTCGTGCGCGGAGGCGCCCGTCGGGATGTCGTTGTGCGGCTCCGGCTTCACCGCGTGCACGAAGTCGGGGAACTTGATGCCGTCCTGGATGAAGAAGACCGGGAAGTTGTTCCCCACCAGGTCGTAGTTGCCCTCCGACGTGTAGAACTTGGTGGCGAAACCGCGCACGTCCCGCACGGTGTCCGCCGAGCCCTTCGGGCCCTGCACGGTGGAGAACCGCACGAACACCGGCGTGCGCACCGACGGGTCCTGGAGGAAGGCCGCCCGGGTGAACTCCGCGCAGGACTCGTACGGTTCGAAGTAGCCGTACGCGCCCGCGCCCCGTGCGTGCACCACCCGCTCCGGGATGCGCTCGTGGTCGAAGCGGGTGAGCTTCTCCCGGAAGTGGAAGTCCTCCATCAGTGTCGGACCGCGCTCGCCGGCGGCCAGCGAGTCGTTGGTGTGGTCGACCTCCACCCCCTGATCGGTGGTGAGCGGCCCGGATGCCGGGTCCTCGGCGCGGAAGGCCTCCCGCTGCCGCTGCTTGCGGTCGGTCGGCCCCTCCATCAGCCGGCCTCCTTCGCGAAGACGTCCAGGAAGGTCTCGCAGAACGCCTTCAGATCACCCGGCTTGCGGCTGGTCACCAGCTGGTTGGTCCCGTGGTCGCAGACCTTGACCTGCTCGTCGACCCAGGTGCCGCCGGCGTTGCGGATGTCGGTCCGCAGGCTCGGCCACGAGGTCAGCACCCGGCCCCGTACGACGTCCGCCTCGACGAGGGTCCACGGGGCGTGGCAGATCGCGGCGACCGGCCGGCCCTGCTCGAAGAAGTCCCTGACGAAGGACACGGCCTTGTCGTCGGTGCGCAGGAAGTCGGGGTTGGCGACGCCGCCCGGCAGGACCAGCCCGCCGAAGGACTCCGCCGCCGCCTCGCCGACGACCTCGTCCACCCTGAACGTGTCCGCCTTGTCGAGGTGGTGGAAGGCCTGCACCTCACCGGGCTCGGTCGACACGAGGACGGGCTCGTGGCCCGCGTCGACCGCGGCCTGCCAGGGATCGGTCAGCTCCACCTGCTCGACGCCCTCGGGTGCCGTCAGAAACGCGATACGCATGATCGTTCGATGTCCTTTCGTGGCACGCCAGGCGGCCTCGTCGCCCCCCGGCACGCTGCTTGTTCTTCTTCCTTGCGTCAGCGGTGGTGGGTGGCCCGCCTCGGCCCGGCGGTGGGTCACCGCCGGGCCGGCTGTGGCTGGACCTCGCGTCCGCCGCGAGCGTCTCCGCGCACGTCCCTCGGCCGCGGCCCTAGCCGGCCCCGTCGCCGGCCAGGCCGCGGCCAGCCGGTCGCGGGTCAGCGGCAGCGGGCCGCGGGTCAGCGGTAGCGGGTCGTCGCGGTGGTCGCGGTGGTCGTCACCCGCCCCTCACCAGCGTCTCGGCCAGCTCCTGGACCGTGCCGTAGCGCGCCGTGCGCGGCAGCCGCCGTACCGCCTCGACCAGGGCGTCCGGCGCGTTCTTGCGACGCAGGGTCCGGGCCAGTTCGTCCGGGCCCGCGGGGAAGGAGCTGCGGCCCAGGATCCGGGCCAGCTCCAGCCGTACCGTCGCCAGCGACGCCCGGGCGCCCCCGGGCACCACCGGGCCGCCCCAGATCTCCGGGTCGTCCTCGGCGGACGGTTCCGGGTCGTGCCACTCCTCCGAGCGCGTGGGATGCCCGGACCTGAGCAGGCCCTGCAGTTCGTGCTTCATCTCGTCGTCCCGGTGGACACTCAGCCGGTCACTGCCTCGCTGCATGTCTCCCTCCAGATCTACGGGAACCGGCCCACCGCGTACCCGTGGGGCGGGAGCCGACACGGGGATCGTCCGGCCGATGTCGGCGCGATGCGCGACGGGCCCGCCGAAGGTGCCGCCGGAGCACCCGGAGGGTGTCGGTGCCATGTGGCACGATTCCGAGGGTGACCAGCACCTCCGCCGCGTCGCAGCACCTGCGTGATCTCGCGCGGCTGCGCCGCGTCCGCGACCGGATCGACCGCGAGTACGCGCAGCCGCTGGACGTCGAGGCGCTCGCCCGTGGCGTGAACATGTCGGCCGGGCATCTCAGTCGTGAGTTCCGGCGCGCCTACGGCGAGTCGCCGTACTCCTACCTCATGACGCGGCGCATCGAGCGCGCGATGGCGCTGCTGCGGCGGGGCGACCTCAGCGTCACCGAAGTCTGCTTCACGGTCGGCTGCTCCTCGCTGGGCACCTTCAGCACCCGCTTCACCGAACTGGTCGGGATGCCGCCCAGCGCCTACCGGCGCGAGGCCGCGCGGGCGACGGCGGGCATACCGTCCTGCGTGGCGAAACAGGTGACCAGACCGGTCAGGAATCGAGAAGCGCGGTCACCGGGCCACGGCTAGCGTGACAGCCATGGACATCAGGATTCACGCGAGCTTCCTCCCGCACGACGACCCCGACGCCGCCCTGGCGTTCTACCGCGACATCCTCGGCTTCGAGGTCCGCAACGACGTCGGATACGGCGGCATGCGCTGGATCACGGTCGGCCCGGCCGACCAGCCCGGCACCTCCATCGTCCTGACCCCGCCGGGGGCGGACCCCGGCGTCACCGACGACGAGCGCCGCACCATCGCCGAGATGATGGCCAAGGGCACCTACGCCGGGATCGTCCTGGCCAGCGCCGACGTCGACGGCACCTTCGAGCGGGTGCAGGCCGGCGGCGCCGAGGTCGTCCAGGAGCCGACCGACCAGCCGTACGGCGTGCGCGACTGCGCCTTCCGCGACCCCGCGGGCAACATGGTCCGCATCCAGCAGCCGAGCTGAGCCCTCCGGCGATCGAGGGCCCTCCGCCCAGGACCGCCGGACGTGTGCCGGCCACGCCGCAGCGCCGTTCCCCGATTTTCCCGCGCCGCCCCCGGGCCGGGCGCGAAGCTGGTCGCCGAAGCCAGGCGACGACGACGGAGACCGCGCAGACGGCTCCGCCCGACAGATGGAGACATGATGAGCACCCCGAGGACGGACCGGGCCTCGACCACGCCGCACGACGCCGACAGCCACGACCTCATCCGCGTGCACGGCGCGCGCGAGAACAACCTCAAGGACGTCAGCGTCGAGATACCGAAGCGGCGGCTGACCGTGTTCACCGGCGTCTCCGGTTCCGGCAAGAGCTCGCTGGTGTTCGACACCATCGCCGCCGAGTCGCAGCGGCTGATCAACGAGACCTACAGCACCTTCGTACAGGGCTTCATGCCGACGCTGGCGCGGCCCGACGTCGACGTGCTGGACGGGCTGACCACCGCGATCATCGTCGACCAGCAGCGCATGGGGGGCGACCCGCGCTCCACGGTCGGCACCGCCACCGACGCCAACGCGATGCTGCGCATCCTCTTCAGCAGGCTCGGCAAGCCGCACATCGGCTCCGCCAAGGCGTTCTCCTTCAACGTCGCCTCGATCAGCGGGGCGGGCGCGGTCACCGTGGAACGCGCCGGACGGACCACGAAGGAGCGCCGCGCCTTCAGCATCACCGGCGGCATGTGCCCGCGCTGCGAGGGCCGGGGCGCGGTCACCGACATCGACCTGTCCGCGCTCTACGACGACAGCAAGTCGCTGAAGGAGGGCGCGCTCACCGTCCCCGGCTACAGCGTGGACGGCTGGTACGGCCGTATCTACGCCGGCTGCGGCTTCCTCGACCCGGACAAGCCGATCCGCGCGTACACCGAGAGAGAGCTGCACGACCTGCTCCACAAGGAGCCCACGAAGATCAAGGTCGACGGCATCAACCTCACCTACGAGGGGCTGATCCCCAAGCTCAAGAAGTCGATGCTGGCCAAGGACCGGGACGCGATGCAGCCCCACATCCGGGCCTTCGTCGACCGCGCGGTCACCTTCACCACCTGCCCGGAGTGCGACGGCACCCGGCTCAACGAGGGCGCCCGGTCCTCGAAGATCGACGGGATCAGCATCGCCGACGCCTGCGCCATGCAGATCAGCGACCTGGCCACCTGGGTCCGCGGGATCGACGACCCGTCGGTGGCGCCGCTGCTCACCGCGATCCAGCACACCCTCGACTCGTTCGTGGAGATCGGCCTCGGCTACCTGTCGCTGGAGCGGCCCTCCGGCACGCTGTCGGGCGGCGAGGCACAGCGCGTCAAGATGATCCGCCACCTCGGCTCCTCGCTCACCGACGTCACCTACGTCTTCGACGAGCCCACCGTCGGCCTGCACCCGCATGACATCCAGCGGATGAACGGCCTGCTGCGCCGGCTGCGCGACAAGGGCAACACGGTGCTCGTCGTGGAGCACAAGCCGGAGGTGATCGCGATCGCCGACCACGTCGTCGACCTCGGCCCCGGCGCCGGCACGGCGGGCGGCACCGTCTGCTTCGAGGGCACCGTCGAGGGACTGCGGGCCGCCGACACCGTCACCGGCCGCCATCTCGACGACCGGGCGAGCCTGAAGGAGACGGTGCGCAAGGCCACCGGCACCCTGGAGATCCGTGGGGCGACGGCGAACAACCTGCGCGACGTCGACGTGGACATCCCGCTCGGGGTGCTCACCGTCGTCACCGGCGTCGCCGGCTCCGGCAAGAGCTCGCTCGTCCACGGGTCGATCCCGGCCGGTGAGGGCGTGGTGTCGGTCGACCAGACCGCGATCCGCGGCTCCCGGCGCAGCAACCCGGCGACGTACACCGGACTGCTCGACCCGATCCGCAAGGCCTTCGCCAAGGCCAACGGGGTCAAGCCGGCGCTGTTCAGCGCCAACTCGGAGGGCGCCTGCCCCACCTGCAACGGCGCCGGCGTCATCTACACCGACCTGGCGATGATGGCGGGCGTCGCCACCACCTGCGAGGACTGCGAGGGCAAGCGGTTCGAGGCCTCGGTGCTGGAGCACCACCTCGGCGGTCGTGACATCAGCGAGGTGCTCGCGATGTCGGTGACCGAGGCGGAGGACTTCTTCGCCACCGGCGAGGCGCGCACCCCGGCCGCGCACAAGATCCTCGAACGGCTCGCCGACGTCGGACTGGGCTACCTCACCCTCGGCCAGCCGCTCACCACGCTCTCCGGCGGCGAACGGCAGCGGCTGAAGCTGGCGACCCACATGGCCGACAAGGGCGGCGTCTACGTCCTCGACGAGCCGACCACCGGCCTGCACCTGGCCGACGTCCAGCAGCTGCTGGGCCTGCTGGACCGGCTCGTCGACTCCGGCAAGTCCGTCATCGTCATCGAGCACCACCAGGCGGTCATGGCGCACGCCGACTGGATCATCGACCTCGGTCCCGGCGCCGGCCACGACGGCGGCCGGATCGTCTTCGAGGGCACCCCCGCCGAACTCGTCGCCACCCGCTCCACCCTCACCGGCGAACACCTCGCGGAGTACGTCGGCGCCTGACCCGGCCGCCGCCCCGGCCGCCCCGGACGGCCGCCGGGGCGGCACTGAGGAGAGCCCGGTCGCCGAGCCCGGTGGTGGCTACCGCCTCCCCCGGCCCGGCAGGAACTCCTGCACCTTCGCCTTGAAGCCCTGCTTGATCATCGAGCCGCGGTCCGCGTCGCCCTTGAGGATCGACTCGGCCGTCGCCTCCATCTGCTCCCAGGTCGCGTGCGGCGGGATCGGCGGGACGGCCGGGTCGGTGAGGAACTCCACCACCGCCGGCCCGTCCGCCGCGAGCGCCGTACGCCAGCCCGCCTCGACGTCCTCCGGCTTCTCCACGCGCACCCCGGTCAGCCCCAGGGAGCGGGCGAACGCCGCGTACTGCACGTCCGGCAGCTGCTGCGAGGGCAGGAAGGACGGCGCGCCCTCCATCGACCGCATCTCCCACGTCACCTGGTTGAGGTCCTGGTTGTTCCACACCGCCACGACCAGCCGCGGATCGAGCCAGCGGTCCCGGTACTTCGCCGCCGTGATCAGCTCCGCCAGCCCGTTCATCTGCATCGCCCCGTCCCCGACCAGCGCGATCACCGGCCGGTTCGGGTGGGCGAACTTCGCGCCGATCGCGTACGGCACCCCGCAGCCCATCGTCGCGAGCGTCCCGGACAGCGAACCCCGCATGCCCGGCCGCATCGTGAGGTGCCGCGCGTACCAGTTGGCCACCGAACCCGAGTCGGAGGTGACGATCGCGTCCTCCGGCAGCAGCGGATCCAGCGCCCGTGCCACGTACTCGGGGTTGATCGGGTCCGCCGACAGCTCGGCCCGCCGCTCCATCACCTCCCGCCAGTGCCGTACGTTGTCACACACCGTCTCGAACCACTCGCGGCCGCGCGACTCCTCGGACGTCAGCATCGGGATCAGCCGCCGCAGCGTCTCCCGTGCGTCACCGACGAGGTTCACCTCGTACGGGTAGCGCATCCCCACCATGTGCGGATCGATGTCGATCTGCACCCCCCGCGCGTCGCCGAACTCCGGCAGGAACTGTGTGTAGGGGAAGGACGAGCCGATCGTCAGCAGGGTGTCGCAGTCGCGCATCAACTCGTACGACGGACGGGTGCCGAGCAGGCCGATCGAGCCGGTGACATAGGGGAGTTCGTCGCTGAGGACGTCCTTGCCGAGCAGCGCCTTGGCCACGCCCGCGCCCAGCAGTTCGGCGATCCGCTCCACCTCGGCGCGCGCCTTCGCCGCGCCCTGCCCCACCAGGATCGCCACCTTGTCGCCGGAGTCGAGGATCTCCGCCGCCCGCCGCAGCGACTCCTCCGACGGGACGGTCGTCCACTCGCTCTGGTCCAGGCTGGAGGGCACCATCTTGAACTCGTGCGTCGGCGGCGAGTAGTCCAGCTCCTGCACATCCCCGGGAAGGATGATCGCGGTGGGGCAGCGGCGGGCGTACGCGGTGCGGATCGCCCGGTCCAGGACGTTCGGCAGCTGCTCGGGCACGGTCACCGTCTCCACGAACTCCGAGGCGACGTCCTTGAACAGCGTGTGCAGGTCCACCTCCTGCTGGTAGGAGCCGCCCATCGCGGTGCGGTGCGTCTGGCCGACGATCGCCAGCACCGGCACATGGTCCAGCTTGGCGTCGTACAGGCCGTTGAGGAGGTGGATCGCGCCCGGCCCGGACGTCGCCGCGCACACCCCGAGACGGCCGCTGAACTTGGCGTAGCCGACCGCCTGGAACGCGGACATCTCCTCGTGCCGGGACTGCACGAACCGTGGCTCGTTGTCGGCGCGGCCCCAGGCGGCCAGCAGACCGTTGATCCCGTCGCCGGGGTAGCCGAAGACGTGCTCCACACCCCACTCGCGCAGCCGCTGCAGGATGTGGTCGGAGACCTTGGTGCTCATGAGATGGGACCTCCCGGGCATCGGGAAACGAGGGCATGGGGCGGACGTCCGTACCCCCTGCCGGGTCACCTCCCGGGCCGCCGGAAAACCTGGGGCGTTTGCGGGCGCCGGCCTCGGGCAGGCGCAGCCCCAGTGCTTCGGACCGGAGGCACGCCCGTGGGGCACCGCATGACACGCGGCCCCGGCAGGCCCGTCCGGCTGCCGCCGCCCTCCCACGGTGACCGGCCAACCCAGAGCACTTCCTAGGGAGTTGCTACGCACCATGCGAAACCGAGCGAGCGCGAAGCACCACCCGCACGACGACGCCCCCGACACCGACCAGGCCTTCCGCCGGCTCGCCGCGCTCCCGCCCGGCCCCCGCCGTGACACGCTCCGCGGTGAGATCGTCGAGGCCTGGCTGCCCATGGCCGACCGGCTCGCCGGGCGCTTCCGCAGCCGCGGCGAGAACTACGAGGACCTGCGTCAGGTCGCGGCCCTCGGCCTGGTCAAGGCCGTCGACCGCTACGACCCCGAGCGCGGCCACGCCTTCGAGAGCTACGCCGTGCCCACCGTCACCGGGGAGCTCAAGCGCCACTTCCGCGACCACCTGTGGACCCTGCACGTCCCGCGCCGCGTCCAGGACCTGCGCAACCGCGTCCGCTTCGCCTGCCAGGACCTGTCGCAGACGGTCCGCGGACGCCGTCCCACCGTCGCCGAGATCGCCGAGCAGGCCCGGCTGAGCGAGGAGGACGTCCGGGTCGGCCTGGAGGCGCTGGAGTGCTTCAGCGCGCTGTCGCTGGACGCGGAGCTGCCGGGCAGCGAGGACGGCTACTCGCTCGTCGACGCGCTGGGCTCCCCGGACCCCGCCCTCGACACGGTCGTCGACCGGGAGGCCGTCAAGCCCCGGCTCGCGGCGCTGCCGGAGCGGGAGCGGGCGATCCTGTACATGCGGTTCTTCGGCGACATGACCCAGAGCCGGATCGCCGAGCGGCTGGGCATCTCGCAGATGCACGTGTCCCGGCTGATCAACCGCTGCTGCGACCGGCTGCGCGAGCAGGTCCTGAACGACGCGGCGTAGAGGGCCGCGGCGCATTGTCGCCCGGTCCCGCACGCGCCGGTGGGCGTGGCGGGTCGTTCGACCGCGTGTGCGCCGGTCAGCGTGGCGGGTGGTTCGACCACGTACGCGGCCGCCGGTCGTCGGGCTCCCGCACGTGACGACGGCCGTGCGCAGGTCGTTCGACGGCGTCGATGGGCGTGGCGGGTCGTTTCGGCCGCGTACGTGGTCGACGGGCGCCGGTCGTCGGGCCCCCGCAGGTGGCGACGGGTGCGCGCAGGTCGTTCGACGGCGTCGATGGGCGTGGCGGGTCGTTTCGACCGCGTACGTGGTCGACGGGCGCCGGTCGTCGGGCTCCCGCACGTGGCGACGGCCGTGCGCAGGTCGTTCGACTCCGTACGCGCCGACGGCCGCGCAGGGCGTTCGACCGGGGGCCGCCGTTCACCCGGTCGGCCGTGTGTGTCCCGCCAATGGCGGGCGGTCGCGCGCGGGCTCGGCCGGGGCGGGCTGTGATGGCTGTGGGGCACCGCCTGGTGCTCCCCACAGCCGTCGGCCGAAGGAGCCCTCCCATGTGCCGCACCGCCCGTGTCCTGTCCGCCGTCGTCCTGGCCGGTGCCGCCCTGGTCGCCGTCGCCCCGGGCGCGTCGGCGGACCCGGCGGCGGAGGTGAGCCCCGGCATGGCCGCCCCCGGCGGCAGCGTCACCGTCGCCGTCACCTGCGACCCCCTCGGCGCCCCCGCCCCGCAGACCCTGGACGCCTCCTCGGAGGCCTTCGAGGAGGGCGCCGTCCAGCTGGCCCTGGTGCCCGGCAACGACGAGCTGACCGGGCCCGCCTACCGGGGCACCGCCCGGATCGTCCCCGCGGCGGACCTCGGCGCGTCGTCGGAGGCGGCCGGCACCGAGTCCGCCTGGAACGTCGACGGCACCTGCCCGGCCCCGCCCGGCGGCGAGGGCACGCCGTGGAGCGCGACCTTCGACGTCTCCCGCGACGACCGCGGCTCCTCCGGCCTCACCGGTCCCGCGGGCCCCGCAGGCCCCTCCGACCCTTCCGTCGCCCCGGGCCCCTCCTGCGTCCCGGCCCACGGCACCCCCTGTGAGACCGAGGAGCCCTGCGGACAGGACCACACCTACTCCTGTCCGAGCCCCACACCCCCCGCGCCCCCCGCGCCGCACTCGTCCTGCGGCCACGCCCGGCCCTGGCAGTCCCACTCCGCCGCCCCCCACGGCGACTCCTGCACCGGCGCCCCCATCCACCACGGCGTGCGCGCCGGTGCGGGTGGCACCTTCACCGACTCCGTCCCCGCCCTGACCGCCGGCGCGCTGCTGATCGCCGGGGCGCTCGCCGCCGCCGTCCACCGGCTGCTGCGCCGAGACCCGAGGGGACACGCCTGACACCGCCCCCGCCCCGCCCGCCCCGCGCTGTGACCGGCGCAACGCCGGCGGACGGCCATGGGCCCCCGGCCCACGGGGTACTCAGAGCCCGAGGGCACGCCCGGCCCCGTACGGGACGGCACCACCCGGCACGCGCCGCCCGGTGAGAGGACGGGCCCGGCTCCGCCGACCGGCCGGCGCACCGGCCGACAAAAGCACAGGGCACCAGGGACGGACTGCGCGGAGGAACCATGCGGCGGACGGAACCGGAAGGGCACGGGCCGGTCCGCTACGGGCCGCCGCTCCCCGCGGACGGGCTGCCCGTCCTGCCCGATCTCGCCGCGGTCCTCGCCGCGGCCGCCCCGCACGCCGAGGGCGAACCCGTCGGCGGCGGCCCCGCCCTCCTGGACGCCGCCCGCGGTTTCTGGGAACGGCGCGGCACACCCGCCGCCCCCGACCACGTCGTCGCCGGTCCCGGAGCCCCCTCGCTGCTGCTCGCGCTGACCGCCGCCGTCGGCGGCGACATCCTGGTGCCCCGGCCGTGCGCCGCCTGGTGGGCGCCGTACGCGCGCCTGTTGGGAAGACCCGTCTTCCACGTGGCCACGCCCGCCGAGTGCGGCGGCGTCCCCGACCCGTTCGCCCTGCTGGAGACCGTGCGCCGGGTGCGGGCCGAGGGCGGCGACCCCCGGCTGCTGGTGCTGTCCGTCGCCGACGACCCCACCGCGACCGTCGCCCCGCCCGAGGTGCTGCACGAGGCCGTGGAGGCAGCCGCCGACGAAGGCCTGCACCTGGTCAGCGACGAGACCTGGCGCGACACCCTGCACGACCCGCACGACACCGTGCTGGTCAGCCCGGCCGAGATGCTGCCCGACCGGGTCACCGTCGTCAGCGACCTCGCCGGCGCCCTGCTGCCCACCGGCTGGCCCGCCGCCGTCGCCCGCCTGCCCGCCGGAGCCACCGGGGACGGCCTGCACGCGCGCGTGCTCGACGTCCTCACCGCCCTCGACGCCCGCGTCGCCGCGCCCGTCGCCGCGGCCGCCGCCCACGCCCTGACCGAGCCCGAGCCCGTCACCGCGCGCGTGGCGGCCGCCGTACGGCTGCACGCGCGCCTGGCCGCCGCCGCGCACGCCGCCGTCGTCGCCGCCGGGGCCCTCGCCCGCCCGCCGCAGGCCGGCCGCCACCTGTACGTCGACCTCGGCCCGCTGCGCGACGCGCTGTCCGCGCGGGGCGTCGGCGACGCGCAGGACCTGGAGGACCTCCTCACCGCGCGGCTCGGCATGCCCGCGCCGGGCGGCCACCGCTTCGGCGACGACCTCGGGGCGCTGCGCGTCCGGCTGTCCACCGGCGCCCTGCTGCACGGCACGGACGAGCAGCGCATGGAATGCCTCATGTCACCCACTCCGTTGGAACTGCCACACGTGCAACGCTCGTTGATCCTTCTGAGGTCCGTCCTCGACGATCTCCGTGACGACGCTCAGCGATGGGAGCCCCTTCGATGACGCAGCAGTCCGAGTCGGCCACCACGACCACCACGACCACCGGCGCGCCCGAGCGGGAGAGCGGCGCCCCGGCGGCCGCGTCCCCGCTGGCGTCCCCCGTCACGCCGCTCGCCGACCCCCGTCCGCCGGGGGAGCGGCGGGTGTGGCCGCGCACCTTCCACGACCGGCTGACCGCCCCGCTGCCCGGCCTGAAGGCCCTGGCCCGCTTCGCCCGCGAGGGATCCGTCCGCCCCGGCAGAGCGGGCCTCGCCGACATCCCCCGACTGCCCTTCGAGCCCGGCCCGTTGCCCGACGTCGACGCCCGCACCCTCGCCGTCACCTGGGCGGGGCACGCCAGTTGGGTGGTGCGCGTCGGCGGCCTGACCGTCCTGACCGACCCGGTCTGGTCCCGCCGCATCCTCGGCACCCCGGCCCGCATCACCCCCGTCGGCGTCCCCTGGGAGGCACTGCCGACCGTCGACGCGGTCGTCATCAGCCACAACCACTACGACCACCTGGACGCCCCCACGCTGCGCCGACTCCCGCGCGACACCCCGGTGTTCGTGCCGGCCGGGCTCGGCCGCTGGTTCCACCGCCGCAGCTTCACCCGGGTGACCGAGCTGGACTGGTGGGAGGCGGCCGAACTCTCCGGCGTCCGCTTCGACTTCGTCCCCGCCCACCACTGGTCCAAGCGCACCCTGACCGACACCTGCCGCAGCCTGTGGGGCGGCTGGGTGCTCACCGCGCCCGACGGCCGGCGCGTGTACTTCGCGGGCGACACCGGTTACGGCCACTGGTTCTCCCGGATCGGACAGCGCCACCCCGGCATCGACCTCGCCCTGCTGCCGATCGGCGCCTACGACCCGCGCTGGTGGCTCAAGGACGTCCACTGCGACCCGGAGGAGGCGGTGCGGGCGGCACGGGATCTCGGGGCGCGCCGGATGGCGCCCATGCACTGGGGGACGTTCGTGCTCTCCGCCGAGCCCGTCCTGGAACCCCTCACCCGGGTGCGGGCCGCCTGGGAGCGGGCGGGCCGTGACCGCGCCGACCTGTGGGACCTGCCGGTGGGCGGCTCACGGGTGCTGGAGTAGCCGCAGCGCGCGCCACGTGCGGGATCCGGGCAGTCCACACACAGGCCACGCCCCACGCGACGGCCGCGCGTGCTCAGGCCGCCCGGGTCCCGCGGACCCTCCGCCACAGGCTCGGCGCCGCGCTGATCACCACGGTCAGCGCGACCGCGGCCACCACGCCCTCCCACGGCTCGGGGAACAGCGACCCGCCGAGGATGCCGATCAACTGGTAGGTCACCGCCCACGCCAGACACGCCGGCACATTGCCCCGCGCGAACCGGCGCATCGGCCATTTCGCCAGCAGACACGCCAGCATCACCGGGAGCCGGCCCGCCGGCACCAGCCGCGACAGCACGAGCACCGCCGTCCCGTGCGAGGCGAGCTTCTCCTGCGCCTGCGCCAGCCGCTCCTCCGGTGCCCGCGACCGGATCGCCTCCAGCCAGCGCGAGCCGTTCTTCGACTTCATGCCGCGCCGCCCCAGCCAGTACAGGGCGGTGTCCCCGCAGAACGCCGCGAGTGACGCCGTCACGAACACCAGCGCCAGCGAGAACGGCGCCGTCTGGTGGAAGGCGACCACGGCCGCCGAACTCACCAGCGCGCCCGTCGGCACCACCGGCACCAGCGCACCGATCAACACCAGCAGGAACAGCGACGGATAGCCGAGCGCCTGCTGCGTCGACTCCGTCGGCACGACCGTCGTGACGGTCGCGGACACGGCCATCACCGCGCGACCTCCGGCCGCACGCTCTCCCCGTGCCGCAGCCGGTGCACCGTCACCCCGGGCGCGCGCTCCGCCGCCAGGCGCACGAACTCGTCGCCGGGCGCATGGAATTCATGGGGGCGCACGGCGTCCATCCCGATCGGCCAGTACGTGCCGTAGTGCACCGGCACCGCGCTGCGCGGCGTCAGCCGGACCAACGCCTCCGCCGCCCGCCCCGCGTCCAGGTGCCCCTCACCCAGGTACGGGCCCCAGCCGCCCACCGGCAGCAGTGCCACGTCGACCGGCCCGACCTCCTTGGCCATGTCCTCGAACAGGCCCGTGTCCCCGGCGAAGTACGTCCGCGCCTCACCCTCGACGACATACCCGAGCGCGGGTGAGCGGTGCGGGCCGAACGGCAGCCGCCGCCCGTCGTGCCGCGCGGGCACCGCCCGTATCCGCACCGCGCCGAGCCCGGTCTCGTCGCCGGGCTCCATCTCGGTCAGCCGCAGATGGGCCAGGCGGCGCAGCAGCCCCGGTACGGCGCGCGGCGCGCCCCGGGGCACCAGCAGGCGCGTGCCCGGCGCGAGGCGCGCCAGCGACGGCACATGCAGATGGTCGGCGTGCAGATGCGACACCAGCGCCACGTCCGCCCGCCAGGCCCGCGGCGGGGGCGGCGCCCCCCGGCGGCGGCGCAGGTGCGCGAGCCTGCGGGCGAACAGGGGATCGGTGAGCACACGGACGTCCGAATCCTCGACCGTGCAGGTGGCGTGACCCCACCAGGTGATCTCCACCGGCACCTCTTTGCCTCCTTCGCGCGACTCCCCGAAGCCTACGGGCAGGAGTAGGGTCGGCGGCGAAACCCGGAGGTGAGGGGGACGCCATGGGACCGATGCGGGTCACGGCGATCGCGAGTCTGACGCCGCTGGAGGAGCTGGACGCCGATCCCTTCCTGGTGGACTCCCGTGGCCAGCACGCGATGTGCGCCCGGTGGGCCGCCGAACGCGGCTACGTGGTCAGCCGCGAACTGCTGGTGCGCGGGCTGCGCCCCGACCACTGCGTGCTGTGGGACGGCGTCCGCCCCGGCGTCGACCTGTTCGTCGCGCCCAGCCGGCGCGTACTGGAGAGCGCGCTGTCCTCCGTCGAGGAGTTCACCGCCGAGTGCGCGCGGCGCGGGGTGCGGGTGGAGACCGTCGGAGTCGCCGAACCCGCCTACGACGCGCAGATGAAGGCCCGGGTGCACCGCAGGCTGTCCATGCCGACCGCCGGATACGACGGACGCTGACCGCCGGATACGACGGACGCCGACCGCCGGATACGACGGACGCCGGACGGGACGGGCGCGGGGGGCGTCGGGCACGGCGCACGTCGAACGCGGGTGCGACAGGCCGTGTGACAGGGTGGGGCACAGGCCCGCGGCGACGACGGGCGGATGGCGAGGTGGACGGGGCGTGGGCACAGGACGTTGGCGGCGGGCCGTCAGCCAGGCCGGGCGGAGCGTCGCGGTGTGGGGTGTGTCCACGATCACAATGCTGGTGCTGGCCGGCATCCTGCCGGACTTCCGCCTCCAGTCGCCCGACGGCGACAGCTCCACCACCATCGCCGTCACCGCCGCCATCGGCGCCGGAGTCTTCGGTCTTCTCTCCGCCCTGGTGTGGCCGCTGCTGGTGCGGCTGCTGCTGCTCGTGCCGGCCCTCGTCCTCGGCCTGCTGGTGTTCTTCCTCAACGGCTCGCTGCTGCTGCTCGCCCTGCGGCTGACCCCCTCCGGGGAGAGCGAGGCGGCCCCCGAGACCGCTGTCATCGTCGCCGCGGTGATGTCCGCCGTGGCCTCCGCGACCGGCGCCGCGCTGGCCGTCCGCGACGACGACGCCTACCGGCGCCGCCTGTACCGCCTCGCCGACCGCCGCCGCGGCAGCGGGCCGGCCTGCCCCGCCACCCCCGGCACCCTCTTCCTGCAACTCGACGGCGTCGGTTACGACGTCCTGGACACCGCCGTCGGCAAGGGCCTGATGCCGACCGTCGCCCGCTGGCTCGGCCACGACCCGGACGGTTCGGCGCACCCCCGCCCCACCCACCGCCTCACCCCCTGGCGCACCGACTGGTCCAGCCAGACCGGCGCCAGCCAGCTCGGCATCCTGCACGGCAGCAACCACGACGTCCCCGCCTTCCGCTGGTACGAGAAGGACACCCGGGAGGTCATGGTCTGCAACCGGCCCACCAGCGCCGCGGAACTCCAGCGCCGTGCCGTCCGGCACACCGGCGACGGCGGACTGCTCTCCGCCGACGGCGCCAGCCGCGGCAACCTCTTCGGCGGCGGCGCCGACCAACAGGCCCTGGTGCTGTCCATCGCCGCCCGGCGGCGCAGCCGCGAGACCCGCTCCCGGGCCGGCTACTTCGCGTACTTCTCCGACCCGGCCAACGCCGTGCGCACCGCCCTGTCGTTCGTCGCCGAGGTCGGCCGCGAGATCGGGCAGTCCACCCGCGCCCGCCTGGCCAAGCAGCGCCCGCGCGTGGCACGCGGCGGCCTCTACCCCTTCGTGCGGGCCTTCGCCACCGTCGTCGAACGGGACGTCGTCGTGGCGGCCGTCATGGGCGACATGCTCGCCGGCCGCACCGCCGTCTACGCCGACCTCGTCGCCTACGACGAGGTCGCCCACCACTCCGGGCCGCTCAGCCGCGACGCCGAGCAGGTCCTCGCCCGCCTCGACCGGTCGCTCGCCCTCATCGAGAACGTCGCCGAGCACGCGCCCCGCCCGTACCGGATCGTCGTCCTGTCCGACCACGGACAGAGCCCCGGGGAGACGTTCCGCGCCCGCTACGGCCTCACCCTCGGCGACCTGGTGCGGGCCGGCTGCGGGCTGCCCGTGCCGCGCCGCGCCGAGCGCACCCACAGCGGCGCCGAGGCCCGCGCGGCCGTCCGGGCGGCGTTGCGCCGGCCCGTCGAGGAGGCCGGCGAAGAGCACCGCCCGTCCCGCGACTCCGAGCCGATCGTGCTGGCCTCGGGCAACCTGGGCCTGATCTCCTTCCCGGACGTCCCGCACCGGATGAGCAAGGAGGAGATCGACGCCCGCCACCCCGCCCTGCTGCCCACGCTCGCCAACCACCCCGGCATCGGCTTCCTGCTGGTGCGCAGCGAGGAGCACGGCGGGGTCGTGCTCGGCGCGTACAACACGGAGATCCCCCTGGACCGGCTCGACGAGGAACCGGGCCCGCTCGCCGGGTTCGGCCCGGGAGCCGTCGACGCCGTCCGCCGCACCCACTCCTTCCCGCACACCGCCGACATCATGGTCAACTCCTTCCACGACCCGGCCGACGGCGAGGTCCTCGCCTTCGAGGAGCAGATCGGCTCGCACGGCGGCCTCGGCGGCGCCCAGGGCAGGCCGTTCCTGCTGTCCCCGCTCGCCCTGACCGCACCCGTCGAGGACGGCGAGGACCTGATCGGCGCCGAGCACGTCCACCGCGTGCTGCGCCGCTGGCTGCGCGACTCCAACGGGCCGCAGGTGCCGGTGGAGACGGCGCCGGAGGAGCGCGCCGCCTGAAACGAGCACGCGCATCCGAGCCGCCAGGGCCGTCAACTGCCGTTCACCGCGCGTGGGAGGGTCCGCCGCGTGCGGTGAGACGGAGTGTGATCGGATGGGGGCACGGACACCCGTTCCGACGGGACACCCACGCGAAAGGAATAACCGTGGCCACCACGCGCTCCGCACACACCGTCTGGGAAGGCAGCCTGATCGAGGGCAACGGCGTCGTCACCTTCGACTCCTCCGGTGCCATCGGCGAGCAGCCCGTGACGTGGGCCGCACGCACCCAGGAGGCGAACGGCAAGACCAGCCCCGAGGAGCTGATCGCCGCCGCCCACTCCAGCTGCTTCTCGATGGCCTTCTCGCACGCCCTGGCCGGGGCCGGCACCCCGCCCACCAAGCTCGTCACCTCGGCCGACGTCACCTTCCAGCCGGGTGAGGGCATCACCGGCATCCACCTCACCGTGGAGGGCACCGTCCCGGGCCTGGACGAGGACGCCTTCCTCGCCGCCGCCGAGCAGGCCAAGGTCAACTGCCCGGTCAGCCAGGCCCTGAAGGCCGTGCCGATCACGCTGTCGGCGAAGCTCGCCTGACACCGCTCCGCCCGCGACCGCGGGACGAACCGGCCGGTCGCACACCCTGTGACCGGCCGGTTCGCGTGAGGAGGGGCCGGTGCGTCCGGGGAGGGGCGGCCGGTTCGCGCGGGGGAGCGGTCGGGTATAGAGGGGCGGAAGCAACGGCCCCGGCGCCCGAAGGGACACGCATGCCGTCACGACCTGCCGTCTCCGCCCACCGCGGCGGCTCCGAGCGCTGTGGCCCCGCCACCCGCGAGGCCTACGAGGACGCGCTCGCCTCCGGAGCCGAGTACGTCGAGTTCGACATCCGGCGCACCGCCGACGGCGTGTTCGTCGTCCACCACGACCCGCGCGTGGGCCCGGCGGGACCACCACTGTCGGCGATCACCCATGCCGAGCTGTGCGCACGCGCCGGGTACGCCGTACCCGTCGTCGAGGAGGTCATGGCCCTGGCCGCCGGGCGGCTGGTGGGACACCTCGACCTGAAGGAGACCGGGTACGAGCGTGAGGTGATCGACCTGGCGGTGGCGCTGCTCGGCCGGGACGGGTTCGTCGCCACCACTCTGGAGGATCGTTCCGTCGCCGAGATCACCCGGTCCTTCCCCGGGGTGCGCACCGCCCTGTCGCTGGGGCGCGACCGCCGGGAGATCGCGCCCGCCCGGCTGGCGGCGACCCGGGCCGGTGAGCTGTTCCCGCTGCGCCGCCTGCGTGCCTGCGGGGCGCACGGGGTCGCCGTGCACCAGCGGCTGGCCCGCGCCACCGTGCTGCGCGGAGCGGCCCGCAACGGCCTGTTCACCATGGTGTGGACGGTCAACGACGACGCCGGCCTGCGGGCCTTCCTGGCCGACGGGCGGGTCGACGTGCTGATCACCGACCGGCCGCGGCGGGCCGTGGAGCTGCGCGGGGATCCGCATCGAAACCTCGCCGCGGGGCACCTGTCATCGTGAGCTCCTGACCTCGGCGGGCCATGGACGCGAGTCCGCTCCCGCTGTGTGCCGGGAGGCGTCGAGCGCGGGGCTCCCTGGCGGAAGGGGACAGCGATGGGACGTCCGGTCGGGATCGATCTCGGGACCACGAACTCGGTGGTGGCCGTGCTGGAGGGCGGCGAACCCACGGTCATCGCGAACGCTGAGGGGGCGAGGACCACCCCGTCGGTCGTGGCCTTCGCCAAGAACGGCGAGGTGCTCGTCGGGGAGGTCGCCAAGCGGCAGGCGGTCACCAACGTCGACCGCACCGCCCGGTCCGTGAAACGCCACATGGGCGACGCCCACTGGCGCTTCCCCGAGCAGGGCTCCGTCGACGGCACCCGCTACCGCGCCCAGGAGCTGTCCGCCCGCGTCCTGCAGAAACTGAAGCGGGACGCCGAGTCCTACCTGGGCGAGGACGTCACCGACGCGGTGATCACCGTGCCCGCCTACTTCGACGACACCCAGCGGCAGGCCACCAAGGAGGCCGGGGAGATCGCCGGGCTGAAGGTGCTGCGGATCATCAACGAGCCGACCGCCGCCGCCCTCGCCTACGGCCTCGACCGCGGCGAGGAGCAGACCGTGCTCGTCTTCGACCTCGGCGGCGGCACCTTCGACGTGTCCCTCCTGGAGATCGGCGACGGCGTCATCGAGGTCAAGGCCACCAACGGCGACACCCACCTCGGCGGCGACGACTGGGACCAGCGGATCGTCGAGCACCTGGTGAAGAAGTTCAAGGGCCAGAACGGCATCGACCTCTCCGGCGACAAGATGGCGCTGCAACGGCTGCGCGAGGGCGCCGAGAAGGCGAAGATCGAACTGTCCTCGTCCTCCGAGACGACCATCAACCTGCCCTACATCACCGCCTCCGCCGAGGGCCCCCTCCACCTCGACGAGAAACTGACGCGCGCTCAGTTCCAGGAGCTCACCGCCGACCTGCTCGACCGCTGCCGGACGCCCTTCGATCAGGCCGTGAAGGACGCGGGCATCAAGCTGTCCGCGATCGATCACGTCATCCTGGTCGGCGGCTCCACCCGAATGCCCGCGGTGACCGATCTGGTACGGGAGTTGACCGGAAAGGACCCGCACAAGGGCGTCAACCCCGACGAGGTGGTGGCCGTCGGCGCCGCCCTCCAGGCCGGCGTCATCCGCGGCGACGTCAAGGACGTCCTGCTGCTCGACGTGACCCCGCTCTCCCTCGGCATCGAGACCAAGGGCGGCATCATGACCAGGCTCATCGAGCGCAACACCACGATCCCCACCCGGCGTTCGGAGATCTTCACCACGGCCACCGACAACCAGCCCTCCGTCGGCATCCAGGTCTACCAGGGCGAACGCGAGATCGCCGCGTACAACAAGAAGCTCGGCGTCTTCGACCTCACCGGACTGCCGCCGTCCCCGCGCGGGGTGCCGCAGATCGAGGTGGCCTTCGACATCGACGCCAACGGCATCATGCACGTCTCCGCGAAGGACCTCGCCACCGGCCGCGAACAGAAGATGACCGTCACCGGCGGCTCCGCCCTGCCCAAGGAGGACATCGACCGCATGATGCGGGAGGCGGAGCAGTACGCGCAGGAGGACCGGCGGCGCCGGGAGGAGGCCGAGACCCGCAACCAGGCCGAGCAACTCGTCTACCAGACCGAGAAGTTCCTGCGGGACAACACCGACCGGGTACCGGCCGACACCCGGGGCGAGGTCGAGACGGCCGCCGCGGAGGTCAAGCGGCTGCTGGCGGAGAACGCCGGCACCGACGCCCTGCGCGACGGCGTCGACAAGCTCGCCGCCGTCAGCCAGAAGATGGGCCAGGCGATGTACGCCCAGGCCGCCGACCAGCGGCAGCCGACCGCCGAGGAGCACACCTCGCCGCAGGACGACGACCAGGTCGTCGACGCGGAGATCGTCGACGAGGACCGCGACGAACGGGACAGGCGGGGCGGAGCCGCCTGACGCGCGGACGGCGCGCGCCGGGGGCCCCGGTCACAGGTCGCCGCGGAACTCCCGCAGCAGCTGCTCGGTGCGCCGCGCCGACGCGGCGTGCGTCGTCAGATGGTCGAGGACCTCCAGGTGCGCGGAGACCTCCTTGCGCGAGTCCAGGTACAGGGCGCCGGAGACGTACTCGGTGACGACCATGTCGGGCAGTTCCGGCTCGGCGAACCGGAACAGCGAGAACGGCGCCGACAGCCCCGGGTGCGGCCCGCTCGCGAACTCGGCGATCTGCAGGGTGACCCGGTCGTGCCCGGCGTACTCCAGCAGCTTGTCGATCTGTTCGTACATGACGGCGGCGTCGACGCTCACCGGGCGGCGCAGCACCGTCTCCTCCATCACCACCCACAGGTGGGGCGGGTTCGCGCCGTCGAGCAGCCGCTGCCGGGCCATGCGCAGCGACACGTGCCGTTCCAGCGCCTCCGGGCTAGTCTGCCCCACCGTCCCGGCCTCCAGGACGGCCCGCGCGTACGCCTCCGTCTGGAGCAGCCCCGGCACGAAGTGCGGCTCGTAGGAGCGGATCAGCCGGGCCGCGCCCTCCAGGCTCACGTACAGGCTGAACCACTCCGGCAGCACGTCGTGGAACCGCTGCCACCAGCCCGGCCGGTTCGCCTCCTCGGCGAGGTCGACGAACGCGCGCGCCTCGTCCTCCGGCACCCCGTACGTCTCCAGCAGCACCTGCACGTACGGGATCTTCAACGAGACCTCGGCCGTCTCCATGCGCCGTACGGTCGCGGGGGCGACGCGCAGGGCGCGGGCCGCCTCCTCGCGGCCGAGGCCCGCCGCCTCACGCAGCTCCTGCAACCGCCTGCCGAGTACCACCTGGCCCACCGTGGGCGCGGGCCGCCGTTCACTCACGCCACGTCTCCCCTACGTGTCGAGGACGCGGGCCAGTGTGTCATGTTCCGGCCCTGCTCTCACCGGTCCGACGGTGAGGAACTCGCCACCACGGGTGCCCTCCGGGGCGGCAGGCTCCACAACAGGCCCCCCCGGTGTGCTCCACAGCCGGCCCTCGGAGTGCTCCTCGACAGGCCCCAGGAGGATCCGCGACAGGGCCCCGAGGGGGTGGCGGGCGCATTACCTCGCGGGTAATCGACCGGGTGCCGGCGCGCGGGGGATCGTGAGGGCACCGGGTTCCGGGCCGGCGCACTCCGGTCCGGAATCCGGGGCGCCCACCCCGCGCCGCCGCCGACTCGACCACGACGGAGGGTGATTCCCCATGTCCGCCACCCAGCCCACTGCGCTCACCGCCCTGGCCCGCACCGCCGAGCCGCACACCGCGCTGCGCCGCTTCCTCGCCCTGGACGCCGTGGTGACCGGGGTCAACGGCATCGCCTACCTCGCCGCCTCCGGCCCGCTCGGCCGTCTCCTCGGCGTGGACTCCGGGCTGCTGCTCGTCCTCGGCCTGGTCCTGGCGGTGTACGGGGCCGGGGTGGGCCTGCTCGCCTCCCGCCCCCACCCGGCCACGCTGCCCGTGCGGCTGGTGGTCGAGGGGAACATCGTCTGGTCGGTCCTGAGCCTCGTCGCGCTCACGGTGTGGCTGTCGCCGACCACGGTCGGTGGGGTGTGGACGGTTCTCCAGGCGCTGACCGTGGCCGGGTTCGCCGGGCTCCAGCACTACGCCCTGAAGGCGCGCCAGAGCTGACCTCCCGCATCGGCTGACCGGCGGTCAGCCGACCAGGGACTGGAGGTACTTCACCGTCGCCGGGTCGGCCGGGAGCATCGTCTCGATGGCCAGCTCGGCGACGGTCACGTCCATGGGCGTGTTGAACGTGGAGATCGACGAGGTGAACGACAGCGTGCGGCCCCCGTGCTCGATCTGCATGGGCAGCGCGAAGTACGGCACCGCCGGGGCCGGTTCACGGTCCGCGGCGCTCTCCGGCACCGGGTAGGCGGTCACCTCCTCGTACAGCGCCCGCAGCTCGGCCGAGCGGTGCAGGGCGATCTGCCGTTCCATCTGGGCGAGCAGATGGCCCCGCCACTCGCGCAGATTGCGGATGCGCGGCGCGAGCCCCCGCGGGTGCAGCGTCAGGCGCATCGCGTTGATCGGGGGCGTGAGCAGGAACTCGGGGACGCCCTCCAGCAGCATGGTGATCCCGCGGTTCGCGGCCTGGACGTCGTACACCGCGTCGACCACCATCGCCGGATACGGCTCGTAGCCCTGGATCAGCCGCTCCATGCCAGCGCGCAGCGTCTCCAGCGCCGGGTCGTCGAGCGGGGTCTCCCGGTAGTGCGGGGCGTAACCGGCCGCCAGCAGCAGCGCGTTGCGCTCCCGTACGGGGATGTCGAGGTGCTCGGCCAGCCGCAGGATCATCTCCTCGCTGGGCCGGGACCGGCCGGTCTCGATGAAGCTGATGTGCCGGGCGGAGGAGTCCGCGCGCAGCGCCAGCTCCAGCTGGCTGACCCGCCGCCGCTCCCGCCAGGCCCGCAGCAGCGGGCCGACACCCTGCCCGGGGCCCGGTCCGGGGCCGCCCTGTCCGGCGCCCCGCGCGGCATTGCGGACGGCGGGGGCGGCGACGGCGAGGGGCGCGGGGTCGGTCATGCCGGTGGTCATGCCTACGACCGTAGTGGAGAGGCGGGCCGGGCCACGAGCCCGCACCGGCGCGGACCACACGGTCGGCCGCCCGCCGACGGGGCGGCCGGGGGACGGACACCCGGTGAACACGCGGCCGGGGTACCCGCCGGCCGGGCGTGCGCGAGCAGGTGCCCGCGCCACCCGCAGGCGTATCCGCCCCGCTCCCGGGAAAGCCTTCTGACCAGGGCCGCCGTCGCCCGGCTGTGGCAGGCTGGACGGGTAGCACGCCCCCCCCCGAGACGGGTACGGGACCCCCACGAAGGGAGCCGGCCATGGCCGTCGAACCGCTGTCGCAGAAGGAGATCGAGGACCGGCTGGCGGAGCTGCCCGGATGGTCCCTCGACGCGGGCCGGCTGACCCGCTCCTACCGCCTCGCCTCCCACTTCGCCGCGACCGCCCTGGTCATCCATGTCGCGCAGATCCAGGAAGAGCTGAACCACCACTCCGAGCTCACCCTCGGCTACGACACGGTGTCCCTCGCGGTGCGGACCCACAGCGCGGGCGGCGCCCTCACCGAACGGGACTTCGAGCTGGCCCGCCGGGTGGCGGAACTGGCGCCGGGCCACGGCGCCCACTGACCTCGGGGGACAGGGGGGCCCGCATGCTGGACTACGACAAGGAAGCCGAACGCTACGACGCCTCGCGCGGCGGCGAGCCCCGGGCGGCGGCCGCCGCCGAGGCCGTGCTCGGGCTGGTGCCGGGCGGGGTGCGCAGCCTGCTCGACGTCGCCTGCGGCACCGGCATCGTCCCCCGCCGGCTCGCGGCGGGCCGCGACGGGCTGCGGGTGACCGGCGTCGACCTCGCCTCCGCGATGGTCCGCCAGGCCGCCGTACGCCTGCCCGGTGCCGTCGTCCGGGCCGACGGCCGCCGACTGCCCTTCCGGGACGGTGAGTTCGACGCCGTGAGCAGTGTGTGGCTGCTGCACCTGGTGGAGCCCGCCGCGGACGTGCGCGGGATCGTCGCCGAGTGCGCGCGGATGCTGCGGCCCGGCGGGGTGTACGTCACCACCGTCGACAAGGCCGCCGCGCACAACGTCGGCAGCGACATCGACGCCGTGCTCGCCTCCCGGCCGCGCAGCGCCGCCCGCGACGAGGCGGCGCTCGTCGAGTCGTACGCCGTCGCCTGCGGCCTGGTCCCGGCGGGGCAGGCCCGCTTCCCGGGCCGGGGCCAGGGCCGCAGCCCGCGCCGCACCATCGCCGACCTGCGACGCGGCTGGTTCGTCACGCTGCCGCCCGGGGAGCCGCTCGCGGAGCGGTTCGCCGAGCGGCTGGCCCGGCTGCCCGACCAGGACCGGCCCCGGCCCGACCCCTGGTTCACGCTCCGGGCGTTCCGCAAGCCGGCCGGGCCGTCGGGGGACGCGTGAAGTCCATGATCCAGTTGGTCACCCAGGTCCGACCGCCGTCCACCGAGAACGCCTGCTCCCAGCGGGCCGAGGCCGGGGACACCCCCGACCACACGAAGCGGACGCGCACGTCCCGGCCGTCGTGGGTGTCGTCGCCGTGGAACTCGCCCCGGTCGCCCGTGAAGTGACCGGACACGGGCGGGAACAGCCGTCCCGTGGTGCTGGAGGACCAGTGCAGCGACCACAGCTTCGTCGACGGGTCGAACAGCCGCAGCGTCAGCCCCTTCGCGCCGAGGTGCGGCATGTCGATCTCGTCGATGTTCGCCGCGCCGTCGAACAGCGGCCGGCAGTGGCTGGTGCTGCTGAACTCCGGCTCCCACGGGCTGTCGGGGTCGAGGAAGTCGGTGCGACGGCGGTGGACGCAGTGCCAGTCGCCGTGGAAGAAGTCGAAGTCGTGCGGGCCGCTCATCAGTGCTCTCCGGTGGTCACGGCGGTCAGTGAGTCGTGCACGTAGGCGTCCACGTCGGGGACCTGCGGGGACAGCAGGTGCCGTACCCACGCGTCCCGTTCGTGCACGATCGGCGGCAGCTCCCACACACAGCCGATCCACGGCTTGTCCGTGACGACGAAGTGGGTGGGGTCACGGTCCGGGCAGCCCAGCACCGGCTGGCCCGCCGCCGCGCCCCCGAAGTGCAGGACGTTGTCCCAGACCCAGCTGTACGCGTTCAGATAGGCGCCGTCGTCGTCGCCCCGGTGCAGCACGACGAAGGTGACCGGCGCGGTCCCGTCCGGTTCCGGCAGCAGCTCGGGCAGGATCGCGTACGCCGCCCGCTCCACCTCGGGCGCGATGCCCGCGGGGTCGGCGGTGACGTGGTAGCGCTTGATCCGCCGTCCCGCCACCTCGATGGGCGGCGGCACGGTCAGGAGTTTCTCCTTGAAGGCCATGGCGCGACGCTAGGACCGCTCCACTGACATCCTGTGTCATTTAAGCTCAAGCGAAGGAAGCCCACTGAACAGCGAAAACGACCCCTCAAGAAGATCATCTGGGAGACCGATGGGAAACGGAGGCATCCACAACCCCGCCGCCACAACCCGCTTCTCCCACACACCCTGAAGGTACTCCACAACCCGACGCTCCATCGCCAGAGTCACCTCGCTGTACACACCCGCCATGCCCGGCATCTCATGCCCCATCCGGGCCTCCTTCGCCACATCCGCGATGTCAGCCCCCGGCTCGTCCAGCAGCGCCTTGTGCCAGTGCCTCAGCCGGTAGATGTCCTGCCCTGCCATCTCCTCCACCGCCGGCAGCGCTGCATGGGCGTACCGTTCGTACCCGGGCCGTGGCTTGCGTTCTTCCCTGCCGTCCCTGATGGGGTACCAGTAGTTCTTCGTGAAGCCGACGCTCAGCAGATGCTTGCCGGTCTGGGAAATGAACAGCCACGGCTTGTCGTGCGACGCCAGAAGCGCCTCATGCTGCTCATGAAGGAATGGGGGAATCACGAGAGACCTGTGGCTGTCATACTTCGGCGCCGCCAGAACCGCTTTCCCGCCGGAGTAGTACGTCTGATGCTGCACCCGCAGCACGTGCATTCCGTCGTACCGCCGTGCCTCTTTCCGCCGGTCCCGGTCCGGATCTGAAGCCGGCCAGTGCACCGACGTGAATCCGCGCTGGAGACCCTGGGTTTCTCCCGGGGGCCGCATGCCTGTGAAGGCGATGGTCCAGATGTAGGACCAGCCTGAGTAGCCGAAGACGTGGTAGGCATTGACGGCCAGCTGGTGCACAGCCTCGATGGGCAGCTCGCTCTTGGCGCGCCGTGTCAGCTTCTTCTCGTACCGGCCGCGGTGCCTCTGGTCGATGACCGGGGTTTCGTCGCGGAGCTTGTACTTGAGGACGGCGTCGTCCATGAGCATGCGGAACACGCTGAGCACGCCCCGCTTGTACAGCTCCGAGTATTTCTTCCCGACGAACGATTTGAACCGGTCGTACTCAACGGGCGTGATCTGGCCGACGGTCCAATGCCTCCAGTACGGCTTGATGACCGCGTTCAGAATCGACTCGTACTTGTCCATGGTCCTGGTGCGCAGGTCCAGAGAGCTGAACCAGATGTCGCAGTACTCCACCATGTTCATCTCGACAGACTTCGGGCGATGCCGGTTGTTGCGCACATCGGATTCCCGGTCGAGGCCAAATTTGTAGGCCTCATCCTCGTCCTGGAAAGGGACGCCCGGCTCAGGCCCGCTCGCGCTCTCGTACTTCTTGCGCTTCGTCGGCTTGCCGTCGGCGTCAAGGTGGTACTCGCCACCCCACCACTTCACGCGGATCGAGTTGCCGCGCGCCTCCACAGAAGGCATGCCATCCCCCTTGCAGTGAGTTAAACGCGGATGCGCCGGCGTAGCACCCCTGCCGCCGGCCTCCGCGTGCGGATTGCTTACTCTGTCGTGCCGACTGGGCAGCCGCGACAGGTTCTGCAATCCCGGTCCTGACCTTTCATGAACCGCCTGACACGAGCCTGAACCTCGCGGTCATCAGCGGCCTTTGGGGTCAGGACGCATACCCTCTCGCCGTCTACTTGGGTCGGGTATCCGAGGATATTCGGCCCAAGATCCAGGTTGATGGCATAACTCACCGGTCCCCCTTTTGTCGCAGGACCTCCCCGGGTGGACCGCCAGACTTACACGTGTGACGGCTCCGCAACAGAGTGTTGCTGAAGTTTCGGCAGCGACGGAAGGTCACAATCAGGTTACGGCGAAAAGGTTGTACGCCGATCACGCCTGATCAGTCGCCGTCCCTCAACTGATCGACCCTTCGCAACGCCTTCACAAACCTGTCGACGAAGTCGTCCACTTCGCCGATCGGAGTCCTCGGCATCGCTGCCCTCGCCGCCTCGTAGGCGGTCTTGCGCACCTCCTCCTCTGACGGCTCCGGGGCGATTGGGGCGTCTGGAAAGAGCTCTGCGGCGAGGAACGGCTCGCCGCCTTCCGCGATCAGGACGCAGCTGCCGGTGACCCAGCCGAGCGCTCTGTCGACCTTCGCGTAGGTCAGCTCGCGGACCTCCAGCCCCTCCTCGACGCGCTTCCACGTGTTGCGGGTGACGCCGGCGGCGGCCGCCGCGGCGTCGCGCGAGGAGTACTGCTCATGTCGGTGCGCCTTCACGCGCTTCGCGAGGCGGTCTAGATCACGAGTTGCCATGTCGACATCTTCGCAGGGCTAGCCAGTTCCAACCAGTTCCAACCAGGTAAACGACCGGTTTTTGTGATACCTCGGGTAACCCCCAACCATCACCGCCTCACCCTCAGGGTTACTTCGGGTCATCTGCATCCATCAAGGGGTAGACAACCAGTGTCAACTAGGGTTAGTTTCTACTCATGCACCAACCGCTGACCTACGAGGTCAACGGGGACGCGATCCGCGAGGAGCGCATGCAAGCGGGGCTCACGCAAACCGAGCTGGCCGACAGAGCGGGAATCAGCCCCCGCTACGTCAGCCACCTGGAAAACGGCACCCGCAGACGCATGGGCCCCAAGACGTACAAGCGCCTCCGCCAAGTCCTCAACGCGACCGATGCACGCCTCCGGCGAACGCCTCCTCGCCCCACCGAGGACCCACCCCCACGCCACGAAAGGAACTGAGCCGTGTCCACGGACAAGAGCAAGTACCACCAGCCGCAGCCACCGGCCGATCCCAACCAGGAGTTCATGACCGTTCAGGAGACGGCCTACGTCCTGCGTTGCGGCATGGCCTGGCTGCGGCAGCTCCTGCGGGACAACCCGCACCTGTGCGGCCGGAACGGTCACGGCCGCAGCGGGAAGATCGTCACCGATCGTGAGCAGCGCGCCGCGATCCACGCGATCCGCAGCGCCGGCGACCCGCGTCAGGGCCGCACGATCCCGCGTCAGCGCCGCCGCCCGGCTGCCCGCAAGCCGGTTTCGGCCGCCGCCTGACTCCCCGAACACGCCGAAGGGCCGCCCGACTTTGCCCGGCCTGGCGACCCCACGACTCGGCGCCACACCACTCAGAAAGTGAGGCCACCGTGGCCACATCATCTCAGACCAGCAGCGGGGTTCTGCCGCTGCATCGGTCGCCGCAGGCGCGACCGACGACTGTGCCGGCGGTGTTTCGGGCGGCGGCCCGGATCCTCGCGGCGAACGGCTTGTACCAGGGCGACTTCGTCCCGGACGCCTTCGACCGGGAGATGTGCGTGCCGCACTTCCTGCGGCCGATGAGCATCGTGGCGGCGCTGAAGTGCGCGACGACGGGTGACCCGCACCTGACGTCGCTGCTGGCGGACAAGGCGATCGCCGTGCTGGCGCTGCGGCTGGAGGTCGACGGCGAGGGCCCGCTGTTCGGCGGGATCTTCGACTTGGAGGCCCACGTGGACGCGTGGGGCGATCTGGAGGGTCGGACGACGGAGTCGGCGGTCTCGATGCTGGAGGCGGCTGCGGGCGCGTGCGGGGTGGCGGCGTGAGCGGGCCGGAGACGCACGACCCGCTGGTCGTGAACACGCAGGACGGTTGCTGCTGGGAGCGTCGTGCGGTGACGCGTGGCGGGCGTGGCCTGTACGTGGTGGCGGGTACGCCGCGTTGTTGTCCGGAGTATGTGATGGCGACGCTGCCGGAGTTGGCGGAGCACGGCCTGGCGGGTATGGCGTTCGCACTGCCGGTGCCGGCGGGCGACGCGCCGCAGCGGGACGCCGAGGACGAACCCGTCGACGTATTCGTGCCGCGCACCGAGCGGTCGTACTGGGTGGACATCGCTGCCGCTCTCAACGCCGCGCACTCCGTTGGGATGCCGGTCGGTATCGACCTCGACGGGACCCTGACGGACCGCACCGCGTGGTCCGTGGTCTGGGACCGGGAGGCCGAGCAGTGGATGGTCGCCGGGTACGACGAGGAAGCCAACGAGTTGCGGTCGTGCTGCGCCGGACCGGAATGCACCTGCACGGCGTCCTCCCCGCAGGACGACCTGTACGTCGCACCAGCTGTCGAGGACGTGGCGCCGCAGGTGCAGAAGCTGCGGGCGCTCCTGGCTGGTCAGCGTGAGGGGAACGGTGAGTTCCACGACGCGCTGCACCACTCGTACCGGGTGTCGCACGACCTGCCCGAGACGGGGGGTGGCCAATGACCGACACCCGCCGCGCGATGCTTACCGTCGCCGACCACGCCGAAAACGCGGACGACTGCCGCCTGCTGCTCGCCATGCTCGGGCTCTCCGCACCCGCACCGAAGCGGCGGAGAGGGCGGCCGCCTGTGGATCACGGGCACGGTGACCGCCGCACGTACGCCAAGGGCTGCCGCTGCGCGGACTGCCGCGACGCGAACCGCCTGCACCAAGCTGAGCTTCGCGCGAGGTGGAAGAACGACCCGTCCAGCGCGGATCGGGCTGGGCACGGGAAGCCGTCGACGTACAAGAACCACGGGTGTCGGTGTGCCGAGTGCACGGCCGCGAACACGGCGGACGTCATCGCGTACAAGGCGCGGCGTCGTCAGCGTGAGGCGCTGGCTGAAACGGCAGGTGCCTGATGTACGACACGCATTCGCCTGCTGAGTGGGCTGCTGTGTTCGCTGTCGCTGCTCTTGTGTGGGCGCCTGGCGCTGCTGCTGTTGCCGTTCTGGCTCCGGTCGGCGTTGCCGCTCTTCTGCGTGATGCCGCCGTGTCGGTGGCCGCGCTCCTCATGCTCGCCACGATCACCCCGGAGAGTGCCCGATGAAGTACCGCGCCGTACTCACCCAGACCGCCTCGTGCGTCGTCGAGTTCGAGGCCCCGGAGGACGCCACCCCGGAGCAGCTCGAAGCCGCCGCGTTGGAGGCCGAGACCCCGACCCTGTGCCACTACTGCGCGTCGTCGGACCGCAACCAGTCGCTGAACATCGACGGCGACTGGGAGTTGTTCCGCGACGAGGACGGCAAGCCGGAGATCGCCGTGGACGGTGACCGGTGAACAGCTACCGCATTGACGGGCCGGTCCCGTTCACCGTGTCCGCGACCGAGCGGGGCGCCGAGATCAACATCGAGCGCTACCTGGTTCGTGCCCTGTTCGCCGCGCTGTTCGAGGCGGCCGACAACGACCCGCACGGGTTCGGCGCCGAGTTCGCCGACATGCACGCCCTGGCGATCTCGGCGCAGCACGGCGGCAAGGACTCGCACGCTCGGCACGAGTTCGACGAGCGGATGGAGCGCTACCTCCGCGAGTTCGTCGGCGAGCCCGTGATCGAGCTGTACGGGGACGGGGTTCGGCAGTTGCGGGACGCGATGACGGAGATCGCGGCGCCGCGCGCGGTGCCCGGCCAGCAGGACCGGAGGACGGCATGAGCGCCCGCGACGAGCTGGCCACGCCGCCGGACTTCTTCCGGCCCGGACGCACGTACACGACCGACGAGCCGTTCCGCGCTCCTGAGGACCGCCCCAACTTCCAGTGCGTGGCCGTCGCCATCCACCCCACCATGGGCAGCCGCCGGGCCCTCGGGTTCGAGCAGCCCGGGTCGGGCCGTACGTGGAAGTCCGCTTCGCTTCGGGACGACGAGTGGGCGGATGGCTGGGTCGACGTCACCGAGGGCGGCGCGGGCGTGCCGCAGACGATGGCTGTCGATCCGGATCGTCTGTACCGGGACGCGTACGCCACCGGCCGCGACCACGCGGGCGCGCTCGGCTGGCGCCTCAACGCCTTCACCCCCGTGTTCACCCGCAGCGACGGCACCGACAAGCCCGTGTCCGAGCTGCGCTGCACCTGCGGCGTACTCCTCCAGCACGTGGGGGAGGCGAGTCTCCTCGACCTCGCCGCGATGGCCGCCCGCCACGACTGCCAGGACGGTTCCCGGTGAGCGCCCGGGAGCAGCGTCTCGCTGACCTCCTGGACCTGCTCCAAGCCGAGCCCGGCCGCTGGAGCGCGGGCCGCCTCCACCGCAGGCGGCGCGCGGCCGGGGGTCCGGTGCAGCGGGGGACCGCTCGCCGGGACCTGGCCGAACTCGCCCGCCGCGGGCACCTGGTCGAGCGCGGCCCGGCCGACGGCCGCTGGTACGAGCCCAAGTCCGAGGAGGTGTCCCAGTGAGCATCCGCTACCTGGCCACCGTCCTCACGGCCGCCGCCCTCGCCGTCACCGCGACCGCACTGGCCCCGATCGACGACGCGGCTACCGCGAGCTGCCTCGCCATCGTCGCCGGGAACCTCGCGGCCCTGGCCGCCCTGCTCTACCCCAACCACCGGAAGGACACCAGCCGGTGACCCAGCCCAAGCACGCCCGCGAGACCGAGCGAGGCCGCTACTACCTCGACCCCGCCGGCGGACCGGACCTCGTCTCGGTCACCAACGTCATCGACACCGCGGTGAACAAGTCCATGGCGCTGGTGCCGTGGGGCGTGAAGCTCACCGTCGAGTACACCCTCGACCGGTGGAACGTCCTCGCCGAACGTGTCACCGACGACCGGACCGAGCTGGTCAAGGAACTCAAGGCCGTTCACAGGAGCGTTCGTGAGCAGGCCGCCGACCTCGGCGACCGCGTCCACGACGTAGCCGAAGCCCGCGCCCTGCGCGCACCGATTCCGAACGACCCCGAAGTCCTGCCGTTCCTCGCCCAGTTCGACCTGTGGCTCGCGTCGTGGGGCATCGACCTCGACGAACACATCGTGGCCACCGAGATCACCTGCCTGCACCGACGGTTGGGCTACGCCGGCACCGCCGACCTCATGATCTGGCTGCCGACCGGGCCGGGCGGCCGGCTGGAGCTGTGGCTGATCGACTACAAGTCGTCCGCCACCCGCTCAGCCCGGTCGGTGTACCCGGAGAACACGCTCCAGCTCGCCGCGCTCCGCTACTGCGAAACGGTCCTCCTGCCCGACGACACCGAGCAGCCGATGCCCCGCATCGAACGCACCGGCGTCCTCAACCTGCGCGCCGCCTCGCACGCCCTGGTCCCGATGCCCGCCGGCCGGGAAGCCCACCGCGCCTTCCGCGGCGCGCTGGAAACCACGAAGTGGCTGCACGCCGCGCCTTCCACCTATCCCGCCCTGTTCGCTCCCGGGCACGAGCCCAAGCCCCGGCAGCGACGCACGACTCGAAAGGCCGCCTGACATGGGTGCCCGACTCCGCAACATCCAAGCCCGCGCCGCCGAGCACGGCCGCCTGCGTACCGGCTACACCCAGGGCAACCGCCCCATGCGCTCGGCAACCTGGGTCGTCACCTCGCACAGCGAGGAGCACGTCCGCCGCGCGGCTGAACTGTGGGGCGGTGAGCCCGAGCAGTGGGCGCCGCTCAACTCCACGATCTCCCAGTGGCGCGTCATCACCAAGGCGTCCAGCATCGAGGCGCTCATCACCCCCGGCGACCCGCTGAACCAGTACAACGAGATGTGGTCCAAGGGCGGCTGCCAGCGCCGCTGCGACGGCGAGACCGAACTCCTCACGCGGCAGCCGTGCATCTGCCTCGCCCGGTTCGGCGAGGACTGGCACCAGCAGCGCAAGGGCACCGTGTGCTCGACCACGTCCCGGCTGAACGTGATGCTGCCGGACCTGTCTGGGATGGGCATGTGGCGAGCCGAAACCCACTCTTTCTACGCGGCGCAGGAGTGGGGCGGCATGGTCGACATGGTCCTCGCCGGGACTGACGGCAAGGGCTTCATCCCGGTCAACCTGCGGATCGAGCCGCGGCAGCGCGTGGCGAACGGGGAGACGAAGAAGTTTCCCGTCGTCGTGGTCGAGCTGCGCAACATCACCCCGCGGCAGGCGCTGGCCGGTCCGATGACTGCGGCAACCGCGCTGGCCCCGGCCAGGCAGGCGCGGGCGGCGATCGAGGCGCCCAAGGGCCCCGACTGGATCGCCGACGCGCGCGGCTGCCTCACCTCCGACGACGTCCGCGACCTGTGGATGGACGCCCGGCAGGCAGGCGCCGTGCACCCGAAGGGCACGGACCCGCTGTCGAAGCAGCTGATGGAGATCGCTGCGGAGAAGGACGCCGAGAACGCGCGCCCGGCTGGCGAGCCGGAGCCGGACGAGGACGGCGCTTACGAGGCGGAGTTCGTCGACGACGGCGAGCGGGAGCCCGCCGGGTGGCCGGCCGTGGCACGGCCCGGCAGCAAGTAGCCCGCACACCAGGTGGCCGCCCCCGCGGGTATCGGGGGCGGCCTGGCCCAAGGCAACCACACAGCAAGGAGAACCACCATGTGGCACACAGGCCGATTGGCCGGCTTCGACACCGAGTCCACGGGCATCGACGTTGAGACGGACCGCATCGTCACCGCAGGCATCGTCGAGGTCGGCGGCAGCACCCCGCCGGCCGCCGCGAACTGGCTGATCAACCCGGGCGTGGAGATCCCGGAGCAGGCCACGGCCGTGCACGGCATCACCACCGAATACGCCAGGGCCCACGGCCAGGACGCGGCGGAGGGCATCGCCGAACTCGTCGACGGCCTTGTCCAACTCGTCCTCGCCGGGACCCCGCTGGTCATCATGAACGCCCCCTTCGACCTGACCCTGCTGGACCGTGAAGCTCGCAGGTACGGCATCAAGACCCTCACCGACATCGTCGGCGACGAACTCCACGTCGTGGACCCCCGCGTCCTCGACAAGCGGGTCGACCCGTACCGGCGCGGCAAGCGCACGCTGACCGACCTCTGCGCGCACTACCAAGTCCAGCTTGAAGGTGCCCACTCTGCGGACGCTGACGCGCTCGCTGCCTGCCGGGTCGCGTGGCGGATCGCCTCCCAGTACGGCGAGATCGGCAACGCGTTCCTCCACGAACTGCACGAGCAGCAGGAGGACTGGGCGGCTGCGCAGGCTGCGTCGTTCCAGGCGTACCTGCGGAAGGCAAACCCAGACGCCGTGGTGGACGGCTCGTGGCCGCTGCGCCCGGTGGGGGGTGCGGCATGAGGATCGTCAGCGCCGCCAAACACGCCGCTCTCCAGACCCTCCAGCAGCGCACCGCCGCCGCCCTGGAGAAGACCTCCGCCGCCCTGGAGAAGGCCGAGAAGCTCGCCGCGGACCGGCAGGCCACCATCACCCAGCAGCGCGCCGAACTCGCCCGGCTGCGCGACGAGCGCCCGGACAGCCCCGTCCAGCAGCCGCAGCCCGTCCAGGGTGACGCGGAACTCCTCCGTCAACTCGACCTGGCCCAGCGCACGATCCGCGCCCTCGCACAGCGGGTCGACGACTTGCAGGCGTCGCACATCGCGGACACACGCGAGCTGCACGACCTGCGGCAGGAGGCCACGCGGTGAGCGCCTTCCACGCGGCGGTGGGCGGAACGCTGTCCGCGCTCGGTGTCGGCATGGTCATGGTCGCCCGCACCTGGCCGGCGCCGGGCAGGCATCGGGCGCGGGTGATGGACGACGAAGCGCTCCTCACTCTCGTCGCCGAACACGGACCCGTCACCGAGGTCGGCCAGTAGCCGCACACGACAAAGCCCCGCCGAAACGGGGCCAAGACGAGGAGAGGAGGAGCGGTGTCAGGAGTCGGCGATGTTGCGGGCGGCGCCGGCGTCGCGTTGGCGCTTCCGCCACGCCGCGACCTCCTTCTTGATGTACATGCGCAGGTCGTCGGACCGCGAGATGCCCTTTTCATCGCACACCGCTTGGTACGCGCTCCAGTCCTCGTTGGAGACGCGCACTACACGGTTGGGCATCGGGTCGCGGGTTGCCATGCCAAAAGGCTAGCTGATCACCAGCGGCCCCGTCGAGACGGCGCATTGCGTTACGAGTGCACCATGGTCGCAAATTGCATATGCATTATGCCACCAAAGCGGGTAGGATCTTCCATGCAGGGTCCGCCCAGCAGACCGCCATGAACCAGCGGCTTTTCTCCGCATGCCCTGATCAGCACGATCGAGAGAAGGACCGTTGAGCACCGATGCCATGAAGTGGGCCATCGAGCTCGCGCCACCCATGCCGGCGCAGCTCGTCGCCACGCTGACGGGACTGGCGAACCACGCCGACAGCAATGGGCGGGGCGCGTACCCGTCCCTGGCCAAGCTCGCGGCGTACACCTGCAAGTCCGAGCGGTCCGTGCGCCGCGACCTCCGCCAGCTCGAAGAGCTCAAGCTCATCCGGCCCGGAGACCCGGCGAAGGTCGCCCACCTTCCCGTCGACAAGCGTCCCGAGGTCTACGACCTGGCCATGGAGCGCTCCGTTCCCGGAGGCCGCGCAGGGGGCGACGAGGAGACGCGGGCGTCCGCCCGGACGCTGGCGTCCTCCCGTGAGCGAGGCCGCGCAGCCCGTGAAGCGAAGAGGGCCAGGTCAACCAGCGGATCCCCCTCGGAGCGGGCGGACGTGGACGACCGGGGGGACGTGGACGTCCGCCCGGACGCCGACGTCACGAGCGGGGGGACG
>NZ_BQUN01000113.1:91424-94947 GCF_026008495.1 Streptomyces sp. A012304
TATGAACCAGGAGGGGGTTCAGACCGTAACCACTCACCTGACGCCCGTGGCCGAGCGCGACGCCTCCGGCCCCTCCCCGATCGACATCGACGGCTGGACCCTCACCGACGGACTCCGCCGCTGGGCCGTCAACACCTTCGGCGCAGGCATCGACCCGGACTACGAAGCCGCGCAGTTCGTCAGCCACTTTCGGTCCACCGGCCAGCGCCGCCACAACTGGAACGACGAGTACCAGAAGTGGGCCCGCCGCTCCGCCAAGTACGCGTCCGAGCGCGCCAACCGGCCACCCCTCCGCGCAGTCTCCGGCGGCCACACCCCCTACCAGCCGCCCACCGACCACTCCGTCTACCAGAACGGATTCTGACCATGCCCGACCCCGCACCCATCGCAGGCGCCACCGTCATGGACCGACTCCAGCGCATGCTCGACGCCCGCGGCCTCGGCCACATCACCGCCGGCCCCATCGACGACCAGCCCACCCCCGACGAACCGGGCCACCCGGAGTACCACCGGCGGCAGCGCACCGAGATCGCCCTCAAGCGCTGGACCACCGCCACCCCCTACCGCTACCAGCAAGCCACCGCCACCCACCCCGCCGTCGTCGCCTGGGCAGACCACGTCATCGACGACCCGCGCACCGCCGGGATCCTCTTCCTCACCGGCCCCTTCGGCACCGGCAAAACCCACCAGGCCTACGGCGCCCTCCGCCGCATCGCCGAAACCGGACCCGACCGGTTCGAGGTCATGGCCTACACCGCCCCCGACCTGTACGCCCTGCTCCGCCCGGGCGGCAGCGAACGCGGTCCGGAAGCCGAACTGAAGCGCCTCACCCGGGTGCCGCTCCTCCTCGTCGACGACCTCGGCACCGAAAAGATCAGCGAGTTCACCGAGGAAGCCACCTACCGGCTGCTGAACGAGCGGTACAACCACTGCCGCCCGCTGATCATCACGAGCAACCTTCCCGCGCACGACCCCAACGGGGTGGACCTCGTCGACAAGGTCGGCGCCCGCATCACCTCCCGCCTTGCGCAGATCACCACCGTCGTGCCGATGGACGGCGCCGACCTCCGCCGCGGAGGCGCGTCGTGAACCGCCGCTACGTCGCTCCGATGCCGCCGCAGCTCCGCCAGCAGATGCGCGCCGGCCACCACCCCGCCCGCACGGTGCCCTGCCCGCACTGCGGGGCCGCTGTCCACGCCCCGTGCGTGCTCCGCAAGTCCGGCCGCCACCTCCCCAAGCCCCACCCGCAACGCATGAACACCTGGGCCCTTCAGACGGCGTGCTGCCCCGAATGCCAGGTCGAACCCGGGACCCCCTGCCACGACGAAGGCCGCGCCCGCCACACCGTCCACGCCCGCCGCTACCAGGAAGCCGAGGACACCACCCCATGAGCCCCATCCGACCCGAGAACCGCGACCGCTACCCCGCCGACTGGAAGGCCATCAGCCTCCGCATCCGCACCGTCCGCGCCGCCGGCCGCTGCGAATGCCACGGCGAGTGCGGGCGCGGCACCCACACCGGCCGCTGCCCCAACCACAACGGCGGCACCGCGTACGGCACCGGCTCGAAGGTCGTGCTCACCGTCGCCCACCTCGACCACACCCCCGAGAACTGCGACCCCGCCAACCTCCGCGCCATGTGCCACGGCTGCCACCTCCACTACGACCGCGACCACCACGCCGCCACCCGAGCCCACACCCGCCGCGCCGCCATCGAAGCCGCCGGCCTGAACGACCGGGCCGCCGACATTGAGCAGGCCAAGGAGCACCCCCAGCCGTGAGCACCGAACTCACTCAGGAACAACGCGACCTGCGCTGGAAGCAGGCCCACACCGCCATCCAGAACGCCCTCGCCGCATCCTGGACCAACTGGCGCCGCACCGGCCGCCGACCCGACTTCACCAAGGCCGCCGACAACGCCATGGGCGGCCTCGGAGACCTCGCCGCCGAGATCCTCACCGACGGCACCATGCTGCGCGCCCTCACCGTCAAGGACGGCCAGGTCTGCCTTGAACTCGAAGAGGCTACCGAGATCCTCAAGCTGTTCGTGGCCACCATGCGCGGCATCCTCCACGGCTACGGAGCCGAGAACTACGTCGAAACAGAGATGCAGGCCCCGGCCCTGTCCATGGACCTCCGCGACAGCGACACCCCGTACGACTCGTACACCGTCACCGTGCAACGCCGCGAAGGAACGACGCCTCACCAGTTCCGGCTGAAGGCCGAGGAGGACCTCGCCGCTGTCATGCACGTCCTCAAGCTCTGGATCGACCAGGTCCAGCACAGCGGGGAAGCCAACGTCGACGACCTCACCTGCGCCCTCGCCCGGGTCGGCCACCCGATCTTCGACCACGAGCACAACGAGGCACGCCATGGCTGACCACACGCCCGACTACCTAGCCGCACTCGCCGCCGCGCCGCCATCGAAGCCGCCGGCCAACTCCAGATCGAGACCACGTGACCGCCCCGGTGACGTGCGTGTGCGGTCGCCCCCTCCGCGACCCCACCTCCATCGCCCGCCGCCTCGGACCCGTCTGCGCACGCCGCCTCAACGGCACGACGCCCGCCATCCGCGCACCAGCCACAGACCCCCAGCCGATCCCCGGACAGACCGCCCTCGACCTCCAACCCATGCAGCCCACCCTCTGGAGCCTCTGATGACCACCGAGACGACACCCCGCCTCTGGGAAGTCGATCACCCGTACTACTGCCAGGAAGGCAACTACTACAAGAACGGCCAGCACCTCACCTACGGCTCATGGACCGAGTTCCACGCTGAGTGGGGCAGCCTCGACGACGACCTCAACGCCGTCTTCCGCTGGGACTGGAAGACCCCCGACCCCGACGACTACTGCCCCGCCGACTGCGACGGCCACGACGACGGCGACTGCGACGAGATGCCGGGACCGGCCCTGCACGTCTACTGGGTGCTCCAGCGCAAGGCCATCCTCCGCTCCACCGAATGCCCCGTCACCGAGGCCGACGAGCCCGCCATCCGCGAATGGCTCACCCGCAAGGCCAACTACGTGCGCTCGATCTGGGAGCCGCTCCTCGACGGAGCCACCCCGCGCACCGTGTAGCCACAACAACCGTACGACCCCAAACGATCCCTACCGCGCGACCAGGAGCACCCCGATGAGCTACCCCACCATCTTCACCACCCCCGGCCTCCGCGCCATCGCCGAGGAGATCGACGCCGAGCGTCAGCGGCAGCTCACCAAGTTCGGCGAGCAGCACCACCCCGACGGCACCGGCTACCCCGGCAGCGAGAAGCTCGCCGACTTCTGGCGCCGCAAATGCCAGCGCGCCTTCGACGATGGCGAAGGCACCTGGGGCCACGTCCTCCTGGAGGAGGTCTTCGAGGCCATGGCCGAAGCCGACCCCGCCAAGCTGCGCACCGAGCTGGTCCAGATCGCCGCCGTCTGCGCCGCCTGGCTCGCCGACCTCGACAGCCGCGAGGGCGCCCGGTGACGCCGATGGAGCGGCTCCTCCTGGAAACCGTCCCCACCCGACCCACCCCCGCC
>NZ_BQUN01000114.1 GCF_026008495.1 Streptomyces sp. A012304
CGGAATCGGCCGCGAGTTCGGGCCCGAGGGCCTCAGCTCGTTCCTGGAGTACAAGACGATCAATGTGCCAGGCGACCTGGTGCTGTGAACGGGAAAGCGCTTCTGCCCCTCCTGGTCAGTCAGTCTGCGCACACGGACAGGCTCGGCCACCGCACCTCCGGCAGTCGGATCGGACGTCACCGCACATCCAACCGCCACGACCACCAACCCGGTGAACCTATGCGGTCACAGCACTAGTAGGACTCCGTTAGGTCTGTCTGCTGGCCGTGTTCAGGGGCATGAGGACTGTGTGGAC
>NZ_BQUN01000115.1 GCF_026008495.1 Streptomyces sp. A012304
GTCGAGGCGGCCCGGCACGCCATCGGCCGCATCGCCGACATCACGGCCGACAAGCACATGGAGGGAGTCCGCCTCACCCGCTGGCTCCTCTCCCCCGTCCCCACGTTCCTGCTCTGGCGCCGCATGAAGCTGTGGGAGCTGCGCTCCTACGAACAGGTCATCAAGCTGGAGCAGGAACGTCTCGTCTACCAGGCCCGGCTGCGCTCCCGCTTCGGCCGGGGCTGGCGCCGCAAGGCCCCCGTCGAATCCCTGATGCCCCTGCGCCTGGCCCGCTACGGCGTCCCCCTCGCCGAAACCGCCCCGGCGGGCCTGGCGGC
>NZ_BQUN01000116.1:0-31189 GCF_026008495.1 Streptomyces sp. A012304
CAGCGCCGATGGTACTGCAGGGGGGACCCTGTGGGAGAGTAGGACGCCGCCGAACAAACTTTGAAGAAAGCCCCGTACCGGGTTCACCGGTACGGGGCTTTCCGCATGCCCGGGGACGCTCGGGCGGCCGGCGATTTGGCCGTAACCCATCGTTGACATGGGCACACCACACCCCTACCTTCGACACCGTTTGGAAAGCGCTTTCTAACCGGGGAGGTACTCATGAGATCGTCCTCGTTCACGCTGGCTCTGGCCCTTCTGCTCGGTGCGCTGGGGAGCGGTGGGGTCGCGTCCGCGGAAGGGGCGGGTTCGGCGGCGGTGTCGGCCGAGACGGCTCCGACCGGCTTCGCCGCCGTCAACGCGCTCGGGCAGAACGGGACCACGGGCGGCGTCGGGGGCCCGACCGTCACCGCCACCACCTCAGAGCAGTTTCTGCAGTACATCGACACGGTCGGGCCGATGACCATCAAGGTCCAGGGCACGATCGACATCACCAGCAAGCAGGGCGTGCGCCCGAACAAGACCATCGTCGGGGTCGGTTCGTCGGCCGTGATCAATGGTGGCGGGCTCGATTTCTACCGCTCGTACAACGTCATCGTGCGCAATATCAAGTTCACCAACGCCGAGGACGACGCCGTCAACATCGGGCAGCAGTCGCATCACATCTGGATCGACCACAACGAGTTCGTCGCCCCCGTCGACGGCGCGCTCGACATCAACCGGGCGGCCGAGTACGTCACCGTGTCCTGGAACTGGTTCAACAAGACCGACAAGAACATGCTGATCGGCCATTCGGACGGCAACGGCAGCCAGGACGCCGGCAAGTTGAAGGTGAGCATCCACCACAACTTCTTCGACGGGTCGAAGCAGCGGAACCCCCGTGTGCGGTTCGGTGAGCCGGTGCATGTGTACAACAACTACTACCGGAACAACGAGTTGTACGGGATCGCGTCGACGATGAACGCCGGCGTGCTGGTCGAGGGGAACTACTTCGAGAACGTCGCCCACCCCTGCTACTCGGCCAGTGGGTACGCGGACTCGGGGCCGGGCCGCCTGGTGCAGCGCAACAACCAGTTCGTCAACTCGGGGGCCTGCGAGACCAACGGCAGTGTGTCCGAGCCGCGGACCTTCTACTCGTACACGCTGGACCCGGCGGCCAACGTGCCCTCGCTGGTGCGGGCCGGGGCGGGTGTCGGAAAGATCGGCGCGTAGAGCCGCACGGCCGGCGCGGTCCTCGGCGGTCGTCATGGCCCGGTCGGCATTCCCCGGCCGGGCCCGTGATCCGCGGTCTAGGGTCTGATCATGCGCTATGACCTCGTGATCTTCGACAACGATGGTGTCCTCGTGGACAGTGAGCCCATATCCAACCGGCTGCTGGCCGCCTATCTGACCGAGCTCGGGCATCCGACGTCGTATGAGGAGTCCATCCGGGACTACATGGGGTCGGCGATGCATCGGATCCATGAGCTCATCGAGGAGCGGACGGGGCGGCGGCTGCCGGCTGAGTTCGACGACGTCTTCCACGGGCGGGTGTTCGCGGCCTTCGAGCGGGAGCTGGAGCCGGTGCCGGGTGTGGTCGGGGTGCTGGAGAAGCTGGCCGCGGACGGGGTGCCGTACTGTGTTGCCTCCTCCGGGAGCCATGAGCGGATTCGGGTGGGGCACCGGACGACCGGGCTGGACCGGTGGTTCGAGGAGGCGCGGGTCTTCAGCTCGCAGGATGTGGGGAGGGGCAAGCCGGCTCCCGATCTCTTTCTGTACGCCGCGGAGCGGATGGGCGTGGCGCCGGAGCGGTGTGTCGTCGTCGAGGACAGTCCGCTGGGAGTGCAGGCGGCCGTCGCCGCGGGGATGGACGTATACGGGTTCACCGCGATGACGCCGGCCGCGAAGCTCACGGGTGCGGACGAACTCTTCGTCGGCATGGGCGAGTTGGTTGACCTGCTGCTGTGAGAGCGGAGCCAAAGATGAGGGAAATTCATCTTTGGCTCGATCTATCCAGGCGTACGCCGGGGCCCTACGCTCGCCGCCATGACAGAAGTGCTTCGGCGCGGCAGGGCCTCGTTGGCGTTCAGCTTCTTCGTGCAGGGCGTGGCCTTCGCCCTGCTCGTGACCCGGATCCCGGCCATCCAGGACCGGTACGGGGTGTCTGACGCGCTGCTGCCCGCCTTCCTCGCCGCGGTGCCCGTCCTGGCCGGCGTCGGGAGTGTGGCCACCGAGCAGCTGGTGAAGCGGATACCGCCCAGCGGAGTGCTGCGCTGGTCCCAGCCGGTCGTGCTCCTGGCGCTGCTCGGTGTGGGGGTCGGGGAGCGGATGGTCGAGCTGGGGATCGCGTTGGCGGTGTTCGGGCTCGCCGTGGGGGCGCTGGACGCCTCGATGAACATGCTCGGGGTGAGTCTTCAGCGGGCGTACGGCCGCAGCATCATGCTCGGTTTCCATGCCGCGTACAGCCTGGGCGGGATCCTGGGGGCCTCGCTGGCGTGGGCGGGGGCGCACTGGGAGCTCGCGCTGTGGGTGTCGTATCTGCCGGTGGTGCTGGTGCTGCTGCCGGCGGCGCTGGTCGGGAGCCGGTGGTTCGTGGACGGGGACGGCGGGGCGAAGGCGGAGGCCGTGGGGGAGACGGTGCCGAGGGAGGGGGCCGTCGTCTTCAAGGTGCTGTTGCCGTTGTGTCTGGTGATGACGTTCGCCTACATCGGGGACTCGACCGTCTCCAACTGGAGCGCGAAGTATCTCCAGGACGTGCTGGGCAGCAGTGAGCAGCTGGCCACCGTCCCGTACAACGTCTACATGGTGACCACGCTGCTCGGGCGGGCCCTCGGGGACTTCGGGGTGCGGCGGCTCGGCGCCGTGACGGTGGTGCGGGTGGGGGCGTTGCTGGCGGGGCTGGGGTTCGCGGTGGTGGCCGTCGCTCCGGGGGCCTGGGTGGGGATGGCCGGGTTCACGCTGGTCGGGCTGGGGCTGTGTGTCGTGGTGCCGCAGACGTTCGCCGCGGCGGGGCGGCTGTTCCCGGGGGCGTCGGACGCGGCGGTCGCCCGGTTGAATGTATTCAATTATGTGGGCTTTTTGATCGGTTCGCCGTTGGTGGGGACGTTGGGGGACGCCTGGAGCTACCGCGGGGCGATGGTGGTGCCGATGGTGTTGGTGCTGGTGACGTTGGTGTATGCCCGGTCGTTCGATCGTCAACCGGACCGATACGGTGTCGGGCATGAGCGGCCGCGCACAGCTGATGTGGGACGAGGCAGTAACGGGCTATGACTTCGGGCCGGACCATCCGATGGATCCGGTCCGGCTGGAGCTGACCCGGAAGCTGGTGTCCGCCCTGGGACTGGACCGGGAGGTGGACGTCGTGTCCGCCAAGCCGGCCGGGGAGTCGACGCTGCGGCTCGTGCACCGGGAGGACTACATCGAGGCCGTGAAGGCGGCGTCCGCCGATCCGGGCGCGGCGGACACGTCGTACGGGCTCGGGACGATGGACGATCCGGCCTTCGCCGGGATGCACGAGGTGTCCTCGCTGATCGCCGGGCTGTCGGTCGGGGCGGCGGAGGCGGTGTGGCGCGGGGAGGCGCTGCACGCGGTGAACTTCTCGGGCGGGCTGCACCACGCGATGCCCGGGGGCGCGGCGGGTTTCTGCGTCTACAACGACGCGTCGCTCGCGATCGCCCGGTTGCTGGAGCTGGGCGCCGAGCGGGTCGCGTACGTGGATGTCGACGTGCATCACGGGGACGGGGTGCAGGCGGCGTTCTGGGAGGACCCGCGGGTGCTGACGATCTCGCTGCACGAGCATCCCCGGACGCTGTTCCCGCAGACCGGGTGGCCGGAGGAGACGGGGGCGGACACCGCGCAGGGGTCGGCCGTGAACGTCGCCCTGCCGGCCGGGACGGGGGACGCGGGGTGGCTGCGGGCGTTCCACTCCGTGGTGCCGGAGCTGATCGCCGATTTCCGGCCGGATGTGCTGGTGACCCAGCACGGGGCCGACACACACTTCGAGGACCCGCTGGCCCATCTCGCGGTGTCGCTGGACGCGCAGCGGGCGGTGCAGGTGGCCTGCCACGAGTTGGCGCACGAGCACGCCGGGGGGAAGTGGGTCGCGCTGGGCGGGGGTGGATACGCGGTGGTCGACGTCGTGCCGCGGTCGTGGGCGCACCTGGTGGGGGTGGCGGCCGGGGCGCCGGTGGCGCCGGAGACGGTGATTCCGGAGTCGTGGCGGCGGGAGGTGTTCGCCCGTACCCGGCAGCTGGGTCCGGGGCGGATGACGGACGGGCGGTGGCCTGTGGGGTGGCGGGGCTGGGAGGAGGGGTACGACCCCGCCGACCGGGTGGATCAGGCTGTGCTGGCCACGCGGCGGGCGGTGTTCCCGCTGCGGGGGCTGTTGGCGTAGTAAACCGGGCGGCAGCGGACGGGCCGATCTTCGCGATCCTCCGCCGTGAGGTGCCCCCGCTTACGCCGACCGTGCCCCCTTCCCCCGTTCTCCTGGCGCTCCCCGCCCCCGTCCGTCAGCATCGCTGGGGTGTGGAGTGGGCGTGGGGCCCTGCGGGGTCATCTGGTGGCGGTGGGGCTGTCGGGGGTGGTGGGGACCTGCCGGGAGGAGAGTCTGCGGAGCTATCGGCTGTTCGCTGCTCGGGATCCTCGGGTTCTGCTCGGAATCGATCCCGAAGGGGCCTGGGGCTTACGTGACGTGATCGCACTGATGGCGCGCAAGTGTGGGGTTTCGGCCGATCCTGGGTGTGTTTCCGGGCATGATGTGATCGATCCGGAGCGGACCCTCGCCGCCCTGGACGCCTTCGCCGGACGGCTGGCGGCGGTCGCCCGGCGTGGCGCGCCCGTGCTGCTGGGGACCGGGCATCCGCACCGGCTGATCGGGTTCTACGGCGCCCTGGCAGACGCGTTGTCGGCGGCGGGATGTGCTGTCCTCACCCCGGCGCAGGGTCGCTGTGTCGACATAACGACCCGGTTCGGTCTACGCACGCACACCCTGGACTACGTCCGAGGTGTCGGGTTGGTGCGGGATTCCGAGGTCGGGCGCCCCGGTTGTGCGACCGGTGCGCACTCGCATTCGCCCCTCCCGGTTCGACTGGCGCTGGCGGCGGCGGAGGAGGCCGGCGGGCCGTTGCCCGAGCTGGTGATCGGGGACCACGGGTGGGTCTGCGGAGCAGGTCAGCTGGGGTTCGAGGCCATCGGCCTGGCGGACACCGACGATCCCGCACCCTTCGTGGGGGAGGCAGAGGGGCTTCTCTCCGTCGTCGTTCCACTTGATGATGGCGTGCGGTCCGATCACTACCTGCCACTGACCCGCTACGTACTCAATCGGGCGTGTCTGTCACAGTAGGCCGCCGATGGGTGCACCTCTTCCCCACTCGCATCACCCGCCCCTACATTGGGGAGTGAGCACGCAGCGACGAAGAGTCACCGGAAGGGGAAGCCGGTGGCCGTCGAGTCGAGTGCGGAAGGTTCAGGTGTGTCATGGCTGCTGGCGAGAGGCCTCTGAACGAGGTTCAGTTCCTTACCGTGGCGGAAGTCGCCTCGGTGATGCGAGTGTCGAAGATGACCGTGTACCGCTTGGTGCACAGCGGTCATCTGCCCGCGATCCGGGTGGGGCGGTCCTTCCGCGTCCCGGAGCAAGCGGTTCACGAATACCTCCGCGAGAGCTACGTGGGGGTGGAAACCGCCTGACGACAAGGGCGGCCGGGGCCCGGCAACAGCAGTACAGGGCACGTCCGGGCCCCTTCCGCCCCCTCGATTACGTCCCTCAGCGCTCGGGCGGGTAGGCTAGCCCCTCGTAGGTCGTATGGGCCCATGGCGCCCAGCACCGAGTGATGAGAAGTGAGCGAGGGTAGTCGTGGGCTCTGTTATCAAGAAGCGGCGCAAGCGGATGGCCAAGAAGAAGCACCGCAAGCTGCTGAAGCGCACGCGCGTTCAGCGTCGCAACAAGAAGTAAGTTCGCGACGCGAGCCGCGAGAGCGTCGTGTGGCCCCCCACCGGACACCGGTGGGGGGCCACACGTATGTCCGGGGCGCGTGCGGCGGGCTGAACTCCGGTCGTATGACGGGACAGCCGCGGCGGGCGGACCGGTCGTAGGACCGCGCGACGCGTCATGTCGTGCGTCGGGCGGTCGTCACAGCGCACGGTCGACCCGCTAAGTTGGCCCGCAGACGGGGAACGCGGCAGGGTGACCAGTGCGAGACCGAGAGCCGGACCTAGTGCGGAAGGAAGGCGCTGATCTTGGGCAAGGTCGTGCTCGTGACCGGAGTGGCCCGTCAGCTCGGGGGCCGGTTCGTACGACGGATCCAGCGGGACCCCGAGGTCGATCGGGTGATCGCCGTGGACGCCGTGCGGCCCGAGCACCATCTGGGCGGTGCCGACTTCATCCAGGCCGACATCCGGCAGCCCACCATCGCGCGGGTGCTCGCCGAGACCGGCGCCGACACCGTCGTCCACCTGGACGTGACGGCCACCGCGCTGGGCAGCGGCAGCCGGGCTACGGTCAAGGAGACCAACGTCATCGGGACGATGCAGCTCCTCGGCGCCTGCCAGAAGTCGCCGAGCGTGAAGCGGCTCCTGGTGAAGTCCAGTACGAACGTCTACGGGTCCGCGCCCCGTGACCCGGCCGTGTTCACCGAGACCACACCCGCCAAGTCGCTGCCCAGCGGCGGCTTCGCCAAGGACACCGTGGAGGTCGAGGGGTACGTGCGCGGGTTCGCCCGGCGGCGGCCCGACGTCGCGGTGTGCGTGCTGCGGTTCGCCAACATCCTCGGGCCGACCGCGGAGACCCCGCTCGCCTCGTACTTCTCGCTGCCGGTGCTGCCGACCGTGTTCGGCTACGACCCGCGACTTCAGTTCGTGCACGAGGACGATGTGATCGAGGTGCTGCGCATCGGCGCGCACGAGCCGCGGCGCGGCACGCTCAACAGCGGCACCTTCAACATCGCCGGCGACGGAGTGCTGCTGCTGTCGCAGTGCTCGCGGCGGCTCGGGCGGCCCACCGTGCCGCTGCTGCTGCCCGCCGTCACCTGGGCCGGCTCGCTCGTGCGTACGCTGGGCATGACGGACTTCTCGCCCGAGCAGATCCGGCTGCTCACCCACGGCCGGGTCGTGGCGACGGACCAGATGCGCGAGACGCTGGGATTCACGCCGCGGTACACCACCGCGGAGACCTTCGCGGACTTCGCACGCAGCCAGGGGCCGGGTCTCCTGCCCCCCGAGGCCCTTGCCGGGGCCGTCGACCGGATCGCCGCGCTGCCCCTCGCGGGCGGCGGCCACCCCCCGACGCAGAGCGCCAACTGAGGAGCGCAGCAACGATGGCGGACGCCAAGGTCATTCCGTTCGACGACGACCGGTCCCGTGGGGGCGCCGTACAGCGGCCGTCGCGGCGCCGGAGCGCGGGGAGCAGGCGCGGCGGCAACGGCGAGCCGGCGCCGGTCCGTGAGATCGGTGAGGCCGGTGAGGTCCAGGCCCTGCCCACCAGGGCCGTTCCGCAGGATGATGATCCCGTGACCGGTACGGGTGAGCAGCAGCCGCGCGAGAGCGAGGGCCGCAGTGGTCTGGAGCGGCGTGTCGCGGGCGGGCTGGCCTTCCTGCGCCGCCGGCTCACGGGCGACTACGAGGTCGACGACTTCGGCTACGACGAGGAACTCACCGACCAGGTCCTGATGTCGCTGCTGCGGCCGGTGTACGAGAAGTACTTCCGGGTCGAGGTGAAGGGCATCGAGAACATCCCGGCCGAGGGCGGCGCGCTGATCGTCGCCAACCACTCCGGGACGCTGCCGCTGGACGGGCTGATGATGCAGGTCGCCGTCCACGACCAGCACCCGGCGGGCCGTCACCTGCGGCTGCTCGCCGCCGATCTGGTCTTCGTCCTGCCCGTCGTCAACGAACTCGCCCGCAAGCTCGGCCACACCCTGGCCTGCGCCGAGGACGCCGGACGGCTGCTGGGGCAGGGTGAGCTGGTCGGGGTGATGCCGGAGGGCTTCAAGGGCATCGGGAAGCCCTTCGGGGAGCGCTACAAGCTCCAGCGGTTCGGGCGGGGCGGCTTCGTCTCCACGGCCCTGCGGCAGGGCGCTCCGATCATCCCCTGCTCGATCGTCGGGGCGGAGGAGATCTACCCGATGATCGGCAACGCCAAGACGCTCGCCCGGCTCCTCGGCTTCCCGTACTTCCCTCTGACGCCGACCTTCCCCTGGCTCGGGCCGCTCGGGGCGATTCCGCTTCCGACGAAGTGGACGATCCAGTTCGGGGAGCCGATCCCGACGGACGGCTATCCGCCGGAGGCGGCGGAGGACCCGATGCTGATGTTCAACCTGACGGACCAGGTGCGCGAACAGATCCAGCACACGCTGTACAAGCTGCTGGTGCAGCGACGGTCGGTGTTCTTCTAGCGGCGGTACGGCGATGGGGGCGCCCCTCGTGGGAAGGGCGCCCCCATCGCCGTACGAGCGGGGCGGCTAGGGCGTGTCCTCGCTGTCGATGCCCAGGCCGGGCAGCAGGCCCGGGAGGAGGGGCGGGAGCGTGACGTCCGGCTCGCGGGTCGGGCTCTTGCTCGTGGACGGGGAGGCGCTGTCGGCGTCCTGGGGCGGGTCGAGCAGGCCGCCGGTGTTGCCGCCGAGCAGGCCGTCGTCGCCGGTGCCGGTGGAGGACGACCTGCTGGGGTCGCCGCTGCTGTCCTCGGTGCGCTGGGCCTCCGCGGAGCCGCCACCGCCGGTGCCGGGTGTGTCGGCGTGGCCGGTGTCGGCGGTGCCGGTGGACGCCGGGCCGGAGCCCGGTCCGCCGCTGCCGTCACCGCCGCCGCCCTGGGCCGGGGCCTTTGGCAGCAGCGACTGGAGCGGGGCCACTTCTTGGTCTATGGCGTCGAAGACCGACGAGACCTCGCGACTGACGTCGCCGAGCTGGACGGGCAGCTTGGCGCGCAGCGCGCCCCAGGCGTCGCGGTGCGAGCGCGAGAAGGCGGACAGGGCCTGGATGGGGCCCAGGGAGTCCGGGTCGCGTTCGTACGCCGCGTGCAGCAGCCGGTGGCCCTCGGAGGCGTCGTGGCGCACGCCGGACAGGGCGCGGCGGATCTCGCCGAGGGACTCGTGGTCGAGGTGGGCGCCGCCGCGGCCGCGCTCCATGAGCCGACGGGCCTCGCTGAGCCGGGTGGAGGCCTGGTCGAGGTAGCCCTTGCCGCGCTCGCCGTCGCCCTCGGCGAGGTAGGTGAGCTTGAAGTCCTCGATGCCGCGCTTGAGGCCGTACAGCGAGTCGCCGGGCAGGGCGTCGGAGCTCGCGGCTGCGACTCCGCCGAAGGCGCCCGCGGCGACGCCGACGCTGAGGCCGCCCGCGGTCAGGCCCTTGGCGAGCCGTGTGCGTGGTCTGAGCTTGCCCAGCGGGGTGGCCCGGTGGGCGCCCCGCGCGCGGCCCGAGCGTTGTTCGGGTACGGATGCGTCCGTCGCCTCGCCCGCGGTGCCCGCCTGCAGCATGGCCTCCATCGCGGCGACCAACTGGGCGCGCTGGACGACCTTGACCTCCGGGTCGAGCTCCGGCTTGGGCAGCTCGGCGAGACTCGTCGCGAGGGCCAGGAGGCGGCCCTGCTCGGTCTGGTCCGCAGCGGCCGGGGCCGGTGCCGATCCTTCGGACTGCTCGGCCGCCGTGCCCCGGTCGGACTGTTCCTCCAGGGCCTGGGCGAAGGCGTTCGCCCGCCGGTGCGCCGATACGTTCGCGATCACTGGCGGCACCTCCTCTCGTCATGACGGTCGACTCCCCGGGGGTCCTGAGGGTTGCACGCCCTCGACCGGTCCACACGATCGAGTGATCGGGGTCGGTCGAGGTGTGACCGCAGGGAGCCTGTATCCCGCACAACGACTGGCGCGGCACTTGGGTTACGGACTGCGGACGATCGGCTGGGGAGGTCAACAATCTTTCACTGAACGTGAGTTGGTGTTGCCGAGGGTAGGCGGGGCGGGCGGGGTCAGCGCGCGTCGTCCGGGAGGAGACGGGCGAGGGTGCGGACGGCGCGGTACTGGAGGGTCTTGATGGCGCCCTCGTTCTTGCCCATCACGCGCGCGGTCTCGGCGACGGACAGGCCCTGGAGGAAGCGGAGGGTGACGCACTCCTGCTGCTGGGGGTTGAGACGTCGTACGGCGTCCAGGAGGGCGGCGTTGGAGAGCGACTCCAGGACGGAGTCCTCGGGGGAGCGCTCGACCTCGTTGGCGTCGAGCATCTCGCCGGTGGTGACCTCCAGGCGGAAACGGCTGGACTTGAAGTGGTCGGCGACGAGGTTGCGGGCGATGGTGACCAGCCAGGCGCCGAAGTCGCGGCCCTGCCAGGTGAAGGTTCCGATGCGGCGCAGGGCGCGCAGGAACGTCTCACTGGTGAGGTCCTCGGCGGTCGCCTTGCCGCCGACGCGGTAGTAGATGTAGCGGTAGACCGTGTCGCTGTACTGGTCGTACAGCCGGCCGAAGGCGTCGGCCTCGCCGGCCTGGGCCCGTTCGACGAGGTCCATCATGCGGGCGCTGTCGCTGTCGGCGGCCGGCCGGCGGGCGGTGGCGGCGCCGGCACCGCGTCCTCGTCTGCCGACCGCGGCGGTGCCGTCGGCCAGTGCGTAGCACGGGCCCGCCGGCGCGCCGGCGAAGGCGGGGACGGCGTACGCGGTGGGGACGAAGCCGCGCAACAGGTCGCGGGCCGTAGCGACCGTTGCGCGCAGCGTAGCCAGGCCCGAGGCGTCAACCCCGACGTGTGGGTACACGAGACTCCCAGAGGCAGAGCTTCCATCACGTGCAGTGCGGGACCGTTCACCCGTCGTAGCGACGGAGAGGTACCGGTTTGCGTCTGAGGAGAATAACGCTTCGTGCAGGCGCTGCTACGCCCAGTTGCTCAAATCATCGATTGCGTCGCTTCTGTGGCCGATTGACGCTCGATCAAGTTGCGGAGGGTGACCGTTTGTTGATCGGAAGAGTTCGAGTTTCGTGTCGGTCCAGGGCGTGTTGTGGCGGTGCGCGGACAAGGGGGAGTGGAGTGGGGATTGCGGGGGTACGACGATTGGATTGGTCAGTTGGTAGGGCATGGCGCGGCGTCGTCCGGCGGGCGTGGACATGGCGCGGCGTCGTCCGGCGGGCGTGGGCATGGCGCGGCGTCGTCCGGTGGGCGCGCTGAAGAAGGGTGTGACCGGCCGCGGCTGACGGGAGGGGGCGGCGGGGCCTGGGGGAGGGTCAGCGGCGGAGGGTCAGCGGCGTCGGCGGTGGAGGGCGATGGCTGCCGCCGTGCCGCCGGCCACCGCGCCGACGCCCGCCGCGGCGGGGATGCCGACCTTGGCGGCCTTGCGGCCCGTGCGGTAGTCGCGCAGGCGCCAGTCGAGGTCGCGGGCGTGCTTGCGCAGCTTGGCGTCCGGGTTGATGGCGTAGGGGTGGCCGACGAGGGAGAGCATCGGGATGTCGTTGTGCGAGTCGCTGTAGGCCGCGCAGCGGCTCAGGTCCAGGCCCTCCGCCGCGGCCAGGGCGCGTACCGCCTCCGCCTTCGCGGGGCCGTGCAGCGGCTCGCCGACCAGCTTGCCCGTGTAGACGCCGTCGACCGACTCCGCGACCGTGCCGAGGGCGCCGGTCAGGCCCAGGCGGCGGGCGATCACCTGGGCGATCTCCACGGGGGCCGCTGTGACCAACCACACTTTCTGGCCGGCGTCCAGATGGGCCTGGGCGAGGCCGCGGGTGCCGGGCCAGATGCGTTCGGCCATGTACTCGTCGTAGATCTCCTCGCCGATGGACTGGAGCTCGGCGACGCGGTGGCCCTTGACGATGGACAGCGCCGAGTCGCGGGCGTCCTGCATGTGCTCGGGGTCCTCGACGCCCGCGAGGCGGAACCAGGCCTGCTGCCAGGCGAACCTGACCAGGTCCCGGGTCTCGAAGAACTTGCGTTTGTACAGGCCACGGCCGAAATGGAAGAGGGCGGCGCCCTGCATCACCGTGTTGTCGAGGTCGAAGAAGGCGGCGGCCTTGTCGTCGCCGAGGACCGGGAACACCGGTTCCTCCGAGGGCTTGACGACCTCGGAGACCTCGGTCTCCTGCGACTGCTTGCGCGCTGCCTCCGCCGAGGCCTCGCCTGCCAACACGCTCCGCGCCGTGGCGGAGCGCCTACGGGGAGTGAGCCATCCGAGAGCGGCCATGGCGTGAGCATAGCCAGTCTGTTCGGTGGTTCCCCGGTGGTGAGGTTTGAACGGTGTGAACTCTCTGCGGCCGTGTCGTTAAAGAGGACGTCGAGGAAGCCGGGGAAGACATCTGGGAGGGGCGCTCGCGGCGCGCGAGAATGGCTGACATGAGTCCCCTCTTCCGCCGGAAGGGCCCAGCCCCGCAGGACCGGCTCGTGACGTTGATCGGCAAGCCCGGGTGTCATCTGTGCGACGACGCGCAGGCCGTGATCGAGAAGGTGTGCGGTGATCTCGGCGTGCCGTGGGAGAAGCGGGACATCACCGAGGACCCCCGGTTGCACGACCAGTACTGGGAGCAGATCCCGGTCGTACTCGTCGACGGCGAACAGCACACCTTCTGGCGCGTGAACGAGGAACGGCTGCGCAGGGAACTGTCGGCGACGTGACAGGGAACTGACCGGACAGTCCAAGTGTTCCGAAAAGTCGCTTAGGATCGACGGCGAACAGGTCTCGGGGGCGGGATTCGTGAGGAGAGTGTGCGGTTTTGCCCCCGACAACCAAGGAGCGCGGGCGCGAGTGCGCCGGTTCCCCGCGAATGCGCGGGGGGCGCGTGACCCCGGTCACGTTGGCCGGGCAAAACGGACACCATCTTTGTGCACGCGTTCACAAAGACATAGCCTGCATTCGACGGGGCGGTCTGGGGACGTATGACCGCCTGCAGCCCCGCTCTACCCGCAGGAGCACCGTGGCAACTGGCCGAACTCACCGACCGGCGACCCGCAGCCGAGGGATTCCCGAGGCCACCGTCGCCCGGCTTCCGCTGTACCTCCGCGCGCTGACCGCACTGTCGGAGCGCTCGGTGCCCACGGTCTCCTCCGAGGAGCTCGCGGCCGCCGCGGGGGTCAACTCCGCGAAGCTGCGCAAGGACTTCTCCTACCTGGGCTCCTACGGCACGCGGGGTGTCGGTTACGACGTCGAGTATCTCGTCTACCAGATCTCCCGTGAGCTGGGGCTCACCCAGGACTGGCCGGTTGTGATCGTCGGTATCGGTAACCTCGGCGCCGCCCTGGCCAACTACGGCGGGTTCGCCTCCCGTGGGTTCCGGGTCGCCGCGCTGATCGACGCCGACCCCGCGATGGCCGGCAAGCCCGTCGCCGGGATCCCGGTCCAGCACACCGACGACCTGGAGAAGATCATCCAGGACAACGGCGTGTCGATCGGTGTCATCGCCACCCCGGCCGGCGCCGCCCAGCAGGTCTGCGACCGGCTCGTCGCCGCCGGCGTCACCTCCATCCTGAACTTCGCGCCGACCGTGCTGTCCGTCCCCGAGGGCGTCGACGTGCGCAAGGTCGACCTCTCCATCGAGTTGCAGATCCTCGCCTTCCACGAGCAGCGCAAGGCCGGGGAGGAGTCCGCGTCCGAGGCGGCCGTGCCGGCCGTGGCCGCGAGCCGTGAGGACACCACCGACCAGGGGCCCGACGGGGACGTTCCCGCCGTGATGCCGGCATGAGCCTCCTCGTCGTCGGGCTGAGCCACCGCAGCGCCCCGGTGAGCGTCCTGGAGCGGGCCTCGCTCTCCGCGGACGCCCAGTCGAAGCTGCTCCAGGACACGGTCGCCGCCGAACCGGCCGCCGAGGCCGCCGTCCTCGCCACCTGCAACCGCATCGAGCTGTACGCCGACGTGGACAAGTTCCACGCCGGTGTCGCCGAGCTGTCCACGCTGCTCGCCCAGCACAGCGGGGTCGGCCTGGAGGAACTCACCCCCTACCTGTACGTCCACTACGAGGACCGGGCCGTCCACCATCTGTTCTCGGTGGCCTGCGGGCTGGACTCGATGGTCGTCGGCGAGGGCCAGATCCTCGGGCAGATCAAGGACTCGCTGGCCCGGGCGCAGGAGCTGCACACCGCCGGACGGCTGATGAACGACCTGTTCCAGCAGTCCCTGCGGGTCGGCAAGCGCGCCCACTCCGAGACCGGGATAGACCGCGCCGGGCAGTCGCTGGTCACCTTCGGCCTGGAGCAGCTGGCGCGCGGTACCGACGTGCAGAGCTGGGTGCGCGGCAAGAAGGCGCTGGTCATCGGCGCCGGGTCGATGTCCTCGCTGGCCGCCGCGACGCTGGCGCGCGCCGGGGTCGCCGAGGTCGTCGTCGCCAACCGCACCTTCCACCGCGCCGAGCGGCTGGCGCGGATCCTCACCGAGGCCGACGACACGGACGTCATGGCCCGGGCGGTCCCGATGGAGTCGGTGCCCCAGGAGCTGACACGTGCTGACGTCGCCGTCTCCTGCACGGGCGCGACCGGCCTGGTGCTGACGGCGGAGGCGGTCGCGACGGCCGTCGAGGGCCGTACCGGAGCGCCCGTCGCCTTCGACGAGGAGCCGCCCGCGGACGTCGTCACGCCGCTGCCGCCGACCTCCGTCGGCACCGACGAGGGCTGCCCGCTGGACCTGTCGGCGGTGCAGCAGCCCGGCTTCTCCGTGATGGGCGAGGCCGCCGTGGCCGGCATGGACGCGGCGACGCTGGAGCAGCACGCCGCGTGGGTCGACAACGCGACGGTGGACCGCCGTACGGCCGCCCGGCGCAGCCCGGAGGCCGAGGCGGAGCTGATCACCGCGCTCGCCGCGACCGTCGCCACCGTCGGCCGCATCCCCGAGCGGCGTAGGCCCGAGCCGGTCACCGTGCCCGTACGGCCGGAGCCGGTGCTGTTCCTGCTGGACCTGGCGATGCCCCGGGACGTGGACGCGGCGGCGCACCGGCTCGCCGGGGTCCGGCTGGTGGACATCGAGTCGCTCGCCGAGGCCTCCGCGGACGCGCCGATGGCGGCCGATGTGGACCAGGTGCGGCGGATCGTCTCCGACGAGGTCGCCGCGTTCGGCGCGGCGCAGCGGGCCGCGCACATCACGCCGACCGTGGTCGCGCTGCGCGCCATGGCCGCCGACGTCGTCGCGAGTGAGATCGCCCGGCTGGACGGGCGGCTGCCCGGCCTGGACGACAGGCACCGCGCCGAGATCACGCAGACCGTGCGACGGGTCGTCGACAAGCTGCTGCACGCGCCGACCGTGCGGGTCAAGCAGCTCGCGGCCGAGCCCGGCGGCGCCGGATACGCGGACGCGCTGCGGACCCTGTTCGACCTCGACCCCGAGACGGTGGCGTCCGTCTCCCGCGCCGAGGACAGCACCGAGAAGAACCCAGAGAACCGAGGGCCGGCATGAGTACCAAGGCACTGAGGCTGGGGACCAGGCGCAGCAAGCTCGCCATGGCCCAGTCGGGGCAGGTGGCGCAGGCCGTGAGCCGGGTGACCGGGCGGCCCGTCGAACTCGTCGAGATCACCACCTACGGCGATGTGTCCCGCGAGCACCTCGCGCAGATCGGCGGCACGGGCGTCTTCGTCACCGCGCTGCGGGACGCGCTGCTCAGGGGGGAGGTCGACTTCGCGGTTCACTCGCTGAAGGACCTGCCGACCACGCAGCCGGAGGAGCTGGTCCTGGCCGCCGTACCGGAGCGCGAGGACCCGCGGGACGTGATCGTCGCCCGGGACGCGCTGAAGTTCACCGACCTGCCGCGCGGGGCGCGCATCGGTACGGGTTCGCCGCGCCGCATGGCGCAGCTGAACGCGTACGCGCGGGCCCACGGGCTGGACATCGAGACGGTACCGATCCGCGGGAACGTCGACACGCGGATCCGGTACGTGCACGACGGCGAGCTGGATGCCGTGGTGCTGGCCGCCGCCGGACTGAACCGGATCGGCCGCAGCGACGAGGTGACCGACTTCCTGTCGGTCGACACGGTCCTGCCCGCCCCTGGCCAAGGGGCCCTGGCGATCGAGTGTGCCGCGGGCGACGCGGACCTGATCGCGGCGCTCGGCGCGCTCGACGACCCGTTCACACGGGCCGCCGTGACCGCCGAGCGGTCACTGCTCGCCGCCCTGGAGGCCGGTTGCAGCGCCCCTGTGGGCGCGCTGGCCGACCTCCTGGCCGACGGGCAGATTGTCAAGGAAATGCGCCTGCGCGGCGTCGTCGGCACCACCGACGGCACCCGCACGGTGCAGTTGTCCACCACCGGTCCCGTGCCCGAGACGCACGACCGGGCAATGGCGCTCGGTCGCGAACTCGCCGCCGAGATGCTTGCCCAGGGCGCGGCCGGTCTGATGGGGGAGCGAGCACATTGAGCCCCACCGCCCTTCCTGCCGGCCTCGAACACGGGCACGTCACCTTCCTGGGTGCCGGACCCGGGGATCCGGGACTGCTGACTCTGCGCGCCGTGGAGGCGCTGGCCAACGCGGACGTCCTCGTCGCCGAGCACGAGGTGCTCGACGTCGTGCGGACGCACGCCAGGCCGGGCGTCGCCGTGGTGAACGCGGATCCCTCGTCGGACCCGCTTCCGGCCACGGTCACGCCTCACCCGACGGTCGTTGACGGCGCGTCAACAACCGCTGGGATCCCCGCGGTGCGGGATGCCGCACATCTTGTCATGGAGGCCGCGCGGGGCGGCAGGCGGGTCGTCCGTGCGGTGTCCGGGGACCCGGGACTGGATACGTACGCGGCGGCGGAAATGCTCGCGTGCGCGGCGGCCGGTGTGCCGTTCGAGGTCGTCCCCGGGGTCGCGGCCGCCGTGGGCGTGCCCGCCTACGCCGGTGTGCCGCTGCGGGACGCGCAGGGCGCGGACGTCCGGTTCGTGGACGCGCGGACGGCTTCGGACCGGTGCTGGACCGAGGTCGGGGCGTCGGACGGGACGGTCGTCGTCTCCACGACCCTCGACTCCGTCGCGGCCGCCGCCGGTGAGCTGGTGTCCGCCGGGCGCAAGCCCGATACGCCGATGACGGTGACGGTCGCCGGTACGACGACCCGCCAGCGGACGTGGACGGCGACCCTCGGCACGATCGCGCAGACGCTGAAGCAGGCGAAGGTGCTGCCCTCGCCGGAAGGCGGCCGGCCGGTGATAGCCGTGGTCGGTGAGCGTTCCGCCCCCGCCCAGCGCGACCAGCTGGCGTGGTTCGAGTCCAAGCCGCTGTTCGGCTGGAAGGTGCTCGTGCCGCGTACCAAGGAGCAGGCGGCGTCGCTCTCCGACCAACTGCGGTCCTACGGCGCCGTGCCGCACGAGGTGCCGACGATCGCCGTCGAGCCGCCGCGGACGCCCCAGCAGATGGAGCGGGCCGTGAAGGGGCTCGTCACGGGCCGGTACGAGTGGATCGCCTTCACCTCGGTGAACGCGGTCAAGGCCGTGCGGGAGAAGTTCGAGGAGTACGGGCTCGACGCTCGTGCCTTCGCCGGTATCAAGGTCGCCGCGGTGGGCGAGCAGACCGCCAAGGCGCTGATCGCCTTCGGTGTGAAGCCGGACCTGGTACCGAGCGGGGAGCAGTCGGCCGCCGGGCTGCTGGAGGACTGGCCGCCGTACGACCCGGTCTTCGACCCGATCGACCGGGTGTTCCTGCCCCGGGCCGACATCGCCACGGAGACGCTCGTCGCCGGGCTGATCGAGCTGGGCTGGGAGGTGGACGACGTCACGGCCTACCGGACCGTGCGGGCGTCGCCGCCGCCGGCGGAGACCCGGGAGGCGATCAAGGGCGGCGGGTTCGACGCGGTGCTCTTCACGTCGTCGTCCACCGTGCGGAACCTGGTGGGCATCGCCGGGAAGCCGCACAACGTGACGGTGATCGCCTGTATCGGTCCCGCCACCGCCAAGACCGCGGAGGAACACGGGCTGCGGGTGGACGTGATGGCCCCGGAGCCGTCCGTGCACAAGCTGGCCGAGGCGCTGGCCGACTTCGGGCTGCGCCGACGGGCCGCCGCGCTGGAGGCGGGGGATCCGGTGACGCGGCCGAGTGAGCGCAGGCCGGGGGCTCGGCGGCGTCGGGCCACCTGAGGGCATGACCGTCGGCGTGTGCGTGCCGCCCCGAGCGGCACGCACACCCGGGACGCACACCCGCTAGGCCGGAACCGTGTGGCCGAAGCGGAGGAGGTTCGACGGGTCGTAGGTGGCCTTGTCGTGGCGGAGGCGTTCGTAGACCTCGGGGGTCCAGGCGCGGGCCCGGTCCTGTTCGTTGCCGGGGGTGCCGTGGATGTTGACCATGGTGTGGCCGGTGCCGTAGGGGGCCATTGTGGCCGCCAGGGCCGCTGTCGCGCGTTCGACCGCTTCGGCGGCGGGCGGGGCGGGAATGACGCCCACCGCGTCCACGAGGTGCTCCGCGTCCCTGGCGCAGACGGCGTCCGCCACGGCGGGCGGACGGGACAGGGCGGCGCCCATGTGGCGGACCTCCACCATGAGCAGGGGGAAGTCGCGGCCTGCCGCCGGGCCGGCCACGGACAGCAGCGCGAGGACGGCGTCCGGGGGGAGACCGCGCAGCAGGACGCAGGACTCCCGCGCCGGCAGCGGGTCCCGGGGTTCCAGGTGGATGCGGTCCAGCTCCGCGTGGTCCATCGTCTCGACGGTGTCCAACGCGACCGGGGCGGCCGTGCGCAGCGGGGCGATCAGGGCCTCGCCCTCGGCCGGGTCGCCCGGCCAGGCCAGGGCCACACGGGCCCAGAAGCCGCCGCGCAGGGGCTCGGGGATCTGCGGGATGGGCGGCAGCCGCAGGATGGTGAAGGCGCTGCACATCTCGTCCGGCACCGTGCGGATCCACTCGACCCAGGCGCGCAGCAGGGGCTCGGTGTCCTCGCCGGCGCAGTAGATGCCTCCGCCCAGCAGACGGGGCAGCGGCAGCAGGTCGCAGACCAGGGACGTCACCACGCCCACGTTGCCCTTGCCGCCGCGCAGCGCCCAGAAGAGCTCCGGCTCGTGGTCGGCGTCGGTCTCGCGGAGGATGCCGTCCGGGGTGACGACCTGGAAGGAGCGGACGAGGTCCGCGGTGTAGCCGTAGGCGCGGCCGAGGACCGGCAGTCCGCCGCCGAGGGTGTAGCCGATCACGCCCGCGTCCGTGGAGGTGCCGCTGAGGCCGAACAGGCCGTGGGGGGCGCCCGCGGCCATGACGTGGCTCCACTTCGCGCCCGCCGCCACCGTCGCGGTGCGCTCCCCGGGGTCGACCAGTACGTCGGTCATCCGGGCGGTGCTGATCAGCAGGCCGTGGTCGATGGGGAAGTTGGCGCCGTGGCCGGTGGCCTGGACGGCGACCGGGGTGCCGGTGGCGTTCGCCCAGCGCAGCGCGGCGACGACGTCGTCGGGGCCGGTCGCGCCGACGACCACGTCGGGGGTGTGCAGGGCGGCCAGGTTGAAGCCGGTGACCTCTTCGGCGTATCCGTCGTCGCCGGGGCGCAGCACGGGGCCGCGGACGTCCGAGAGGGCGAAGAGCGCGGGGGTGGGGTGCGTGTCGGTCATCGCGTCCTCCGTGGCGCGTTCGACGACGGAGGGACGGCGGCGGCCCGACCGGACCGGCCAGGGCCGGGGCGGCCGTCGGGGTCCTTCGGGGCTCCTTTCAGCATGGCCCCGCAGCGCGCCGCCTGCATGCGGGGCGGGCCCCGCGCGGCGCCGACGGGGCGTCGGCAAAGGGGGCGGTGGGGCGGGCGTAGCGTAGGCGCATGACGAAGTACGGATCCTTTCCCGGTACGCGTCCTCGGCGGCTGCGGACCACCCCCGTGATGCGGCGCATGGTCGCCGAGACCCGGCTGCATCCGGCCGACTTCATCCTGCCCGCGTTCGTGCGGGAGGGTGTGAGCGAGCCGGTGCCGATCCAGGCGATGCCCGGGGTCGTGCAGCACACCCGGGACAGCCTGAAGAAGGCCGCGCTGGAGGCGGTGGAGGCCGGTGTCTCCGGGATCATGCTCTTCGGTGTGCCGGAGGAGTCGAAGAAGGACGCCGCCGGGACGGTGGGGACCGACCCCGACGGGATCCTCCAGGTCGCCCTGCGGGACGTGCGGGCCGAGGTCGGCGACGATCTGCTCGTCATGTCCGACCTGTGCCTGGACGAGTTCACCGACCACGGGCACTGCGGGGTCCTGGACGCCGAGGGCCGTGTCGACAACGACGCGACCCTGGAGCGGTACGCCGAGATGGCGCAGGTCCAGGCCGACGCGGGCGCCCATGTGGTGGGGCCCAGCGGGATGATGGACGGTCAGATCGGGGTGATCCGCGACGCCCTGGACCAGATCGGGCGGGAGGACGTGGCGATCCTCGCCTACACCGTCAAGTACGCGTCCGCCTTCTTCGGGCCCTTCCGGGAGGCCGTGGGCTCCTCGCTGAAGGGGGACCGCGCGACCTACCAGCAGGACCCGGCCAATGCGCGGGAGTCGCTGCGGGAGCTGGCCCTCGACCTGGAGGAGGGGGCCGACATGGTGATGGTGAAGCCGGCCGGCCCCTACCTCGACATCCTGGCGCGCGTCGCGGACGCCGTGGACGTCCCGGTCGCCGCCTACCAGATCTCCGGCGAGTACTCGATGGTCGAGGCCGCCGCCGAGAAGGGCTGGATCGACCGGGACCGGGCGATCATCGAGTCGCTGACGGGGATCAAGCGGGCCGGGGCCCAGAACATCCTCACCTACTGGGCGACCGAGGCGGCCCGCAAGATCCGCTAGTCACCAGGAGAGGGCTTCGTCCATGGTCGGCTGCCAGTACGTCACCTGGAGCGAGGTGTCGTAGTAGACGCCCCCGGCCGGCAGGGACGGGGTCGCGGCGGCGCCGCCGTTGCTGTTGGGCGTGCGGCCCTGGAAGCCCACGGTCAGCTTCTTCGCGGTCGCGCCGCCCTTGCCGCTGCCGTCGGCGGCCGACAGCAGAACGCCGGCGTAGCCGGACTCGCCGGGCGCGAGGGTCGTCACCGTCTGCGGCTGGGTCTCCTTCACACCCTGCGGCACCCACTGCATCTGGTCGAAGCGCAGGACGGGGAAGTAGGTCAGGTCGCAGGCCTTGCTGCCGGTGTTGGTGACCGTGATCAGCATGTGGTTCAGGGGGCGCGGGACCGGCTGGGCGGTGACCTTGGTGTTGGAGCCGTTGCACAGGACGCTGTCCAGCTTGTCGGAGGCGTTCCGGGCGCCGCCCTTGGCGGTGTCGGCGCCCTTGCCGGCGCCCTTGCCGGTGCCCTTGCCCGTGGCGGTGTCCGTGCCGGTGGCCGCCCCCTTGCCGGTGCCGGTCGCGGTGCCCGTGCCGCTCGCGGACTGCTCGGCGGGCGGGGCCGGCGATACGGCCGCGACGGGGGCCGAGGCGCCCTCGTCCCTCGTGCCCGTCCCGTTCTGGCACGCCGTGAGCGAGAGGGCGGCGAGGCCGGCGAGCGCGGGGACGAGCAGACGGCTGGTGCGGCGGATACGCATGACGAAGTCCTCTTCCGGTTTCTGAAAACAGGTGGTCGACGCACGCTGCTCGACCGATCTGCGGGAGCGGCGTGCTTGGATGGCCACAGCTTGTGGGGAGAACCGTCCCGTCCGCCACGACTCATGGACGATCAGGAACGCTGGAACGCCCACAACGCTCTGAACAGGGGAGAAAGACCATCCCTGGAACGCCGGGATGGAACACGGGGACTGGACAGGGGGGTGTCGAACGGTGTCTGCGACCGAGTTCGCGCTGATGCTGCGGGAACTGAAGGAGCGGTCCGGGCTGAGCTACGGGGCGCTCGCGAAGCGGCTCCACATGAGTACGTCGACCCTGCATCGCTACTGCAACGGGGACGCCGTCCCCACGGACTACGCGCCCGTGGAACGGCTGGCCCGGCTGTGCAAAGCCACCCCGGGGGAGCTGGTGGAACTGCACCGGCGGTGGGTGCTGGCGGACGCGGGCCGGGGGCGCAAGGCAGCGGAGACGGCCGCCGTGGAGGAAGCCGCGGTGGGGCCGGCCGTCGTGGAGGAGGCCGCAGCGGTCGAACAGGCCGCTGAGGTCGAACAGGCCGAAGATGCCGGAGGAGCCGAGGGAGGGGGCCGAGACGAAGGAGCCGTCGCTCAGGAGGTCCTCGATGTCGGCCCGCCGCGCAGGCGGCGGCGTCCGCTGCTGCTGGCGGGGATCGCCGGGGCGACCGCCCTCGGCGCCGTCGCCCTCGCCCTCTCCCTGAGCCCCTCCGGCGGCTCGGGCGACGACGGCAGCCGTACGGTGGGGACCTCGTCGGTGCGGGGCAAGCCGGGGGTGTCGCAGAAGGCCTCGCCGTCCGCGTCCGTCTCCTCTTCGCCGTCCCCGTCGGGGTCCTCCGCGTCGCCGTCCGCCTCCTCGCCGTCACCCGCCGCCGAGGGCCGGCCGCCGGCGGATCCCGCGCCCGCGCACCAGAACGCCGCCGCTCCGCTCACCGTCTCCGTCCGGCCGTACGCCTGGGAGAGCCCTTGTGACCAGCGGTACCTGGTGGACCGGGAGCCGGGGCAGGTGTCGCCGCCGCCCGTCGAGCGGGGCGCGCCCGCGTGGGTGGCCCGGCACGGGGCGGTGTCGTCGGGGAAGCAGTTGGTGGAGGTGACCGTCCAGGGCACTGGGGACGAGACGGTCGTCGTGGACGATCTGGCGGTCCGCACGGTCGCGAAGCGCACGCCGCTCCCCTGGAACGACTTCGCCATGGCGTACCCGGGCGTCGGCTGCGGGGCCGGCCTGCCGAAGCGCTTCTTCACCGTCGCCCTCGACGCGGCGCGGCCGGCGCTGCTGCCGGAGGCGGGGCACGGGGACTTTCCGTTCTCGGTGAGCGAGTCCGACCCGGAGATCTACTACATCAGCGCCGACGCCTCCGCGTACGACGTGAGCTGGGAGCTGGAGCTGTCCTGGTCCAGCGGCTCGCGGCACGGCAAGCTGACCGTCGACGACGACGGCAGGCCGTTCCGCGTCAGCGGCAACAACGGGCGTCCCGACTACGAGTTCCCGCTCGGCGGCTCGGCGTGGCGGCGGGCGGGGGCCTCGTCGGCGCCGTGAAGGACCGGCTGACCGGGGGCCGACCGGTAGGAACCTGAGGGGCCCTCGTCGCGCAGGCCCTCGCCGTCGTGGCAGGCGTTGAGGGCGAGGGCGGCGAAGCAGGTGAGGGCGGCGGCGAGGAGGCGGGTGCGAGGGCGGCGTGTGGGCATGGCATCAGCCTGGGGTGTACGCCCGCCGCACGGCCACAGTCACCGGGGAAGTCGGGACGCCGTTCCGGTCCCACCCTCCGCGACCTGCGGGAACGGCGGGTGGGTGGGACGGGCCACGGGACGGTCCGTGGACGCCCGGCGGGAGTCGGACGGCTCCGGTCCGGCCGTCCGTATCGCGGAAATCAGCGTGTAGGCGGCACCTATTTCCCTAGGCTGCGGGTGTCCCTCGACGAAGGAGCAGTGTCATGACCGCAGCCCCCGCAGCCGCCGCGTCCGTCCCGCCGCTCGCCGCGCGCACCTCGGCCACAGGCGGCTCTCCCGTGCGGGACATCCTCGCGGTCACGGCCCGCCCCGAGGTGATCAACTTCGCGGGCGGGCTGCCCGCGCCCGAGCTGTTCGACCGGGAGGGCGTGGCCGCCGCCTTCCGGCACGTGCTGGAGGAGACGCCCGGCCGGGCCCTCCAGTACGCCACCACCGAGGGCGAGCCGGCACTGCGTGAGCGGCTGGCGGCGCGCACATCGGCGCGCGGGCTGCCGACGGACGCCGACGACCTCCTCGTCACCACCGGTTCGCAGCAGGCGCTGTCGCTGCTCGCCACGGCGCTGCTCGACCCCGGGGACACCGTCCTCGTGGAGGAGCCCTGCTATCTGGCGGCCCTTCAGGTCTTCGGCCTCGCGGGCGCGCGGATCCTCGCCGTGCCCGGGGACGCGGACGGGCCCGACCCCGACGCGCTGGCCGAGCTGGTCGTGCGTGAACGGCCCAAGCTGCTCTACACCGTTCCCACCTTCCAGAACCCCACCGGCCGCACCATGCCCGCCGAGCGCCGCGCCGCCCTCGCCCGCGTCGCCGCCCGCCACGGCCTGTGGATCGTCGAGGACGACCCCTACGGCGAACTCCGCTACGACGGTGAACGCGTCCCGTGGATCGCCGCGCACCCCGAGGCCCGGGACCGGACCGTGCTGCTCGGCTCCTTCTCCAAGGTCATGGCGCCCGGACTGCGGCTGGGCTGGCTGCGGGCCCCGGCGGGACTGCGGCGGGCCTGCGTGGTCGCCAAGCAGGCGGCCGACCTGCACACCCCGACCGTCAACCAGCTCGCCGCGGCGCGGTACCTGGCCGTGTCCGACCTCGACGCGCATGTCACACGGATCGCCGCCGTCTACCGCGAACGGCGGGACGCCATGCTCGCCGGGCTCCCCGGGGCCCTGCCCGAGGGCTCCTCCTGGAACCGGCCCGAGGGCGGCATGTTCCTCTGGGCGCGTCTGCCGGACGGACACGACACCACCGCCCTGCTGCGGACGGTCGTCGGGCACGACGTGGCGTACGTCCCGGGAGCCCCCTTCCACGTCGGTGAGCCCGATCCGTCGACCCTGCGCCTGTGCTTCGTGACGCAGACGCCACAGGAGATCGGGGAGGGGCTGCGGAGGCTGGGGCGGGGGCTCGGGGCGTAGGGCCCCGGTCGTCGGTCCCATGAGGACGCCCCGGCCGTCAGTCCCACCAGAAACGCCAGCTCCGAGCGTCGATCAGCATCTCGGCGTACTCGCGCAGGTCGCCCGAGCCGAACTGGAGGACGGTGTCGGGGCAGAACGCGTAGTGCTCGGCCGCCACCACCTCCGCCTCGTGGAGGGTGGCCGGCGGGGCGGCCACGGAGACGAGCAGGTCGGACGGTCCGAGGGCGACGACGCGGATGCCGAAGCGGTCCTCCCAGGAGCGCAGGACGGCGGAGAGGCGGCCCATGTCGTCCTCCTGGTTCTCCGGGCCCGTCCAGCCGATGACGGTGGGGATGTCGGCGGAGCGCCGGGCCGGGACGAGCGCCAGGCGCAGCTGCCCGTGCCACGCGCCGCGTGCGGGCAGCCGCTCGACGAGGGCGTCGGCCACCTCGACGGCGCGTACGTCCGGGTCGGCGCCGGGAGCGGCCTCGGCCAGGCCGGGCCACTCGTCGTCCGGGGCCGCGTACTCCTCCCAGAACTCGACGAGCACCTCCTCCGCGTCGTGATCCCCCGGATAGGACATGCCGTCGGGATCCAACACCCAGCTGCCCGGGCCGTCTTCGCCGTCGCCCGCGTCGACGAGCACCGGGAGCAGCCCGACTCGCGCGGCCGGGCCGCCCAACGCCGTCCAGTCGCCAGGTGCCGCGCGCGGTTCGGCGTGCCACAGCGACGGCTCGGGCCGCGAGCCCTCGTCCGTCGCGTCGATCAGCCGCCCCGCGGGGAGGCGCAGGCCCAGGGAACGCCCGCCGGGGTCGGCCACCAGCTCGGGCAGCGGGTTGGGAAGAGTCGCCATGGCTGTGACTCTAGGGGCAGTCACCGACCGTGGGGCCAGGTGGCATGATCACGTTGAGACTCGGAACAACCGGACGATGACACGGGGGTGTTCGTATGCGAGAGAGCCGAAATCCGTTCTGGGTGCCCGTCGGTCTGGCGCTGGCCCTGCTCACGGCCTGCGCGGGCGGCGGGGCGGGGAAGGACGGCGGTGACAAGCCGAGCGGTACGCCGACGGCCGGCGGCTCGTCCGCCGCCCGCCCGTCCGACCCGCCGGTCCCCGTCTACGACCCGCCCGTGAAGTTCGACGCCGCGGCGCGGGACATCGTGGGCGGTACGGGGCAGGGCGCCTGGACGGTACGGCTCGACGGGACCACGGCCTACGCGGTCTCGGACGGGGAGGTCCGGGCCGTCGGCGTGCTCGACGGGAAGCCGCTGTGGAGCGTGAAGCCGCAGGGGCGGCCCGGGCGGAGCGACGGCGACGGGTCCCTGCCCACGCCCCGGCCGAGCATCGTCCAGCTCGACGGGCGGCGGGTCCTGCTGGCCGCCTTCGCCGTCGTGCGGCCCGGCTCCGGCACGGCACCCGAGCGGGCCGTCGTCGAACTCACCGCCGTCGCCGCCGACTCCGGCGAGCGGCTGTGGACGACCACCCTCGACCGGCCCGAGGGACAGCGGGACGGCGACAGCCTGGCGCTGGTCGGGGCCGAACCCGCCACCGCTGTCGTCCGGATGGGTGACGACTCCGACGCCGTGACCCTCGGCATCGACCTCGCCACCCGCGAGACCGCCTGGACGGCGAAGGGCTTCATCGCCGAGTTCGTCGACCGGGGGACCGTCGTGGGACGCAGCGGCGCGAACGGTGAGGCCGCCGGCGGGCGCGGCATCGAGGGGTACCGCCTGAGCGACGGCACCAAGGCCTGGACGTACGCGAGCGGTCTCGTCGAGGCGACGCTGCGACCGGTGGGCGGCGGGCTGTTCACCGCGCGGAAGGACCCCGTCGGGGGCGAGGAGACCGAGGCCGTGGTGGCGTCGTCCACCGGCAGGCCACCCGCCGGCCTCGACACCGACGAACAGCGGGAGTTGAGCACCGTCAGCGGCTTGACCTGCCTGTACGACGAGCGGGCCACGATCGTGTGCAGCGGCACCAAGGGCCTGGACCGGCGGGTGTTCGCGCTCGACGCCCGGACCTTCGAACAGCTGTGGACGATCGACGAGTCGGGCGGCGACCGGCTCGTGCCGGAGATCTCCACCGCCTGGCACGGGGCCGTCTACGGCGGGACGGACAACGGGCCCGTGGTCCTCGACGCCCGCACCGGCAAGGACAAGTCCACCGCGCCGGGCGTCACACCGGTCCAGGTGAACCAGTACGTGGGCCTGAGCCTGACCTCGCCGGGCACGATCGAGGCCCACCGCGCGACCGGCTGAGCCGGCGGCGGTGGGCCCCGGTCCCGGCCGGCCGCCGCCGGTCAGAGCTTCTCGGGCGTCCGGATGCCCAGCAGGGCCATGCCCTGGTGGAGGGTGCGCGCCGTGACGTCGCACAGGAACAGGCGGTTCGCGACCTGCTCGGGCGTCTCGGCCTTCAGCACCGGGCACTTGTCGTAGAACGACGTGTACAGGGACGCCAGCTGGTACAGGTAGGCCGCCAGCTTGTGCGGGGCGTACTCCCGCGCCGCCTCCGCCACCGTCTCCGCGAAGGCGTCCACGTGCAGCCCCAGCGCCCGCTCCGCCTCGTGCAGGGCCAGCTCCGGGTGGGCGGACGGGCGCGCGCCCTCCGCCTTGCGCAGGATCGACTGGATACGGGCATAGGCGTACTGGAGGTACACGCTGGTGTCGCCGTTCAGCGAGACCATCTGGTCCAGGTCGAACTTGTAGTCGCGGTTCGCCGACGTCGACAGGTCCGCGTACTTCACCGCGCCGATGCCCACCTGGGTGCCCCGCTCGGCGATCTCCTCCTCCGACAGGTCCTGCGCCTTCTCCCGGACGACGGCCGAGGCGCGCTCGATCGCCTCGTCGAGGAGGTCGACCAGCCGGACCGTCTCGCCCTCACGGGTCTTGAACGGCTTGCCGTCCTTGCCCAGGACCGTGCCGAACGCGAGCTGCACGGCGTGCACGTCGTCGTTCAGCCAGCCGGCCCGGCGCGCCGTCTCGAAGACCATCTTGAAGTGCAGCGACTGGCGGGCGTCCACCACGTACAGCAGCGTGTTCGCCTTGAGGTTGAAGACGCGGTCGCGGATCGCGGACAGGTCGGTGGCCGCGTAGCCGTAGCCGCCGTCCGACTTCTGCACGATCAGCGGGACCGGGTTGCCGTCCGGGCCCTTGATGTCGTCGAAGAAGACGCACAGCGCGCCCTCGGAGCGGACCGCGACGCCCGACTCCTCCAGCAGGCGGCAGGTCTCGGCCAGCATGTCGTTGTAGCCGGACTCGCCGACGATGTCGGGGTCGCGGACCTCCATGTCCAGCTTCTCGAAGACGGAGAAGAAGTAGATCTTCGACTCGTCGACGAACTTCTGCCACATGGCGAGCGTGCGCGGATCACCGGCCTGGAGGTCGACCACCCGGCGGCGGGCGCGCGTCTTGAACTCCTCGTCGGAGTCGAACAGCTTGCGCGCGGCCTTGTAGAGGCGGTCCAGGTTGGACATCGCCTCCTCGCCGCTGACCTCGGACTCCTTGTGGTCCAGCTCGTGCGGGTGCTCGTCCAGGTACTGGATGAGCATGCCGAACTGGGTGCCCCAGTCGCCGATGTGGTGCCGGCGGACCACCGTCTCGCCGGTGAACTCCAGCAGCTGCACCACCGAGTCGCCGATCACCGCCGACCGCAGATGGCCGACGTGCATCTCCTTGGCCACGTTCGGCTGGGCGTAGTCGATCACCGTGGTGCCCGGCTGTCCGGCGTGGGGCACGCCGAGGCGGCCCGTGTCGTCCGCGTAGCGCGCCGCGAGGTTCTGGGTGATCGCCCGGTCCGCGATCGTGATGTTGAGGAAGCCGGGGCCCGAGACCTCGACGTCCTCGATCACGTCACCGGTGACGACCTGGGAGACGACCCGCGTCGCCAGCTCCCGCGGGTTCGCCTTCGCCTTCTTGGCCAGCGCGAGGATGCCGTTGGCCTGGAAGTCGGCCCGGTCGCTTCGTCGCAGCAGCGGGTCCGCGCCGGCGGCCTCCGGCAGGGTGGCCGAGAGGGCGGACGCGAGGTGCTGCTGGACGGAGTCGCTGAGGGACGTGACCGAGGCCATGGAGTGGGTGCCGTTCTCCTCGTGGGACGGATAGACCCGCCCAGTATCCCACGGGGGGTAAAGCCGTTTTCCCGGGCACGAGGCTGTCTGGGAGAATGGGACCCGGCCGGAACCTTCCGGTGCGGCTTTCACTCAAACTCTCCGACAGAGCCTTCAGAACAAGAGGACGTGCCGATCGTGGCTCAGAGCACCGAGACCACCGACTGGGTCTCCCGTTTCGCGGATGAGGTCATCGAGGAGTCGGAGCGTCGGGCCCCGGGCAAACCGGTCGTCGTCGCGTCCGGCCTCTCCCCGTCCGGCCCCATCCACCTGGGCAACCTCCGCGAGGTCATGACCCCGCACCTCGTCGCCGACGAGATCCGCCGGCGCGGGTACCAGGTGCGGCACCTGATCTCCTGGGACGACTACGACCGTTACCGCAAGGTCCCGGCCGGCATCGCCGGGGTCGACGAATCCTGGGCCGAGCACATCGGCAAGCCGCTGACCTCGGTCCCGGCGCCGAAGGGCTCCTCGTACCCGAACTGGGCCGAGCACTTCAAGGCCGCGATGGTCGAGTCGCTCGCCGAGCTGGGCGTGGAGTTCGACGGCATCAGCCAGACGGAGCAGTACACCTCCGGCGTGTACCGGGAGCAGATCCTGCACGCCATGCGGCACCGGGCCGAGATCGACGCCGTGCTCGCCCAGTACCGGACCAAGAAGGCCCCGGCGAAGAAGCAGCAGCAGAAGCCGGTCGACGAGGCCGAGCTGGAGGCCGCCGAGGGCTCGGGCGCCGCGTCCGAGGACGACGGCAGCTCCGGCTCCGCCGGGTACTTCCCGTACAAGCCGTTCTGCGGCAACTGCGAGAAGGACCTCACCGCCGTCACCTCCTACGACGACGACTCGACCGAGCTGACGTACACCTGCACCGTGTGCGGGTTCGGGGAGACGGTCCGGCTGAACGAGTTCAACCGCGGCAAGCTGGTCTGGAAGGTCGACTGGCCGATGCGGTGGGCGTACGAGGGCGTCGTCTTCGAGCCCAGCGGTGTCGACCACTCGTCGCCCGGGTCGTCCTTCCAGGTCGGCGGGCAGATCGTGGGGATCTTCGGCGGCAAGCAGCCGATCGGTCCGATGTACGCCTTCGTCGGCATCAGCGGCATGGCGAAGATGTCGTCGTCGCGGGGCGGGGTGCCCACCCCGGCGGACGCGCTGAAGATCATGGAGCCGCAGCTGCTGCGCTGGCTGTACGCCCGCCGCAAGCCCAACCAGTCCTTCAAGATCGCCTTCGACCAGGAGATCCAGCGGCTGTACGACGAGTGGGACAAGCTGGACGGCAAGGTCGCGGACGGGTCCGCCCTGCCGGCCGACGTGGCCGCCCACGCGCGTGCGGTGCGCACGGCGGCCGGTGAGCTGCCGAGGACGGCCCGGCCGCTGCCGTACCGGACGCTGGCCTCCGTCGCCGACATCACCGCCGGGCACCAGGACCAGGCGCTGCGGATCCTCAGCGAACTGGACCCGGACAACCCGCTCGGCTCGCTGGACGAGGCCCGGCCCCGGTACGACAAGGCCGAGGCGTGGATCAACACGCATGTGCCCGCCGACCAGCGGACGATCGTGCGGGACGAGCCCGACGCCGAGCTGCTGAAGTCGCTCGACGAGGCGTCCCAGCGGTCGCTGCGGCTGCTGCTCGACGGGCTGGCCGAGCACTGGTCGCTGGACGGGCTGACGCACCTGGTGTACGGCGTGCCGAAGGTACAGGCCGGGTTCTCGGCGGACGCGACGCCCAAGGAGCTGCCGGCCGAGATCAAGACGGCTCAGCGGGCGTTCTTCGCGCTGCTGTACCACCTGCTGGTGGGGCGGGACACCGGGCCTCGGCTGCCCACGTTGCTGCTGGCGGTGGGGCAGGAGCGGGTGCGGTACCTGCTCGGGGAGTAGACGGTACGAGAAGGGGCCCTCCGCGGAGGGCCCCTTCTTTCTTCCTTCGTTCGCTACCGGAATTCATTCGCAGTGCTCCGGCCTTCAGGCCGGGGGTGAAGCGGATCTGGTGGTCGCGACGCGGAGCGTCGCGGTGACGTTCCGGCGGAGCCGGACCCTGCTTGGTGACGGTGACGGCTCGCTCGGATGTTCCCGGTTACGGCGTGGGTTCGACGTGCCTAGTGTGATCGTCATGCAGCTTCGGTACAGCTTCCGCCTGTACCCGGACGCCGCTCAGCAGGCCTCGCTGGCCAGGGCGTTCGGGTGCGCCCGCGTCGTGTTCAACGACGCGGTCCGCGCCCGCGAGGACGCCCGTCTGGCCGGGCGGCCGTTCCCGACGGTCGGTGAGCTGTCCAGGAAGCTGGTCACGGCAGCGAAGCAGACGAAGGAGCGGTCCTGGCTGGGCGAGGTGTCCGCGGTGGTGCTCCAGCAGTCCCTGCGTGACATGGAGGCCGCCTACCGCAACTTCTTCGCCTCCCTGAAGGGCATCCGCAAGGGCCCGCGGCTGGGTCCGCCCCGTTTCAAGTCCCGCAAGGATCAACGGCAGTCGATCCGGTTCACGGCCAACGCCCGTTGGAAGATCACCCATGGCGGCAGACTGGACCTGCCGAAGATCGGCGCGGTGAAGGTGAAGTGGTCCCGTACCCTGCCCGCCGCACCGTCCTCCGTGACCGTGATCAAGGACGCGGCGGGCAGATTCTTCGCCT
>NZ_BQUN01000116.1:31329-33033 GCF_026008495.1 Streptomyces sp. A012304
CTTCGCGGTCCTGTCCGACGGCACGAAGATCGACTCCCCGCGTTTCCTGCGGCGCGCGGAGAAGAAGCTGAAGAAGGCCCAGCGGGAGCTGTCCCGCAAGCAGAAAGGCTCCAAAAACCGCGCCAAGGCCCGCTTCAAGGTCGCCCGTGCCCACGCCAAGGTCACCGACGCACGCCGTGAGTTCCACCACCAGCTCTCCACGAAGCTGATCTCCGAGAACCAAGGGATCGCCGTGGAGGACCTGTCGGTGGCGGGGCTGGCGCGCACCAGGCTGGCCAAGTCCGTGCACGACGCGGGCTGGGCTTCGTTCATCAGCATGCTGACCTACAAGGCCGCCCGGTACGGCCGCACTCTGATCAAGATCGGCCGGTTCGAGCCGACGAGTCAGGTCTGTTCCACGTGCGGGGTCAAGGACGGGCCCAAACCCCTGAACGTGAGGGAATGGACCTGTAGCGCCTGCGGCACCGTCCACGACCGGGACCACAATGCCGCACTCAATGTGAAGACGGCCGCCGGACTGGCGGTATCGGCCTGCGGAGCGCCGGTAAGACCAGGAGCGATCCCGGCACAGCGCGAAGAAACAGGAAGCCACGGATTCCCGACCGGAAACCGTGCCGCCTAGCGGCACAGCAACCAGTCGAGAAGGCCAGAATCCTCGCCCTTCAGGGCGAGGAGCATGTCAAGCGATGTGGTCTTCCTGTAGTTCCGCCGTGTGGCGGTTGGTGAAGCGGTTGACCATGCGTTCGGCTTCGCGCGGCGGGATCGTGATGCCGTAGGTCGCCTCCACGTCGTCCCTGAGCTGGCCCGAGGTGGGGTAGCTGCCGTCGATCGACTTCTTGAAGACCTGGTAGTAGTCGTCCTCGGTGGGGTCGGGGGTGCCGCCGCCCTCGCCCAGTTCGCGGGTGCGGCCGGGGCTCACCGGGATGGGGAAGCTGCCGGTCTCCTCGGGAGAGGGTTCCTCCGCCGGGGGCTCCTCCTCGTACCACCGGGGGTACTGGTCGGGGTCGTACGACGGGTCGTAGCCGCCGTGGTATTCGACCTCGTGCGGGGCTGCCTGGAACCAGGGGCTCTCTTCCGGCCCGGGTATGTACTCCGGCTCCGCGTCGGGGCTGGGGGGCGGGACGGGGCGCTGCTCGCTCTGAGGTGCCGCTTCCTGGGGGGCGGGTGCCGCCCCGGCGGCACGATCGCCCGCGGCTGCGGGGGGCAGCTCGGCTGCCGTCGGCATGTCCTGCCGTGGGGGTGCCGGAGGCAGCAGGGCCGGTTCGATTCCTGCTGCCGCCAGGCCCGCCGGGGCGGTTTCGGCGAGGGGGACGCCGTAGCGGGCCAGGCGCAGGGGCATCAGGGATTCGACGGGGGCCTTGCGGCGCCAGCCCCGGCCGAAGCGGGAGCGCAGCCGGGCCTGGTAGACGAGACGTTCCTGCTCCAGCTTGATGACCTGTTCGTAGGAGCGCAGCTCCCACAGCTTCATGCGGCGCCAGAGCAGGAACGTGGGGACGGGGGAGAGGAGCCAGCGGGTGAGGCGGACTCCCTCCATGTGCTTGTCGGCCGTGATGTCGGCGATGCGGCCGATGGCGTGCCGGGCCGCCTCGACGGAGACCACGAACAGGATCGGGATCACCGCGTGCATGCCGACGCCCAGTGGGTCGGGCCAGGCGGCCGCGCCGTTGAAGGCGATCGTGGCGGCGGTCAGCAGCCACGCCGTCT
>NZ_BQUN01000116.1:33276-132609 GCF_026008495.1 Streptomyces sp. A012304
CCACGCCGATGAGAACGCGGTGCATCCGAGTCAGCTGGATTGGCGCGGCCACGCGTACTCCCCTCCCCTTGCGTCATGTTGCGCGCAACAGGGTGGCACATGTGTGCGGCGCACGTGTTGCCGGTCCGTCAGCTCTTCTGGGCGGTCGCCTTCGGCGAGGCCGTGGCGGCGGCCTGGGAGGCGGACGCCGAGGGGGACGCCGACGGGGACCCCGACGGCGACTTCGAGGCGCCGGCGGACGTGGACGGGGCGGGCGTGGCGCCGGTGCCCGTGCCCGAACCGCCGCCCGTGCCCTCGCCGTTGGCCGACCGGACCGAGGCGACCGCCTCCTTGGCCGCCTTCTCCGCCGCCTTGGTGAGGGTGTCCGCGCTGGGCGTCTTCTCGCCGGCCAGGCCCGCGCCGTTGTAGTCGAGGATGACGACGACGTTCTCCACGCGCGCGACGACCGTCTGCTGCTTGAAGGCGCCTTCCTTCTTCTTCAGGTCGTAGCGCACACTGGTCGCCTCGTCGCCCGCGCCGGTCAGCGGCTGCGTCTTGGTGTTGGTCGCGCCCGCGACCGCCTGGGCGTCCTGGACCTGCTTGGTGTAGTACTGCTGCGCCTGCTGGTCGCCGGATCCCGTCGTCGCGTCGGACTCGAAGCGCAGCAGGGAGACGTTCAGCCAGCGGAACTGCGAGCCCTTCACGCCGTTGTTCTGGAGGCTGGACCAGGAGCAGGAGCCGCGCGTCGCGGTGTCGCCGGACGTGCCCGCCTTGCCCTTCGTCCCCTTCGGCACCAGGTCGGTCAGCGTCTTCTTCGACAGCACCGCGCACGGCTCCGGCAGCGTCTTGTACGCCGCCGCCTGGACGGTGGGCGTGGCGCTCGGGGAGGTGCTCGTGGTGACGCCGGCGTTCTCCTGGGCGCCCGTGCCGGCGCCGTCGTCGGAGCCGGAGCCGGAGTCGGAGGAGCAGCCGGCGGCGATCAGCATCACGGGGAGTGCGGCCGCGGCGACGAGGACCCGGCTCAGGCCTCGGGTACGCTCCGTGCGCTCGGCACGCTGGTCACGCTGGTCGTCTCGCTGGGCTCGTCGCTGCATGGTTCCTTCACTCATGACGCTCGTGGTTCCTGCGGTCGGATCGGGTCCGAGGGGCCACGGTACGCGGTGAAGAAGCTGTGTGGTTCCGGTTCCGGCGCTTCGCGCGCGGCCGGCGGCCGGGGCCGAACGGGCCTCAGCCGGCGAGGGAGTCGGCGAGCTGGGAGGCCAGTTTCCGGGCCCTGTCCTGCATTTCCTTGCTGTCCGGAACGGTGCCGATCGTCGTCGGCTGCTCCTCGTACTGGACGGTCACGATGACGTTGGACGTGCGGAACGCCACAGTCACCGTGCGCTGTTTGGCCGTCGAGCCGGAGCTGCTGAGGGTGTCGTCGATGAACGCCTCGTCGCCCAGGTCGTCGAGGAGACGGGGCTGGAGGTCGGCGGGGGCGGTGGAAGCGGAGGGGGAGCCGGAGGAGCCGGTAGAACCGGCAGAACCGGAAGAGCCGGAGGAATTGGGGGAATCGGGGGAATCGGACAGGGCGGCGGAGGGGGACGCCAGGGCGCTGACGCCGGTGCCGGGGGTCGGGGTGGCGCTCGGCGTGGAGGTCGTCTGGGAGGCGGTGGGCGCCGGGAGGTCGGCCGCGGTCACCTTCTGCGCGAACAGCTCCTCCGCCTCGCTGTCGTCGCTGACCGCGTTGTCGTACGACACCACGCGTTCGAAGTCGACGGAGAGGTGGTCGGTGGCGTCGGCCGACTGCACCTGCCAACGGCAGCCCGCCTTGCGGTCGGTGTCGTACGTGAGGGTCGCCTCGCCCGCGTAGGCGGCCTCGCGCTGGGTCTCGTCGGTGATCTGCGCGATGCCGGGCAGGAGGGAGTCGAGGGTGGAGCGGCTGACCGCCCCGCAGGCCTGCGGGAGGCTGTCGTACCGGCCGGGCTGGGCGGCGGCGGTCGCGGTGCCGGACCCGCCGGGGTTGGAGTTGTCCGACGCTTCGCCGTCGGCGGAGCTTCCGGTGCAGCCGGCCAGCAGGGCCGCGAGGAGTGCGGCGACGCCGGGTACGTACGCCTTCCGCTGCACGGTCGGCTCCTCTCGACGGTCACGTCGTGGGTGACAAGGGTGACGGGTGTGACTCGTGGGGGCAGGTGGTGGCTCGCCCGTCCAGTGTCCCCGCTGGTTATTCGCTTGCCGGTCGGGGGCGGCCCCGGCAGACAATGTGTATCGCACGCACCACCGTGGATGCCGGTCCGTCGTCCCATTCGTCGACCTTGGCGCCGGTTTTGCGATTCAAGACTTCTGTTGTGTTTCCGGGGGAATGAGGACGACATGTCGTACGTGGAGATGCCGGGCGCGAAGGTGCCGATCCGGCTGTGGACCGATCCTGCGACGGTGGAGGAGGGCGCGCTCCAGCAGCTGCGCAACGTCGCGACGCTGCCGTGGATCAAGGGGCTGGCCGTGATGCCGGACGTCCACTACGGCAAGGGCGCGACGGTCGGGTCGGTCATCGCGATGCGGGGCGCGGTGTGCCCGGCAGCGGTGGGTGTGGACATCGGCTGCGGGATGTCGGCGGTGAAGACCTCGCTGACGGTGAACGACCTGCCCGGCGACCTGTCCCGGCTGCGGTCGAAGATCGAGCAGGCCATTCCGGTGGGCCGGGGGATGCACGACGACCCCGTCGACCCGACGCGGCTGTACGGCTTCGCGGCCACGGGCTGGGAGGACTTCTGGCAGCGGTTCGACGGCGTGGCCGAAGCGGTCAAGTTCCGTCACGACCGGGCGGAGAAGCAGATGGGAACGCTGGGTTCCGGTAACCATTTCGTCGAAGTGTGCACGGACACGACCGGTTCCGTCTGGCTGATGCTGCACTCCGGTTCCCGCAACATCGGCAAGGAACTGGCCGAGTTCCACATCGGCGTGGCCCAGAAGCTGCCGCACAACCAGAACCTGATCGACCGTGACCTGGCCGTCTTCATCGCGGACACCCCGCAGATGGCGGCCTACCGAAACGACCTGTTCTGGGCGCAGGAGTACGCGAAGTACAACCGCACGATCATGATGGCGCTCCTGAAGGACGTCATCCGCAAGGAGTTCAAGAAGGCCAGGCCGACCTTCGAGCCGGAGATCAGCGCCCACCACAACTACGTGGCCGAGGAGCGCTACGACGGGATGGACCTGCTCGTCACCCGCAAGGGCGCGATCCGGGCCGGCTCCGGCGAGTACGGGATCATCCCCGGGTCCATGGGCACGGGTTCGTACATCGTGAAGGGCCTCGGCAACGAGAAGGCCTTCAACTCGGCGTCGCACGGCGCGGGCCGGCGGATGAGCCGCAACGCGGCCAAGCGCCGCTTCTCGACCAAGGACCTGGAGGAGCAGACGCGGGGCGTGGAGTGCCGCAAGGACTCCGGTGTGGTGGACGAGATCCCGAGCGCGTACAAGCCGATCGAGCAGGTCATCGATCAGCAGCGGGACCTCGTCGAGGTGGTGGCGAAGCTGAAGCAGGTCGTCTGTGTGAAGGGCTGAGGCCTTGCCGACGTGAAGGGCCCGGACCGTGCTCGAGTTCCAGCGGTCCGGGCACTTCACGCTGTCCGGCGGCTACGGCACGAGGTGTGCCGGGCCGACGCGGCCCGCCGCGCAGTCCAGGGTGATGGTCTCGGCGCGCAGGAGCCGTTCGAAGGCCGCCTCACCGCAGCCGATGGCCGCCGGTATGCCGAACTCCGCGCACCGGATCGTCATGTGCGAGGCGGCCCCGCCGTACTTGGTGACCAGACCCGCGATGTCGTGCGAGAAGAGCCACTCGTAGCCGGGGTCGGCGTTCTCCGCGAGGACGACCCGCCCGGCCAGAGCCCGCACGGACGGCTGTTCCGGCAGCCCCGAGACGGCGACCGCGGGTGCGGTCGTACGGCGCGAGGTCACGAAGTTCGGCAGCCGGACCTGGCTCTCGATGACCTCCACGTCCCGCAGACCGGTGATCACGTCGGGCAGATGGATCCGCGCCTGGAGCGCGTGGTGCTCCCGGTTGTGCTCGGCGAGCAGGCGCAGCCGGTCGATGTCCGCCCCGGTCAGCTCGCGGTTGGCCTGGCCGAGCAGGTCCTCGACCGAGAGGAAGGACAGGTCGTCCCGGCTGAGGCCGTGCCGCGCCCCGAACTCCGCGAGGAAGTCCAGCGCGTGGCTGAGGTTCTTGGTGAACTCGAACTTGTACCGCTCGCGCAGCACCCGGGTCTCCCGGACGAAGTCCAGCAGGACGTCCGCGCCGAAGTCGAAGCCGAACTCGTCCAGCTTGGCCTGGATCGCCTTCTTCGCCGCCTCCGGCAGGACGTACGGGGCACCGCCGGCCGCGGTCTCCCGGTGGGTGCGCCGGGCGGCCAGGTAGCGGTCGGGGGCGTCCCGGTACGACGGCACCGTGATGTCGTAGGTGCCGGGCCGCAGGTGGCCGTAGCGGGCGAGGAAGTCCTCCCGGGGCAGGGCGCCGCGCTGATGGCGGTCGAGGTCCGCGGTGAACTCGGTGGACACCGTCTCGACGGTGGTGAGGAACCCGTCGTGCTCCTCCCGGGAGATCACGCCGGTGGCGAGCAGGGACCGCCAGAACGCGGTGGCGATGAACGCGCCGCGCACCACCACCGAGAAGGGCAGCGTGCCGTAGGCCGCGCCGTCGTCGAGCAGGGTCTCCGCGACCAGCAGCGGATGCTCGTCCCCGGCCGCCGCCAGGGTGCGCTCCCGGCGGGCGGTGAGTGCCACGATGCGGCACCGCATCTCCTCGAACTGGCCGTCTCCACCGCGCACCACACGGGTCGTCAGCCGCCTCAGGCAGTCGCGCAGCCGGTCGATCTCGCCCTGGTCGAAGCCCGCCTCGGCCATCCGCCGCTCGTGCTCGGGGAAGTCGAACGCGAGGGAGGTGGCGCAGATGTCGAACTCCGCCTTGTCGTGCAGTTCGGGGAACGCGCGCAGCCGGTCCAGGTAGTGGTCGATCAGCTTGTGCGAGAGCTCCGGCCCCAGGTCGGCGGGGAGATAGGAGTTGAAGTCGTTGCGGATGTCCACGTAGGGGTGGCCGCCCAGGGTCACCATGAGGTGGTGGGGTGCCGGGTCGTGGTAGCCGAGCCTGCGGCGGGCCTCGCGCCAGACGTCCTTCATCACCAGCCGGCGATACAGGGACACCGCGAGCGGCCGGGGGCGGGTGCCGATGATCTCGGCCGGGTTCCAGTCGGTCATGTCGCTGTACGCGGTGCGGGAGCCGTACACCCCGGTCCGGGGGCGGTCCCGGTCCCGGATCACCGCCTTGACGCCGTCCAGGGCGGCGCGCACGTAGGCGTCCGCCGCCGCGTGCGCCGGGCCCGCGGCGACCAGGGGGCGGACCTGGAACACATGGACCCGGCCGCCGCTGACGGCGAACTCCATGTCGAGGTCGTCCTCGCCGGTGAGGTCCATGACCTCCCGCAGGGTGGCGACGACGGCGTCGAGCGGCGCGTCGAGCGAGGCGGGGTCCGCGCCGTGGTGGACGCGGACCACGCGCTGGGTGTCGCCCGCGCCCGCGGTGACCGTGTCGGTGCGGCCGCCCTCGTCGTAGTTGACGACCAGGTAAGGGCCCGAACTCTGGAGTTCGCGGGAGAGCACCACGCCGCTCATGGTCACGTCCCGCAGCATGGGCTGGACGAGGATCTCGAACCCGCCGAGGTCCGTCCCGTCCTCGGGCGGCTTCCGCTCGTAGGCGCGGACGACGGCGTCCACGGCGTCCGCCACCGCCCGGGGGTCGTCCGTCACCACGTCCAGGACGCTGTCGTACACACCGGCCGCGGAGTCCGTGGCGGTGTCCTCGCACGCGGCGCTGGAGCGGACCACGGTGCGCCGCCCGGCGTAGCGGGACTGTATCCGGCGCACGCAGCCGTCCCGGTCGGCGGCCCATTCGGCGACCGTGAGCGTCAGCTGGTCGAGCACTGTCGCGGTGGTCAGACGGGGGCGGAGCCGGTCCAGGGTCTGGGCCTTCGTCCCGAGCGGCACCCGGGGCGTGGGGGAGGTCATGCGCATCGTTCCTGTTCGGTCGAGTACGGCAACTGCCGGACGGTCCTCGGCGTCGCGGGGGCCAGCCGGACCAGGACCTCGGTGTTGATCGTGCCCGCGGCGTCGGCCCACTCCTGGACGCCGAGCCGCTGACCGGGCCGGTCGCCGAGCAGGACCACCTCGTCGCCGGTCGCGGCGCGCGGGACCCGGGTGACGTCCACGTTGAGGTGGCCCATGCCGACCTGGCCCACGACGGGGACGCGGACGCCGCCGACGAGGACCCGGCCCCGGCCGCCCAGGGCCTTGGGCAGCCCGTCGGCGAAACCGACCGGGACGGTCGCGACGACGGCCGGACGGGCGGGTGTCCAGGAGGCGCCGTAGCCGACGGGTGTGCCGGCCGGCACCTGCCGCAGTTGCTCGATCCGTGAGGTCATCGACAGCACCGGGCGGAACTCCGGCAGGTCGGGCAGGAGGGCGGGGCTGTGGGAGGGCCCCAGCCCGTAGAGCAGGATGCCCGGCCGGACCATCTCCATGGCGGTCCGGCGGTGCAGCCCGGCGGCGATGCCGGGACTGGCCAGCACATGGCGCGCGGGCCGCCGCCCGAGCAGCGCGGTGGCCGCCCGGCAGGCCACGTCGAAGCGCGCCAGCTGCTCGTCGACCAGCTCCGGCGCGGTGCCCGACAGATGGGTGCACAGCCCTTCGACGACCAGGTCGTCCAGCGCGGTGATCCGGGCGAGGGCGTCGGTGTCCGCCGGGTCCAGGCCGTAGCGGCACAGGCCGGTGTCGAACTCCAGGTGCACCCGGGCCGGGCGCCCCAGCGCGGTGGCCGCCCGGCTCAGCGCCCGGGCCTGGGACTCGGCGTACACCGTCTGCCGGACGCCCGAGCGGATCAGGCCGGGCAGGTCGGCGGCGGCGACATGGCCCAGAACCAGCACCGGTACGTCGATCCCGGCCTCGCGCAGCCGGAACGCCTCCTCGGCGTGGGCGACGGCCAGGTGCCCGACACCGTGCCGGACGAGCAGCCGGGAGAACGGCACCAGACCGTGGCCGTAGGCGTCGGCCTTGACCACGCCCATCAGGACGGTGTCGGGGCCGACGAGCCGGCGTACGGCGGCGAGGTTGCTGACGACGGCGGCCTCGCTGAGCTCCACTGACAGACGGTTCACGGGTCCCACCACCGTCAGCGTCCGGCGGCGAGCGCGACGGGCGGGTGCTGCGGGGCGTCCGGCAGGGACGCCCGCACCAGCTCCTTGAACAGGGTCCCGCGCCGGCGGTGGTCGGTGAACATGTCCTTGCTGTTGGCGCCCGGGCTGAACAGGACCGCCTGGCCCGGGAGCGCGGTGCGCCGGGCGAGCGCGAGGGCCTCTTGCAGGGAGTCGGCGGGCGTGACGTCGGTGTAGCCGTGCAGGCGCGCGGCCTCGGTGATCCGGGGCGCGGTCTCCCCGATGGTGATCACATGGGCGGCGCGGCCGGTGAGTGCCGCCGCCAGGCCGTCGAAGTCGGCGTCCTTGTCGTCCTTGCCGCCGGTGATGAGCACCACCGGCCGGTCGGGGAAGGACTCGACGGCGTGCAGCACCGACCAGGGGTTGGTCGCCTTGGAGTCGTTGTAGTACTCCACGCCGTCCAGCGTCGCCACGTACTCGACCACGTGCTCGCGGCCCGTGTACTCGGCGATCATCGTGTCCATCGCCTCCTGTCCCACGTCCCACAGCAGCCCGACGGCGAGGGTGGCGAGGATGTTGGGGGTGGCGGACCTGACGCGCAGCTCGCCCAGGCGGGCCAGGGTGCGGCGGTGCGAGCCGGTCCTGGCGGTGATGCGGTCCCCGGAGAGGAACACGCCGTCGACTCCCTCGGGGAGTTCGCCGCGCGTGCTGAAGTACAGCACCCGGCCGGGGGTGGTGGCGGCGATGCGCCGGCATATCTCGTCGTCGTGGTTGGCGACGGTGTTCTGGAGGGTGGTGTGGTGCCGGACGACGCGCGACTTCAGCTCGACGTAGTGCTCCCAGGTGTAGAGGTTCATGTGCTCGGCCCGCACGTTGGTGAGCACGCTGGTCAGGGGCCGGAACCGGTGGCAGTTCTCCAGCTGGCCGGCGCTGACCTCGATGACGGCCACCGAGTCGGCCGTCAGGTCCGGCAGGACGGAGGTGAACGGCAGGCCGATGTTGCCGGCGACCTGGGTGTCCCGGCCGGCGGCCCGCATGAGGTTCCCGATCAGGGTGGTCGTGGTCGACTTCCCGTTGGTGCCGGTGATGGCGATGACCGGACTCGGGCACAGCTCGTATGCCAGTTCGATCTCGCTCCAGATCGGGATGGACAGCGTCCGCGCGGAGGTGAGCACCGGCAGGTCGTCGAGCACGCCCGGGCTGCGCACGATCAGGTCGAAGCCGGCCGCGTCCGGCGGCTGCGTGCCGAGGACGTAGGTGATCGGGTGCCCGGGCAGTGCGGCCAGCCGGGCCAGTGGCGCGGTGAGTTCGTCGGCGTTCCGGGTGTCGGTGACGGTCACCCGCGCACCCTGCGCGGCACAGCGCGAGGCCGCGCTCTCCCCGCTGGCTCCCAGGCCGATGACCAGGATGTTTGCATGGTTGAGCAGCACGTACAGCCCCCGTGGTGGTTTCCGGCCCGCCCCGGACCGCAAGGGTCGGGGCGGGGCCGCCGGAGCCGGCCCCGGCGCCCGGTGCTCGGGCGGGGCGCGGCTCGGTCGGTGAAGTGGATGCGGATTCGCTCGGCCGGCCCGTTACCGGGCGGCCAGTTCCTCGCTGAGCTCGCGCACGGTCTCCATGTCCTCGAAGTGGATCGTGCGGTCGGCGAGGATCTGGTAGTTCTCGCTGCCCTTGCCGGCCACGAGCACGGTGTCCCCCTCGCGCGCGGCCAGCAGCGCCGCGCGGATCGCCTCGCGGCGGTCGCTGATCCGCTCGAAGGGGGTGCCCGTCGCGGTGATGCCGGGCACGATGTCGTCGAGGATCTTCTCCGGGTCCTCGCTGCGCGGGTTGTCCGACGTCAGCACGCACAGGTCCGAGTACCGTCCGGCGATCTCCCCCATGGGCGCGCGTTTGGTCGCGTCCCGGTCGCCGCCGCAGCCGAAGACGGTGATGACCCGGCCGGTGGTGAAGTCCCGGATCGTGGACAGGACGTTGTCCAGCGCGTCCGGCGAGTGCGCGTAGTCGACGATCACCGGCACCCCGGCGGGCGTCCGGTAGCTCTCGAACCGGCCCGGCGTGGGCGGCAGTTCGGCGAGCGCGGCGACGGCGTCCTCCAGCGAGTGGCCGAGGCTGTGGCAGATCGCGAGGGTGGCGAGCGCGTTGAGCGCGGCGAACCGGCCGGGCATCGGGATCGTCACGGGCAGCGCGCGTCCCTCGTGGCGCAGCGTGAACCGGGTGCCCGCAGCGTCCACCACGAGGTCGTCGCCGTGGAAGTCCGCCTCGGCGTCCTCCAGGGCGAAGGTGGTGACGGCCCCCGGCATCAGGGCGGCGATCTCCGCGCTCACCGGGTCGTCGGAGTTGACCACGGCCCGCCGGCACAGACCCTTGAACAGGGTGAGCTTGGCGTTCTTGTAGTTCTCCATCGTGCCGTGGTCGTCCAGGTGGTCCTGGCTGAAGTTGGTGAACACACCGACGTCCACGAAGCAGTGGTCCACGCGGTGCAGGTGCAGCGCCATGGACGAGGCCTCCAGGACCACGGCGGAGGCCCCCCGGTCGCGCATGTGCCCCAGCAGGTACTGGAGGTCGATGGCCTCCGGCGTGGTCGGGGTGGTCTTCTCCAGCGCGATGGGCTCCTCGCCGATCCGGTTGCCCGCGGTGCCGATCACGCCGACGGTCGCCTTCGCCGACTGCCGCAGGACCGCCTCCAGCATGAACGCCACGGAGGTCTTCCCGTTGGTGCCGGTGATGGCCACCATGTCCATCGCCCGGCCCGGCTCGCCGAAGTACCGGGAGGCCACGACCGGGGAGGCGGCCCGGGTGTCGGCCACCCGCACCACACAGACGTCCTCCGGTACGTCCTCCACCTCGTGGTCGACCAGGACGGCCGCCGCGCCGCGGGCCGCCGCCTGGGTGACGAACCGGTGTCCGTCCACGCTGAAGCCGCGGACCGCGACGAACAACGCCCCTTCGGTCACCTTCCGGGAGTCGTAGGCGACACCTCCGCCGATCTCGGTCCCGGTGTCGCCCTGGATGACCTCGTGGTCGTATCCGTCCAGCAGTTCACTCAGCTTCACAGTCACTCCTCGCCGCTGTTCGCGGCATCGCGCATTCGGATGGGCGGTCATGTTCCCGCCCGTCACGTCTCTTCTGCCAGCCACGCCTCGCCGAGCGACCCGATGTCACCGGGACCTATCGTCACCAGGACGTCACCGTCGCGCAGGGACGCGCTCGCGAGTTCCTTGATCGCGGCGGGCTCCTTTGTATAGCGCACGTCCCGGCCGGACTCGCGCATGGCGCGGACCAGGTCGAGGGAGCTGAGACCGTACGTCTCGGTGTCCCTGGCCCGGTAGATGTCGGTGACGACGACGGTCTCCCGGCCGGTGAAGCAGTCGGCGTACTGGTGCATGAAGTCCCGTACCCGGGTGAAGGAGTTCGGGCGCAGCACCACCAGGCTGCGGCCGCCGGGGGCGGAGCCGCGGATGGCCTGCATCGTCGCCGCGATCTCGTTGGGGTGGCAGGCGATGTCGTCGAAGACGCGCACCCCGTTGCGGGTGCCCTTGTACTCGACGCGCCGCGGTGCCCCGCCGAACCGTTCGAGGCCGGCGCGCATCCGGTCCAGGGTCAGGCCCGCCTGGTGGCCGGCGGCCACGGCGGCGAGCACGTTGGCGACGTTGTGCCGGCCGAGCAGTCGCGGTGCCAGCTCGCCCAGTTCCTCGCCCCGGTAGGTGACCGTGAACCGGGGCCGTCCGTCGTGCCAGGTGAGCGCCTCGGCGCGGTAGTCGGCGTCGGCGGCGGTGCCGAAGGAGACCCGGGTGCGGCCCTCGCCCACGGTCAGGTCGCGGGCCCGCGGGCAGTCGGCGGACACGATCAGGACACCGCCGGGGCGGACGCGGTGCGTGAAGTCCCGGAAGGCGGCCAGGACGTCGTCGAGTCCGGTGAAGTAGTCGCTGTGCTCCGCCTCGATGTTCAGCACCACCGCGATGCGCGGGCTGAGGCGCAGGAAGTTGCGGTGGTACTCGCAGGCCTCGGCGACGAAGTGGTCGCCGTGGCCCAGGCGGTAGTTGCCGCCCTCGGGCGTCACCCGGGTGCCGAGGGAGGCGGCCGGGTCCAGGCCCGCGGCGGTGAGGGCCTCGACGGTCAGGGAGGTCGTGGTGGTCTTGCCGTGGGTGCCGGCGACGGCGATGCCGGTGGTGTGGCGGTCCATGATCCCGGCCAGGACGTCCGCCCGGTCCACCACCGTGAGGCCGCGTCGACGGGCCTCGGCCAGCTCGGGGTTGTCCGGGGCGATCCCCGGGGTGGTGACCACCACGCGGGTGTCCTCGCCGAGGTTCGTGGCGCGGTGTCCCACGGTGACGGGAACTCCGCAGGCGCGCACCACCTGGAGGTTGGCGCTCTCCTCGCGGTCCGAGCCGGAGACCCGGTGGCCGAGCCGGTGCAGCATCACGGCCAGGCCGCTCATGCTGGATCCGCCGACGCCGATGAAATGGATGGGTTGTTCCGCGGAGACAGGACGTATGTCCATGGTGATGTGCAATACCCCCGTATCGCACCGGAGTCGCCACGCCGGGCGAGCGGCTCCGGTTGAATGTGAGCTGTCCGTCCGGTGAAGTCCCGGACGACAGGATCAAGATCATTGGCTCGTGACGATAGGGTTTGGCTGTGCTCCGTGCAACCGCAAACAGCCCTCGCCGCAGACCGGTTACGGGAGCGGGACACCCGGGGGCAGGGCCCTCGACGCTCGTGACCGAAACCGCACGGCGGTGACATAGTCATGACACTCGGCTCGATGGCGCGGCACATCGAAGAGCTGCTGGCGTCCGGTGTCGAACGGCGCCTCTTCCCCGGCGCGGTGTGGGCCGTCGGCGACGCCCGGGAGGTCACCTCCCAGGGGGCGTGCGGAGTGCTGGACCCTTGCGGGGACGCCGAGTTCGCGCGTCCGATGACCGTGGACACGGTCTTCGACCTGGCCAGCATCACCAAGATCCTCGCCGCCTGGAGCTGCGTGGGAGTCCTCGTCGAGGACCGGCGGATCGGCCTGGACGACCCGCTCACCGCGTACTGGCCGGAACTCGGCGGTCACCCGCTCGGCGAGGCGACGGTCCGCCACCTCCTCACGCACACGGCGGGTTTGCCGTTGCGTGCAAATCTGCGCCCGCTGTACGGACCGGAGCGCGCGGCCATCGAGCGTGGCGTCCTGCACGAGGGGCTGCGCCATCCGCCGGGCGACGCCGTGCAGTACACCGACCGCGCGGCGCTGATCCTCGGCTTCCTCGTCGAGCGGGTCACCGGAGCCCCGCTGGACCGGTACTGCCGCGAACAGGTCTGGGAGCCGCTCGGCATGCGGGACACACGCTTCGGCCCGCACCCCGCGGCGTACGCGGCGCGCTGCGCGCCCACCGAATGGGACGAGGAGACGGGCTCCCGGGTGCGCGGCTCCGTCCACGACTTCTCCGCCCGCGCCCTCGGCGGCGCCTGCGGGGCCGCGGGCGTCTTCTCGACCGCCGCCGACCTGGGCCGGTTCCTGCGGTACGTCCTCGACCCGACGGGGGCGGCCCCGGCCGGCCCGGCCTTCGGCGGCGAGTGGGTGCGCGCCTCGCTGCGCGTCCACACCGACGGTCTGGAGCCGCACTGGGGGCTGTTGTGGTTCCCGCCCCTGAACGTCACCCCCGCCGAGGACCTCTGGGTGCACTACGGCTTCACCGGCACCGCGATGTGGGTGTCCCCCAAGCGGGGGCAGTGGGCCGTCCTCCTCACCAACAAGATCTACTACTCCCGGGACCGGGAGCCGCTGATGGAGGTCAGGGACCGCTTCCAGGAGATCGTCTTCGGCTGCTGAGGCCGGGCGGACCGCCGCTCAGCTGCCGTGCTTCACCGCGTAGATCATCACGAACGCGATGATGTGGATGCCGAAGAGGAAGTACGCCAGGAAGTACCAGACCTGGCGTTCGTTCCTCGTCTCCTGCGCGAGGCGGCGCTGCTCCGCCGCCCTCTCCCGCTCCGACGGCTGTGGGGGTGGTGCCCCGTCCGGCATCACAGCTCCCGGTGGATCCGGGTGTTGGACGCCTGCGCGCGCGGGCGCAGGACCAGCAGGTCGACGTTGACGTGGCTGGGGCGGGTGACCGCCCAGGTGATCGTGTCGGCGACGTCGTCGGCGGTGAGGGGCTCGGCGACGCCCTCGTAGACCTTCTCCGCCCTCTCCTGGTCGCCGCCGAAGCGGGTGAGGGCGAACTCCTCGGTCTTGACCATGCCGGGCGCGATCTCGATGACGCGGACCGGCTGCCCGACGATCTCCAGGCGGAGCGTCTCGGCGAGGACGTGCGCACCGTGCTTGGCGGCGACATAGCCCGCGCCGCCCTCGTAGGTGCTGTGGCCCGCGGTGGAGGACACGACCACGACCGTGCCGTCGCCGCTCGCGACCAGCTTGGGCAGCAGGGCCTGGGTGAGGTTGAGCGTGCCGATGACGTTCGTCTCGTACATCGTCCGCCAGTCGGCGGGGTCGCCGGTGGCGACCGGATCGGCGCCGAGCGCGCCGCCCGCGTTGTTGACCAGCACGCCGACCGTCTTGAACGCCGTCGCGAACTCGTCGACGGCCGCCCGGTCGGTGACGTCCAGCCGGTACGCGGTGGCCTCACCGCCCGCCGCGACGATCTCCTCGGCCAGTGCCTCGATCCGGTCCTCGCGGCGGGCGGTGAGGACCACGCGGTAGCCGGCTGCGGCGAGCTGTCGGGCGGTGGCGGCGCCGATGCCGCTGCTCGCACCGGTGACGACGGCGATGCGGGACGCGGCGGACGGTGCGGCGGTGGCCATGAGGGCTGCTCCTCGAACGGGACGGCGGGGTCGAAAGCCTGCCCGGACAGGATAGGGGGACGGCCTTCCGCGGCGGCCGGTGATCCCGCTCCGCGGGCGCCCGGGCGGGGCCCGGTGGGAGAATGGGGTGGGTGGTCCTCCCGCGCGGAAGGTGGATCCATGGGACAGGCACGTGAGGTCATGGACCGGCTCACCGAGGCGCTCACCACGAAGCCGGACCTCAAGGTCGTCGCCGAGCTGTACGCGGAGGACGCGGTCGCCCTCACCCCGGACGCCGGGGAGATCCACGGCCGCGACAACATCGTCGAGTACTGGCGGCAGATGACGGAAGCGGTGCCCGAGGCCAGGTTCGAGTCGGTGTACGCCTACGAGTCCGGGGACACGGCCATCGACGAGGGCGTCTTCAGCGGACGGAACACCGGTCCGCTCCAGCTGCCCGACGGGCAGTCGCTGCCGGCGACGCAGAAGGAGATCAGGATCCGCGGGGTGGACCTGGCGACCGTGCGGGACGGACGGATCGTCAGCTACCGGCTGTACTTCGACCAGATGGACTTCCTGGACCAGCTCGGGCTGCTGGTGGAGGAGCCGGCCTGAGCGGGCGCCCCGGACGCCCCCTCACCGCCCTCGCGGGGCCCACATGATCACGGCCATGCCCGCGAGGCGGATCAGCGCGCCGTTGACGTCCCATCGGTCGGCGCGGTAGCCGTCGGCGACCATGCCCCAGACCAGCGAACGGCCTCGCCGTCGGCGGGGTGGGGCGTCGTACGATCTGCGGACGGGCCGACGAAGGGGTGTGCGGGTGATGGCCGGGGACGTGCGGGGGCGGTTGATGGGCGAGCTGGCCACCGTGTCGCGGCGGTACGTGGCGGCGTTCGCGCTGTTCAACCAGGCCGTCGCCGACCGGCTCGGGCTGCATCCCACCGATCTCCAGTGCCTGAACCTGTTGTCGCTGGAGCGGGAGCCGGTGACGACGGGCCGGGTCGCGCAGCTGACGGGGCTGACCACCGGGTCCGCGACCCGGCTGGTGGACCGGCTGGAGAAGGCCGGATACGTGGTGCGGCAGCGGGACGTCGTCGACCGGCGGCGGGTGCTGGTGGCGACGGTGCCGGAGCGGATCGCCGAGTTCGGGCGGACCTGGGAGCGGCTGGGCGGTGACTGGAGCCCGCTGTTCGCCGATCTGGACGACGCCGAGATCGCCGTGATCGTGGAGCACATGCGGCGGACGGTGGAGTTCAGCGGGGAGCAGGTAGGGCGGTTGCGGGGAGGGCTGGTCTAGGGCATGGGGGAGGTCCGGGAGGCCGACATACCGGTCGCGGGGGCGGGCGCGGCCCCCGCGTCGGGCGGGCGCGGTCTGCCGCGGCACTGGCCGTTGCTGCTTGTGGCGGCCGCCGTGCTGCCGGGGGTGCTGCTCGTGCTGCTGGGGCGGTCGCTCGAGGAGCCGGCCGTGCAGGCGTGGCGGACGGTGTGCCTGGCCGTGATCGTTCAGGCGCTGCCCTTCCTGCTGCTGGGCACGGCCCTGTCGGGGGCGATCAACGCGTTCGTGCCGGTGAGCGTCTTCAACCGGCTGCTGCCGAAACGGCCCGTGCTCGCGGTGCCGGTCGCGGGGGCGGCGGGGGTCGTGCTGCCGGGCTGTGAGTGCGCGTCGGTGCCGGTGGCGAACAGCCTGATCGGACGGGGCGTCACCCCGGCCGCCGCGTTCGCGTTCCTGCTGTCGGCGCCGGCGGTGAACCCGGTGGTGCTGACCGCCACGGCCATCGCGTTTCCCGGCAGCCCGGAGATGGTCGTGGCCCGGCTGCTGGCCTCGCTGGCGGCGGCGGCCGTGATGGGCTGGCTGTGGCTCTGGCTGGGCCGCGAGGAGTGGCTGCGGCCCGCCGTACGGCACACCGGGCACCGGCCCGGGCACAGCCGCTGGACGGAGTTCCGGCAGGGGTTCCAGCACGACTTCCTGCACGCGGGCGGGTTCCTGGTGGTCGGGGCGATGGCGGCGGCGACGTTCAACGTGGCGGTGCCGCGGTCCGTGGTGGAGGCGTTCGCGGATTCGCCGTGGCTGTCGGTGCTGTTCCTGGCGGCGCTGGCGATCGTGCTCGCGGTGTGCTCGGAGGCCGACGCGTTCGTGGCGGCCTCGCTGACCGGGTTCTCGCCGGTCGCGCGACTGACGTTCATGGTGGTGGGGCCGATGGTCGACGTGAAGCTGTTCGCGCTCCAGGCGGGCACGTTCGGCCGGGCCTTCGCGGTGCGGTTCTCCGCCGCCACGGCCGTCGTCGCGGTGGTGTGCGCCGTGCTGGTGGGAGGGGTGCTGCTGTGAAGCGGTTCGCGCAGGCGGTGTTGCTGGTGCTGAGCGGGCTGGGGGTGCTGCACGCCACCCTCGTCACCGACCTGTACCTGAGGTACGTCAAGGAGGGGATGCGGCCCCTGCTGATCGGGTCCGGGGTGCTGCTGGTCGCGCTGGGGGTGGCGGAGGCGCTGTCCCGCCGGAAGGCCCCGGCCGGGGACGGCCACGGCCACGGCCATGACCATTCCGGTGTCCCCAAGGTCGCCTGGCTGCTGTTCCTGCCCGCGCTGAGCCTGCTCTTCCACGCCCCGCCCGCGCTCGGCTCGTACACCGCCTCGCGTGTCGCGCCGAAGGCCGTGGCCGTCGTCGACCAGGACGACTTCGACCCGCTGCCCGCGACCTCGCCGCTGCCGATCACGCTCCGGGACTTCACCCAGCGCGTCCAGCAGGACACCGGGCGGGCCATCGAGGGGCGGACGGTCCGGATGACCGGGTTCGTCACGCCCGTCGGCGGGGGCGACGGCTGGTATCTGACGCGGATCATGGTGTCGTGCTGCGCGGCGGACGCGCAGTCGGTGAAGGTGCGGGTGTACGGCGTCCGGGCCCCGGCCGCGGACACCTGGGTGGCGGTGACGGGTGTCTGGCACCCGGGCGGCACCCTGGGGACGTCGTCGGCGGAGGTGGCGCTGGACGTACGGACCGTGGAGAAGGTGGAGCGGCCGTCCAACAGCTACACGGACGCGCTGCCGCTGGGCGAGTAGGTGCGGGCGCCGCGCGGGCCTGAGGGCGGCCGGCCCCGTGGGGGCGTGGTGGGTGGTCGGTGCCGCGCGGGCCTGGTGGGCGGCCGGTGTCGTGAGGTGCTTGTGGGGGTCAGCGTCGGGTGGGTCTGGTGGGTGCGTACGCCGTCGGGGGTACGCCCACCGTCGCCTTGAAGTCCCGTACCAGGTGGGCCTGGTCGGCGTATCCCAGTTCCGCCGCCAGCGTCGCCCAGTCGACGTCGGCCGACGCCTCCGCCCGCTCCAGCGCCTCGTGGATGCGGTACCGCAGGATCACCCACTTCGGGCCGACGCCCACGTACCCGGCGAAGAGACGTTGCAGCAGGCGTACGGAGACGCCCTCGGCGCGGGCGAGGTCGGTGACGCGGCGGATCGTGCGGTCGGTGCGGATGCGGTCGGCCAGGGCCATCGCCCGGTCGGCCTGGGGGTCGGGGTGTGGACCGAGGCCGAGGAGGAAGGCGTCGAGGGCGGCCACGCCGGCGTCCTCGCCGTCGGGTGAGTCGTCGGGGGAGAGGACCGGCGTCGGGTCGGTGCCGGCGAGGCGGACGCGGCGGCCGGTCCACTCCGTCACCGGGCGGTCGGGGAAGAAGGGGCGGAAGCCGCCCGGCCGGAACTGGATCCCGCGGACCCGGCCCCTGCCCTCCAGTTTCTGGGTGAACAGGCCGAGGCCGATCCCGGCGATCTCGGCGAAGGGCGCCCCGCTCACGTCGCCCGCCGCGCTCGTGTACCGCTGGAAGACGATGTTCACCGAGGGGTGCGGGACGACGTGGGAGGCGTACGGCTGGTCCAGGTCCCAGTCGATCAGCCAGTAGTGCTCCAGGTAGGGGCGCAGCGGCGGGGCCGGTTCACGACGGCGGAAGCGGACGCGCGCGAAGAGCTCCGCGGCGTCGACGATGCCGCGGGTGTCACGGCGTGGGGCGGCCATGGAGGGATCGTAGAAGGGGGGACCGACAACGGGCGGAATACGGCGGCGGGGGTGACCGTTGGACCGCTATAGTTGAACGGTAAACAACATTGGAGGGTGAGCGGCCATGCAGTTCGGGATCTTCACGGTCGGTGACGTCACGCCGGACCCCACCACGGGGCGTACGCCGACCGAGCGCGAGCGGATCAAGGCCATGGTCGCCATCGCGCTGAAGGCGGAGGAGGTCGGACTCGACGTCTTCGCGACCGGTGAGCACCACAACCCGCCGTTCGTGCCCTCGTCCCCGACCACGATGCTCGGCTACGTCGCCGCGCGGACCGAGAGGCTGATCCTCTCCACCTCGACCACCCTCATCACCACCAACGACCCGGTGAAGATCGCCGAGGACTACGCGATGCTCCAGCACCTGGCCGACGGGCGCGTCGACCTGATGATGGGACGCGGCAACACCGGCCCGGTCTACCCGTGGTTCGGGCAGGACATCCGGCAGGGCATCAACCTCGCCATCGAGAACTACGCCCTGCTGCACCGGCTGTGGCGCGAGGACGTCGTCGACTGGGAGGGCACCTTCCGCACGCCGCTCCAGGGCTTCACCTCGACGCCCCGCCCGCTGGACGGCGTCCCGCCGTTCGTCTGGCACGGCTCCATCCGCTCCCCGGAGATCGCCGAGCAGGCCGCGTACTACGGCGACGGCTTCTTCCACAACAACATCTTCTGGCCGGCCGACCACACCAAGCGGATGGTCGAGCTGTACCGCAGCCGGTACGCCCACTACGGGCACGGCACGCCCGAGCAGGCGATCGTCGGCCTCGGCGGCCAGGTGTTCATGCGCAGGAACTCCCAGGACGCGGTGCGCGAGTTCCGGCCGTACTTCGACAACGCGCCCGTCTACGGGCACGGCCCCTCGCTGGAGGACTTCACCGAGCAGACCCCGCTGACCGTCGGCTCCCCGCAGCAGGTCATCGAGAAGACCCTGTCCTTCCGCGAGTACGCCGGCGACTACCAGCGCCAGCTGTTCCTGATGGACCACGCGGGCCTGCCGCTGAAGACCGTCCTGGAGCAGCTCGACATGCTTGGCGAGGAGGTCGTGCCGGTGCTGCGCGAGGAGTTCGCCAAGGGCCGCCCGGCAGACGTGCCGGAGGCACCGACCCACGCGTCCCTGCTCACCACCGCCCGGAAGGAGACCGTCGCATGAGGCTCGTCGTCGTCTCGGCGGGGCTGAGCGTCCCGTCGTCCACCCGGCTGCTGGCCGACCGGCTGGCGACCGCCGTCGACCGGCAGACCCCTGTGGACGTAGAGGATGTCGAGGTCGTGGAGCTGCGCGACCTCGCCGTCGAGATCGCCCACCACTTCACCAACGGGTTCCCCGGGCGCGAGCTGGCCGCCGCGCTGGACGCGGTGACGGCGGCGGACGGGCTGATCGTCGTCACACCCGTGTTCTCGGCGTCGTACAGCGGGCTGTTCAAGTCGTTCTTCGACGTGCTGGAGAAGGACGCGCTGACGGGCAAGCCGGTGCTGATCGCGGCGACCGGCGGCAGCGCCCGGCACTCGCTCGTGCTGGAGCACGCGCTGCGGCCCCTCTTCGCCCACCTGAGGGCCGTCGTCGTACCGACCGCGGTGTACGCCGCCTCCGAGGACTGGGGCGCACCGGGACTGCCGGAGCGGATCGAGCGGGCGGCGGGGGAGCTGGCGGGCCTGATGAACGGGCTGTCGGCGGCGAGGCCGGACCGGGCGGGCCTCGAGGTGGTGCCGTTCGAGGAACGGCTCGCCGCGTTGCGCACCTGACCGCCGCCCCGTCCGGCGATCGAGGACGAGGCCGCCGAAGGCCGACAGACGTGCCGGGGCGCAGCCCCCGGCACGCCGGTGCGAGAGTGAGAGCGCGGTAAGAAGCGCGATCGAACACCCGCTGCCGCCGTCCGACCGCCGGAGGCCTTGGCAGACTGAACCCGTGCCTCAGACCGTGCTGCTCGCCGAAGACGACCGCGCCATCCGTCACGCCCTGGAACGCGCCCTGACCCTGGAGGGCTACCAGGTCACCGCGGTCGCCGACGGCGTCGAGGCGCTCGCACAGGCCCACCGGACCCCACCGGACGTGCTCGTCCTCGACGTGATGATGCCCGGCATCGACGGCCTCCAGGTCTGCCGGGTGCTGCGCGCCGAGGGCGACCGCACGCCCATCCTGATGCTGACGGCGCTCGTGGAGACCGCCGACCGCATCGCCGGCCTGGACGCGGGCGCCGACGACTACGTCGTCAAGCCCTTCGACGTCGAGGAGGTCTTCGCCCGGCTGCGCGCCCTGCTGCGCCGCACCAGCCCCCCGGCCCCGGCGGAGCCGGCGAAGCCGGCGACGCCCGAGCGGTACGTACGGGCCGCCGGGCTGCGCATGGACCCGCAGGCGCGCCGGGCCTGGCGCGGGGAGCGGGAGCTGGAGCTGACCCGCACCGAGTTCGAGCTGCTGGAACTGCTCGCCCGCAACGCGGGCATCGTCCTCGACCACTCCACCATCTACGACCGCATCTGGGGCTACGACTTCGGGCCCGGCTCCAAGAACCTCGCCGTCTACGTCGGCTATCTGCGCCGCAAGCTCGACCAGCCCGGCGCCCCGCAGCTGATCCACACCGTGCGCGGTGTGGGTTACGTGCTGCGGGAGGACTGAGAGGCGGCGAGTGGACGGCGGCCCGCGCAAGCGGGCGTGGCGGTGGGTCTCCCGGCGGCGGGGCAGGCTCACCTCGCTGCGCACCACGTTCGCGGTTTCCTTCGCGGCCGTGACCGCCGCCGTCACCGTCCTCGTCGGCGTCCTGTCGTACGGGGCCGCCGCCCGGCTGGTGCGGGTCGACCAGGAGTCGGTGTTCGACCAGGTCGTGCAGGACCTGCGGGACGAGGTCCGCGCCCGGGCGATGGACCCGCAGGACTTCTCGTCCTCCGCGCCCGGCCATGACATCGTGCGGCCGGCCCGTACGGACGTGCAGGTCCTCGGGCCGGACGGCGCCGTCGTCGACCCCGGCAATCCCGGACTGCCCGTGAAGGACGCCGACCGCCGGATCGCGGCCGCCGCGACGGCCGGAAGGCTCACCGAGCACAAGGACGTCGACGTCGGCAGCGACGTCTACCGCGTCGCGACGGTCGCCCTGGGCGGCGGCCGGGGCGCGGTGCAGGTCGCGCAGGAGTTCAGCGACACCGAGGACCTGCTGCGGGCGCTCCAGCAGCGCACCATCGTGCTGATGATCGCCGTCGTGACGGCCGCCGGCCTGGTCGGCTGGTGGCTGGCCCGGCGCATCACCCACCGCCTGGTCATCCTCACCACCGCCGCCGAGAACGTCGCCCGCACCCGTCGGCTGGGCGTGCAGGTCCCCGTCACCGGCTCCGACGAGGTGGGCCGCCTCGGCCGTGCCTTCGACCGGATGCTGGGCCGGCTCGCCCAGTCCGAGGAGGACCAGCGGCGTCTGGTGCAGGACGCCGGGCACGAACTGCGCACCCCGCTGACCTCGCTGCGGACGAACATCTCGCTGCTGCGCCGCATCGACGAACTCCCGCCCGCGACCCGGGACGAACTCGTCGCCGACCTCGGCCAGGAGGCCCGGGAACTGACCGACCTGGTCAACGAGCTGGTCGACCTCGCGGCCGGCCAGTCCGACACCGAGCCGCCGCAGCGGGTGGACGTCGCGGACCTCGCCGAGGACGTCGCCGGGCTCGCCCGCCGCCGCACCGGGCGGCGGATCGTGGTCCGCGCGAGCGGTGACACCAGCACCGACGGACGGCCGGGGATGCTCCAGCGGGCGGTGTCCAACCTCGTGGAGAACGCCACCAAGTTCGACCGTGAGGGCCGGGCGCCCATCGAGATCAACGTCACCGGACCGGCCCGGCGCGGCACCGTCCGCGTCGAGGTGCTCGACCGCGGCCCCGGCATCACGGAGGCCGACCTCACCCGTGTCTTCGACCGCTTCTACCGGGCCGCCGACGCCCGCTCCCTGCCGGGCTCCGGACTCGGCCTGTCCATCGTCCGCGAGGTGGCGCTCGCGCACGGCGGAGCGGCGTTCGCCTACCGGCGGGAGGGCGGCGGATCGGTGATCGGGTTCACCGTGGGCGGCGGACCGGGCGGCTGAGCGCGGTTCGGGTGGGCGGGTACGTTCGGGGCGGTGGGTCGAAGGGCTGAGCGCGGTTCGGGTGGGCGGGTACGTTCGGGGCGGTGGGTCGAAGGGCTGAGCGCGGCTCGGGCGCGCGGATACGTGCGGGGCGGCGGGCCGGGGGCTGAGCGCGGTTCGGGTGGGCGGGTACGTTCGGGGCGGCGGGCCCGGCCGCCGGTGAGGGAGGGAGTCGACGCGTGCTGAACGACCAGGAGGCCGCCGCGCTGGCGGCGATCGACGAGGACGCCGTGGGGCGGACCCTCCAGGAGCTGATCGCGATACCCAGCGTCACCGGCAGCGCCGCCGAGTCCGAGATGCAGCACCACCTCGCCGGCCGGCTGGAGCGGCTCGGGCTGGAGACCGACCTGTGGTCCATGGACCTGCCCGCCCTGTACGCCCACCCGGACTTCCCCGGCCGGGAGGCGCCGCGCGAGGAGGCCTGGGGGCTGGTGGGCCGGTCGGGCGACGGCGGGGACGGACCGACGCTGATCCTCCAGGGCCATGTGGACGTCGTACCGCCCGGCGACCTCGCGGCCTGGGCGGGCGACCCGTTCGTGCCGAGGGTGACCGGTGACGTCGTGCACGGCCGCGGCGCCTGCGACATGAAGGCCGGGCTCGTCGCGCACCTGGCCGCCCTCGCGGCGATCCGGGCGGCCGGGGTGCGGCTGCGCGGCCGGGTCGCGGTGCACTTCGTCGTCGGCGAGGAGGACGGCGGTCTCGGCACGTTCGGCACCCTCCGGCGCGGTCACGGCGGCGACGCGTGCCTCATCGCCGAGCCGACGGCCGGGACCGTCATCACCGCGAACGCGGGCGCGCTGACCTTCCGGCTCACCGTCCCCGGCAAGGCCGCCCACGCCAGTTCGCGGGAGGCCGGGGTGAGCGCCATCGACGCCTACCTGCCGCTGCACCGGGCGCTGGCCCGGCTGGAGGAGGCCCGCAACCACGCCCCCGACCCGCTGCTCGCGGAGTACCCGATCCCGTACTCCCTCTCCGTCGGCACCCTGCGCTGCGGCGACTGGGCGAGCAGCGTGCCGGACCTGCTGGTCGCGGAGGGACGGCTCGGGGTGCGGCTCGGGGAGGATCCGGCACAGGCGCGCGCGGAGCTGGAGCGGTGCGTGGCCGAGGCGTGCGCGGCGGATCCCTGGCTGCGCGAGCACCCGGCGACGGTCGGCTGGCCGGGCGGACAGTTCGCCAGCGGACGGCTGCCGGCCGGGCACCCGCTGGGCGACACCGTGGCGGGGGCGTACGCCGACGCGACCGGCGGCCCGCGCCCCAGGGAGCGCGGCGCGACGTACGGCAGCGATCTGCGGCTGTACGCCGCCGCCGGGATACCGGCGCTCCAGTTCGGTCCGGGCGACATCGCGGTGGCGCACAGCGCCCAGGAGCACGTGTCGGTGCGCGAGGTGGTGGCGGCGGCACGCACGGTCGTGCTTACCGTGTTGCGCACGGTGGGCACCAAGTGAGCCCCGCCGGCCCCCTTCCGCAGAGAGGCGAGCAGCACTCGTGACCACCATCGCCGTGACCGGGCACACCGACCTCACCGAGGACAGCGTGCCGCTGATCCGCGCCGCCCTGGACGACCTGTTGCGGCGGTACTCGGGCGGCGGCGAGCTCGTCGGCGTCTCGTGCATCGCCGCCGGCGCCGACTCGCTCTTCGCGGAGGCCGTCCTGGCGGCGGGCGGCCGGCTGACCGTCGTCGTCCCCGCCCGCGACTACCGCCGCACCAAGGTCCGGCCCGAGCACGCCGCCCTCTTCGACCGCCTCGTCGAGGCCGCCGACGAGGTCCTGGTCCTGCCCCGCGAGCGGTCCGACTGGCAGGCGTACGCGGCCGCCAACGCCATCCTCGTCGAACGCGCCGACCGTCTCGTCGCCGTGTGGAACGGCGAGCCGCCCAGCGGCAGGGGCGGCGGCACGGCCGACGCGGTGCAGGACGCGCGGGCCGCCGGGGTGCCGGTGGAGGTGGTGTGGCCGCAGGGGGCGGGGCGGAGAGGGGGGAGCTGAGCGGTCACGGGGGCGTGAAGGGGTGAGCCGAGCGGTTGGGGGGCGGTGTGGGGGGAGCTGAGCGCTGCCCTGACGGCCGTGCACAGCCGTTCAGACGAGGACCACGCACCCCCGGGTCTCCAGCTCCGCCAGCAGCGCCGGCGCGGGCACGCACGGGTTCCAGCGCAGGTCCAGCTTCTCCAGGGCGGGCAGGGAGAGGAGCCAGCCGGGCAGCCGGGTGAGACGGTTGCTCCGTACGTCGAGATGCCGCAGGCGGGGCAACTCGGCCAGGGCGGGCGGCAGTTCGGTGAGCGCGTTCTCCCGCAGGTCCAGATGGCGCAGGTCGTGCAGGCCGGCCAGGGACGGCGGCAGGGAGTCGAGCTGGTTGCCGCGCAGCCACAGTTCCCGCAGCCGGGAGAGCCCGCCGAGGGTGTCGGGCAGGGCGGTGAGCCGGTTGTGCTGGGCGCGCAGCTCGATCAGCCCGGTCATCCCGCCGACGGCGTCGGGCAGCCGGGTGAGGGCGTTCTCGCCGACGTTGAGGTAGCGCAGCCGGGTGAGCCCGCCCAGGGCGTCGGGGAGCGTGGTCAGCCGGTTGTCGTGGAGATAGAGGAAACCGCTGAGGCCGGTCAGGTCGCCCAGCGTGTCGGGGACCGAGGTGAGGCGGTTGTGGCCGAGGTCGAGGGTGGTCAGCCGGGACAGCCGTCCGATCTCGGGCGGGACGTGAGTGAGATCGTTGTCGGCGAGGATCAGCACGTCGAGATCGGTCCGCTCCCACACCGACTCGGGGACCTCGCCGAGCTGATGACGCCAGAGGTTCAGCACGCGCGGCGGCTCCGCCTCCGCCCGCAGGGGCTTGGCCAGCACGACGCTGTCGGAGTCGGTGGCGGACCAGCGCCACGAGCCCACGGGGCCGTAGCCGCGCCGCCGGTACCAGGACAGCAGGTCCTGCGCCGAGGCCGACGTGTCGATGACGGCCTGTCGCGCGCCCAGGGCCGCCATCCGGTCCTCCGCCAGCGCGAGCAGCCGCGCGCCCAGCCCGCTGCCCCGCAGCGCCGGATCCACCGCCAGCCACCAGAGCGACCCCGCCCCTTCGGGCGCCGGATACCCCTCCGGCACGTCGCACGACCCCGACAGGGTCACCGTCCCCACCAGCCCGCCGGCCTGGTCGACCGCCACCCAGCACTCCCCCTTGTCCCGGCCGGCGGCGGTGTGGCCGGCGTGGGCGCGACGCAGCAGCGAGGTCAGCTCCTCGACGGAATCGGTCTCCTGGAAGCGCCTCAGGGTCGTCGACGACGGTCCGGGCACGGGTGTCACGACAGCATCGGCAGTCATCCGCTCACCGTAGTCGCGGGGGACGACGGCCGTCGCGCGTGGCCCGGATCACACCCGGCCGTTGAGGCGGACGGCGGGGCGGTGTCCGTACTCACGCATGACGGTCGACGCCCGGATGCGAGGATGAGGCGCCATGACGGCAGGGTGGGGTTCTCGCACGGTACGGGCCGCGGTGTTCGCGGCCGTCTGTGTGCTGCTCGCCGCCCTGGGCCACGTCCTGATGTCCGGTGCGCACGTGCCCGCGTGGGTGCTGGCCGCCGGGACGGCCGCGACCGGTGCCGTCGGCTGGTGTCTGACGGGCCGTGAGCGGGGGCTGCCGCTGGTGGTGACCGTCGTGGTCGCCGCGCAGACGGCGCTGCACTCGGCGTTCTCCCTCGCGGAGTCGGCGACGACGGCCATGAGCGGCATGAACTCCATGGCCTCCATGGGCTCCATGGCCTCTATGGGCTCCATGGCTTCCATGGAATCAATGGGATCCATGGGCATGAGTCATATGTCGCACCTGTCGCACCTGTCGCACATGTCTCATGCGGGGCAGATGGCGCACGCCGTCGACGGGGCCGGCGGATCGTCGTCGTTCGGCATGTTCGCCGCCCATCTGCTCGCCGCGCTCCTCACCGGCCTGTGGCTGGCCCACGGGGAGCGGGCCGCCTTCCGCATCCTGCGGGCCGTCGCCGGATGGCTCGCGGCACCGCTGCGGCTGCCGCTCGTCCTGCCCGCCGCCCCGGACCGCCCGCGCCTCGGCGTGCGCCGTCCGCGTTCGGAACGGGCGCCGGGCCCGCTCCTCCTCGTCCACGCGATCACCTTGCGGGGTCCGCCCGTGGGGACGGCTGTCGTCTGAAGACAGCTGGTGACCCGAGGCGCCCCGGTGCGCCTCGGGCTTCGGTCGTACGCCTGCGCGTGCGTCGTAGCGGCAGCGTGCCGCCGGCCGCCGCGCCGTAGGGCCCGACACCCCACTCACCGGACCGTCCGCGCCCTCGCGCGCGCCGGTCCGGATCACGGATCCGAGAAGGACACCAGGTGATCACTTCCGCCCTGCCCGCCTCCCGCACGCGGAGCGACAGATCCGAGTCGCTCGACGAGTCGATAACCGCCTGGGCGCTGGCCGCCCGTGGCGGTGACCCGGACGCCGTCGAGCGGTTCGTGCGCGCCCTGCACCGCGACGTCCAGCGGTACGTCGCCCATCTGTGCGCCGATCCCCAGGCTGTGGACGACCTGGCGCAGGACACCTTCCTGCGCGCGCTGGGCAGCCTGCACTGCTTCGAGGGCCGTTCCTCGGCGCGGGCGTGGCTGCTGTCCATCGCCCGCCGGGCCGTCATCGACAGCTACCGGTACGCCGCCGCCCGGCCCCGGCTCTCGGACGTCTCCGACTGGCAGGTGGCCGTCGAGCGGTCCCAGCCGCGGGACCTGCCGGGCTTCGACGACGGCATCGCCCTGCTGGACCTGCTGGCCGCGCTGCCGGACGACCGGCGGGAGGCGTTCGTCCTCACCCAGCTGCTCGGCCTGCCCTACGCGGAGGCGGCCGAGCTCAGCCGCTGCCCGGTCGGCACGGTCCGCTCCCGCGTGGCCCGCGCCCGGGCGACCCTGATGGCCCTCCTGGACCACGCGAACCGGCCCACCACGGAGGACCGGCCCCCTGCGGACAGCCGATCGACGGCGGAGAGCCGATCCACGGCGGACAGCCGATCCACCACAGACGGCCGATCCACCGCGGAGAGCCGGCCCACCGCGCTGGCGGCCTGAGCCGACCCGACCCGTGGGAGGGCGCCGGCCCGGACGCGCGCCGGGTCGGGCGCCCTCGTCCGGACGCGCACCGCTCAGTCTCCGAGCCGGGCGCCGGGACGCCGCGAAGGTCAGTTGACGACCGGGCTGCGGCGTTCGAGGAGGACGACGTCGCGCCAGCGGCCGTGGTGGCGGCCGATCCGCTCCCGGGTGCCGATGATGCGGAACCCGGCCCGCTCGTGCAGGGCGATGCTCGCCGTGTTCTCGGGGAAGACACCGGACTGGATCGTCCAGACCCCGGCCGCTTCGGTGGCGTCGATCAGGGCTTTGAGCAGCGCGGACGCCACCCCGCGACCCCGGGCGCCGGGATGGACGTACACCGAGTGCTCCACCACGCCCGCGTAGGCGCAGCGGTCGGAGACCCGGCTCGTGGCGATCCAGCCCAGCACCGTGCCGCGCTCGTCGACGGCGGTGAAGCGGTGCTCGGGCAGCTTCCCGGCGTCGAACGCCTCCCAGGTCGGCGCGGTCGTCTCGAAGGTGGCGTCGCCCTCGTCGATGCCGGCCTGGTAGATCGCCAGCACCTCCTCGGCGTGCGCGACGCTCATGGGAACGACGGTCACGCCGGTCGGGTCGGTCGGACTGGGCACGGTCGGAAACCCCCTGTGTCTCCGGTCGGGGCCGGTGGCGGTCAGGCCGAGGCGGCCGGTGCGACGGTCAGCAGTCTGCCCATCGCGGCGAGCACGGACGGCTCGACGCGGTAGTACACCCAGGTGCCGCGCCGCTCGGAGCTGAGCAGCCCGGCCTCCTTGAGCTTCTTCAGATGGTGGGAGACGGTCGGCTGTGAGACGCCGACGTCGGAGATGTCGCACACGCAGGCCTCGCCGCCGGCGTGCGAGGCGACGGCGCTGAACAGGCGCAGCCGGACCGGGTCGCCGAGCGCCTTGAACATCCGCGCGGCCGTCGCCGCCTCCTCGGCGGTGAACGGGCGCTCGGTGAGCGGCGGGCAGCACGCGGCCACGGAGTCGGAGACCTCGGGGTCGAGCAGCGGCAGCACCTTCGTGTTCGACATGCGTCTAGGTTGACATACGTCGAAGCAGAGGTGCCGTGGGCGGGGTGACCCCGAGGACCCCGAGCATCGCCCGCGTGGCCGGGCTGGGGTTGAAACGGCTCCACGCCAGATACTCGACGCGCCGAGGCCCGTCGACCACCCGCACCAGCGCCAGTTCCGGATGGTCGGCGGCCAGCGGCCGGATGTACGCCGACGGCAACAGCCCGACGCAGAGCCCCCGCGCGATCAGCCGGAGGATCAGCTCGACGACGGCGGCCTCGTAGGCGACGTCCCGGACCAGCCCGGCGGCGGCGAACGCCCGGTCGGACTGGGCGCGGGCGGGCGTCCCGGCCACGAAGTCCACGAACGTCTCCCCGGCGATCTCGGGCAGCGTCACCCGCGAGGCCCCCGCCAGCCGATGCCCGGCCGGCACGACCAGCGCGTGTGCGTCGTGATCGAGGACGACGGTCTCCACACCGGACGGCCGTTCCCCCTCGGGCAGCCCCAGGAAGGCGATGTCCAGCTCGCCGTCGCGGATCGCCGCCGCCAGCTCGTCACTGCGTCCCGAACGCAGCACGACACGGACGTCCGGGTGCCGCGCGCGATACCGCTGGAGCACCTCCGGTACGTCGACGGCGGCCGTGGTCACGATGACGCCGACGGCGAGCCGGCCCCGTACCACGCCGGTCGCGGCGGCGGCGTCGGCGGCGGCGCGCTCGGCGGCGGCCAGGCACTCGCGCGCGCCGGCCACGAACGCCGTCCCGGCGCTGGTCAGCTCGACGCGGCGGCTGGAGCGGGCGAACAGCTGGACCCCCAGCTCCCGCTCCAGGCTCGCGATCCGGTGACTGAGCGACGACTGCACGACGGAACACCGCTCCGCCGCGCGCGTGAAGTTACGGGTTTCGGCCACGGCGACGACGTACCGCATCTGCTGGAGATCCACCCGGTCATCGTTCTCGTTCATCGCTGGTATCGCAACCATGCGTTGGACTCATGGCCCGTCGTGCTGAGACTTCATCACATGCCTACCTTGACCGAGCGGCTCCCGGGCCGACCGCTGACCTCCTCCCCCCAGCGGGCGGCGACCGTCGCGCTGACCGCGCTCGCCCCCGCGTCCTGGGGCACTACCTACGTCGTCACCACGGAACTCCTCCCGCCGGGGCATCCGCTGTTCGCCGGGCTGATGCGCGCCCTGCCCGCCGGGCTGCTCGCGCTGGCGATCACCCGGGTGCTGCCGCGCGGCGACTGGTGGTGGAAGACGGCCGTCCTCGGCGCGCTCAACATCGGCGGGCTCCCCCTGCTGTTCGTGGCGGCCGAACGGCTCCCCGGCGGCGTCGCCGCCACCCTCGGCGCGGCCCAGCCGCTGCTGGTCGCGGGCCTGGCCGTCGCCGTGCTCCACGACCGGCCGACGCCCTGGCGACTGGCCTGGGGCGTGGTCGGCGTGCTCGGCGTCGGACTCGTCGTGCTCGGCCCCTCGGCCCGGCTGGACGCCGTCGGGGTGCTCGCCGGCCTCGGCCATACGGCCGCCATGGCCGGCGGGGTCGTCCTCACCAAGCGCTGGGGCCGCCCGGCGGGGGTCGGACCACTGACCCTGGCGGGCTGGCAACTGACGGTCGGCGGACTGCTGGTGCTGCCCCTGACCTTCGCGATCGAGGGGGCGCCGCCGCCGATCGACGCCGGGGCGGTCGGCGGCTACCTGTGGCTCGGCAGCATGGGCGGGCTGATCGCGTACACGCTGTGGTTCCGGGGGATCGCACAGCTGCCGGTCGGCGCGTCGGCCCCGCTGGTGCTGCTGTCCCCGCTGGTCGCGACCGGTATCGGTATCGCGCTGGGTGAGTCGCTGAGCGCGCCGCAGACCCTCGGCTTCGTCCTCGCCCTGACCGCGCTGCTGGCCGCGCAACTGGACGGAGGACGCATTCGATGCAGGCAGGTGCGATGAAGACAGATCCGATGAAGACAGATCCGATGAACGCAGATCCGAGGGCGGCAGATCCGACATGGATTCTCTGGGGGGCCGAGCCGTCGCGGTTCCGATCGGCCTCTCGCCGTACCGCCGAGCAACACTCCAGCAAGGCCTTCAGTCCACGCGGATGATTCCTCGGCCAAGTGCGGCGGTGACAGCGGCGGTCCGGTCGCTGACGTCGAGCTTGGTGTAGATGTGCAGCAGATGGGTCTTGACCGTGGCCTCGGACAGGCGCAGGGCGCGGGCGATCTGCTTGTTGCTCTGCCCCCGGGCCACGGCGGACAGGACTTCGAGTTCCCGGCCGGACAAGTCGGCGACCCGGTCGCCGCGCATATGGGCGAGGACCTTGGCGGCCACCGTGGGCGACAGAGCCGCACCTCCCCGGGCGGCGGTACGGACGGCCTCACAGAGCTCGTGTCGTCCGGTGTCCTTGAGCAGGTAGCCGACCGCGCCGGCGTCGACGGCGGCAGTGATGTCGGCGTCCGTGTCATAGGTGGTCAGGATGAGTACCCGCACCTCGGGGTGGGCGGCACGGATGGCGGCGGTCGCGGCGGTGCCGTCCATGACGGGCATCTGCAGGTCCATCAGCACGACGTCGGGTGCGAGTGAGGCGGTCCGGTGCAGTGCCTCGGCACCGTTGGCGGCTTCGCCGACGACCGTGAGGTCGGGCTGGGTGGCCAGCATGGCGGCAAGCCCGTCGCGGACCACGGGGTGGTCGTCGGCGAGGAGGACCCGGATCGTGGGACCGGTCGAAGTCCTCATGACGCCGGGGCCATCCGCTCGGCGCCCGACACGGCTGAGGGTTCGGAGGACGGAGGCTCGGCCGGGAGCGGCACCGTGACGGCGACGGTCGTACCCTCGCCCGGGGCGCTTTCCACCGTGAACGTGCCGTGCAAGGCGGCGATGCGCTCCCGCATGGTGGTCAGGCCGACGCCCGGATGCCGGGCAGCAGGCGCGAAACCGGTGCCGTCGTCCTGGATGTCGATCGCCAGGACATCGCCGAGGTACGAGAGCGTGACCGAGACACTGATCGCGCGGGCGTGCCGCCGGGCGTTGGTCAGTGCCTCCTGCACGACACGCAGCAACTCGCCCTCGGTACTGGGAGGCAGGGCGACCGGTCGGCCGGTCACGACCGTGTAGGCCTCGGTGCCGGTCTCCTCCGCGAGCCGGGCGGTGAGTTCGCGGACAGCGTCCGCCAGGTGCGTGCGGTCCAGTGGCGCCGGGCGGAGGGCGTGCACGAGGCGGCGGCTCTCGGCGAGGTTGTCCCGGGCCGTGCGCATGGCCTGCTCGACGCGGCGGGCCGCAGGGGAGTCGGGCGGCAGGTCGTCGCGTGCGGCGTCCAGCAGCATGGCGATGGACGCGAACCCCTGGGTCAGCGTGTCGTGGACCTCGCGGGCCAGGCGCTGACGTTCGGCCAGGGTACCCGCCTGGCGTTCCGCTGCCGCTCGTTCCGCCTGGGTGGCGGTGAGCTCGTCCAGGAGCCGCTGCCGCTTGTGACTCTCATGGTCGAGGGTGACGACGTAGCAGGTGATGGTGACCGCCACCGCGGTAGCGAGCACGCAGCCCGTGAGCGCCCGTACGTCGACGGAGCCGTCCGTGGTGAGGCTCTGCCATGACCAGCCGGCGCCCAGCACCAGCACCCCGCCGGCCGACCACCAGGCCCGCCTCAGCCAGTAAGGGCTCAGCACCGCCACGGCGACCGGGAGGAACGCGGGGTCCACCACGGCCATGAACGCCCATCCGGCCAAGGCCCCGACAAGGTAGGGCAGCGGCGGGCGGTCGGCGCCACCGCGCAGCGCGATCCAGTACGCGTACCAAAGGGCGAGCCCCACCGCCAGGCCGATCCGCGACAGCGCCGCGCCGGTCGTCATACCCGCCCCGGCCAGCGCACCCGGCATGGACAAGGCGAGCACGGTGGCGAAGAAGGCGTGCTGACCCATGGCCTTCCACCGCTCCCACTCCCACGCCTGTCGCAGTGCCATGGCCCTCAGAGTAGGCGCAGCCGCGTAGCGGGAGAATCAGCCGGCCAGTGGGGGCGGGTCCACCGATCGGTGGATGCGGGGCGCGTCGATCGGTCGATGTGCGTGAGGGGCGCGGGCGGCGACGATCGGCCCCGCAGCCGACGGCCTGCTGCCCCACCGCCCCTTGTGAGGAACCACCAGTGCTCCTGGCCTTCATTCCCAGCCCGTCCATCGGCGAGGTCCACCTGGGCCCGCTCCCACTGCGCGGCTACTCACTGATGCTGATCCTCGGAATCACGGCCGCGGTGTGGCTGGGCGGCCGCCGCTGGGCCGCTCGCGGCGGAGAGAAGACCGTCGTGGCGGACATCGCCCTGTGGGCGGTTCCATTCGGTGTCGTCGGTGCCCGCCTCTACCACGTGATCACGTCCGGCGAGCTGTACTTCGGCGAGGGCGGCGATCCGGTCAAGGCCCTTTTCATCTGGGACGGAGGCATCGGTATCTGGGGAGCCATCGCCGGTGGGGCCGCCGGAGCCTGGATCGGCTGCCGCCGCAAGGGCGTTGCCCTGTCCGCGTTCGCCGACGCCGTCGCTCCCGGCATCGCGCTGGGCCAGGCCATCGGCCGCTGGGGCAACTGGTTCAACCAGGAGCTCTACGGGCGGGCCACCACTCTCCCCTGGGCCCTGGAGATCGACCCCGCACACCGGCCCGAGGCCACCCCGAACCTGGCCACGTATCACCCGGCGTTCCTGTACGAGTCGTTGTGGTGTCTTGGCGTGGTCGCGCTGGTGGTATGGGCGGACCGCCGTTTCCGTCTCGACCGGGGCCGGGCGTTCGCGCTGTACGCCGCCGCGTACACCGTCGGCCGCTTCTGGATCGAGTACCTGCGGGTGGACGAGGCCCACCACATCCTGGGCCTGCGCCTGAACGACTGGACCGCGCTGCTGGTCTTCGCGGCTGCCGTCGCCTACCTCGTGGCTGCGACACGGCGCGCGGCCGACAGGCGTGACGGCGTCGACGTCGGCCGTCTCCTTCAGCAAGTGGATGCCACCAGTAGCCCCAAGAACTGACCATGTTCCCTCTCACAAGCCGGAGTTGCCATGTCCCCTGTCTCTGAGACGCTCCCTTCACGTCGGAGTCCGCTCGTGGTGGCGGGAGGCGTGTTCGTCGCCTTCCTGCTGTCCTCTTGTGCGAACGCGTTGATCGCTGTGCTGGCGCACGCACTGGGTGCACCGGAGGACTTCGGCCCGTTGGAGCCCTCGTCGTACGTCTTTCTGACCGCGCTGGGAGTGCTGGCGGGATCCGCCGGATGGGCCCTCGTCCGCAGGTTTTCCCCCGATCCCGAACGGCTGCTCCGCCGGCTCGTCCCCTCCGTCGTCGTGTTGTCCTGCGTTCCGGACTTCTTCCTGTTCGGCGAGGGTGAGGTGACCGGTGTGGTGGCGCTGCTCGTGATGCACGTCGCGGTCGCGGCGATCGCAGTGCCGACGTACCGCAGGGTCATGCCACTGAGCTCGGCGCGCTGACCAGGCGACGAGTCACACCATGTCAGTCCCGTCGCAGCGTCGCCTCGCCGCGCTCGATGGAGTCGAACGAGTAGGTGAGGGTGCCGTCCGTCGACGGGGTGAGGGTGATGGCCACTTCGTCGGCACAGTTCAGCGTGCCCTTGGTGATCCGCTCCTCCACCTCGGTGCGCTCGTCGGTCTGCGACACGAGCACCCAGGTGCCGCCGCAGTCCAGCGTCGGGTAGTCGACCGTGGCCACGGCTTCTCCGACCTTGCCGCCCTTGTAGACCGCCTTGACGGGATAGGTGTTGCTCTCGCCCTGCGTCACCGTGCCCCGCCAGGTGCCCTCGTAGCGGAACGAGGACGTCGTGGATCCGGAGCCGTCGGCGATGGCCGAGGCCGTCGGTGACCCCTTGTCTCCCGATGAGGAGGAGGATTTGTCGTTCAACAGATGGGCGGCCAGCACGCCCCCGAGGACGACAGCCGCCACCAGCACGACCGCGTTCCGGACGGTCTTGCCCGCCCCGCCCGCCCCGCCCTGCCTGCCCAGCCCGCCCTGCCCGCCCGCAGGGCCGCCGGGCGTGGTGACCGCGTTGGTCCACGCAGGGGCGGGGTGCGGGTGGTGCGGCGTTCCGGCAACCGGCGTTCCGGCGATCGGCATCTCGGCCACCGGCGTTCCGGCCGCCGGGTGAACGGGGCCGGGCTGCGGTGTTCCGGCCGCGGGAAAGGCGTGGGGCTGCGGCGTGCCGGCGGGAGGAGACGGGAGGGGCCGCGGCGGGCCGGGTACCGGGTGACCGGGGCGGGGAGTGGCGGTCCGGGTGGCCCAGTACGCCTCCGGCTGCCCGGCGGCGGCCCTGTCCACGGTGGTGGGAGGCGGGGTCTCCAACTGCAACAGCCGTGCGGCGTGCCGCCCGAGGTGGTCCAGCAGTTCCGGCGGAAGCCAGGGCCGGGAGCGGTCGTACCCGGCGGCCTCGGCCGCCTCGGCGATACGCGCGGGAGTGGGGCGCGGCGCCGGGTCCTTGGCGAGGCAGCTCTCCACCAGGTCGCGGAGCGGGCCGGTGAGGCCGTCGAGGACGGGCGGCTCACTCAGGACGGCCACCATGCCCGCCGCGGCTCCCTGGCCGGCGCCGGCGAACGGGGATCGTCCGGTCGCGGCGAACGTGAGCACGGCCCCCAGGCAGAAGACATCACTCGCCCCGGTGACGGGCACGCCGTTCACCTGCTCGGGGGAGAGGAATCCGGGGGTGCCCACCACCATGCCCGTACGGGTGAGCCCCTCACCGTCGGCCGCGCGCGCGATCCCGAAGTCGATCACCCGTGGCCCGTCCAGCCCGAGCAGCACGTTGGACGGTTTCAGGTCCCGGTGCACCAGTCCGCAGCCGTGAATGGTCTGCAGGGCTCGCGTCAGTCCGAAGGCGAGCGCCCACACCGACTCCTCCGGCAGGAACCCGTGCCGCTCCACCGCCTCGTGCAGCGTCAGCGCGGGAACGTAGGCCGTCGCCACCCAGGGCACGGGGGCTTCCGTGTCCGCCGCCACCACCGCGGCCGTCCACTCGCCGACCACTCTGCGGGCGGCCTCGACCTCCCGCCGGAACCTCTGCCGGAACTCCGGGTCCACCGCGAGCTCGCCGTGCACCAGCTTGACCGCCACGGTGCGGCCCTGCGCCGAACGCCCCAGGTAGACCCGGCCCATACCGCCGGACCCCAGACGGCCCAGCAGCCGGTACTCCCCGACGGTCTGCGGATCGCCGGTCCTGAGTTCGTCCATGCCAACCCCCGTCACTGCGGCCGCCTCCCTGCCCCGGCGTGGGCAACCGTCCGCCCTCACCCGGCAGGCGGGACACGTCGCTCCCACCAGTCCAGACGACGATTGTGTCAACTCTCCCCCACGGAGGGCACCGTTACCGACGCGTCGCCCCGAAGTGTGACAACCCACGCGGGCGGCCTCGCCCGCCGGTGGCTTCGGGTCGGGCCGTCCCAATCGCCTGAGCCACTCACCCGGGACCAGGCAGGCGCCCCAGTGCCAACCGTGCGACGCGCGGCCAGTCGGCCGCTCCGCCGCTGACACGCGGTGCGTGGGGGCGACGGCGGGGCACACGCACCCGCAGCGCCCCGGGCGCGCTGCGGCACACGACGGGTGAGGGCAGAACTACGTGCTCTCCGTCGATGCCGACCGGGAGGGTGTCCGTGTCGGCTTCGACGACGACTTCCCTGGCGCTCAGCCGGACAAGTCCCCCGGAGCGCGGGCCGCGCACCAGTCGGGCCGCCTGAGCGGTGTTGCCGACCCGCACGCACACCACGCCGAGCAGGCCCGAGTCCAGCCGTTCCCTGCGCCCCGGCCGCGCCGCGTCGACGGCACGTCCGTAGGGATTGTTGCTGACGAGGAGGGCCTGAAGTCCGTCGACGTACGTCGTGTCGGCCCGCGACCGCAGTCCGGGCGCGTCCTCGCCCGTGAGGAGGCCGGGGAGGGTGCGCAGGGTCGTGCGGGCCTTGGCGTCCCGGTACGCGGGATCGGTGACGACGGACGCGTACGTTCCGAACGAGGCGTTGTTGACGAAGACCCGGTCCGCGGCGTACCCGAGGTCGATGCGGAGTTCGACGCCGTCGGTCAGGGCGTCCAGGGCCGCCGCCGGATCGTCGCGGTCGAGGCCGAGGTCCAGGGCGAAGTGGTTGCGGGTGCCGGCGGGAATCACCACGAACGGCAGGTCGTGACGTGCCGCGACCTGCGCCACCAGCGCCTGGGTGCCGTCGCCGCCCGCCACCGCCAGCAGATCGGCCCCTTCGGCGACGGCCTGCCGGGCCAGTTCGGCGACATCCTGGCCGCCTTCGAGCAGGACCACCCGGCAACCGGCCGCCCGGGCCTTGTCGACCAGGTGGAAACGGCCCACCTTGCCGCCGCCGGAGCGCGGGTTCATGAGGATCCAGGGGCTGTGGGGCGTCGCGGCGACCTGCCCGGACTGCTCGGAGGTGGTGGGCCCGGGGCTCAGGGCCGTACGCGCCGCCGTGACGGCCAGGACCCACAGAGCCAGGGACAGCAAGGCCGGCCCCAGCATGCCGAACAGGGCGTAGAGGGCCAGGACAGCGACCGGCGCCACCACCGACAGGACCGCACCGAGAGCACGCAGCGCTCCGGTGTGCGCCAGGGTCCACCACACCCCGACGGCGGCCAGCGCGAGTCCGGCGATGCCCGCCAGCGCCCACAGCACGCTCCGCAGACCGGCTGCGACGAGTGGTACCAGAACGCTTCCCAGTATGGCGAGCACGGCGAGGCGGGCCCGTCCCGCAGGGCCCATGGGTACGGCTGGGCTCATCCCTCCCGGTCCCCTGCTGTTCCCGTCGCGTCGCACTAGGTCGGTGGCCGCTTCTCGTAGGGGCGGCGCTCCTCGTACACCGGGCGCTCCTCGGACAGGTCGAAAAGGCTGCCACGCCGGACCACGCACAGGGCCCAGATGATGAAGCCCGAGATGGTGATCATCACGACCGACCACACCGGGTAGTACGGCAGGGAGAGGAAGTTGGCGATGATGACGAGTCCGGCGATGGCCACGCCGGCGACGCGTGCCCAGGTCGCGGTCTTGAGCAGTCCGAAGCTGACGATCACGGCGACCGCACCCAGAGCGAGGTGGATCCAGCCCCAGCTGGTCAGGTCGAACTCGAACACGTAGTTGCGCGTCGTGACGAAGATGTCGTCCTCGGCGATGGCCATGATGCCCCGGCAGATGTCGAGCAGGCCGACGAGGAAGAGCATCACCGCCGCGAAGATTGTCAGGCCGGTCGCCCATTCCTGCTTGGCCGTGTGCGCCGGCCGGGTCTGTGGTGCGGTCATCTCGGGCCTCGTTCCATGTGATCCGGATGGTCAGCGACCAGAGGTACGGGAGGTGGATTCCGAGCGCCCCGCCGGACCGTGGCCGGTCAGGACCAGTTCCTTCGCCCTGCGGAACTCCTCGTCCGTGATGTCGCCGCGGGAGCGGATCTCGGACAGCCTGGCGAGTTCGTCGACGCTGCTGGTCCGGCCGCCGGCCGCGGTCTGCCGGATGTAGGCGTCCAAATCCTCCTGCTGTGCGCGCGCCTGCGCGACCTCCCGACGGCCCATGTTCTTGCCGCGGGCGACCACGTAGACGAAGACGCCCAGGAAGGGCAGCAGGACGGTGAACGCCAGCCAGCCGGCCTTCCCCCAGCCGCTCAGGTCGTCGTCACGGAAGATGTCGACGACGACGCGGAAGAGCAGGACGAGCCACATGATCCACAGGAAGAACAGGAGCATGCTCCAGAAGACGCTCAGCAGGGGATAGTCGTACGCCAGGTACGTCCGCGCGCTCATGTCTCTCCTCCGTCCCGGCGCCCGTACGGCCGCCGTCGCGTGTTGTCCTCAGCGTGGGCACGGCAAGGGCCGGGCGGCCTCACCCGCTGCGGGTGAGCGTGCGGCAGCCTGCAGCTGGGGTGACGCGCACCATGGCTCATGGGGGGTCTCATGGGGCCGCCCCTTCCGTCGCCCGGTCCGTCGCCCGGTCGGCCGGTCCGGCTGCCGCCGCGAGGATCGCCAGGATGATCAGGACGGCCACGGCGATGCCGAGCACGAGGGCCACCGCTCCGACTGACGGGTGGTTCCAGAGGATCAGTGCCAGCGCTCCCGCCGCGATGACGCCACCGGTGGTCCAGGCCCGGTGGTCTGCCAGCCGGCGTCCGGTGGATCCGGTGCGCAGTCCGGCGCGGCGCAGCCCTCGGCCGGCGGCCGTCGTTGCCCGGTCCGCCGCCGTGCGGACGGCGCGGGCGGGACGTCCGGGACCGTACAGGTAGGCGACCAGTGCCGTGATCACCGCCACGACCAGAAGGGTGCGCGTGCTGTCCCGCAGGAAACGGACGAACGTGTCATAGATGGCGGCGGCGGCGTCGGTGGGCAGCGCGTCAGGCGGGACCGAGTCCAGATAGACCCGCCTGACGACGGCCAGCGCGACGAGCAGCACCACCATCGTCAGGCCGACACCCGCCGCGGTGATCATCAGCATCACCCGGTGTGCCGGATGGGTCCACACGGCCAGCGCGGCGAGTACGACGGTCAGGACGGGCAGCCAGGTGCCGAGGATGTCCAGCAGCCGCATCGCGTCCTGCGCATGGCCCAGCTCCTCCGTCTGGAACAGGGTGATCGTCCGGTCGGTGTCCGGGATGGCGGCGGCCTTGTCGAAACCAGCGTCGACGAGACGCTCCCGCACGTCGTCGACGACCTCGCCGACGTCCAATTGGACGGTGTCCCCCTCGGCGCGCACGGCACCCTCGCGCTCTCCGGTGAGCATGTTCACCACCGCGGCGTGCGAGCGCCGGTTGGCGCCCTCCCACACCTGCTGGAAGGCGTCGCTGGTGATCACGCGGGTGACGGTGCGGTCCACGACGGTCCTGACCGCGTTGCGCAGCGGACCCTCCAGGGACTCGGCCCCCTCCACGACACGGGGCGGGGCCCCGGCATCCTGGAGGGCCTTGACGAGCGAGTCCGTCACCGCCGCGACGTCCACGTTGGCCACCACGCGGTCCGTGAACCGGTTGATCACGACCTCCTGCACGGCCGGCTCCGATGCCAGCGGCGCGACGGTCTCCACGTACCGGTCGGTGTCGGAGACCGTGTCCTGGACCCAGGCCGCGACGACGGCCAGGGGCGCGAGCAGCAGGGCCAGCAGGAGGAGGACCGAGGAGCCGGCCTGGCGCAGCCGCCGGTGGCGCACCGCCGCGTGACGGCGCAGTCGCTCGTATTCCGCCCGTTCCTCGGCGGTCATGACGTGGTGCCGGGTGACGTCTGCGCCGGAGTCCGGTGGATCCGGGGGCGCGGCGGGGTTCATGGGGCTCCTTTCCGCGTGCGCCGCGCCGGTGGCGACGGTCGCTGATCGGGATGACGGTCGGGGAGGCAGCCGGAACGGAGCGCTCGTGCGGTGTGTCAGTCCGTCGCGGCGGGGGCGTCCCACTCCGGGGGGCGCGTCTTTCGCGGAGCGGCCCGCCAAGCGAGGGCGACCACCGCCTCGGCCAGGCCGAGCAGGACGAGCCACAGGCCGAGCAGCCTGGTCAGGGCACGGGCCGACTCGGCAGGAAGGGCGAGCACCACGATCCCCGCGACGACGCCGAGTACGGCGGCGACCGCAACGACGCCGCGGTGCGGCAGGTCCTCGACGGAGACGGCCGTGTAGAGGGTGAGGATGCCGGACACGAGCCAGACGACCCCGGTGATCAGCGAGAGCGCGGCGATCGTCTGCAACGGGTTCCTCAGGCACAGCACGCCGGCCAGGACGTGCAGCACGGCCAGGAGCAGCCCCGGTAGCCGCTCGTGACCCTCCCGCGCGAAGACGGCCACGAACCGGAACGCCCCGGTCACCAGCAGGTACAGCCCGATGAGGACCGCCAGGACGTGCAGGGTCGCCTCCGGCCACACCAGCACCAGGACGCCCGGCACGAGCGTCATGACGGCCGACCCCAGGAGCCAGGTCCATGAACGGCCGAGCCGCGCAAGCACGTCTGCGGAGTCTCCCGTCGTCATGGCTCCTCCTCGCGTGATCAGCCGTCGCCTCCGGAAGCCGTCGCCTCCGGAAGCCGACGGGACGGGGTGAGGGGGCGGTGCGCGAGCACCTGACCGCTCCAGGGTCACGCCTGCCGCTCGGCGACCGGCTCACCCACCACGGGTGAGCCATCGGCTCCGCCGTGGCGGTGAGCTGGAAGTCCCCCGGTGCCCGGCCCACCCGCCTTCCGGGGCCGGACCACCGGCCGGACCGCTCCGCCCCGGGCTCCTTCAGCGAGTCGCCGACCAGGACGGACGCCTTGTACTTCACCCTGACCACCAGCGCCGCGAGCCGTCGGCACATGCGCGTTCCGGCGCCGACGCCGGGACGCCGGACGAGGAGGCGGGACCATGACCGTGCCGAGTGCTTTCACCGCGTCCCTGTCCGCGGACGAGCGAGCGGCGTACGGCAGGAACATGCGCCGGCGGGCGCCGCGTTCGTCGCACGGCCGGTACGAGACCGCACAGCGGCGACCCGATCCCATCGAGGTGGTGGAGCGGCAGTCGGCCGAGCGGGTGGCGGAGTTGGTGCCGATCCGCTACGGCCGCATGCTGGAGTCGCCGTTCCGCTTCTACCGCGGCGCTGCCGCGATCATGGCGGCCGACCTGGCCCCCCTCCCCAACACCGGGCTCCAGGTGCAGCTCTGCGGGGACGCCCACCCCTTGAACTTCCGGCTGCTCGCCTCGCCGGAGCGTCGCCTGGTCTTCGACATCAACGACTTCGACGAGACCCTGCCCGGACCGTTCGAGTGGGACGTCAAACGGCTGGCGGCCGGTTTCGTGACGGCGGCCCGGGCGAACGGCTTCTCGCTCAAGGAGCAGAACAGCACCGTGCGCGCCTGTGTGAAGGCGTACCGGGAGCGGATGCACGAGTTCGCCGGCATGCGCACGCTGGACATCTGGTACGCCCAGGACGACGCCGACCGGGTGCGGGAGCTGTTGACCTCGTCGAGGGAGGGGGAGGCGGCACGCCGTACCGCCCGGGCGGCGGAGCGGGCCCGCACGCGCACCCATCTGCGGGCCTTCGCCAAGCTCACCAGGGTCACGGCCCAGGGCCGTCGCATCACTCCCGACCCGCCACTGATCACTCCGATCGACCACCTGCTCGACGACCCCTCCGAAGAGGGGCGCGAGAAGGAGCTTCGGACCCTGGTGGACGGGTACGCGCGGACCCTGCCGTCCGAACGCCGCCACTTGTTGCGCCACTACCGTCTGGTGGACATGGCCCGGAAGGTGGTGGGCGTCGGCAGCGTCGGTACGCGCTGCTGGATCCTGCTCCTGCTCGGCAGGGACGACGACGATCCGCTGCTGCTTCAGGCCAAGGAAGCCCAGGAGTCCGTGCTGTCCGCCCACACGGGTGGCGACCGCTACGACAACCAGGGGCGCCGGGTGGTGACCGGACAGCGCCTGATGCAGACGACCAGCGACATCTTCCTGGGCTGGACGCACGTCGTGGGCCTCGACGGGCAGGGCCGGGACTTCTACGTGCGCCAGCTGTGGGACTGGAAGGGCATCGCACAGCCGGAGACCATGGGGCCGGGCCTGCTCGCCCTCTTCGGGCGGCTGTGCGGGGCCTCCCTGGCGCGGGCCCACGCCCGCTCGGGCGATGCCATCGCCCTCGCCGCCTATCTGGGCGCCGGCGACCGCTTCGACCGCGCGCTCACGGAGTTCGCCCAGTCGTACGCCGACCAGAACGAAAGGGACTTCGCGGCGTTGGAGGACGCCTGCCGCGCCGGCCGGATCAGGGCGGAGCGGCTCTGAGCGACGCCGCCGCGCCGGCCGGTCCCGCGATCGTCCGCCTCCGTGCCCCGTCGGACCTCACCCGCACAGGTGACCGCCGCCCGGCGAGCGGACGCCGAGGATCAATGCTTCAGAACGATCTTGAAGGAGATGATCAGCAGCCCGAGGACCAGGTTGACCGACGCGGTGGCGGCCATGAGCCGCGGCGAAGCACCGGCGCGTCGGGCCGCGGCCACGGACCAGCCCACCTGGCCGGCCACGGCGACGCAGAGAGCCAGCCAGAGAGCACCTCGCACGTCCAGTCCCAGGAGCGGGCTGACGGCCACCGCCGCGGCCGGCGGAACGGCGGCCTTGACGATCGGCCACTCGGCACGGCACACGTGCAGCACGACCCGGCGGTCCAGATCCTGTTGCACCAGGCGCGCCCCGAACAGCTGGGCGTGCACGTGTGCGACCCAGAAGACCACTCCGGTCAGCAACAGCAGCAGCACCAGCTCGGTGCGGGGGAACGAGCCCAGGGAGCCCGCGCCGATCACCACGGAGGCCGCGAGCATGGATCCGTAGACGCCGCCCGTGTAGTCCGCGTGGGCCCGGCGCTCGGCTCGGCGCTCCGCGCGGGCCGCGGCCGGGCCGGTCGTGGCTCTGGGTCTGGTCACCGGTGACTCTCCCGAACTCAGCGCGTCGATCCCGTCGCCCCGGTCGGAGCCTCGGCGTCCGGCTGCCGGCGACGGCCTTCCCGGGCGGTCGGCAGGTGCGGCGTGACCAGGAAACCGGCGAGAGCGATGCCGCCGGTGGCCAGGATCGCCGCTTTCAGACCGTCCAGCTGCGCGGAGGCGTAGGAGTCCGCGACGGCGTCGACCTCGGCCGGCGGCAGCCCGGCACGCTCGGCCGCCGAGCGCACCTGATCGGTGGGGACGAAGGTGATCCCGGCCTGGAGGGCGACACCGACCTGTTCGCGGGTCTGTTCGGACAGCTGCGGATCGTCGTCCACCTGCGTGGTGAAGGCGTGGGCCAGCGCACCGATCAGAATGGACCCGATGAGCGCGGTGCCCAGCGCGGAGCCCAGATTCTGGGCCGTGAACTGGAGCCCTCCGGCCTCACTGCGTTCCTCCTCGCCGACGCCGGACTGGACGACGTTGCCCAGTTGCGAGGCGAGCAGGCCCACGCCCACGCCCAGCAGGGCCATGGCTCCGGCGAACTGCGCGTCGTCGATGACCGGGTCGACGGTGGCCAGCAGCCACACGATGGCCGCCACCAAGGTCACCAGGGCCAGCCGGACCACCCGGCGCGGCCCCATGACCCGCCCCAGCGACGACGCGGACAGGGAGGTCACGAGCATGGTGGCGGACACCGGGAGCAGACGCAGGCCCGTCTCGAAGGCGTCGAACCCCTGCACCACCTGCAAGTACAGCGGGATCGTGAAGAACAGCCCCAGCAGGATGAGGTTCTGGCTCAGCAGCGTCATCAGACCGGACCGCAGCACGGGCCTGCCCAGCAGGGACAGGTGTACGAGGGGGTCGGCGCCCTGGTGCTCCCGCCGCCGTTCCCAGTGCCGGAAGAGCTCCAGGACGGCCGCCCCGGCGCCGACGACGAACAGCGTCGGGGCGAAGCCCAGGACGGTGAAAGGGGGGTTGCGGGGCTGCACCCATCCCCAGGTGCTGCTCTGCAGCACGCCGAGCACGCCCAGCCCCAGTCCGGCCGCGGAGAGCACCGCGCCGACCCCGTCCAGCCGGGGGCGCGGGCCGCTCGGGGCGGGCGTCGCGATCACCCTGCGGCACAGCAGGACGGCCGCGACGACCACCACCTCGCCTGCGAAGACCAGCCGCCAGGTCAGGTACGTCGTCACCCAGCCGCCCAGCAGCGGGCCGACCGCGATCCCGGCGCCGGCGAGCCCGCCGATGACCGCGTACGCGACGGCCCGGTCCTTCCCGCGATACGACTCCGCGACGAGGGCGGCCATGGCCGGCAGCACCATGGCCGCACCGAGCCCTTCGATGACGGACCAGCCCAGCGCGAGGACCCACAACGTGGGTGCCACAGCGGTCAGGGCGGACCCCACGCCGTAGACGACCAGCCCCAGCAGGAACATGCGGCGCCGCCCCAGGATGTCCCCGAACCTGCCACCGGTGATCATGAAGGCTGCCATGACGAGCGCGTACAGCGTGATGACGGCCTGGATGGCGGTGACCTCGGTGTCGAAGTCCTCGACCAGCTGACTGATGGACACGTTCATGACGGAGGTGTCCAGGACCATCAGGAACTGCGCCGTACCGAGGACGATCAGAGCCCGCCAGTGCTTCACGCTGTCCACCTCGCAGAGTTGTCCAGCTCGGGTACGCCCGCCGGAGCAGGCGGGGCCGGGCCACGGCGCACGCCTCGCCGCTACTCCTCCCATCTCACCCCCAGCGCGAGCCCCGTGCCTCACCCGCCACGGGGGAAGGGCCGCGCCGCGGTGGTGTGCGCCGTGGGGAGGGCGGGCGCCGACTTCGACGGTGAGCCGGGGGCGATCAAGGCGATTCGTGGTAGATACGACATGTGCCGCACCGGGCGAACCCGAGACCGGAGGGCTCCCGCAAGGAGCCCTCGCCTGAACGCTCGCTGCTGGCGTCGGTCGTCACCGATCCCGGGCACCTCCCCGAACTCCTCGCCGACTTCGCCGTCCGCCACATCGGGCCGGCCGTGCCCGAAGCGATCGCCGCGCTTCGGCGGAGACACCCCGGCGCCACCGAGACGGAACTCCGGGCCCGGGTGGTCGCCCGCGGCCGACGGACCGTCGTGTCGGAGGGATCCATCGTCGGCGGCCCGTTCCTCGCGCTCATTCCCCTCGCGTTCTGCGCTGCGCTGCTCCGCCAGGCACGTACGGTCCTGGAGCTGGCCGCTCTCGACGGCCGCGACCCCACGGCGAGCGCCCGCGCCGGCGAACTCCTCGTCCTGCAGGGCGTGTACGAGGACACCCGACAGGCCCAGGACGCGCTTGCCCGCACCGGACGCGCCGCCGGCGCACCCGCCCGCTGGAAGCGATGGGCGGCCCTGTGGAACGTCACCCTGCGCATGGCCCACCTTCTCGGCATCCTCGCGCCGGCCGACGGGAGCCAGGACGCGGGCCGGCGCGTACGCCGGGTCACCGTCCAGGCTTGGCGGTGGCTGCTCCTCGGCGTGGTCCTCCTGGTCGGACTGGTCGCGCCCCTCGTCTGGCTCCCGTACATGGCGGTGGTCTACCGGCGTGCCGACGCCCGCCTGGCGGACCGTGTCCTCGCCTACTACTTCGCCGACACCGCACCCGCCCCGCGCCGCCGGACCTCCCGCCTCGAACCGGAAGTGATGGCGGCCGTACTCCGTGCGTCCATCTCCCTCCTCGTACCGCTCGTCCTGACCGCCGTGACCTTCCTGACCGGCCTGCGCATCGCCGAGAGCCGCTGGCCGGTCCTCGGCATCACCCTGGCCACGGCCTCCGCCGGGGTCGGCGCACTCTGGTACTGGCACCGCCGCCGGCGGCATTGACCGGTGGTGCCCTGTCCGTCGGGGTCACGTCATGGGCCGCCTGACGGGACCTGTCAACACATGACAAGGGCGGGGCCCGAAAGCCCCGCCCGAACCCCGCGAAACCTCAGCTCACGGCCACACCAAGCAGTAAGGCTGATGCCCCGCCTCGTGCAGCCGATGGCTGAAGTCCTGCCACTCGTGCAGCGAATGGTGACGGGAGGGCGCTGACCTGGGGTTTGGCAAGGAAATGTGCTTAAACCCGGTGAACGGGGCTATCCAGGACGACTCCGACGCCGTGATGACACCAGCCACACCGAGATGTTCTCACCCATGTACGGCTGCCTAAGACACCCGTCAGTCGGGCAGGTTGCCGTCGCCGCCCAGGTTGGCGACTATACGTCGCAGGACGTTGACTGTGGTCACGAAGTCGGCCGTATCAATGCCTTCGTGCATCTGCTTATGTACGCGCAAGTTGCGCTCCCTGGCCCGCAGCCGCCCGTCCTCTCCTGCCTCGGTCAAAGTCATGAGCCCTGCGTCTTCGGTCAGCCAACCGCGTGCGACAAGGTCATCGAAGACACTATTGAAGTCGATCCCGAGGTCCTCGTACTTCGCCAGCCGCTCGATCAACATGGCGCGGGTCCACTTACCCGGCTCCCCGGCAACGTGGTTGAGTGTCCACCAATGCGGCTGCGTGAGATCCTCCACCGCTAACTGCGCACGGAGGGCACAGACCACCTGCCGGTATGCCTCGCCAGTCCATGAACCGATGGGCTGAGCAGCCAACTCCTCCTGCGAGTACTCCCTGAGCGTCACGCTCACGTGCCCCTCCTTCTCGTGATCGACAGAACGCGATCACCGTAGACCCTCAGGTTCAGTTGAGGTCAAGGCGTTTCAGGACCCGTTCGCAGCGTCACGCGAGGCCGAACCCCGAGGGGCGCGGCCCACCTCAGAGAGCACAAACGGGACAGCCCTTACGAGCTCGTGCACGGTAGGCGGTGAGGCGTCGAGTTCTCGATCGTCGATCATGGTCGTGTGGTGGGGAACACGTCTCGTGCAGTGATCATTAGCGATCGGAGGATCACCGGCCTGTCGGCTGGCGTGATCGCTGAACTCGTCGCTGAGGTAGGACCGTTGTGGCACGAACGACACCAGGCCAAGCTCGCGTCCAGGCCGCGGCAGCGGGCTGTGGGAGCGGGTGCGAAGCACCGGCTGGTGTTCGTCGACCGGCTCCTGGCGACGCTCGTGCATCTGCGCCATGCCGTCACTCATGACGTGCTGGCCTGCTGGTTCGGTGTGGACCGCTCCACGATCACCCGTGCCGTCGGCGAGGTGCGGCCCCTGCTCGCCGAGCGAGGGTGCACCATCAGTCCCGGTGTGCGGCTGCGGACACTGGCCGAGGTCATCGACCACCTCGGAACCAGCGGGAAGACCGGCATCATCGACGGAACCGAGATCCGCGTCAGGCGCCCGGCCGCCGGCCGCAAGGACCGGGACAAGTTCATCTCCGGCAAGAGCAAGCAGAACGCGGTCAAGACCATGGTCGTCACGGACGGCGACGGCCGCATCCTCTTCTGCAGCCCGGCCCAGCACGGCAGCTGCGCAGACATCACCCACGCCCGCCAGTTAGGGCTGGTCAGGCTCCTGGACGGCGGCCCCGCACTGGAGATCCTCGCGGATGCCCGCTATCGAATACGCCCACGGCAGCACACCGGCCTTCGGCCGAATGCCTGACGGCTACTGGACTGCCACCTACGACCACGCGCACAGCCGGGTCAGCGGCGTGCTCATCGTCGACAACCCAGCACCCTGGACCTGGACGAAGAACACCCCCGTTCTCTGGCAAAGTCCCGACCCCAGCTCGATTCCAGCCCCCGTCCTTCCTGCCTGGGCAACCGCAGGGCTGGTCGAGGCCCAAGTCGAACACCGGACAGCAGCTTGCCCCACCCACACCGCCCTCGGTCTGCCCAAGCACTGGCCGGTTGGTGACGCTTTCCCCCGACGTCCTCTGAGCAACCCAAGCTGACTGTAAGGGCGCGGAAGCAAGCTGACGGACCTCATGCAAGATCGCGGCTGACGCCGCTGGTTTCATACCGAGGACCCCGGAGCACCTACCCCTTGGCAAGGACATACGCGAGTGTCGCCGCCCGCTCTGCCATCCCCCGCTTCCACGGGATCCCGTCTTCCTCGGCGATCTCTCGCCACAGTGCCGCGGTGGCCACGCCGAACGCCGCGAGGGCTTCCGGTTCGGCGTCCCGCCATGACGGGAAGCGGCCCGCGAAGGCGACCACCTCTTCCACCGGGTGGCCGGAGTCCATGAGCCGCAGTGCCAGGGCGCCCGGGTCGATCCATGCTGCACCTCGCGTCGGCCACGCCCAGTCGACGAGCCGGGCCCGTGTGCCGACGATCAGTACGTTATCCGTGGCGAAGTCGGTGTGCAGGAGGGTGTCACCGCTGAAGTACTGCAACGTCCCCGGCGGGGCGTAGTCCGCCCACCGGTCGACAGCGTCCTTGATCTCGATGTCGGCCGGGGCCGTGACTGCTTGTAGTTCGGTGAGCGCGGCTTCCATGAGCGGCAGGTCGGGTGAGCCGGGCGCGTAGTCGGCGTGGCGGCCGTCGACCACCTCGTAGCCGAGAAGGCTCCAGCCATCGAGCTCCAGGTGCCAGTACAGGCGTGGGCAGGACGCCGGAAGATGCGGGGCGATCGCCGCCTCGCGGCGCTGTGCACCGACCTGGGGGTGGTCGGTCGGGATGCCCTTCACGAAGACCCGGCCGCTTTCGGTCTCCAGGACGGAGGCGATGCCGGAGTTCATGCCGCCCGGCGCGGTGGCCGCCTGATGGACGGCGCCGGTTTTGTCGGCGATGGCCCGGCGGATGCCGGCGGGGAGCTGCTCGAAGGGGATGCGGGACATGGACACGCGCGGTTCCTCAGGGGTGCTCGGGTACAAGGGAGTGCCGCCCCGGCCAGGGTACGGCCGGGACGGCACTGAAGGGGTGGAACGAGCGGGCGGCACGGGCGCCGCCCGTGGTGGATCTAGTACGGCTGGTCGTCACCGGCCGAGCAGCTGCACTCGGCGCCCTCGGCGGCCTCGTCCAGGTCGGCGAGGATCTGGAACTCGTCGTCCTTGATCGACGCGGTGGTCAGCGGTACCGGCAGAACACCGGTCGGGCCGTCCGCCGGGCGTCGGCCGATGGTGAGCGTGACCGGTTCGCTGGGCGGGGTCAGGATTGCGGTGGACGGAGTCATGATCCGTAACCTCCATGCTGGCAGTAGAACTCTCGTCGGTCCCCCGCCTCCTGGTAGAGCCTGGCCAGCGGTCGGCATGTGCGGCACGTGCCGACCTTCGTGCAGCCGGAGCATCCACCGGTGCGGAGCTGTAGGGACTCGGCGACCGCGCCGAGTCGGGGGAGGGCTTCGACGCCCTCGGTGATGAGGTTCACGCTCGGGTCACGGCCGACCTTGCAGATCGACGCGATGCCGTGCGGGTTGACGTGGAAGAACGTGTGGCCGGCGTTGCAGCCGGTGAAGATGCTGCGGGCCTTGAGATGGCCCAGTGCCTGCGTCGCCAGGGGGTTCGCCTCGCCGTCGATCGTGGGCGACATGTTCGTGAAGACCTGGTGAGGGAAGCCGTACGACTTCGAGAGGCGCACCATCGCGTCTGTCTCGTGCGCGTTGCCGTCCGACACGATCACGTTCAGGCGGACCGGCAGCTTGTCCTCGCGGGCGGCATCCAGGCCCTTCAGAAACCGGCCGAACGCCCCGCGATTCCGCGTCACCTTGTCGTACGTTTCGGCGGTGGCTCCGTAGACGCTCAGGGTCAGTCGGTACGGCCGGTGGCGGGCGAACAGGTCCCGGATCGGCTGCTTCCGCAGCGAGGAGCCGTTCGACGAGACCTGGACCATCATCCCGAGCTGGTGGGCGTACTCGTACGCCGCGCCGAACTCGCGGTCGATCAGCGCCTCACCGCCTGTGATCTGCAACCACAGGACACCGGCGTCCCTCAGTGTCTGGAGCAGCGTCTGCTTACCGGCCCAGTCCAGGCCCTCGAACCGCTTCTCCCCGAGGTAGCAGAACTCGCAGTCGTAGTCGCAGCCGAGGTTGATTTCCCACGACGCCTTGCCGTACCCGTACAGCGACCGCTCGCGGACGAGGACGATGTCGCCGACCGGCGACGAGGACAGCTCGGTCCCCCACGCTTGCCTCGCCGCGTCGGCCAGCCAGTCCGGGACGGATCGGCCTTCAGCGCCGGCGGCCCGCAGCTCCTCGTAGCGGACCTCCGGGATGCGCACGCCGGCCGCCCGGCCGGGCCTGACGAGGAGGTACTGGGCGAGAAACGGGCTGGCCACGAGCTGCGGAGCTACTTTGGGCCGCAGCCTCTTGCCGTTGGTCTTCGTCTCGATCATTGGACCTCCACGAGGTGGGTGCGAGGGGTTGGTCGGGCCTGGTGGTGGGCGGCGATCAGGTTGGCCCCGCGCTCGGCCGGTGGGTCCCTTCACCAAGCGCGGGTCAGGGCGTGGGCCGTGCGGTCGAGGCGGCCACGCCGATCACGAAGCCGCACGAGGCGGACACGAGCACGATCAGCAGTGGTCCGGCGTAGCGGGCGGCTCTGGATACCTGGGTGGCGACACGGCGGTTCACGGCTTCCACCAGGCCCTCCACGGGCGGGTGATGATCTCCCGGTACGTATGGTGTGAGGGGCTGCGGCCACCATGCGTGAACACCCAGCTCTGCGGTTCGGCGAAGTCGGTGCCGGACAGTGAGGTTTGGCCACAGACCGCGCACTGCATCGCGTACGTGGTGGGCTCGGCGTCGGGTTCCCGGTCGGGCTGGAGGGTCCACCACTTGCGGCACATGATCGCGCGGCTGGTCATCGAACCGACTCCAGAGTTGTGGCGACGTGGGTGCTGGAGAGCGGTGCGGAGGGCATGCGTGTCGGTGAGGGTGTCGTCGTCGGGTAGCTCGCACCATCCGCCGAACCAGCCGTCGAGCAGTTCCAGGCCGGGGGCGACGAGCCAGGAGTCGGCGGAGAGGTGCCGTACCGGCAGATCGTCCCAGCTGGCTTGGGAGCCGGTCGGGACGGCGTAGTAGAGACGCCCGTTGGGCCTGTCGTAGAGCACGGGGCCGACGGAGGCACCGGTGCCGCGCAGGTAGGCCAGAGCCAAGAGGCCGATCTCGGCCGAGGTGCGCACGACGTCCCAGCCGTCGCCGACCTTCAGTAGCCGCAGTCCCGGCACGTCGTTCACCATGGGCGCACTTCGCAACGCGTCACGCACGGACATCACACACCTCCCTGCGGCCGCAGACTTTGGCTTGCGCTGAGCGAAGAGGCGGATCGCGTGGTCGGCTGAGAGGGCGGACCACAATCAGACGAGCGCCTGTTGCTGTTATCTGCCGCTCGCGCTCGGTGCCGAGGCCCTTCGGGCCGAGGTGGCTGAGAGCTGGAACTACGGCCCCGTAGGCATCGGGGAGTTCGAGCGCGTCGAGCAGACCGACGAAGGCGGGGGAGCGGACGATCACTGTGGCGTCGCGGTCGGTGAAGACGCCGCACAAGGCTAGTTCGTGCCGGTCGCAGTATTCGGTGAGGCAGTCGACGAGAGCCGTATGGCGAGGTAGGCCGCCGGTGACGTGACGCAGGTAGCCGAAGACCTGAGGGAAGGCGATGGGGCGGCGTTCGGTGATGAGGTCGTCGTCCATGCCCACAGCGTCGGCCGTCGTGAACGGCCTCGAAATGGCCTGCTGTTGTACTTCCGTTGCACTTCCCGCCCCACGTCGTCACTGACAGTGCTTCCATACGTGACGGAGGGAGGTCATCCGTGGTCAGCGTGCAGCAGTGGACAGGTCGGGAGGCGAGCGCCCTGCGCGCCGCGTTGCGTATGAGCATGCGCGCTTTCGCCGAGCACCTCGGTGTCGCGCTGCGCACGGTTGCGAAGTGGGAGAGCCTCGGCGCGGAGACGCAGCCACGCCCGGACACCCAGGCCATCCTCGACACTGCGCTCGCACGGGCGGATTCCGCCTCCCAATCCCGGTTCGAGACAGTGTTGATCTCTGAACGGCAGAGCGCGCGGCCGACGGACTACGAGACCTGGACCGAGGACATCGAGCGCGCTGTTGTCTGCATCAGCCGCCAGGACTTCCCTTTCGCCTCAACCCTGTTGAACCGCTGGCTGGGCAGCCGTGCACCACACCAACTGGACGACAAGGGCCTCTATTTGTACGGCCGTTCCCTCGTGCTCCTTGGCGACCTCCAGCGCGATCAGGGCGCGATCCTCGGCCCACTCTCAGCCCGGCACTCCTACCTGACCGCTCGCGGCATGTTCACCGAACTCGACATCCCTCGCCGGGTGGCCCAGATCGAGCTCTCCCTAGCCGTCGTCCAGGAGATGTCCGGCCAGCTGGAAGCCTCCGCCCGCCAGTACGAACTCCTCGCCGAGGATGAGCGATTGAGTTTCCGCGACCGCGCCAGGGCCCGGCTCTGGGTGGGTACGGCGCTGAGCAAGGAGGGCGACAACGAGTACGCCACCGGCGTCATGGTCGAGGCCACCCGCTCCTTCGAGGACCTGGGCGAACCGGAGGACTGGTCGGTCGCGCACCAGAAGCTGGCCCTGGCCCACCGCGGTGCCGGCGACCTGAAGCAGGCCCTGCACTACATCGGCATCGCGCGCACGACCGGCACGGTCGACTCCCCGATGCAGCGGGTGCGGTTGGACACCGCGTACGGGCACATCCTTCTGTCGGATGCGGCGACCCGGAATGATGGGCTGTCCGTCCTCGATCAGGCGGCACACGTGGCCCGGCAGTACGGGCTGAGCCACCAGCTGCGCAGCATCGAGGGCATCCGCAAGGACCAGCAGGGATGAGCCAGGGAGTGCCAGTGCCGGAGCACGAGCAGCGCCAGATCACCGACGAGCAGTTCCACGACGCGACGCTGATCTGGAACTACCACCAGATGGGCCACGAGCAGCGGCCCTGCTCGGCGGCGATCGGCCTGGGTAGCCACGACCTCGGGGTGGCTACCGCGGCCGCCGATCTGTACCGCGCCGGTCTCTTCCCAGTCGTGGTGTTCAGCGGCGGCAACAGCCCCACCACCCGGGCCCGTTTCCCGCGCGGCGAGGCGGTGCACTACCGCGAGCATGCGCTGAGCCTGGGTGTGCCGGACGAAGCGATCCTGGTCGAGCCGAAGGCAGCCAACACTGGTCAGAACATCACGTTCTCCCGCGAGCTGCTGGCCGAGGCCGGCATCGCGGTGGAGTCGCTGCTGCTGATCTCCAAGCCGTACATGGAGCGCCGCTCGTACGCGACGTGCCGCAAGCTGTGGCCCGAGGCGGAGGTTGTCTGCGCCTCCGAGCCACTGGAGTTGGACGACTACATCAAGTCCATCGGCGACGAGAAGCTCGTCGTCGACATGCTCGTCGGCGATCTGCAGCGGGTGATCGAGTACCCGAAGCTCGGCTTCGCCGTCGAGCAGGACGTACCGGGGGACGTGTATGACGCTTACAAGCGCCTCCTGGGCGCCGGCTTCGACAGCCGCCTCATCAGCAGCTGAGCCACTTGGTGCTGGTCGCGGGGTGTGCGCGATCCATCAGCCGAACCTGTTCCCGCGGCTGTCCACGCTGGCCAAACTGTATGCCGCCGACCGGTGGATCGTGCTGGACGACGTGCAGTTCGCCCGGCGCGACTATCAGCACCGTGCCCGCCTCGCAGCCTTGGACGATCCGGGTCGGCAGCAGTGGCTCACGCTCCCGACGCACCTTCCACATGGGCGACCGACGCTGGTCAGCCAGGCGCGGCTCGTTGATTCCCGCCGCTCGCGGCGGACGGTCGAGCTGCTCTCGACACTGCTCCCTTCGATGCGCAAGGCATCCCCGTGCTGCCCTTCCACGCCCCTGCGGATACCGGCGACCCGCTCTGGCGGTGGAGCCGACGGATCAGCAGCCTCTGGGGCTTGAGCAAGATCGGCTCCAGAGCGCTGGCGAACCGACTGGTTGCCCATCGCTAGACGCGAACTCCGTCCGCTACGACGCGACCGTCCGCAACCACATCGTCGAGCACCTCGGCCGACGCGAGCTGCGGTCCCTCAACCAGCCCTCGCTCGTCCAGGGCCGGATCCGTGCGCTCCAGGACGGCGGCCTTGAGGCGTCCACGATTGAGGGCACCTTCGACTGCGCTTCCAGGCCGGCAACAAGCTCGCCTTCGACGCCTTGCCCGACGTCCGAAAGCCCCGCCCGAACCCCGCGAAACCTCAGCTCACGGCCACACCAAGCAATAAGGCTGATGCCCCGCCTCGTGCAGCCGATGTGAGAAGTCCTGCCACTCGTGCAGCAGTTGGTACACGTTGAACGCGTCGCGGGGGCCGCCCCGGTCGGGGACCGTGGACCAGATGAAGGCCGCCGCGCCCACGGCCTCCTCGCCGATGTCGCGGAGGGGGTCGACGACTGTCATGGGGAGCTTGACGACCGCGTAGTCGGGGTGCAGGACGACCAGTTCCAGGGGCGGCACCTTGTGCAGGGGGACGCCCTCGATGCCCGTGAGGACCATCGCGGCCATCGTCTCGGGCTTGATCTTGGTGAACATGCCGTTCATGCCGAGCTCGTCGCCGCCGAGTTCCTCGGGGCGCATCGAGATCGGGACGCGGGCGGCCGTCGCGCCGTCCGGCGCGCCGAAGTACTTGTACGTCACCCCCACCCGACCACCATTCCTGCTCCCCGCCCGGAGGCGGTCGACCCGGCGATCGATACGCCGATCGATCCGCTCGGGTTCACCTGGTACACCCTGTGCCTGACGTGCTTCCGTACTCTCCGCAGTTTCCTCCGCGTCGCGCCGGTGCCTTCCCCGCCGGGCACGTCGAGGACCCAGGTCGTCAGTCCCCTCGCCCAGTCCGCCACCGCGATGCATATCTCCACCCGACTGCTTTTCTAGGACGCGTGGCCCCCGCCGCGCAACCCGATCATCGTGTCAGTGACCTCCCCCACGGCCGCCCGCCGAAACGTGCGTCGAAACACCTGCCCGCAGGATCTTCGCAGCCCCTCGGCACATACTCCGGGCGAGCCGCGTCCACCTGCCACAGTTTCGCAGATGGCGGACAGACGGGAGAGGGGCGACCGGCCGGATCCCGTCGGACCCCGCGGCCCGCCGGGCCCCGCGAGCCCGTCGGACCCCGCGGCCCCGCTGTCGCCGGTCCGCCCTGGCCTACCCTGAGGATGTCACTGGCAACCCCAGTCCCAGAAGTCGGAGAAGGTCGGAGTAGTCGCAGGTCATGAGCGAATTGCCCTATTCATACGATGCGCCTGTCTCGCAGGCCCTGTTCGACCGCGCGGCCGCCGTCACGCCGGGCGGCGTGAACTCCCCCGTGCGCGCCTTCCGCGCCGTGGGCGGCACGCCCCGGTTCATGGTGTCCGGGAAGGGCCCGTACCTCACCGACGCCGACGGGCGGGAGTACGTCGACCTGGTCTGCTCCTGGGGGCCCATGATCCTCGGGCACTCGCACCCCGAGGTCATCGCGGCCGTGCAGGAGGCCGTCGCGCACGGCACCTCCTTCGGTACGCCCGGTGAGGGGGAGGTCGCCCTCGCCGAGGAGATGGTCGCCCGGATCGAGCCCCTGGAGCAGGTGCGGCTCGTCTCCAGCGGGACCGAGGCCACCATGTCGGCCATCCGGCTCGCCCGCGGGTTCACCCGGCGCTCCAAGGTGATCAAGTTCGCCGGGTGCTACCACGGGCACGTGGATTCGCTGCTGGCCGCCGCCGGGTCCGGGGTCGCCACCTTCGCGCTGCCCGACACACCGGGTGTCACCGGTGCCCAGGCCGGCGACACGATCGTGCTGCCGTACAACGACCTGGAGGCCGTGCAGGAGGCCTTCCACCGGCACCCCGGGGAGATCGCCTGCGTCATCACGGAGGCCTCGCCGGGGAACATGGGCGTCGTGCCGCCGCTGCCCGGGTTCAACCAGGGGCTGAAGGACGCCTGCCAGAACAACGGCGCGCTCTTCATCTCCGACGAGGTGATGACCGGTTTCCGCACCAGCCGCGCCGGGTGGTACGGCATCGACGGCGTCAAGCCCGACCTGATGACCTTCGGGAAGGTGATGGGCGGCGGCTTCCCCGCGGCCGCCTTCGGCGGACGGGCCGACGTGATGGCCCACCTCGCGCCTGCCGGGCCCGTCTACCAGGCAGGCACCCTCTCCGGGAACCCGGTCGCCACCGCCGCCGGGCTCGCCCAGCTCCGTCTCCTCGACGACGCCGCCTACGCCAAGGTCAACGCGGCGTCCGAGCGGATCCAGGCGCTCGTCTCGGACGCGCTGTCCAAGGAAGGTGTCGCGCACACCCTGCAGAGCGCGTCCAACATGTTCTCCGTCTTCTTCACGGACCGGCCCGTCCGTGACTACGAGGACGCCAAGGCGCAGGAGTCGTTCCGCTTCACCGCCTTCTTCCACTCGCTGCTGGCGAACGGCGTCTACCTGCCGCCGTCGTCCTTCGAGTCCTGGTTCGTGTCCACGGCCCACGACGAGCGGGCCATCCAGCGGATCGCCGACGCCCTCCCGGCGGCGGCCCGAGCGGCTGCGGAGGCCACCGCGTGAGCAACAGCAGTGACATCACCGTCGTCCATCTGATGCGGCACGGCGAGGTCGCCAACCCGGACGGCATCCTCTACGGCCGTCTCGCCGGCTACCACCTCTCCGAGCTGGGCCGGCGGATGGCCGACCGGGTCGCCGAGCACCTCGCCACCCGTGACGTCACCCATGTCTGCGCCTCGCCGCTGGAGCGGGCGCAGGAGACGGCCACGCCGATCGCCAAGACGCACGGGCTCGACATCGCCACCGACGAGCGGCTCATCGAGGCCGGCAACGTCTTCCAGGGCAAGACCTTCGGCATCGGGGACGGGGCGCTGCGCCGGCCGGAGAACTGGCGGCACATCTACAACCCGTTCCGGCCATCGTGGGGCGAGCCGTACGTCGACCAGGTCGTCCGGATGATGGGGGCGCTGGACGCGGCGAAGGACAAGGCCCGGGGGCACGAGGCCGTGCTGGTCAGCCACCAGCTGCCGATCTGGATCGTGCGGTCGTACGTCGAGCGGCGGCGGCTGTGGCACGACCCGCGCAAGCGGCAGTGCACGCTCGCCTCGCTGACGACGTTCACGTACCAGGGTGACCGGATCGTGTCCGTCGGGTACACCGAGCCCGCCCGTGACCTCGTTCCCCCGCATCTCCTCGCCGGCGCCAAGCGGGTGAAGGGGAAGGGACAGGGGCAGGGCAAGGCCTTCGGGGCGTAGGACCACCTCCAGCCCACCCCCAGCCACCCCCAGCCCACCCCCACCGCCGTAATGGCCGACTTCTTGCGGTTGTTACGGAATGCGGAAGATTCGGCGGAACCTCCCCGTCCGTCCCGTCCTCTGACTGGGTGACCCAGCAGAGAACGTGACGAACGGGGACTGCCATGCGCATTCTCACCCGAAGGGGAGCACTCGGGCTCGGCGCCGGAGCCGTGGCCGCCGCCGGACTCGCGGGGTGCGCCGACTCCGCCCCCTCAGACGGCTCGACCCGGACGACGGGTTCCGCCGGTTCCGGGAAGGGCCCCGGGGAGAATCGTTCCGCCAACCCGTCGGCCCCGGCTCCGGCCCCGGCCCGGCCCCTCGGTGACGGCTCCACCTCCTTCACCGGCAAGCAGCCCCACCAGCCGGCCGCGCCCGAGCCGCTGGAGCCCGGGCAGGAGCCGCCGCAGTTCGTCGTCTTCTCCTGGGACGGGGCGGGCGAGGTCGGCAACGGGCTCTTCCCGCGCTTCCTCGACCTCGCCAAGGAGCACGGCGCGTCCATGACCTTCTTCCTCTCGGGCCTGTATCTGCTGCCCGAGTCGAAGAAGCGGCTCTACGACCCGCCGAACAACCCGCGCGGCGCCTCCGACATCGGCTACCTCACCGACGGGCACATCAAGGACACGCTGAAGAACCTCCGTCGCGCCTGGCTGGAGGGCCATGAGATCGGCACCCACTTCAACGGGCACTTCTGCGGTGACGGCCGCGGCTCGGTCGGTCACTGGACCCCGCGGCAGTGGCGCAGCGAGATCGACCAGGCGAAGGCCTTCGTGAAGGAGTGGCGCACCAACACCGGCTGGACCGACCTGCCCGCGCTGCCCTTCGACTACGACAAGGAACTCGTCGGCGGCCGCACACCCTGCCTGCTCGGCCAGGACAACCTGCTGCCCACCGCCCGCGCCCTCGGCTGGCGGTACGACGCCTCCTCGCCCGGCGGCCGTCAGGTCTGGCCGGAGAAGCGGCAGGGGATATGGGACCTGCCGTTGCAGCAGATACCTTTCCCCGGGCGCCGTTTCGAGGTCCTCTCGATGGACTACAACATGCTCGCCAACCAGTCCGTCAACTCCACCAAGGCGCCCGCCCACAACTACCCGCGCTGGCGCGAGCAGTCCGCCCAGGCGTACATCCAGGGATTCAAGCGGGCATACGAGACAAACCGGGCACCCTTCTTCGTCGGCAACCACTTCGAGCAGTGGAACGGCGGCATCTACATGGACGCCGTCGAGCAGGCGTTCCGGCACATCGCGCGCGAGAAGGAGAAGGGCGCGGACGTACGGCTGGTCTCCTTCCGGCAGTTCGTGGACTGGATCGACGTACAGAAGCCGGAGGTGCTCGCCAAGCTGCGTGGCCTGGAGGTGGGGGAGCGGCCGGCCGGTGGCTGGAAGAGCTACCTCGCAGCGGCCTCGCCGAGCCCTTCGAGCACCGCCTGAAATGCGGATTTCCACCCGCAAGGGGGGTGCGCAAGATCCCCGGAACGGGCATGCGAAACTTTTCACATGAGTGCCGCCAGCCGCGCCCCCCTGCGCCCGACCACCCGGATCCGCTCGCGCCGCACCGCCCTGTCGGCAGCCGGTGCCGTCGCCGCGGCGCTGCTTGTGTCCGCGTGCACCTCCGGAGGCAAGTCCGGCGGCAGCGGAGACACCAACTTCGTCATGGGCGAGGACGGCATCTCCACCGTCGCCAAGGACAAGCGCACCCCCGCCCCTGACCTGTCCGGCAGGACGGTCGACGGCAAGCAGCTCGACGTGGCCTCCTACAAGGGCAAGGTCGTCGTGCTGAACGTGTGGGGCTCCTGGTGTGCCCCCTGCCGGGCCGAGGCGCCGAACTTCCAGAAGGTCTACACCGACCTCAAAGACCGTGGCGTGCAGTTCGTCGGCATCAACACCCGCGACACCAAGGCCGCCAACGCCCTGGCGTTCGAGAAGCAGCAGGGTGTCACCTACCCCAGCCTGTACGACCCGACCGGCAAGCTGATGCTCCGGTTCGAGAAGGGCACGCTCAACCTCCAGGCCATCCCCTCCACGCTCGTCCTCGACCGGGACGGGAAGATCGCCGCCCGCTCGCTGGCCGCGCTCAGCGAGGACAAGCTGCGCTCCATGATCGACCCGGTCCTCGCGGAGAAGTGACGTGAGCGCGGTCATGACGCTCGCCGCGGACGGCTACAACGGCACGGTGCTCAACGGGGCACTCCTCGTCGCGCTGCCCGTCGCGCTGCTCGGCGGTCTCGTCTCCTTCTTCTCCCCGTGCGTCCTGCCGCTGGTCCCCGGCTACCTCTCCTATGTCACCGGCGTCACCGGCACCGACCTCGGTGAGGCCCGGCGCGGCCGGATGGTCGCGGGTGCCTCGCTGTTCGTGGCCGGCTTCACCGCCGTGTTCGTCTCCGGCGGCGCCCTGTTCGGCTACTTCGGGCAGACGCTCCAGGAACAGCAGGGCGTCTTCTCCAAGGTGCTGGGCGTGCTGATGATCCTCCTGGGGGTCTTCTTCATGGGCCTGATGCCCTGGATGACCCAGCGGGAGTTCCGCTTCCACCGCAGGCCGGTGACCGGGCTGGTCGGCGCCCCGCTGCTCGGCGCGTTGTTCGGCATCGGCTGGACGCCGTGCATCGGCCCCACCCTCGCCTCCGTCCTCGCCCTGTCCTCGCAGCAGTCGAGCGCGGGCCGCGGGGCGGTCCTGACCGTCGCCTACTGCCTGGGCCTCGGCGTCCCCTTCGTGCTCGCCGCGGTCGCCTTCCGCAAGGCCCTCGGCGCCTTCGGCTGGGTCAAGCGCCACTATGTCTGGGTGATGCGGGCCGGCGGCACGATGATGATCGTGACCGGCCTGCTGCTGCTGACCGGCGCGTGGGACGCCCTCGTGCAGGACATGCAGTCCTGGTCCGCCGGCTTCACTGTGGGGATCTGATCCATGAGCAAGAGCACCATCAGCACCGCGTCCGGTGACACGCCGGCCGCCACCCCCGACGAGCAGGACCTCGGCGCCGCCGGCTCCCAGCTGTCCACCGCCCCGGCGGAGACCCTCATGGGCGGGCCGGCCCTGGGCGTGATCGGCTGGGCCCGCTGGCTGTGGCGGCAGCTGACCTCCATGCGGGTCGCCCTGCTGCTCCTGCTGCTGCTCGCGCTCGGCGCGATCCCCGGCTCGCTGATCCCGCAGTCCGGCACCGACGCCACCAAGGTCGCCGACTTCGAGAAGAACCACCCCACCCTCGCGCCGATCTACGACAAGCTCGGCCTCTTCCACGTCTACAGCTCGGTGTGGTTCTCCGCGGTCTACATCCTGCTGTTCGTCTCCCTCATCGGCTGCATCGTGCCCCGCACCTGGCAGTTCGTCGGCCAGTTGCGCGGCCGCCCGCCGGCCGCCCCCAAGCGGCTGACCCGGCTGCCCGCGTACACCACCTGGCGCACCCGGGCCGAGCCGGAGGAGGTGCGCGAGGCCGCGCTGGCCCTGCTGAAGAAGCGCCGCTTCCGCGCCCACGCCGTCGGTGACGCCGTCGCCGCCGAGAAGGGCTATCTGCGCGAGGTCGGCAACCTCGCCTTCCACATCGCGCTCATCGTGATGCTGGTCGCCTTCGCCTGGGGCCAGTTGTTCAAGATGGAGGGCAACAAGCTGATCGTCGAGGGCGACGGCTTCTCCAACACCCTCACCCAGTACGACGACTTCAAGTCCGGCACGCTCTTCAGCACCGACGACCTGGAGCCGTTCAGCTTCACCCTGAAGGACTTCACCGGCACCTACGAGGCGTCCGGCCCCAACCGGGGAACCCCGCGGATCTACCGGGCGGCCGTCACCTACAGCGAGGGCGCCTACGGCAAGGACAGGCAGACCCTCATCGAGCCCAACCACCCGTTGGACATCGGCGACTCCAAGGTCTACCTCACCGCCCACGGCTACGCCCCCGTCGTCACCGTCCGGGACGGCAAGGGCAACGTCGTCTACCAGGACGCCGTACCGCTGCTGCCGCTCGACTCCAACGTCACCTCCTCCGGCGTGATCAAGGTGTACGACGGCTACCGCAACGCCAAGGGCGTCAGCGAGCAGCTCGGCATCCAGGCCTTCCTCCTGCCGACCTACGTCCCGGGCAACGAGGTGTCCTCCGCGTTCCCGGCGCTGCTGAACCCGGTGCTGAACCTCCAGCCCTACCACGGCGACCTCGGCGTCAACTCCGGCATCCCGCAGAGCGTGTACCAGCTCGACAAGTCGCACATGAAGGGCTTCAAGGACGCCAAGGGCCTCCAGACGCGGGAGAACCTCAAGCCCGGCGAGACCATGGCCCTCCCGAACGGCGCCGGGTCGATCACCTACGAGGGCACCAAGGAGTGGGCGAACTTCCAGATCACCCGGCAGCCCGCCAGCGGCTGGGCGCTCGCCGGAGCCCTCACCGCGATCTTCGGCCTCGCCGCCTCCCTGTTCATCCAGCGCCGCCGCGTGTGGGTGCGGGCGGTGCGGGGCGCCGACGGGGTGACGGTCGTGGAGATGGCCGGCCTCGGCCGCAGCGAGTCCGCCAAGGTGCCCGAGGAGCTCGGCGACCTCGCCGGGATCCTGTACGACCAGGCCCCCGGGGCGCCCGATCCCGAGGACGACCCCGCCGCATCCCCCGACCCCCAAGCCGTACCTGCCGAAGGGGCTGAGAAGTGACTCTCGCCGCCGCAACCGAGTTGGCCGCCGCCACCAACGAGAACCTCGCGAACATCAGCAACACGCTGATCTACTCCGCGATGGCCGTCTACACCCTGGCCTTCTTCGCGTACATCGCCGAATGGCTGTTCGGCAGCCGCAGCAAGGTCGGCCGCACCGCCGCCGCGCTCACCGCGCGGACCGCGGCGAAGACGGCCCCGGCCGTCACCGTGCAGAAGGCCGGGGGCACCGCCGTACTGGAGCGGCCCGAGGTCGTCGTACGCGCCGTGTCCGGCGCGCGGGACGTGCCGGACGGGCCGGGTGCGCACGGCGGGGACGAGCAGGGCGACCTCTACGGGCGGATCGCGATCTCCCTCACCGTGCTCGCGTTCCTGATCGAGTTCGGCGGGGTGCTGGCCCGCGCGTTCTCGGTGCAGCGGGCGCCGTGGGGCAACATGTACGAGTTCAACATCACCTTCTCCACGGTGGCCGTCGGCGTGTACCTGTCGCTGCTGGCGCTGAAGAAGAACGTGCGCTGGCTCGGCCTGTTCCTGACCACCACGGTCCTCCTCGACCTCGGTCTGGCCGTCACCGTCCTGTACACCGCGAGCGACCAGCTGGTCCCCGCGCTGCACTCGTACTGGCTGTACATCCACGTCTCCACCGCGATCTTCTGCGGCGCGGTGTTCTACGTCGGCGCGGTCGGCACGATCCTGTACCTGTTCAAGGACTCCTACGAGAGCAAGCTCGCGAGCGGTGGAAAGCCGGGGAAATTCGCGAACTCCGTCCTGGACCGCCTGCCCTCCGCGGCCTCCCTCGACAAGCTCTCCTACCGTGTCAACGCGGCCGTCTTCCCGCTGTGGACGTTCACGATCATCGCGGGTGCGATCTGGGCGGGCGACGCCTGGGGCCGCTACTGGGGCTGGGACCCCAAGGAGACCTGGTCCTTCATCACCTGGGTCGCCTACGCCGGCTACCTGCACGCCCGCGCCACCGCCGGCTGGAAGGGCCGCAAGGCCGCCTACCTGGCGCTGATCGCCTTCGCCTGCTGGCTGTTCAACTACTACGGCGTCAACCTCTTCGTCAGCGGCAAGCACTCCTACGCCGGCGTGTAGCCCCCGGGCGGCAGCCCGCCCCGAAGGCCGGTTCGCGTGACTCGGGTCACGGGAACCGGCCTTCGTCGTCCGGACAGATGGAGGGGCGTGGACACACATCTGCGGAAGCGCATCCGTGCGGGGGACCACGCCGCCTTCGGTGAGCTCTTCGACGCCTACGCGCGCTCCGTCTACAACCATGCCTACCGGCTCACGGGGGAGTGGGCGGTCGCCGAGGACGTCGTCTCGCTGACCTTCCTGGACGCCTGGCGGCTGCGCGGCAGGGTCGACGAGGAGGGCGGCTCGCTGCGCCCGTGGCTGCTGGGCATCGCCACCAACGTCACCCGCAACACCCGGCGCGCGGCCCGGCGGCACGCGGCGGCGATGGCCCGGCTGCCGCGCGAGGACGCCGTACGGGACTTCGCCGACGAGGTCGCGGGGCGGGTCGACGACGCCGCCCGCCTCGACCTCGTCCGCACCGCGCTGGCGGCGTTACGGCGGCCCGAGCGGGAGGTGCTGGCGCTGTGCGTGTGGGCCGGGCTGGACTACGCGGCCGCGGCCGAGGCGCTGGGGGTGCCCGTCGGCACCGTACGGTCACGGCTCTCCCGCGCGCGGACAAAGCTCGCGAAACAGATGGAACCGCCCGGGTTCCACGGACAGATGAGAGGTGACCGCACCACCGCGGTCAGGCCCCTGAGGGAGGGAAACCGATGAGCCGACTGCCTGAACAGGACCTTCCGCCGGGCCGTCACCGACTCCTCAAGGAGCATCTGATGACCGAGATCCGGCAGGAACCCATCGAGGCCCCCGTGCGCCGGCGCTTCCTGCGCACCGCCCTGGTCGCGGGCGCCGTCGCCGCCGCCGTCGCCGCCACGCTCACCGTGGTGCCGTCCGACGAGGACTTCGTCCCGCCCGCCGTCGACCCCTCCCCGGGGGTCACCCGGTTGCTGGAGGACGCGGCGCTCGCCGCCGAGCACGAGAAGGCGCCGAAGGTCCGCGACGACCAGTACACCTACGTCAAGTCCCGGGCCGCGTGGGGCATCTCGGCGCGCACCTGCGAGGTCGCGACAGCCGGACCGTTGCAGACCCGGGAGGTCTGGCGGTCCGTCGACGGCGAGCGGGAGGGGCTGGTGCGCGACACCGGGGTCGGCACCCTGCCGATCGAGCCCGACCGGGACTCCAAGCGGACCTACCGCAGCCTGGAGAGCCTGCCCACCGACCCCGAGGAGATGCTCGCCTGGCTGTACCGGAACAAGGAGGGCGAGGGGCACAGCGCCGCGTACCGCGCCTTCGACCTGGCCGTCGAGACGGCGGGCGAGACCGTGCTGCCGCCGAAGGTCAGCGCGGCGCTCTACCGGGCGGTCGCCAGGATCCCCGGCGTGGTGCTGGTGAAGGACTCCGTGGACGCCGTCGGCCGGCACGGCACCGCCGTCGGCTTCGTCGAGGGCGACACCTCGCGCCGGGAGCTGATCTTCGACCGCAGGACCCTCATCCTGCTCGGCACCCGGGACGTGGTCCTCAAGGACTCCCCGACCAACCCCGGCCAGGTCTGCGACGGCATGATCAAGGCCGGCTCGGTCCAGGGCACCAGCGCGGTCCTGGAGCGCGCCTTCGTGGACAAGGCCGGCGAGCGTCCCTGACGGGCACGGGTCGCGTCCCCAAGGGGTGCGCGACCCCCGGCCCCGGGTACAGGCTGGTGTCATGACCGGTTCCGTCGAGCAGGGCATCAGCCAGAGCCGCGGAAGCACGCGCATCCTGCACTTCCTGGTGCGGCTTCCCCGGTCCATGGAGGCGGTCTGGCCGGCGTTCGCCACCCCGGAGGGGCTCGGTGCCTGGTGGACGGCCGTCGACGTCCTCGAACCCCGGCTCGGCGGCACGGTCGCCCTGCGCGGTGTGGGCGCCGGGCAGGTCACCGCCTGGGACGTGGACCGGGTCGCCGAGTACACGGTGCAGGGCGGCGGCCGGATCCGTTTCCATCTGGAGCGGGGCGCCGAGGACGGCTCGGCACTGCGCTTCACCCACGAACACCAGGGGGAGGTCCCGGGCGAAGGGGGGACCGAGCCCGCCTGGCGGGCTCGGTTCGAACAGTTGATCGATCTCGTCGAGCGGGGTGGCCCCTGACCGCGCCGACGGGTCAGGGCAGTCGGCTCCAGAAGTCCAGCCGGTGCTCGCGGCGGTAGTCGACCGGCCCGATCCGATCCGGCGCCAGCGACTGCGTGTACGGCCGGCCGGCCGGACCCGGGCGGTGCGCCGGCCAGGCGGGCAGGCCCGCCCCGCCCGGCGCGCCGCGGTGGGCGAACGCCGCCCGGTAACCGGCCATCGTCGCCGACAGCCGACGCTGCGCCGGGGTGGACAGCGGCTCGGCCACCTCGTCCTCGAACAGGTACGGGATGTCGCCCGCGTGGTAGGCGCCGAAGTCGAACTCGCCCGGCAACGCAGGAACATGGGGGCGTCGCGGTCGGCGAACTCGTAGGCGTACACCGGCACGTGCGGCGCCAGCGCCTCGTGCTGGGCGTGTGTGCCGCGCGCCCACATGCGGTCGGTGATCACGGTGGCCCACCCCAACCCGGGCGAGCCGAACGCACGCCCACGCCCTCGTCCGCCGCTTCGGAATCATGTACATGATTTGGAACCGGCGCATCTGGATGGCCAACCGCCCGGGCGCCGGCTGGCAGCCCTACCGGGGCGCCAACCCCCACACCGACCACGTCCACTTCAGCTTCTCGTGGGCCGGCGCCCGCAAGGAGACGAGCTGGCGGAAGGGCCCGGTGGTGCCGGACCGGCGGCAGCGGCTGGCGGTGGGGATGTCGACGGACGGCCGGTTGGAGGTGTTCCACGGGGCGGTCGACCAGATCTACCACACGTACCAGCATCAGCCGGGGGCGCGTGGTCGGGTCGGCGGGCCTTCGGGGGAGCGGCGGGCACGTTCCTAGGACGGCGGCAGGCACTCCCGCCCCGGCGGCTTCCCCTCCGGCCAGGCGACGCGCACGAAGCGGGAGCCGCCCTCGGGCATCAGCTCCACGATCGGCACGGCCTTGTCGTACGGGTTGCCGTGCACGTCCAGGCAGATCCAGCCGCTCGCCCCGTTCACCCGCAGCGAGCCCTTGACCTGCGGCCATTGCAGGCCCACGTCGGTCAGCGGGGGCACGGTCGAGCCCGGCGGGGTGGCCTCGCGGATGCCGTGCACGGCCAGCCGTACCGCGTCGTACGCGATGATCAGCTGCCCGTCCTCCAGGGCCGTGTCGCCGATCGGGCCGACGGGCTCGCGTGTGGCGCGGGCCAGCAGGTCGGTCAGCGTCCGCGCGTCGCCTGCCGAGCCGCCCGGCCCGGCGGGGGTCTTCGGCCAGGTGTCCGGGTGGGCGAGGGCGGTGTAGCGCACGGAGAGGTTGTGGGTGAGGGCCGCGCGGTCCAGCTTCTTGTCGCCGGACAGGTACGAGCCCTCGTCGCCGGTCAGCAGCGTGAACTCGCGGTCCTGGCAGCCTCGGGTGCCGAGCGCGTTGATGAACTGCCGCAGCTGTGTGTGCCGGCCGGCGAACAGGATCGTGTCCGTCTCCGGCGAGGTGTCGCACACCAGGTGCGTGATCTGCCGGAAGGTGTTCGCGGTGGTGCCCTCCCGGGTGCGGTCGGCGGGCGGCGTGAACGGCTGCGGCTCGTACGGCGAGCCCTTGATCAGCTGCGCGAACGACCGTTGCAGCGTCCGCGTGTACGGGTCGCCCGGCTTGTCGTACACCAGCAGCGCCCGCCCCGCGCCGACCTTGGCGAAGGAGGCCAGGGCGCGGGCCTCGTCGGTGTTGGTGGGGGAGACCCGGGCGAGGCCGGGAAAGGGGTCCTTGCCCTGTCCGTTGGCGAGGTCGTCGGCGGTGATGGAGGCGCCGACCACCGGGATGCCCAGCCGGGTCAGCTCCGCCACGGCCCGCTTGTTGTTGTCGGTGCTCGTGCCGATCCCGGCGACCGCCCGCAGCCGGTGCTCGCCCTTGGCCATCTTCGCCAACTGCTCGACCAGCAGCGGCCAGTGCTCACTGGTGGCACCCGGGTTGGCGAGCACCAGCCGGATCGCCGGCGCCTGCCCGTTGGAGGTGTGGTTGGCCTGCCACTGCGCCAGATAGGCGCCCTGCACCTCGTGCAGGATGTCGCTGAGCGTGGAGGGGTTGGTCGCGGTGTACGGCAGCATCAGCGCGACCGTCACATAACTCCCCTCCTTCAGCCGGTCGTTCTCCCGGTCGATCGCCCGCACCGCCTCCCGCAGCTGGGGCCGCCCGAAGTGGTACGCGGTCGAGGTCACGCCCACGCACTCGTCGCTGCTGTCGGGACGGGCCACACCGGGCGCGCAGGAACGGTCCTCCTCCAGCAGCTTCGGTACGGCGACGCCGGCGCCGGCCGCGAGCACGACCGTGACCAGCACGGCGACGTACCGGTAGAGGCGTATCTCCCAGATCTCCCGCAGCCGGCGTCTGAGCGGGCTGCCGTCTCGCCGTGCCATCACGCCTCCCCGTCCCCGTCGTCGGATCCGTCGTCGGCCGGTGTGCGCAGGGGGCGGCCGACGCGGGCGTCCCGGGGCCAGGCCTGGGACGTCGCGAACAGCAGCGCGCCCCCGGCGGGCCGCAGATCGGACAGTTGCAGCAGTTCGAACTCCAGGCGGCCGCACACCCGCGGATCGGGCAGCACCAGCGGGTCGGTGACCTGCCACACCGCGTGCAGCAGCCGCCGTACGCGCAGGTGCAGCAGTGCGTCGACGCCGTCCGGCGGCCGGTGGTCGGCGTCCGTGCGGCCGAGCGCGATCGCCGCGCGGTGGTCGTCGTGGCCGGCCGTGTCGCGGCCCTCGTCGTCGTGCGCGTGGAAGTACGGCGCCGAGGCGAGGAAGCAGAGGGTGTCCAGCCAGGTGCGGGTGTCGAGGGCGGGGAAGGTGTCGCGCAGGTGGGCGATGGCACCGGCGGTGTTCCCGAGGGCCAGCTCGTGGTGGAGGCGGTAGCGGGCGCGGGCGGGATCGTCGCCGCCGCCCTGGTCGTAGTGCCGGATCAGCGTCTCGTGGACCTCCCGCCAGCCGCTGTGGTCGGCGTCGCGGTGGTGCAGGCGCAGCAGCAGGAGGGTGCGCACGAACCGGTCGCCGACGAAGTGGCCCGGCGCGGCCGGCAGCCCCTCCTCGGCGAGGCGCACCCGCAGGGACCGTACGCCCGAGGCGCCGAAGTCGTCCGGCAGGTGGGCGGCGGCGAGGGCGACGGCGGAGTCGTGGTCGTGGGCGGCGGCGAGCACGGTCAGTTCGTCGAGACGGTCGGCCGGGACGAGGCGGCGCAGCAGCTCGCCGTAGGCGGCACGGCCCTCGGCCTGGCCCTCCTCCAGCCGGACGCGCGAGGTGAGCAGCCGGGCCGGGGAGCCGGCCAGGCCGGGGTGCTGCCGGGCGGCCGTGGCGAGCAGGACGATGCCGAGCGGGTTGCCGCCGGTCAACCGGTGGGTGGCGTGCGGGAGGTGGGGCGGCACCTCGATGTCGTCGCAGGCCGCGCCCACCATGTGCAGGGTGTCGTCGGGGGACAGCGGCGGCAGCGGCACCAGCAGCGCCCGCGAGGACGGGGAGCTGCCCGGCTCCCACTCGGTGGCGCGGGCCACCTCCGGCAGCTCCCGGTGCACGGCGTCGGCCAGCGCCGGCAGGTCGGTGCCGCGGACGGTGGCCACGCACACCACCTGGTCCGCGATCCCCTCGGCCCGGTCCCGCAGCACCGCCTTCAGCAGACCGGGGCCGGGCCCGCCGGGCGCGTTGTCCAGCAGCACCAGCGGCCGGCCCAGGCGCCGCAGGTGCGAGCCGAGCCCCGAGTAGGCCTCGGCCAGGTCGGCGAGCAGCGCCCGCACCAGCCAGCGTTCGGCGTGCTCGCGCGAGGTGTTGCCGGCCCGGAAGTTCCCGGCGAGCAGCAGCAGGCCGCGCTTGGCGTTGCCGCCGGCGTTCGGGTAGGCGCGGTACCAGGTGGACGGTTTCTGCTCCTTGTGGGAGCCGAAGCCCTCCGACAGCCCCTCCAGGGTGGCTTCGATGGCCGCCGCCACGAACGGCCCCTGTCCGCTCGCCGCGCCGACGACCTGCGCCGCGACCCGGGTGGCCCACCGCCCGGCCAGGCTGAAGCGCGAGCCGCGCTCGTTCAGCAGCAGGATCCGCACCAGCTCGCGGCGGATGCGGTCGGAGTCGGCCCGCCCGCTCCAGTCGCTGGCCCGCACCGCCACCAGCCCCGCCGTCAGCCGGGGGAAGCTGAGCTGCCCGGCCGCCTTCACCGGCTCGGTCAGCTGCTCGGCCAGCACCAGCAGCGCCTGCCACACCGGCGACCAGGACTCCGGGTTCTCCTCGTGCGGCGGCCGGGCGAACTGCTCGTCCTCGCAGTCGATCAGCGCGACCGGGGTGCGCTTGCGGGTCTCGCCCCTGCGGGTGCGCTCGGTGTAGGCGTCCCGCAGCTCGGCGAGCACCGCGCTCTTGCCGAGCCCCCGGCCGCCCGCCAGCACCAACAGCGGTAACTCTTCAGCGTGTTCGGGCTTGGTGGCGAAATGCTCGTACGGCCGCAGCCCGACGAGCCGTGGTATCAGACCGGTCGGCTCGACATCGAACAGCGCCCCCCGCCCGTACAACCGTCCGTGCACCGCACCTCCCCCAAAGCCGGTCCCGACGCAAGCGTAAGGAGAGGGAGTTGGTGTCGGCCAGATCGCGTGGTGTCCGTCTGGTTACGAAATTTCCGCCGGGCCGCCGGGATGGTCCGGGTAGGAGCGATTTGTACCCGTCGGTCCTCTCAGCGCAGGCGCGAGGACGACAGGATCGACAGCAGGTGGGCCGGGACCATCAGCCAGGTGATGGCGGCGATCGCGGCCAGCGCCCAGCGGGTCGGCTCCAGGCCGCCGGTCACCGTGTCCGCGACGGCGACGACGAGCAGGACGAGGGAGGCCTCGATGCCGTTGGTGACCCGGTGGATCTTGAACGCGGCGGCGAGCCGGCGCACCGAGGCGACGCCCGCCGAGCGGGGCCGGGTCGCCTCGTCGTCGGCGACGGCGAGCCCCCGGCGGGCACGGGCCACGTCCACCAGGTCGGTGGAGGCCTTCAGCAGCACCACACCGAGCGCGGTGGCGAGCCCCAGGGAGACCCAGCCGTCGAAGCCCTCCCAGCCGCCGAGGCCGGTCTCGGCGGCCCGGAAGCCGAAGCCGATCATCAGCGCCGCGTCGGCGAGGTAGGCGCCGAGCCGGTCGACGTAGATGCCGGTCGCGCTGTTCTGCCCCTTCCAGCGGGCGACCTCGCCGTCCACGCAGTCGAAGAGCAGGAACAGCTGCATGAAGAGGGCCGCCAGCACGGCACCGGGCAGGCCGGGAATCAGCAGCGCGGCGCCGGAGAGGATCCCGCACACCACCATCGTCCAGGTCAGCTGGTCCGGGGTGACCGGGGTGCGCACCAGCTGCCGGGTGAACCGCAGCGAGATCCGCCGCATGTACAGCCGGCCCGCCCAGTGTTCGCCGTTGCGGCTCGCCAGCTTGGCGTGCGGCTGGCACACCTCACGCAGCTCCTCCAGCACCGGAGCAGCAACCATGTCCGATTCCTTCCACGGGGCCAACCGCCCCTGACGCGGCGACGACCGGCACAGGTTACCTGCCCGTCTCCGGCGCCTCTCGGCGCTACGAGGCGTGACGTTGCCCTGGCGTTCCGGCACCGGGAGCATGGAGTCATGAAGCCCACGGACAAGGCAGAACAGGCGGATCGGGTGGACCGGGAGACGGCCCGCGCCTGGCTCGCCACCGCCGTCGCCGAGGCCCGCGCCGGTCTCGCCGAGGGCGGCATCCCGATCGGCGCCGCGCTCTACGGCCCCGACGGCACGCTCCTCGGCCGTGGCCACAACCGCCGCGTCCAGGACGGCGACCCCTCCCTGCACGCGGAGACGGCCGCCTTCCGCGCGGCGGGCCGCCGGCGGACGTACCGGGGCACCACGATGGTGACCACCCTCTCCCCGTGCTGGTACTGCTCCGGCCTGGTCCGGCAGTTCGGCATCTCGCGGGTGGTGATCGGTGAGGCGACCACCTTCCACGGCGGCCACGACTGGCTGGCCGGACACGGCGTGCGGGTGCTCCTGCTGGACGATCCCGAGTGCGTCGCGCTGATGCGCGACTTCATCGACAAGAACCCGGCCCTGTGGAACGAGGACATCGGTGAGTGAACCCCGCATCCCCACGATCGACCTGCGCCCATGGCTGTCGGGTGACGCCGAGGAGCGCGCCGCCATCGCGCGCACCGTCGACGACGCCCTTCAGCGCGCCGGGTTCCTGCTGGTCACCGGGCACGGCGTGGACCCGGCACTCCGCGCCCGCATCCGGGCGGCGGCACGGACCTTCTTCCTCCTCCCGGAGGCGGTGAAGCAGACGTACGCGGCGAAGGTCGGCGGCCGCGGCTGGCTCGGTCCCGGCGCCGAGGCCAACGGCTACGCGGAGGGCACGCCGACACCGCCCGACCTCAAGGAGTCCCTGACCTTCGCCACGCACGAGCCGTTCGACGACCCGGTCGTCAACGCCGAGTGGTACGCGCCGAACGTGTGGCCGGCGCAGGTGCCGGAACTGCGGGCGCTGTGCGAGGAGTACCTGGAAAGGATGGCCGAGCTGGAGAGGCGGCTGCTCTCGCTGCTCGGCGAGGCCCTCGGCCTCGAACCGGACTTCTTCTCCCGCCACATGGACCACCCGACCTACGGCTTCAACATCAACTGGTATCCGGGCACGGACGTCGTCGGTGCGCCGCGGCCGGGCCAGTTCCGCATCGGCCCGCACACCGACTTCGGCACGGTCACCGTCCTCGACCGCCAGGCCGGCAAGGGCGGGCTCCAGGTCCACACGGACGACGGCGGCTGGCAGGACGCGCCCTACGACCCGGAGGCGTTCACCATCAACATCGGTGACCTGCTGGCCCGTTGGACGGGGGACCGCTGGCGGTCCGGCCGGCACCGGGTGCTGCCCCCGCCCGCCGACGCCCCCGCCGAGGAGCTGATGTCCCTCGTCTACTTCGGTGAGTGCACCCCGGGCACACGCGTGGAGTCCGTCCCCGCACCGGTCGGCCGGGTGGCGTACGAGCCGGTCGACTCCCACGTGTACCTGCGGGAGAAGCTGAACTCCATCACCGTGGAGTGACGTCCGCGCCGTGTTACGGCGGCCGGAAGGCGGCCGTCCTTCGACGCGTTCGCCGGCGGACGGCGAAAACCCGGCGAAAAGGGTGGGAACCTAGGGCGTCGAAGGGCACGGAGAGGCGGGACGATCAGTGGGGAAGCACGCATTCCACGGTGGGGGCCGGTCCTCGGGTCCGTCCTTCGGGGACGTGGAGCACCTCGACGGCTTCCCGCCCCTGCCGCCGGAACTCTCCCCGCACGCCCGGGATCTGGCCCTGGCGCTGCGGGGCCTGTTCGCGGCCACACGGCTGACCCTGCGGGAGTTCGCCGTCCTCCACCACCTCGGCCCGCCCTCGGTCGCCCGCTGGCTCAACGGCGAGCGCATCCCCGACAAGCAGTTCCTGGACGTCCTGATGAGGTCGGCCTGCGAGCGCAACGGCGGTGGCGTCTCCGCCGAGTTACAGGCGCGCCTGTACCGGCGCCACCGTGACGCCCTGCTCACCGAGCGGCCCGCCCGGTACGCCGAGCAGCTGGCCGGAGACCGCCTGGAGGCCGCCGTCGTCGACCGGGAACGGGCCGAGCTGCGCGTCCGTGACCTGGAACGGAGCCTGTCCCGGCACCGGCAGGAACTGGACGAGGCCACCGCCCGCCTCCACGACGGCCGCGAGGCCGAGCCCGACGTCCGCCGCGAGCGGCTGCGCGCGACGGTCGAGGAGCTGGAGGAGGCGCTCGCCGCGGCGGTCCGGGAGCGCGACGAGGCCCGGCTCCGCTGCACACGACGGGAGGCGGAACTCGCCGCCGCGGAGGAGCCGGACGACGGCGTCCCGCACCCCGCCGGGTTCTTCGCCACCATGGCCCGCCGCCAGCTGGACCTGCTGCACCGCCAGCTGACGCTGATCACGGAGCTGGAGAACAACGAGGCCGACCCGGACCAGCTGGAGAAGCTCTTCCGGGTGGACCACCTGGCCACCCGGCTGCGGCGCACCGGCGAGACGCTCCAGGTCCTGGCCGGCGAGCGGCCCGGACAGGGATTCGCCGAGCCGGTCCCGCTGGTCGACGTGGTGCGCGCCGCGTCCTCCGAGGTGGAGCAGTACGAGCGGATCGAGCTGTCGGACATCCCGCAGGTGGGGGTCGCCGGCGATGCCGTGACCGGACTGATGCGTCTGCTGGCGGAGCTGATGGAGAACGGGACACGGTTCTCCCCGCCGGGGACCAGGGTCCGCGTGGGCGCGGTCCGGCTGTCCGACGGCCGGCTCCTGGTCGAGATCCACGACCAGGGCGTCGGCCTCACCGCGGAGGGCCTCGCGGCCGTCAACCACGGGCTGGCCCACCCGCCGTCCGCCGTGGACACCACGGCGGCCCGGGGGGTGGGCCACGTCGTGGTGGCCCGCCTGTGCGCGCTGTACGGCTTCCACGTCGAGTTGAGACACCACGACACCGGGCCCGGCACCACCGCGGCGGTGCTGCTGCCCCAGTCCCTCGGCGCGGGTCACCCGGATCCCGGCCGGCCCGGGAGCGACTGGGGCTGGAGCACTTCCCCCGCCTAGCGGGCCGAGGACCGCTGTCAGCCGAAGAACGCCTGGTCGCCCCCGAAGCGGACGGCCGTGCAGTACAGCTCGGCCGCGTTGTCGCAGTTGATCCGGGCCGGCGGCGCGCTGTAGGTGTGCTCGCAGACGCGGTGCATCTCGATGGGACCTCCGGGAAAGGACAGGAAGCGGACGGGACGACGACGAGACGGTCGTTCGCCCCCTCGATCCCTCGGCGCCCACCCGGCGAACCGCGGTTCACCCGCATGCCCCGCCATGCCACCCGAACGGGTAGACCGCCGGTGACCTGCGCGGATCGGCAGAACCGATGGCCCCATCGGCACAACGCCCCACTGGCGCGTGGACCGCCCCCGCCGCCCGTCCCTACCGTCCTGGACATGACCTCACAGAACAGGGCCACGGCCCAGCTCACGACCGCGATGGTGCTCTCCGGCACCCTCGGCGTCTTCGTCGTCGAGTCGGGTGCGTCGCCCTTCAACGTCGTGTTCTTCCGCGTCCTGTTCGGCGCGCTCGCCCTCGGCGGCTACGTCCTCGCCCGCGGCTGGCTGCGCGACCACGGCTTCACCCCGCGCACCCTCGGCCTCGCCGTCCTGGGCGGCGTGTTCATCGTCTTCAACTGGGTGTTCCTCTTCGAGGCGTTCGAGAACACGTCCATCTCGGTGGCGACGGTCGTCTACCACACCCAGCCGTTCTACGTCGTCCTGCTCGGCGCCCTCCTCTTCCGCGAGCGCCTCACGGCCGCCAGGGCCGGCTGGATCGGCCTCGCCTTCGCCGGGCTGGTCCTCGTCTCCGGCGTGACCCCGGCCGACTTCACCGGCGGCGACGGCCGTTACCTCCTCGGCGTCGGCCAGGCCCTCCTCGCCGCGCTCCTCTACGGCCTGTCCACGCTCGTCACCAAGCGGATCACCGGGGTGCGCCCGCACCTGATCGCCCTCGTCCAGGTCCTGGCCGGTATCCCGCTCCTGCTGCCCTTCGCCGATTTCGCCGCGATGCGCGGCACCGGCGCCGACTGGGGCTGGCTGGCCGGCCTGGGCCTGATCCACACCGGCCTGATGTACGTCCTGATGTACGCCGCCTACGCCCAGCTGCCGACGTCGAAGATCGCCGTCCTGGCCTTCGTCTACCCGGCCGTCGCGATGGTCGTCGACCGGGTGGTGTACGGCCACCACATCGGCCTCGTCCAGGCGCTGGGCGTGCCGCTGATCGTGCTGGCGAGCCTGCGGGTCACGCTTCCTCGGCCACGAGCCGCCGCGCCTGCTCCAGGAACAGCCGGGCGTGCGCCGGAAGCCGCTTCCCGGCCCGCCACGCCAGCTGCGTGCGAAGCGTGAACGGCGGCTCCCACGCCAGCCGTACGAGAGTGCCCCCGGCGAGTTCGGCGGCGACCGTCACCTCGGGCAGCAACGCGATCCCGAGGCCGGCCGCCGCCGCGCGCTTGGTGGCCTCGATCGTGCCGAACTCCCTGAACTCCACCGGGGCGAGCGCGGTCAGCTCCCGCTCGAACAGGTCCCGGTAGGCGCAGCCCGGCTCGGTGGCCAGCAGCGGCTCGCGGACCAGGTCCGCCGTCGTGGCCCTCCGCCCGGCCAGCGGATGCCCGGGCGCCGCGACCAGCGCCAGCGGCTCCACCGCGAGCACCTCCGCCTCCAGCCCCGCGTGCTCGGTCTCCGCCTCCATCAGGAACCCGAGGTCGTACGTCCCCTGCCGCAGCGCCCGCCGCGTCTCGTCGCCGAGAGTGGGGCGCAGGGAGAGGCGGACCTTCGGGTAGCGGTGGTGGAACAGCTCCAGCAGCGGCGGCAGCCGGTACGAGGTCAGCGACTCCATCGTCCCGACGGCGAGCGTGCCCGACGGCTCCTCCGCCTCGGCGACCGCCGCCCGCGCCTCCTCGGCCAGCTCCCGCATCCGCCGCGCGTACGGCAGCAGCCGCTCGCCCGCCTCGGTGAGCCGGATACGGCTGCCGAGCCGGTCGAAGAGCTGGGTGCCCAGGGCGTCCTCCAGGGCGCGGACCTGGCCGGTCACGCTGGACTGGGCGTAGTTCAGCTCGGCCGCGGCGCGGGTGAAGCTGAGGACGGCGGCGACCTTCTCGAAGGTGGCCAGCAGCCGCAGCTCCATGTCAGGGCTCGTCCCGCTTCTGGTCGTCGTCCTTGTCGCTCTTCCCGTCCTCGTCGAGGGACTTCAGGAACTCGGGGTTGTCGTCGGGCGCGACCCACTGCCGCCGTGACCGGTCGGCCCGCACGCCGGACCAGCCCTCGGCGGCCGGGCTGCGCCGCTTGCCCGCGATGAGCCAGGAGATCGAGCCGACGAGCGGGAACAGCAGCACGAGGATCGCCCACAGCGGCTTGGGCATGTGGCGGATCTCGTCGTCCTTGGTGCTGATGCAGTCGATGAACGCGTACACGCTCAGCGCCAGCGGCACGAGGAACATCAGTACCCGGAGCATGGGGCCTCTCCAGCGAAGTGGTCGTCGGGGCCACGAGCACGGGCCCCAGGTACTGGGCCAGGGTAGCCGCTCGTAGATACTTGACCCCATGGCTTACGACGATCTTCGTTCCCTGCTCAGGGCACTGGAACGCGAAGGCGACCTCAAGCGCGTCAAGGCGGAGGTCGATCCGTATCTGGAGGTCGGGGAGATCGTCGACCGGGTCCAGAAGTCCGGCGGTCCGGCGCTGCTCTTCGAGAACGTCCGCGGGTCCTCCATGCCCCTCGCGATGAACGTCTTCGGCACCGACCGCCGCCTGCTCAAGGCGCTCGGCCTGAAGTCGTACGCGGAGATCAGCGAGAAGATCGGCGGTCTGCTGCGCCCCGAGCTGCCGCACGGCTTCGTCGGCGTGCGCGAGGCGTTCGGCAAGCTCGGCGCGATGACCCACGTCCCGCCGAAGAAGGTGAAGGACGCCCCCGTGCAGGAGGTCGTCCTGCACGGCGACGACGTGGACCTGGAGCGGCTGCCCGCCCTGTTCACCTGGCCCAAGGACGGCGGCTCCTTCTTCAACCTGGGCCTGACCCACACCAAGGACCCCGAGAGCGGGATCCGCAACCTCGGGCTGTACCGCCTCCAGCGCCACGACAAGCGCACGATCGGCATGCACTGGCAGATCCACAAGGACAGCCGCAACCACTACCAGGTCGCGGCGCGCCGGGGCGAACGCCTCCCGGTCGCGATCGCCTTCGGCTGCCCGCCCGCCGTGACGTACGCCTCCACCGCGCCCCTCCCCGGGGACATCGACGAGTACCTCTTCGCCGGGTTCCTCGCGGGCAAGCGGATCGAGATGGTCGACTGCAAGACGGTCCCGCTCCAGGTGCCGGCGCAGGCGGAGGTGGTGCTGGAGGGCTGGCTGGAGCCCGGCGAGATGCTGCCCGAGGGCCCCTTCGGCGACCACACCGGCTTCTACACCCCGCAGGAGCCGTTCCCGGCCCTGCGGATCGACTGCGTGACGATGCGCAGGCGCCCGCTGCTCCAGTCCATCGTCGTCGGCCGTCCCCCGACCGAGGACGGCCCGCTGGGCCGCGCCACGGAACGCTTCTTCCTCCCCCTGCTGAAGATCATCGTCCCGGACATCGTGGACTACCACCTGCCCGAGGCCGGCGGCTTCCACAACTGCGCGATCGTCTCGATCGACAAGAAGTACCCCAAGCACGCGCAGAAGGTGATGCACGCGATCTGGGGCGCCCACATGATGTCCCTCACCAAGCTGATCGTGGTCGTCGACTCCGACTGCGACGTCCACGACCTCCACGAGGTCGCCTGGCGCGCCCTCGGCAACACCGACTACGCCCGTGACCTCACGGTCGTCGAAGGACCGGTCGACCACCTGGACCACGCCTCCTACCAGCAGTTCTGGGGCGGCAAGGCGGGCATCGACGCGACGAGGAAGTGGCCCGAGGAGGGCTACACGCGCGACGGCGGCTGGCCGGACATGGTGGAGTCGGACCCGGACACGGCGGCGCTCGTGGACCGGCGCTGGACGGAGTACGGACTGTGAGCGGCGCCTCCGCCGCCATCCCCCGGCCGGGGCGCACCAAGGCGTTCCTGCGCCTGGTGATGATCGAGCACTCGGTCTTCGCGCTGCCCTTCGCCTACATCGCCTCCCTCACGGCGATGTTCCAGCTGGACCGCGACGTCCACTGGGGCCGGCTGCTCCTGGTCACCGTCTGCATGGTGGGGCTGCGCACCTTCGCGATGGCCGTGAACCGGATCATCGACCGGGAGATCGACGCCCGTAACCCGCGCACGGCCAACCGCGAACTGGTCACCGGCGCGGTGTCGGTCCGGCACGCCTGGACCGGAGCCCTCATCGCGCTGGTGGTCTTCCTGGGCGCGGCGGCCCTCCTGAACCCCCTGTGCCTGGCCCTCGCCCCGGTCGCCGTCGTCCCGATGGTCGTCTACCCGTACGGCAAACGGTTCACGAACTTCCCCCAGGCCATCCTGGGCCTGGCCCAGGCGATGGGCCCGGTCGGCGGCTGGCTGGCGGTGACGGGCTCCTGGTCCTGGGACGCGGTGATCCTCGGCCTGGCCGTCGGCATCTGGATCGGCGGCTTCGACCTGATCTACGCCTGCCAGGACGTCGAGACCGACCGCGAGATCGGCGTCATGTCGGTCCCGGCCCGCTTCGGCATCCCGGCCGCGATCCACGCGGCCCGCGTCTGCCACGCCCTCACCACGGCCCTCCTCGCCTGGTACGCCCTCGCCACCGACGCCGGCGCCTTCTTCTGGCTGGGCCTGCTGATCGTGGCCGCCGCGTTCCTCTACGAGCACACCATCGTCCGCCCCCACGACCTGTCCCGCGTGAACAGGGCGTTCTTCTCCGTCAACGGCTTCATCGGCATTGCCCTGTTCGTGTGTGCGCTGCTGGATCTGGTGGTTCGGGGTCTGACCGTCTGAATAGCGTGCGGCCTACCATCGAGGGCAGGACCCCAGGGAGGACACCGTGACCGTCTCGGACCTTGATCGCCTGCACTCGCAGCTCAGCCGGTTCGAGGACATGTTCCCCGGCTATCGCATGGAGATCGTCGAGGGCAACATCATGATGAGTCCGGTCAAGCCCCACCACGCCAAGACCATTCGGCTGGTCTGGAATGACCTGGAGGCTCAGCTGGGCGCGGAGTGGGACTTCGCCAGTGATGTCGCGTTCCCCTTCGACGAGGAGAACGAGTTCTGCCCCGATCTGGCCGTCATTCCGGCGCCGGAGGCGGCGAAGAACGAGGGCGCGTACTCTCCCGACCTCATCGAGCTGGTCGTCGAAGTCGTCTCCCAGGGCAGTATTCGTCGCGACTACGAGGTAAAGCCCCGCTGGTACGCCGCCCGAGGCATCGCCAACTACCTGGTCTTCGACCCCCTCCAGGGCCACGTCGTCACCATGTGGAACCCCGGCCCCGACGGCTACCGCGGTCGCGACACCATCCCCCACGGCCCCGACCTGACCGTCGACTGCCCGTTGGGGAAGCTGACGGTCCCCACGGCCGGGCTTCCCGTCGATCCGAACGCGCCCCACCGGTCCTGAAGACCTTTCCGCTCACCGGTACGCTCAAGGTGTGAACGCAGGAGAAACGCAGCGCGTGCCTTGGATCGTGGGGGTGTCCGGGGCGTCCGGTACGCCCTATGCAGCCGCTGTGCTGCGGGCGCTGCTCGCGGGGGGCGAAAGCGTGGACCTGGTGGTCAGCCGGGCCTCGCGGCTCACGTTGCTCGACGAGACCCAGATCTCCTTCCGGGACGCGCACTGGCAGGACGACCTGCGGGAATGGCTGGCCAGGGGAGCCGACGGGAAGCCGGACAGCTTCGACGTCGATGTCACGGGGGTGCGGTACTGGGGCGCGGGGGACCTGGCCGCAGGGCCGTCCTCGGGGTCGTACCCGACGAAGGGGATGTTGATCGTGCCGGCTTCGACGGCCTGCGTCGCGGGCGTCGCCCTCGGGCTGTCGAAGGACCTGCTGCAACGCGCCGCGAGCGTGACGCTCAAGGAGCGCCGCCCGCTCGTCGTCGCCGTCCGGGAGACCCCGCTGAACGGGCAGACCCTGCGCCACCTGGTCGCCCTGGACGACGCGGGCGCGAGCGTCGTGCCCGCCTCCCCCGCCTTCTACGCCGGCGCCACCCACATCCAGGACCTGGTCGACTTCGTCGCGGGCCGGGTCCTCGACGCGGCGGGGGTCGCGCACGGCCTCTACCGCCGTTGGGAGGGCGAACTCGGCGGCGGCGGAACCCGGACACCGTGAGCGCCATCTGAGCAAGTCGCAGTACCTCTCATCACCCCAGGAACTCATTCGGAAGGCTTCGATTCGCATGGACGCGGTGGACAGGCAGCTCATCCAGGCCCTGAGGGAGAACGGCCGGGCCTCCTACGCGGAGCTGGGACGCCTCGTCGGCCTGTCGGGGCCCAGCGTCACCGACCGCATCAACCGGCTGGAGGCGGCCGGCGTGATCACCGGCTACCGCGCCACGGTGAACTCCGCCTCGCTCGGCCTCGGCGTCACCGCCCTCATCGGCATCTCCCTCTCCGACGCCGCCGACCACGAGGACGTGGCGGCCCGGCTGAAGGACTTCGGCGAGATCGAGGACTGCTGGTTCATCGCCGGCGACGACTCCTTCATGCTCAAGGTGCGGGCCAACGACGTGGACGGCCTGGAGAAGATCATCCGGCGGCTGTCCGGCACCAAGGGCGTCTCCCGGACCCGTACGACGATCGTGCTCTCCACGAAGTGGGAGAACCGTGTGGGTGACCTTCCCGAAGAGGTCTAGGGCGCGGGGCGTACGGTTTACGGAGTCTGTCTACGAGAGGGATGACCATGGACGTCGGGCTCAAGCGCGAGCTGGAGGAGAAGGTCCGCTCCGGTGAGCGGCTGACCCGTGAGGACGGCATCGCGCTGTACGAGTCGGACGACCTGGCGTGGCTCGGCGGGCTCGCGCACGAGGTGCGGACGCGCAAGAACGGCGACGTGGTCCACTTCAACGTCAACCGGCACCTCAACATGACCAACGTCTGTACGGCCTCCTGCGCGTACTGCTCCTTCCAGCGCAAGCCGGGCGAGAAGGACGCGTACACCATGCGCATCGAGGAGGCCGTCAAGCTCGCCAAGGCGATGGAGTCGGAGAACCTCACCGAGCTGCACATCGTCAACGGGCTCCACCCGAACCTGCCGTGGCGCTACTACCCGCGCTCCCTGCGCGAGCTGAAGGCCGCCCTGCCGAACGTGTCCCTGAAGGCCTTCACCGCCACGGAGATCCACCACTTCGAGACCATCTCCGGCCTGTCGGCGTCGGAGATCCTCGACGAGCTGATCGACGCCGGCCTGGAGTCCCTCACCGGCGGCGGCGCGGAGATCTTCGACTGGGAGGTCCGCCGGCACATCGTCGACCACCGCACCCACTGGGAGGACTGGTCGCGCATCCACCGCCTGGCGCACGAGAAGGGGCTCAAGACGCCCTGCACCATGCTCTACGGCCACATCGAGGAGCCCCGCCACCGCGTCGACCACGTCCTGCGGCTGCGTGAACTCCAGGACGAGACGAACGGCTTCCAGGTCTTCATCCCGCTGCGCTACCAGCACGACTTCGTGGACATGAAGGACGGCAAGGTACGCAACCGGCTCCAGGCCCGCACGCAGATGGCGACCGGCGCGGAGGCCCTGAAGACCTTCGCCGTCTCCCGTCTGCTCTTCGACAACGTCCCGCACGTCAAGGTCTTCTGGGTCATGCACGGCGTCCAGACCGCCCAGCTCGCGCTCCAGCACGGCGCGGACGACATGGACGGCTCGGTCGTCGAGTACAAGATCACCCACGACGCCGACAACTACGGCACGCCGAACAAGCTGACCCGCGAGGACCTGCTGGACCTGATCCGCGACGCGGGCTTCCGCCCGGTGGAGCGCAACACCCGGTACGAGATCATCCGCGAGTACGACGGCCCGGACCCGGCCCGCCGGGAGTCGCCGCAGCCGATGCGGGTCTGACCGCTGACCGGGCCCACGGCGGGTACTCGTCCCGCATGGCTGTCACGAAGGCTCCCGAGGACGCCTACACGGCCGCGCCCTTCGTCCCGGACGGCGCGGGTCTGACCGACCTGCGCCGCGCGGCGGCGGACTGCCGTGGCTGCCCTCTGCACCGGAACGCCACCCGTACCGTCTTCGGCGCGGGGACGGCCGACGCCCGGGTCATGCTCGTCGGCGAGCAGCCCGGTGACCAGGAGGACCGCCAGGGCAAGCCCTTCGTGGGCCCGGCGGGTAAGCTGCTGGACCGGGCGCTGGCGGAGGCCGGCATCGACCCCGGCGAGGCGTACGTCACGAACGCCGTGAAGCACTTCAAGTTCACGCAGGCCGAGCCCCGCAAGCGCCGTATCCACAAGGCGCCGACGCTGCGGGAGATGACGGCGTGCGCGCCGTGGCTGGCCGCCGAGCTGGCGCTGGTGGAACCCGAGCTGATCGTGGTGCTCGGCGCGACGGCGGGCAAGGCCCTGCTGGGCTCGTCCTTCCGCGTCACCGAGTCCCGCGGCACGGTCCTGGAACGCGAGATCCACGGCCACCCCCAGCGCCTGGTCCCCACCGTCCACCCGTCCTCCGTCCTGCGCGCCGACGACCGCGAGGCGGCCTACCGGGGCCTGGTGGCGGACCTGCGGATCGCGGCGCGGGTGCTGGCGTAGGGCCGACACGGCGTGAGGGTCGGCGCAGGGCCGACGCGGCGTGAGGGTTGATGTAGGGCCTAATATCCTGGCGTGGCCCTTACCTTCACTCTCGATCCCGCTGTCACTCCCGAGCTGCGCGACGGTGTTCTCGATCTGTGGACGGACGTGTCGAACGCGGGCGGGGCCGTCGGATTCGTGCCGCCCGTGACGCGGGAGGAGATCCGGCCGGAGCTGGTGCGGCACTTCGTGCACATGGCCGAGGGCCGCGCCCGGCTGCTCGTCGGGCACGACACGGACGGGCGGGTCGCGGCGACCGCGTTCCTCACCTTCAACACACACCGGCTCATGACCCACTGGGTGTGGCTGTACACGGTCATGGTCCACCCCCGCCACCACGGCGCCGGCCACGGCCGTGCCCTGCTGGCGGCCGCCGCCGAGGCGGCCCGCGCCATCGACGGCATCGACGCCATACGGCTCACCTGCCGCGGCGGCCTCGGCCTGGAGGACTTCTACGCCTCCTGCGGCTACAAGGAGGTCGGCCGCGTCCCGGGCGCGATACGGGTGGCGCCGGGCGACGACCGGGAGGACGTCATCATGCTGCTGCCGCTGACGTGACGCCCCGCACCCCCGTGCAAGATCCGCTCTCCGGCGTGCTTCACTGGACGACGGCCCCTTATGGAATCGGAAGAGTGGATTGAGATGCTCCGCTACACGTTGATGCGCCTCGGTGTCTTCGCGGGCTGCCTCGTGGCTGTCTGGGGACTCGTCTACTTCGGTGTCGTCCCGCGCGGCCTCGGCTCCTCCAACGGCATGTGGATCATCCTGCTCGCGCTGGTGATCTCCGCGCCGATCAGCTTCGTCCTGCTGCGCAAGGAGCGCGACCGCGCCTCGGAGACGGTCGTGCGGCGGGTGGACCGGATGAAGGCCAACCTGGAGGCCAACCGCTCCCAGGAGGACGAGGCGATCGACACGGCGCAGGGCCAGGCACAGACGTCGTAGCCGGCGTCGTGAGGGGACCGCGCTCCGCGCGACTCGCGTCACCTCGCCCGGCCCCAACTACTCTTGCCCCATGGGTGCCGTGAAGACGAAGCGGATGCCGCGTGCGGTCCGTGAGCAGCAGATGCTGGACGCCGCCGTGGAGATCTTCGGGCGGCGGGGGTACATGGCCGCGTCCATGGACGAGATAGCCGAACTGGCGGGTGTGTCCAAGCCGTTGGTCTATCTGTACCTGAACTCCAAGGAAGACCTTTTCACCGCCTGCATCCGCCGCGAGGCGAAGGCCCTGGTGGCGGCCGTCCGCTCCGGCGTGCGCACCGATCTGCCGGCCGACCGCCAGCTCTGGGAGGGTCTGCTGGCGTTCTTCGCCCACACCGCCCGGCACCCGCACGCCTGGTCCGTACTCCACCTCCAGGCCCGCACCCACGGCGAGCCCTTCGCCGCCGAGGTCGCCGCGATGCGCGAGGAGATCGTCGCGTTCGTCACCCAGCTGATCGCGGTCGCCGCCCGTGACGCCCACCGTGACCCCGACCTTCCCGACCACGAGGTGGCCGGCCTGGCCGAGGCCCTGGTCGGCGCCGCCGAGTCCCTGGCGGCCTGGGCCAACGCGACACCGGGCGTCACCGCCCGCCAGGCGGCGGCGACCCTGATGAACTTCGCCTGGGCGGGCCTGGGCAACCTCATGACCGGCCACCCCTGGTCCCCGCCCGCCTCCTGACATCCGGTTGACGGTCTCTCATACGAGCTGCGACGCTCGGCCAGGGACGCGAGGGGCGGGGTGGGTAGCGGTCGATGCGGATGGCGTTCATCAGCCACAGTGATCACGACGGCACGGGGAATGCCCGGAAGGTGGCGAAGGCCGTCCGGCGACAACTGCTCAAGCAGGGCTGGGCCGTCAAGCTGGACATGGACGATCTGCTGCCCGGGGACGACTGGTGCGATCGGCTCTACCAGTACCTCGTCCAGTGCCACGCGGCCGTGATCCTGCTGAACCGCGCCGCCCTGCGCTCGTCCTGGGTCCGCCGCGAGGTCAACATGCTGCTGTGGCGCAAGGCGCTGGGCTCGCCGGTCACCCTGATCCCCGTCCTGCTGGACGGGCTCACCTCGGCCGAGATCCGCGGCACCGACATCGAGAGCATCCTCGAACTCCAGGCCTTCAAGCAGCCCGGCCCCGAGGCGCCGCTCGTCGAGCAGCGGCAGGCCGGCCGCGGGCGCTCACCCCGGACCCTCGCCCGGCACGTGGGGGAGCGGCTGAGCAGGACGGTCGGGGACCCGCTCGAGGACGGCGGCTCCCTGATGGACATGTGGCTGGAGAACGTCACCTTCTACCTCGGCAAGGTGCCGGAGGGGACGGCGCTGCGCGCCGCGGCGCAGGAACTGACGGACGGTGGCCCCCCGCCCGACGACGTGCCCTTCGTCACCGCGAAAGAGGGCCATCGGTTCCTCGCCCGGCGCATGCTCGGCCGGGCGCCCAGCGTGCGGGTGTACAACGCCCTCACCAACGTGGGCCGGTTCGTCGGCTCCGACTTCGACGCGCTGGTCCGCGTCCTGGCCCCCGTCTGGATCGACCCGGAGGCAGCCCGCCGGCTGCTTCCCGCCGACGGCGCGAGGGTCGTCGCCGCGGTCAACACCGGACAGGTCCTCACCGGCACCCGCTACGTCCAGCGTGCCTCCTGCTGCCATCTGAGCTACCACGTGGCCGAGGTCAGCGTGCTGGATCCGGAGACGTTCGTCGCCGACTGCGAGGAGGCCGTCAAGCGCAAGGTGGGCGCGCGCGGAGGCAGATCGCTGGACGGGTTCCGCCCGGCGGGGAAGGACGTCGTGTACCTCGTCGTCGATCCCTACGGGTGGCCCGTGCCCCGTGTGGTGCAGCTGGTGAGCGAGCTGACCAAGGCGTACGCCTGGCTCAACGTGCTCCTCCTGACCGGCGACGAGGTGCCGGACGAGGACTGGACGTGCGGCGAGGACCGGATCACCTTCCTGCGGCCCGCGCTGGACCGCGCGGACGAGGAGGACGCCGACCGGTACGCGGTCCTGTTCGACACCATGGCCGCCACGGTCGGAAACCGTGCCTGAGGAACGGTCGGAAACCGTGCCCCGAGAAGAGGGAACCCGCTGTGGCCGAAACGCCCGACAACCCGTCGAAGCCCGCCGCCCCCGCCCACCACGGCGACGGCCGGGCGTACGTCGTCTCCCCGCAGCTGGAGCTGGCCGTCGACGTGGCTCTCGCCACCGACCGGCCGCTGCTGCTGCGCGGCGCCCCGGGCTCGGGCAAGTCGACCTTCGCCGCGCATGTGGCCTTCACGCGTGGGTGGCGCCACTACGAACACGTGGTCACCTCCCGGACACAGGCCGAGGACCTCCTGTGGACCTACGACCACGTCCGCCGCCTGGGCGACGCGCAGGCCGAGCGGATCCAGGACACGCGCGCGTACGTGCGGCCCGGTGTGCTGTGGTGGGCGTTCGACCGTGCCTCGGCACGGACCCGTGGGCGGCGGCCGGACGGCACGGGCCCGGGCGGCACGGAGGTCACCGAGGCGTCCGAACCGAACGCCGGGACCAACGCCACCCGCTCGGGCGGCACGGTCGTCCTCATCGACGAGATCGACAAGGCGGACCCGGACCTGCCCAACGGGCTGCTGGTGCCGCTCGGCAGCGGGCGCTTCCAGGTCACCGAGACCGGCGACGCCGTCGAACGCCACCGGCCGGACGGCCAGGAGGCGGACGAGCCCCTTCTGATCGTCGTCACCACCAACGAGGAGCGCGAACTGCCGAGCGCGTTCCTGCGGCGCTGCCTGAGCGTCGTCCTGCCGCACCCCTCCAAGGACGAGCTGGTCGCCGTGACCCGCTGCCATCTCGACACCTACGAGCCCGGCTGGGACCCACGGGACCTGGAGGTCGCGGACCGGCTCGCCGGCGCCCTGGTCGCCGAGCGGCGCAAGGCCGACCACGACGGGACGCGTCCGCCCAGCACCGCCGAGTTCCTGGACGCCTTCCAGGCGTGCCGTCGGCTGGGGGTCACCCCGGACGATTCGCGCTGGGAGATGCTCGTGGACATGGCCCTGCGGAAACGGACGGACGGGTGGTGAGCGGGCGGCCCGCCGTCTGGTGGGGCGACCTGGTGAAGGCGGTCGCCGCACTCGACGCCGACGAGGAGCGGGCGCGGGAGATCGCCGCGCTGCTGGGGCTCGACCCGGTGCCGCTCCCGCTGCCTCCCGTGCCGTCGACGGGGTGGCGCGAGGAGTACGAGCCCCTCCCGCCCCTCGCCCCCGCTCCGGCCCTCCCCGGACCCCCGACGGCCACCCGGCCCGAGCGGGGCGGAGGCGGGGAGAGCCCCGTTCCGGCCGACACCTTCCCGCCGCTGCGGCAGCTGTCGGAGGGGACGACGCCGGCCGTCGACTGGGGCGGCACGCCCTCCCTGCCCGAACGGACCCCCGTCGACCCCTCCCGGCGCCGCCCGCCGGAACCGCTGCTGCCGCCGCGCGCCGCACCGGCGGTCCTGCGCAGCGCGCTCGCCACCCGCACCTCCGTCGGCGGGCCGCCCGACATCGGTGCCCTGGTCCAGGCGGTCGCGCGGGGCGTCGCCTGCCGGGAACTGCCGCGCGTTCCGCGCACCACGCTCCGGTTCGGCGTGCAGGTCCTGGTCGACCTCGGCGACGGCATGGCGGCGTTCGCCGACGACCAGGAGGCGATCGTCGAGCAGCTCGAAGGGCTCATCGGGGCCGAGCACCTGGACGTCCGCTACTTCTCCGACTGTCCGTCCCGTGGCGCGGGCCCGGGCGACCGTGCCACCTGGCGCGGGTACCGGCCCCCGGCCCGGGGCACCCGCGTCCTGCTCCTGTCCGACCTCGGCCTGGCGGGCCGGTCGCGGCGCCTGCACGCCGCCTCCGTACGCGAGTGGCGGGACTTCCTCGGCGTCGTCCACACCGCCCGGTGCACGGCCGTCGCGCTGGTGCCGTTCCCGGCGAGCCGGGTGCCGGGCCGGCTGCGGACCCGGCTCGCCGTGCTGACCTGGGACCGCAGGACGACGGCCACGGCGGTGGCGGCGGAACTCAAGCGGACCCGGACCGGACCATGACCGACCTCGACCTCCGTCCCGGCCGACCCGCGCCCGCCCGGCGCGGGCTCCCGGCGCCGACCTACGATCTCGCCGCGGCCGTCAGCGTCGCCACCCGAGCCGAGCCGTCCCTGATCAGAGCCGTCCGGCTGCACGCCTTCCCCCGGCTCGGGGTGGAGGCCGAGACCGACCTGTGGTTCAGCGGGCTGGTCCGTACGCGGGCGCCGAGCGGGCTCGTCTTCACGCCCCGGGAACGCCCCGGTCTGCTGCGGCGGCTGGGCACGATGCTCGCCTCCGCTCCTTCCGTCGACCCGCTGCACGACGTCTGGGAGATCGTCGACAGCGTCCACGCGCACATCTCTCCCACCCTGAGACTGGAGGAGAGGCTCAACTGGCTCACCGCGAGCGGGCGTACGGACGAGATCGACGCGGCGCTCCGTCCGGCGCTGAAGTCGGTGGTCACCGAGAACCGCACCGCCGTCGCGGAGTGGTTCGCCTCGGCCTGGGAACGGCTCCCCCAAGCCGTCCTCGACACCCCGACCGCGTGGAAACTGGCCCAACTGGCCCGCCCCTACTTCGCGGACAGCCACGCGGCCCTGTCCGCCTTCCGCACGCCCCCGCCTCCCGGTGAGACGGCCGAGATCGCCGCCCTCCTGGACGACGTCCACCTCGGCGTCCGCCGCACCCACGACCAGATCGAGATCGGCGCCGTCACCTCCACGGTAGGGGCCCGGAGCGTCACGGTCCCCGACACCCACCCGAGGCTCCTGACCGTCCTCGACGAGGACGGCCGCCTCCTCCACGACCTGACGGTGGCCGCGGGCGACCTCACGACCCAGACGGTCCCCCCGGGCCCACTGCGCCTACGGAACGCACGCGGCACCGAGTTCGAACTGCCGGAGGCGGCATTCCAGCCGCCGGATCTGTCGTCGGTGTTCATCGGCATCGGTACCGAGGACTATCCGCTGCAATCCATCGCGGACTGGTGGAATTCCGATCGGCTGGGGAGCCGCAGGTTCTCTTTGGCGTTTCCTGAGCTGATGAACTCGCCGAGTGACGCGGAAATCATGGGAAAGCTGGCTGATGCACACTCTGCCCTGGAGGTGCAGGGGGGAGGATTTGCCGGGGTCGTTGTCCTGTCCGGTCGCGGCTTGCCGGTCAGGCAAATACTCGAATCGGTCAATCGACTTCCTTTTGAGCACTGCCTGATCATTGTCGACGGGGAAACGCTGAGGGGGGAGCGCAATCCGGAATCGTTGTTGAGTGGCAGCTTCGAGGTGAGTGGACCAGTGGAGCAGGTGGTGGACGCGCTGCTGCAAGACATCTCCGCCGGGAACCCCCCTGTGGGAGGGTTTTTGCCGCCCCAGCGCGAATTGGCCAACGCTCACGGTGTCTCTCGGGACACCATCCAGAGGGCGCTCAGGAAATTGGCCGATCTCGGTGTCGTCGAGTCGAGGCTGGGAAGCGGGTGTCGCGTCCTGGCGGCGCGTCCACACCCTGTTCCCGATGTTCTCGTTCTCGCGCAGCGAGGGGGGCGTCGGGCGGGTGACCTGCTGAACGCGGTGGCTGAGACGCTGGAGCTGCTGCCCGATCCCGAGGAGCCCTTCTTCGACAGGCGCATCCTCCTCCGCCAGGTCAGTCTGAAGCTCAGCCACAGTGCGAGAGTCGTGCTGACACGCCGTGATGACGGTCCGCATTTCTGCCTCCCCAATCCGCGCTACAAGCCGGGGAATGAGGGAATCCGTCTCAGTTCGAGCGCAGTGCAGCCGAATATCGATTTCTACCGTGAGCTGGTCAATTCCAGGGACCCGTACACCTACCTGCCTCACCTGGCCAGATCACTGGCCGTGACGGCGTTCCGGCAAGCAGCGGTCGGAGGTGTCGAGGGAGCGCTGAGCAACCTGAGAGAGGCGATCGAACATTACCGATCCGTGCATGCGAGTGGATTTCCCCCTGCCGCTGCGTTCGAGGCTGAACTGGCACGGTCGCTGACCGAATACGCGAAGCTGCTGGCGAATCCCGAAGAGGCCATGATTTCCGCTGGCGAGGCTGTCGCCCGGTTGCGTGAACTGGTCCAGGGCCATCCCGACACCTTCGCTCCCGATCTCGCCGCCGCTCTCGACACGCTGGCCGTCGCACTCGGCAGGACGGGGAGGCACGCCGAGGCCCATGACGCCGCAGCGGAGGCCGTGCTCCTTCAGCGAGATCTGGATCGGCCGGATCGTGAAGCCGGTCTCGCCGCCAGTTTGGAGACGCTGGCCACGCAACTCGCGAGTTCCGGGCAGTACGAGGACGGGCTTGTAGCCGCCTCCGAAGCCGTGGACATTCGGCGCGTGCTCGTCCAACGGGCTCCGGAGGCCCATCTCCCTGATCTCGCCTCCGCTCTGGACGGTCTGGCCGTTCACCTGAGTGCTCTGGGCCGACACGAGCAGGCTGTCGAGACCCTCACCGAGGTCGTGAGCATCCGGCGTGACCTGTTCGCGGAACAGGTCGCGTTCGACGTGTCCGCCGCCACCGCGAGTCTGACCAACCTGGCCGTCGAGCTGGCCGGTCTGGAGCGGTTCGAGGACGGGAAGCAGGCCGTGTCCCGGCTGATGTTCCTGTGTGGCGTTCTGAGGCAGCACGGGTCCATGCCTCATGCTCCCGATCTCGCCGCCGCCCTCGATGCCCTGGCCGCCCGGCTGGGGGCGCTGGGACAAGCACCGCTGGCCGGCATGGTCGCCGAGGACGCCGTCAGTCAGTACCGGGCGCTGGTCCAAGGGAACAGCGGGTTCCGTGTCGGCCTCGCTTCCGCTCTCCACACCAAGGCCGTTCAGTTGCAGACCATCGGCCAGCGCAAGCAAGCTCTGGCGGCCGTCAGCGAAGCTGTCAGCCTCCGCGAGGAGCTGCCGCGCGGGACGGCACTGGCTCGCCGTCAACTGCTGGAGTCCCGAGCGCTTCGGGCACGCCTACAGCGTCGCTGACCCCAGCCGGTCCACCCGCCCCCGTACGTGTACTCGCCGCTCCCCGCCGCCCGCCTCCCGCAGTTCGAAGCGGGTGCCGTTCGCTGCGAAGGTGACCGTGGCCGGGAGGAGGACCGGTGAGCGGAAGTCGACGCGGACCCGGACCGCCGGTGGGGTGCCGTGGGCGGCGAGGGAGCGGGCCGCTGTCCACATGCCGTGGGCGATGGCGCGGGGGAAGCCGAAGAGGCGGGCGGTGAGCGGGTGCAGGTGGATGGGGTTGCGGTCGCCGGAGACGGCGGCGTAGCGGCGACCGATGTCCGCGCCGAGCCGCCACTCGTCCACCACGGGGAGGATCACCGCATCGGCATCGGCGTCGGACGGCGGCTCCGGCCGGTCCTCCCCGCGCCTCCCGTGCCGTGCCAGGTACCTGCTCGTCGACTCCCACACCACCGCCTCCCCCTCCCGCACCTCCGTCACGACGGAGGCCTCGGTGCCGCGTCGGTGGGGGGCCAAGGAGTCGACGTACACGGTCAGTTCGTAGATGCCGGTCGCGGTCAGCGGCCGGTGCCGGGTGATGTCGATCGACGTGTGGACCAGGCCGAGCAGCGGCAGCGGAAAGTCCCGGCCGCTCATCAGCCGCATGGCCAGGGGGAAGCCCAGGACGTGCGGATAGGTGATCGGCAGGGCGTCGTCCCCGGTCGCCCCGAAGCCGCAGACCCGCTCGTACGCGGCCAGGCGGCACGCGTCGACCCGCAGACCGGGCCGCCGCAGCCGGGTGCGCGGGAAGCCGGCGTCCGGGTGCGGGCGTTTGAAGGGGGACAGCAGCGCACCCCGGGCGAGCGAAAGACCGAGGGAATCCGGACAGCGGTCGGCCATGTCGATCTCCCAGGGCTCGGACGCGAAGGACGCGTGAAACGCGGAAAACGTCGGCGGTGCCGGCTCCGGAATGATGTTACCCCGGGTAAGCCTAGGTCAGTCGGGGTGGGAGGGTACGTGAGGGTCACTCACATAACCCCCGAGATTGCACAGCCCTGGCGCCGGACCACCCCCGAACCCGCACACCCCCCACACGTCAGCCCCGTACGATCCCCTACCTAACCGGCGGTAACCCCTTTCGGCGGTTCCGTCCCGGTTGAACGCCTCGGCACACGAGGCACGTACGTCACTGCAGCAAGCAGTTTCGTCGCTGCACGCCCAGGGAGTTGCCCGTGTCCACCCCGTACTCCACCTCCGCAGACTTCGACGCTCCCCGCGCCCTCGTGGAACCCGAGACACGACGACTGGACGGCGCCGTACGCGAGGCGTCCGTGCCGGCGTTCGCCCGTCCCGTGACGTACGGCTCGCTCGCCGACCTGCCCTTCGACAACGCGGCGGCCGTCCCCGACAGGGTGGTCCTCAGCCGCAAGGTGGAGGCGGACCGGTGGCAGGACGTCACGGCCGCCCAGTTCGCCGCCGAAGTCCACGCCGTCGCCAAGGGGTTGATAGCCGAGGGCTTGATGCCGGGCGACCGCGTCGCCGTCATGGCCCGCACCCGCTACGAGTGGACGCTCCTCGACTTCGCCGCCTGGGCGGCCGGCCTGGTCACCGTCCCCGTCTACCCGACCTCCTCCGTCTTCCAGACCCGCTGGATCCTCCAGGACTCCGGCGCCATCGCCCTGATCACCGAGACCGTCGGCCAGGCGGCGGCCCTCGGCCCCGAACGCGACCGGCTGCCCGACCTCCAGCATGTGTGGGTCATCGAGAAGGGCCACGTCGAGCGCCTCGCGGAACTGGGCGAGCGCACGCCCGACGCCGAAGTCGACATCCGCCGGGGCATGTTGGTGCCCGACACCCTCGCCACCCTCATCTACACCTCCGGCACCACCGGCCGCCCCAAGGGCTGCGCCCTCACCCACGGCAACTTCTTCGCCGAGGTCGACAACGCCATCGAACTCCTCTACCCGGTGTTCAAGTCGGACGGCGACGACCTCTCCGTCCTCCTCTTCCTCCCCATGTCCCACGTCTTCGGCCGGATGGTCGCCATCGCCTGCGTCCGCGCCCGCGTCCGTCTCGGCCACGCCCCGAGCCTGAAGGCCGACGAACTCCTCCCGGACCTCGCCGCGTTCCGGCCGACCTGCCTCCTCGCCATCCCCTACATGCTGGAGAAGGTCTTCAACACGGCCCGCGCCCGCGCGGAGGCGGGCGGCCGGCTCACCTCCTTCGACCGTGCGGTGAGCATCGCCACCCGCTACGGCGAGGCCGTCGAGGCCCAGAAGACCGGCACCGGACACGGCCCCGGCGCGGGCCTGCGCGCCGCCCGCACCTTCTACGATCCCCTGGTCTACCGCCGGATCCGCAACGCCATGGGTGGCCGGGTCCGGCACGCCATCTGCGGCGGCTCCCCCCTGGGCCGCCGCCTCGCCGCGTTCTACCTCGGCGCCGGCATCGAGATCTACGAGGGTTACGGCCTCACGGAGACGACGGGTGCCTCGACGGTGACCCCGCCGCTCAAGCCCCGCCTGGGCACGGTGGGCTGGCCGATGCCCGGCACGAAGATCCGTATCGCCGCCGACGGCGAGATCCTCATCGCCGGTGACCACGTCCTGCGCGGCTACTGGGACCCGGCGGCCGGCGGGGTCGTCCCCGCCGCCCCCGACGGCTGGCTCGCCACCGGCGACATCGGGGAACTCGACGACGAGGGCTACCTCATGATCACCGGCCGCAAGAAGGAGATGATCATCACGGCGGGCGGCAAGAGCGTCGCCCCCGCCCCGCTGGAGAACTGGCTGCGCTCACACCCCCTGATCTCCCAGGCCATGGTCCTCGGGGACGGCCGCCCCTACGTCTCCGTCCTCCTCACCCTCGACCCCGACGGCCTCACCCACTGGCGCAACATGAACCGCAAGCACCCCGTCCCGGTCGAGCTGCTCATCGGTGACGAGGAGCTCTACGCCGTCCTCCAGCGCGCCATCGACGAGGCGAACAAGCTCGTCTCCCGCCCCGAGTCGATCCGCCGCTTCGCCGTCCTGCCCCGCGACTTCAGCGAGACGGAGGGCCATCTCACCCCGTCGATGAAACTGCGCCGCGAGGTGATCATGCGGGACTTCGCGGAGCAGGTGGAGAGCCTGTATCCGCAGTAATGCTCCGGGCCGCGCAGCACGTCGTCGCGGAACTCGCCGCGAACGCGGTCACGCACGGCCGGGTGCCGGGCCGTGACTTCGAGCTGCGGCTGCTGCTGCTCCCGGAGGGCACGCTGCGTGTCGAGGTCAGCGACACACGAGGGGACCGGAGGCTGCGGATCGTGACGGACCCGGAGGCGGACGGCGGCCGAGGGCTGGTCCTGGTGACGGTGCTGGCGCGGACCTGGGGCGTCATGGAACGGGAGGTGGGCAAGACCGTGTGGGCGGAGATCGCGCTCAGCTAGGTGTGCGGGCGGTCAGGTAGGCCTGTGGGACCTGTTCGCCGCGCTCCGGGTCGGGTTCGCGTACCTGTTGGGACAGCATCGTGAACCCGGCCGCCGTCAGCAGGCCGGCCATCGCTTCGGGCCTGCGGCGCTGGAAGTCCAGGGACACCGGGTGGCGGCCCCAGGGGCGGTCGTGGTGGCGGGGCTCGTCGCCGACCTGGAAGCCGAGGATCAGATGGCCGCCCGGGGCCAGGACACGGTGGAACTCGGCGAAGAGGGCGGGCAGTTGTTCCACGGGGGTGTGGATGGACGAGTACCAGGAGACGACCCCGTCGAGTGAGCCGTCCGCGTACCCCTCCAGGTGCAGCATCGAGCCCTGCTGGAAGGGGATCCCCGGGTTCTCGCGGCGCGCGATGGTGAGCATCGCCTCCGACAGGTCGAGGCCGGACATCGTGAGGCCGAGCCGGGCGAGGAACCCGGTCACCCGGCCGGGGCCGCAGCCCAGGTCGGCCACCTCGGCGCCGGGGCCGACGAGTGCGGCGTACGCGGCGAGCGCCTCCCGGTCCGCCGGCCGGGGCTCGTCGGTGAAGAGGTCGGCGTAGTCGTCCGCGACGGCGTCGTAGAAGGTGCGGGTGGCGGTGAGGAAGTCGGCGTCGGTCATGGGCGGGGAGACTAGCGGCCGCCACTGTCAGACGGCGGCCGGCTCGGGCCGGGCGTGGTCAGCAGCGCGGCGAGGCCCGCGAGCAGGTGCTGTTCGCCTCCGCGCTGGGCGAGTCGCGGGCCGACGGCCCGCAGGTGGGGGAACTCGGCGGGCGGGATGCGGTGCAGGCCCATCCGGAAGGCGGGCTCGGTCTCGTCGGGGGCGTCCACGGTCTGGCGGAGCTCGACCACGATGTAGCCCAGCACCCAGGCCAGGATCCTCCGGTACAGCGTCAGTGCCTCGTCGTCGCTCATCCCGGACCGCCGCAGCAGGCCCAGGACCCGTTCGTGGCAGCGCAGCACCGGCCGTGGCCGGCGGGCGAAGGGAACACTGAGCGGGCGGGTGGCGACCAGCGGCGCGACGAGGGGGTGGGCGAGCGCCACCCGGTAGATCGCGAGGGCCTGCCGCTCCAGAGCGGCCCGCCAGGCGGCCGGGTCCTCCGGCTCGGGAGTGTCGGCGAGCAGTCGCTCGGCCTCCAGGAACAGGGCTTCCACGATCCCGTCGAGGAGATCCTCCTTGCTCGGGGTGTAGCGGTACAGCGCCATCGCCTCCACGCCCAGCTCGTCGGCGACCCGGCGCATGCTCAGCGACGCCAGGCCCTCCCGGTCCACCACCGTCACCGCCGCCGTGAGCACCTTCTCGCGGGACAGCCGCCCCCGCCCCCGGCCGCCCTCGTGGTCCTGGGCCACCACCACGTACCTCGCTTGACCCGCCGACACCGTCGACGCAACCTGGACGTATATGACGTAAGCGTAGCAAAACAATTTAAAAGCCAAGTTTATCTCATAGTCTACTGGAATTGGGCAAAGTCATGACGACGCAGGCATACCGGCCCTCGAGCGGGTTCGACGCACTGGTCCATGCCGTGGCGGACGTGCTGTGGCACACCGGCGGTGCCCCGGAGACGGCGCCGCACGACGGGGCCGGAGTCCTGGAGCAGGCCCGCGAGACACTCGGTGCCGAGGCCGCCGGCGCGCTCCCCTTCCCGTCGCTGCATCAGCGCAGCGGCGTGTACGTCCGGGTCACGCCCCCGCTGCCCCTCGGCCTGTTCGAGGAGCTTCGCCTGGACATCGACGGCCTGGCCCCGACGATGACCGTCTCGGGCCGGGTCTGGCGGCTCACCACCGGCGGTCTCACCTGGATCGCCAGAGTGACCAAGCAGCAGGACGGCTCCTTCGCCGGCCCGATCGTCTTCCGCGACGGCAACGCCGCCCTGCGCCCCGCCGCCTCGGTCGGCGTGAGGATCGCCGGCCGACCGCCGCTGGAGCGGCGCGCGGCACTGGTGACCTTCAGCAGCCCGGGCGCCCCCGACACGACATTCGGCTACGCCTTCGAGCAGTCCGAGTTCCGCGAGGTCGGCATCGAGTTCGACCGGGTGGAGGGCGCCGAGCAGACCGACGCCTACGCCCTGCACGACCACCCGAGGCGGCCGTCCGACCTCCCGGACATGATCCTGAGTGTGGAGGACGCGTTCTCCCGCCAGGGCATCGCGGTCACCCGCACCGGCGGCGGCAACACGATCCCGCTGGCCGCGGCCGCGAACAACAGATGGTCCGACGTCGAGATGCATGACGCCATGCAGGCCCACTGGTCGGAGTGGCAGCCCGGACCCGCCGGGCAGGGCATCGCCCAGTGGCAGGTGTGGACGCTGTTCGCGGGCCGGCACGAACGACCGACACTCGGGGGGATCATGTTCGACAGCACGGGTGGGGTGCAGCGGCAGGGGTGCGCGGTCTTCTCCGACTCGTTCATCTCCGACGAGCCGCCGGGCGATCCGGACCCCAAGGCGTTCGCCCGCCGCATGCGGTTTTGGACCGCCGTGCACGAGATCGGACACAGCTTCAATCTGGTCCACTCCTGGGAGAAGACGCTCGGCATCCCCTGGATGCCGGTCCCGGACGAGCCCGAAGCCCGCAGCTTCATGAACTACCCGTTCAAGGTGCCGGGCGGCTCGGACGCCTTCTTCGCCGACTTCCGGTACCTGTTCTCGGAGGACGAACTGGTCTTCCTGCGGCACGCCCCCGAACGCTTCGTCCAGCAGGGCGGCCTCCGCTGGGCGGACCACCACGCCTTCGAACAGGTACGCCGGGAGACCAGCGGCGGCCCGCTGACGCTGACCCTGCGCGCGAACCGCGACCGCGACCCGGACGGCACCTACCGCTACGGCATGCTGGAGCCGGTGATCGGGGAGCTCAGGCTCGCGAACACCTCGACCGTGCCCGTGGTGGTGGACGGGGACGTGCTGAGCAGCGACGAACTCGGCATCGTCGTCCAGCGCAAGGGCGCCACGGAAGCCCACGTCCGCCGTCCGTACGTGCACTACTGCGCGCAGCGCCGGCCCGTGGTGCTCCAGCCGGGTGAGGCGCTGTACGACTCCGTGGTGCTCAGCTCCGACGCCGAGGGCTGGCAGATCGCGGAACCCGGGACGTACTACGTGTACGCGGCCCTGCGCTCCGCCGGTGGCGGCGGCACGGCGGCCGCCGACGGGGCGGCGCAGGGACAGCTCCTGGCCGAGCCGCTCGTCCTGCGGGTGCGGCGCCCGGCCGGCCGTGAGCAGGAGCTGCTGGCGGACGACGTCTTCACCGACGAGGTCGGACGCGTCCTCGCCCTCGGCGGCAGCCGCGTCATGCACCACGCCAACGACGTGCTGCGGGAGGTCGTCGACCGGATCCCCGAGGAACCCGTGGCCACACACGCCGCCTCCTGCCTGCTGAGGGCGGCGGCCGTCCCCGGCAAGATCCTCCACCAGGGGCAGGTCCGCCAGGGAGTGCTGGACCTGGAGACCGAGGAACTGACGGAGCGCGCCTACGGCGACTGCTACGCGGCGGCCGAGACCCTGGGCCACATCCGTCTGACCGACGGCGTCAAGCGGGTGGCGACCGCACGCGGCGAGCGGGAGGAGGCCGCGCCGGCCACCGATCTGCTGACCACCCTCGCCCAGACGCTGAAGCGCCGCAGGGTCAAGCCCTCCGTGATCCAGGAGATCCGCGACCTGATCGACCGGCTCAAGGACGGTACCGACGAGACCGACGAGCCCGACTAGGCCCGACTGCACCGACTGCACCGACGGGACGACGGGGGAGTCGCCCACCGACCCGCCCCCCCACGGACGTCACGGCGGACGTGATGACGGCCGACACACCCGTACGGCGGCACCCTGACGGCCGTACGGAATCGGTCGGCGGGTGCCGGCCGGTGACCGTCGGCCGGCGGGCGGGGGCAAGAGTTCGCCAGGAATTCACCTGGACGGACGCGCCCGAAAGAGCCGAGGGGCCGGATAAGGCAGGAGCCCCGACCGAAAGGCCGGGGCTCCTTGGGTACTGCTCTCAGACTGCGATCACACGAGGTGTGACGATCACACGGGGGTGACGTTCTCCGCCTGCGGACCCTTCGGGCCCTGGGTCACGTCGAAGGAAACCTGCTGGTTCTCCTCGAGGGAACGGAAACCCGTGGCGTTGATCGCGGAGTAGTGGACGAAGACGTCGGGACCGCCGCCTTCCTGGGCGATGAAGCCAAAGCCCTTTTCGGCGTTGAACCACTTCACGGTTCCGGTAGCCATAAGCCCTCCTTGGGCCCAAAGGGTTGCCCTGCTCCAGAACCTGCAAGTGTGAAAACAGTGCTGCACAACTGCATACTTCTGAAAACGACGAGAGCCCGCGGTCACATGCTCCGCAGGCTCTGTACTGCAAGGGAAACCAAACTGCAACTTGCGGCGAGCCTAGCACGCGGGCAGCCGAAAGCAATAGAGGCCAAGATCACGTCACCCGGATGTTTGAAGATCGGGTGAACGGGTTGACCCGGGGGGTCGGACTCCGCAGCGTACTCCACGGGGTCTAGCCTCGCGATGTGGACAATTCTCGCACCCGGCCGCGCGTCGGCCACATCCAGTTCCTGAACTGCCTGCCCCTGTACTGGGGGCTCGCGAGAACCGGCACCCTCCTCGACTTCGAGCTGACGAAGGACACCCCGGAGAAGCTCAGCGAGCGACTGGTGCGCGGAGACCTCGACATCGGGCCCATCACCCTCGTCGAGTTCCTGAAGAACGCCGACGACCTGGTCGCGTTCCCCGACATCGCCGTCGGCTGCGACGGCCCGGTGATGTCCTGCGTGATCGTCTCCCAGCTCCCGCTGGACCGGCTGGACGGCGCCCGCGTCGCCCTCGGCTCCACCTCCCGCACCTCCGTGCGCCTGGCCCAGCTGCTGCTGTCCGACCGCTACGGCGTCCGGCCCGAGTACTACACCTGCCCGCCCGACCTCAGCGTGATGATGCAGGAGGCCGAGGCAGCCGTCCTCATCGGTGACGCGGCCCTGCGGGCGAACCTGCTGGACGGGCCGAAGTACGGGCTCCAGGTGCACGACCTGGGGGCGCTGTGGAAGGAGTGGACCGGGCTGCCGTTCGTCTTCGCGGTGTGGGCGGCCCGCCGCGACTACCTGGAGCGCGAGCCGGTCATCACCCGCAAGGTCCACGAGGCCTTCCTCGCCTCCCGCAACCTCTCCCTGGAGGAGGTCGGCAAGGTCGCCGAACAGGCGGCCCGCTGGGAGGCCTTCGACGAGAGCGTCCTGGAGCGGTACTTCACCACCCTCGACTTCCGCTTCGGGCAGCCGCAGCTGGCGGCGGTCACCGAGTTCGCCCGCCGCGTCGGGCCGACGACCGGCTTCCCGGCGGACGTCGAAGTGGAGCTGCTCCAGCCGTAGTCACTACGCTGCCGGTCGGTCCGGCGTACGGTCCGGCGTACGGGGGAAGGGTGGACGTCATGCAGCCGCTCGGAGCCGACGAACCCACCGCGTTGGGGCCCTACCGGCTGCTGGGCCGGCTCGGCTCCGGCGGGATGGGCCGGGTGTACCTGGGCCGCAGCGCGGGCGGCCGCACGGTCGCCGTGAAGATCGTCCATCCGCATCTCGCGCTCGACGAGGAGTTCCGCGCCCGTTTCCGGCGCGAGGTGGAGGCCGCCCGGCGGGTCGGCGGCGCCTGGACCGCGCCCGTGCTGGACGCCGACCCGGAGGCGGCCGTGCCCTGGGTCGCCACCGGGTACGCGGCGGGCCCTTCGCTCGCCTCGGCCGTCGCCGACGGCGGCGCGCTGCCCGAGCACACCGCGCGGGTGCTGGGCGCCGGCCTCGCCGAGGCGCTCGCCGCGGTGCACCGACTCGGCCTGGTCCACCGGGACGTGAAGCCGTCCAACGTCCTGCTCACCGTCGACGGCCCTCTCCTGATCGACTTCGGTATCGCACGGGCCGTCGACGGCACGGCGTCGCTGACGTCGACCGGTGTGTCGGTCGGCTCGCCCGGCTACATGGCGCCCGAGCAGATCCTGGGCGAGGGCGTCGCGGGCGCCGCCGACGTCTTCTCGCTGGGCGCGGTGCTCGCGTACGCGGCGACCGGCGAGCCGCCGTTCCCCGGGGACTCCTCGGCCTCCCTGCTCTACAAGGTCGTCCACGAGGAGCCGCGGCTCGGGGGGCTGGGGGGCGAACTGCGGGACGTGGTCGAGGCGTGCCTCGCCAAGGATCCCACCGCGCGGCCGGACCCCGCCGAGGTGGGCCGACGGCTCGCACCGCAGGGCGCGGCGCGGCTGGTGGCGGACGGGTGGCTGCCGGGGCCGGTGGTGGAGCAGGTGGGGCGCAGCGCGGTACGGCTGTTGAATCTGGAGGCGGCGGGGGCGGGTGACGCCGGGTCGGGGGCGGGGACGAGGGCGGGCGACGCCGGGGC
>NZ_BQUN01000117.1 GCF_026008495.1 Streptomyces sp. A012304
AAGGGGGGAGGGGGAAGGGGGAAGGGGGCGACCGGGGGAGGGGCCCGGGTCAGGCGGTCGGCCCGGGAAGCGCCGCCAGGGCGGCCGTGGCCCGTCCGGTGATGTCCTCGGGGCTGCCCGACACGTCCACCACGACGCCCGCCTCGTCCTCCTGGAGCGGCTGGAGCGTGGCGAACTGGGAGTCGAGCAGCGCGGTCGGCATGAAGTGCCCCTGCCGGTGCGCCATCCGGTCCTCGATCAGCGCGCGATCGCCCGCGAGGTGCACGAACACCACCTCCGGCGCGGCCGCCCGCAGCCGGTCCCGGTAGGACCGCTTCAGCGCCGAGCAGCTGACCACCCCACCGAGCCCGGCCCGCCCCCGCGCCCAGGTGCCGATGGCGTCCAGCCAGGGCCACCGGTCCTCGTCGGTGAGCGGGGTGCCGGCCGACATCTTGGCGATGTTGGCCTGCGGGTGGAAGTCGTCGCCCTCGGCGTACGGAACGCCGAGCCGGGCCGCGAGCAGGGGACCGATGGTGGTCTTGCCGGTGCCCGCGACGCCCATGACCACGACGACATGGGGGGTACTCATCGCTGCCTCACTGTCTGCTGTCCTCGTCGACACGCGACGCCCGAAGACGCCGACGCAACTGAAACGCATACATACGACGAATTCAAGGCTCTGTGACAAATAAGTCTGACTATTTGATCGGGTGATCCACCCCGTACGCTGAGTGCATGACCACTCCGGGCCGGGGTCTGCACGGCCATGTACTGGACACCCTGGGCCCCGCGATCACCGCGGGCGAGTACCCGCCGGGCAGCGTCCTGCGCACCGACGAGCTCGCACAGCGCTTCGACGTCTCACGCTCCGTGATGCGCGAGGCGGTCCGCGTCCTGGAGTCCATGCACCTCGTCGAGTCCCGCCGCCGGGTGGGCGTGACGGTGCGCCCCAAGGCCGAGTGGAACGTCTACGACCCCCAGGTCATCCGCTGGCGGCTGGAGGGCGCCGACCGCCCGCACCAGCTGCGCTCGCTCACCGTCCTGCGCTCGGCGGTCGAACCGGTCGCGGCGGGACTGGCCGCCAAGCACGCCACGGCCGGGCAGTGCGCCGAGCTGACCGAGTGCGCGCTCGGCATGGTGGCCAACTCACGCGGCCACAAGCTGGAGGAGTACCTCGTCCACGACGTCGCCTTCCACCGGGTGATCCTCACCGCGTCCGGCAACGAGATGTTCGCCCGCCTCGGGGACGTCGTCGCCGAGGTCCTGGCCGGCCGTACCCATCACGAGGTGATGTTCGAGGACCCCGACCCGGCCGCCGTCACCCTGCACGTCCAGGTCGCCGAGGCGGTCCGCGCGGGCGACGCGGACCGCGCGGAGCGACTGACCCGGGAGATCACCGTCGGCGCCCTCCAGGAACTGGACATCCTGGCGCCCTGAACCGGGGCGCCTTACGGGGGAACCCCCGCGGACGGGCTCGGGTCCGTCCGTGGTGTCCCGCTGCCACGGCGGGAACGCCCCGGCCGCTACGCCGGGAACTCCCCGTCCACATACACCCACGCCCCGTCGACCCGCTCGAACCGGCTGCGCTCGCGCAGCGCGCCGCCCCGGTAGGAGGCGCGGAACTCCACGACCCCGGTGGTGTGGAACGCCGATCCGCCGACCGTGTCCAGGATCTCCAGCCCGGTCCACCGCGTCCCCGGATCCAGGTCGAGCCGCCCGGGCCGGGTCCGCGGGTGCCAGGTCCGCAGCAGATACGCCGTGTCGCCCTTCACGAAGGCGCTGTACCGCGACCGCATGAGCGCCTCGGCGGTGGGCGCGGCGGCCCCGGTGTGGAAGCGGCCGCAGCACTCCGCGTACGGCGCGGGCAGCCCGCACGGGCAGGAACGGGTGGTCATGGCCGCCATTGTGCTAGCCCCTGTCGTTCGGATCATCCCGGCGTCGGCCTAGACGGCCGTCCGCGTCCCGGCCCGGGGCAGCGGCGGCAGCGCCGTCCCGTGCACCCACGCCTCGAACAGTTCCTCCACCGGCTCCGTCGCGAACCGCGCGACATGGGCCGCGAAGGCCGACGTCGTCACCGCCCCGCCCCGGTGCAGGCTCGCCCAGCCGCGCAGCATGCGGAAGAACGCGTCGTCGCCCAGCGCGCAGCGCACCGCGTGCACGGCGAGCCCACCGCGCTCGTAGAGCCGGTCGTCGAACATCGACTTGCGGCCCGGGTCCGCGAGCCTCAGGTCCTGCGGCAGGGACGACAGCAACCGGTGCGCGGAGGCGGCGAGTTGCTGGGCACCGCGCCCGCCCGACCGCTCCGACCACAGCCACTCCGCGTACTTCGCGAGCCCCTCGTTCAGCCAGATGTGCCGCCAGTCGGCGATGGAGACACTGTTGCCGAACCACTGGTGGGCCAGCTCGTGCGCGACGAGCCGCTCCGAACCCCGCGCACCGTCCACGTGGTTGGCGCCGAACAGCGACAACCCCTGGGCCTCGACGGGGACATCGAGCTCCTCCTCGGTCACCACGACCGCGTACTCGTCGAACGGGTAGGGCCCGAACAGCTCCTGGAACAGTTCCATCATCGCGGGCTGCCGGGCGAAGTCCCGGGAGAAACGGGGCAGCAGATGCGCCGGGATGTGCCCGTGCTGCGGCACCCCGCCCGGCCCGGGGTCGCCCAGCAGCACCGTCTGGTACTTGCCGATCGCCAGCCCGACGAGATAGCTCGACGTCGGCGCGGACTGCTCGTACACCCAGGTCGTCGTCGAGGCCTTCGTGGCACGGGTCAGCAGCCGCCCGCCCGCCACCACCGCGTACGCCGACGGCGTGGTCACCGACAGCAGGTAGGACGCCTTGTCCGCCGGGCGGTCGTTGCACGGGTACCAGGACGGCGCCCCGACCGGCTGGCTCGCCACCAGCGCTCCGTCCGCCAGCTCCTCCCAGCCGATCCCGCCCCACGGGCTGTTGACCGGCCGGGGATTGCCCGACCAGTGCACCTCCACGGTGAACGCGGCGCCCGCCCGCACCGGCTTGGCCGGCCGCACCCGCAGCCGGCCGCCGCGGTGCGTGTAGTGCGGCTGCCGCCCGTCCACCCGGACCCGGCCGATCCTGAAGTCGGCCAGGTTCAGCTGGAACTCGGTGAGCGCGGCGTGCCCCGCGATGGCGTAGATCCGGGCCGTGCCGGACAGCCGGTTGGGCCCGGGGCGGTAGTCCAGCGCGAGTTCGTAGCGGTGCACCCGGTAGCGGGGATCGCCGTTGGCCGGGAAGTACGGGTCCGACCCCCCTGACTGCTGAACTGCCACTGCCGCGTCCGCTCCCTGCGCCGTGCCGCCACTCCCCGCCGGTGTGCCGCCCACCTGGTCCGAGTGGCCGGCGTTCACGGACGCCATGCCTCGATCGGGTTTCCGAGCCAACGGGTGTCGTCCGGAACGGACTCCGCGGCCATCACGAGCGACGCGGGACCCAGCGTCGTACGGGCCCCGATCGTGCTGCCGGGCAGCACGATCCCGCCAGGGCCCAGCGTGGCACCCTCACGGAGGACCACAGTATCCGTCCGCAAGATCCGGTCGTGGAAGAGGTGAGTCTGCAGCACGCAGCCCCGGTTGACCGTGGCCCCGTCCTCGAGCGTCACCAGGTCCGTCTCCGGCAGCCAGTAGCTCTCCACCCACACGCCCCGGCCGATGCGCGCCCCGAGCCCGCGCAGCCACGCCGTCATCAGCGGCGTCCCCGCCGCCCCGCCCGCCAGCCACGGCACGGCCACCACCTCGACGAACGTGTCCGCCAGCTCGTTGCGCCACACGAACGAACTCCACAGCGGATGCTCCCCACCGCGGTGCCGCCCCACGAGCAGCCACTTCGCCACGACGGACAGCACCGCCGCCGCGCCGCCCGCCGCGAGCAGCACCACCCCGGACAGCGGCGGCGCCCACGGCCCCAGCGCGCACAGCGCCGCCACCGTCAGCACCGCCAGCCCCGCCGAGCAGAACACCGGCACGATCCGGCACAGCTCCACCAGCCCACGCGCCCACAGCAGCCGCGCCGGCGGCTCGTACGTCCGGCTCCGGTCGCCGTCGGCCGCCGCCCGCGGCAGCCTGACCGGCGGCAGCCCCAGGTAGGAGCTGCCCTTCTTCGCCTTCTTCGGCGTCGCCGACAACACCCCGACCAGCCCGCCGTCCGGTACGGACCGCCCCGGCGCGGTCATCCCCGAGTTCCCGAGGAACGCCCGCCGCCCGATCTCCGCCCGCCCGATCCGCATCCAGCCACCGCCCAGCTCGTACGGCGCGGTCAGCGTGTCGTCGGCCAGGAACGCGCCCTCGCCGACCGTGGTCAGGCTCGGCAGCGCCAGCACGGTGGACACCTCGGCACCCCGCCCGATCCGCATCCCCAGCAGCCGCAGCCACACCGGCGTGACCAGCCCGGCGTACAGCGGGAACAGCGTCTCGCGCGAGCGGTCCATCAACTGCGTCACCGTCCAGGCCTGCCACCCCGACCGGCTGTGGGTGGGGTACGTCCCCTCCCGCAGCCCGAGGCTCAGCAGCCGCACGGCGGCCAGCAGCAGCATCGCGTACGCGAGCCCGTAGGCGAGAGTGGCCGGAACCAGCGCGAGCACGGCCCCGCGCACCGGCGCGTCCGGATCGACCAGCGCGTACGCCACGAGGAGCGCGGCCCCCGCCGACAGCACCGGCAGCAGCGTGAGCCCGGCACCGGAGACGCCGTACATCGCCCGCCAGACGAGGCCCCGCCCCGGCCGTTCCCGGGGCCAGGCGCGCTTGGCCTTGCCGAGCTTGACCGCGGGCGCGCCCGCCCAGCGCTGCCCGGTCGGGATCTGGCCGGTGACGGCCGAGCCGGGCGCCACCTCGGCCCGCTTGCCCACCCGGGCGCCGGGGAAGAGCACGCTGCGCGTGCCGACGACGGCGTGCGCGCCGACCTTGACCGGTCCGATCTCCAGCCGGTCCCCGTCCAGCCACCAGCCGGACAGGTCCACCTCGGACTCCACGGCCGCGCCCCGCCCCAGCTTGAGCATCCCGGTGACCGGCGGCAGCGCGTGCAGATCCACGTCCGGGCCGACCTTGGCGCCCAGCGCCCGCGCGTACCGCTCCAGCCACGAACCGGTCAGCGAGGTCGCCCCGCTGACCTCGGCCAGCCGCTCCGCCGCCCACAGCCGCAGATGCACCCCGCTCCCGCGCGGGTACCGCCCCGGCCGCACGCCCCGCAGCAGCAGCCGCGCCCCGCCCGCGCCGAGCGCGAGCCGCCCGGGCGGGCTGAAGAACAGCAGGGCCGCGGCGATCACCAGCCACCAGGGCGCGGTCGGCAGCCAGCCGTAGGCGGGCAGGACGTTGCCCAGCGCGGCCAGCACGACCGTCCAGCGCAGGCCGAGCAGTGTGAACAGGGGCAGCAGCACCAGGAGCTGCACGGCCTGCGCGCGCCTGGGCACGGGCTCGATCGTGCGCCGGGCACCGTCGTCCTGCGCCGACTCCTCCAGCCGCCGGGCCAGCTCGCGCAGGGTCGGCTGCTGGTAGACGTCCAGGACGGCCGCGCTCGGGTAGCGGGTGCGCAGCCGCGTGGTGAGCTGGGCGGCGGCCAGACTGCCGCCGCCGATCGCGAAGAAGTCGTCGCCGGCGCCGGTGACGGGGATGCCCAGCACCTCCGTCCACTGCTCGGCGAGCCACGCCTCGGTGCCGTACAGCTGGGCCGCGGGTGCCTCGACCCCTTCGAGGGGCCACGGCAGGGCGTTGCGGTCGACCTTGCCGGAGGTGCGCGTCGGCAGGTCGCCGACCGGCGCGAGCAGCGGCACGAGCGCGGCGGGCAGCTCGGCCCGCAGCCGCTCGACGGCCGCCGCCTGGTCCCAGCCGTCCTGGGTGACGACATAGCCGACGAGCAACTGGTTGCCACTGCGGGCGGTCCGCACGGCGGCGGCGGCGCCCGCGACACCCGGCAGCGCCTGGAGGGCGGCGTCGACCTCACCGAGTTCGATGCGCCGCCCGCCGAGCTTGATCTGCTCGTCGGCCCGCCCCAGGAACACCAGCCCCTCGGGCTCCGCCCGGACCAGGTCGCCACTGCGGTACGCCCGCTCCCAGCCCAGCGACTCGAGCGGCGCGTACTTCTCCGCGTCCTTCTCGGCGTCGAGGTACCGCGCGAGCCCCACGCCCCCGATCACCAGCTGTCCGCTGCCGCCCATCGGCACCGGCTCCCCGGCCTCGTCGACGACGGCCAGCTCCCAGCCCCGCAGCGGCAGCCCGATCCGGATCGGCTCCGCACCGTTCATCAGGGCGGCACACGCCACGACGGTCGCCTCGGTCGGCCCGTACGTGTTCCAGACCTCCCGCCCCTCGGTCACCAGCCGCTGCGCCAGCTCGGGCGGACACGCCTCCCCGCCGAAGATCAGCAGCCGTACGTCGTTGAGGGTCTCCGGCTCCCACAGGGCGGCCAGCGTCGGCACCGTCGAGACGACGGTGATCTCCTGCTCCACCAGCCAGGGCCCGAGGTCGGCACCGCTCCTGACCTGTGCGCGCGGCACCGGCACCAGACAGGCGCCGTACCGCCACGCCAGCCACATCTCCTCGCAGGAGGCGTCGAAGGCCACCGACAGGCCGGCCATCACCCGGTCGCCGGGCCCGATCGGCTCCTCGGTGAGGAACAGCGCGGCCTCCGCGTCCACGAAGGCGGCGGCGCTGCGGTGACTGACGGCGACGCCCTTGGGCCTGCCGGTGGAGCCGGAGGTGAAGATGATCCACGCGTCGTGCTCGACACCGGGCCGGGCGGCCGGGACCTCGCAGCGGCCGTGCACGGTCAGCTCGTGCCCCGCCCCGACGACGGCCCGCACCTCCGCCTCCCCGAACACCAGCTCGGCCCGCTCGTCGGGGTCCTCGGCGTCCACGGGCACATAGGCCGCCCCCGCGGCCAGCACGGCGAGGACGGCGACGTACAGCTCGTTGGTCCCGGACGGCACCCGGATCCCCACCCGGTCCCCGAGCCCGACCCCCGCGGCGGCCAGCCTCCGCCGCAGCCGCTCCACCTCCACGGCCAGCGCCCGGTAGGTCAGCGCGGTCGTGCCGTCGTCCAGGGCCGGCTCGTCCGGATACGAGCGCACGGACGCGTCGAAGACGTCGACGAGCGTGCGCGGGGCGGCGGCACGGCCACCGGAGAAGCGGGCGGTGTCGCCGAACGGTTCGCGGATGTCGTCGTCGAGCAGGCCGAGAGCGCCGCTCTCGTGTATGGCTGCCATCGGGTCCTCGCGTCTCGATCCCGGAAGCCTCCGGGGCGCTGGCGGGCCCGCAGGTCTGCCTGGGGTTGTCCGGCTCCAGCTCCGTAACAAGCCGGAAATTTTAGTACGACGCTAGGTTCGCGCCCTGGGAACGGCCAGCCGGAGGAGGCCGTTCGGGGGTGCCGGGAACGCGGAGAGGGCCCGTGACCTGGTGATCTTCAGGGCGGAGAGAGATGCCCCACACAACGAGCGAGGGCCGCGACCCGTGGTCGCGACCCTCGCTCATCTCAAGTGTCCGAGGGGGGACTTGAACCCCCACGCCCGATAAAGGGCACTAGCACCTCAAGCTAGCGCGTCTGCCATTCCGCCACCCGGACAAGGTGTCTGTCGTGCGGGGTTTCCCTCGCGGCGACGTCGTAAACATTACCAGGCTTTCGAGAGTGCCCCGATCACGGGTGGCGGGCCGGCCGGCGCGTCCGGCGTGAACGGCGTGTGACGGGCCGGGACCGGTCTTGGGCGGCGGCCCGGGGGAGAGGGAGGATGAGGGGGACCACCAGCGACCACCAGCAGTGACAGCGGGAGGAACCAGCGTGAGCGCGACGGACGACACGGCCAGGGGCGTCACCGGCGAGGACGAGGTCGTGGACCTCTGCCGCGAGCTGATCCGGATCGACACCAGCAACTACGGCGACCACTCGGGTCCGGGCGAGCGCAAGGCGGCCGAGTACGTCGCCGAGAAGCTCGCCGAGGTGGGGCTCGAGCCGCGGATCTTCGAATCGCACCCGGGGCGCGCCTCCACCGTGGCCCGCATCGAAGGCGAGGACCCGTCGCGGCCCGCGCTGCTCATCCACGGCCACACCGACGTCGTCCCGGCCAACGCGGTCGACTGGACCCACCACCCCTTCTCCGGCGAGGTCGCCGACGGCTGTGTGTGGGGCCGTGGCGCCGTCGACATGAAGGACATGGACGCGATGACCCTCGCGGTCGTCCGCGACCGGCTGCGCTCCGGGCGCAGGCCCCCGCGCGACATCGTGCTCGCGTTCCTCGCCGACGAGGAGGCGGGCGGCACCTACGGCGCCCGCTACCTGGTGGACCGGCATCCCGAGCTGTTCGAGGGCGTCACCGAGGCGATCAGCGAGGTGGGCGGCTTCTCCTTCACCGTCAGCGAGCAGCGCCGGCTCTACATGATCCAGACGGCCGAGAAGGGCATGCACTGGATGAAGCTGACCGTGGCCGGCACCGCCGGGCACGGCTCGATGATCCACCGGGACAACGCGATCACCGAGCTGTCCGAGGCCGTCGCCCGCCTCGGCCGGCACACCTTCCCCGTGCGCGTCACCAAGACGACCCGGGCCTTCCTCGACGAGCTGGGCGACGCGCTCGGCGTCGAACTGGACGCGGAGGACATGGAGGCGACCCTGGCCCGCCTCGGCGGCATCGCCAAGCTCATCGGCGCGACCCTGCGCAACACCGCCAACCCGACCCAGCTCGGCGCCGGCTACAAGGTCAACGTCATCCCGGGCGAGGCCACCGCGCACGTCGACGGGCGCTTCCTGCCGGGCCACGAGGAGGAGTTCCTCGCCGACCTCGACCGGATCCTCGGCCCGAAGGTGCGCCGCGAGGACGTGCACTCCGACAAGGCCCTGGAGACCTCCTTCGACGGGGCGCTGGTGGAGGCCATGCAGTCCGCGCTGCTCGCCGAGGACCCGACCGCCAAGGCGATCCCCTACATGCTCTCCGGCGGGACCGACGCCAAGTCCTTCGACGACCTCGGCATCCGCGGCTTCGGCTTCGCCCCGCTGAAGCTGCCGCCGGAGCTGGACTTCGCCGGGATGTTCCACGGCGTCGACGAGCGGGTGCCGGTGGACGGGCTGAAGTTCGGGGTCCGGGTGCTCGACCGCTTCATCGACGCGTCCTGATCCCCCGGCGGCGGCTCGGGCGGCTTCCTTAATCGTGCGCCTGTGCGGAAGTGACTGAGAAGAGTGAATGCGCCGATAAGCGCGTAGCCTCATTAATTCCCCCTCGTTACTGATGATGTGATCCGCTACTTGGGATCGCATTGCCAACAAGGAGGAATAATGATCAAGAAGGTCGTCGCTGTCGCGGCTGCCACTGGTGGGCTGGTTCTCGCGGGCGCGGGCCTGGCTGTCGCCGACGCGGGTGCCCAGAGTGCCGCCGTGTACTCCCCGGGTGTCGTGTCCGGCAACACGGTCCAGGTCCCGGTGCACGTCCCCGTGAACGCCTGCGGCAACACGATCTCGGTGATCGGGCTGCTGAACCCCGCCTTCGGCAACGTCTGCATCAACAAGTGACATCGACCCGCTGAGGGGTCGCCCACACCGTCGGCCCCGGAGCGCGCGCCATGCGCTCCGGGGCCGACCGGTCTTTTTCTCAACTCTTCATGTCGTCTTCGCGCGAAAGCCGAAGGAAAAGCCGAAGAAGTCGAAAGGCCCGAATTGCTCGCGCCACCGGAATGGCGCTCGCGATTTCGGGACGAGATCGAAAGCAGGGATTCAGCAATGCGTCAGGTCACCCGTAAAGGCCTTATGACCGTGATGGCGGCGACGGGGGTGATCGCCGCCGCCGGCGGCTACGCCCACGCCGACTCCGCAGCGAACGGGTCCGCCTCCCACTCCCCGGGCGTCGCGTCCGGCAACACGGTCCAGGCCCCGGTGCACGTGCCGGTCAACGTCTGCGGCAACACCGTCGACGTCGTCGGGATCCTCAACCCGGCGGCGGGCAACTCCTGCACCAACCAGAGCGGTGGCGGCGACAGCGCCGGGGGCTCCGGCGCGAACAGCGGCTCCGGGGGCGCACAGGCCGACGGTCACTCCTCCCACTCGCCCGGCGTCGCGTCCGGCAACCACGTCCAGGCGCCCGTCCACGTGCCGGTGAACGTCTGCGGCAACAGCGTCGACGTCGTCGGCGCCCTCAACCCGGCGGTGGGCAACTCCTGCACCAACCAGGGCGGTAACGGCGGCGACAGCGCCGGGGGCGGTTCCGGCACCGGGGGCTCCGGCGCGAACAGCGGCTCCGGGGGCGCACAGGCCGATGGTCACTCCTCCCACTCGCCCGGCGTCGCGTCCGGCAACCACGTCCAGGCGCCCGTCCACGTGCCGGTGAACGTCTGCGGCAACACCGTCGACGTCGTCGGGATCCTCAACCCGGCGGCGGGCAACTCCTGCACCAACCAGGGCGGTAACGGCGGCGACAGCGCCGGGGGCGGTTCCAGCACCGGCGGCTCTGGCGCGAACAGCGGCTCCGGGGGCGCACAGGCCGACGGTCACTCCTCCCACTCGCCCGGCGTCGCGTCCGGCAACACGGTCCAGGCGCCCGTCCACGTGCCGGTGAACGTCTGCGGCAACAGCGTCGACGTCGTCGGGATCCTCAACCCGGCGGTGGGCAACTCCTGCACCAACGACAGCGGTCCCGGCCAGAACCACGGCACCCCTCCCGGCGGTGAGCAGGAGAACCCGGGCGACCCCGGCAACCAGGGCCCGGGCAACCCCGGCAACCCCGGCGACCAGGGCCCGGGCGACCAGGGTCCGAGCAACCCCGGCGACCCCGGCAACCAGGGCCCCGGCGACCAGGGCCCGGACAGGCCGGGTGACTCCGGCCCGTCCGGCCCCGAGGGCGCGCCGTCCACGCCGGAGCGTATGACGCCGGCCGGGGCCTCCACCGACCACCGGCCCGCCGGCTCCTCCTCCTCGGCGCAGCTCGCGAACACCGGCAGCGAACTGCCGCTGGGTCTCACCCTGCCGGTCGGCGCGGGCGCGCTGCTCGCCGGCGCGGTGCTCTACCGCAAGGCGCGCGCCTCCATGTAACGGCACGTCCCGGCCCCGCAGACACGACGGAGCGGGCCCCGCCACAGCGGGGCCCGCTCCGTTTTCGTCATGGTCGCGTTCTTCGTCGCCTTGCGTCGTTTCCGTCGTTTCCGTCGTTCCGCGCTCACCACGTGGCCCGCACCTGACGGATGATCCGCCGGCGCAACCGCACCCTGCGGCTGCCGTCCCGCAGCAGGCTCAGACGGTGCAACTCCCAGTTTCCGTACTCGGCGTGGTCGGTCAGCAGACGCGTCGCCTCCTTGCGGGAGACCCCGCGCGGCACGTACACGTCGACAAATTCGTATTCCGGCATCGCATCTATTGTGCGGGCTGGGGCCCGGTACGGATAGCGTCTGCACTATGTCTGATGCTGCGCAGCCCACCGCTGCCGAGGTACGTGCCGCCGCCGAGGCGGTCAAGACCGCGCTCGACCGCCACCTGGCCGCGGTCGAACGCAGGACGGGCGAGGACGACCCGGCCGTCTACGAGGCCTTCAACCAGCTGGCCGCGGCCGCCGAGGCGTACGACGAGCTGCTCTACGACCGCTACGACGAGGTCACCCCCTTCGAGATCCCCGGCGGGGAGGACTCGTTGCCGCCGTACGCGGGCCCCGAGGAACCCAACGCGCTCAGCGTGCTCATCCGCCGCGACTACGCCGTGGTGGAGCCCCAGCGGCTGCTGGCGCAGGCCCAGCGGGTCGAGGCGGCGGAGTACGAGGCGGGCACGGACAGGCAGGCCTCCGGCACCGTCCACGGGGCGCTGGGCCTGTTGTTCGGCGAGTTCGAACCGGACGAGATCGCCTCCCGGCACAAGGAGTTCGGCCTGGAGGAGGGCGACTCCACGCTCTGGGTGCTGGCCGCCGACGAACCGGCCGAGCCGGGCGAGTGGCTGGAGGCGCCCTTCGAACCGCTCGACCCGCAGCGGGTGGTCTGCCGCTTCGACGTGAGCGCGGTCTTCGACGACGACCTCGACGAGGACGACGAGGACGACGACCTCGCGGACGTCGAGGTGGTCGGGCTGGAGGAGGACGAGGACCTGGAGCCGCTCGACGCCGATCGCTAGGTCTCCCGGCGACAGGGCCCACCGGGGCCAGGACGGCGGTGGTGCGGAAGGGGTGCGGGACCCCCTTCCGCACCACCGCCGCGGTGTTTTCCGGCGGTCAGCCCGCCGTCGGCACCTGGGCGCGCAGCAAGGGGGCGAGGCGGGTGGTGCGGGGCCGGGCCGGGACCTCGGCGACCGCTCTGGGCAGCGCCTGCTCGACGCCGTGCACCACCGACAGATGGCGCTCGGCCCGGCCGAAGGCCGTGTAGACCCAGGGACGGGAGAGCGCCTGCGCGGCGTCACCGGGCAGCACCACGACCGCCGCGGGCCAACGGCCGCCCACCGCCTGGTGCGCGGTCAGCGCCCACCCGTGCCGCACGGACTGCTCCACCCGCTCCCTCGGCACGACGACGGGGCCGCCGGCGCAGGACAGGTGCAGCCCGTCCGCGTCCGCCCCCACCACCCGGCCCGGCAGCGTACGGCCCGGCGCGGGGGAGTAGGCGACCAGGTCACCGGCGTCGAAGCCGCCGAAGCGGCCGGGGCCGGGATTGAGGCGCTCCTTCAGCGCGGCGTTCAGCGCGCGGGTGCCGGCCGCGCCGCCATGGCCCGGCGTGATCACCACCGTCTGCTCGACGGCGATGCCGAAGGCCCTCGGCACCGAGTCCGCGACGAGCTGCACGGTCCGGTGCACGGCCTCGCCCGCGTCCCGCACCGGCACGATCACGATCTCCTTGCCGGGCGCGTCCACCTGGTTCAGCTCCCCGGCACCGACCCCGGAGACCAGCTCGCCGAGCGGCCCCGGGTCGGGCGTCCGGGAGGCGATCTGCGGGCACACACGCGCGGCGAGCAGGTCCGCGAAGACCCGGCCGGGGCCCGCCGACCACAGCAGCGCCGGGTCGCCGCTCAGCACCAGCCGCGCCCCGTCCGGCAGCGACTCCACCACCATCGCGGCGGTCTCCACGTCGAGTTGGGGAGCGTCCAGGACGATCAGCAGGTCCAGGTCCAGCGCCCCGTCGGCGTCCCGGCCGGGCCCCTCGGCGCCGGCCAGCAGACCGGGGAGGGTGACGACGGCGCCGTCGGCGTCGTCCAGGAGGGCGGCGAACCGGCGCCGGCCGTCCGGCGTGTGGCAGGCCGCGACGGCGCGCAGGCCGGCGGCCCGGGCGGTGGTGAGCAGGGCCGCCGGTTCGGCGCGGGCGGCCTCGCCGCCGGTGTGCAGCACCAGGCCGTGCCCCGCGACCACGCGGACCAGCTCGGCGGCGCTGCCGGACGCGGTCGTCTCCCACGCCGGGGCGGCCTCCTTGGAGAGCGAGTTGACCAGGCGGGCCAGTCCGTCGGCGAGGCTCTCCTCCGCGAGCGCGTACCGCTCCAGACCGATCAGGACCCGGACCGGGCCTGCCTCTTCCGTGTCCTCGGCGCTCCCGGTGCTCTCGCTGTTCTGCGTGGCTCCGGCGGCGCCGGGCTCCTCCAGGGCGTCCTGGAAGGCGAGCGCCTCGCCCTCGGCGAGGGTGCTCTGCACCGCCGCGTCCGCGTCCGGCACACCGCGCTGGGCCAGCGCGGTCGTCAACGCCGGGAGGTCCAGGGCCGTGTGCCCGGCGACGGCGGCCTGCTCCAGCAGCCACACCGTCACCGCGCGGCCCCGCCGCTCGTCGTCCGGTGCGCACCGCGCGCCCAGCAGCGCCCGCGCGAAGCCGTCGGCCTGCTCGGGCCGCACGCCGGGAACGCGCAGCAACTGCCAGGGGTCCTCGGCCAGAAGATCCCCGGCGCCCTCCCCGAGGGCCGTGGCGACCTGCGGCGCCAGCGCCTCGGGGGCGCCGCCGCCGGCCAGCGCGCGGCGCACGGCCTCGACGGTGTGCGCGGCGGGCGCCGCCGGCGCGGCGGCAGCGGGCTCGGGCCGCGGCCGGGGGGG
>NZ_BQUN01000118.1:0-78668 GCF_026008495.1 Streptomyces sp. A012304
GGCGCGAGGGGCGCGGCGACGGGCGCGGGGGCGGGTTCGGGGGCGGGTTCCGGGGTTTCCTCCGCCTCCGCGACCTCGATGCCGAAGTCCGTGGCCAGGCCGGCCAGTCCGTCGGCGTAGCCCTGGCCGATCGCGCGCAGCTTCCAGACCGGCCCACGGCGGTACAGCTCCGTGAGAAGCACGGCGCGTTCGCCGTCGGTGAGGGCCGGCGGCCGGAAGACGACGGGTTCGGCGCCGGGCTGGGTGGCGCTCACCCGGACGTCCTTGATGTCGCGGAAGGTGCGCGAGGCGTCGTCGGGGTCGCAGCTGGCCACCAGCACCACCCGGTCCACCTCGGCGGGCAGGGCGGCGGGGTCCACCTCGATGCGCTCGGGTCCGTCGGCGTCGGCGGCCCGGTGACGCACGGCCCCCGACTCCGCGGCGGGCTGGTTGTAGAAGACCAGGTCGTCGTCCGACCTGACCTTGCCGTCGGCCGCCACGAGCAGGGCGCTGAGGTCGACCGTGTCGCCCTGCGCGTACAGCTCGACCGTCACCGGTCCGTCCCCCAGAGCGGTGTTCCCGCCTTTGCCCAGTTCCGGCATGTCGCCCACCCCCGCGCTGTCCGCTCCGCGCTCTCGGCCATCGGTTTCCCGCCACTGTGTCACATCGCGGGCGCCCGCGACCGCCGTGGGGCTCTCGCCGGGCGGGCAGCCGGGGGCACCGGCGGCGCGCCCGTGCGCACCCCTCCTCCCGGGCGCCGTCCGTGGCGCATGATGGGCGTATGAAAGAGCTGGCCGGGCGCCTGACCGCGCTGGACCCGGACGCCGGTGCCGCCGTGCAGGTCATCGCCTACTTCGACCGGCTGGCCGAGGCGCGGGCCGGGGTGGAGGCGTTGGTGCGCGGGGCCGCCGTGCTCTCCGGGGTGCCCGCGCGGCTGGTCGACGCCGAGCGGCGGGTGCGGGTGCGGGTGGAGGCCGACGGCACGCGCCGCGACAGCGATCTGCCGCCCGATCCGGCCTGGCCGTCGGCCGCCCTGGTGCCGGGCGGGGTGCCCGCGCTGTGGCTGGAACGGGGCGACGCGCCGCCGAGCGTCGTCGACGCCGTGATCCTGGAGCGGGCGGCCGGCGTCGTACGGCGCGTCCTCGACCGTACGCGCGGCCGGGCTCCTGGGTCGGGGGACGACGACCCGGCCCTGGTGGAGACGCTTCTGGACGCCACCGCTCCCGCGACGGCCCGGCTGCACGCGGCCCGCCGGCTGGGCCTGGATCCCGCCGCCCCGGCCCGTGCGCTGGCCGCACCCGACGGACGGCCCCGGGTGCGGGCCGCGTCGCGGGAGGCCGGGCCGCCCGAGGGCCGGGCCGGGGTCGGTCCCGCCGTCCCGGTGCTCGAACTGCCCCGCTCCTGGGCCGCCGCCCGCGTCGCGCTGCGCTTCACCGCCGACGGCACCGCGCACGACCCCGGCCCCCGCGTCGTGCACGCCGAGGACCTCGGCGGCCTCGCGCTGCTGGCCGATCTCGTCCCGCCGGGTGCCGAGCCGCCGCCGGACGTCCGGGCGCTGGAGGCCGCCGCCGCGGACGCCCCCTGGCTGCTGGCCACCCTCCACGCGGTCACCGCTACGGCCAGTCTGCGGGCGGCGGCCGCCGAGGTCGCCGTGCACCACTCGACGCTCCAGGACCGCCTGGCCCACGCCGAACACCTCCTGGGCTGGCCGGTCCGCACCCCCCAGGGCCGCCTGCGACTCCACCTCGCTCTGACGATGCGCCGCCTGGCGAGGCCGTAGCGCCGGTTCAGCGCCGCGGGGCGGCGCCGACGAGGAGGGCGGCGGTGCGCAGGCCGTCCTCGGAGACGAAGACGTGTCCGCCCATGGTGGTCGTCACCAGGATCACCCCGAGGATCTGGGGGCAACGGATGATCTGATCTCACCGGCGACGTCGCCCGGGTCCCCCGCTCTGCCTGTCGGTCAGCACCTTCTGCGCTTCGGACCACTTGCCCAGCGCCCTCAGCACTCCGGCGAGTGCGTGCACGACGTCCACGGTGCGGGGGTGCTCCTCTCCGAGGACGCGTCGGGTGCGGGAGAGCGTGTCCCTGAACGCCGCCTCGGCCTCGGCATACCTCCCACAGGCGGTGAGCGTGACGGCCAGCTGGTGCGCGGACTCCAGCGTGTCGGGATGGTCGTCACCGAGAACCCGGCGCCGTCGCGCGAGCACGTCTTCGTGCAGCCGCCGCGCCTGGGCGTGGTCGTCGACCGAGCCGAGCATGACGGCCAGCTGGTGCGCGGACTCCAGCGTGTCGGGGTGATCGTCACCGATGAGACGACGCCGCCGCGTCAGCACGTCCTCGAAGAGCCGCCGCGCCTCGGCGTGGTCACCGACGGCCGAGGTCGCCTCGGCCAGGCACGCCGCGTAGCTGAGGGTGGTCGAGTGGTCCTCGCCCAGGGTGGCGGCCCATTGCCGGTGCAACTGCGTGGACAGTCGCAGGGCGTCATCGGGCCGGCCGCTGCGGAGCAGGTAGTGGATCGAGCGGAGCAGCATGTAGCTCAGCTCGGCGTGGTCGGTCGCGCCGGCTCGTCCCGTGAGATGTGCGGTCAGGACGGCCCACTCCGGCCAGGTGGACCGCAGGGCCGGATCACCGGGGTCGGCCGCCGCCAGGACGACGGTGACGTCCGAGCGCAGGGCGGCCGCCTCGTCGGCTGAGGTGCGCTCACGCAGGATGGCCTGCGTCAGCCGATGGACGTGGAACTTCTCGTGGTCGACGCCGCCCAGGCCGTAACGGGTGATCAGACGCAGGGAATCGTAGGGCCAGGAGAGGTCATCGGTGTCCACGGGGACGGCTGACAGACGATGGCGCGCGTGTTGCAGCCAGCGGACGGGGATGGGCTCGGGGCCGAAGAACGACCCGAGGCGCAGCAGGGACGCGGCACCGGGATGCGCGGCGGTGAGCCGGTCCATGGCGATCTGGACGGTGGCGGCGAGGGACGCCGGGTAGGCGGTGACGGCTCCTTCGTTCAGCAGCGCGGCCGTGCGCTCGGTGAGCAGTCGCAGATACCGCTCGACGCTCATGCCCTCGCCCAGCACGCCGGCCGCCTGGGCGAGCGCGAGGGGCAGGTCACCGAGGTGCAGGGCGAGCGTGTCCGCCTGTTCGGCGGTGAGGCCGGGCAGCCGTTCGTGGAGATAGAGGAGGGCGTCGCCGCGGGAGAAGACGTCCAGGCGGATGACGCGGACCGCGGCATGCCAGTCGGGGTTGCGGGACGTGATCAGCACATGCCCGGCGCCCTCGGGCAGCGCGTCGAGGACACGGGGGTCGTCGGCGTTGTCCAGGACGACGAGCCAGCGGTCCGTGAAGCGCAGGTGCTCCTTGACCGCGGCGGCGCTCATCCCGGCGTCCCCCTGGGGATCGGCGACGCCCAGCCGGACGGCCAACTCGGCCAGCTGGTCGACCAGGTCCGCGGAGTCCTCGGCGTCGGTCCACCAGATGACGTCGTACTGGTCGGCGCAGCGGTGCGCGTACTCCAGCGCGGTCTCGGTCGTGCCGACCCCACCCATGCCGTGCCGTGCCTGGATGGCGGCCCTCTTGCTGTCGAGCAGGACGGTACGGAGGTGGACCAGCAGGTTCTCGCGACCGGCGAAGTCGGGATTGCGCCGGGGAAGGTTCGAGACACCGGGCCGTGGTGCGGTGTCCGGCGTCTCCTGTCCTGCGCCGCCGGGGAACTGCGGTCTCCCGGCAGGTCGCTTCGGTCCTTCCACGGCCTCCAGCAGAGCGGTGAGGGCTTCCGTCTCGTCGAGGCCGTGCAGCTCCTTGCGCAGCAGGGGCGCCAGGACGGCGGGGAGGTCGTCGGCTTCGACGGGCTCGACCACGAGGGGGACGAACCGGCCGTTCCGTCCGTTCCGGCCGAGACCCGCCAGCCACTCGTCCTCGGTCCATCGGCCGGGCTCGAGGTACGCGGGTGACAGGAGCGCCACGATGACGGTGGCCTGCTCGAGCGCCGTGTTCATCCGCTCGACGAAGTCGTCTCCGGTATCCCAGGACCAGACGTCGAGTTCGACCCGGTGTCCGGCGTCCGACAGGTGCCAGGCCACCCATTCGGCCCACGCCCGGTCCTCTGGGGCGTAGCTGATGAAGACGCGTTCCGGCTCCGTGCCGGCAGGGGTCTGCGCCGGTTCCTCCGGCGCGGCGGCGGGGCTCGCTCCCATGCCGGCCACATCGGCCCAGGACGGTCTGGCGAACGCCTCCGGCCCGGCCGCAACCGTGACGGTCTGCCGAGATGTGCCGGTCAGGGCGCCCTTGATGCCGCGCGGGCTGCCGTAGCGGGGCCTGAGGTATCCGGCGACCTGCGCGCGGTCGAGTTCGCGGACCTTGTCGGCCTCCTCGCGGTACTGGGCGCCGCGCAGGGCGTCCCGGACGCGCGGCGCGAACTCGAACCGCGGCTCCCCCGGCAGGGGGAGCCCGTCGGGTCCGGTGGTACGGCGCAGGAGCCCGCCGAGGAAGACCTCGGCCAGGTCGCTGCGCGACGATTCCGGCAGCAGGGCGCGCTGCACCAGCCGGGCGACCGGGATGGTCAGCTCGGACAGCGCGGACAGCAGGCCCGCCAGCCGCCAGGCCTGGGGGGAGGACGAGGCGCGGAACCTGCGGATCGCCTCCTGCGGGGCCACGGTGGCGGCCGCCGAGGAGGATCGCCGGGCCGGGCCCGTGGTCGTCGCGGACGGCGGGCGGGTCGGGAGGAGCAGCGCCGCGGAGGTGGTCCACCGGCCGCTGCCGGCCGTCATCTCGGCCCAGGCGCGCAGCGGGCGCGGTTCGAGTTCGACGACGGGAACGGGGAGGGCGGCCGCGCCGCGGCGTGCGCGGTGGGGCTCCGTGGCCAGGGTGTGCCAGCGGCTGTTGGGCAGGCCCGGCTGGGGGATGTGCATCAGCGTCGGCACCGGTGCGATGCCGACGCGGTTCCACAGGGCGGCCGGGAGCAGATGGGCGAGGGCCACCTGTGAGGACCGGGCCCAGTCGAGCAGCAGGCGGTGCGCGGCGCCCGTCCGCCACATCGCGCCGACCGTGTCGGTGAGCACGACGATCAGCTGGTCGCCCGCCGGGTCGACGACCTCCCGGGGGTGCCGTGCGGGCCGGTTCACGGCGGGGTGGGGACGCAGCTCGACGGTGGTGCCGTCCGCGCCCGCCGAGAGGTTCCAGCGGCGGATGTCGCGGAAGGCTCCCAGCCGTGCCACCTCGTGCTGGATCTCGGTGATCTCGTCCTGCCACAGGCTCATCGACGGGCTGCGGTCGACGACGAGCGCGAGGCCGAGCCACCGGGCCGGCTCGGGGCGCAGCACCGGGATGAGGATGTCCTCGTCCACCAGCCGGGTGACGGTGGCCTCCTCGTCCAGTTCCACTGCGGTACGGGAGGGGACCTTGCGGGTCAGCGGCTTCAGGGCGCGGGCCAGTGACAAGGCGTGCGGCAGGGACGCCGCGGCCGGGACGCGCACGGGCGTACCGGACGGATTGTCGCCGTCGCGCGGGTCGCCGCCGGGCAGGTGGAGGCCGAGTGTCTCCTCCTCCGGCGCCGGCTCCTCCCCCTCCTGCCGCGACCGCGGCTCCTCCGCGGCCTCGGCCGTCTCGTCGGCCGATGCCGCGCCGGGGAACCGCCGCCGCCACGGCTCGGCGACGCGCCCCGGGGCCCAGCCCGGCGGCAGGACCCGCTGGGCGAGCCAGAGGACGTCCGCCAGCTCCTCGGGGGTGGGGTCCTCGACCCCGCCCTGGGCCAGCAGCGGCAGGAGATCGGAGATCATGTGGCGTCCGGCCCGCTCAGCTGGTGCATGGTCGCCTCGGACAGGCGCTTGAGGTCCTCCGGGGCCGTCCACGCGCCGGCGAGCCGGAGCTGCACGGCGTTGAGCAGCTGGTCGGTGGCCAGGTCCCCGGTGCTGCGCCGCTCCAGGAACGCCTCGATGAGGCCGCCGGGGGCCCCGGCCGCGTCGGCCGCCTCCTGTCCGATGCGCTGCGCGACGATGCGGTACAGCTTGTCCTCGTTGGGCAGCGGCAGGTTGAGCCGGATGCACCTGCGCAGGAACGCGGGCGGGAACTCACGTTCGCCGTTGCTGGTGAGGACGACGACGGGAAAGGCACGGCAGCGCACCCTGCCGCCGTGGACGCGGGCCGTGCCCGCCTGGTCGTCGGTGCCCACGGACACCGTCGGGAAGGACTCGGACAGCCGGACCAGTTCCGGGATGTCGAAGCGCCCTTCGTCGAGGACGGTCAGCAGGTCGCCCGGCAGGTCGATGTCGCCCTTGTCGATCTCGTCGATGAGCAGGACCCGGGGCCGCTCGGTGGGGAGGAAGGCGGTGCCGAGGGGGCCGAGCTGGAGGTAGCGGCCGATGGTCTCGGCCGGGTCGGTGTCCACGGCGGGCGGTGCGTCCGAGGGCCGCTCCAGGCGCCTGAGGTTGGCGTCCTCCAGCCGCCGCAGCGCGTCGTAGCGGTACAGGCCGTCCCGCAGGGTGGTCCTGCTGGTGATGGGCCAGCGCAGCACCGGGCCGAGGGCGAGATCCTCGGCGATGCTGTGGGCGAGCGTGGACTTCCCCACGCCGGGGACTCCGGTGACCAGCAGCGGACGGCGCAGGTACAGCGCGGTGTTGACGAGGTCGATCTCCGGCTCGTCGGCGATGTATCCGGCGCCGCGTTCGCGGTCCGCGGCGTAGCGCTCGTCGTCCAGTGACGGTGCCTGGTAGTCCGGGTCGATCTCGCCGTCGAAGACGCGCCAGGGCGGCTGGTTCTCGGCGAGCCGGGCGAGCCGGTCGACGGATCGGTCGCCCTTGTAGATCCACCAGTCGTTCACGGCACCTCCGGTCGTGGGGCTTGCGGGTGCGCGGCGGTCGTCACAGGACGAAGCTCGCGTCGGTCAGGGGGGTGGTCTCCAGGGCGTGATCGGGATCGTCCCAGAGGAGGACGACGCTCGCCTGTGCGGAGGGAGTGAGGTCGCGGTTCCTGCGGACCCGCTTCACCGCGCCCGGCAGGGCGCGGACGTCGTCGATGGGGAGGAGGTCCCGCAGGCCGGGCGTGGCTCCGTCCCGGGCACGGTCGGCGCGCTGCCACACCACGACCGGCATGCCGACGTGCAGCGCCGCGCGCCAGGCGGGCTCGGCGTCCTGGGCGGTGATGGCGACGCAGGCGGGATGGTCGAAGTCCTGCCAGCGGGCGACATGGGCGTCCAGCAGTGCGAGGTCCTCGTTCCCGAGCCAGCAGACGGCGTCGTCGTGCGTGCCGCCGCTCGTCTCGAGCCAGGCCCAGCGCACCGACCACAGATGGGCGAAGTCCGCGAGATCCCGCGCGGCGGGGCAGCGGACCACCACTTCGTACTGCTCGCCGAGCTTCCACGGCTTGTAGAGGCTGGCGCCGCACAGCCACTGGTCGAACTCGACCTCCAGCAGTGTCTCGGTGACGGCGAACTCGATGCGTCGCAGCTTCGGCGGCCGGCCGCAGTCGGCTTCGCTCCGGCCGAGCGCCTCCGCCTCCCGTTTGAAGGTGCGTAGGCACTGGTCGACCAGGGCGCGGGCCTCGTCGACGGTCACCCGCAGCCGGTCCGTCGCGTCCTCCGGCGGCTGGATCCGCTTCCAGTCCGACAGCCCGGACGACGCGCGCAGCCAGACCTCCGCGAAGACCCGGTCGCGTTCCTGGGGGTCCTGGTCGAGCCGCACCAGCATGGTGACGTGCAGCGTGTTGAGCTCCGGCGCCGGCGGCGGCTCGGGCAGGTCCAGCCGCTGCCGTACCCCGCGCACCCAGGAGTTCAGGGCGGCCGCGCGCCGCCGCCCCTCGACGCCCCTGGCAGCGGCGAAGCCGGCGGCCAGCGCGTGAGCGAACGCCACCACCTTCGGCAGCGCGTCGGCGTCCTGTTCCCGTGCGTCCAGGTCCAGTGCCCAGTCGTACAGGTCACCGGTCGGCGTCGTGAAGGGCGCGGCCGCCCACGCCTCTCCGTTCACGCCGAAGGACCACCGGTAGGCCTCCGCGCCCCAGGGGGCCGCCTCCAGTCCTTGGAGGAGTTCCCCGAGGCGCAGCCAGGCCTCGGGGTCCAGGCTCGTGGGCGTGGCCGGCGCGGCAGGCCGGCGGGGTCGCGCCGCGACGGGGGGCGGCGGGCCGTCGGGCCTGCGCAGCAGGGCCTGCAACAGGAGCTTCGCGAGCTGGTTGGGGTCGTGCACCTTCTGCACGGTGACCCCGCTGTCGCTGCGCAGCCGCCGCCGGAACTCTTCCTGGCGTTGGGCGTGGGCGTCCTTGACCGCCGCGTAGGGCAGCCCCACGTCCTGCTCCTCGTCCAGCAGGAACACCAGCCGTTCCAGGCCCGCGTCGGTGGCTTCCTCGAACTCCAGCTCGGTGTAGGACAGGTGCGGCAGGTCGGGGACGGGCGAGCCGTAGCGGAAGCCGATGATGCCGACGTAGAGGTCGGCGCGCCGGACGTACTCGCGGCAGTACGCGGCCGGTTTGCCGTCCCGGGCGGTGAAGTACTTCATGTCGACGGGCAGGTCCTCGGCCCGGAGCACGGCCTCCTCGGCCGCCTCCACGAACGACAGCGCGTCCGGGTATCTCCGCAACTCCGAGGTATGGCTGAGGAACACCCGCCGCGGATCCGTCACGCGCCCACCCCATAGACATCCAACCGCCCCGTACAGCCCGATGCCCCAGGTTAAGCACTCGCGGCCCTCGGCGGGGCCGAGTTGCCCGGCGAGGCCGGTCGACGGCGACCGGCCCGGCAGTCGGGACGCCGGGCCGGTCGTCCGCCCGAGGGCCGCCGCGGCTCAGGCCCAGGCGGTCACCGGGACGAAGGAGCTGTCCTGCCGGAAGAGGTCCGTGCCGTCGGCCTGCTCCACCCGCAGTTGGTAGTCGTAGTGGCGCAGGTAGTACCCCGGGTAGTTGTACGACTCGAAGCGCACCGAACCGCTCGCCGTGCCCGTCCGCGCGATGAACGTGGCGTCCTTGGCGAAGGTCGAGGTGCCGTCGTTGGGGTCGAAGCGGGCGCGGAAGGAGTAGTGGCGCAGGTAGTTGCCGGCCGCGTCGCGGAAGGAGTAGCCGTTGGAGTCGGCGAGGCCCGGGACGACGGTGAAGGTGGCGGCCTGCTTCTCGGCGGTGGTGCTGGAGGCCGTCACCACCGGGAGGTTGAGCAGCCCGGACTGCCGCATCCAGTGGCGGGTGGTGTAGTTGACCGAGCGGAAGGAGCGGGTGACGTTCTTCGCGAGGGTCACCCCGCCGGAGACCGTCTCCTTGATGACGGTGAAGTGCCGGGCCGTGCCGGACACGGCGGGCATGGCCTTGGGGGTGCTCCAGGTGGCGAAGGTGTCGTAGCTGTCGCTGTAGTAGTAGTTGCCGTCGCCGTAGCCGTCGAAGAAGAGCCGCCAGGCGCCGTTGTCGAGCTGGACGAGCGCGGGGCCCTCGCGGTAGCTGCCCCAGCCGGCCCAGTCGCCGGTGCGGGAGATGGTGTAGGGGCCGTTGAGGTTCGAGGCGGTGGCGTACTCGATGTACTTGGTCGTCTCGTTCTTGGTGAAGGCGTGGTAGGTCGAGCCGATCTTCACGATGAACGTGTCGATGTGGTTCTCGCCGATGCCGGCCAGGGCGACCGGTGAACTCCAGGCGGTCAGCGCCGAGTTGGTGGCCCGCAGCCGGTACGGGGTGAAGATCCACTGGTCGTCGGTGGTCGAGCAGGACACGATGACGTTGACGCTGCCGTCGCTGTCGACGAACCACTCCGGGGCCCAGGCGCGGGAGAGGTTGGCGATCGGGACCGTGTAGTCGTACAGGAAGGTCCAGTTGAGCCGGTCGGCGCTGCGGGCGAAGCCGATGGTGGTGCTGACGTCCTGCCAGGTGTGGGTGGTGTAGGTGATGTAGTAGTAGCCGTCGGTGTGCTTGAAGATGCTCGCGTCGCGGATGCGGTTGCTGGGCGGGGTGTAGGCGGAGGCCTTGGCGAGGCGGAAGTCGGTGGCGTCGTCCGACTGGTAGACGTTGACCGTGCCGTCGTTGCTGTTGAGGAACGGCACGATCGTGTAGCGGGTGGCCGAGCCGCTGGGCGGCGCGGCGGCGAGGGCCGTGCCGAGCAGGCCGGGGAACTCGCCGAGGACGAGCGCCGAGGCGGGCAGTGCGGTCAGCGCCCGCAGCAGGGCGCGGCGCGACGGGGTGGGACGTGTGGTCATGTGCGGCTCTTCCTAACGGCTCAGGGCCCCCACGACTCGGGGGTTCGACATGCCGAACAGGGTTCGGAAAGTCGATCAGAAGGTAGGGGTGAGGCCGGGGCGCGTCAATGCTTTGCGCAGGAACGGGAGCGCCCTGTGGGACGCCTGTGGCCTGCGGGGCACGCGCATCCGGCGGAAGAACGTTCCGCTGACGGCCCGCCAGAGGTTACCGTGCGGTAGACGACGTGCTCCCGGAGGTGTCCCGCATGACGCTCGACCGTTCCGCAGGCCTGGTGGACACCGCCCGTGCGCTCGCCGCCGGGGAGGTCTCCTCCCGCACGCTGGTCGAGCGGACCCTGGCGCGGATCGAGGCGACCCAGGGCACCCTCAACGCGTTCCGGATCGTGCGCGCCGAGGCCGCCCTCGCCGAAGCGGAGGCGGCGGACCGGAAGTTGGCCGCCGGGGTGCGCACACCCCTGCTCGGGGTGCCCGTCGCCGTCAAGGACGACATGGACGTGGCCGGCGAGCCGACCGCCTTCGGCTGCCAGGGCGAGCACCCGCCGGCCGCCGAGGACGGGGAGGCGGTACGGCGGCTGCGGGCCGCCGGCGCCGTGATCGTCGGCAAGACCAACACCTGCGAACTCGGACAGTGGCCGTTCACCGAGGGCCCGGCCTTCGGCGCCACCCGCAACCCGTGGAACACCGAGCACACCCCGGGCGGCTCCTCGGGCGGCTCGGCGGCCGCGGTGGCGGCGGGGCTGGTGCCGGCCGCGCTCGGCTCGGACGGGGCCGGCTCGGTGCGCATCCCGGCGGCCTGGACGCACCTGGTCGGCATCAAGCCGCAGCGCGGGCGCGTCTCCACCTGGCCGCGCGGCGAGTCCTTCCAGGGCATCACGGTCAACGGCACCCTGGCCCGGACCGTGGCCGACGCGGCGCTGCTGCTCGACGCGGCCTGCGGCAACCACGCGCGCGACCCGCACCGGCCGCCCGCCGTCGACGCCTCGGCGGCCGTCGGCCGCGACCCCGGGCGGCTGCGGATCGCGCTCGCGCTGAAGCCGCCGTTCACCGCCGTGCCCGCCCGGCTGCGGCCCGAGGTGCGCGCCCGGGTCGTCGAACTCGCCGAACGGCTCGCCGCGTCGGGGCACATCGTCGAGGAGGCCGACCCGCCCTACGGGCAGATCGGGCTGACCTTCGTGCCCCGGGCGACCGCCGGGATCGCGGAGTTCGTCGCCGAGGCGCCCTTCCCCGCGCTGCTCGACCGGCGCACCCGCGACGCCGCCCGGCTCGGCCGGCTCCTCGGCGGGGCCCCGCTGCGGGCCGCCCGGCGCGCGGAGGCGGCCCTGCACCGCCGTATCGGCGCCTTCTTCGCTCGCTACGACGTCGTCCTCGCGCCGACCACGGCCACTCCCCCGCCGCGCATCGGGGCCATGGCCGAGCTGGGCGGATTCGCCACCGACCGGGCCATGATCGCCGCCTGCCCGTACGCCTGGCCGTGGAACGTGCTGGGGTGGCCCGGCGTCAACGTGCCCGCCGGCTTCACGCCCGGCGGGCTGCCGGTCGGGGCGCAGTTCCTCGGCCCGGCGAACAGCGAGCCGCTGCTGCTCTCGCTCGCCGCGCAGGTGGAGGCGGAGGCGCGTTGGCACGAACGGTGGCCTCGGCCGCTCACCGAGGATTCCCCGGCCGCCGGGGCGCCCCTACCCTGAGTCCATGGACGATGCGTCGATGGTCGGGCTCATGGGGCGGGTCACCGGGACGGTCGGACCGGGACTGGTCGGCGAGGTGATCGTCCGGGTGCGGGGCGGCGCCGAGCACTTCCTGGCGTACCCGGCGAACGGCACGGGCCGGATCGCGCCCGGCACCGTCGTGATGATCGTGGAACACCTGCCGCCCAGGACCGTGTACGTCACGGAGGCGTACGACGGTTGAGCCTGCCGGGACGCGGGTGAGAGCCGGGCGTCAAGGTTTCGGCAAGGAACGGCAAGCGCCTTCACGCGGGGCCCGTGCGGGCGCACACTCCCTTCGTCCGGTGCCGGACGGGCACCATCAAAAGGGGGCGTATGCCGATGGTCGTCGGCGTGGTTGCGGGGGTGGCGGTCGTCGCCGCCCTCGTTGTGATCGGTCTGTTCAAGATGATGTGGCGGGTCGCCGAACCCAACGAGGCACTCGTCATCTCCGGCTCCGCGCACCGTACGGAGGGGCTGGAGGAGGGCATGGGCTTTCGCATCGTCACCGGCCGGGGCACGCTGGTGCTGCCCGGGGTGCAGGTGGTGCGGAAGCTGTCGCTGGACCTGAACGAGACGGAACTCCAGGTGGACTGCGTGACCCACCAGGGCATTCCGCTCAGGGTGCGCGGCGTGGTCATCTTCAAGGTGGGCGACGACTTCGTGTCGATCGCCAACGCGGCCCGCCGCTTCCTGGACCAGCAGAAGCTGATGTCGGAGCGGGTGCACAACGTCTTCGCCGGCCATCTGCGGTCCATCGTGGGCGGGTTGACCGTCGAGGACATGATCCGGGACCGGGAGAAGCTCACCGGGCAGACCCGGGCCGCGTGCGGCACGGAGATGGAGAAACTGGGCCTGATCGTGGACTCGTTGCAGATCCACGAGATCGAGGACCCGACCGGTTACATCAAGAACCTGGCGATGCCGCACGCGGCGGCCGTGCAGCGCGACGCGCGGATCGCGCAGGCGGAGGCCAACCGGCTGGCGACGGAGGCGGAGCAGCAGTCGTTCGCGCGGATGGCGGAGGCCACCCGGGACAGCGAGATCCTCCAGGCCGGCTACCAGGCCGAACGGGACAAGGCGGCCGCGGCGGCCCGGCAGGCGGGACCGTTGGCCGAGGCCGCCGCCCGGCAGGAGGTCGTCGTGCAGGAGACGCGGGTCGCCGAACTGGAGGCGCACCGGCGCGAGCAGCAGCTCCAGGCCGATGTCCGCAAGCCCGCGGACGCGATGGCGTACGAGAAGCGGACCCTGGCCGAGGCCGAGCGTGACGCGCGGATCTCGGCGGCGCAGGCCAAGGCGAAGGAGACGGAGCTGGCGGCCGCCGCCGAGGCGACCCGGGTGAAGACGGCGGCCGGCGCGGAGGCCGAGGCGACGAAGACCCGGGGTGCGGCCACGGCGGCGGCGACCCGGGCCACCGGTGAGGCCGAGGCGGCCGCCGCCCAGGCGAAGGGGCTCGCGGAGGCCGAGGCGGCCAGGGCGAAGGGGCTCGCGGAGGCCGAGGCCATCAAGGCGCGGGCCGCCGCCCTCGCCGAGAACCAGGAGGCCGTCGTCGCCCAGCAACTCGCCGAGAACTGGCCGGAGATCGTCCGGGCCGGCGCGTCCGCCTTCGGCAATGTCGACAACATGGTGCTGCTCAACGGCGCCGACGGCATGTCCGAGCTGTTCGCCAAGGCGCTCACGATGGGCGGCACCGGCCTGGGTCTTGCCCGGCAGCTGCTGGCGTCCATGAACCCCAACGGCCAGGGGGCGCCGGAGAGTTCCCTCAACGGCGTGGTGCCCGCGCCGCCCGCGCGGAAGGTGCCCGTCGAGGAGAAGTGACGCTCCCGTGGGGGCGCCCTTCGAGGTGCCCCCACGGGGATGCCACGAGGGCACCTTCACGGGGAACCCAGGGGAATCCGCGGGGGAACCCTCACGGGGAGCCCACCGGGCAAGCCTCTAAGGTGCCCCCGTGACCGCGTTTACCGAAGAGCACGTTCCCGGCCGTTCCGGCCCCTCGGCCACCACCGAGGCCGACCCGCGCGAGGTCGGCCGGGTGCGCACCGAGTACTCCCCCGCGCACGACGGCGACCCCGATCCCGGGGAGATCGTCTGGACGTGGGTGCCGTTCGAGGAGAACGACGGGCGGGGCAAGGACCGTCCGGTGCTGGTGGTCGCCCGTGAGGCGGCCGGGACGTTTCTCGCCGTGCAGCTGTCGAGCAAGCGGCACGACGGGGACCGGGAGTGGGTGCCGATCGGCAACGGGCCCTGGGACCGCTCGGGACGCGACTCCTGGGTCGACGTGGACCGGGTGCTGCGCCTGCACGAGCAGGGCATGCGGCGGGAGGCGTGCGCGCTGGACCGGATGCGGTTCAACCTGGTGGTGCACCGGCTGCGCGAGCGCTACGGCTGGAGCTGAAAGGCCCGCGCGAAGGCGCCCCGCACCGCGCTGTCCGGCGTCCGGTCCAGCACCCCGAACACCACGTGCTCGAAGGTGTGCGCGAACCGCCCGCCGGGGCCGAGCAGCGCCCGGAACGCCCCCGCCACCTGCGCGGGGTCGTTGCGGAAGACGCCGCAGCCCCAGGCGCCGAGCACCAGCCGCCGGTAGCCGTGCGCGGCGGCGGTCTCCAGGACCCGCTCGGCGCGGACGGCGAGGGCGCGCGGCAGCTCGGGCGCGCGTCGCGGCTCCGTACGCAGCACCACGCCCGCGTTCGGCGCGGCGGCCGTGAGGAATCCGGCGCTGTAGGGCTCGTCCAGCAACCGGCCCCGGTCGTCGCGGAAGACGGGCACGGCCGGTGAGTGGATGACACGGTCCGTGTAGACGGGGTCGCGGTGGGCGCGGTGGTGGTCGTAGAACGCGCGTGCCCGCAGCAGGCAGGTGTGCAGTGCGGAGGCGCGGCACAGGGCCTCCTCCTGGGCCTGGGCGCCGTTGAGGTAGCCGCCGCCGGGGTTGCGGGCGGAGGCGAAGTTGAGTACCGCCACCGGTGCCGTGTCCGCGAGGCGGCGGGCGGCTTCCAGGCTGCTCTCGCCGGTGACCTCGACGGACGTCTCCACCGGTGCCCGCCGGGGCACGGGCACCGGGTCCGGCCCGACCACGCGGGTGCCCTCCCGGGCCGCCCGGATGCGCGCCGCGAGGGACACCTCGCGCCCGTCGGCCGTGCGGTACCCGCCCGCGGCCACGATCTCCTCGGTCTGGCGCGCGATGCCGCGCAGCCGCGCGCTCACGGCGCCACCCCCGTGCGCGCCGTGAACACACGCCGGCGCCTCTCCCCCGTCGTGCTCATGAACGCATCCTGAGCGATGCCCGTCCTGCGGTGCAACAGGGTTTCCCGAGCCCCGAAACAACTCGGAATTTCGCATTCCGAGTCCTGAAGGTACCGTTGTGCACCCTTGTGCGAACGGCGCTGACGGTCTTGGGTGGGACAGGTGATGCCGGTCCGGGTCCACCGACGCCGGACCGGTGGCATGGTGGAATCTCAGGAGGATCCCGACATGTCCGATTCGTCAAGCATCTCGGTGGACGGCTGTACGGAGCCCCGTACCGCCCTCACCGAGGCCGAGGTGGAAGCTCTGGTCCGGGGCATCTGTTTCAAGACCGGCCCGCCCCGCACCGTCGGGGTCGAACTGGAATGGCTCGTCCACGAGCTGCGCGAACCGCGGCTCCCCGTGACACCCGAACGACTGGAAGCGGCCTATGCCGCACTGGGGTCCGTGCCGTTGGGGTCGGCCCTCACCGTGGAACCCGGCGGACAGCTGGAGCTGAGCTCGCCGCCCGCCGCCTCCCTCACGGAGTGCGTCGACACCGTCTCCGCCGACCTGGCCGCCGTCCGCGCGGTCCTGCGCGAGTCGGGCCTCGCCCTGTCCGGCCTGGGCACGGACCCCTGGCACCCGCCCCGCCGGTTCCTGCACGAGCCCCGCTACGACGCCATGGAGGCCTGCCTGGACCGCACGGGTCCGGCCGGCCGGGCCATGATGTGCACCTCGGCGTCCGTGCAGGTCTGCCTGGACGCCGGCCACGAGGAGCCCGGCCCGCTGGGGCACGGGCGGCGCTGGTGGATGGCGCACACGCTCGGCGCGGTGCTGGTCGCCGCCTTCGCCAACTCCCCCGTGCTCGGCAGCACCCCCACCGGCTGGCGCTGCACCCGGCAGTTGCTGTGGATGGAGATCGGCGCCGGCCGCGCGGGCGCTCCCCTCCCGGACGCCGACCCCCGCACGGCCTGGGCCCGGCACGTGCTGGACGCGCCGGTGATGTGCGTACGCCGCGACAGCGGCCCCTGGGACGTGCCCGAGCGGCTGACGTTCCGCGAGTGGACCAGGACGGGCACGCCGACCCGGGCGGATCTCGACTACCACATCTCCACCCTGTTCCCGCCGGTGCGGCCGCGCGGCCATCTGGAGCTGCGCATGATCGACGCGCAGCCCGGCGAGGACGGCTGGATCGTGCCGCTCGCCGTGACGACCGCGCTGTTCGACGACCCGGAGGCCGCCGAGAGCGCCCACCGCGCGGTGAAACCGCTGGCCGAACGGGCCCTGCCGCGTCCCGCCCCGCACAACCCGCTGTGGATCCAGGCGGCCCGCGCCGGGCTGACCGATCCCGAGCTGCGCGAGGTCGCCGTCGCCTGCTTCACGGCCGCGCTGGAGGCGCTGCCCCGGCTCGGTGCCGGCCTCGCGGTCACCGACGCCGTCGGCGCCTACCTGGACCGCTATGTCCTGCGGGGCCGCTGCCCCGCCGACGACCAGCTCGACCTCCTGGGCCACCCCGACGGCCGCACCCACGGGAAGGACTTCCGCCCATGACCGGGCCCGCACCCGAGACCCCCGACACCGGCACCGACACCGACGCCGACGCCCTGCGCAAGCGCGCGCTGACCTCGCTGCTCACCGCGCGGGACCGCACCACCCTGCTGACCAGCTGTGTCGAGGACCCCGACCTGACCGCCCAGCACTCCCCGCTGATGTCCCCACTGGTGTGGGACCTCGCGCACATCGGCAACCAGGAGGAGCAGTGGCTGCTGCGCGCGGTGGCAGGCCAGGAGGCGATACGCCCCGAGATCGACAGCCTGTACGACGCCTTCGAGCATCCGCGCGCCGAGCGGCCGTCGCTGCCGCTGCTGCCGCCGGACGAGGCCCGCCGGTACGCGGCCGAGGTGCGCGGAAGGGCGCTGGACGTGCTGGAGGCGGCCGACTTCCACGGCACGCGGCTGACGGAGGCGGGCTTCGCCTTCGGAATGATCGCGCAGCACGAACAGCAGCACGACGAGACGATGCTGATCACCCATCAGCTCCGTTCGGGCCCGCCCGCCCTCACCGCCCCCGACCCGGATCCGGTGCCGCTGTTCACGGGCCCCGCCGAAGTGCTGGTCCCCGGCGGCCCGTTCACGATGGGCACCTCCGGCGAACCGTGGGCGCTGGACAACGAACGCCCGGCACACCGGAGGGAGGTGGCGCCCTTCCACATCGACACCACCCCGGTCACCAACGGCGCCTACCAGGCCTTCATCGAGGACGGCGGCTACGACGACGAGCGCTGGTGGGCACCGGAGGGCTGGGCGCACATCCGCCGGCACTCCATCCGCGCCCCGCTGTTCTGGCACCGCGACGGCGGGCAGTGGCTGCGCCGCCGCTTCGGCGTCACCGAGGCCGTGCCGCGCGAGGAGCCGGTGCTGCACGTGTGCTGGTACGAGGCGGACGCCTTCGCCCGCTGGGCCGGGCGCCGGCTGCCCACCGAGGCCGAGTGGGAGAAGGCGGCCCGCTTCGACCCGGTGACGGGCGGCTCGACGCGTTACCCGTGGGGCGACGCCGACCCCGGTCCCGAGCACGCCAACCTCGGCCAGCGCCATCTGCGGCCCGCCCCCGCCGGCAGCTACCCGGCGGGTGAGTCGCCGCTCGGCGTACGGCAGTTGATCGGCGACGTGTGGGAGTGGACGGCGAGCGACTTCCGGCCCTACCCCGGGTTCCGGGCCTTCCCGTACAAGGAGTACTCGGAGGTGTTCTTCGGGCCGGACTACAAGGTGCTGCGCGGCGGTTCCTTCGCGGTGGACCCGGTCGCCTGCCGGGGCACCTTCCGCAACTGGGACCACCCGATCCGGCGGCAGATCTTCTCCGGTTTCCGCACCGCCCGTTCGGAGGCCGTCTGATGTGCCGGCATACGGCGTACGTGGGGCCGCCGGAGCCGCTCGGCCGACTGCTCGTGGAGCCCCCGCACGGCCTGTACCGCCAGTCGTGGGCGCCCCGGCGGCAGCGGCACGGCACGGTCAACGCCGACGGTTTCGGGGTGGGTTGGTACGCCGAGGGCGACCCGGTGCCGGCCCGCTACCGCCGGGCCGGACCCATCTGGGCGGACCTGTCCTTCGCCGACCTGGCCCGGGTGGTGCGCAGCGGCGCGCTGCTGGCCGCCGTACGGGACGCGACGCTGGCCGGAGCGGACGCGGAGGCCGCGGCGGCGCCGTTCGCCGCGGGTTCCTGGCTGTTCAGCCACAACGGGGCGGTCAGGGGCTGGCCGGGCTCCCTGGAGCCGCTCGCGCGGTCGCTGCCCGCGGCCGACCTGCTGTCGATGGAGGCCCGCAACGACTCCGCGTTCGTGTGGGCGCTGGTCCTGGCCCGGCTGCGGGCCGGGGACACCGCGGGCCAGGCGCTGGCCGACACCGTGCTGGAGGTCGGCGCGGCGGCCCCCGACTCCCGTCTCAACCTGCTGCTAACCGACGGCACGACGATCACCGCGACCGCCTGGGGCGACACCCTCTGGTACCTGACGGAGTCCGGCCGCGTGGTCGTGGCCTCCGAGCCCCACGACGACGACCCGCGCTGGCGGGAGGTGCCGGATCGCACCCTGCTCACGGCGGACCGCGCCGAGGTCCTGCTCACCCCGCTCAAGGACCCGGGCGCGGACGCGGCACCCGTACCACCTGAGGAGACCCGCACGTGAGTCCGTTCCACATCACCCGAACCCTTCCCGAGGACGCCACGGACGCCGCTCTGCGCGCCGATGTCCTGCACGGCCTCACCGCCACCCCGAAGACGCTGCCGCCGAAGTGGTTCTACGACGCGCACGGCAGCGAGCTGTTCGAGCGGATCACCGAACTGCCCGAGTACTACCCGACGCGCGCCGAGCGCGAGATCCTCCTGGACCGCGCCGCCGAGATCGCCGCCGCGTCCGGCGCCCGCACCCTCGTCGAGCTGGGCTCGGGCTCCTCGGAGAAGACCCGCCATCTGATCGAGGCGCTGACCGGCCTGCACACCTATGTGCCGGTCGACGTCAGCGAGAGCGCGCTCACCGGGGCCGGACACGCGCTGATCGCCGAGCATCCGGGGCTGCACGTGCACGCCCTGATCGCCGACTTCACCGCCCGGCTGGCGCTGCCGGACACTCCGGGCCCGCGGCTGCTGGCGTTCCTCGGCGGCACCATCGGCAACCTGCTGCCGCGCGAGCGGGCGGTTTTCCTCGCCTCGGTCCGGGCCCTGCTGGCGCCGGGCGACGCGCTGCTGCTGGGCACGGACCTGGTCAAGGACGAGGGGGTGCTGGTCCGGGCGTACGACGACGCGGCCGGGGTGACGGCCGCGTTCAACAGGAACGTGCTGACGGTCGTCAACCGGGAGCTGGGCGCCGACTTCGACGCCGGCGCCTTCGACCATGTGGCCCTCTGGGACGCCGGCCGCGAGTGGATCGAGATGCGGCTGCGCTCGCGGCGGGCGCAGACGGTGAAGATCCCCGCGCTCGACCTCGCCGTCGACTTCGCGGCGGGCGAGGAGCTGCGGACGGAGGTGTCGGCGAAGTTCCGGGAGGACGGAGTGCGCGGTGAACTGGCCGCCGCGGGCCTGGAGCTGACGCACTGGTGGACGGACCGCGCCGGACGCTTCGCGCTGTCGCTGAGCGTCGCGCGCTGACTCAGGACGACGGGCCCGGCGCCGACGAGAACGAAGGCGGGGACGCGGGAGACGACGGCGGCGACGGGGGCGTCAGGGGCGGGCTGCTCGCCTCGGCCGTCGCGGAGTCCTCGACGGCGCCGGAACCCGTCGCGGGCTCCTCGACGACGCCGGGGCCCGCCGTGGACTCCTCGACCGCGCCGGGGCCCGCCGTGGACTCGTCGACCGCGCCGGAGCCGTCGAGGCAGTCGACGAAGCTGACGAAGCCGGCCCGCGCGGTGCCCTCGGTCACCAGGAACTCGTTCGCCGGGTGGCTGCGCAGCAGGCACATGTCGTAGCGGGCGAGCGTCGGCAGGTCCTGCCGCCCGTCGGTCGTCCGGTACTCGTGCCGGCCGACCAGCTGGCAGGAGTCGTAGCGGATGAGCGGCCCGCGCGGGCCCACCGTGTAGCGGTGCGGTCGGGCGTCGGCGGAGAAGTCCTTGAAGGCGATTCCGGTGTCGTCGCAGTCGCTGAAGTGGATCGTGCCGGTCCGCCACATGCTGTCGATGACGCGGGCGTCCGGGTTGCGCACCTCGAAGCGGATGTCCTCGGCGTGGAACCGCTGCACCGAGTCATGGTGCCGGGCCACCGGGAAGCGGAAGAAGGTGCTGCTGGTGCCGTACTCCTCGGTGGGTTCCGGGCGGACGCCGGTGATGATGTACGAGCCGCCCCGGCAGGTGATCGAACCGCCGTAGGGGAACTCCAGGAAGTTGCCCCACTCGTACTCGACCTTCATGTCGGTGAACCAGTAGTTGAGGAACTGGTCCTGGTCGTTGGGGTCCGGCTGGTGGCGCTGCGAGAGACCGGAGTACAGGAACGCCCTGCGGTAGCTGCCGCCGACCCGGCACGCCTCCCAGCGCATCTCCGAGTTGGTGTCCGTGCCGTCCAGGCCGATGCCGTACTCCCACTCCCCCATCCACTCGCACTCCGAGAACCGGTAGTCCTGGGCCTGCCCGGTGGAGTACGAGCTGAAGAAGGAAGCGCCCGGCGTGGCCGAGCGGAACTGGACGCGCTCGAAGGAGAGGTTCGACCAGACGTCCTCGTTGCGGCAGAGGTAGGAGCCCGGGCCGGTGCGGGGGCGGAAGACGAGAGTGGTCATACGCTTGCCCGCCCCGCTGAAGCGCAGCCCGTTGGCCGCGCGCGGCGGGGCGACGCCGTTCAGCAGCGCGTGCGGACGGGTGATGAGGAAGTCGCCGGCCGGGATCTCGATCACCGTGCGCCCGACACCGCGGGAGACCCGGGAGGCCGCGAGCGAGTAGGCGATCTCGAACGCGGTGGTGTCGTCGGTCCGTCCGTCGCCCACCGCTCCGAGGTCGGCCACATTGATCACGAGCGGCGGCCGGGCCCCGCGGCCCCGGCCGGGACCGGCGGGACCGGGCGGAGCGGGGCGGGCTTCCGGTCCGACGGCGGCGGACGCGCTGTGCGCCGTCAGGGCCGTCGTGGCGAGCACCGTCGCTCCGCCACGCAGAAGTTGCCGACGGCTGAGACGAGACATCCCGCCTCCCCGTTCTGTCATAATTGCCTTCTTTCCAGCCGCTTTATTCCTAAAAGGAGTAAAATGTCTGATTTTGCCGAGGTGTTCAGACACCTGTCGGCGGCGCAGAAGCCCCCGAAGGGGGCCTCGCTCTACACCGTGTTCGTCAATCGCCCGGCCGGCCGCTTCCTGGCCGCGCTGGCCTACCGGGTGGGGGCGACGCCGAATCAGCTGACCGTCCTCGGCGCGCTGTTCACCTTCCCGGCCCTGGCCGCGGTGGCGCTGCTGCCGCCCGGCCCGGGGATGGCGGCCTGCGTCGGCGCGGCCCTGGTCGTGGGGTTCGCGCTGGACTCGGCGGACGGCCAGCTCGCGCGCGGCCAGCGCTCGGGGAGCCCCTCGGGCGAGTGGCTCGACCATGTGCTGGACTGCGTCAAGATCGTCACCCTGCACCTGGTGGTGCTGGTGTCGTTCTACCGGTTCTTCACGCTGCCCGGCCCGGTCTTCCTGCTGGCCCCGATGGTCTTCCAGCTCGCGGCCGTGGTGATCTTCTTCGGCGGGATCCTGACGGAGAAGCTCAAGTGGCGCACGCCCGGCGCAGCCCCGGCAGGGGCGCCCACGGGGCTGCGCTCCGTGCTACTCCTGCCGGTCGACTACGGCCTGACCTGCGTCAGCTTCCTACTCCTGGGAAGCCAGCAGGTCTTCCTCGTCGTGTACTGCGCGCTGCTGGCGGCCCACGTTCTGTTCATGGGCGCCTTCCTGGTGAAGTGGTTCCGGGAGCTGCGCTGAGGGAATCTCCGGCGACTGGCGGGTGGAGAGCAGTTCCAGGGCTCCGCGCAGCAGGGTGCTGGAGGTGTGCATGGTGTACGGGAAGTACACGACGTCCACTCCGACCTCCGCGAAGCGTCGTTCGTACTCCGTCCACTTGGGCGTCCCCAGCCAGTCGTCGCCCTTGAAGATGACGTGGAAACCGACCCGTCTCCAGGTGCTCAGCTTGTCGACCTCGGTCTCCACGATGGCCTCGTCGACATAGCGCACCCCCTGGACGATCTCCAGGCGCTCGGCCAGCGGGACGACGGGGACCCGGCCCTTCAGGCGCGCGGTCAGGTCGTCGGAGGTCACGCCGGCCACGAGCCGGTCGCAGTGCTTGCGCGCCTCGCGCAGGACGTTGAGGTGCCCGATGTGGAACAGGTCGTAGACGCCGGGCGCGAATCCGATGCGTGTCACTGCGCGTCACCCACCCTTCGGTCCTGGGCCGCCTTCGACGGCACGGTCACGGTCACGGAGTTCGACTTGGGCGAGGTGTTCGTCCCGTCGGTCACCTCGAGGGTGTAGGTGTGGCGGGTACCGGCGGGCACGGTGTCGGTGTGGCTGAGCTTCGGACGGTCCCAGTGGGTGGAGGACTTGGTCTTGCGTGCCACGAGGGTGCCGTCGCGGTAGATCCGGTACGTCAGGTAGGCGTCGTCCCGGTCCCAGGAGGCGCGCCAAGTGAGGGTGACCTTGCCGGGGGCGGTCTCGGACAGCGACAGGGCGGGGACCGCGGGGGCCCCGGTGTCCCGGCTGCCGAAGCGGGTGAGGCCCTGCTGCGGCTTGTCGTTGACCCGGGTGAACTCGCCGCCCACCCACAGCACGCCCCGTGACACGACCAGGGCGCGGGGGCCCACCTGCTCCCCGAGGCCGTCGTTGGTGTCGGGGAACCAGTGCAGGATCCTGCGGTCGTTGATCGACTGGGCCAGCAGGTGCTGCCGGTCGCCGCGCTCGGGGAACCCGCCGGGCGTCTCGCTGCAGTTGTGCGCGTGCGAGGCGCTGAAGAGGACGCCCTTGTAGGGCAGGACCGACTGGGTGGCGCCGAGGCAGGTGTCCTTCCACACCAGGGTGCCGTTGGTGAGCCGGCCGGCGATCCGGCCGTCGAAGATGCCGGGCCCGCGGCCCTCGGCGCCCACGAAGAAGCGGGTCTGGTCGCGGGCGATCGTCTTCACCGACGACTGCGGCGGGAACCAGTCCGGGTAGGTGACGATGGTCTTGCCGGTGGTGGGGTGCAGCGTGACGAGCGCGCGGGCCGCCTTTCCGTTGACCGATCCGAAGTCGCCCCCGAGGAAGAGCCTGCCGTGCGAAGAGGCGACCGACAGGGCGCGCACCGGCTGGTCGACGTCGGCCCGGAAGGGCATCAGGGAGCCCTGGGGGGTGAGCGCGGCGACCCGGTTCCTGGGCTGTCCGCCGACCTTGGTGAAGTCGCCTCCCAGGTAGACCGCGTTGCCCGTGGTCTCGATGGCACGGACGGTGGCGGACACCGACGGCCGGAAGGTCTCCTTCACGGTGCAGCCGGCCGTGTCGAGGGCGGCGGCGTTGGCCACCGCGGTGGATCCGGCACGGTTGAAGGATCCGCCCACGTACAGCACTCGGCCGTCGGGGGAGGCCTTCATGGCCCGCACGGTGTGGTTGTGGCCGTTGAACGACGGGGCGCAGGGCAGCAGTTTGCCGGTCACGGCGTCGAAGGCGGCGAAGTTGCGGCGCTTCACCAGGCGGTCGCCGGGCGCGGCCCCCGGCGGGCGGACGGTGTCGAAGGATCCTCCGACGTAGACGACACCGTTCGCGGCGGCCAGCGACCAGACGATCCCGTCCGTCTGCCAGGTCGTCAGGTGATCGGCGGAGAACGCCGGTGTGCCGTCGGCGGCCGCGGCGAGGGGGGAGTCGAGCAGGGCGGTGGCGCCGCACACGAGTGCGGTGGCAGCGACCCTGGCGACCGGCTTCGTACGGAGTTTTCTCAGGTGCAAGGGAGACCCCGGGATGGCAGTGGTGGAGGGGAGGGACGCCGACGGGGTGGCCCGGGACGGTACGACCGGTCTGGGCTCATGCGGCGCGGCGGCGCAGCACTCCGACCAGTTCGCTCACCCTCAGCGACGTCTGATATCGCCACAAAGTAATACCAAATACGCACATTCCCAAGGCCATTCCCACGGCGAGTCCTGACGGAGTGTCACCATGGTCCTGCCGCGAGGCCATCGGCAGCAACGAGACGGCCAGACCGACGGCGAGCGCCTTCATATAGGCGCCGTGCACGGTGGTGAAGCCGAGGCGCAGCCTGATGAGCACGGCCGCCGAGAGGTTCTCCACGACGATGGCGGCGCCCCAGGACACCGCGGCGCCGAGCACCCCCCAGACCGGTACGGCGAGCACGCCGACGGTCAGCTGCACCGTGAACGCCACGGCCGTGACGGCCAGATGCCAGGAGCTGCGGCCGGCCATGAGCAGCACGGTCTGGGCGTTGCCGACCGCGACGTTGACCATGGAGGCCGCGCACAGCACCAGCAGCGCCAGGGCGCCGTCGGTGAACTCCGGCCCGAAAACGGACAGGACGGTCCCGGGGAAGCAGGCGACGACACCGAACAGCGGCCAGGAGAAGAGCACGGTCCAGCAGGTGGAGACCCGGTGCAGATCCCGCGCCTCGTCAATCCTGTCGACGGCGAGCAGACGGCTGAGCTCCGGTGCGACCGCGAGCCGGACCGCGAGTTGCACGAGGGTGCCCGCGGTGACGACGCGGCCGATGGCGGTGTACACGCCCGCCTCGTCGGGGGTGGCCAGCACGGACAGCAGGATGACGCCGACCCAGACCGCGCCGATGTCGAAGACGGAGGAGATCGCGCGCGGCGCGGAGAAGCCCCAGAAGTCCCGCCACGGAACGCTCTCCCCTTCCGCCGGTGGGACCGCGGGACGGGCGGCACGGCAGCGGCGCAGGCAGATCCAGGCGGCGACCGAGCCGGCCAGCGCGGGCAGCAGCCAGGCCGAGGCCAGGGACAGCACCCCGGGCGCCCAGAAGGCCACGGGGACGGCGATCAGCACCCGCAGCACCGGTTTGCCGATCTGCTCCACGGCGACGAACGGCACCACCGTGCCGTATCCCCGGGTGGCGCCGAGCAGCACCATGCCCACGGTCGCGGCGGGCAGGAACAGCCCGAAGAGGCGGACCAGGGCGACGGCGTCCTCGCGCGCCAGATCCGGCAGGAGCGCGGTGGCCACCGAGGGGGACAGCACCAGCGGCACGGCGGCCGCGACGCCGGCCACGGCCGCCGGCAGGACGGCGGTGCGCAGCAGGGCGTCCACCGAGCGTCCGTCGTTCACGGCGAGGTCGCGCGGTACGAAACGCACGAGCCCGGTGTCGGCGCCGAGCTTGCAGGCGTTGCTGAGGATGGTGAACAGGGCGACGCCCGTGAAGACGGCGCCGGCCCCCTGGGCCCCGACGGCCCGGGTGATCAGGCCGACGAGGAGGAAGGAGAAGACGGCGTTCGCGACGGAACCCGCCATCCCCCACCAGCCGCCCCGCGCGGTGGCGGCCACCCCGCTCGGGGCGGCGGCGCCGGCGCGGGGGCGGGCGGTCGTCTCGGGGGCGGTCATCGGTGGGAGATGCTCAACGTGCCGTCCTGCGCGGGAAGTTCCATGGACGTGGTGTCGGCGTGCGCCGAGGACCCGAACCTCGGACGGCGGCGCAGGGCCTTCATGCGCCGGCGCGGGCGGCCGGTGTCGAGGACGGCCCCGAGGAGGCGTCCGCCGGAGCAGCCGATCAGCTCCTGCATCTGCCGCAGATCGTCCCGCCGGGTGCGGTCGAGCCGGGCGACCACGAGGACACCGTCGACGCGCTGGGCGACGGCCAGCGCGTCGGCGTGGGTGAGGAACGGCCCCGAGACGACGACGGTCGACATGTCGGGCTCGGCGGTCACGCCCCGGCGCCGGCCGGTGCCGCTGGAGGCGAAGGCGAAGCGACCGTCGACGTGGGTGTCGACGAGGACGCTGCCGGCGGGCAGGAACGCCTCCTCCAGGGTGGGGGCCTCGTACGGCATCAGCGGCAGCCGGGTGGCGAGGCCGCTGGTGTCGGGGGCGGTGTCCACGAGCAGCACGTCGCCGCCGTCGTCGGCGAGGGCCGCGCCCAGGTTGGCGCCGACCTCCTCGGCCTCGCCGCTCTGCCGGGGGGCCACCACGAGCACCCGGCTCTGGCCGGCCGGACCGGCGTTCTGCCGCAGCCGGAACGCCAGCGCCCGGTAGGCCTCCGTGCGGGGGCTGCTGGTGCGGCCGACGGTCAGCAGCGCGTCGTCGCCGCCGTCGTCGGAGGGCAGGATGCCGAGCACCGGAGCGCGCAGGGCGGATTGGACCTCGGCGACCGAGCGGACCCGGTTGTCGAGGGCGGAGCGCGCCCAGGCGAGCACGATGCCGAGCAGGAGTCCGCATCCGAGGCCGAGGGCGAGCATGGTGCGCAGCCCGGGGCCCGCCGGCAGAGTGGGCGCCGAGGCCTTGCGGACGACGTCACCGCCGTCGGTGTCCCGGGACTTGATGTCGAGGACGCGCTTTTGCAGGTTGTAGAGCTGCTGCTGCACGGCGGTCTTCGCCGTCGCCTCGACCTGGCCGAGCGCCAGTCGCTGGTTCAGCACCGCGATCTGCTGCTGGAGGCCTCGGGTGGTCCGCTGCACCGTGGCGGCGTTGCGGCTCTCGCGGTCGTCGAGATAGGCCTCGGCGAAGGCGTTGGCGCCGCGTGCCGCGCGCTCGGGGTTGTCGTCGGTGAACTCGAAGCGCAGGACCTGGGACTTCATCGGGTTGGTGACCCGCAGCGCGGACCCGAGCGCGGTGGCCTGGTCGGCGGGCCGCTCCAGGATGCGTGCCGCGCGCAGGACGACGGCCGCGCTGGCGGCGATCCGCTGCTCGGTGCTCATGCTGATCTGGTTGTCGGCCGAGACACCGATCGCGCCGAACGGGTCGGTGGTGGAGCGCACCAGGACTTCGCTGGTGGCGGTGTAGGTGTGAGCGCGCTGTACGGACAGGGCCAGCCCCCCGAGCACTCCCAGGAGGATTCCCAGCGTGATCAGGACACGGTGGCGCAGGATGCGGCGCAGTTGGTCGCGCAGCTGGTCCGGCTCGTCGTACCGGTCGTCAAAGAGGATGGGGCCGGTCACAGGTGCCCTCCTGTTCCGGGGATCGATGCGTGACGGATGGGTGCGGTCGGCACCGCCGGTGCGGGGAAGCGGGTTGCCCGGGCGGTACGGGTACTGATGAGCAGCGGGACGGCCACCAGCAGCGTCAGCGGGCCCGCGATGCCGAGCAGGCTGCCGCGCAGGAAGACCATCTGGTAGAAGGCGAAGGCCGGCACCAGAAGCGCCGCGAGGGTGCCCGGCCGGTCGCGCAGCAGATGGCGTACGTCGTCCACCCGCCGTCCGACCGCGCCGAGCAGGCAGAAGACGACGGCCACCGCGAAGGGGCCGGCCCACAGGTAACTCTCGATCCACAGCGGTGCCGAGAGGTTGAGGAACTCGTAGCCCGCGTACCGGGCCAGTTCGATGCCGGTGTCCCGGGGTTTGTCCGGCCACAGCGAGCGCGGCACCATGAACAGCGGGGGGCCGAGCGCGTCCTTCGGGGAGAACCCGTGCTCCCGCGCGTAGTCGACGCCGGTCAGCACCTGCTGGAAGGCGTCGTAGTCGCCGTTGGTGGTGAACTGGTCGGCGAGGGAGACGACGGAGACGTCCTCGCGGTCGCTGTAGCGGAAGTAGTCGCTGTAGGGGAAGACGACCAGGAGAGCGGCGATGAGGGCGGCCGCCGTGGCCCTGAAGGCACGGGGGCGGCACAGCCGGGGAACGGAGAACAGCAGGGTCAGCAGGACGGTGCCGACCCAGAACCTCGGCTTGCTGATCGGGTTGTTGACGACCGCGTTCAGCGCGAGGAGCACCGGCAGCAGCAGCCAGCGCACGCCGCGCAGCCAGCGGTCGCCGGCCGGCGCACGCGGTACGCGCAGCAGGCCGAGCAGTGCCCAGAACGCGGGCACGGACAGCGACCAGGTGAGCAGGACCTGGAGGAAGGCGTCCTGCGCGTTCTCCATCGCGCCGGCCTCGGAGATGGCCTGGCGGCTGGTGAAGTAGGCCGAAAGGCGGCTGGGTTGACGGGAGATCAGCAGAAAGGTGAAGGCGAGGGCGAGTCCGCACAGCGTCAGCAGGCGCCAGGGCGCGACACGGCGGGAGAGCACTCGCTCCAGTGGCCCCGGCGGGGCGGTGCCGGCGCGGTCCTGGCGGCGGCGGGCGGCGAGGGCCGTTCCGGCGCTGTAGGCGAGCAGCCCGAGTTCGACGACCGCGACGGCCTCGAAGGTGGTCTGCTCACTGGTCCGGTAGGGCCATGGGTAGGTGTCGGTGGCGACCATCGCCAGGGGCGCCAGGCCGAGCCAGATGTAGGCGAAGACCCAGAAGCCGAAGGCGACGAACCGCACCGTGGGCGCGGTGAGCACCCGGGCGAGCGCGCCGCCGGTGTGCGCCACCACGACGCCCTGCAGAGCGAGCGCGGGCGTGAGCCGCACACCGTCCGACTGGAGGATCAGCCCCGGCAGCAGGAGGGTCAGCACCACGGCCCAGAGGAAGACCGCAGCGACACTGCGGACGCGCGCGTCGTCCTGCATTCCGACCTCTCCGCCGAGCGAGTTTTCAGGCTGAAACATCACCGAAAGATATATAGCGCCTTTACTCTGCAAATGATCCTAGGCGCGCACAAATCGAGAACTTCTGTGCAGCAGTCCGCAAACCGAGTCATCGGGTGATCTTAGTTATCAGCGGCGTGCCTTTTACACCAAACCATGACAAGTCTGCATAGCTTGTCGCGCAGGTCTCCGCGCGGCCGAGTCCCGGCCCGGTGCCGGACGGATGTCGCAGGCCGCGGATGACCGGCTGACCTCACTTCAGATCTCGGCTGTCCCAAGGGAGTGCGCATGAGCAAGCAGGTCGACGTCGTCGTCGCCGGAGGCGGGGGATTCATCGGGGGGCACCTCGTGGGCGACCTTCTCGCCCAGGGGCTGACCGTCCGCTCCATCGACATCAAGCCCCGCAACGAGTGGTACCAGGTCCACCAGGACGCCGAGAACGTGGTCGCCGACCTGTCGCTCCTGGACAGTGCGCGCGACGGCGTGCGCGGCGCCCGGCAGGTGTACATGCTGGCCGCCGACATGGGCGGCATGGGCTTCATCGAGAACAACAAGGCCGCCTGCATGATGTCGGTGCTGACCAGCACCCACATGCTGAAGGCCGCGCACGAGGCCGGTGTGGAGCGGTACTTCTACTCCTCCTCCGCCTGCGTGTACGCCGCCGGCAAGCAGACCGACCCGAACGTCACCGCGCTCCGGGAGGAGGACGCCTACCCGGCGCAGCCGGAGGACGGCTACGGCTGGGAGAAGCTGTTCTCCGAGCGCATGTGCCGCCACTACGCCGAGGACTACGGGTTCGTCACCCGCGTCGCCCGCTACCACAACGTGTACGGCCCGCACGGCACCTGGACCGGTGGCCGGGAGAAGGCGCCGGCCGCGGTGTGCCGGAAGGTCGCCGAGGCTGCGGTCCGCGGTGACCACCGGATCGAGATCTGGGGAGACGGGCTGCAGAGCCGCTCTTTCATGTACATCGACGACTGCCTGCACGGCTCACAGATGATCATGAAGGGGGACAGTGGCGTCCCGGTCAACCTCGGGTCGTCGGAGCTGGTGACGATCAATCAGCTCGTCGACATCGTCGAGCGGATCGCGGGTGTCCGCTGCGAGCGGACCTACCGGCTCGACGCCCCGCAGGGCGTGCGCGGCCGCAACTCCGACAACACCCTGATCCGCGAGATCTACCGCTGGGAACCGTCGGTCACCCTGGTCGACGGCCTGGAGAAGACCTACGCCTGGGTCTACGACCAGGTCAAGCGCTCCCACCAGTGATGGCTGGACGACTTCCAGGACAGGAGAACCGATGAGGATCCTCGTCCACGACTACAGCGGCCACCCGTTCCAGGCCCAGCTGAGCCGGGAACTGGCGCGCCGTGGCCACGACGTCGTCCACTCGACCTGCACGGCCTACGTCTCCGGCAAGGGCAACCTCGCCGGGGACACCCCGGGCCTGCGTTTCGTCACCATCGGGGACGGCACCGCGCTGCGCAAGGAGGCGTACTTCCACCGCCTGCGCCAGGAGACCCTGCTGGGCCTCGAACTGGCCCGGCAGGTACGGCGGGAGAAGCCCGACGTGGCGCTGCTGTCCAACCTGCCGATCCCGGTACTGGTGGTGGCGGCGGCGGTGCTGCGGCGGCTGCGCATCCCCTGGGTGCTGTGGCACCAGGACGTGACCGCCGTCGCCCTGAAGAGCTTCGCCGCCGCCGACGTGGCGAAATCCATGGGTGTCGCCGCCAAGGTGTTCGGGGCGGGCGAGAAGTGGTCGGCGCGGCGGGCCGCGGCCATCGTGGTGATCGCCGAGTCCTTCGTGCGGATCCACGAGCGGTGGGGCACGGCCGGCAAGGTCACCGTCATCCCCAACTGGGCGCCGCTGGACGAGATCGTCCCGGTGCCGCGGGCCAACGCCTGGTCGGCCGAGCAGGGGCTGGACGGGGTGCGGACGGTGCTGTACTCCGGCACCCTCGGCCTGAAGCACAACCCGGTGCTGTTGGTGCGGCTGGCCGAGCGGCTGCGGGAGCGGGGCACCCCGGTCCGTCTCGTCGTCGTCAATGACGGCCCGGCCGTGCCCGTGCTGCGGGAGGCCGCCGCCGCGCACGGGGTCGAGCTGACGCTGCTGCCCTTCCAGCCCTACGAGCGGCTGCCCGAGGTGCTGGGCACGGGCGACCTCCTCGTCGTCCTCCTGGCGGCGGACGCCGGCGAGTTCTCCGTCCCGTCCAAGACGCTGTCGTACCTGTGCGCCGGGCGTCCGGTGCTGGGCCTGATGCCGGCCGACAACCTGGCCGCGCAACTGCTGCGGCAGGCGGGGTCCGCGGTCTTCCCGCCGGAGGAGTCCGCGCTCGACGAGGCCTGCGTCTGGGCCCGGGAGGTCCTGTCCGACCCGGCGCGCGCGCAGTCACTGGGCAAGGAGAGCCGCGCCCTGGCCGAACGGGAATTCGCCCTGGAGGACTGCGCCTCCCGTTTCGAGGACATCCTCCGCCGGGTCGGCCGCCCCCGGACACGCTGACCCCGCCCGAAGAACCCCTCGGCCCCGCCGTCGACACGGCGGGGCCGAGGGGTTCTTCGGGCAGGAGTGCCCTGCGTCGATCCGTCAGGTCTGCGGGGCGCGGTTCCGGTAGGCGGTCTCCAGGCGGTCCACGACCGCGCGGATCGAGAAGACCTCGTCGATCGCGCGCCGGCCGGTGTCGGCCAGGCGGCGGCGCAGCGGCGTGTCGGCGAGCAGCAGGCACACCGCGTCGGCCAGGGCCTCGGGGCTGCCGTCGGTGACCAGGGCCGCTTCCCGGCGGGCCAGTTCGGCCGCGATGCCGCTGCTGTCCGTGCACACCACCGGGGTGCCCTCGGCCAGCGCCTCCAGGACCGTCATCGGGAACGGCTCGTGCACGCTCGGCAGCACGTACACGGCGGCCCTGCGGTAGGCCTCCAGCGCGGCGGCGTGGTCCAGCGCGCCGCCGTAGGAGACCACGTCGGTCAGCCCTCGGTCCGCGATGAGCCGCGACACCGCCGGCAGGGAGCCCTCGTCCGCGCCGTACAGCGTGAAGCGGGCCTCGGGCATCTCCTTGTGGACCAGGGCGGCCATCTCGACGAACGCCTCGGGCCGTTTACGGGGGTGGAGCCGGGCGAGGAAGATCACCTGGTGGTCGTCGCGCGGCCGGGTGCGCGCCTCGTCGCCCGCCGCGCGCAGGCCGTTGGGCAGGGTCACCAGCGGCGGCCCGTCCGGGCCCAGCACCTCGCTCAGCGCCCGCCGCTCCCGCTCGGTGAGCACGAAGCAGCAGCGGGCCCGGCGCAGCAGCGGCACGTACACCGCGTCGAAGACACGCGCCACGACGCCGGAGCGCGGCTCGACCATGCCGTGCGTCTGGGTGACGAAGGCGGTGCGCCGCAGCCGGGCCACAATGAGCGCGGCGAGCGAGACCAGGTCGCGTCCCGCGTGCAGGTGGACGGCGTCGGCGCGCCCCATCGCCCGCCACAGGTCCCGCAGCAGCAGCGGGTGCATGAGCCCGAGGCAGCCCCGGCCCGGGACGAGGCGCCACGCGGGGCGGGAGACGAACCGGACGGCACCGATGCGCCGCGCGGCGGGTGACCTGCCCCGCCACAGCGACACCAGGGTCACGTCGTGGCCGCGGGCGGCGCACTCCTGGAGCTGGGCGAGGGCCACGCTCGTCGGCCCGCCGAAGGCCCCGTCGTCGCTGACCAGTGTGACCGCGTGGACGAGCTTCATGCCGTGGCTCCCTTCGTGCCGTCCGTGGTCAGGACCGCGCCCGGTGCGAGGTCCCGGTGGGCGACCGCCCCGGCGCCCACCACACCGCCCCGGCCGACGGTGACGCCGCGCAGCACCACCGCGCGGGCCGCGACCCAGCTGCCCGGCTCCAGCCGGATGGGGCCGTTGTCGAACTCGAAGGTGGCGGAGCGGCGGCGGTGGCTGCCCGTGCACAGCAGCGCGCTCTGTGAGACGCAGCAGTCGCTGCCGATCGTGACCGGTTCGAGGTTGAGGATCCAGGCGTCCTCACCGATCCACACGTCGTCGCCGATGTCCAGCTTCCACGGCCAGTGGACGCGCACCCCGCGCCGGATCAGCACCCGCTGTCCGACGCGGGCCCCGAAGGCGCGCAGCAGGGCCGGCCGCCAGCGGGCCGGGAACCACCACTTGACGAACAACAGGTGCTGGGCGGCGAACCAGGCGGCCTGCACCGGCAGGGGCCGCCCCTTGTCGTATCCGGCGCCGGTGAAGCCGCGCAGGGACCGCGCCACGACGGGCCGGTGCGTCGTGGCGCCGGTGGTGTCACCCGGGTGCGGGGCGGCGGGCTGTGCGGCTGTGGTCTGTGCCATGGCGGTGTCCCTTCCGAGGGCCCGAGACGTCGACGTCCGCGATCCTTCACGCCGCCGGCGGCGGATCACCCGCGATCACCGCGTGTTGACGGCAGACGTGCCCGGATGGCGGATGCGGCGCCGCCGGCGCCGCATCCGTCTCAGTAGGCGCCCTGGCCGTCCAGCACCGCGCGCACGGTGCGGGCCATGACGTTCATGTCGCCGGCCAGCGACCAGTTGTCGACGTAGCGCAGGTCGAGGGCGACCGTCTCGCGCCAGGACAGGTCCGAGCGGCCGCTCACCTGCCACAGGCCGGTCAGGCCCGGCTTGACGCTGAGCCGGCGCAGCTCGATCGCGTTGTACTTGGCGACCTCCTCGGGCAGCGGGGGACGCGGCCCGACCAGCGACATGTGGCCGAAGAGGATGTTGAACAGCTGGGGCAGCTCGTCCAGGGAGTAGCGGCGCAGGACGCGCCCGACCGGGGTGACCCGGGGGTCCCGGCGCATCTTGAACATGTGCCCGTCGTTCTCGTTCTCCGCCTCCAGTCCGCTCTTGAGCCGGTCGGCGTCGACCACCATCGTGCGGAACTTCCACATGGGGAACGGCACCAGGTTCCGGCCGACGCGGGTCTGGCGGTACAGGATCGGACCGGGTGAGCCGAGCCGGACGGCCAGCGCCAGCAGGAGCAGCAGCGGCGAGAGCAGGACGATCAGCGCCAGGGCGCCCGCCCGGTCCATCAGGCCCTTCACCCGGGCGTGCGTGCCGCGCTGGAGCGGTGGTGCGATGTGCAGCAGGGTGAGGCCGGCCGCGGAGGTCAGCCGTACCCGCCGGCGCGCCACCTCGATGATGCCGGGCAGCACCATCAGCGAGCGGCCCTGGTCGTGCAGCGCCCAGGACAGCCGCCGCACCCGTTCGCCGGACATGTACGGTCCGGGCGCCACGAAGACCAGTTCGGCCGCGAGTTCGTCGGCCGCGCCGAGCACGGCGACGGCGTCCGCCTCGGGCGTTTCCGGTGCCTCGCAGGGCAGCCGTTCGCACACCGGGACCCCGGAGCGCACGTCGCCGTCGCCGACCGGGCAGGCGCCGACGACCACGTACTCGTGGTCGGTGCGCTGGGCGAGCTGCTCGACCACGGCGTCGATGGTCGGGGCCTCGCCGACGACCACCACGGGGCGCAGGGCGCGCGCGTCGCGGCGGGCGGCGAGGAGGTGACGGTGGATCACCTTCTGGCAGACGCCGGTGAGCACCAGCGCGGGGATCAGCGCGGTGAACGCCTCGGCGGGCACGCTGTCCAGTCCGCAGACCACGCGGAGCGTCGCCAGGGCGCCGACCAGCACCAGCCAGTCCCGTATCACGGCGCGGAGCCCTCCCCCGTCGCCCCAGGCCTGCGGGGTGTACCGCTTGCTGACCACGCCGATGAGCGGCCACAGCAGGGCCGCGACGGCCGCGAGGCGCAGCGGGTGGGGTTCGTGGACCTCCACGAAAGCCGCCGTGACCGGGAGGGCCGCGGCAAGGAGGTCCACACTCACCGAGAAGGGGGCGTACCAACGGGCCCGGGTCTCCTCGCGGTGGACGGGGTGGCGCGCCATGGGGACCGGCGCCTGTCGGGTCATCGGGATTCTGAACCGCCGCATGGTCTCCTCCAAACCTCCCATCGCAGAGCGTGGGCGTGGCCGCGGGAGCACCGAAAGCGAGCAGCCACACCCCTTACAACATGATCCTTATATCATCAGATAGATAGGAATATCCGTCTTCGACGCCTCGCGCTCGGGTCCGGCTTGGGGCACGGTGGAGTGACGCGTGGCATACGCGTGACGCAGCCGCAGGCGCGGAGAGGAGCACCCGCATGTCGAACCACACCTACCGGGTCACGGAGATCGTCGGCACCTCGCCGGAGGGCGTGGACCAGGCGATCCGCAACGGCATCAGCCGCGCTTCGCAGACCCTGCGCAACCTGGACTGGTTCGAGGTGACCCAGGTGCGGGGCCAGATCGACAACGGCGAGATCGCACACTGGCAGGTCGGCCTGAAGGTCGGCTTCCGCCTGGAGGAGTCGGAGTGATCCCGCCGCCGGCGCGGCGTCCGGCCCGCGGGCCGGACCGGTTCAGGTACGCCCCTCCCGCTCCTGCGCCACCCGAAGGGTCACCGAGGGCACAGCCCAGCGCGCCCGGACGACGGTGAAGCCGGCCGCTTCGGCGTCGTCGCACACCAGGTCGTCGTCGTCCACCAGGACCCGCACCGCACGGTCACGGCCGAGCCGGCGCAGGATCTCCAGCTTGGTACGGCGGGCGGGCCGACGGTCGCTGTCGCGCCGCATGTACACGCGCCCCTCGGGCAGCCCCTGCCGTTCGAGCCAGTCCAGGGTGTCGCGCCGGCACCGCTCGGGCCGCCCGGTCAGATAGACGACCTCGCACTCCCGCGCGCTCTCCACGGCCAGGGCGATGCCCTCGGGGATCGGCGGATCCTGCGGCGCGGCAGCGAAGAAGGCGTCCCAGTCACGGGGCCTGCACTCCAGGAAGCGCTGCCGGTGGGCCGTGTCGGCGAGGGTGTTGTCCAGGTCGAACACGGCGAGCGGCCGCTTGCTGGTGTCGGTCACGCCCCCAGCGTAGTGCCGCCGCACCCGGGTGCGGCGGCCCACAATTGCTAATGGGATCCATTTTCATGTAGCGTCCTCGGTGCTCATCACCCCACCGAGGAGGTCCGCCATGGCCGTGCCCAAGCGGAAGATGTCCCGCAGCAACACCCGTCACCGCCGCGCGCAGTGGAAGGCCACGACGCCGCAGCTCGTCCCGGTCACCGTCGACGGGGTCCGCCACCTCGTCCCGCAGCACCTGGTGAAGGCGTACGAGCGCGGCCTGCTGCGCCCCGAGGGCTGACCGGATGCCGTAGCGACTGCCCGTCACCGTGCTGTCCGGGTTCCTCGGGTGGGGCGACGAGATGATCTCGCAGCCCTGAGCTCCCGGCCCCCACCCATTCGGCTCGGTGTCGTTGGTGGTGATGTTGAGCGTCTGCCAGCGGCAGAACACCGGCCGGACCGGGCTCGACGATCAGTACCGTCCAGTCTCATGACGAAGATGACGACGCGTACGGTCGAGTACCCGGCTGACGGTTTGACGATGATCGGGCACCTCGCGCTCCCGGCCGGCGTCGACCGCCGGCCCGCGGTGCTGCTCGGACCAGAGGGCATGGGGCTCAGCGACGTCGAGCGCCGCCGGGCCGACGCTCTCGCCGAGCTGGGATATGTAGCGCTGGCCTTCGACCTTCACGGCGGGCGCTATTTGAGTGACCCCGAGGAGATGCTGGCCCGTTGCATGCCACTGCTCGCCGATCCCGACCGGATGCGGGGCATCGGCCACGCGGCGCTCGACGTGTTGCGCACCGAACCGCGGACCGCCCCCGACCGGATCGCCGCCATCGGCTACGGCACCGGGGGCGCCGTCGGGCTGGAACTCGGGCGCGACGGCGTCAACCTGCGCGCGATCGGGACAGTCAACGCACTGACCACGGGCCGACCGGGCGAGGCGGCGCGCATCCGCTGCCCGGTGTGGGCCGGGGTCGGGTCGGAAGACCCGATCATGCCGCCCGCGCAACGGAACGCGTTCACCGCTGAGATGCAGGCCGCGGGCGTCGACTGGCGCCTCACGATCTACGGCGGCGCCTTGCACGCCTTCCACCACCCGCCGGTCGACCACCCCACGGTCCCCGGCGTCGGCTACCACCCACGGCACGCGCAGCGAGCCTGGCGCGACGTCGTCGACCTGCTCGCCGAGTGCCTGTCCGTGACGGAGGATCTGGGGGCATGACCCAGGTAAGCATGCTGGCGCCGGGCCTGGTCGGCGTCGGGCACTGACAGTCCCCTCCCCTCAAGTCCGCACAGGAGAACCGCATTCGGGCGGATGCTCGATCGCGGAGACAGGCGCATCGTCGAGCTGGGAGTCGAGTTCCTGCCCGAGCGTCGAGCAGCGCGCGTACTCGATACGGGCGTCCGCCCTCGGCAGGTCAGGGTCGATCGGTGCCGGGGGCGGGGTGCCCGGCCGCCAGGGCTGGCCCGGACCCCGATCGGCCGGGGTCGGTACGCGCAGCGCGACGGGGACTTTCCTTCGCCCGGTTGGGGTTACCCCTTCGGTAGGATACCCAAGGGGGTATCTCGAAGGAGTGTGGGTTGTGGAACTGGCGATGGCGGCTGAGGAACTGAAGACGGTGGTCAACCGACTGCGCCGGGCGCAGGGTCAGATCGCCGGTGTGATCAAGATGATTGAAGAGGGGCGGGACTGCGAGGACGTTGTCACCCAGCTCGCCGCGGCGTCCAGGGCTTTGGACAAGGCCGGTTTCGCGATCATCGCCACCGGGCTGCAGCACTGCCTGACCGATGCGGACATGGCTGCTTCCGGTGACCGGGAGCAGATGCGTACTCGGCTGGAGAAGCTGTTCCTTTCCCTGGCCTGACTTGTGGTGCCGCGACGCCGGACCACCCGCCCGGTTCGGAGCGGTTGGCCATATGGCCTGGCATGCGAAAGGGGAGGGATCCGGAGCCGGGTCCCTCCCCTTTGTGGTGTGGTTCAGCGGTTGCGCAGTGCGGCCAGCGTGTTGTCGAGGTCGGCGGCGCGGGGGCGGTTGTGGGGGAGCTTGGCGAGCATGGCGGCCATGCCGCAGGTGTTGGTCAGGGCGGAGAAGACCAGGCCGCCCGCGATGCCGGCGGAGATGAGCTGGAAGGCGGGGTGGACGACGAGCCCGAGCAGCAGGCCGAGCAGCACGATCACTCCTGCGGTGAGCCTTACCTGCCGCTCCATTCCCCAGGTGGCACGGGAGGCGCCCTGGGGGCGGTGGAGCTCGTGGCCGTCGGCCGCCCAGGCGCCGGTGCCTCCCGACAGGGTGGCGGCGGTGATGCCGTTCTCCGCGAGGATCTTGCAGGCGTTCTCGGAGCGGGCGCCCGAGGCGCAGACGACCAGGACGTCGCCGCGGTCGGTGGCGTGACGGATGTCGGGCAGCGCGCGCTGGATCTGGTCGAGGGGGATGTTGAGCGCGCCGGGGAGATGGCCGCCGGCGTATTCGCCTGGGGTGCGCACGTCGATGATGGTCAGTTCGTGCAGGCGGGTGCGCGCCTCGTCGGTGGCGAGGGCCGTGGGTGTGGTCATGGCAGATGCCATCCTTGGGTGTCGGAGTGTGCTGAGCTTGGTCTGACGGGAGCCGGACGGAAGGCGGTCGTGAGATGCGCGGCCGGCTGGAGAAGCGCTTCCGGTCCCTGGTCTGAGCCGGTGGCGGCCCTCGTGTTCAGACGATCACGTCGACGAGCATGAAGGCCGCCACTGCCAGCAGGACGCCGGCGAAGATCTTCTGAAGGGTGGTGCCGGAGATCTTCGTCGCGAGGCGTTTGCCGTCCCAGGCGCCGAGGATCGCCGCTCCGGTGAAGGGGCCGATGATCTCCCAGTGGAGCCCGCTGCTGGTGCCGGTGCGAGCGGCGAGCGCGGCGAGCGAGTTCACTGTGATGACGAGCAGGCTGGTGCCCACCGCCCGGCGCATGGCCAGTCCCAGGACGCTCACCAGGGCGGGCACAGCGAGGAATCCCCCGCCGACCCCCAGAAAGCCCGTCACGGTGCCGAGTCCGGCACCGGCACCGGCTGCCTTGCCGGGACGGATCCGGTCTGGCGGCTCGGACGCGGACGGACGCAGCATGCGCAGGGCCGCCAGCGCGGCGATGACCGCGAACGCCGCCGTCAGTACCGCTTCGGGCAGGCGCCCCGCGACGGCGCCCGCGAGGAAGGCGGGGACGATGCCCGCCGCGGCGAACAGCGCCCCTGTCTTCCATGCCACCTTCCCGTCGCGGGTGTGGGCGTACAGGGCGGTGGCGGAGGTGGCGGTGACGATGATCAGACCGGCGGTGGTGGCGGCGGCCGGAGTGAAGCCGAGCAGGTAGATCAGTGCCGGTACGGCAAGGACGCTGCCGCCGCCGCCGAGGGCTCCGAGGGCGAGGCCGATGACAGCCCCAGCGATGAGGGCGAGAACGAGTACGGTCACGCTATCTGGCCGCTGTTCCCGCGTTCGTCGACGACCGGGTGTCCGGCGGCGGCCCACGCGTTCATGCCGCCCTCGACGTCCACCGCCTGCGCTCCGCGCCCGGCGAGGAGCTTCGCCGCCTGCTGGGAGCGGTGTCCGCTGCGGCAGATCACCACCAGCGGACGGCCCCGCGCCTGGGCGGGCAGGGTGGCGCCGGCGACCAGTTCCGTCAGCGGTACGTGGACGGCGCCCGGGGCGTGGCCCGCGGTCCATTCGGGCTTTTCACGGACGTCCAGCAGGACGGCGTCGGGCCGGTCGCCGCTGGTGCGGCTGTGTGCCTCGTCGACCGTGACGCGGGGCCCGTTTCGGCGAAAGAGGAACATCACACGCTTCCTTCCTTGCGGGGGGGCGGCCGAACTCAGGCGGAGGCCAGGGGCAGCCCGGCTTCCGTCGCGGCGTCGAAGCCGTCGTCGACGGCGACCACGTCGCGGCCGGCAGCATCGAGCAGGGAGGCGGCGATCGCCGCGCGCATCCCGCCGGCGCAGTGCACCCACACCGTGCCGTCCGGCACCTCGCCGGTGCGGCCGTGCAGCTCGTGGATCGGGATGTGGACCGAGCCGTCGATGTAGCCGCCTGCGCGCTCTGAGTCCCGGCGCACGTCCAGGACGACCACGTCATCGCCGCGCTGACGGATCTCGGCGAGGTCGGCGAAGCGGGCACGCGGGAAGGAGACGAGCTGCTCGCCTTCACGGACCCAGCCGGCCGGGTCGCCGGTGGCGGCGGCGGCCGGGCGGTCGATGCCCACCCGCGCCAGCTCCCGCTGCGCGTGGGCGATCTGCTCCGGGGTGTCGGCGAGCAGGGTGACCGGCTTGCCCCACGGGATCAGCCATGCCAGGTAGGTGGCGAGCTTGCCCTCGCCCTCGAAGTTGAACGACCCGGCCACATGCCCCTCGGCGAAGGCCATGCGGCTGCGCAGGTCCACGACCCACTCGCCCGCGGCCAGCCGGGAGGAGATCTCGCCTGCGCCCGCACGCTCGGGCGGGGTCAGGTCGACGGGGGCGGGGCCCGCGGCGTTGGCCGGGCCCATGTGCGCGTAGTAGGCGGGCACGTCCTCCAGCCCGGCGAGCATCCGCTGAACGAAGGTGTCCACGTCCAGGGTGAGCGCGTCGTTGCTGGTGCGTTCCTTGCCGATCGTGGTCGCGTCCCCCTCGGCCTGGGCGGAGGAGCAGAAGCTGCCGAACCCGTGGGTGGGCAGCACCGGCACCTCGTCGTCCAGCTCGACGGCCAGGCGGCGGGCGGAGGCGTGCTGGGCCCGGGCCAGCTGCTCGGTCAGCCGCGGCTCCACTAGGTCGGGGCGGCCCACCGTGCCGATCAGCAGCGATCCGCCGGTGAACGCCGCCACACCGCGCCCGTTCTGCTCCAGGACGTAGGAGGTGTGGTGCGGGGTGTGCCCGGGCGTGGCGATCGCGCGCAGGACCAGACCCGCGTCCACGTCTACGGTGTCGCCGTCGGCGACCGGGGTGCGGGCGAAGGACACGTGCGCCGCGGCCGGCACCAGATAGGAGGCGCCGGTGACGCGGGCCAGCTCCAGGCCACCGGTGACGTAGTCGTTGTGCACGTGGGTCTCCGCCACGTACGCGATGCGCACCCCGCGCCCGGCGGCGGCGGCGATCACCTGGTCGATGTCGCGCGGCGGATCGATGACCACCGCGGCAGCGGCCCCGCCGACCAGGTAGCTGCGGTTGCCCAGACCCTCCAACTCAAGGGTGTCGATGAAGAACACGACTGCGGCTCCTCCACAAGAACGGCGTACCCCGGGGGGTATTTGGTGTACCCACCCTAACAGGGGTACCCCCGGGGGTATTCCTAGGTCCAGAACATCCCCTATATCCCTGGGTACGGCATTGCGTCCACTGCGCCGGATACCCGGCGGGGTATCAAGGAAGCGGGTTTTCCACCTCACCGAAGGAGCAGCGCACCGCCCACACGCTCGTCCAGGTCCTCGACTCGGGCACCATGGTCACCCTCACCGGCCTGGACGCCCTCACGCCTGTCGCCGGCGAGGCCACCGCCCGGCTCGTCCAGCAACGGCACTTTCTGTACCGCAACTACTCACACCCGTGGAGCCCCGCAAGTTCAGACGGACTGAAGGTTTCTCGGCTGGAACCCGACTCGGTTCACGCGTCATCGTGTTGGGTGAGGCAGCCGTCGGTGAGCCGCCAGTAGTGCTGGTGAGGGGTCAGTTGCCAGGTCTCGTCGGCAGTGATCGCCTGCGTGATCCATTCATGGAGCTGTGGGAGGGCATGCGCTCGTAGAACAGCGCGGACCGCAGCACGTTCACTGGCATCGACCGGGTGGACGTCAATGCGAATGCCGACCATGTCCGGGTGGATGCCGCGGCCGTAGTTACGGGGGTTCGGAGCGACCCATTCAGCTCCCAGGACGATGGTCCCGCTGTCGTGCCCAGTGAGGAATCTCAGGTCCGTGACGCGGCTCATGCAGGAGCCAAGACTCTCGTTGATGTCGGTGGTGGTCAGAGGCCACGCACGGTGGCGGGGCAATCGTCGATTTCGTGCAGGCATGACAAGCAGAATCGCAGAAGGTCACTGCGTGCTCTCACAGGTTTGTTCAGCGGCCTGTTCCAGCAGGGCGCGTGCGGAGTCTGCATAACGCATGGCGTGCCGGGCGGACTCGGCTGACGTACTTGCCTCGGGCGGTCGCCGGGGCGGCACGGGTACCAGGGCACGAACTCCAGCGCGGCCCCGGCCGACATGAGGGCGCGCCGGCCTCGCCGACGAGGTCCCGGCGACGCTCGGCGTCCTCGGCCTGGGCGAGCGGGCTGGTCTGCTCGCCCGTGCGCGGCCGGCCGTACAGGGCGGTGAACACGCCGGTCCAGGTGTGCTTCTTCTCTACGGTGCCGGGCAGCGTTTCGGTGACCGTGACGGTCGGGTAAGCCGGGGCGGCGCCGGGGATGAGGCGCTCGACGGACTCATCTCCTCCACCATCTTCCGCTCCCGACTGCCCTTCTATCCGGACCGGTTGGCCTGTTCTCTTGGGGTGGCCGGTCCCGGCGTGCGTTCCAAGGAGGTTTTCGCAGATCAGTGGCTCGGCTCGGAAAGGTACTGATCGCAACACGTGTGGTGCAAGCTGACTCACCGGCTGGCCGGTCCGTGGATGTTGCGTCTTGGCCGGCGTCGGCTTCGGCCGGGCCGTCTGAGGTAGCCGGTAGCTCGTCGAGGGCGACGCGCGGCACCTGGCCAGCGGCGACCGGCTCCTGCCAACGTGCGGCGGCGAGCAGGGCAGGCCAGCCGACTGTGATCCAAGCAGCGGTCAGCGCGTGCGCTTGTCGATGAGGGCGGCCAAGCCGTCCAGGATGCGCTGCAGGCCGAACTCCCATGCCTGATCCTGCCCGTCGGACTGGGCTGTTGACGCGAGGGCCTCAGTGAGCGCGGGGAATCGCTCGCCGTGTGTCTGCATCAGAGCGCCAAGGATGGTGCCGAGCTGGGCCTCGGGGTTGCCCGCGGGGCCTGCTGCGCGGGCTTGCTGGGTGATGCCGCGTACGTGACCCACCAGCAGGACAGCCGCGTCCATCCGCTCGGCGCCGCTCAGCCCCGTGCCATCCAGGGCCGAGATGGCGTGCTCCAGCCAGGACAGTTCTCCAGGCCCCGGGATCCGTGGCCCGATGGTGGCGTCCAGCGCCCAGGGGTGCTGGCGAAACACGGTGAGCAGTTGGCGAGCCCATTCCTCCAGCTGTTCACGCCAGCCACCGCGCCGCGCCTTCGCCTCCGGGTAGGGGCCGATCGCGGCGTCCACCATCAGAGCGACCAACTCCGCCTTGCCTGGCACATACCGGTACAGCGCCATCTTGGTCACGCCCAGTTGGGCGGCGACCCGCTGCATGGACACCTCGGCCAATCCCTCCGCGTCGGCGATCTCGATCCCGGCCCGCGCGATGAGGTCCAGATCGAATTTTGGTCGGGGACCTCGCGCGGGCTTGGGGTGCGGTCCCCACAGCAGCCGCACCAACTCGGCGTGCTCGCCACCCATGTCTGCCACCCCTCCACCGGCCTTGCCGAACTAACTGTGTCTACGGTACACAGTAATTATTAGTGTCCATCGGACACAGTTTTAGAGCGGAGGAACCCGTGAACAGGAACGTCCTCATCTCCGGCGCGAGTATCGCCGGTCCGGCGCTGGCTTACTGGCTGGGACGCCACGGCTTCAGGCCCACGGTCGTCGAACTGGCCCCGGCCTTACGCAAGGGGGGCCAGGCCGTCGACTTCCGTGGTGAAACGCACCTGACCGTGTTGGAGCGCATGGGCCTGATCGCCGAGCTACGACTTATCCAGACCGGCGGCAGCCCGGTGCGCTTCGTCGACGAACTCGGCCGGACACTGCTGCATCTGCCAGCCGAGTTCGCCGGCGGCGAGATAGAGGTGCTCCGCGGAGACCTGGCCAAAGTGCTGTACGAACACAGCCTCCCCCACACCGAGTACATCTTCGGCGACTCGATCACCAGCCTCACGGAGACCTCCTCCGGCGTGCGGGTCGACTTCCAAAGCGGAGCCCCGCGCGACTTCGACCTGGTCATCGGCGCGGACGGGTTGCACTCCAACGTCCGTCGCCTCGCCTTCGGCCCGGAGGAGCGCTATGTGAGCCACCTCGGCTACTACGCCGCCACCTGGCAACTGCCCAACCACCTGGGCCTGGGAAAGGGCTCGATCGGGTACAACGTCCCGGGTCGGTTCGCCTCCGTCGGTGCCGACCACCGGGACCCGGCGCAGGCAGGGGCGTTCTTTGTATTCGCCGCGCCTGAGCTGTCGTACGACCGCCACGATCCCGAACAGCAGAAGCGTCTGATTGACAAGGCGTTCTCCGGCCTCGGCTGGGAGGTGCCCCGCCTGCTGAGCGCGCTGCACCAGGCCCCCGACCTGTACTTCGACTCGATCAGCCGGGCGGACGTGGATACCTGGTCGACGGGGCGAGTGTGCCTCGTCGGTGACGCCGCCTGCGGGGCCACCATCGGTGGCATGGGCACGGGAACCGCGGTCGTCGCCGCATACGTGCTGGCCGGCGAACTCGCGCGAGCCGAGGGCGACCATCGGGTGGCCTTCGCCCGGTACGAGAGCAGGCTCCGGAAGTACGCCAGGGGGTGTCAGGCAGGCGGCGGCCGCACCGGGAAGTTCCTCGCGCCCGGCACCACCGCCGGCATACGGTTCCGCAACACCGTCTTGTCCCGTCCTTTGTTCCTGAACGGAATGCTCAGGCTGGGGGAGAAAGTCAGCAGCACCGTGACCCTGCCCGACTATCCAGCCGACACCAGCCGCGTCAGCCGTTGATCGGCTACCTTGGCGACGCCCTGGGGCGTGGCGCGTTGAGGCGAGACATCAGTTCGCGGTTGGCCGCCCGGGCGGCGTCGAGGTCTTGGTCGCGTTTTTCGAGCTGGTTGGTCAGGTCCACCACCTGCTGTTCCAGGGACGTGATGCGGCGTTGAAGTTCCTCGATGTCGGTGGGCGTGCCGATACCGGATTCTGCCCAGACCCGTTCACCGAGCAAGGCGCTTAGCTTCTGCTCCAGTTGTCGGATATGAGTGGCCTGGCGGCTGAGGCGGTCATGAGCGTTGGCGAGGTCGGCCTTCAAGGAGTCACGGCTGACCTGCGGGCCGTTCGCATGAGTGCCGGGCGGGTTGCTGGCGGCAGCGTGGACCTGGCTGAGCAGGTCGCGGTGCCGGTAGAGAAAGGTGCGATCCACGCCAGCCGCGCGGGCCACTGCTGAGACGCTGATCTCGGACCCGTTCGCGTTGGCCGTCCGGAGAGCCTTGAGTACCCGTTCGCGGCGGCGGGCGGAGTCGGCTCGACGGCCTTGAATCATGGGGTTGGTCATGCGGGTCGCTCCGGTCGGACGTCGGGCAGGGGCTGTCGGATCCGGGGTAGGCCGAGGCCGACGAGGCCGTTGCGGGCGCGGCGGACAATCGTGACGGCTTCGAGGGTCTGAGCGTGGTCTTCCTCGGTGAGTTGGTCGAGCTCGCCGCGCACCCGGTCGATAAGGCGGCGGATGCGGCTGATCTCCTCGTCCGAGGGCATTGCCTCGTTCTTGGCCCAGGTGTCCGCGTCGACCACGGTCAGGAGGCGCTCCCGGTTGCGCAGCAGGTCGCCGAGGTATGACTCAAGGTCGGGCAGGTAGGAGACGTCGGTGCGGAAGTGCCCGCAGCCGACGCAGCGGAATCTGACCGGGCAGTCCTGGCCGCCAGCGGCGACGTTGCTGGGTTCGGTGCAGACCCCGTAGGGAACGGCTACTTCGCCGATGGCGCGGCGGGCGTGCTCGGAGTCCAGGAGTGCTTTTGCTTCCCGCCAGATCCGTTTGCCGTGGCGGTCGAACTGCATGGTGGTCACTCGCTCGACAGCCTCACGTAGGCGCTTCTCGCTGACCCGGTAGTAGCACTGGGTGGTGGTCATGTCCCGGTGATCCATGAGGTCTCGCAGGACATCCGGTGGGACGCCGGCGTCCGCGTGACGCTGGGCGAAACTGTGCCGGTAGGCGTAGAGGAAGATGCGCCCCTTGTCGAAGGGCAGCATTTTGGTGACCAGTTGGCCGCTGTCCTCGACCGCTGTAGGAACGGCGAGCTCGGGCAGCGAGGCGACCCAGCGCCTGTGACGGTTGCTGACCCAGTTCTCGCTGATGGGCTTGGTTCCGTCCGGGTTCATCACCGGCGAGGGCAGCAGCTTGAGCTCCCTGGGACGTGTCTGGGGGAACCGGTCACGGATTGCCTTCTGCTGCTTGGTGATCAGCGTGGCCGTCGCTTCGGAGATCGGCAGCCGACGTCCGAGTCGGTTGGCCTTGTGGTTGTCGTAGACCAGGACGGCTTTCCCGTCGTGCTCACGCCTGAGGCAGTCCCAGGGGAGGCGACAGATGTCCTCGGGGCGGCGACCGGTGTCGACCAGCAGCTCCACTGCGACGCGGACCTCCCCTTCGAGCTGGTCGAGGCAGGCACACAGGTGCTGGAGAACCTCGGCGGGCAGATCCCGTCCTGCCTCCTGGTCTTCAGGAAGATCCGGCATGTCCTCGCGGGTGAGGACGAAGTCGTCGGGGAGTCCATGCAGTGGGCGGCCGGGCCGGGTCAGGGCCAGGGTGCGCATCCGTCCCAGCACCTGTCGTGCCGCCTGGGCGTGACGGAAGCGGACCTGGCCGCTGATGACGTCCTGGGTCTGGAGATAGGCCAGCCGGTTCAGGAAGGCGGTGATGTCTGTCCGCTCAAGGAGCACAACGTCCCACTACACAAGGAGGACACCGAGAGAAGTGGACCTTCGTGACCGAGGCATGGACAGCGGGGCGTACGGGACGGTGCTGCGCTCCAAGGGGTTCTTCACACTGGCCACCCGTCCGCGGGTGACGGGCCTGTGGTCGCAGGCCGGTTCGGTGGCCCGCTTCGGGCCGTCCGCCGCCCGGGACACCGACGCGCCGTACGCGCAGGAGCTGGTGTTCATCGGCACGCATCTGGACGCGGACGCCCTGCGCGCGGCTCTCGACGGCTGCCTCCTGGCCGAAGGCGAGAGGGTGCCGGCCGACGATCCGTTCCCGGCGTGGGAGACCCACGGCGTCGACGAGGCCTGCGAGCACGAGCAGCGCCGCGTCGGCCACGGGCGGGAATCACCACGTCCCGTACGCGTTGAACACCGTGTGAGCTCTGCGATCGAAGCCGTCCGCTTCTCCGTCCTGGACCGCTCCCGCACCCGCGAGGGCCGCCCGCCCGCCGAGGCGCTGCGGGACACCGTGGCGCTGGCCCGGGAGGCCGAGGCGCTCGGGTACCACCGTTTCTGGGTGTCCGAGCACCATGGTGTGCCCGGCGTCGCGGGTTCCGCGCCGACCGTCCTCGCGGCCGCCGTCGCCGCCGCCACGGACACGATCCGGGTCGGCACGGGCGGGGTGATGCTGCCCAACCACCGGCCGCTGGTCGTGGCCGAGCAGTTCGGGGTGCTGGAGTCGCTGTTCCCCGGCCGGATCGACATGGGTCTGGGCCGTTCGGTGGGCTTCACCGACGGCGTGCGCCGGGCCCTGGGGCGCGACAAGGACGACGCCGAGGACTTCGCGGCCCAGCTGCGGGAGCTGCTCGGCTGGTTCCGGGGCACCTCGCCGACCGGGGTGCGCGCGCGACCCGCCGAGGGCCTGAGCGTGCCGCCGTTCGTGCTGGCCATGGGCGAGGGGGCGCGCATCGCGGCGGAGGCGGGCCTGCCGATGGTCATCGGTGACCTGCGCGACCGCGACCGGATACGGCGCGGCATCGACCGCTACCGGGACCGCTTCCGTCCCTCCCCGTGGGCGGCCGAGCCGTACGTCGTCGTCTCGGGCACCGTCGCCGTGGCCCGGACGGCCGAGGAGGCCCGTCGGCTGCTGGTCCCGGAGGCCTGGTCGATGGCGTATGCGCGCACCCACGGCACCTTCCCGCCGCTGCCGCCGGCCGAGGACGTCGAACGGCGGACGATGACCGCCAAGGAACGCGAGTTCTACACGTCCGGTCTCACGGGCCACATCGCCGGCACCGACGAGCAGGTCGCTCAGGAGCTGGAGACCCTGGTGAAGGAGACGGAGGCCCAGGAGATCCTGGTCACGACCAGCACCCATGATCGTGGTGCGCTGCTGGACTCCTACCGGCGGCTGGCCGGCATCGTGAACCCGGTGGGCAACCTGCCCTCGGTCGGGCCGTCCTGACGCCCCAGAGGTCAGTCGTTCACGTCCGAGCGGCCGGAGCTGCGGCTTCCACGCCCGGCCACGCTCAGCAGCTCGCCGGCCGCCCGGAAGACGGCAGCCACCACGCGCACCCAGCGCGGGCCGCCCCGCGCCGCCCACACCACGCAGACGCACCCGCCCACGACGAGCGCGAGCAGGCACGACACAACGAGCAGTTCCATGGAGATCCCCGGTCACCGTTCTCACCATCACGGTCGGCGCCATCTTCGCAGCACGGCCGGCAAGCCCTACGCCCGCCCCCGTCGCTGCTCGCGCCAGGCCCGGTAGTGGTCCACGAGGGTCTCCTCGACCGGGCGGTAGGTGAGGCCCAGTTCCTCGACGCCACGGCGGTTGTCGACACGGAAGCGGATGCCGAGGTGCCCCCGGATGTAGTCCTGGGTGAGGCCGAAGGCGGGGCCGAGGAAGCGGACCGGCCAGTGCGGGAGGGCGGTGCGGGGCAGGCGCGGGGAGCGGGGGTGGTGGGCGCGCAGGATCCTCGCCATCTCGTGGAACGACGTCATCTCCGGGGCGGCGACGATGTACCGGCCGTGCGCCTCGGGCCGTTCCGCCGCCGCGATGTGGGCGGCCGCCACGTCGCGCACGTCGGCCGTGGTGAAGCTGAAGTCGGGGGCGCCGTAGAAGAAGTACCCCTTGAACAGCTCGTCCAGGAGGAACAGGCTGCCGGAGTCCGAGGCCGGGGTGAGGGACGGGCCCAGGATCAGGCCGGGGTTGACGGAGACCATGTCCCAGCGGTCCTGGGCGTGCGCCGCCTCCCAGGCCGCCCGCTCGGCGACCGTCTTGGCGTAGTGGTAGGGGTTGTTCTCCACGGTGCTCGTGGTGTTGAAGTACTTCTCCGACAGCGTCCGGTCGTCCATCTCCAGGACGTCGGCGTAGTCACCGAAGATCGCCCCGACGGTGGAGGTGAACACCAGCCGTTCCACGGTCTCCGTGCGGTCGATGCCGGCCAGGACGTTGCGGGTGCCGCGCAGTGCCGGTTCCACCATGTCGCGGCGGCCGTCCTTGATCTTCTCCGGCATCAGGAAGGGCGAGGCCACATGGAAGACGACGGCGCAGCCCTTCATCGCCTCGTCGAAGGAGCCGTCCTCGAGGAGGTCCGCCTCGAAGAGGTCGAGGCGGCCCGGGTGCGCGGCCCGCATCGCGTGCAGGGGCCGCAGTTTCGCCGCGCTCGCGGTGGGGCGCACCGTGGTGCGCACCCGGTGGCCGCGCTCCAGCAGCTGCTGTACGAGGTGCGCGGCGACGAAGCCGCTGCCACCGGTCACCAGGACCGGCCGGCCGGCCGGGGTTGCACTCACGCGCGCGCTCCTCGGGAGGGTCGGGTACCGGGTCGAGATCTGTCATGATCGCACCATCACCGGTCGACCGACCCTCGCCCACGAGGAATTCGCCGCAGGCGGCCGGCTGGACGCGTACGTCAACTCCCCCTGCCGGTCGGTCGAGAGCGCCCGGGACGGCGAGTCACCGGCCGCCCGCCTCGACGCGGCCGACCGCCCGGGCCTCCTGCGGGAGTCCCTCTTCGCCCTGGACCGCCGGCCCCGCCCCCGCGACACCTGCCTCCGCTGGGAAGTCGCCCACCAGCCGCTGCCGGGCCGGCCCGCTCCCGCCCTCCTCGGCCCGCCGGAGCACATCGCCTCGACCGCCGACCCGCACGCCCGGCGAGCCCGGGTTCGGACAGCGGCCCGCTCGGCCGGCCACGGCGAGGTCCTGGACGGCTGAGGAGAGGACCTGCTCCTCGTGCGGCCGGGCGGCGGGCAGGGTCCACGCCCCGGCGGCCGCGGCCAGGCTCCTGCGATCGGGATGGGCCGTCGGGGGGATCGGCGGGCCCGCCTCCACCTCCGCCACGAGGTGCCGGGCCGTCGCGACGCGCCACAGGGAGGCGAGGAGGGAGTCGTCGCCGACGAAGGCGGGGGTCGTGCTGGCGGTGCCGTCGGCGGAGCGGTAGCGGATGCGGACCGGCTGGACGGGGGCGCCCGCGTCCAACGCGGCCTGGAAGACGGCCCGTCGGAAGTGGCCCTGCGCGCGGCCGCACCAGGTGCTGCCCTCGGGGAACACCGCGACGGCCTGCCCGGCACGCAGCGCGGCGGCGAGCCGGGCGACCGTGCCGGGCAGCGCGCGCAGCCGGTCGCGGTCGATGAACAGGGCGCCGCCGCGCTCGGCGAGCGCTCCCGCGACGGGCCACTGCCGCACCTCGGTCTTGGCGAGCATCCGGGCCGGCCGGACGGCGGCCAGCAGCGGGATGTCCAGCCAGGAGATGTGGTTGGCGACCAGCAGCAGTCCGCCGGCGGGTGCGGGCGTCCCCGTGACACGGACCCGCACGCCCGCCGCCCGCACGACCGCCCGGCTCCACCGCCGTACCACCGCGGCCGGGATCCTCCCGCTCGTCCGGGTGGCCCCCCGGCCGAGCGGCGACAGGAGGATCCCGGTGAGGACGAGCAGCACCACGGCGGCCAGCCGCAGCACTGCCCGCGGTACGGCGGTCAGGGACGCCGTCGCCTCCACGCATGCCCTCGGGGTGCAGGGCGCGCTGGGCAGCCAGACGCTCATCAGGCCGGGACGAGGGAGAGGAAGTGCCGCAGATAGCGCGGGTTGACCCGGCGCATCGACAGCAGCACGTACAGGTCGGCGACGCCGAAGTCGGTGTCGTGTGCGGGTTCCCCGCACACCCAGGCGCCGAGGCGGAGGTAGCCGCGCAGCAGGGCGGGCAGTTCGGTGCGGGCGGGCGGCGGGACGTCGGCCCGCGGCACCCACGGCAGCAGCGGCCGGACCCGGTACTCCTCCGGCGCCAGGTGCTTGTCGCGCACCCGCTCCCAGGCGCCGGCCGCGAGGGCGCCGCCGTCGGCGAGCGGGATCGAGCAGCAGCCGGCCAGCCACTCGTGGCCGTGGTCCACCATGTAGCGGGCGATCCCGGCCCAGATGAGGCCGATGACGGCGCCGTCGCGGTGGTCGGGGTGCACACAGGAGCGGCCGACCTCGACGAGGCCGGGCCGGATGCCGTCGAGCGGGGCCAGGTCGAACTCGCCCTCCGAGTACAGCCGCCCGGCGACCGCGGCACGCTCCGGCGGGAGCAGCCGGTAGGTGCCGACGACCTGCCCGGTGTCGGCGTCGCGGACCAGCAGGTGGTCGCAGTAGGCGTCGAAGGGGTCGATGTCGAGGCCGGGCTGGGCGGAGGTGAGCAGCGCGCCCATCTCCCCGGCGAAGACGTCGTGCCGCAGGCGCTGCGCGGCCCGCACATCGGCCTCGTCGCGGGCGAGGGAGACGGTGTAGCGGACGGGGGCCGTGGACTGCGGGGGACGATCGAGCGTGGAAACGCCGGTCATGGCTTACTCCTGGACACGCACGAAGGGGGACGGAGCGGTACCCCCTGTTTCTTCCGACGCCGGTTGGCGCCCACGTGACCGGTGCCCGGAGAGCGGATGTGGGAATGCTGAATGCCAGGCGCTCGGGCGTGTCGTGCCGCGGCCCCGCCCGGAGAGCCAGACGGGGCCGGGGATGAGCACCACTCCCGGCCCCGCCCGTCCACCGTCTCGGCGAACGTTCCGTGTGCCCCGCTACCGCTTCACCTTCCGCGTGGCCCGCAGCCATTCCTTGTTCATCCCGGTGATGGACACCAGCGGGATGCCCTTGGGGCAGGCGGTGGCGCACTCGCCGGTGAGGGTGCAGCCGCCGAAGCCCTCCTCGTCCATCTGCGCCACCATGTCCAGCACCCGGGTCTCGCGTTCGGGCGCGCCCTGCGGCAGCACGTTGAGGTGGTTGATCTTGGCGGAGGTGAACAGCATCGCGGCGCCGTTGGGGCAGGCGGCCACGCACGCCCCGCAGCCGATGCACTCCGCGTGCTCGAAGGCGAAGTCGGCGTCCGGCTTCGGTACGGGTGTGGCGTGGGCCTCGGGCGCGGAGCCGGTCGGCGCGGTGATGTAGCCGCCCGCCTGGATGATCCGGTCGAACGCCGACCGGTCGACGACCAGGTCCTTGATCACGGGGAACGCCGACGCCCGCCACGGCTCGATGTCGATCGTGTCGCCGTCCCGGAAGGACCGCATGTGCAGTTGGCAGGTCGTGGTGCGCTCCGGCCCGTGCGCGTCGCCGTTGATGACGAGCGAGCACGCGCCGCAGATGCCCTCACGGCAGTCGTGGTCGAAGGCGACCGGGTCCTCGCCCTTGAGGATGAGCTCCTCGTTGAGCGTGTCGAGCATCTCCAGGAACGACATGTCGGGCGAGACGCCGTCCACCTCGTACGTGGACATGGCGCCGTCGGCGTCGGCGTTCTTCTGCCGCCAGACGCGCAGGGTGAGCTTCATGCGTAGCTCCGCTGGGTGGGGTGGACGTACTCGAAGACCAGGTCTTCCCTGTGCAGGACGGGCGCCGCTCCGGTGCCGGTGAACTCCCAGGCGGCGGCGTAGGCGAACTCGTCGTCCTTGCGGGCCGCCTCGCCGTCCGCCGTCTGCGACTCCTCACGGAAGTGGCCGCCGCAGGACTCGGCGCGGTGCAGCGCGTCGAGGCACATCAGTTCGGCCAGTTCGAGGTAGTCGACGACGCGGTTGGCCTTCTCCAGGGACTGGTTGAACTCCTCGCCGGTGCCGGGCACCTTGATGCGCCGCCAGAACTCCTCGCGGATCTGCGGGATGCGCTCCAGTGCCTTGCGCAGTCCGGAGTCGCTGCGGGCCATGCCGCAGAACTCCCACATCAGCTCGCCGACTTCGCGGTGGAAGGAGTCGGGGGTGCGGTCGCCGTCGACGGACAGCAGCAGGTTGAGGCGGTCCTGGGTCTCCGCCAGCGCCTCCTGCACGACCGGGTGTTCGGCGCTCACCTCACCCTGGTGCGGGTTGCGGGCGAGGTAGTCGTTGATGGTCGCCGGCAGCACGAAGTAGCCGTCGGCCAGGCCTTGCATGAGCGCGGAGGCGCCGAGCCGGTTGGCGCCGTGGTCGGAGAAGTTGGCCTCTCCGATCGCGAACAGGCCGGGGACGGTGGTCTGGAGGTCGTAGTCGACCCACAGTCCGCCCATCGTGTAGTGCACGGCCGGGTAGATCCGCATCGGCACCTCGTACGGATCCTCGTCGGTGATCCGCTGGTACATGTCGAAGAGGTTGCCGTACTTCGCCTCGACGGCCTTGCGGCCCATCCGCTTGATGGCGTCGGCGAAGTCCAGGTACACGCCCTGTCCGCCGGGGCCCACCCCCCTGCCCTCGTCGCAGACGTTCTTGGCGGCGCGCGAGGCGATGTCGCGCGGGACGAGGTTGCCGAAGGAGGGGTAGATGCGCTCCAGGTAGTAGTCGCGCTCGTCCTCGGGGATCTGGTGCGCGGGGCGGGTGTCGCCCTTGGCCTTCGGCACCCAGATCCGGCCGTCGTTGCGCAGCGACTCGCTCATCAGCGTCAGCTTCGACTGGTGGTCGCCGGTGCGCGGGATGCAGGTGGGGTGGATCTGCGTGAAGCACGGGTTGGCGAACCAGGCGCCACGGCGGTGCGCCCGCCAGATGGCGGTGGCGTTGGAGTTCATGGCGTTCGTCGACAGGTAGAAGACGTTGCCGTAGCCGCCGCTGGCGAGGACGACGGCGTCCGCGAAGTACGTGTCGATCCGGCCGGTGATCAGGTCCCGGGCCACGATCCCGCGCGCCCGCCCGTCGACGACGATCAGGTCGAGCATCTCGGTGCGCGGGTGCAGCTCGACGTTGCCCGCCGCGATCTGCCGGCTGAGCGCCTGGTAGGCGCCGAGGAGGAGCTGCTGCCCCGTCTGGCCGCGGGCGTAGAAGGTACGGGAGACCTGGACGCCGCCGAAGGAGCGGGTGTCGAGCAGACCGCCGTACTCGCGGGCGAACGGGACGCCCTGCGCGACGCACTGGTCGATGATCTCGACGGAGATCTGCGCGAGCCGGTGGACGTTGGACTCGCGGGCCCTGAAGTCACCGCCCTTGACCGTGTCGTAGAACAGGCGGTGGACGGAGTCGCCGTCGTTGCGGTAGTTCTTCGCCGCGTTGATGCCGCCTTGCGCGGCGATGGAGTGGGCGCGGCGCGGGGAGTCCTGGTAGCAGAACTGGACGACGTGGTAGCCCTGTTCGGCGAGGGTGGCGCCGGCGGAGCCGCCGGCGAGGCCGGTGCCGACGACGATGACGGTGTGCTTGCGGCGGTTGGCGGGGTTGACCAGCTTGGCCTCGAAGCGGCGCTTGTCCCAGCGTTCGGCGACGGGGCCGGAGGGGGCCTTGGCGTCGACGACGGGTTCGCCGGTCGTGTAGTCGGTGTAGGTCATCTTCAGCTCACCACTCCGGTCATGACGCCCACGGGGACGGCGATGAAGCCGGCCGTGAGCAGCAGCGCGAGGACGTCGGCGACGGCCTTCAGGGCGCGGTCTCGGGTGCGACTGCCGACGCCGAGGGTCTGGGCGGCGCTCCAGAAGCCGTGCCGGACGTGCAGGCCGAGGGCGAGCATCGCGACGATGTAGACGACGTTGCCGTACCAGGTGGAGAAGGTGTCCACGACGTTCTGGTACGGGTGGCCCTCCTGGAAGCCGCCCGGGTGGACGGTGCCGGTCGTCAGGTCGAGGATGTGCCAGACGATGAACAGGCCGAGGATGATCCCGCCCCAGCGCATGGTGCGCGTCGCGTAGCTCGCCCGCGGCTTCTTGTGCACGTACTTGCTGGGGCGTGCCTTGATGTCACGGCGGCTGAGCTGGTAGGCGGAGACGGCGTGTGCGACGACCGCGACGAGCAGGACGACGCGGATCAGCCAGAGCGTCCACTCGTAGTGCATGAACGGTTCGCCGACCGTGCGCAGCCAGTGGGCGTAGTGGTTGAACTCGCCGGGCCCGAAGAAGATCTTCAGGTTGCCGATCATGTGGACGACCAGGTACAGCAGCATGATCAGGCCGCTGACGGCCATCACCGTCTTCTTGCCGACGGAGGAGTCCCACACGGTGCGCGCCATCGACGGCCGTCGGTCCGTCCGCGTTGCCAGAGCCATGGCACAGGACGCTAGAGCCGTCCCACCCCATCAGTCCAAGACATGGTACGGCTGGATTCGATAGGGCAGGCCTATCATGGCTGGATGCAGTTCCAGCAGCTCCAGTACTTCGTGGCGGTCGCCGAGACGCGGCACTTCACCCGGGCCGCCGAGCTCGTGCATGTCGCGCAGCCGTCGTTGTCCCAGCAGATCAAGGCGCTGGAGCGGGAGTTGGGGGCGGATCTGTTCCTGCGGGCGCGGGGCAACATCACCCTCACCGACGCCGGGGAGGCGCTGCTGCCGCTGGCCCGCCGGATCCTCGCGGACACCGAGACCGCGCGGTACGAGGTGCAGGAGCTGGTGCAGCTGCGCAGCGGCCGGGTGCGGCTCGGCGCGACCCCGAGTCTGTGCACGGGTCTGCTGCCGGACGTGCTGCGTGCCTTCCACGACCGGTACCCCGGCATCCGGCTGCTGATCGAGGAGGGCGGCTCGCACGACCTGGTGCGCGAGCTGGCCCGTGGCGCACTCGACCTGGCCCTGGTCGTCCTGCCGCTGCCCACGCCCTCCCCCGCCCTGACGACGGTGGAGCTGCTGCGGGAGGACCTGGTGGTCGTCTCCTCCCCGGAGGCCACGCGTCCGGGCCACGGCCGCCGTACGGTCCGTATCGCCGACCTGGAGGGCGAACGCCTGGTGATGTTCCGCCACGGCTACGACCTGCGGGAACTGACCGTCGCGGCCTGCCGTGCCGAGGGGTTCGAGCCGGACTTCGCGGTGGAGGGCGGGGAGATGGACGCGGTGCTGGGGTTCGTGCGGGCGGGGCTGGGGGTCGCCGTCGTACCGCGCATGGTCGCCGCGCGCTCCGGGCGGGGCCTTAGGGTCACCCCGCTGGCCCGCCCCGGGCTGCACCGGACGATCGCCCTGGCCCACCGCAGCGATGTGGCTCCGCCTCGGGCGGCTCGGGAGTTGCAGCGGATGCTGCTGGAGCGGTGAGGGTCCCTTGCGGGGCCTGTTGCCGCCGTTTCGGATGCGCGCCGTCGCGGACCGCGCGGGCGCGTGGGGGCCGGTCGCGCAGTTCCCCGCGCCCCTGGCGGGTCCGCCCGGCCCTCGGCCGGCCGTGAAGGCACGCCGCGGGGCCGGCGGACGGGGTGGTCAGGGGTTGGGGCGGCTGTGGCGGTCGGCTGCCGCGGAGCGGATGGCGTTCAGGGGGATGTGGGCCTGGGCGCAGAGCGTGGCCAGGTCGAAGTAGATCGTCTCGCCTGCCATCCGGCCGTCCCGGAAGGGGACGACGTTGGCGAAGGGCACCTCGAAGGCGCCGCCTCCCGGGGGGACGCCGAGCCAGTCCCCGCGGCTGGTGCCGCGCAGAGTTCCCCACACGGCGATGACGTCGTCGCCGTAGGTGATCCCCTCGTCCTCGGGGGTGAGGTCGGGGAACGCCGTGAAGTACTGCTGCTGGTAGGCGGCGCGCACCGCGTCCCTGCCCTGGCTGCGCAGCCCGAGCGCCTTCGTCTCGAGGAAGCAGTCCGTGACGAACGTGCGGAGAATGCCGTCGATGTCCCGCGCCGCCTCCGCCTCCCGGTGGGTCTCGAAGAGGCGGCGCATCTCGGTGGTGTCCATACCCGCGCTCCCTGCGACCGGGCCCGGTCGGGTCCTCTTCCCCGATCGTAGGAAGCGGCCGGCGGGCGGGCCACCGGGACGGGTGCGCCCGCCCGGCGCTCAGCCCGTCGCGTCCGCCATGGCCAGCTCGTGCAGCCGCTCCGGCGGGCCCGGGCGGGCGTAGTACCAGCCCTGGGCCGTGTCGCAGCCCAGTATCCGCAGCTGCTCGGCCTGGGCCCCGGTCTCCACGCCCTCCACGGTGACCGCGAGGTCGAGGCTGTGGGCGAGTGAGACGATCCCCTCGACGATCTTCAGGTCGACGGGGTCGGCCGGGAATTGCTGCATGCTCTGGGTGAAGGACCGATCCAGCTTGAGCACGCTCACCGGCAGCCGGCGCAGGTTGGCGAGGTTGGAGTAGCCGGTGCCGAAGTCGTCCAGGGCGATGTCGACGCCCATCTCCGCGAGCCGGCGCAGCGGCTTGAGCAGATCGTCGTCGGCGCCGATCAGGGCCGACTCGGTGACCTCCAGGCACAGCGCCTCGGGCTCGACGCCCGCGCGCTCCAGGATGTCGACGGTGTCCTGCACCAGCCCGGGGTGCGTGAGCTGGCACGGCGAGAGGTTGACGTTGATGCGCAGGGGGGTCGTCTCCCCGTTGCGTTCTCGCCACGCGCGGGCCTGCCGCACCGAGTGCTCCAGCACCCAGCGGCCCAGCGGAACGATCAGCCCGGTGCGCTCGGCGAGCGGGATGAACCGGTCGGGGCCGAGCACCCCGTGCTGCGGGTGCAGCCAGCGCACCAGGGCCTCCGCGCCGCGCACACTGCCGTCACCGAGGTGCACCAGCGGCTGGTACTCGATGAAGAACTCGCCCCGCTCCAGCGCGGCCGGCAGGGCCGTGGTCAGCCCGTGGCGGGTGATCGCGCGGGCGTCGGCCTCGGCGTCGGCCAGTTCGAAGCGGTTGCCGCCCGCCGACTTCGCCCGGTACATCGTGATGTCCGCGCTGCGCAGCACCTCCGCCGCGCTGCGCTCCCCCGCCGCGCCCTCCACGATGCCGATGCTGCCGCGCACGGTCAGCTCCCGGCCGTCGATCCGCACGGGCGTGATGAGGGCGTTCATGATGCGCGCGGCCAGGTCGTCGACCTCGCGGCGGGTGTCGGGGCCGGTGGTCAGCGCCACGAACTCGTCGCCGCCGAGCCGGGCGACCATCTCGCCGGGCGCCGTCGCGCAGGACTGGAGCCGGTCCGCGACCTCCACCAGCAGCCGGTCGCCGGCCGCGTGGCCGAGGCTGTCGTTGATGGTCTTGAAACCGTCCAGGTCGAGGTAGCACAGGCCGAAGCGCTGCTCCTTCCCGGCGGCCAGCACCTTCTCCAGCCGTTCGAAGAACAGCGTGCGGTTGGGCAGGCCGGTGAGGGCGTCGTGGGTGGCCTCGTAGCGCAGCCGCAGGTTGAGCAGGCGCCGCTCGGTGGTGTCCTCCATCAGCGCCAGCTGGTACTGCGGCCGGCCGTCGGCGTCCCGCAGCAGGGAGACCGTCAGATTCGTCCACAGGACCGTTCCGTCAGGGCGGTAGAACGCCTTCTCCACGTGGTAGTGCTCGCGTTCGCCGCGCACCAGCTCCTCGTAGAGCTTCCACACCTGAGGCGCGTCCTCGGCGTGCGTCCACTCGCGGACGTTGCGGCCGCGCACGGTCTGCTCGCCGCCGCCGAACATGCGCATCATCGCCCCGTTGATCTGCAGGACGTTGCCTTCCAGGTCGGCGATGCCGATCCCTATGGCGGCGCCCTCGAAGACGGCGCGGAAGCGGGCCTCGCTGGCATGCAGCGCCTGCGCCACCACGCCCTGCGCCTGCAACGCCGCCTGGGCGATGGCCTCCTGCTCGGCGAGCGTGCGGGCGCGCAGCGCCTGCGCGTACCCGGCGGCCATGGCGTGCTGGAGCCGGGAACAGCGTGTGCGCAGGTCCTCCTGCGGTCCGTCCTCGCCGCAGTACAGCACCAGGTAGGCGTCGACGCAGTCCAGGCTGGCGCTGAGCGCGTCCGGGTCGGTGCAGTGCGCGTCGACCAGCGCCGCGCCGACCGCCTTTGCGGCCTCGGCGTCGAAGGCCCGGGCCCGCAGCGCCTCACTCAGCCGCCGGGCCAGCGGCAGCAGTCGCTCCTCGAACTCCGGCCGGGTCAGCGACGTCGACGTCACCGGGAACACCGCCCGGCTCCAGATCGTCGCGAACCGGCGCAGTCTGTCCTCCGGCCCGTCCGGCTCGGCGATCACGAAGTACGCCCCACGCCCGCGAAACCGGAGAAGGCGTACGGATCCTCGTCCTCCGGTGCCGTCTCCGGCCGCCAGTGCGGCATCGGCACCAGTCCCGGTTCCACCATGTCGTACCCCTCGAAGAACCGCGCGATCTTCTCACGCGAGCGCATGATCAGCGGGTTGCGAATGTCCTTGTATACGTCCACCGCGCCCTCGGCCTCCCGCTGCGGCAAAGGGATTCCCTCGTACGAGGCATGGGTGAGGACGAGCAGGCTGCCGGGTGCGAGCGCGGCGGTCAGCTCGGCGACGGCCGCGTACGGGTCGTCCTCGTCCTCCACGAAGTGCAGTACGGCGACGAGGAGCAGGGCCACCGGCCGGTCCAGGTCGAGGAGTCGTCCGACCTGGGGGCTGGTGAGGATGTCCTGCGGCTTGCGCAGGTCGGCGGCGACGACGTCCGCGTCGGCGTCGTCCGCCAGCACCGTCTGGCTGTGCGCGACGGCCACCGGGTCGTGGTCGACGTAGACGACGCGGGCGCCGGGCCCGGTGGCCCGGGCCACCTCGTGGACGCTGCCGAAGGTGGGGATGCCCGAACCGACGTCCAGGAACTGGGTGATGCCCCGGCCGATCGCGTACCGCACCGCGCGCCGGGTGAACGCCCGGTTCGCCTGGGCGATCTTGGGGAGTCCCGGCATGAACTCCATGGCCCTGCGGGCCGCTTCCCGGTCTACCTCGAAGTTGTGCGAACCGCCCAGGTAGTAGTCGTAGATCCGCGAGACACTGGGCACGGAGATGTCGATGCTCCGTGGGGCCCAGGCGGGTCGCTCCATCTCTCTCTCCAAGGCGTAGGCGATCCGGTGTTCGAGCAGAGGCTACTGATCGCCCGCCAAAGGGGCGAGCGGAAACGGAAATTGACCGTCCGTTCCCGGTCACTGCCTGCGGCACGTGCCGGATCGATGGACCCGAAGGGCTCCCGAAAAGTACCGGATGCGGACAGCGCAGTGGTCCGCCCCCTCCGTGCGGCGCGGAGGGGGCGGACCGGGGGTCGTGCGTGCCGGGGCAGACGCGGGGATCAGCCCTGGGGAGGTGATCGCTACTGCTTGGGCGCGCCGACCAGCTTTCCGTCGGGGGCCACGGCGTACCACGTGCCGCCGACGCCCTGACCGTTGATGTCGCCGGGTTCCTTGTCACCGGAGAAGGTGTAGATCGGCGAGCAGTTGACCGTCATCTGCTTGACGCCGTCGGGCCGGGTGAAGCTCATCAGGCCCTTCTTCTGGACGCCCTCGGTGTCGTTGGTGGCGACCGGGGCGACGGCCGGCCACTTCTCCAGGCAGTCGCCGAGGCACTTCGTCACCGGCTTCGGCCACGCCTGGTCCTTCACGAAGCGGTAGACCGTCATGCCGTTCTTGTCGACGACGATCTCGCCGAGGTTGGGGTCCTTGCGCACGGACAGGCCCGGCAGGTCGGACAGCTTGGCCTTCTTGCCGTCGGGGGCCAGCGCGAACCACTTGCCGCCCACGCCCTGGCCGTTGGTGTCACCGGGGCCGGTGTCCTTCGCGTAGCGGTACACCGCCCAGCCGTCGATGGTCAGCTGCTTGGTGCCGTCGGAGCGGGTGATCTCGCCGAGCAGGGACTTGTCGATGCCGTCGCCCGCCGTGGCGTCGTCGGCGGGCACGGGCGGCCAGGTGGTCGCGCAGTCGCCGTCGCAGTTGCTCTTGGGCGGTTCGGCGGTGTCCTGGTCGAAGCGGTAGAGGGTCATGCCGTTGGCGTCGGTCAGGATCTTGCCGAGTTCCGTGTTCACGGACACCGACAACTGGCCCGCTCCGGAGCCGCCCTGCCCGCCGGTTGCCGCGCCGGTGCCGGTGCCGGGCGAGGCGCTGGCGCCCGTGCCCGCACCCACGCCCGAGCCCACACCCGCGCCGGTGCCCGTACCGACCCCGCCGATGCCGCTGCCCACGCCCGCGATACCGCCGGCCGGGGCCGTGGCCCCCACGTTCTGGCTCGCGTTCGACGTGCCGCTTTCCTGACCGCACGCCGTCGTCAGCGCCAGAACGGACACGGCGCTCGCCACGAGGGAGGCGCTCCGCCAGGAGGTCTTCATCGTCAACAACTCCCCGATCATCACAAGGGTGTTGCAGCGCCCTGCTGCGCCGCCGCACGGTCATGGGTACGCATGTCGGTGGGCGTTGTGTTCAACCGGGACACAAAAAACTTTCCGCCGCCTGTGACACCGCCCGTTTCGGACCGTTCCGCTCGCACATGAGTACGCCGAGCCGGACGTGCGAACGCCCGCCGGCCAAACCCTCCGGCGGGAGACTTCCCCCGTTCGGGGCAATCGGTGCCGCGCGCGGGCGCCGGTCCGCGCGGCAGGCCTCATGATCTCGGTCGTGCATGGACCCGAACCGACCCGATCCGCCCGCGCCACCAGGGCTGTGGCCCTGGTGGCCGGGGTCTGGATCCTCGCGGCCGCGCCGGCCGGGGTGGCCGTGGCCGACGCCTGCGCGTACGCCTCGACGGGCCCGGGCGGCACCGAGGCGGTCGCGGTCGCGGGGAGTTCGCCGTGGCCGACTCCGCCCAAGTGCCCGGTGCCGAAGCCGACGCCCAGTCCGACGCCGCCGAAGCCCCGGCCGAAGCCTCCGCCCCCGCCGGCACCGGCCGCACCGCCGGCACCGGCCGCGCCGCTGCCCCGGCCGACGCCGCCGCCCCCACCTCCACCGCCTCCGCCGCCCGCCCCGGAGCCGACGCCCAGGGCGACACCCACGCCCACGCCACGCCCCTCCGTGACCCCCGTGAGCTATCCGGCGTACCGGCCCGCGCCGCGCGGGCGGCCCGCCCGCAGCGGTCCGTCGCCGGTCACCTACGTCCTGCTCATCACCGCGCCCGCCGTGGTCGCCGTCGCCGCGCTGCGGCCGCGCTAGTGCCGATCCAGGAGGCATCACTTGCCGGAATGGCTTGTTCTCACCCTCGCGATGGCCGCCGCCTGCGCGGTGGTGGTCATCGTCACCCTCGTACGGCACCGCACGGCGGCCGATGACGAGGACCCCAGCGAGACCCCGGACGTCATCGAGTACATGACGATGTGGATCGGCGTGGTGTACGCCATCGTCCTGGGCCTGGCCATCGCCGGTGTCTGGGAGGCCCGCAGCGCCGCCCAGGACCACGTCCAGGCGGAGGCCCAGGCGCTGCACGAGATCTCGGAGCGGGTCCGGGTGTACCCGGCCGATGTGCGCGACCGTGTGCGCGACGACGTCAACGCCTATGTCGGACACGTCGTCACCACCGAGTGGAAGGCGATGGCCGACGACGGCCGGGTGACCGAGCGGGGTGGGGAACTCCTCGCCCGGCTGCGCGCGGATCTCACCGACCACCGGCCGCGCTCGGACTTCGAGGCGCAGGCCTACCAGCCGCTCCTGGACCAGCTGGCCGCCGCCGACCAGGCGCGCAACGCCCGGGCCGACGCGATCGAGCCGACCATGCCCGGGGTGGTGTGGTTCGGGCTGCTCGCCGGGGCCGTCGTCACCATCGGCATGGTCTTCGCGCTCCAGATCCGGCGTACCGCGCGGGAACTGATCCTGGCCGGGCTGTTCTCCGCCCTGATCGCGTTCCTGCTCTTCCTGATCTGGGACTTCGACGCGCCCTACAGCCGGGGCATCACCGCGTCGCCGGAGCCGTTCCTGCATCTCTTCCCGGACGTCGGGGACTGAGGACCGCGCGGCGCCCGGTCCGGCGGGTGCCGCGCACACGCGGCAAACCTTCGCCCCGGCCCTCTCGGAGGGGGCCGGGGCGAACGCCTGTGACATGCGTGGTCCGGGGGCGGGGCGGCGGTCAGGCGCGGCGCTCGGCGCGGCGGCGCATCCAGAACACGCCGCCGCCGATGACGGCCGCGGCCACGAGCCCACCGCCGATGGCGATGTCGGTGGGGGTGGCGCCGCTGGAGGTGCTGCCGCCGAGACCGCCGCGGACGCCGCCGATGACGGTGAAGGCGGCCGGGTTGGTGAGGGTACGGCCGTCGCAGCGGACCGTGATGGAGTGTGTGCCGGGGGTCGCGTTGTTGCTGACCGTGGCGGTGCCCCTGGACGTATGGTGCGCGCCGCTGATCGGTGTCAGCGTGGTCGTCGGGAACGCGTCGGAGCTCATGGTGCCGCCGCGGGGGCAGCCGTCCACGGTGACGGTCAACTGGCCGCCGCGGGCGATGACACTGGGCAGCGCGACGATGTTGCTGGGGTTGACGTTAACGCCGTCCCGGGCGACGGCTGTGGGGGCGGCGAGGCCGAGGGCGGTGACCGCGACGGCCGACGCCGCCGAGACGGCCAGAAAACGAGTGGTGCGCATGTGATCCTCCGCGGAAGGCGCCCCGGGGCCCTTCCCCGGTCTGTTCGGCGAGACAGCACCTTCCAGAACGACCCTCAGACGCCGTGCCCCGACCCGCATGTCGGGAATGGTCCGTCCTGGTGAGAGGACACGCCGGGCGGACAGCGCGTGATCGGATATCGCCGCAGGTCACGGGCCGTCAGAAAATATCTGCCGATGGCAACTCGGATGGCGCACCGAAGGACACGGGGGCCACCCGTTCGCCGCGGCGGCGTCGCCGGTTCACCGTGCGGGACTTAGCGTTTTCGTCATGCGGCGTTCTGTCATGCGCGAAAGGGCGTGGCGAGCCGCGTCGAAAGGGGATGGCGATGTCTGGGTTCGAGCTGTTCGGGATGGTGGAAGAGGAGGAGCAGCGGCCGAAGAAGCGCGCCCCGTGGGGTGTGATAGCGCTTGTTCTGCTGACCGGCCTCGCGCTCATCCGGAACGGTTCGGGGGAGTTCGAGGTCGGCCCGCCGCAGCCGGCCTCGGCGGCTGCCGCGGAGGCGGGCACCGCCCAGGGCGCCGGCCGGGCGGATCCGCTGCCCTACGGTGTGCCGGACCGCGTCCGGATCTCCGCCATCCAGGTCGACGCGCCGATCATGCCGGTCGGGCTGGACATCGACGGCTGGGTGGCGGCTCCCCCGCCGGAGGATCCGAATCTGGCCGGCTGGTTCACCGGTGCCGTCTCGCCCGGGGAAAAAGGGACCGCGGTCGTCGTCGGCCATGTCGACAACGCGCAGGGGCCGGCCGTTTTCTACGGCCTCGGGGCCTTGAAGAAAGGACATCGCGTCGAGGTCGCGCGCAAGGACGGAAAGACCGCGGTGTTCGAGATCTACGGCATCGAGGTGTTCGAGAAGAACAATTTCCCCGGGGACCGGGTGTACGCGTCGAAGGGGTCCCCCGAATTGCGGGTGATCACCTGCGGCGGTGGTTTCTCCAAGGCGAACGGATACGACGGGAACGTGGTCGTCTTCGCCCGCCTGGTCGAGGTGCGCTGACGGCGTCCCGACCGGGCGGGCGGGCCCCTCAGGCGTACTGCCGGTACGGGACGGTGACGTGGTAGCCGGAGTCCAGCAGCTGGGGCAGGTACCGGCGCAGGGCCAGCACGCTCTGCGTGCGGTCGCCGCCGGCGTCGTGCGAGAGCAGCACCACGCCGGGGCCGGCACCGTGCTCGACACGGTCGACGATGGTGCGGGTACCGGGTGTGGTCCAGTCGAGGGTGTCGACCGTCCAGGCCAGCGGCTCCATGCCGAGTTCGGCGCCGAGCTGGAAGGCGGCGCGGTTCCAGGCTCCGTAGGGGGCGCGGAACCAGCGGGGGCGCTCGCCGTAGGCGTCCTCGATGACGTCGCAGGTGCGGGACATCTCGGAGCGGATCTGTCGGCGGGTCAGCTCGGTGAGCAGGGGGTGCGACCAGGTGTGGTTGCCGACGACATGGCCCTCGTCGGCCATCCGGGCCAGCAGCTCCGGGTGGTCGGCGGCCATCTCCCCGCACACGAAGAACATCGCGCGGACGTCGTACTCGGCGAGGATGTCGAGGACGGCGGGGGTGTAGCGGGGGTGGGGGCCGTCGTCGAAGGTCAGCACCATGGTCCGGCCGCGTCCGTCGAGGCGCAGCAGGGGGGCGCGCCGTACGGGGGTGCGGCCGGGCGTGGTGGTGCGCGACGGGCCGTAGCCGGTGAGCGGCTGGAGGCGGTAGGCGGAGGGCTTCAGCGGGACGCGGCGCGCCGGGGCGCCGGCGACCGGGACGGAGGGCCGGACCGGCTCACCGCCCACGCCCCACACGAACAGTCCGGCGGTGCCGGCCGCGCCGACGGCGGCGGCGCCGGCGAGCAGCGCCCGGCGCCGCGTGAACAACGGATCCTTCTGCATGAGTCATCAGTCGCCCGGGGCGGGCCCGACGCACCCCGGCGACACCGCGTCGGCGGCACGAATCCACCCGTTCGGCCCAGTGGTACGCCACGGCGGCCGGACCCGTGCGTTCCGATAGCCTCGGGCCGTGACGGAACAGCACACGCACCGGTTCGAGCGGGGTACGGACGGGCCGAAGGTGATCCTGGTCGGCGTGGACGGCTCGGACTCCTCACTGCGGGCCGCGGCCTACGCCGGCGGTCTGGCCCGGCGGCAGCACGCGCTGCTCGCCGTCGTGTACGTCCAGCCCGTGCAGGCGGCCGGCGCAGTGCTCGGAGCGCCGCTCGCGGAGACGACGGAAGAGATCGCCGAGGACATCGTGGCGCAGATCCGGGACGCCGCCGAGCGGCTCAAGGGGATGTTCGACGTGCGCTGGGAGTTCCACACGTTCCGCGGCGACCCCTACAGCGGCCTGGTGCGGGCGGCGGACGAGCTCAAGGCGGACGCGGTGGTGGTGGGCGCCTCGGAACAGGCCGGCCACCGGCTCGTGGGCTCGGTGGCGGTCCGCCTGGTGAAGTCGGGACGGTGGCCGGTGACGGTGGTGCCGTGACCCCGCCTCCGGTGACGGGCGGCGGTGTGCCGGCCGCCCGTCACCGGAGGCGGTGTGCCGCGCGGACGCGGGCCCCCGTCACACCGGCCCGTCCGGTCCGGGCTACTTCCCCGCCCGCAGGCCGTCCTTGGCCGCTCCCCGGCTGAGGACGACGGTGGTGATGCGGTCGCGGGGGCCCCGGACGTCGGCGCCCTGGGCGAGGGCCTTGTTCAGGTCGACGATGCGGCCGGCGTCGATGTCGAACAGCTGGGGGACGAACGTGGCCTTGGTGACCTCCCAGCGGCCGCCGGGGCGGGCGGGTGCGGAGAAGGTGAAGCGGGCGAGGGTGGACTGGTTGCCGCGCGGGTCCACCACCCCCTGGTGGTTGGTCATCTCGCCGGCGATCTGGTCGCCCATGCCGTACACCACCCAGGTGCCGTTGACCTTCTCGTACGCCTGGGGGACGTGGGCGTGGGTGCCCAGGATCAGGTCGATGTCGGGGCGGCCCCCGGTGCGGGATGCGGTGAGGGTGCGGGCGAGGGCGAGCTGGCGGTCGTCCGGCGCGTCCTGCCACTCCGTGCCCCAGTGCAGGGAGACGACGACCACGTCGGCGCCCGCCTGACGGGCGGCCTGGGCGTCGGCGAGGATCCGGTTCTCGTCGATGCGGTGGACGGCCCAGGGCCGGCCGGGCGGCAGCGGGTGGCCGTTGGTGTCATAGGTGTAGGCGAGGTGGGCGACCTTCGCGGGGCCCGCGGGCAGGACGGTGACGGTGTTGGCCTCGGCCTCGGTGCGGGCGGTGCCGGCGTGCCGGACGCCCGCGCCGTCGAGGGCGTCCAGGGTGCGGCGGATGCCGTCGGCGCCGTCGTCGAGGCTGTGGTTGGAGGCGGTGGAGCAGCCGTCGTAGCCGGTGGCGGCGAGGGCGTCGGCGATCTCGGGCGGGGACTTGAAGAGGGGATAGCCGGTGTAGACGCCGTCGGCGCCGTACACGGTCTCCATGTGGCACAGGGCGACGTCGGCGCGGGCGACGACGGCCCGGACCCCCGAGAACATGGGCCGGAAGTCGTAGCCGCGGCCGCCGGCGTCGAAGCGCGCGCGGTCGATGATCGACGTGTGCGGGAGGATGTCGCCGGAGGCCACGAGGGTGAACTCGCGGGCGGTGGAGGGGGCCGGGTGGCCCGGCCGGGCGGTCGACCGGTGCTCGTCCGCCTGGCAGGCGGCGGCCGCGGCGAGGAGAGCGGTCAGGGCCAGCGCCACCTGGTGTCTGCGTGCGATCACCGGATCACCCCACTTCCTGATGATTGTCGTATTTACGCACGCCTTACTACTAGTCCATGGGCGCGGACGTACGCCCCCGCCGCTCCCTGCGGGCCCCGCGATGCCCGCGATCGGCGTAGCCGGGACCGTTCGTCGAACCGTTCGTCGACGCGATCGACCGTCCGCCGCACAGACGTGTACGTGGCCTGTCCCGAAGCGGCCCCCTGCGGTGCCATACGCCCATGACCGCCGGAACCACCCTCACCGCCAGGACGACGACCGCCGAGCACGAACTCGCCGAGCTCCAGCGCGACCACGGCCGGCCGCTCTTCGCGCTGCTGCTGAGGCTGTGCGACGGCGACCGCCAGCGCGCCGAGGACCTCGTCCAGGAGACCCTGGTGCGCGCCTGGCAGCATCCCGAGGCACTGCGCGCCGACTCCTTCGACTCCGTACGGCCCTGGCTGCTGACCGTGGGCCGGCGCCTCGCGATCGACGCGCGGCGGGCCCGGCAGGCGCGGCCCGCCGAGGTCGGGGACGCGGTCCTCGAGAACGCGCCGGTCTGCGCCGACCACGCCGAGCGGGCGGCCGCGGCCCTCGACGTCCGTGAGGCTGTGAAGACACTCACTCCGGAGCACCGTGAAGTCCTGGTGCTGGTGTATTTCCAGGGGGCCAGTGTGGCGGAGGCCGCCGAAACCCTCGGCATTCCGCCCGGTACGGTGAAGTCGCGCGCGTACTACGCGCTGCGCGCCCTGCGCCGGGTGCTCCCGGGGTACGCGCCCGACCTGCGCTGAAACCCACGGTCGAGTCAAACCTCCGTAAAGCGCCTTGCCGAGGACCCCGGTTGAGTAATCGGGTGTCCTTATCCGTGTTCCGGATGGGAGTCCCGGCATCGGGTGACGCGCAGGCACCGGAGGAAGGCAGGAAGGGATGCTGCACAGAGGTCATCAGAGCACGGACGGCGCCGACGGCGGGGAACTAACCGTCCCCATGGCCTGGTTGTACGCCGAGTACATCGCCGACGAACTGCTGCGGACCGGCGATCTCATGCCGCCGACGTCCTTCGAGTTCCGCGCCGGGCGCGACGCGCTGGCGCTGACCATCTTCCTGTCCGACACGGACGGCGAACTGCCCGGCATCCGGGTCGTCACCCAGTTGGAGACCTGGCTCTCGCTGACCGCGTACGACCAGCCGTGGCAGGACTGGGTCGGCGAGCGCATGGCCCAGCTGACGGCGGAGGCCGCCGCGTCGCAGGGGCCCGCACCCGATCTCGACCTGGCCGCGGCGGCCTGGCGCTGGCTGGAGGAGACCGAGCTGCTCGCCCCCGACCTGAACGCGGTGCCGGGCGGCACCGCGGGCGTCGGCGAGGACGAGGGACCCAAGGTCTGGACGCCCGCCTGGCAGCTCGGACTGCCCCTCGGGCACCTCGCCATCCATCTTTTCTAGATTCCGACCAATCCGCGGGCCGACCCGCTCCGAACACTTGGGTCACGATTCGGTACGCGCCTTGAGTGATTCTCGCCCCTGGTCCGTACCGGTGGGAGCAAGGAGTAACCCCACTGGCACCCAACGGCACGAGGATGCGGCATGAGGTCCCTGGAGAGGCATCGCGACGTCGGCGCGTACGCGCTCGGCGTGCTGGACGAAGCGGAGGCCTTCCGCTTCGAGGACCACCTCATGGAGTGTCCTCGTTGCGCGGCGGAGGTCACCGAGTTCGGTCCCACCACCCGGCAGTTGATGCTGTACCGGCGGGCGACACCGCGCAGCGTCCATCCCTTCGCCGGACCGGGGCCCCGGCTGCTGGACCGGCTCCTGGGCGAGGTGGCCGCCCGGCGGCGGGCCGCCCGGCGCCGGCTGCTGTTCGCCGTGGCCGCCTCGGTGGTGGCCGCGCTCGCCGGGCCCGCGATCGCGATGTCCGTGGGCGGCGGCGAGAACCCCGTGCGGATCACCGCGACCGACGAGCGCTCCGGGGTGTGGGCGCAGGTCACGTCCGAGAACGAGGCCTGGGGCAGCGACATCGAGCTGAAGATCAAGGACGCCGCGGGCCCCCGCGCCTGCCATCTGATCGTCATCGGCCGCGACGGCACGGAGCACACGGTCACCTCCTGGAACGCCCCCCACCACGACGCCCGCCCCAACACCATGCAGGGCGGCGCCGCCCTGCACCCCGACGAGATCGTCCGGTACGAGGTACGCACGAACGACGGGGAGCGGCTGGTCGTCCTGGACGCCGACTAGATTCCACCCGAAGTCCGGCCGGTGATTTCCCGCGGTTTTCCACCAGGGAATTCAGCCTCGCACCGGCCGGTCATCGAAAAAGTTGAGCATTCTACGGATCCGATGTATTCCCTGGGAATTTGCCACCGTGCGGCCAGCGGCGGAAAATGAACGGGAGACGTGGAGCCACCGGCGATCCGCTCCGCGCCGCCCCTTGAAGCAAGACGGAAACCGACGAAAACCGATGGAAAACGATGGAAACCGAGGAAAAGGGGCCTCCCGGTGGACAGGACCCTGCACATCCTCCTGACCGAGGAGGGCGCGGAAGCCGAGGACGTGGCGAGGCTGACCGGCTATCTCCGCGATGAGCTGCTGGAACTCGACGTCGACGATGTCACGGCCGTTCCCGGCGGGGAGGCTCCGCCGGGCGCGCGAGCCGTGGACATCGCCGAGATCGGGGCCCTCATGGTGGCGCTGGGAAGTTCCGCGAACGCGCTGAGCCAGGTGGTCGCCGCGGTGCGCTCGTGGCTCGGCCGATTCCATGAGAACCGCCCGTCATTGCGCCTGGAAATGGACGGCGACGCCATAGAGGTGTCCACGGCGACCGACGAACAGGTCACCGAGGCGTTCAGGGTCTTCATGCAGCGGCATTCGGCGGCGGAGGCCCGGCCATGACGCAATCCCGGCACGCGCTGATCATCGCCAACGACCATTACGACGACCAGGGGCTCAAGAAACTCAGGGCGCCCGCCCAGGACGCCGCCGCCCTCGCCGAGGTGCTGGAGGATCCCCAGATCGGCGATTTCGAGGTCGAGGTGGTGCGCAACGCGCCGGCCGACGTGATGCGCCGGCGCATCCAGGGCTTCTTCAGCGACCGCCGCCGCGACGACACGCTGATGCTGCACTTCTCCTGCCACGGGCTGAAGAGCGAGTCCGGCGAGCTGTACTTCGCCGCCCGGGACACCGAGATGCGGCTGCTGGACGCCACGGCCGTCCCGTCCCAGTTCGTCCGCCAGTGCATGTCCCGCACGAGGGCCGGCCGGACCGTCCTGTTCCTGGACTGCTGCTACGGCGGCGCCTTCTCCCGGGGCGCGTCCGTGCGCGCCGCGGGAGACGTGAACGTCCTGGAGTCCTTCCAGGGCGAGAAGGCGCCCGGCGGGCAGGGCTGGGCCGTCATCACGGCGTCCGACTCCATGGAGTACGCCTTCGAGGGCCCCGATCTCGCCGAGCGCTCCGCTCCGCGCCCGTCGGTGTTCACCCAGGCGGTGGTGGAGGGCTTGAGGACCGGCGAGGCCGATCGCGACGAGGACGGCGAGGTCCGTCTGAACGAGCTGTACGACTACGTCTACGAACAGGTCCGCGAGGAGAACCCGAACCAGACGCCGCGGCGCACGGTGGAGATGCAGGGAGATCCGTGGCTGGCGCACAGCAGGCGCGGCCGCATCAAGATCGCGGCGGCCACCACCCCGTCCCTCCTCCAGGCAGCCATCGACAGCGACAACCCCGTGACCCGGCTGGGCGCCGTGACGGAGCTGAGCCGCCGGCTGCGGGAGGAGTCGCTGCCGGTGGCCGAAGGCGCGCGCCAGGCCCTGGAGGAGATGGCACGCAACGACATCGGACAGGTCGCCGTCGAGGCGAACAGCGCCCTGAGCGTGATCCGCCTGCGGCCGTCGCCCGCCACCCTGGACTTCGGCAGGGTGCGGCAGGGCTCCACGCCGGAGCCGAGATCCGTCATCCTGAGCGGCCATCCCCTGGCCCGCCACTGCGTGGCCCAGTCCACCCAGCGGTGGCTGCGGGTCGAGCCGATGCCGAACGGCCTGAAGGTGGGCGTCGCGACCCACACCCCGGGACACCTGACCGGGGACGTCGTGCTGAAGGGTGTCGCCGACGAGACGGTGGTCCACGTGGAGGTCACCGTGGAGTCGGGGACGGGATCCGTGCCGCAGCGGACGCCCGAGCCCTCCGAGGAGTCGGAGGAGGCGGTGGTCGTCCACACCCCGCCTCAGCAGCAGCCCCCGTCCGGTCCGCCCACCCGGGAGACACCACCGGCGCCGCCGCGGCCCGGGGAACCGCCCCGCACCGTCGGCGAGCGCCCGGAGCGCCACGCTCCGCCCACCCGGACCGGATCGGTGCGCGCCCCCCTCCTCGCGGCGGCCGGGCTGGCCCTGGCCGTCACCTCGGTGGTGTTCGTCGTCCTGGCCGCCGTGGGCGCGATGGAGGCCGTGAACGCGCAGCAGCCGCACATCGACGACCTCCGTGCGCAGTTCGCCGACAACGGCGTGGCGACGTCCCTCACCCTCTGCCTGATCACGGCGGTGCTCGCGCTCGTGCTCTGCGCGATCGCCCGGCACGACCTCCAGGCACACCCCCGGCTCTACGCCCCGTCGCCGACGAGTGTGACGAGATCGCTGGCCTGGACGGCGAAGCTGCTGGCGATCCCGGCGTTCGCCCTGGGGGTGCTCATGGCGATCGCGTACCCGATCGTCAGCGGCTACCTCTGAGCGTCGACCACGGACCGCAAGACACGGACCGCGAGACCACGGATCCTCAGACGCGGACCACGAGACCACGGACCACGGTCAGGGCCGCCTACTTCAGCAGCCGCGACAGCCTCCGGTCCGCCAGCGGCTTCCCGCCCGTCTGGCAGGTCGGGCAGTACTGGAGCGAGGAGTCGCTGAAGGACACCTCATGGATGGTGTCGCCGCAGACCGGGCAGGGCTCGCCGGTCCGGCCGTGGACGCGCAGGCCGCTCTTCTTCTCCGCCTTGAGCCGGCCGGCGGCCACGCCCCGTGAGCGTTCCACCGCCTGGGTGAGCGTCGTGCGCAGGGCCTCGTACAGGGTGTGGGTCTCGTCCGCGGTGAGGGAGGCGGCGAGCTTGAAGGGGGACATGCGTGCCGCGTGCAGGATCTCGTCGCTGTAGGCGTTGCCGACGCCCGCGATCAGGCTCTGGTCGCGCAGGGCGCCCTTGAGCTGCCGCCGTTCACCCGAGAGGAGGGCGGCGAGGCGGTCCTCGTCGAAGTCGGGCGCGAGCGGGTCGGGGCCGAGGCGGGCCACCCCGGGAACCTCCCGCGGGTCCCGCACGACGTACACCGCGAGCCGTTTCTGTGTGCCGGCCTCGGTGAGGTCGAAGCCCTCGCCGGTCTCCAGGGCGACCCGCAGCGCGAGGGGCCCCTTGCCGGGGCGGGGCGGGCCGTCGGGGAGGCGGTCCTTCCACTGGAGCCAGCCGGCGCGGGCGAGGTGCGTCACGAGGTGGGGGCCGTCGGCGGTCTCCAGATCGAGGAACTTGCCGTGCCGGCGCACCGCGGTGACCTCGTGGCCCTCGACGGCCGCGAGCGGCGGATCGTAGGTCTTCAGGACACTGATCGCGACCGGCAGCACCCGGACGATCTCATGACCGACCAGGTGCTCGACGAGGAAGTCCTTGAGCGCTTCGACCTCGGGGAGTTCCGGCATACGTCCAGGGTGCCACCGCACGCCGCGGCTCTCAGGTCAGGCCGCGCCCCCTCGGCCCGGGTCCCCCACCACGAACTCGCACCACACGCACTTGCCGCCGCCCCGCGCCTCCACGCCCCACTCGTCGGCGAGCAGGTGGACCAGCAGCAGGCCGCGGCCGGAGACGCCGGACTCGCCCGCCTCACGGCGGCGGGGCAGGGCGCTGGAGGAGTCCTCGACCTCGACGCGCAGCCGGCGGTCGGGGCCGGTGAGGACCCGCAGGGTGACGATGGCCGCGCCCTCGGTGTGCATGAGGGCGTTGGTGATCAGCTCGTCGGCGACCAGCTCGATCTCGTCGGCGCGGTCCCGGCCGCCCCAGGCGCGGACGGCGGCGCGGATCATGTGCCGGGCGTGGGTGAGGGCCTCCGGGTCGCCCGGCGCGACGTGCTGCTGGAGCCGGCCGCCGGCCTTCGGGGACTGCAGGCCGCGCCGGCGCAGCAGCAGGAGGGCCACGTCGTCGTCCCCGCCGCGTTCCTCGGCGACGTCGATGAGCTGGTCCGCGAGTCTGCGGACGTCCTGGGGCCCGGCGGCGATCAGGGAGGTCAGGGCGCGCATGCCGTCGTCGAGGTCGGCGCCGGGCTGTTCGACCAGGCCGTCGGTGCACAGCAGCAGCGTGTCACCGGGGTCGAGTTCCAGGGTGGCGACCGGGTACTCGAGGCTGCCGAACTCGGCGGACAGGCCGAGCGGCAGCCCGCCGGGGACGGGGACGCGACGGCAGCTGCCGTCGGTGGCGCGCACCAGCGGGTCGATGTGTCCGGCGCGCACCGCCTGGACGACGCCGGTGGACAGGTCGGCCTCCGCGTACAGGCAGGTCGCGAAGCGGTCGGTGTCGAGTTCGTGCAGGAAGACGGAGGCGCGGGCCATCACGGTCGCCGGGGTGTGCCCCTCGGCGGCATAGGCCTTCAGGACGATGCGGAGCTGGCCCATGACGGCGGCGGCGTGCGTGTCGTGTCCCTGGACGTCGCCGATGACGGCGCCGACCCGGCCGCCGGGCAGCGGGATCAGGTCGTACCAGTCGCCGCCGATGTCCCGGCCGAGGGAGCCGCCGATGGTCGCGGCGCGGTAGCGGACGGCGACGTCGGCGCCCGACACGCTGGGAATGGTGCGCGGCAGCATGGCCTGCTGGAGACCCTGGGCGATGTCGCTCTCCTGCTCGTAGAACATGGCCCGTTGCAGGCTCTGCGCGATGCTGCTGCCGAGGGCGACGAGGATGTTGCGCTCCTCGGAGGTGAAACCGCGCCGGTCGTTGTAGAGCAGGCCCATCGCCCCGATCGGACGGGCCTGCACGATCAGCGGCAGATAGGCGGCGGAGGTGATCCGCAGATCGGTGATGTGCGGCCACAGGACGGGGTAGCCGGCGGCGAACTCCTCCGGTGACTCGATGAACCGGGGAGTGAGGGTGCGCACGACCTCGCTCATCGGATACGGCTCGTCGATCCGGGTGACGAGGGTGCCGGGCACGAAGCTGCCCTCGGGGCCCTCGGCGACCAGCCGGATCCGGCCGGCCTCGACCAGGCCCATGACGAGGCTGGTCGCGCCGAGGTGGGTGAGGCCGTGGGTGTCCTTGAGGACGTCGATGACGTCCCGCACGGTCCGGGCGTGCGCGAGGGCGGCCGTGGTGAGCTGCACGACGTTGGTCTGCTCGCGGCGCGCGTCGTCCTCGAGGGCCGCCTCGTCGCGGCGTTCGGCCAGGTCGCGCAGTTCGTCGGTGGCGTCGCGGACGATGCCGATGATCCGGCGGGGGCGGCCGGTTTCGTCGCGCCGGATGTAGCCCTGGGTGTGGGTCCAGCACGGGGTGCCGTCGCGGCGGCGGATGCGGAAGTAGGCGCCGTAGTTCTCGCTGCCGTCCTTGATGGCCTGGGCGACCAGCGTGTCCAGGCGTCTGGCCTCGGCCGGGGGGACGCGTGGGGACAGGCTCTCCGGGCGACCGTCGTACTCCTCGGGGAGGATGTCGAAGATCTCGTGGGCGCGGGCGTCCATGTGCAACAGCCCGGCGTCCAGGTCCCAGTCGAAGCTGCCCATGCGGTTGAGCGCCAGGATCGGGTCCGGGTGGGCGGGCCAGTCGTCCGGGAGTGACAGGGCGCTCGCTCCCCGATCAACCATGTGGCCACCTTGCCAGGATTTGTCCGATTCTTCGACCTGGAGGGCTCTTGCTTCGAGCCGGAGGGCCCCGCCTCGCGCTGGCGTCTCCGCTGTCGAGCCGAAGGCCCCCGGGGCGTCTTCGCCCGGGTTGCGCACGCCGACACGAGGAACACACAGGGTGACCGGCGTCAGACGTCAGAATGGAGTGAGGAGCGCACCGTCGTGGACTGGTTCACCGCACCCGAGTACTGGCTCAGCCGGCAGGTCTTCCAGCGGGGTCTGGCCTGCCTGTATCTGGTCGCGTTCCTCACGGCGGCGTTGCAGTTCCGGGCGCTGATGGGCGAGCGCGGGATGCTGCCGGTGCCGCGGTACACGGCGCGGATGCCGTTCCGGCGGGCGCCGAGCCTGTTCCACTGGCACTACTCGGACCGTTTCTTCGCCGTCTGCGCCTGGACGGGCTGCGCGGTGGCGGTGGCGCTACTGGCGGGGCTGGACGGGTATCTGCCGCTGTGGGGCGCGATGCTGCTGTGGCTGGTGCCGTGGGCGCTGTACCTGTCGATCGTCAACGTCGGCCAGACCTGGTACGGCTTCGGCTGGGAGTCGCTGCTGCTGGAGACCGGATTCCTCGCGGTGTTCCTCGGCAACGACGAGGTGGCCCCGCCGGTCGTCGTGCTCTTCCTGCTGCGCTGGATCCTGTTCCGCGTGGAGTTCGGGGCGGGCCTGATCAAGATGCGCGGCGACCCCTGCTGGCGGAAGCTGACCTGTCTCGACCACCACCACGAGACCCAGCCGATGCCGGGCCCGTTGAGCTGGTTCTTCCACCATCTGCCGAAGCCCCTGCACCGGGTGGAGGTGGCCGCCAACCACGTCACCCAGCTGGTCGTGCCGTTCCTGCTGTTCACCCCACAGCCGGTCGCCACGGCCGCCGCGTCCCTGATGATCCTGACCCAGCTGTGGCTGGTGCTGTCGGGCAACTTCTCCTGGCTGAACTGGATCACGATCGTGTTGGCGGTCCCCGCGCTGGAACTGCCCGCCGACGCGCCGTCCGTACCCGACGCCCCGCTCTGGTACGTGGTCGTGGTCCTCGCCGTGGCCGCGTTCCTGCTGTTCCTCAGCCACCGCCCGGTGCTCAACATGCTCTCCCGGCGCCAGGTGATGAACCGCTCCTTCGACCCACTGCACCTGGTCAACACCTACGGCGCGTTCGGCAGCGTCAGCCGGATCCGCTACGAGGTGGTGGTCGAGGGCACGCTGGAGGAGGTGCCGCGCGAGGACTCCGACTGGCGGGAGTACGAGTTCAAGGGCAAGCCGGGCGACCCACGGCGCTGGCCGCGTCAGTTCGCGCCCTACCATCTGCGGCTGGACTGGATGATGTGGTTCGCCGCGCTCTCCCCCGCGTACGCCGGCTCCTGGTTCGGAGCGCTGATCGAGCGGCTCCTGGAGAACGACCCCGCCACCCTCCGCCTCCTGCGCCGCTCCCCCTTCCCGCCCGACCGCCCCCCGCGTCACATCCGCGCCCGCCTCTTCCGCTACCGGTACACGACCTGGCGGGAACTGCGCGAGACGGGCGCGTGCTGGCAGCGGACGTATGTGCGCGAGTACCTGCCACCCACCCGGCTGGCGACGGCGGCGCGAAGGCCGTAGCCCGAGCCACTGCCCGCCCGCCGCGACCGAGGGCGGTCGGGCAGGGAGGCGCGGGCCGTGCGCGTCCTGCCCGCTCGCCGCCACCGACGGCGGTCGGTAGGGAGGCGCGGGCCGTGCGGGTCGTGGCGAGCAGGTCGACGGCGAGCCGGGCGCCGACTGCCGTCGGTGGCTCGGCCAGGACCGGGGGCCCGTGCCGGACGGGCCGCCGGTCACCGAGGCCTCCGGACCCGGCGCGGGGGCGCGGTGAGCCGCTCAGCCGCTCCCCACGAACCCTCCGCCACCTCTCGACGCGGCGTTGCGCGCACGGCACAGTTCTCCTCACGTACTCGCCAGTAGCACCCGTACACCGAGGAGCCCCCGTGACCGAGTGGGTCGGCCGGACCGCCGTCGAGATCGCCGCCGCCGTACGCGAGAAGCGGGTCGAGCCGCGGGAGGTGGTGGCGGAGCATCTGGCGCGGATCGAGCGGTTCGACGGCCGGATCGGGGCGTTCCGCACGGTGCGGGCGGAGGCGGCGCTCGCCGAGGCCGACGCGGTGGCCGCCCGCGCCGACCTGGCCGGACTGCCGCTGGCCGGGGTGCCGGTGGCGGTCAAGGACAATCTCGCCGTGCGCGGTGAGTCCGTGCGCGTCGGCTCGGCCGCGACGCCGGACGGGCCCGCGGACGCCGATCACGTCACGGTGGCCCGGCTGCGGGCGGCCGGCGCGGTGGTCGTGGGCCTGACGAACGTGCCCGAACTGTGCGTCTTCGGGACCACCGAGGGCGTCCACGGCACCGCCCGCAACCCGTGGGACACCTCGCGCACCGCGGGCGGCTCGTCCGGCGGCAGCGCGGCCGCGGTCGCCGCCGGGATGGTGCCGATCGCCCTCGGCAACGACGGCATGGGGTCCTTGCGCATACCGGCGGCCAACTGCGGCCTGGTCACGCTGAAGCCGGGTCGCGGGGTGGTGCCGGCCGGGATCGGCGAGGGCGACTGGTTCGGGATGTCGGAGAACGGCCCGCTGGCGACGACGGTGGCGGACGCGCACCTGATGCTGTCGGTGCTCGCCGGCACCGAGGTCGCGGAGGTCCCGGAACCCGCCCGGCTGCGGATCGCCGTCTCCCTGCGCAGTCCCCTGACCGGCGTCACCGTCGGCAGGCCGTACCTGGCGGCGGCGCGGGCGGCGGGCGGGGCGCTGGCCGAGGCCGGGCACCCGGTGCGGCGGGCCGAGCCGTCGTATCCGCTGTCGCTGGGGGTGACCTCGCTCGCGCACTGGACGGCGGGCACGGCCGTCGACGCGGCGGCCCTGGACGCCCGGCTGCTGGCCCGGCGCACCCGGGTGCACGCCGCCGTCGGCAGACGCTTCCTGAGCACCGTGCGCGGCGGCGCGGCGCGGGAGGAACTGCGGCGGCGTCTGGAGCCGTTCTTCGCGGAGCACGACGTCCTGCTGACGCCGGCGCTCGCCCGGCGCTCGCCGCGGTCGGCGCCCTGGCACGAGCGGGGCTGGCTGCGCAATGTCCTGGCGAACACGCGGTACTCGCCGTTGACGCCGCCGTGGAACCTGACCGGCTGGCCGGCGATGGCCGTTCCGTGCGGCACGCTGCCGTCGGGTGCCCCCACCGCGGTGCAGCTGGTGGGGCGGCCGGGGACGGAGGGGGAACTGCTGGCGGTGGCGCGGCGGTTGGAGGAGCTGAGGCCGTGGCGGCGGACGGCGCCGCTCGGCTGAAGGTGGGCCGGAGCGGCGGGGCTCCGCATGGGCGTGGCGCGCGCACGCCCATGCGGCAGGCGATCGCGACGGGTCCTGTCCGGTGGTCAGTCCACGCTGGGCAGGATGTGCGGCTCGGCGAGGTCGTCCTCGTAGCCCGCCAGGCGGATGGGGGCGGAGCGGGCCCACACGTCGAGGCTTCCGATCTCCCCGGGCCGGCGGCCCGCGCGCTCCGAACGTTCCTTCGAGCGCTGTTCGCGATTCGTCTTCTCCGGTGTCACCGCGCACTCCTTATGTGTCGGGTCACCCTCGGGTTGTGCCGGTCAGTCTGCGCTGCGGCGCTCGACACGTCCTGAGGTCTGTCTGAAGGCAGGTCGGACGCTGTGGCGCCGGTAGCTCCGAGGAGAGCAGGCCGTTGTGGACCGGCTTGTCCCATGACGGACGGTGGGTGTGAGGTGGCACTCCGTTCTCTGTCCGTCGGCTCCAGATTAACCAAATGAGCACCGGGCCGCTCGATAGGGCTGAAAAATTTGAATTACCGTGGCGCGTCGCCCTCATGTCCCCCCAGGTGAATTCAACCCTTTCACCCGTGAAGTCACTCGTCAGGCTTCACCCGGACGGACTACGACGGTGATCGCCTGCCGGTCATCGGCGCGCAGTTCAGGTGCCGTTGGCTCGGTCGCAAGGTCGCCATGATCTGCTGGCGTACCGCTACGGCTGTCTCGCGGGAGGACTGACGCATGGTGCTGCGCGGTGTCGAGGAGCTGATGGACCTGCTGTACGCGGGGCGGGGCGTGTGGGACGGCCCGTCCGGCGGGACGCCCGGGGTCGATGTGCTCGAGCACGCGTTGCAGACCGCCGCGCTGCTGCGCCGAAGCCGCCCCGCCGACAAGGAACTCCAGGTGACGGGCCTTGTCCACCCCATCGGCCGGCTGCTGTGCCCGGCCGACGCGGCCGCCCGGGCGGAGCACGCCGCCGACGCCGTACGGCCGCTGCTGGGGGAGCGGGTGGCGGGGCTGGTGCGCCGGCAGCCCTGGCACGGCGCGCCCGCCGACGACGACCTGCTCAGTCTGCGGCAGGCGGACGAGGACGCGCGGGTCGCCGGG
>NZ_BQUN01000118.1:78789-85572 GCF_026008495.1 Streptomyces sp. A012304
GCTGGGCGCCGTCGACTGAGGGTCCGGTCGGCGGCCCGCCGGAGGGCCGCCCGGCGCTCGGGCGTCACCACTTGCCGGGCGCGTAGTCCTTCATGAAGACGCCGTACAGGTCCTCACCGGCCTCGCCGCGCACGATCGGGTCGTAGACCCGGGCGGCGCCGTCGACCAGGTCGAGCGGGGCGTGGAAGCCGGCCTCGGCGAGGCGCAGCTTGTCGAAGTGCGGGCGCTCGTCGGTGATCCAGCCGGTGTCGACGGAGGTCATGAGGATGCCGTCGGTCTGGAACATCTCCTGGGCGCTGGTCCGCGTGACCATGTTCATCGCGGCCTTGGCGGCGTTCGTGTTCGGGTGGCCCGCGCCCTTGTAGCCGCGGCCGAAGACGCCCTCCATCGCGGAGACGTTCACCACGTACGCGCGTCCGCTCGCCGCCCTCCTCGCGGCCTCGGCCATCGCCGGGCGGAGCTTGCTGATCAGGATGAACGGCGCCGTGTAGTTGCACAGCTGGGTCTCGAGGAGCTCCACCGGGGAGATCTGCTCGATGGTCTGCACCCAGGTGTTGGTGTCGACGACGTCGGGGACCAGGCCGCCCGCGTCGATGGCGGTGCCGTCGAGGTGGCGCGCGACGCTCGCGTTGCCCGCGACCAGGGCGAGGTCGGCGACCTTCTGGGCGTCGATGCCGCTGGTGCCGAGGGGCAGTGCGGCCAGCCCGTCGACGGCGCCGGAGTTGAAGGCGCCGATGACATGGTGGGCGGGCAGCTCACCGGCGGGCAGCGGGGCGCTCTCGCCGTCGACCAGGGCGGCGTAGGCGGAGGGCAGACGGCGCACGGTCTGCGTCGCGTTGTTGATGAGGATGTCGAGCGGGCCCGCCTCGGCGACCTGCTCGGCCAGGGCCACGGCCTGCGCGGGGTCGCGCAGGTCGATGCCGACGACCTCCAGGCGGTGCATCCAGTCCGCCGCGTCGTCCATGGCCTTGAAACGGCGGATGGCGTCCTTGGGGAAGCGCGTGGTGATCGTGGTGTGCGCGCCGTCGCGCAGCAGCCGGAGCGCGATGTACATGCCGATCTTGGCGCGGCCGCCGGTGAGCAGCGCGCGCTTGCCGCTCAGCTCGGCGCGGGCGTCGCGCTTGGCGCGGTTCACTCGGGCGCAGTCCGGACAGAGCTGGTGGTAGAAGTAGTCGACTTCCACGTACCGGGTCTTGCAGGTGTAGCAGGACCGGGGGCGCTGGAGTATCCCCGCGACCTGCCCCTCCTCGGTGACCGACGACGGCAGGATGCCCTCGGTCTCGTCGTCGATGCGCTGCGCGGAGCCGGTCGCGGTGGCCTCGGTGACCGCCTTGTCGTGGGCGGTCTTGGCGGCCCGGCGCTCCTGGCGGCGGCGCTGCTTGACCGTGCGGTAGACGCCGGCCGTGGCCCGGCGCACGGCGATCGCGTCGGGGTGGTCGATCTCCAGCTTGTCGAGTTCCTCGAGCACGCTCAGGCAGACGGCGAGCCGCTCCGGGTCGATGCCGGGCCCGTACACGACCTCGTCCGTGATCGCCGAGCCGTCCTCTGTCACCGTCATCGCGCTGCCGTTCCCTGCTCACCCGTGCGGCGCTCCGACCGCGTCCGCTTTCGAACGCGGAAGTCTACGGAGCGCCGGGCCCCACCTCCAAACCCGAACGGGTCAGCAGCGGCACGCCGTGACGAGGGTCTCCACCTCCTCGGCCAGGGCCCGCGCGAACCGGTCGAGGTCCCAGACCGCCTCGGCGTCCGCGACCAGGCCGAAGTGGACGTTGCCGCGGTAGGTGGAGATCGCGACCGCGAGGGACTGACCGCGGGCCAGCGGGGCGTACGGATAGACCTCGGTCATCGGGTTCCCGCCGAGCTTCAGACCGAGGCTGGGCAGCGGCACGCTGGTGACGAGGATGTCGAACCAGAGCCGGGCGGCCTGGCTGACCAGAGGGCCGCCCAGCCGGTGGCCGAGGGCGGGGACGTGGTCGGCGAGCAGGGCGACGGCCCCCGCGCCCCGGCCCGGTCCGGCGTCCTTGTTGCGGTCCATCGCGGCGCGCACGGCGCCGAGCCGGCCGAGCGGGTCCGGGTCGTGGACGGGGAGCTGCATCAGGTACCCGGAGAGGCGGTTGCCCTGCGGGTGGGCGGTGCGGGGCCGGCGCTGGGAGACGGGGATGAGCGCGCGTGGCGCGACGCCCTCGCTGCCGTCGCCGCGCTCGTCGAGCCAGCGGCGCAGTGCGCCGGCGACGACCGCGATGAGGACGTCGTTGACGGTGCCGCCGACGACCTTGCGGACGCGGTGCACGTCGTCGAGGTCGAGGACCACGCCGGCGGTGCGGCGGGTGCCGGTGGGCCAGGCGGTGAGGGCGGCGGTGGAGCGCCTGGCGAGGGTGTGGACGGCGACCGAGGCACCGATGTCGAGGGCGCGGCCGACGTCGGACAGCGCCCCGCGCAGCAGGTCGGGCAGGCCGGGCCGGCGGGCGCGGGCCGGTTCGGCGCGGCGGGGCCTGGGCGGGGGCAGGTCCAGGGGATCGAGGACGGCCGCGGCGAGCGTCAGCGCCCGCAGGCCGTCGGCGAGGGCGTGGTGGAACTTGAACAGCACCGCGAAGGAGGCGCCCTCCGCCGCCGGCACGACATGGGCCTCCCAGGGCGGGCGGCCGCGCTCCAGCGGGCGTTCCATGAGCCGGCCGGCCGCGGCCTGGAAGTCGGCGGCGGGCGCGTGCAGCCGTACGTGGTGCAGCGGGTCGAAGTCCGGGTCGGGCTCACGCACCGCGCCCCCGAAGGCGCGGGGCTGCCACACGTCCCGGATCCGCATGCGCAGACCGGGGACCGCCGCCGCGCGCGCGGTGAGCAGGTCCGCCGCGTGGGCGGCCGCGGTGGGCGAGGGCGCGGCGAAGACGCCGAGCGCGCCGAGGTGCATGGGATGCTCGGGGGACTCGATGTTCCAGAAGGCCAGATCGAGGGGTGCGAGCGGATCAGCGGTCAAGGGCTTGCCTCGCGTCGACGACGGGTGGGCCAGCCAGTCAATCCCTTCGGGCGATTACGGTCAAGTACGATCAGGCTACGCACAGTTAACAGTCGATTAAGAGTGCATCGAACGGAGCACAGGGGTCGAAAACACCATCGATTACGGCACCTGCTGGCCCTTCCCCAGGGCGATGACCCCACCCTTGGACACCGTGTACAGCTCGGCGTCCCGCTCCGGGTTCACACCGATGGTCGCGCCCGGCGGCACCTCGACGTTCTTGTCCAGCACCGCCCCGCGCACCACGGCGCCCCGGCCGATGTGGACGTTGTCGTGCAGCACCGAGCCCTGCACCACCGCGCCCGGATCGACCACGACCCCGGGCGAGAGCACGGAACGGGTGACCTGCCCGCGGATCAGGCAGCCCGCACTGATGATCGACTCGCCGGCTATGCCACCCGCGTTGAAGCGGGCCGGGGAGAGCTGGTAGGAGTGCGTGTAGATGGGCCAGCTGCGGTTGTAGAGGTTGAACGCCGGGCGGTCGGCGATCAGGTCCATGTGGGCGTCGTAGTACGCGTCGAGCGTGCCGACGTCCCGCCAGTAGCCCCGGTCGCGGTTGGTCTCGCCGGGCACGTGGTTGTCGCTGAAGTCGTAGAGCCGGGCCTCGCCGCGCTGGGTGAGCTGGGGCAGAATCGATCCGCCCATGTCGTGCGGGGAGGACTCGTCCTCGGCGTCGCGCTGGAGCGCCTCGATCAGGGCCTTGGTGGTGAAGATGTAGTTGCCCATCGAGGCGAACACCGACTCCGGGTCGTCGGCGAGACCGGGCGGGTCTGCGGGCTTCTCCAGGAAGCGCTCCACGCTCTGCCCGTCCGAGCCGGGGGTGATCACCCCGAACGACGACGACTCGGTGCGCGGGACGCGGATCCCGGCCACCGTCACGCCCGCGCCGCTGTCGATGTGCTGGGTGAGCATCTGGCGCGGGTCCATCCGGTAGACGTGGTCGGCGCCGAACACGGCCACGTACTCGGGCCGTTCGTCGTAGATCAGGTTCAGCGACTGGAGGATCGCGTCGGCGCTGCCGAGGTACCAGCGCGGGCCGAGCCGCTGCTGGGCCGGGACCGGGGTGATGTAGTTGCCGAGCAGGCTGGACATCCGCCACGTCGTGGTGATGTGCCGGTCCAGCGAGTGCGACTTGTACTGCGTCAGCACGCAGATGCGCAGGATGTCGGCGTTGACGAGGTTGGAGAGCACGAAGTCGACGAGCCGGTACGTGCCCCCGAAGGTGACCGCGGGTTTCGCCCGGTCCGTGGTGAGGGGCATCAGGCGCTTTCCCTCACCGCCCGCCAGCACGATCCCGAGCACAGAAGGTCCTCCACGACGCATGGCCGCTCCCCTCACCAGGTTGATCCATGCCTGCCCCCGCGCACGGCGCCCTACGCCTGTTTGAGGATCTCCTCGTACAGCCGGGCCGTGCGCCGGGCGACCGCGTCCCAGCCGAACTCCCGCACGGCGCGGGCGCGTCCGGCCTCGCCCATGCGGCGGGCGGCCTCCGGATCGCCGAGGACCGCGTCCAGCGCCCGCGTGAGGCCGGCCTCGAAGTCTTCGTCCACCGGGACCAGGAGGCCGGTCACGCCGTCCTCGACGACCTCGGGGATGCCGCCGACCCGCGAGGCCACGACGGGCGTGCCGCAGGCCATCGCCTCCAGGTTGACGATCCCGAGGGGTTCGTACACCGAGGGGCAGACGAACACCGCGGCGTGCGTGAGGAGCTGGATCACCTCGGGACGCGGCAGCATCCGCGGGATCCAGTGCACCCCGTCCCGGGCCCGGCTCAACTCCTCGAACAGCTCCCGGAACTCGCGGTCGATCTCGGGTGTGTCCGGCGCGCCCGCGCACAGCACCACCTGGGCCGCCGGGTCGATGCCCCGTACGGCGCGCAGCAGATGCGGCACGCCCTTCTGGCGGGTGATACGGCCGACGAACAGCACGTACGGGCGGGACGGGTCCAGCCCGATCCGCGCGAGGGCGTCGGTGCCGTGGTCGGGCCGGTACAGGGTGGTGTCGATGCCGTTGTGCACGACGTGCACCCGGTCCGGGGCGAGCGTCGGATAGCAGGCGAGGATGTCCTCGCGCATCGCGCCGGAGACGGCGACCACCGCGTCGGCGGCCTCCACGGCGGTCCGCTCGGCCCAGCTCGACAAGGCGTATCCGCCGCCGAGTTGCTCGGCCTTCCAGGGGCGCAGTGGCTCCAGCGAGTGGGCGGTCAGCACGTGCGGGACGCCGTGCAGCTCCTTGGCGAGATGGCCGGCGAGATTGGCGTACCAGGTGTGGGAGTGGACCAGTTCGCGGCCCTCCAGGGCGGCGGCCATGGCGAGGTCGACGGAGAACGTGCGCAGCGCGTCGTTGGCGCCGTCGAGGGCGGACCAGGGGCGGTGGCGCAGCACGCCGGCCGCCCGGTCCGCCGAGGACACCTCGCCCCAGCAATGCACCTCCAGGTCGACCAGTTCCCGCAACTCGCGGGCCAGGAACTCGACATGGACGCCCGCGCCGCCGTACACGTCCGGGGGATACTCCCGGGTCAGCAGTCCCACTCGCACCCGGAACCCCCAATTCTCCGTGGCCGGTTCCCTCATGGTCACCCAGACGGGGCGCGCGGGGAAGAGCGCGGGGGGCGGGTGAAGCAGCAGTCGCCGCAGACGCCTGCGCCGGGCACCCGGTAGTAGAGGCAGCAGCTGCGGCGGCGGAACGCGGTGCCGGTCAGGGCGCCGGTGCCGGCGAGCAGGGGGTCGTCGAGGAGTTCCGCGGTGAGGGCACGGGCCCGGTCGGCGGCCGCCGGGCGGTCGTGGGCGCGCGCCCACTGCTCCAGCAGGCGGGCCGCGCCGGCCAGCGCGGAGGCGGCGTTTCCCCACAGCAGGCCCGGGGCGACCGGGTGGCGGTCGCGCAGGGCCGTCGCCAGGGGGGCGAGGTGGCCGCGCAGGACGGTCTCGGCCAAGGTCCGCGGGTCGCCGGGCCTGGCCCTCACCTCCGTCAGCCACAGGTCGTCGGGGGCGCTGCCCTCCGGGTCCCAGCGCAGCAGCCGCGGCTCGAGGTCGGGCGTCGCGCCGTACAGGGCGGCGCAGCCGAGGGCCACCGACCACAGCCGGGCCGCGAGCCCCTGCTGTGCCACCGAGGCGGCGACGCGCGGCTCGGGGGCGCGCAGGGCACGGGCGACCTTGCGGACCCGGAAGTCCAGGGCGTTCCCGTGGGTGTCACAGGGCCGGTGCGCGTAGGCGTCGGCGAGGGTCGGCAGGGGCCGGGGCGGCTCCGGCGCGGTGCGCAGGGCGAAGAAGCCACCGAGCGGGCGGAGCGCGGCGAGAGCGGGGTCGAGATCCACGAGAGGCAGTATTGACATGCTCCTCGCCCTGAAGGGCGAGGATTCTGGCCTTCCCGACCGGTTGCTGTGCCGCTACGCGGCACAGCAACCGGTCGGGAATCCGTGGCTTCCTGCTTCTTCGCGCTGTGCCGGGACTGCTCCTGGTCTTACCGGCGCTCCGCAGGCTGATACCGCCAGTCCGGCGGCCGTCTTCACGTTGATCGCGGCGTTGGTGTCCCGGTCGTGGACGGCGCCGCAGGCGGTACACGTCCATTCCCGCACGTGCAGGGGTTTGGGCCCGTCGCGGTGGCCGCAGGTGGAACAGGTCTGCGAGGTCGGCTCGAACCGGCCGATCTTGATCAGAGTGCGGCCGTACCGGGCGGCCTTGTACGTCAGCATGCTGATGAACGAAGCCCAGCGTGGGCGCGGGCGACCTTCTGGCGGGCCTTGGCCCGGTTCTTGGATCCCTTCTGCTTGCGGG
>NZ_BQUN01000119.1 GCF_026008495.1 Streptomyces sp. A012304
CCTCCCGGCTCACAGCGTCCTCGCTGTGTTTTTTCAAAGGAACCTCATCCTCGGCGTTCACTGCAGGGGACGGGGTATCAACTAATCTGGCGTTGATTTTTGACACGCTGTTGAGTTCTCAAGGAACGGACGCTTCCTTTGTACTCACCCGAGAGACTCTCTCAGGCTTTCCTCCGGGCGCTTCCCTTCGGTCTTGCGTTTCCGACTCTATCAGATCTTTTCTCGATCCGATTTCCTCGGTGCTTTCCAGGTTCCCGCTTTTGTTTCGCGGTTTCCTTTCCGGCGGTTCCGACTTTATCAGAAGTTCTGAGTCGGTTTTCCCGGCCTCCGGGGAGTGGTCCGGGCGCGCAGGAGGCGTCCGGGTTCCCGTTCGGGCGGAGCCGTAAACGTACTGGAGCGGGGCGCCCCGATGCAAATCGAGGGGCCCCGCTCCGGGTTCACGCGTACGAGGGGTTGTTCGCGGGTCAGACCTCCACGACGACCGGGAGGATCATCGGCCTGCGGCGATAGTTGTCGGAGACCCACTTGCCCAGCGTCCGGCGGACGAGCTGCTGGAGCTGGTGGGGTTCGACCACGCCGTCCTGGGCCGAGCGTTCCAGGACCTCGGTGATCTTCGGGAGGACGGCCGCGAAGGCCGAGTCCTCGATACCCGAGCCGCGGGCCTGGACGTGCGGGCCACCGGTGATCTTGCCGGTGGAGGCGTCCACGACCACGAAGACGGAGATGATGCCCTCGTCGCCCAGGATCTTGCGGTCCTTCAGCGCCGGCTCGCCGACGTCACCGACCGAGAGGCCGTCGACGTACACGTAACCGGCCTGGACCTTGCCGGAGATCTTGGCCTTGCCCTCGACGAGGTCGACGGCCACGCCGTCCTCGGCGATGACGATCCTGTCGTGCGGGACGCCCGTCATGGCGCCCAGCTCGGCGTTGGCCCGGAGGTGGCGCCACTCGCCGTGGACCGGCATGAGGTTCTTGGGGCGGCAGATGTTGTAGAAGTACAGCAGCTCGCCCGCGGACGCGTGGCCGGAGACATGGACCTTGGCATTGCCCTTGTGGACGACGTTCGCGCCCCAGCGGGTCAGGCCGTTGATCACGCGGTAGACCGCGTTCTCGTTGCCGGGGATGAGTGACGACGCGAGGATCACCGTGTCGCCGTCGACGATGCGGATCTGGTGGTCCCGGTTCGCCATCCTCGACAGGGCCGCCATCGGCTCGCCCTGGGAGCCCGTGCAGACCAGGACCACGTCGTGGTCCGGGAGGTCGTCGAGGGTCTTGACGTCCACGACCAGGCCCGGCGGGACCTTCAGATAGCCGAGGTCCCTCGCGATGCCCATGTTGCGGACCATGGAGCGGCCGACGAACGCGACGCGGCGGCCGTATTCGTGCGCCGCGTCCAGGATCTGCTGGATGCGGTGGACGTGGCTGGCGAAGCTGGCGACGATGATCCGCTTGCGGGCGCCCGCGAAGACCTGGCGCAGGACGTTGGAGATGTCCCGTTCGTGCGGGGTGAAGCCCGGCACCTCGGCGTTCGTCGAGTCGGAGAGGAGGAGGTCGATGCCCTCCTCACTGAGCCGTGCGAACGCGTGGAGGTCCGTGAGGCGGTTGTCCAGCGGAAGCTGGTCCATCTTGAAGTCGCCGGTGTGCACCACCATGCCGGCCGGGGTGCGGATGGCCACCGCCAGGGCGTCCGGGATGGAATGGTTGACCGCGACGAACTCGCAGTCGAAGGGGCCGATGCGCTCGCGGTTCCCCTCCGCCACCTCCAGGGTGTACGGGCGGATGCGGTGCTCCTGGAGCTTGGCCTCGATGAGGGCGAGGGTCAGCTTGGAGCCGATCAGCGGGATGTCCGGCTTCTCGCGCAGGAGGTAGGGGACGCCGCCGATGTGGTCCTCGTGGCCGTGCGTCAGGACGATGCCCTCGATATCGGCGAGGCGGTCCCTGATGGACGAGAAGTCCGGCAGGATCAGGTCGATTCCGGGTTGCTCCTCCTCGGGGAAGAGCACTCCGCAGTCGACGATCAGCAGGCGGCCGCCGTACTCGAAGACGGTCATGTTCCGGCCGATTTCGCCGAGGCCGCCGAGCGGGGTGACCCGCAGGCCGCCTTCGGGCAGCGGCGGGGGCGGGCCCAGTTCGGGATGCGGATGACTCAAAAGACTCTCCTCACCACGCGCGCCACGTACCGGTCGGGCACGTGGCGCGCGTGACGTTCGTGCAGAAGCAGTTGTCGTTGTAAGTGCAGGCACCGGTGGCCCGCGGTATTCAGTTGTGAAGTCCCGTCGCGGCCCCTGCGGGCCGCGGGAAGTCTGTTGTCAGAGCTGTACCCCGCCCGCGGCAAGATCGATCTTGAGCTGCTCGATCTCTTCGGGAGAGCACTCGACCATGGGGGCGCGCAGCGGGCCGGCGGGCAGGCCCTGGAGGGCCAGCGCGGCCTTGGTGGTCATCACGCCCTGGGTGCGGAACATGCCGGTGTAGACCGGGAGCAGCTTCTGGTGGATCTCGGTGGCCTTCTGGACGTCGCCGGAGACGTGGGCGTCGACGAGGGCGCGCAGGTCCGGGGTGACGAGGTGGCCGACGACCGAGACGAAGCCGACCGCGCCGACCGAGAGCAGCGGCAGGTTGAGCATGTCGTCGCCGGAGTACCAGGCCAGGCCGGAGCGGGCGATCGCCCAGCTGGCGCGGCCGAGGTCGCCCTTGGCGTCCTTGTTGGCGACGATCCGGGGGTGCTCGGCGAGGCGGACGAGTGTCTCGGTGTTGATCGGAACGCCGCTGCGGCCGGGGATGTCGTAGAGCATGACCGGCAGGTCGGTGGCGTCGGCGACGGCCGTGAAGTGCCGGTAGAGACCCTCCTGCGGGGGCTTGTTGTAGTACGGGGTGACGACCAGGAGGCCGTGTGCGCCCGTCTGCTGCGCCGCGCGCGCCAGCTCGATGCTGTGGTGGGTGTCGTTGGTGCCGACGCCGGCCACGATGTGGGCCCGGTCGCCGACGGCCTCCAGGACGGCTCGTACCAGGTCCGATTTCTCCGCGTCGCTGGTGGTGGGGGACTCGCCGGTGGTGCCGTTGATGATCAGGCCGTCGTTGCCTGCGTCCACCAGGTGGGTGGCGAGCCGCTGTGCGCCGTCGAGGTCGAGTGCGCCATCCGCCGTGAAGGGCGTGACCATGGCGGTGAGGACCCGCCCGAAGGGGGTCTGCGGAGTGGAGGTCGGAGCCATGGGTTACACGCTACTCGTTGCTCAGAGCGGGGTCTGCCCTCGGGGCGGGCGACAAGTCGTGACAAAGGTGGAACCCGGCACTGCCTGCTCGGGGGTTCAAGCAGTGCCGGGTCCGTTTGATCAGGCTAGATGAATTTCACTAAATGCCGCAATACGGACACTTCGCACGGCTGATCCGTACATACGTCTCCTTACGGGGCGACACGTCCGTTGGCGTTGAAGGCGGCGTAGGTCAGGGGCATGAGCTTCGCCCACTCGGCTTCCATCCGCTCGCCGACCATCTCGATCTCCCGCTGCGGGAAGGACGGCACCTTGGCCAGCTCGTGCTGGGTGCGCAGGCCCAGGAAGTGCATCAGGGAGCGGGCGTTGCAGGTGGCGTACATCGAGGAGAACAGGCCGACCGGGAGGACGGAGCGGGCGACCTCGCGGGCGACGCCCTCGGCGAGAAGCTTCTGGTAGGCGGCGTACGCCTGCTGGTAGGACTCCTCCAGGACCCGGCTGACCGTCGCGTGCTGGCCGGAGGTGCCCTCGACGAAGACGTACTTGCCGGGGCGGCCCTGCTGGACGAGCTTGCGGGTCCGGTCGGGGGTGTAGAAGACCGGCTGGAGCTCCCGGTAGCGGCCCGACTCCTCGTTGTACGACCAGCCGACGCGGTGGCGCATGAACTCGCGGAAGACGAAGATCGGGGCGCTGATGAAGAAGGTCATCGAGTTGTGCTCGAAGGGGCTGCCGTGGCGGTCCCGCATCAGGTAGTTGATCAGGCCCTTCGAGCGCTCGGGGTCCTTCTGCAGCTCTTCGAGCGACTGCTCGCCGAGGGTCGAGACACGGGCGGCAAACAGGACGTCTGCGTCCGAGGCGCTGGATTTGACCAGCTCGACGGTCACATCGCTGCGCAAGGAGAGGTTGGGGTCGCCGGCGGGGGTCACGGAAGGTCCTTCCCATCACATCTGGAGTCGGCGCCCACTTTACGGGGCGTGCGCGGCACCATTCGTGGCACTCGTTCGTCTGTGTTGATGACAGTTGATCCCTCCGAGACCCGAAAGGAGCGGTCTCTCCATGTTCCGTCGGCGTGAACCCGTCCCCTTCGCCTTCCTCGCCGAGGCCGACCGGTTCCGCAGCAATGTCGCTCCCCCGCCCCCTGAGCGGGCGTCGCTCGGCCAGATGGCCGGGCGCTGGCTGCTGGGGCTCACCATCGTGGCCGCGCTGGTGGGTTCCCTGGTCATCGGGATGCCGGCGCTGACCCTGGACCACTCGGCGCAGAACCAGCAGTCCCAGGCGTCCCAGGGGCGATGACTCCTCCTCCCACCGTCCGAATGGCGTGGCAGGCACCCCCATGAGGCCCCCGAAGGTGGTGAGGGCAGGCACAGGCGGATAGCCTCACCGGTCACAGCCCACGCATGGATCGAGTGAGGACCAGCCGTGCCCCTGCCCTTCCTGACGGCCGACCGCGCGCTCGAGGCCGCGGACGACGTCGCGTTGCCCTTCGACGACCGTGACCGCTGGCGGCGCCCCTACCGCCCCGGCCCCTGGCGTGTCGGTGTGGCCGCGGTGTGTCTGCTGCTCGCCTCGTACGTGCTGTTCGCGGCGGTCGTCATCGCGCTGACCGACTCGATGTCGGAGGCCGGCGTCGTCTTCGGTCTCTCGCTGCTGGTGATCGCCGGGGCTCTGCGGCTGCTGCGCGTGGGTGTGTGGGTGAGCGGGCGCGGGCTGCGGCACGTGCGGTTCTTCGCCACGCGGACGGTGACGTGGAACCGGGTCCTGGCGGTGCGGACCGCTCAGCAGCCGGTGCGCTGGCTGGGGCTGCCGCGGACCGTGCAGGGCCAGGCCCTGACGCTCGTACGGCGGGACCGGCCGGCGGATCAGGCCGCGACGCTGCTGACCACGCACGGGGCGGACTTCCTGGCGCGGACCGAGGCGTTCGACCGGGCCGCGGACGCTGTGGAGGCGTGGGCCGAGGAGCACCGCCACCCCTGAGCGGCTGACGTACCCGCCAGTGGGCCCGGTCGGCAGGTTGCTGCGGACCGGGCCCACTGGTGTGTGCCTCAGCGTGAGGTCTGGTGCAGTGCGATGGCGCGTTGCATCGCCTTGCGGGCGCGCGGGGTGTCCCGGGCGTCGTGGTAGGCGACGGCGAGGCGGAACCAGCTGCGCCAGTCGTCGGGGGCCTCCTCGGTCTCCGCCTTGCGCAGGGCGAAGACCGCGTCGGCCGAGTCGCGGTCGATACGGCCGCTGGGGGTGCGCTTCAGCTCGTCGACCGGGAGGCCCCCCTCGGCCTCGAGCTCGGCGGCGAGGGCGTTGGCCCTGCGGACGAACTGGGTGTTCTTCCACAGGAACCACACGCCGATGACCGGCAGGATCAGCACCGCCACGCCGAAGGTGACGGTCAGAACCGTGCCGGACTGGATGAGCATGACACCTCGGCTGCCGACCAGGCCGAAGTAGAAGACCAGGACGGCGGCCGTGAGGGTGTAGGAGAGCTTCGCGCGCATGGGGGTCGGGGGCTCAGTTCAGGTCGAGGAAGTGTTCCAGGCCGAAGGTCAGGCCCGGGGTCGTCACCACGCGGCGGGCGCCGAGCAGGATGCCCGGCATGAAGCTGCTGTGGTGCAGGGAGTCGTGCCGGACGGTGAGGGTCTCCCCCTCGCCGCCGAGCAGGACCTCCTGGTGGGCCAGCAGGCCGCGCAGGCGGACCGCGTGCACGGGGACGCCGTCGACGCTCGCGCCGCGGGCGCCGTCCAGGGCGGTGGCGGTGGCGTCCGGGGCCGGGGCGGTGCCGGCCGCGCGGCGGGCCTCTGCGATGAGCTGGGCGGTGCGCGTGGCGGTGCCGGAGGGGGCGTCCACCTTGTTGGGGTGGTGCAGCTCGACGACCTCGACGGACTCGAACCAGGGCGCGGCGATCTGCGCGAACTTCATGGTCAGTACGGCCCCGATGGAGAAGTTCGGCGCGATGAGCACGCCCGTCTCCGGGGACCGCTCCAGCCAGCCCTTCAGCTGGGCGAGGCGCTCGTCGGTCCAGCCGGTGGTGCCGACGACGGCGTGGATGCCGTGCCCGACGCAGAAGTCGAGGTTGTCCATGACCGAGGCCGGAGTGGTCAGTTCGACGGCGACCTGGGCGCCGGTCTCCGTCAGGGTCTCCAGCTTGTCGCCCCGGCTCAGGGCGGCCACCAGCTCCATGTCCTCGGCGGCCTCGACCGCCCGTACCGCCTCGGAGCCGATCCGGCCCTTGGCGCCGAGGACCGCCACGCGCAGCTTGCTCATGTCTCTTGCTTCCTTACGGGAGGGGGTTAGGCGACGGCCTCGTGCAGGCGCGCCGCCTGCTTGTCCTTGAGCGGGCCGATGACCGACAGCGACGGGCGCTGTCCCAGGATGTCGCGGGCCACCGAGCGGACCTCGTCGGGGGTGACCATCGCGATCCGGGTCAGCATCTCGTCGACCGACATCTGCTCGCCCCAGCACAGCTCGCTCTTGCCGATGCGGTTCATCAGCGCGCCGGTGTCCTCCAGACCGAGGACCGTGGAGCCGCGGAGTTGGCCGATGGCGCGACCGATCTCGTCCTCGGACAGGCCGTGCTCGGCGACGTGGTCGAGTTCGTCGCGGCAGATCTTCAGCACGTCGTGGACCTGCGAGGGCCGGCAGCCGGCGTACACGCCGAACAGGCCGCAGTCGGCGAAGCCGGAGGTGTACGAGTACACGCTGTAGGCCAGGCCGCGCTTCTCGCGGACCTCCTGGAAGAGCCGGGAGGACATGCCGCCGCCCAGGGCCGTGTTCAGCACGCCGAGCGCCCAGCGGCGGTCGTCGGTGCGGGCCAGGCCGGGCATGCCGAGGACGACATGCGCCTGCTCGGTCTTGCGGCCGACCAGTTCCACGCGGCCGGCGGTGCGCAGGGCGCGCCGGCCCTCGCGCGGGCCGATGGGTGTGGCGGCGGGGTCCTTGAGGGCGCCGGCCTTCTCGAAGGCGGCGCGGACCTGGCGTACGACCTTGTTGTGGTCGATGTTGCCGGCGGCCGCGACCACGAGGTGGGTGGGGTCGTAGTGCTTCTTGTAGAAGCGGCGGATGCGGTCGGCGGTGAGGGCGTTGACCGTGTCGACGGTGCCGAGGACGGGGCGGCCGAGGGGGTTGTCGCCGAACATGGTGTGCGCGAACAGGTCGTGCACGCAGTCGCCGGGGTCGTCCTCGGTCATCGCGATCTCTTCGAGGATCGCGCCGCGCTCGACGTCGACGTCCTCTTCGCGGATGAGGGAGCCGGTCAGCATGTCGCAGACGACGTCGATGGCGAGCGGCAGGTCGGTGTCGAGCACGCGCGCGTAGTAGCACGTGTACTCCTTCGCCGTGAACGCGTTCATCTCGCCGCCGACCGCGTCGATGGCGGAGGAGATGTCCAGGGCGGACCTGCGGGTGGTGCCCTTGAAGAGCAGGTGCTCCAGGTAGTGGGTGGCGCCGTTCAGCGACGGGGTCTCGTCGCGGGAGCCCACGTGCGCCCAGATGCCGAAGGTGGCGGAGCGCACGGACGGGAGGGTCTCGGTGACGATGCGCAGGCCGCCGGGGAGGGTGGTCTTGCGGACGGTCCCGATGCCGGCGTGGCCCTTGATCAGGGTTTGGGTACGGGCGACGGCCCGCGCCTCCGAAGAGGTGCGGGCCGTCGCCTTGGAGCTACTCGACGTCACTGGTCGGCGTCGTCCTTCTGGTCAGCGGCGGAGCCGCTGTCGGATGCGGTCTCGTCCTCGCCCTCGATCACGGGGATCAGCGAGAGCTTGCCGCGGGAGTCGATCTCGGCGATCTCGACCTGGACCTTCTGGCCCACGCCGACGACGTCCTCGACGTTCTCCACGCGCTTGCCGCCGGCCAGCTTGCGGATCTGCGAGATGTGCAGCAGACCGTCCTTGCCGGGGAGCAGGGAGACGAACGCGCCGAAGGTCGTGGTCTTGACGACCGTGCCCAGGTAGCGCTCGCCGACCTCGGGCATCGTCGGGTTGGCGATGCCGTTGATCGTGGTGCGGGCGGCCTCGGCGGAGGGGCCGTCGGCGGCGCCGATGTAGATGGTGCCGTCGTCCTCGATGGTGATCTCGGCGCCGGTGTCCTCCTGGATCTGGTTGATCATCTTGCCCTTCGGGCCGATGACCTCGCCGATCTTGTCGACCGGGATCTTCACGGTGATGATCCGCGGCGCGTTGGGGGACATCTCGTCCGGGGTGTCGATCGCTTCCATCATCACGTCGAGGATGTGGAGGCGGGCGTCACGGGCCTGCTTCAGGGCCGCGGCCAGGACGGAGGCGGGGATGCCGTCCAGCTTGGTGTCGAGCTGGAGGGCGGTCACGAACTCCTTGGTGCCGGCGACCTTGAAGTCCATGTCGCCGAAGGCGTCCTCCGCACCGAGGATGTCGGTGAGGGTGACGTAGTGCGTCTCGCCGTCGATCTCCTGGGAGATCAGGCCCATGGCGATACCGGCGACGGGGGCCTTCAGCGGCACACCGGCGTTCAGCAGCGACATGGTGGAGGCGCAGACCGAGCCCATGGACGTCGAGCCGTTGGAGCTGAGCGCCTCGGAGACCTGGCGGATCGCGTAGGGGAACTCCTCACGCGTCGGCAGGACCGGCACGAGGGCGCGCTCGGCGAGGGCGCCGTGGCCGATCTCGCGGCGCTTCGGGGAGCCGACGCGGCCGGTCTCGCCGGTGGAGTACGGCGGGAAGTTGTAGTTGTGCATGTAGCGCTTGCGCGTCACCGGCGACAGGGTGTCGAGCTGCTGCTCCATGCGGAGCATGTTGAGGGTGGTGACGCCCAGGATCTGGGTCTCGCCACGCTCGAACACGGCGGAACCGTGGACGCGCGGGATGGCCTCGACCTCGGCGGCCAGCGTACGGATGTCCGTGACGCCACGGCCGTCGATGCGCTTCTTCTCCTTGATGACGCGCTCACGGACCAGGGTCTTGGTCAGCGAGCGGTACGCGGCGGAGATCTCCTTCTCGCGGCCCTCGAACTCCGGCAGGAGCTTCTCGGCGGCGAGCGCCTTGACGCGGTCCAGCTCGGCCTCGCGCTCCTGCTTGCCCGCGATGGTCAGGGCGGAGGCCAGCTCCGGCTTGACGGCGGCGGTCAGCGCCTCCAGGACGTCGTCCTGGTAGTCGAGGAAGATCGGGAACTCGCCGGTCGGCTTGGCGGCCTTCGCGGCGAGGTCGGCCTGGGCCTTGCAGAGCACCTTGATGTAGGGCTTCGCTGCCTCCAGACCGGCGGCGACGACCTCCTCGGTCGGCGCCTCGGCACCGCCCTCGACGAGCTTGATGGTCTTCTCGGTGGCCTCGGCCTCGACCATCATGATCGCGACGTCGCCGTCCTCCAGGACACGGCCCGCGACGACCATGTCGAAGACGGCGTCCTCGAGCTCGGTGTGCGTCGGGAAGGCCACCCACTGGCCGCGGATCAGCGCGACGCGGACGCCGCCGATCGGGCCGGAGAAGGGCAGACCGGCCAGCTGCGTGGACGCGGACGCGGCGTTGATCGCGACGACGTCGTACAGGTGGTCGGGGTTGAGCGCCATGATGGTGGCGACGACCTGGATCTCGTTGCGCAGGCCCTTCTTGAAGGACGGGCGCAGCGGGCGGTCGATGAGGCGGCAGGTGAGGATGGCGTCCTCGGAGGGGCGGCCCTCACGGCGGAAGAAGCTGCCGGGGATCTTGCCGGCGGCGTACATCCGCTCCTCGACGTCCACCGTGAGGGGGAAGAAGTCGAGCTGGTCCTTGGGGTTCTTGGAGGCGGTGGTGGCCGACAGCACCATGGTGTCGTCGTCCAGGTACGCCACGGCGGAGCCGGCGGCCTGCTTGGCCAGGCGACCCGTCTCGAAGCGAATGGTGCGGGTGCCGAAGGAGCCGTTGTCGATGACGGCCTCGGCGTAGTGGGTCTCGTTCTCCACTAGCGTTTCTCCGATACTTTTCGTCTTTTGTCCCCGTCTACCCGTGTGGCAGGGGGACGATGGCGGAGAAGCGCTCCGTGCGGTGCGGACCGGTCTTCGATCGAAGCACCCGGGGGTTCCTTCCCCCGGGGGCCACTACCGAGGACCGGTGGCGGCGAGGTGCGCTTCTCCTCGTTCTGTGTCGTACGGCGTGTGGGTGCCGTACGGCGTTTCGTGTCGTGTGTATCCGTGTCGTGCCTATTGCGTTGTGCTACCACACTACAAAGCGCGGGTGACACTCCGCATGTTTCCGGCACGTACGGCAAAGGGAGCGGTCCCGAGTCCTTCGGGAACCGCTCCCTTCACGGCGTCCTACTTGGCGCCCGCCGCACCGCGACGGATGCCGAGGCGGTCGACCAGCGTACGGAAGCGCTGGATGTCCTTCTTCGCCAGGTACTGCAGCAGGCGACGGCGCTGACCGACCAGGATCAGCAGACCCCGGCGGGAGTGGTGGTCGTGCTTGTGGGTCTTGAGGTGCTCGGTCAGGTCGGAGATCCGACGGGACAGCAGAGCGACCTGGACCTCGGGGGAGCCGGTGTCACCGTCCTTGGTACCGAACTCGGAGATGATCTGCTTCTTCACTGCGGCGTCGAGCGACACGCGTACTCCTCATGATCTGTGGATGGCCACCGAGTGCCCCCGGTCTGCGTCTCGGGGGAGCTTCCGTTACTCGGGAGGCGGGGATCCGCTGGGCGCGGCCTCCAGAGCGGCGCTCCGGGGGTGCGTACACAAACGGCCGTCAACCAGGGTACCAGCAGGTTGGACCGGCCTTTTCCTCGGTTCCGGAATCGCCCGGGCGGCGCGGGCTCTGCCGCTAGGGTGAACGGTTGGATCATCCGTATGCCGGAAGGGGGCGCACGCAGTGGCGGAGGAAACGGTGGAGGACAGGAAGGCCCGCAAGGAGCGGGAGCGGGACGAGCTGTACTCGATGGACATCTCGGGCGTCACCTGGGAGTGCGCGCCGGGTACGGAGGAGCACGAGGAGCGTGTGGAGATCGCCCGCCTGCCCGGCGGGGCGGTGGCGATGCGGTCCTCGCTCGACCCGGACACCGTGCTGCGCTACACGGAGGCCGAGTGGCGGGCCTTCGTGCTGGGCGCCCGTGACGGCGAGTTCGACCTGAAGCCGGCGCCGCACAACGGCGGGCTGGACCTGTAGGAACGGGTGGGGTGGCCGGGGGCGGGCGGGAACGTCGTGTCCCCGCGCCGCGGCCCCGGCCCGCGCGAAGCCGGTCCGCGGTGGCGCCCGGCCGTCAGTGCTCGAGGCCCGCGCCGGCGATGCCGACGATCATCAGGACCGGGTCCTTGGGCTCCTCGTCGTCGCGGACCAGCTCGCGTTTGGCGAAGAAGGCCCGCCCCTGTTCGAAGACGATGTCCGACTCGTCCGGGTCGCTGAGGTCGGCCTCGGAGTCCTCGGGCAGGCTGAACAGCAGGAGCGGGGTCTCCTTGTCGGTGCGCGCGTTCCAGCTCACCACGGCCGCCGGTGCCACGGCGCCGGCGCCCCGCCGGTAGATCAGCAGGTCGTCGCCGCTCATCCGCAGCGGATAGACCATCTGCAGTTCACGCCCCTCGAACTTGCCCTGCGTCTTGCCCGTCCTGACGTCGAACGCCACGATCCAGTCGGACGGCTGACCGGTCGCGATGTTCTCCTTGCTCATGACGAAGAGCTGGTCCCGTCCCACGACCATGCCGTCGCAGTTCTCCACCACGCCGAAGAGCGGCCGGGAGAAGTACCGGGCGCCGCACTTGGCCTCGTAGCCGCTCAGCGCGATGGACGCCTGGTGCTTGCCCTTGTCGTCGAGGGTGATCAGGTCCGTCACCGAGATGTCCCCGGCCGCGACGGCGAGGACCGGCGGGGAGGAGGAGGGCAGGTAGACGGAGTCGACGCCGCGCGCCACCCGGTACGTCCACTGGGCCTTGCCGGTGCGCGGGTCGAGCTTCTGCACCTGGTACGTGGCGTCGGGCGCCTCTCCGCAGCTGAGCAGCGCGAGCAGGGCGCGTCCGCCGGCGAAGCCCTTGTCCTCGCAGGCCGAGGTCGTCGTGCCGTTCCAGAGCTGCTTGCCGTCCTTCATGTCGTAGGCCACCGAACCCCGGCCCCAGGCCACGGCGACGACGCCCTCGGTCAGGGTGAGGTTGGTGTTGGTGACGTAGGCGAAGTTCGCCGACGGCATCTTCTTCTGCCACACCTTCTTGCCGGTGTTCAGGTCGACGAGGACGACCTGGTCGCAGACGCCTTCCTTCTCCGCCCCCTTGGCCTGCGGGGGCTGGATGACGACCGCGGTACGGCCGTCGGCGGTGACGTGCCTGGTGGTGGCGCAGAGGTGGCCGTCCAGCTTGAGGGTCCAGGCCACGGTGTCGTTGAGGGAGTCGGTCTTGTAGGCCTCGATGCGGTCGGCGACGCCCTTCGCGACGAGCTTTCCGACGGCCCAGGTGCCGGGCGCGTAGCGCGGGTTGGTGTCGGTGCTCTGGGCGAGGTTCTCCTCGTCGTGCTCGACCACCAGCATCCCCTCGGGCGAGGCGGGGACCTTCTCGACCGTCTCCCTGACCTCGTCCGGCGCCTGCCGGGTCGCCGTCGGCTTCTTGTCGTCCTGGGTTTCGCCGGAGCCGTACCACAGCAGGCCGCCGCCCGCGGCTAGAACGGTGAGGACCAGGGCGATGACCGCGCCGAGCATCCGCCTGCGGCGCTTGGCCCGGTCACGGTCGGCCGTGAGGGCGGACTCGGTGTAGATCGAAGGAGGCGGGCCGAAGCTCACGCGCGGAAGTTCCTTTCGGTGTCGGGGGCGTGGTGAACCGCGTGCGCTGCTTCGCAGGGGTGTGGGCCGCCCTCGGTGATCGGACCGCCCTACTATGCCTGGCGCTCTCGGGGGAGTTGAGGGCCGGGTGGAGCGTGTGTCCCGCAAGCGCCGTGTGCGGGCGCCTACTTGCGGCATGTTGTGAACAAAACGGGGTCAAGATGCGGTTTCCTCATGCGACATGACGGATATCTGCGCACCTGGAGGGAGTTCGGGAGCGCGGCGGACGGGGGCTCGGGGGTGGACGGGCCTGCCGGGGTGAGGCACCTGATGATTAGGCTGGTACGGGGCGCGATGCCGGAACCCGTGGTGTGGCGTCGACGTCTCCGGGGGAAGGGCCGACGCTCGGACGACCTCAGACCGCCTCGGACCACTACGGACGACAAGAAGAACGGCCGCCCCGGCACCACGCACGACGGTGGGCGACCACACCAGGAGGAACTGTGAGCAGCGATCGGGACGGGATCCGCGGGGGCTGGGCGACACCCGGCGATGACCAGCCCGACGCGGAGTCCGCCGTCGAGACGACGGGCGAGTTCACCATCGACTACGCGCCGCCTGCCTGGTACACGCAGAACGCCGCCGGGGCACCAGGCGGGCCCGGGCAGGAGCCGGCGTCGGCTCCGCCGTCGGCCGCGGCTGCGCCCGCGCCTCCCGCGCCGCCCACCGCTCCTACGCCTCCGGCGCCTCCCGCGCCGGAGAGCGGGACGCCCGGGGCGCCGTTCGCTCCGCCGGTGCCGCCGGGGCCCGGTGCGCCCTTCCCGCCGCCCGTTCCCGGGTCCGTTCCCTCGGCTGGGGCTCCGGCTGGGCCGGGGATGCCGTTCACTCCTCCCGCTCCGCCCGCGCCGGGGGTTCCCTTCACGCCGCCCGCCCCGCCCGCGCCCCCCGCGGCGCCGCCTGCCGCCGAGCCCGTCGCGGTGCCCGGGCTGCCGGAGAACAGCGGGTTCGAGCCGCAGCAGCCTCCGTCCGAGGCGCCGGACACCGACCCCTCCGAGGACGGCGGTTCCCGGAGCGGGGACCTGGAGAGCGGCGCCACCATGCGTTTCTCCGCGGTCGCCCTCAAGCGGCAGATCGCGGAGAAGGCGGCTGAGGCCGAGGCAGAGGCCGACAAGACCACCGAGCAGGAGCAACAGCAGGAGCGGGAGAAGGAGCAGGACGAGACGGAGGAGGGCGTCGCCGGGACCGGTCAGGAGAGCGACGTCGAGAGCGCGTCGGACGATGCCGTGTCCGACAGCGATTCCTCCCCTGCCGAGCCCGAGGACTCCGCCCAGGACGAGGCGGAGGACCCGGTGAGCGAGGACGCCGACGCCGTGGAGGACGCGGTTTCGGCGCCGAGCCCGGCCGCGGATGAGGAAGACGCCGTGGCGCAGGACGAGACCACCGCCGACGAGACCGCCGACGACGAGCCCTCGGACGCCGTACCGACGGACTCCGTACCGACGGATGCCGCGCCGACGGACGCCGCACCGGCAGACGCCGACGAGCCTCGGGACAGCGTGCCGCAGGACAGCGGCCCCCGGGACGCCGTGCCCCAGGACTCCGTGCCGTCCGCCTGGGCTCCTCCCCCGCCGGCCCCGCAGAGCGGTGTGCCGCCGCTGCCGCCGTCCTACGAGCCCGCCGCGCCCGCCCCGGCGGCGCAGTGGCCCGCGCAGCCGCAGCCGGTGGACGCCGCCGCGGCTCAGCAGCCGCCCGCGCCGCCCGCCTGGAATCCGCCGGCCGCGCCGCCGCAGCCCCCGGCCCCGCAGCCGGGATACGGCTTCCCGCAGCCGCCCGCGCCCGACGCCCAGCCCGGCTACGGCTTCCCCCAGCCCCCGGCCGCTCACGCCCAGCCCGGCTACGGCTTCCCGC
>NZ_BQUN01000120.1:0-62927 GCF_026008495.1 Streptomyces sp. A012304
CCCCGCCCCGGCCCCCCCCCGCCGCTCCGGCTCCCGCGCCGGCCCCGGCCGCCGCACCGAAGCCCGCGGCCGCCGCACCGGCTCCCGCGAAGGCCGCCGCGCCCGCCGCGAAGCCGGCCGCCGCGAAGGCCGAGCCCGCCGCCGCGCCCGACGGCCCCGAGTTCGTGACGCTGCGCGGTCCGTCCGCCGCGGTGGCCAAGAACATGAACGCCTCCCTGGAGCTGCCCACGGCCACGTCCGTGCGCGCGGTCCCGGTGAAGCTGCTGTTCGACAACCGCATCGTCATCAACAACCACCTCAAGCGCGCCCGGGGCGGGAAGATCTCCTTCACGCACCTGATCGGCTTCGCGATGGTGCAGGCCATCAAGGCCATGCCGTCGATGAACTGGTCGTTCGGCGAGAAGGACGGCAAGCCGACCCTCATCAAGCCGCCGCACGTCAACCTCGGCCTGGCCATCGACCTGGTGAAGCCCAACGGCGACCGCCAGCTCGTCGTCGCCGCCATCAAGAAGGCCGAGACGCTGAACTTCTTCGAGTTCTGGCAGGCCTACGAGGACATCGTCCGTCGCGCCCGCGACAACAAGCTGACGATGGACGACTTCACCGGCGTCACGGTCTCCCTGACCAACCCCGGCGGCCTGGGCACCGTCCACTCCGTGCCGCGCCTGATGCCCGGCCAGTCGGTGATCATGGGCGTCGGCTCCATGGACTACCCGGCGGAGTTCCAGGGCACCAGCCAGGACACCCTGAACAAGCTCGGCATCTCCAAGGTCATGACGCTCACGTCGACCTACGACCACCGGGTCATCCAGGGCGCCGCCTCCGGCGAGTTCCTGCGCGCCGTCGCCAACCTGCTCCTCGGCGAGAACGGCTTCTACGACGACATCTTCGAGGCGCTGCGCATCCCCTACGAGCCGGTCCGCTGGCTCAAGGACATCGACGCCAGCCACGACGACGACGTCACCAAGGCCGCCCGGGTCTTCGAGCTGATCCACTCCTACCGGGTCCGCGGCCACGTCATGGCCGACACCGACCCGCTGGAGTACCGCCAGCGCAAGCACCCCGACCTGGACATCACCGAGCACGGGCTCACCCTGTGGGACCTGGAGCGCGAGTTCGCCGTCGGCGGCTTCTCCGGCAAGTCCCTGATGAAGCTGCGCGACATCCTCGGCGTGCTGCGCGACTCGTACTGCCGCACCACCGGCGTCGAGTTCATGCACATCCAGGACCCCAAGCAGCGCAAGTGGATCCAGGACCGCATCGAGCGCCCGCACACCAAGCCGGAGCGCGAGGAGCAGCTGCGCATCCTGCGCCGACTGAACGCGGCGGAGGCCTTCGAGACCTTCCTGCAGACGAAGTACGTCGGCCAGAAGCGCTTCTCCCTGGAGGGCGGCGAGTCCGTCATCCCGCTGCTCGACGCGGTGCTGGACTCGGCCGCCGAGTCCCGCCTCGACGAGGTCGTCATCGGCATGGCCCACCGCGGCCGGCTGAACGTCCTGGCGAACATCGTCGGCAAGTCGTACGCGCAGATCTTCCGTGAGTTCGAGGGCAACCTCGACCCGAAGTCGATGCACGGCTCCGGTGACGTCAAGTACCACCTGGGCGCCGAGGGCACCTTCACCGGCCTGGACGGCGAGCAGATCAAGGTCTCCCTGGTCGCGAACCCCTCCCACCTGGAGGCGGTCGACCCGGTCCTGGAGGGCGTCGCCCGCGCCAAGCAGGACATCATCAACAAGGGCGGCACGGACTTCACCGTCCTGCCGGTGGCGCTGCACGGCGACGCGGCCTTCGCGGGCCAGGGCGTGGTGGCCGAGACCCTGAACATGTCGCAGCTGCGCGGCTACCGCACCGGCGGCACGGTCCACATCGTCATCAACAACCAGGTCGGCTTCACCGCGGCCCCCGAGTCCTCGCGTTCCTCCATGTACGCGACGGACGTGGCGCGGATGATCGAGGCCCCGATCTTCCACGTCAACGGCGACGACCCCGAGGCCGTCGTCCGCGTGGCCCGGCTGGCCTTCGAGTTCCGTCAGGCGTTCAACAAGGACGTCGTGATCGACCTCATCTGCTACCGCCGCCGCGGTCACAACGAGTCGGACAACCCGGCGTTCACCCAGCCGCTGATGTACGACCTGATCGACAAGAAGCGCTCGGTGCGCAAGCTGTACACCGAGTCCCTGATCGGTCGCGGCGACATCACCCTGGAAGAGGCCGAGCAGGCCCTCCAGGACTACCAGGGCCAGCTGGAGAAGGTCTTCACGGAGGTCCGCGAGGCCACCGCGCAGCCGGCTCCGGGCAGCTCCCAGGACCCTCAGGACGGCTTCCCGGTCGCGGTCCCGACCGCGGTCTCCACCGAGGTCGTCAAGCGGATCGCCGAGTCCCAGGTCAACATCCCCGACCACATCACCGTCCACCCGCGTCTGCTGCCGCAGCTCCAGCGCCGGGCGGCGATGGTCGAGGACGGCACCATCGACTGGGGCATGGGCGAGACCCTCGCCGTCGGCTCCCTCCTCCTGGAGGGCGTCCCGGTCCGCCTGGCGGGCCAGGACTCCCAGCGCGGCACCTTCGGCCAGCGGCACGCGGTGATCATCGACCGTGAGACGGGCGAGGACTTCACCCCGCTGCTGTACCTGTCCGAGGACCAGGCCCGCCTGAACGTCTACAACTCCCTGCTCTCCGAGTACGCGGCGATGGGCTTCGAGTACGGCTACTCGCTGGCCCGCCCGGACGCGCTGGTGATGTGGGAGGCGCAGTTCGGCGACTTCGTCAACGGCGCGCAGACGGTCGTGGACGAGTTCATCTCCTCGGCCGAGCAGAAGTGGGGCCAGACGTCCGGCGTCACCCTGCTGCTGCCGCACGGCTACGAGGGCCAGGGCCCGGACCACTCCTCGGCCCGCCCGGAGCGGTTCCTCCAGCTCTGCGCCCAGAACAACATGACGGTCGCGATGCCGACCCTGCCGTCGAACTACTTCCACCTCCTGCGCTGGCAGGTGCACAACCCGCACCACAAGCCGCTGGTCGTCTTCACCCCGAAGTCGATGCTGCGTCTGAAGGCCGCCGCGTCGAAGGCGGAGGAGTTCACCACGGGCCAGTTCCGCCCGGTCATCGGCGACACGTCGGTGGACCCGGCCGCGGTCCGCAAGGTCGTCTTCTGCGCCGGCAAGGTCTACTACGACCTGGAGGCCGAGCGGGTCAAGCGCGGCGTCACGGACACCGCGATCATCCGCATCGAGCGCCTGTACCCGATCCCGGGTGCCGAGCTCCAGGCGGAGATCGCCAAGTACCCGAACGTCGAGAAGTACCTGTGGGCCCAGGAGGAGCCGGCCAACCAGGGCGCCTGGCCGTTCATCGCCCTGAACCTGATCGACCACCTGGACCTGGCCGTCGGCGCCGACGTGCCGCACGGTGAGCGTCTGCGCCGCATCTCGCGGCCGCACGGCTCGTCCCCGGCGGTCGGCTCGGCCAAGCGCCACCAGGCCGAGCAGGAGCAGCTGGTGCGTGAGGTCTTCGAGGCCTGACGTCCCCTGTCGCGCGGCTGGGCCGCACCCTCGTCCCGGGGGTGCGGCCCAGCCGTTCGCGCGCACTTATCCTTGACCCATGTACTTCACGGACCGTGGCATCGAAGAGCTGGAGAAGCGGCGCGGCGAGGAGGAGGTCACCTTCGAGTGGCTCGCCGAGCAGCTGCGGACGTTCGTCGACCTCAACCCGGACTTCGAGGTGCCGGTGGAGCGGCTGGCGACGTGGCTGGCGCGACTGGACGACGAGGACGAGGACGACGAGTAGACCTCGGTCGGTCATGTGCGAGGGCGCCCCTGGTGGGCGCCCTTTTTGCGTGCGGAGGTCCACGAGAGCCGGTGATGATCACCCGAACGGGTGCCTTGACTTTCGACGGCCGCGATATATCGTGAATTAGGTGAGACGCGATATGGCGTGTCGTGTCGTCGAGGAGGTCTGCACCATGTCCGAGTGGTCCGTCGCCGAGCCGCACAAGCTCTCTTTCGACGAGCCCGTCAGCGACCTGCGCGTACGCATCGTGGGCGGCACGGTGAACGTGGTGGGCACCGACGAGGGCCCCGCCCGTCTGGAGGTCTCCCACATCGAGGGACCACCCCTGCTGGTGAGCCATCGCGACGGCACCCTGACGGTGGCGTACGAGGACCTGCCGTGGAAAGGCTTCCTCAAGTGGCTGGACCGCAAGGGGTGGCGGCGCAGCGCGGTCGTCTCCCTGGCTGTTCCGGCGGACACGCGCGTGGAGGTGGGCGTGGTGAGCGCCGGGGCGGTCGTCTCCGGGATCGACGGGCGCACCGACGTGAAGGGCGTCTCCGGGGACACCACCCTCGTCGGACTCGCCGGCCCGGTGCGCGCGGACACCGTCTCGGGGAGCGTCGAGGCCCAGGCCCTCACCGGGGACCTGCGCTTCAACTCCGTCTCCGGGGACCTGACGGTGGTGGAGGCGGGTTCCTCCGTGAAGGCCGACTCGGTGAGCGGGTCGATGATCGTCGACCTCGACCCGGTGAGCCGCCCCACCGACGTCGGTCTGACCAGCGTCTCCGGTGAGATCGCCATCCGGCTGCCGCACCCGGCGGACGCGGAGGTGGAGGCGAACACGACGAGCGGCTCGGTCTCCAACGCCTTCGAGGATCTGCGGGTCAGCGGCCAGTGGGGCGCCAAGCGCATCACCGGCCGGCTCGGCGCGGGCAACGGCAGACTGAAGGCGACGACGATCTCCGGCTCGATCGCCCTGCTGCGCCGCCCGCCGACGGAGGAGGACGAGCCGTGGGAGGCGGCGGCTCCCGCCGACGGTCCTCCGACCGGTCCCGGGGACGATTCCCCTTCCGGCAGCCCGGCCGACAGCACGACCGACAAGAAGGTGCTCTGACATGCCTCCCGTCTTCGCCCACGGCCGCCTCCGCCTCTACCTGCTGAAGCTCCTGGACGAGGCTCCGCGCCACGGCTACGAGGTGATCCGCCTGCTGGAGGAACGCTTCCAGGGGCTGTACGCGCCCTCGGCGGGCACGGTCTACCCCCGGCTGGCCAAGCTGGAGGCCGAGGGCCTGGTCACCCACACCACCGAGGGCGGCCGCAAGGTGTACGCCATCACCGACGCGGGCCGGGCGGAACTCGCCGACCGCAGCGGCGAACTGGCCGATCTGGAGCTGGAGATCCGCGAGTCGGTGGCGGAGCTGGCCGCCGAGATCCAGGCCGATGTGCGCGGCGCGGCCGGTGATCTGCGCCGCGAGATGCGTGCCGCGCTCTCCCAGGCCCGCCGCACGCCCCCGTCGGGTTCCGGCGGCCGGGAGGAGACCGGCGGCCCGGGCGGCCCCGGTGTCCACGGCGACTTCGGCGACCACGGCGACTTCGGCGACCAGGAGGCGTGGCGTGCCGCCAAGGAGGAGATGCGCCGCGTCAAGCAGGAGTGGAAGGAACAGGCCCGTCGGGCCAAGGACGAGAGCCGCCGGGCCCGCGAGGAGGCCCAGCGGGCCCGCCGCCAGGCCAAGGAGGCGCAGGACCGGGCCCGCGCCCAGGCCCAGGAGGAGGTGCAGCGGATAGCGCGCCGCGTCCAGGAGCAGGTGCAGGACCACTTCGCGCGGGGCGACTGGCCGACGGGCGTGAGAGAGGGGCTGACCGAACTGGCCAAGGAGTTCGGCGAGTTCGGCAGGGACTTCGCGTTCGGCCGCACGGGCGGCAAGGAGGGCCCGGCGGCCACGGGGCCGGTGTACTCGCAGACCCCGGAGGACTTCCCCGCCGACTACGAACCGGCCTGGGCCCACGAGGACTCCAGCGGCGACCCGGCCCGCGACCTGGACCGGCTGCTGGACCGCTTCCGTGACGACATCCGCGACGCGGCCCGCGACCACGGAGTCACCACCGACCAGCTCCGCGATGCCCGCCGCCATCTGTCGACGGCGGCGGCTCACATCGGGGCGATCCTGCGGTCCCCGAAGAACTGATCGGTAGGTCCGCGCCGGGTGTCGCGGGGCGCCCCGCCCCGCCCCGTCAGCCGGCCCGGGCCTCTCCCTGGACGTACAGCACTCGGGTCAGGGAGGTGTGGGTGATGCCGTGGTCGGCGAGGGTTTCGGCGGCGAGGCCGGGGCGGGCGGTGAGGGCGAGCAGGATGTGCTCGTCGCCGATGCACCGGTCGCGGTGGGCCAGCGCCATGCGCAGGGACTTCTCCAGGACGTCCTTGGCGTCCCGCCCGAAGGCGGGGCGGGAGGTCCACCCGCCCCTGCCCCGCCGGTCACCGGACATCGCCCCGACGCCGTGCACCTCCTCGACGCGGGAGACGATCTCCGAGACGTCGATGCCGAGGCCGGCGAGGGCGTCGGCGTCGGCCCGGGACAGGCCCGCGCGCCGGCGGGCCTCGTGCAGCGCCCGGCGTACCGGCTCCCTGCGTTCGGGCGCGAGTCCGAGGGCGGTCAGCGCGAAGGAGCCGCGGCTCGCCTCACGGTCCAGCAGGGCGAACAGCAGATGCTCGGGCCCCACGGTCCGCGCCCCCGTGTCCTCGCACCGCTGGAGTGCGCCCCGCACGACTTCGCGGGCGTCCTTCGTGAACCGCTCGAACATCACTGCCTCCCGTACTTCTTGTGCACGGCCTGCCTGCTGACTCCGAGTTCCGCGGCGATCTCCTGCCACGACCAGCCCTGATGGCGCGCACTGCGCACCTGCACCGCCTCCAGCTGTTCCAGCAGCCTGCGCAGTGCGGCGACGGCGCGCAGTCCGACCCGTGGATCGCGGTCGCCGGCGCGCTCGGCGAGATCCGTTGCTTCGGTCATGCTGTCAACCTACATTGACACCACCGGGTCGTCAATCACGGTTGACACATGTCGACGGCCGGCCCGGAGAACCGGACCGGCCGTCGGACAGGACCAGCGGTCAGCCGTGGGTGAGCACGATCTTGCCGAACTGCTCGCCCGAGGCGAGGCGTTCGAAGCCCTCACGGGCCCGGTCGAGCGGGAGCACCTCGTCGATGACCGGGCGGACACCGGTCGCGGCGCAGAACGCGAGCAGGTCCTCCAGCTCGTCCTTGGTGCCCATGGTGGAGCCGACCACCTTGAGCTCCAGGAAGAAGATGCGGGTCAGCTCGGCGTGGGAGGGGCGGTCACCGCTGGTCGCGCCGGAGATGACGAGCGTGCCGCCGGGGCGCAGGGACTTCACCGAGTGGGACCAGGTGGCCGCGCCGACGGTCTCGATGACGGCGTCCACACGCTGCGGCAGCCGCGCCCCCGGCTCCACCGCCTCGACGGCCCCCAGCTCCAGTGCCCGCTTGCGCTTGGCCTCGTCCCGGCTGGTCGCGAAGACCCGCAGACCGGCGGCCTTGCCGAGGACGATCGCGGCCGTGGCGACCCCACCGCCGGCACCCTGGACGAGGACGGAGTCGCCGGGACGCACCCCCGCGTTGGTGAAGAGCATCCGGTAGGCCGTCAGCCAGGCGGTGGGCAGACAGGCGGCCTCCGCGAAGGACAGCTCCTTCGGCTTGGGCAGGATGTTCCAGGTCGGTACGGCGACCCGCTCGGCGAACGTGCCCTGATAGTGCTCGGTGAGGATGGAGCGGGGCTCTCGGGGGCCGACTCCGTGACCGGTCTGGCCGATGACGGAGTGCAGGACGACCTCGTTGCCGTCCTCGTCGACGCCGGCGGCGTCGCAGCCGAGGATCATCGGCAGCTTGTCCTCGGCGAGGCCGACGCCCCGCAGGGACCAGAGGTCGTGGTGGTTGAGGGAGGCGGCGCGGACGTCGACCGTGCTCCAGCCGGGGCGGGCCTCGGGGGCCGGTCGCTCCCCCAACTCCAGGCCGTTCAGCGGCTGGTCGCGGTCGATTCGGGCGGCGTAGACGGCGAACATGAAGCCGACGATAGGTTCCCGGGGCGGCCGGGGAAACCAGGGGGGCGTGTGAGACACGCCCTCTTGTCAACGCACCCGCGCCCCACTCCCCCGTGGGCGGGCAGGCAGCGGGACGGCCCCGTCCCGTGCGGCCGGAGCCGTCGGGGCGGGGCCGTCCATGCGGCCTCAGCGACGCGCGACGCCCTCCGCCCGGGCGGCGGCGGCGACCGCCGCCGTCACCGCCGGGGCGACCCGCTCGTCGAAGGGCGACGGGATGACGTAGTCCGCGGCGAGGTCGTCACCGACGACCCCGGCCAGCGCCTCCGCCGCCGCGATCTTCATGCCCTCGGTGATCCGGGACGCCCGCACCTGGAGCGCGCCGGCGAAGATGCCCGGGAACGCCAGCACGTTGTTGATCTGGTTGGGGAAGTCCGACCGCCCGGTGGCGACGACCGCCGCGTACTTGTGGGCGACGTCCGGGTGCACCTCGGGGTTGGGGTTGGCCATCGCGAACACGAAGGCGCCCTCCGCCATCGAGGCGACCGCGGCCTCCGGGACCGTACCGCCGGAGACGCCGATGAAGACGTCGGCGCCGGCCAGCGCGTCCTCCAGCGAGCCGGTGACACCCGCCTTGTTCGTGAAGCCGGCCAGCTCCCGCTTGACGTCGGTGAGGTCCTCGCGGTCCGCCGAGACGACGCCCTTGCGGTCCGCGACCGCCACGTCCCCGATGCCGGCCTCGACCAGCATCTTGGCGATGGCGACACCGGCCGCTCCGGCGCCCGAGATGACGGCGCGCAGGTCCGCGATCGACCGCCCGCTCAGCCGCGCCGCGTTGCGCAGCGCCGCCAGCGTCACCACGGCCGTGCCGTGCTGGTCGTCGTGGAAGACGGGGATGTCGAGGGCCTCCTGGAGCCGGCGCTCGATCTCGAAGCACCGGGGCGCCGAGATGTCCTCCAGGTTCACTCCGCCGAACGACGGCGCGAGGCGCACCACCGTCTCGACGATCTCGTCCACGTCCGTGCAGGCCAGCGCGATCGGGACCGCGTCCACGCCGCCGAACTGCTTGAACAGGATCGCCTTGCCCTCCATCACGGGGAGGGAGGCCTCCGGACCGATGTCACCGAGCCCGAGCACGGCCGTGCCGTCCGTCACGACGGCCACGACCGAGGACTTCCAGGTGTAGTCGTTGACCAGTTCCGGCTGTTCCGCGATCGCGGTGCACACGCGGGCGACGCCGGGCGTGTAGGCGAGGGACAGGTCGTCCTTGTCGCGGATCGGGACGGTGGCCTGCACGGCCATCTTCCCGCCACGGTGCAACGCGAAGGCCGGGTCGAACGAGTCGAGGGGCTCCGCACCGCCCTCCGGTCCCGTATGGTCCGTTTCGCTCTCGCTGCGAGGATTGACGATCTCCGCTGCCACTGTGTCGTACCCCTTAGGTGTTCATGGATGAGGGTGGCCACTCCTGGTTGAGAAGTGGGCGGGCACCGCCCAGGGCCCAGTGCTGATACGTACGGGCACCTGCGCGTCGGGCGCGCCGCACACGCGCCCTGAGCCCCGGATGAGGGGTGTAAAAAACCTTCTTACCGGACGGACACCACCGACGACGAGTCCAATCCGTGCAAGGTCACATCCTGGATATTGCAGGAGTCCCACAGACGGTCGCGCCGCGCCGCGGACAGTCATATCCCAGCGGCATGGCAGTGACATGACTCATGCGTCAAGAGTGGACAAGCGCTGGACATCCCCTTGACACGACCCCGGTTCAGTGCATTCACCGCGGCTCGTTGGCCCGCATTCTGAGACGGAACCGAAGATCTTCCGGCCGGAAGGAGGGATTCCCGTAGATGGTCCGGCCTACTCCGGTCGTGATGTACCGGACTGATGTGGTTCGGGGGTCGCCCGTTATCCGATTTTGACATGGCTGGCCCCCTGAATGCCGCCGTCCGAATGGCAAGATGCCGTAATCACACGAGGTCGCGACACCCGAAGGTGTGTGTTCTCGTCGACCCATCGGCATCTCCATCCATCCGCCGGAGGCACTCACCATGACCGCACGCTCCATCCGCCGTACCACCGCCGCGCGCACCCGGCTAGCCGCGGTCGGTTCACTCGCGGTCGCGGGCGCCCTGCTGCTCACCGCCTGCGGTGACCAGACCGACAGCGGCAGCGGCGGCGGCTCCTCCGAGGCGTCGGGCAAGGCCAGCACCGCGCCCCTCTTCTCCAAGCTGCCCAAGGAGATCCAGGACAAGGGCGTCATCGAGGTCGGCACGAACGCCGAGTACGCCCCGATGGAGTCCGTCGAGAACGGCAAGATCGTGGGCGTCGACCCCGACATCGCCGCGGAGCTGGGCAAGAAGCTCGGCGTCGAGTTCAAGTTCACCTCCGGCTCCTTCGACGGCCTGATCACGGCGGTCAACACCGGCCGCTACGACATCGCGATGTCGTCGATCACGGACAACAAGCAGCGCCAGGAGGGCCTGGACGACAGCGGCAAGAAGCTCGGTGAGGGCGTCGACTTCGTCGACTACTTCACCGCGGGCACGGCCGTCTACGTCAAGAAGGGCAACCCCAAGGGCGTCAAGTCCATAGAGGACCTGTGCGGTCAGACGGCCGCGGTGCAGCGGGGCACGACGTACGAGCAGGCCCTGAAGGACCAGTCCAAGAAGTGCACGGACGCCAAGAAGAAGGCCATCAAGATCGAGTCGTTCGAGAACGACACCGAGGCCCAGACCCGCGTGAAGTCCGGCGGTGCCGTGGCCGGCGTCAACGACTACCCGGTCGCCGTGGACATGGCCCGCAAGGCCGACGGCGGCAACGCCTTCGAGGTCGTCGGCGAGCAGTACGACGCCGGGCCCTTCGGCATCGCCGTCGACAAGAAGAACACCCAGCTGCGCGACGCGCTGAAGGAGGCCGTCGACGCGATCATCAAGGACGGCTCGTACCAGAAGGTGCTGGAGAAGTGGGGCGCCCAGAGCGGCGCGATCGAAGCTGCCCAGATCAACGGCGGCAAGTGATCTCCTCGCACCACTGAAGGGCAGTCCCCATGACTGACAAGCTCGACAAGTCCGCCGCGGGAGCACCGCCGGCCGACCGGCCGCCGGTGGCCGACGACTCGGCGTTCTCCGGCCCGCCGGCGGCCATCAAGGCCATCCCGGTGCGCCACTACGGCCGTTGGGTCAGCGGCGTCGTCGTCCTCGCACTGCTGGTGCTGCTCGTCATCGCGTTCGCGCAGGGCGACATCCAGTGGCAGGCGGTGTCGGACAAGCTGTTCGACTCCACCGTGATCGCCGGCGCCGGCCGCACGCTGCTGATCAGCATCCTGGCGATGGTGCTCGGCGTGCTGCTGGGCATCGTCCTGGCCGTGATGCGGCTGTCGAAGAACCCGGTGACCAGCAGCGTGGCCTGGCTGTACATCTGGTTCTTCCGCGGCACCCCGGTCTATGTGCAGCTGCTGCTGTGGTTCAACCTGGCGCTGATCTTCCCGATGCTGAATCTCGGTCCGATCTACAAGGACGAGATGACGGACGTCATGACGCCGTTCATGTGCGCCCTGCTCGGCCTCGGTCTGAACGAGGCGGCGTACATGGCCGAAATCTGCCGTGCCGGCCTGCTCGCCGTCGACGAGGGGCAGACCGAGGCGGCGCACGCGCTCGGCATGAGCCACGGCAAGACGCTGCGCCGGATCGTCATCCCGCAGGCGATGCGGGTGATCGTGCCGCCGACCGGCAACGAGTTCATCAACATGCTGAAGACCTCGTCGCTGGTGTACGCGGTGACCTACAACGAGCTGCTGCGTTCGACCTCGGTGATCGGCTCCACGTCGTACGCCGTGATGGAGATGCTCTTCGTCGCCTCGATCTGGTACCTGGTGATGACCAGCGTGTTCAGCGTCTTCCAGTACTACCTGGAGCGGTACTACGCGCGTGGCTCCAGCCGGAGCCTGCCGCCGACGGTCCTGCAGAAGATCAAGGCGAACCTGTTCGGATCGAGGAGCGTGGCATGACCGCGATGGTGAAGGCCGAGGGCGTGCACAAGTCCTTCGGCGCGGTCGAGGTCCTCAAGGGCATCGACCTGGAGGTGAACTCCGGCGAGGTGTTCTGCCTGATCGGTCCGTCCGGCTCCGGCAAGAGCACGTTCCTCCGGTGCATCAACCACCTGGAGAAGATCAACGCCGGCCGTCTGTACGTGGACGGCGAGCTGGTCGGCTACCGCCAGAAGGGCGACAAGCTGTACGAGCTGAAGGACAGCGAGGTCGCGCTGAAGCGCCGGGACATCGGCATGGTGTTCCAGCGGTTCAACCTCTTCCCGCACATGACGGCGGTGGAGAACGTCATCGAGGCTCCGGTGCAGGTCAAGGGCGTCAGCAGGGCCCAGGCCAAGGAGCGGGCGATGGAGCTCCTGGCCCGTGTCGGCCTGGCCGACAAGGCGGGGAACTACCCCTCGCAGCTCTCCGGCGGCCAGCAGCAGCGTGTGGCCATCGCGCGGGCGCTGGCCATGGACCCGAAGCTGATGCTGTTCGACGAGCCGACCTCGGCGCTGGACCCCGAGCTGGTCGGTGACGTCCTCGACGTCATGCGCGATCTGGCCGAGTCCGGGATGACGATGGTCGTCGTCACCCATGAGATGGGTTTCGCCCGCGAGGTGGGCGACAGCCTGGTCTTCATGGACGGCGGCGTGGTCGTCGAGTCCGGCAACCCGCGCGACGTCCTCACCGACCCGCAGCACGAGCGCACCCAGGCGTTCCTGTCGAAGGTGCTGTGACTCCATTCACCGGCGAGGGGCGGTACGGGATTCCCGTACCGCCCCTTCCGTCATGAGGGCGCTTGCCTGCGGGGCCACTCCCTCCACGGTTCCTCCGCGGGGTGACTCCCGGTGGGGGTCACTTCAGCGCGAGCAGCAGCGTGTCCGACGGGGAGGCCCACACCGGGCGCGCCTCGGCGAAGCCCTGTTCCCGCAGCGCGCGCGTGTGCCAGGCCACGGAGGGCATCTCACCGTCGGCGTGCTCGCCGTAGATCTCGAAGCGGCGGGCGGTCGGAGGGCCGAGGACCGGGTCCTTGGCGGCCAGCGCCCACCACTCGGACCAGTCGAGGGCGCCGTCGCGGCTGGCCTGATCCATGCGGGCGTGGCGCACGGCGGACTCGGCCGCGTTGATCCGGGGGGTGGTGTCGTCGATCATGTGGTCGGCGTTGAGGAAGACACCGCCCTCGCGGACCAGTCCGGCGAGGCGGCCGTAGAGCGTCTGGAGAGGGCCGGTGCGCAGCCAGTGAAGCGCCGTGGCGGTGAGGACCGCGTCGTAGCTGTCGTACGGCAGCAGCGCGGGCCAGTCGGGGTCGGTGAGGTCGGCCTCGACGAGGGTGACGCGGTCGTCTCCGGCGAAGGTGCCGCGGGCGATCATGAGCAGCGCCGGGTCGAGGTCGACCCCGGTGCTGACGGCGCCGGGGAAGCGGTCCAGGAGGCGGGCGGTGATGGTGCCGGTGCCGCAGGCGAGGTCCAGGACGCGCGGCTCGGGGCCGGCGAACGCCTCCACCATGTCCAGCATGACGCGGAACCGTTCCTCCCGGTCGGGCAGGTACCACTCCTGCTGCCGGTCCCAGCTCTCCTGCCAGGCCTGCCAGTCGGTGCCGGTGCTCGTGGTCATGCGAACCCCCTCCGCGGTCGCCCGCTCGTCAGTCGCTCACGCCATACCGCATGCGTAATACCCTGGAAGCACGATCAGCTGTTACCGACCGCACTCACGACCATAGAGCCCCTCCGTAAGGACTACAAGTGGAACTGGCCTATTACTCGGACTATGCCGTTCGCCTCGTCAACACCGAGGAACCGGCTCGGGGCAAAGAAGCGCTGACCTCCGTCGAGGCCGTCCGCGACCTGTTCGGCGGGAACCAGTCGGCGGCCCGCCGCGCCACCGACGCGGACGTCACCCGGTTCCGCTCGGTACGGGCCCGGCTGCGCGCGGTCTTCGAGGCGGCCGACGCCGGCGACGAGACCCTCGCGGTCGACCTGCTGAACTCGCTCCTGCTGGAGTTCCCGGTCAGCCCGCAGATCTCCGGCCACGACTTCCGTGACGACGACGGCCGCCCGCTGTGGCACATGCACCTGGCCGACCACCCGTCGAACGCGACCGCCGGCTACGCGGCCATCGCCGCGATGGGCCTGGCCTTCCATCTGACGGAGTACGGCGTGGACCGCCTGGGCCTGTGCGAGGCGGTCCCGTGCCGCAACGCCTACCTGGACACCTCCACCAACCGCTCCCGGCGCTACTGCTCCGACCGCTGCGCCACCCGCGCCAACGTGGCCGCCTACCGGGCCCGCAAACGCCTGGAGGCCGACCGGTCGGCCAGCACCGGCCTGGCGGCGGAGAGCGCCCAGCGCAGCAGCGCGAGCAGCGAGCGCTGATCCCGCTTCAGCGGCCGGTAGCGGAACCGCACGGTGCCGAGGACCAGTTCGTCGGGCACGGTCCCGTAGTCGGTGCTGTCGCCACCCGCGTACGCGTTGTCCCCGAGCACCCACCAGCCGCCCTCACGGCGCTCCGCGGCCCGTTTGACGACGAGCAGGTCCTGCTGGAAGGGGTGCCGCAGCACGACGACGTCACCGGGCCTGACCCTGGCGCCGTACTGTACGACCAGCTGGTCCCCGTGGTGCAGCGTGGGCACCATGGACGGCCCGGTCACCTCGGCCACCCCGAAAGGCACGGCAGTCCTCCCCCGCTCGCTCTCCTGCGACAGCTCCGGCATCGCCCGGCACCTCCCCGGTCCGTTCCTCCACCAGTCTCAGTCTCACCCCGGACTTTTGTCCTAAGCCCATGGGGGCACTCGCGAAATCCCGTCTCGCAGGGAGTAATGTCCCACCTGAGAAGACGATCACGAGGAAGGAACGCTCCATGCTTTCCCGCCTGTTTGCCCCCAAGGTCAAGGTCAGCGCGCACTGCGACCTGCCCTGCGGTGTGTACGACCCGGCCCAGGCCCGCATCGAGGCGGAGTCGGTGAAGGCCGTGCAGGAGAAGATGGCCGCCAACGACGACCCGCACTTCCAGGCGCGTGCCACCGTCATCAAGGAGCAGCGCGCCGAACTCGCCAAGCACCACGTCTCCGTGCTGTGGAGCGACTACTTCAAGCCCCCGCACTTCGAGAAGTACCCGCAGCTGCACCAGCTGGTCAACGACACCCTGAAGGCCCTGTCGGCCGCCAAGGCCTCGACGGACCCGCAGACCGGCGAGAAGGCCCTGCAGCTGATCGCCGAGATCGACAAGATCTTCTGGGAGACCAAGAAGGCCTGATCTTCTCCGCCTTCTGACCTGCGATCTTTTTTCGTAGCCAGTTCTCCCTGCCCGCACCCGGCCCGCAGACCGCCCAGCGCGGTGTCCTCGAGCGGCCGGGTGCGGTCTTGTTCCCGCTGAGCGTGCGGGTCAGCTCAGGACCAGCAGTACGGCCAGTGCGAGGAGCAGTGAGTCGATCCGGTCCAGCAGGCCGCCGGAGCCGGGGAGCCAGCGGCCGGCGTCCTTGGCCCGCGCCCCTCTTTTGATCATGGATTCGAGGAGGTCGCCGGCCGGGCCGCCGACCGCCACCGCGACCGCCGTCGGCCAGCTCAGCGCGGACAGCACGGCGAGGACGCCGAGACCGGCCGCGGCACCGGCCAGGGTTCCGCTCCACCGCTTGGCCGGGGACAGCGGCGACAGTCGCGGCCCGCCGAGCCGTCGACCGGCGAAGTACGCCACGATGTCGGCGATCGAGACCGCGGCGAACAGCGCCAGCCCGCTCGCCCCGAGCGGCACCAGCGCGGCCAGGACACCCAGCCAGGCCAGCCCGAGCAGACCGGCGCCGAGCCGGCGCCCGCCGTCGACGGCATCCCCCGTCAGAAGCGGTACCGCGGCCACCGCGAGCGCCCCGGCCGCGACCACCCGGAGCACCTGTCCGGGCGCCAGCCACGCCGCCAGCACCACCGCTGTCACCGCCGCGGCCAGCACGATCCGGTCGGGCCACCCCAGCCGCATCAGCCCGCCGTACTCCAGTACCGCGATCACCCCGACGACGACGGCGACAGCGGCGGCGCCCGGGCGGCCCCACCAGAACGCCGCGGTGACCAGGGGCACTCCGACCGCCCAGGCGCACCACCGGATCATCAGCTCACGTCGCCGGGACGCCACCACCGCGACCCCGCCGAGCGCCAGTGCCCCGCCGAGGTAGGGCGCCAGGGAGGCCACAGTGGTCATCGAGCGGGTCCGGCGACCGGAACGGCCACGGCGGACGGCGCGGGGGACGACTCAGAGACCGGCCGCAGGATGTCCAGGGCGGCCCGGCAGGCGGCCACGATGCGGGCGTTCTCGGCGGTGTCCCGGACCGCGACGCGCACGGTCCGCCCCTGGTAGCGCGGCGACAGCGGCGACAGGTCGCGCAGGTACACGTCGTGACGGCGGCACTCGCGCACCAGTTGCGCGGCGCTGGGCCCGCCCGGCGGCAGGGTCAGGGTGAGGAAGTTCGCCACGGACTCCTCCACCTCCACGGCCTCGTCCAGCCCGGCCAGGTCGGTGGCCAGCCGCCGGCGCAGCGCGTGGGTGCGCAGCCAGCGGTCGCCGTAGTACGCCGGGTCGCGCAGGGCCGCCACGGCGGCCAGCTGGGCCGGGAGGCTGATCTGCCAGGGCGGTGTCCGTCGGCGCAGCTCCGCCGCGGTGGCCGGCTCGGCCACCAGGTACGCGGCCCGCATGCCGGACAGCGCGTACATCTTGGACAGGGAGGTGCAGACGACCACCCTCGGATCCGTGGCGGCGAGGGCGGCGAGCGACTCGGCCGGGCCGACATAGCCCAGGTAGGCCTCGTCGATCCACCAGCGGGTGCGCTCCGGAGCGGTGGCGATCAGCGAGCGCAGCTCCTCGGCCGGCGCGTGGCGCCCGGTCGGGTTGTTCGGGTTGACCACCACCACGAGGTCGTAGCGGCCGGACCCGACGACGGCGGACAGCCGGTCCGGATCGATCCGCCAGCCGTCCTCGCGGCGCAGCGGGAACCGGTCCACCCGGCATCCGATGACCCGCTCCGTGACATGGGCGTACTCGCCGTAGCAGGGGTCGGTCAGCAGCACTCTGCTCTGCGGGGTCAGCCACCGGCCGAACGCCCTGAAAATCAGGTCGGAGGAACCGGCGCCGACCGCGAGCGTGTCCGCCGGCAGCGCCCTGGCCGCGGCGATCTCCGACAGCAGGCCCTCGGCACCGGCCGGCGGCGAGGTGCGGGCGGCCCAGGCCGGGTCCTCCGCGAGCGCCGCCCGCACCCCGGGGGCCGGCGGGAACCAGGCGTCCAGCACATCGGCCGTCACCACCTCGTGCCGGCGGCGCAGGGTACGGAAGTCGGTGCCGATGGCGGTGAACGAGGCGCCGCCGTGTTCGCAGCCGTCGGGGCGGGGAGCGAACGCCATGTCCAGCCTCCAGTCCACGGCGGACCGCAGCCGCTCCAGCGTGCTGCCGTGGCGTTCCATCGCCCGCCTCGTCAGTTCGCTCACGTCTCCGGTCAGCACCTCGAAGGTCACGGCGCCGCTGTGCACCGTACGGCCGACCGGACGCAGGCCGACGGCCCGGTACAGGTCGAGCAGCTCGGTACGGCCCATCGCCACGACCCGCCGACCGCCCCGGGCGGCGACCCAGCGCAGCGCGGCGTACATCAGCAGGGATGCCGCCGCGGTGGCCCGCCAGTGCGGTTCGACGGTGAGGACGCGCACCTCGAACACGTCGTCGTCGCTCAGCAGCGGCAGTTCGTCGCGGGTCAGGTACTTGTCCAGCGCGTACCGCCCCAGCCAGGGCGGGGTCAGGCTGACGAAGCCGATGCGGGCCGTTCCGCGCGCCGCGACCAGGTAGACGTTGTCTCCGTCCAGCCCGTCGCGCAGCCGCCCGGACGGGTCGGGCGCGTGCTGGCCCAGCTCCTGTGCGTACACCCGGTGGCGCAGTTCGTGGATCCACTGGAGATCCTCCGCGGTGGCGGTACGCAGCTGCAGCAGGTCAGGGCCCATGAGCACCTCTCTCGACGTGGGATGCCCCCTATCGTCGGTAACCCCGGACCGGCCGCGGCAGCGCCGAGCGACGCAGTGGCTCTGAGTACGCGTACTCAGGCGGGTGCTCTCGAGGACTCCTGCGGCGCGGCCGCCCCCGTCCGTCGCCGTCCTGTCGGCGGTGAACGCGGGTGCGGGCTTCAGCGTCCTGCCGCGTTGTGCCAGGAGGGGCCCTGCGCGTCGCCGTCCGGCAGGTCAGTGGAACTGCGGCACGATCAGACAGATCCCGTACGCCACCACCGCCGCGCAGGCGAGGAAGCACAGGCCCGCCTGGGCGAGGCCCGCGGCGGAGGTGGTGCCCGAGGTGTCCCGGGCGTCCTCGACCCGGGCGAGGCCCAGCACGCCGAGGGCGAAGACGACGACCACCGCGACGGTGACGCCGAGGCTCACCGCGGCGACCTGGCCGAGTGCGCTCCAGTCCAGTTGCATGGGAGGGGCTCCCGTCTCTCAGGCGGCCTCGCCGACGGGCGTCGGCGGCGCGGTGCGGAGGGTGACTTCATGGGTGTCGTTGACGTTGTGCGCGCTCACCGGGTTGCGGCGGGAGGCCAGGACGATGCCGCCCGCGAGCGCGGCACCGGCCAGCGCCACGACCGCCGTGCCGGTGTCCCCGCCGTGCGTGACCACGCTCGCCGCGAGGCCGCCGACCAGCGCCGCCGCGGGCAGGGTGATCAGCCAGGCGATCACCATGCGGCCCGCGACGCCCCAGCGCACCTCGGCGAGCCGTCGGCCCAGGCCCGCGCCGAGGATGCTGCCCGAGGCGACCTGTGTGGTGGACAGGGCGAAGCCGAGGTGGGCGGAGGTGAGGATGACGGTCGTGGCGGCCGTCTCGGCGGCGAAGCCCTGCGGCGACCGGATCTCCGTCAGGCCCTTGCCCATCGTGCGGATGATCCGCCAGCCGCCCAGGTAGGTGCCGAGGCCGATGGCGAGGCCCGCGGAGGCGATCACCCACAGCGGCGGACCGGCGTCATGGCCGAGCGCGCCCGCCGAGATCAGGGTGAGCGTGATGACGCCCATCGTCTTCTGCGCGTCGTTCGTGCCGTGCGCGAGGGAGACCAGCGAGGCGGAGGCGATCTGCCCGATCCGGAAGCCCTTCGTCACCGACGTCTCACGGGCCCGGGCGGTCAGCCGGTAGGCGAGGTACGTCGCGACGAGCGCCGCCAGGCCCGCCACCAGCGGCGAGGCCACGGCCGGGATCAGCACCTTCTCGACGACCTTGTCGAAGTGCACGCCGTGCTCGCCGGCCCCCACCCACACGGCGCCGATCAGCCCGCCGAACAGCGCGTGGGAGGAGCTCGACGGCAGTCCCACCAGCCAGGTCAGCAAATTCCACAGAATCGCTCCGACCAGCCCCGCGAAGATCATCCCTGGGGTGACCAGGGTGTCGTCCACGATGCCGCCGGAAATCGTCCTGGCGACCTCGGTGGACAGGAAGGCGCCGACGACGTTCAGAATTCCGCTGATCAGGACGGCTGTTCTCGGTTTGAGCGCTCCGGTGGCGATCGAGGTGGCCATCGCGTTGGCCGTGTCGTGGAACCCGTTGGTGAAGTCGAAGACCAACGCGGTGACGATGACCACCGCCACCAGGAACGTAATGTGATCCATTCCCCCATGCAAACAAGCCCAGGCCAATCCCGGGCCAACCACAGGCAAAGCTCGTGCCAGGAACACGCGCAAGAGTGAGGGAGAGCGCACCTGCCTGACGGCTAGCCGGCCGTCGGCCCGTCCTACGCTGTCCCCCATGAGTCTCCGCATCCGCTGGACGTACGCCTTCGTGGACCGGCCCGCCGAGGGTTTCGAGCGGGCCTGCGCCTTCTGGACCGCCGTCACCGACACCCGGCTGTCCGAACCGAGGGGTGACAAGGGCGAGTTCACCACTCTGCTGCCGCAGGGCGCGGACGCCTGTGTGAAGGCCCAGGCGGTCGCCGACGGACCGGGCGGCGCGCATCTCGACCTGTGCGTCGAGGATGTGCCCGCCTTCGTGGCGTCGGCGCTCGGCCTGGGCGCGCGGACCGCCGCCGCGCACGACGGCTGGACCGTCCTGCGCTCCCCCGCCGGCCAGTTGTTCTGCGTGGTCCCCTGGCACGGCGAGGCGGTTCGGCCGTCCGTCGTGGCCGGCAGCCGCCTGGACCAGGTCTGCGTGGACGTCCCGCCGTCCGGGTACGACGCCGAAGTCGCCTTCTGGAGCGCCCTGTTGCCGCAGTGGACGTCCCGGCCGGGAGCCCTGCCCGAGTTCCATGTGCTCGCGCCGCCGCCGGGCCTGCCGATGCGCGTCCTGCTCCAGCGGCTGGACGACGAACGTCCCGTCCGCGCCCACCTCGACCTGGCCTGCGGCCCGGACATCGACGCCGTGCGCGCCCACCACGAGCGGCTCGGCGCACGGGTCGAAGCCGTCCGCTCCCAGTGGACGGTGCTGCGCGACCCGGCGGGCGGCCTGTACTGCCTGACCGGCCGCGACCCGCGGACGGGCGGGCTGCCGACGCCGGACGCCTAGGCCCTGGCGTAGAGGCACTGGACGTAGTGGCCGCCCGCGGCATCGCCCGTCGGGCAGGCGGGGGCACGCCAGCGCCTCACCTCAGGAGGTGGGGGCGGCGGGGGTGTCGGCCTCCTCGGCCGAGCCGGGACGGTCCTGCTGTTCCGGCTCATGGGCGTGCTGCTCGGGGTGGCCGTGCTGTCCGGGGTGGCCGTGCTGCTCGGCGCCGGGCTCGACGTACGCCTCGCAGTCCGGGTTGTGACAGGGGCCCGCGACCCAGCGCGGAACCCAGGCGCCCAGCGTCTTGTGGCGTCGGACGACGGTGTCTACGGGCTGCCCGCAGGAGGGACAGACATGGTGTTCCCTGTCCATGTCACCAGGGTAGGCCCGTCAGCGCTTGCGTGCGTAGACACGGACCAGCACCCCGTTGGAGAAGGTGCGTACCGACTCCAGGGAGAAGTCGGACACGGAGAACCCGGTGCCGCCGAACATCGGCATACCGGAGCCGTACACCTGCGGATACGTCTTGATGACCAGCTCGTCGACCTCGTCGAGCAGCTCACCGGCGACCTGCGAGCCGCCGCAGAGCCAGATGCCGAGCTTGCCGTCCTCCGCCTTCAGCTCGCGGACGCGGGCGACGAGGTCGCCGTCGATCACCTCGACGTTCGGGTCGGGCGAGGTGCCGAGGCTGCGGGAGGCGACGATCTCGCGGAGATGACCGTAGGGGCTGGTGAGGCCGGCGTCGAGGCCGATCTGGTAGCTGCCCCGGCCCTGGATCACCGTGTCGAAGTTGGGGTTCTCCGCGTCCTTGACGCCCAGTTGCTCGCGCCCTGGGGCCGAGATGGTGTCGGGGTAGGTCGAGGTGAGGAAGGTGAGGAACTCCTCGTCCAGGTAGGCGAACATCGACGAGGCGTCTCCGTCGGGGTCTCCGATGAAGCCGTCGATGGAGCAGGCGACGAAGTAGGTGAGCTTGCGCAAGCGGGTCTCTTTCCCTGTGACCGGTCTCTGAACCACTCCAGTTGTAGTACTCCGGCTGGAGTGGTCGCAAGGGAATTCGAGATCCGTTCCGCGATCGGCGACAAGTGAGAGAAAGGGCTCCGGTACGCGCGGCGGGCCCCGCGCGTACGGAGGGACCGCGCGGGGCCCGGCACGGCCGGAACCCCCGGTGATCGCGCGGAGTCAGGGGCCGCGGGGTCCGGGGGTTCCGGGGTCTCGATGTGGTCGGGTGCCGGGACTCAGGTGGTGCGCCGCGTCACGAACTCCGCCAGGGACAGCAGCCCGCCCGCCGTCTCCGGGTCCGGCACCGCCCGGGCCAGCTCGGACATCGCCAGGGCCATCCGGTCGGCCGCCTGCTCCTGCGCCCACGCCCGGCCCCCGGCCCGCTCGACGGCCAGAGTGGTGCGCTCCAGGTCGCCGGGCGCGTACGGCAGCCCGTACAGCTCGGCCAGTTCCGCGGCGGCCGGGGTGCCGGAGACCAGCGCGGCGACCACCGGCAGGGACTTCTTGCGGGCGGCCAGGTCCGCGCCGGCCGGCTTGCCGGTGCGCCGCGGGTCGCCCCATATGCCGATGACGTCGTCGATGAGCTGGAAGGCGAGCCCGGCCTGCCGGCCGAACGCGTCCAGGGCGTCGACGTCCTGCGCGGGCACCCCCGCGTACAGCGCGCCGAGGGCGCAGGCGCAGCCGAGCAGCGCGCCCGTCTTCGCCTCGGCCATGGCGAGCACCTCGTCGAGCGTGACCTCGGCCGGGCCCCGTTTCTCCAGGGCCGTGTCGGCGTGCTGGCCGGCGCACAGCTCGACCACACAGGCCGCGAGCCGGGCGGCGGCCGCCGGGGACGCCGGGTGCGGGTCCTCCGCGAGCAGCCCGAGGGCCAGCGCCTGGAGGGCGTCACCGGCGAGGATGGCGTCGGCGTCACCGAACACCGTCCAGGCGGTGGGGCGGTGCCGGCGGGTGGTGTCGCGGTCCATCACGTCGTCGTGCAGCAGCGTGAAGTTGTGGACGAGCTCCACCGCGGCGGCGGCCCGGACGGCCGCCGTCCGGGCCGCGGGACCGCCGAGGGCGGCGGCCGAGGCGAGGACGAGCGCCGGGCGGATCGCCTTGCCCGCGTTGCCCGTGGCCGGTGTCCCGTCGGCGTGCTCCCAGCCGAAGTGGTAGCGCGCGATCCGGCGCATGGAGCCGGGCACCGCGTCGAGTGCCGTGCGCAGGGCGGGGTCGACCGACGCCCGGGTGTCCTCCAGGATCACCGCGGCCTCCTGCCCGTCGAGCGCTCCCGGTCCGCTGTCGGTCTGGTTCCCGATGGGCCCCCGCCTTTCCGTCGTCCCCTCCGGGTGCGGCCTGGTCTCCGTCGCGAAGTCGGTCATGGAGTCCCCCTCGCAGGGTCCGCGCCCGGCGGCGGCAGTGCCGCGACCGGGCGGGTTCCCCGGGGGTGTACCCGCCCGGGCGGGCGGGGACACGGCGTGCGCACGGGCGAGGTCACCGCCAGCGGCCGATCTCGACGTTCTCCAGGACGCCCAGCGCGTCCGGCACCAGCACGGCCGCCGAGTAGTAGGCCGTGACCAGGTACTTGATGATGGCCTGTTCGTTGATGCCCATGAACCGCACGGACAGGCTGGGCTCGATCTCGTCGGGGATGCCCGACTGGCGCAGGCCGATGACGCCCTGGTCCTGCTCGCCGAGACGCATCGCGATGATCGAGCTGGTGCGGGCCTCGGTGACCGGGATCTTGTTGCACGGGTAGATCGGCACGCCGCGCCAGGTGGGGATCCGGTTGCCGCCGACGTCGATGGTCTCCGGGACGAGTCCCCGCTTGTTCAGCTCGCGGCCGATCGCGGAGATCGCGCGCGGGTGCGCCAGCAGCATCTTGGTGCCGCGCCGCCGGCTGAGGAGTTCGTCCAGGTCGTCGGGGCCGGGCACGCCGTCGTGCGGCTGGATCCGCTGGTCGTACTCGCAGTTGTGGAGCAGCCCGAACTCCCGGTTGTTGACCAGCTCGTGCTCCTGGCGCTCCTTCAGCGCCTCCACCGTCAGCCGCAGCTGCTGCTCGGTCTGGTTCATGGGCTGGTTGTAGAGGTCGGCCACGCGCGAGTGGATGCGCAGCACGGTCTGGGCGATGCTCAGTTCGTATTCGCGAGGGCGGGCCTCGTAGTCGACGAACGTGTGCGGGATGTCCGGCTCGCCGGAGTGGCCGGAGGCCAGGTCGACCGCCTTCTCGCCGTACTTGTTGGTGCGCTGCTCGGGGACCGAGCGCAGCGACCGGAGGTGCTCGCGCAGGGAGTCGGCGCGCTCCGCCACCTGCTCGACGTCCTGCCGGGCCAGGATCAGCACCGTGCAGGCCGTGTCCGCGCGGGCGGTGTACTCCCAGATGGCGTCGGCGTCGAGCAGCGCCTGGTCACCGAAGTAGGCGCCGTCCGCGAGGACTCCGAGGACCTGGTCGTCGCCGTAGGGGCCGGTGCCGACCTTCTCGACCCTGCCGTGGGCCAGCAGGTAGACCTCGTCCGTCTGGCTGCCGAAGGAGGCGATGACCTCGCCCGGCCCGTACTCCCGCTGCCGGCAGCGCTGGGCCAGCTCCCCGAGCACCTCCTCGTCCTCGTACGAACGCAGCGCGGGCAGCTCGCCCAGCTCGGCGGGGATCACCTCGACGCGGTCACCGGTCTTGACGAACGTGACCCGGCCGTCGCCGACCGCGTACGTCAGCCGCCGGTTCACCCGGTACGTACCGCCCTGCACGTCCACCCAGGGCAGATTCCGCAGCAGCCAGCGGGAGCTGATCTCCTGCATCTGCGGCACGGACTTGGTGGTGGTGGCCAGGTTCCGCGCGGCCGCGGTGCCGAGGCTCTGCTGCGCCCTGCCCGACTCCGTGCGGACCTCTTCGCCTACCGACATAGAGAAACGCCCTCCCAGTCATACACGGGCGCCGTACTGCGCCGGTGCACTGTTCACGCGCCACCCTTCCATCGCGCGGCGTGCTCGTGCTATTACCCGAAAGAGCGGGAATGGATCATCGCGGGCTGGGCAGAGCGTTCTTTCGCACCGAACAGTGTTCGACAATGGCCTGGTGACCGACCCCGCCGCCCTGCGCCCGCGTCTGCCCTCCCCGCTCCAGGAGGTGGCCGACGAGCGGTTCGCGCGACGCGGCGTACGGTTGCTGCTCAAGCGGGACGACCTGGTCCATCCGGAGCTGATCGGCAACAAGTGGCGCAAGCTGGCGCCCAACCTGCGGGCGGCGGCCGGGCGGCCGGTCGTCACCTTCGGCGGGGCGTACTCCAACCACCTGCGGGCCACGGCGGCCGCCGGCCGGCTGCTGGGCCTGCCCACCGTCGGCGTGGTGCGCGGCGACGAACTGGCGGAGCGCCCGCTGAACCCCTCCCTCGCCCGGTGCGCGGCCGACGGCATGCGACTGCACTTCGTCGACCGGTCGACGTACCGCCGCAAGACCGAGCCCGGCACGCTCCGGGCCGTCCTGCGCGCGGCCGGCGCCGAGGACGCGTACCTCGTCCCCGAGGGCGGCAGCAACGCGGCGGCCGTCCTCGGCTGCCGGGCGCTCGGCGAGGAGCTGCGCGGCCACGCCGACGTGGTGGCGCTCGCCTGCGGCACCGGCGGCACCCTGGCCGGCCTGGCCGCCGGGCTCGCCCCCGGTCAGCGGGCACTGGGCGTACCGGTCCTCAAGGGCGGCTTCCTCGGCGAGGCCGTGCGGGCGCTCCAGACGGAGGCCTTCGGCGGGCCGGCCGGGAGCTGGTCGCTCGACGAGCGCTTCCACTGCGGCGGGTACGCCCGCACCACCCCGGAACTCGACTCCTTCGCGGCGGACTTCGAGCAGCGCCACGGACTGCCGGTGGAACGCCTCTACGTCGCCAAGATGCTCCACGGGCTCGTCACCCTGGCCGGCGAAGGCGCCTTCGCGCCGGGAACCAGGGTGGCGGCCGTGATCACGGGGGCTCCGTTCTGACGGCCGGACCGTCTCATTCCGCCTCCCGGTACGCGGCCGCCTCCTCCAGGTCCAGCCGGCGCAGCAGGGTGCGCAGCATCTCGTCGTCGATGTGGCGGCCGTCGCGGAGACGGACGAAGACCTCGCGTTCGGCGCTGATCATCTCGCGGGCCAGACGGCGGTAGGTGTCGTCGACGGTCTCGCCGGTGACCGGGTTGGTCTGGCCGAGGCGTTCCCAGACGGCGTTGCGGCGGCGTTCCAGGACCGTGCGCAGACGGTCGGCGAGGGGCGGCGGCAGGGCGTTGCGCTCGTCGTCGAGGAGGGCGTCGAGGCGCTCCTCGGCGACCCGGGAGGCCTGGGCCTGCGCGTTGGCCTCGGCGAGGGTGGCGGCCCGCGGGTCGGGATCGGGGAACTTCAGCAGCCGGATCAGCGGCGGCAGCGTCAGGCCCTGCACGACCAGGGTGCCGATGACGGTGGTGAAGGTCAGGAAGAGGATGAGGTTGCGGTGCGGGAAGGGCTCCGCGCCGTGGTCGACGGTGAGCGGGATGGAGAAGGCGATGGCGAGCGAGACGACGCCGCGCATGCCGGCCCACCCGATGACGACCGGTCCGCGCCAGGTCGGGTCGTCCTCACGCGCGCGGACGCGCCTGGACAGCAGGCGCGGCAGGAAGGTCGCCGGGTACACCCACAGGAAGCGGACCGCGACGACCACGGCGAAGAGGGCCAGCGCGTACCAGGCGGCGTCGACGCCCTCGTAGGCGCCGAGGCCTCTGAGGACGACCGGCAGTTGCAGGCCGATCAGGGCGAAGACCGCCGACTCCAGGACGAAGGCGACCATCTTCCACACCGCCTCCTCCTGGAGACGGGTGGCGAAGTCGACCTCCCACGCGCGGTGGCCGAGGTAGAGGGCGACGACGACCACGGCGATGACCCCGGAGGCGTGGAACTGCTCGGCGGCGGAGTAGGCGACGAACGGGATGAGCAGGGAGAGGGTGTTCTGGAGCAGCGGCTCCTTGAGGTGCGTGCGCAGCCAGTGCAGGGGGGCCATCAGGATCAGACCCACGGCGGTGCCGCCGACCGCCGCCACCAGGAACTCCTCGATGCCGCCGGCCCAGGAGGCGCCCTCGCCGACGACGACCGCGAGGGCGACCTTGTAGGCGGTGATCGCGGTGGCGTCGTTGAGCAGCGACTCGCCCTGGAGGATGGTGGTGATCTTCGACGGCAGGCCGACCCTGCGCGCCACCGCCGTCGCCGCGACCGCGTCCGGCGGCGCCACCACCGCGCCCAGCACCAGCGCCGCCGTCAGCGGCAGCCCGGGGACGAGCAGGTGGGCGGCCCAGCCGACGACGACCGTCGCGAACAGCACGTACCCGACCGACAGCAACGCCACGGGCCGCAGCTGGGCGCGCAGGTCCAGGTAGGAGCTGTCGGTGGCCGACGTGTACAGCAGCGGGGGCAGCAGCAGCGGCAGGACGACCTCGGGGTCGAGGGTGTAGTCGGGGACCCCGGGGAGGTACGACACGGCCAGGCCCGCGGCGACCAGCAGCAGCGGCGCCGGCACGGGGGTGCGCCGGGCGGCCCCGGCGATCGCCGCGCTGCCCGCCACCAGCAACAGCAGTGGCATCACGTCCATGTCCCGCCCACCCTCGTTTTTCCGCGCGGCCGTCCGCACGCGCGTCGTAATCTGGCAATCATGAAACAGTGCACGCACGCCGACGCGCTGCCGTACCCCGAGCCAGGTCCGCTCAGCGAGACCTGTCCGGAGTGCGCGCGGGACGGCACCCACCCGGTGCAACTGCGGCTGTGTCTGACGTGCGGCCACGTCGGCTGCTGCGACTCCTCGCCGGGTCGCCACGCCACCGAGCACCACAAGGACTCCGGCCACCCGGTCATGCGGACCTTCGAACCCGGCGAGAGCTGGCGGTGGTGCTTCGTCGACCACGTCCTCGTATGAGCCACCCGAGGACGGTGAGGCCGTCCAGCGGGTACGGTTCGAGCATCTGACGCCTGGGTACGTCAACCCGGCGCGCCGTCTCCCCTATTTGGTTCCACAGACCCCCTAGACACGGAGCGTGTTCACAGCTTTACTGTGAGTGACACCAGGGGGCTGGGGTCCCGGGGACAGGACGGATGCGAGCGCGATAGCGTCACCGCTGCACCACACACGCGTTACCCCGGGGGGCGACCCTCGGCCCCGAAAAGCTTGTACCACCTTGGAGGTGAGGGTGTCCCAGATCGCAGGCGAGCCCGCGGGCCAGGACTTCGTGGAAGTCCGGCTGCCGGCTGCGGGTGCCTACCTGTCGGTGCTGCGGACGGCCACGGCCGGCCTCGCGGCCCGTTTGGACTTCACCCTGGACGAGATCGAGGACCTGCGCATCGCGGTGGACGAGGCCTGCGCGATCCTGCTCCAGCAGGCCGTGCCCGGCTCGGTGCTCAGTTGTGTCTTCCGCCTGGTCGACGACTCGCTGGAGGTCACCGTCTCGGCGCCGACCACCGACGGCCACGCGCCCTCGCGGGACACCTTCGCCTGGACCGTGCTGTCGGCGCTGGCCGGCAAGGTCTCCTCCGCCGTGGACGAGGACAAAACCGTTTCGATCAGCCTCTACAAACAACGCGGCGCGGGACCCGGGCCGGCGTGAGGAACGGGGACGGGCCGGTGCGGGACGAAGAGCGCGGCACCAAGGGGCGGCCGGCCGAGAGCGCCGGGGAACCGGGCTGCGCGAGCGGTTCCCGGCGCATGGCGGACGGCATCGACGGCATTCCCGAGCAGGCCCGGCCGCATCCGGAGGGCACATCGGCCTCCGCCGAGGCCGGCTCCTCGGAGAGCGCCGTGCAGGGCTCGCCTCGGGAGAGGCGGATCGGGGGCACCCAGGGCCGGGCCGAGGTGAGGGCTCGACAGAGGGCGACGGGCGGGACGATGAGCGAGCACGAGCGAGACGACGACCAGGGAGTGCGGGGCGTGCCGGCCACGCAGCACGAACCGCAGGACCGCAGTGGGGCGCGGGCGATGTTCGTCGAGCTGCGTACGCTGCGGGAGGGCAGCACGGAGTACGCGGAGCTGCGCAACCAGCTGGTCCGGATGCACCTGCCGCTCGTCGAGCACCTCGCGCGCCGCTTCCGCAACCGCGGCGAGCCGCTGGACGACCTGACGCAGGTCGCCACGATCGGTCTGATCAAGTCGGTGGACCGTTTCGACCCCGACCGGGGCGTGGAGTTCTCGACGTACGCGACCCCGACCGTCGTCGGTGAGATCAAACGGCACTTCCGCGACAAGGGCTGGGCGGTGCGGGTGCCGCGCAGGCTCCAGGAGCTGCGTCTGTCGCTGACGACGGCGACGGCCGAGCTCTCGCAGCTGCACGGCCGCTCCCCCACCGTCCATGAGCTCGCGGAGAAGCTGGCGATCTCGGAGGAGGAGGTCCTGGAGGGCCTGGAGTCCGCCAACGCGTACTCCACGCTGTCGCTGGACGTCCCCGACACCGACGACGAGTCCCCGGCGGTCGCCGACACGCTCGGCGCGGAGGACGAGGCGCTGGAGGGCGTCGAGTACCGGGAGTCGCTCAAGCCGCTGCTGGAGGACCTCCCGCCGCGCGAGAAGCGGATCCTGCTGCTGCGGTTCTTCGGCAACATGACCCAGTCGCAGATCGCGCAGGAGGTCGGCATCTCGCAGATGCACGTCTCGCGTCTGCTGGCGCGGACGCTGGCACAGCTGCGGGAGAAGCTGCTCGTCGAGGAGTGACGGCCGGGTCCGGGGAGACCGCTACTTCCGGGCGCCGGTATCGGCGTTGCCCGGCCCCCGGATCCCGAGGGCCCGCGTCGTCTCGCCGTTGACGATCAGGACGAGCGCGGTGACGGCGACGACCGCGAGCGCGATGCCCGCCGGGATGGCCACACTGTCGGCCTGGAGCAGGTTGTAGGCGACCGGCAGCGCCATGATCTGCGTGATCACGGCCGGCCCTCGGCTCCAGCCGCGGCGCCCGAGCAGCCCGCGCGCGGCCAGCAGCGGCAGCAGCGCGAGCACGATCAGCGTGACCCCGCCGGTGACGGCCTGCTGCCGGTCGTCGGGGTCCCCGCCCACTCCGAGGGCGAGCATCCACACCCCGCCGACGACCAGCGCCAGTCCTTCCAGACCGGTCAGCGCGGCGGCGTACGTCAGTCGCCGCGGACGGGGGCCTGCGGGGTCCGGGACGGCGGGAGTCTGCTCACTGCTCACGCCAGAAGGGTAGCCCCCGCCCGGACCACCGACCGGACGTGAGATGTCTTACCCGATCCCTACCTCGGTCTGTGCCCGGTACCCCCCAGTAGGTACGCTGCGGTCCATGCGTGCACTTCTCGTGGTCAATCCGGCAGCAACCACTACCAGTGCACGGACGCGTGACGTTCTGATCCACGCGCTCGCGAGCGAGATGAAGCTCGAGGCGGTCACCACCGAGTACCGCGGGCACGCTCGCGACCTGGGCCGTCAGGCGGCGCAGAGCGAGGACGTCGACCTGGTCGTGGCGCTCGGCGGCGACGGCACCATCAACGAGGTCGTCAACGGCCTGCTGCACGCCGGCCCGGACCCCGAGCACCTGCCCGGCCTCGCCGTGGTCCCCGGCGGTTCCACCAATGTCTTCGCCCGCGCCCTGGGCCTGCCCAACGACCCGGTGGAGGCCACCGGCGCCCTGCTGGACGCCCTGCGCGAGGGCCGTGAGCGCACGGTCGGACTCGGACTGACCTCGGGCACGCCGGGCACGGAGGACGAGGCCGTCCCCTCGCGCTGGTTCACCTTCAACGCCGGGCTCGGTTTCGACGCGGGGGTCGTCGGCCGGGTCGAACAGCACCGCGAGCGGGGCAGGAAATCCACACACGCTCTTTACCTCCGGCAGGCCATGCGGCAACTGCTGGGCGAGCCGCACCGCCGGCACGGTTCGATCACCCTGGAGCGGCCGGACGCCGACCCGGTGACCGATTTGGTGCTGTCCATCATCTGCAACACGGCTCCGTGGACCTATCTGGGCAATCGCCCGGTGTACGCGTCGCCTAAGGCCTCGTTCGATACGGGGCTCGACGTACTGGGTCTCAGCCGTCTGTCCACCGCCGCGGTTGCCCGGTATGGCACCCAGTTGCTCACTTCGTCCCCCCAGCGGGGACCCCATGGCAGGCATGCCGTCTCACTGCACGACCTGACCCAGTTCACCTTGCATTCGAAGGTGCCGCTGCCCCTCCAGATGGACGGTGACCACCTCGGGCTGCGCACCAGCGTGACGTTCACAGGCGTACGCCGTGCACTGCGTGTGATTGTGTGAGCAGAAGAGGCTAAAGTCCTTTCACTCGAACGTTTAGGCCAGGATCCACCCCATGGAAGTACGGCTGTGACCTAGTCGACACCGAGGAATCAAAAAAAACTTTCCGGAAGGGGTTGTATCCGCCGCTGAGGTTTGCGAGTCTCTACGTGGCGATCGGGACAGCCCGCAACACCGGCATCCACGGATCACCGGAACCCCTCTTCAACTCACAGGACCACGCCAGGGAACCTGGCTGGTGGCCCTTCACTTGTTGAGGGATTCGTGAAAGCGTTCACATTCACAAGCAACCTGCATGTAATACCAAGGAGAGGTAGCAGCCATGGACTGGCGTCACAACGCCGTTTGCCGCGAGGAAGACCCCGAGCTCTTCTTCCCCATCGGCAACACCGGTCCTGCGCTGCTGCAGATCGAGGAAGCCAAGGCCGTCTGCCGTCGCTGCCCGGTTATGGAGCAGTGCCTGCAGTGGGCGCTCGAGTCCGGCCAGGACTCCGGCGTCTGGGGTGGTCTCAGCGAGGACGAGCGCCGCGCCATGAAGCGCCGCGCCGCTCGCAACCGGGCCCGTCAGGCCTCCGCCTGACAACACCCACCCCGCACACAGCCTGAGCTTGGCGGCGCGTACAGCGAGTACGCATCTCCCGCCCCCGAGCCGCAGCGCGCAGTACCCCCGATGCGCAGCACACGCTGGCAACGAGCATGTTGAGCCCCGGACCCCTGAACGGTCCGGGGCTTCTTGCTGTCTATTTCTGGGACCGTACCGGGATGTCCAGGATCACCTGCGTACCGCGCTCCGGCGCCCGGACCATGTCGAAGGTTCCCCCCAACTCCCCCTCCACCAGCGTCCGTACGATCTGCAGGCCGAGGTTGCCCGAGGTGTGCGGGTCGAAGCCCTCGGGCAGGCCGACGCCGTCGTCCTGGACGGTCACCAGGAGGCGGGCCTCCCTCGTCGTGCCGCCGCGCACCGCGGTGACCTCGACCGTGCCGGTGTCGCCCTCACGGAAACCGTGTTCCAGGGCGTTCTGGAGGATCTCGGTCAGCACCATGGACAGCGGGGTGGCGACCTCGGCGTCGAGGATGCCGAAGCGTCCGGTGCGCCGGCCGGTGACCTTGCCCGGGGAGATCTCGGCGACCATCGCCAGCACACGGTCGGCGATCTCGTCGAACTCCACCCGCTCGTCCAGGTTCTGGGACAGCGTCTCATGGACGATGGCGATCGAGCCGACACGGCGGACCGCCTCCTCCAGGGCCTCCCGGCCGCGCTCGGACTCGATGCGGCGGGCCTGGAGGCGCAGCAGGGCGGCGACCGTCTGGAGGTTGTTCTTCACCCGGTGGTGGATCTCCCGGATGGTCGCGTCCTTGGTGATCAACTCGCGTTCGCGGCGGCGCAGTTCGGTGACGTCGCGGAGCAGCACGAGCGAGCCGATGCGGGTGCCCTTGGGCTTGAGCGGGATGGCGCGGAACTGGATGACGCCGTCGTTGGCCTCGATCTCGAACTCGCGGGGGGCCCAGCCGCTGGCGACCTTGGCGAGTGCCTCGTCCACCGGGCCCCGGGTGGGGGCGAGTTCGGCGGTGATCCGGCCGAGGTGCTGGCCGACCAGGTCCGAGGCGAGGCCCATGCGGTGGTAGGCGGACAGGGCGTTCGGGGAGGCGTACTGGACGATGCCGTCCGCGTCGAGGCGGATGAGGCCGTCGCCGACCCGGGGGGCGGCGTCCATGTCCATCTGCTGGTTGGCGAAGGGGAAGGCGCCGGCCGCGATCATCTGGGCGAGGTCGGAGGCGCTCTGGAGGTAGGTCAGCTCCAGGCGGCTCGGGGTGCGCACGGTGAGCAGGTTGGTGTTGCGGGCGATGACGCCCAGGACGCGGCCCTCGCGCCGTACGGGGATGGACTCGACGCGGACGGGGACCTCTTCGCGCCACTCCGGGTCGCCCTCGCGCACGATGCGGCCCTCGTCGAGGGCGGCGTCCAGCAGGGGGCGGCGGCCGCGCGGGACGAGGTGGCCGACCATGTCGTCCTGGTAGGAGGTGGGGCCGGTGTTGGGGCGCATCTGGGCGACGGAGACGTAACGGGTGCCGTCGCGGGTGGGGACCCACAGGACGAGGTCGGCGAAGGAGAGGTCGGAGAGCAGCTGCCACTCCGAGACCAGCAGGTGCAGCCACTCGAGGTCGGAGTCACCGAGGGCGGTGTGCTGGCGTACGAGTTCGTTCATGGAGGGCACGCTGCGAGCGTACCCGGGGCATGGGAGGTGTCCGAAAAACACCCGCGGGCCGCGGCGCCTGGGAGGGACCCTCAACCCTCCCGGCACCGCAGCCCGGAGCAATATCGGCCGCGGGGTGTGCGGTCCCGGTCTCGGCCGAAGGTGAGGAGCCGGGGCAGTCAGGGCAGAGAGCTCCGGATCCTCGGTCCGCCTTCCTGTGCGGGGAGGGCGGAAGTGTGGTGGTGCTTCTTCGCACGGCTACACACGCATTGTGGACTAGACCACTCCATGTGTCCATGCGTCGGAGGCTGTTCGTTGTTGTCAGTTCCCGAGCCGGTCGACCCGGGCCCGGTCACCTCTTCGGACGTATGGTCGTCCACCACGCAGCCTAGCCTGTGTGGGTTCCTGTGCGGGGCCAGATGGACAGGGCAATTTCGGCGACCGCGGCCAGCTCTTCCCGGCTCGCCCCGTCACGGGCCTGTTGCGACATGCCCTGGAAGACGGCGCCGACCAGCCGGGCGAGGGCGGCGGCGTCGGTGTCCGGGGGCAGCTCGCCCGCCGCGAGGCCGGCGCGGACACGGCTCTCGATGGCGGCGAGGCTCGCGTTGCGCTGCCGGCGCAGCGCGTCCTCCACCTCGGGGGTCGAGCAGTTGGCGGCGGCGTGGATGACCAGGCAGCCGTGCGGGTGGCCGGGCGCGGTGAACTCGGTGGCGGCCTCGGTCAGCAGGCGTCGGACGGCGCAGCGGGCGGTCGGCTCCTCCTCCAGCGCGCGGCGCGCGAAGGAGCCGTACGTCGTGTCGTAGGCGGCGACGGCCTCCTCGAAGAGGGCGCGCTTGTCACCGAAGGCGGCGTACAGGCTGGGGGCACCGATGCCCATGAGGCGGGTGAGGTCGGAGACGGAGGTGGCCTCGTAGCCGTGCTCCCAGAAGGCCATGACGGCCTTCTCCAGAGCGGCCGCGCGGTCGAAGGAGCGGGGGCGGCCGCGCGGGCGGGATTCCTCGGTGCTCACCATGGCGGACATTTTATAGCGAATGCTAGAGAAATCCGGCGGTGAAGGGCGGGTGACAGGGGCGCGAAAGGTCGGAAATCGCGGGCGGCCACACTCGGCCGACCTGGGCCGGTTCTGTTAGATTGGTCTAAACCACTTCTCTGATCGGCAGGCCAGCGTGGAAGTTGTCATCGTTCCGGACGCCAGGTCGGGTGGCGAACTCATCGCCGAGGCCATGGCGCGACTCCTGCGGCGCAAGCCCGACGCCCTGCTCGGCGTGGCCACCGGTTCCACCCCGCTGCCCGTCTACGAGGCGCTGGCGGGCAAGGTGCGCTCCGGTGCCGTGGACACCTCGCGGGCGCGGATCGCCCAGCTCGACGAGTACGTCGGGCTGCCCGCCGACCATCCGGAGTCCTACCGTTCGGTGCTGCGGCGCGAGGTGCTGGAGCCGCTCGGCATCGGCATGGACGCGTTCCTCGGCCCGGACGGCACCGCCGAGGACGTGCAGGGGGCGTGCGAGGCCTACGACGCGGCGCTGGCCGAGGCGGGGGGCGTCGACCTGCAACTGCTCGGCATCGGCACCGACGGGCACATCGGCTTCAACGAGCCGTGCTCGTCGCTCGCCTCCCGGACGCGGATCAAGACGCTCACCCAGCAGACCCGGGTGGACAACGCGCGCTTCTTCGACGGCGACATCGAGCAGGTCCCGCACCACGTCATCACGCAGGGCATCGGCACGATCCTGGAGGCGCGGCACCTGGTGCTGCTCGCCACGGGCGAGGGCAAGGCGGACGCGGTCGCGGCGACCGTGGAGGGCCCGGTGGCGGCCGTCTGCCCCGCCTCGGCCCTCCAGCTCCACCCGCACGCGACGGTCGTCGTCGACGAGCCCGCCGCCGCCGAGCTGAAGCTCGCGGACTACTTCCGCCACACCTACGCCAACAAGCCGGCCTGGCAGGGCATCTGAACCGCGGAGCCGGAACGAAGGCGCCGGGCGCTCCTCACGGAGGCCCGGCGCCTTCGTCGTGGCGGCGGCGGAGACGGCGAGGCGCCGGGCCCCTCCCCTCAGGACCCGGCGCCGCCGCGCGGCCGTCACCGGCCCGTGAGCGCCTCCGCCCCCTTGCGGCCGTCACCGGCCCGTGAGGACCTCCGCCGCCGCCCGGCCGCAGGCGCGGGACGCGCCGTGGGTGGCCAGGTGGAGGGCGCCCCGGGCGGGGGCCTGGGGGACGCCCGTCTCCACGACGACGGTGTCCGGACGGGCGGTCAGCAGGGTGTCGAGGGCCCGCGCCATCCAGGGGTGGCGGTGTTCGTCGCGGACGACGGCGACGACACGGCGGTCACCGGCCGCCCGCAGCGCCGCGTGGCCCGCTCCGTCGCCGGTGAAGCTGCCGGTCTCGGTGCCGGGCAGCAGGCGGGAGAGCTCCGCGGCCACGCCCCAGGGCGTCTCGTCGCCGACGGCAATGCTGGCGGCCGGGGTGAGGGCGACGACGTAGGGCGCCTCGGTGAGCGGGGTGACGTCCTCGCCCGTGACCCGGAGGGCACGGCGGGCGGCGGCGAGGCCGATGTCGGGGCGGGGGCCGCCGGCGGCGGGCGTGCGCGAGGCCGTCCAGTGGGCCAGGGCCCGTACCCGCTGGGCCGCGTCCGCCAGGCGCTCCTCGGCGAGGTCGCCCGCGCGGACGGCGGAGACCAGGGCGTCGCGCAGCCGGCGTACCGTCTCGTCGTCGGCGAGGCCGCCGCCCACGCAGATGGCGTCGGCGCCGGCCGCGATGGCGAGGACGCTGCCGCGCTCGATGCCGTACGTGGCGGCGATGGCCCGCATCTCCATGCCGTCGGTGACGATCAGGCCGTCGTAGCCGAGGTCGCCGCGCAGGAGGTCGGTCAGGACGCGGCGGGACAACGTTGCCGGGCGGTCGGGGTCGAGGGCGGGGACGAGGATGTGGGCGCTCATCACGGCCCGGGTGCCGGCGGCGATCGCGGCGCGGAAGGGCGCCAGTTCGCGCGCCGCCAGGACCTCGGGGCCGGCGTCGATGCGGGGCAGGGCGAGGTGGGAGTCGACGGCCGTGTCGCCGTGGCCCGGGAAGTGCTTGGTGCAGGCGGCGACGCCCGCCGACTGGAGGCCGGTGACATAGGCGGCGGTGTGCCGGGCGACCAGGGCGGGGTCGGCGCCGAAGGAGCGGACGCCGATGATCGGGTTGGCGGGATTGGAGTTCACGTCCGCCGACGGGGCCCAGTTGAAGTTCACCCCGCAGGCGGCGAGCCGGCGGCCCAGTTCCGCGGCGACCTCCCTGGTCAGCTCGGTGTCGTCGACCGCGCCCAGGGCGTGGTTGCCGGGGAAGCTGGAGCCGGTGCGCACCTCCAGGCGGGTCACGTCCCCGCCCTCCTCGTCGATGGCGACCAGCACGTCGTCGCGTTCGGCGCGCAACTGGGCGGTCAGGGCCGCCAGTTGCTCGGAGGAGGCGATGTTGCGGCCGAACAGGCCGACCGAGGCGAGGCCCTCACCGAGCCGGCGCAGCAGCCAGTCGGGGGCGGTGGTGCCGGGGAAGCCGGGCTGGAGGACCGTCAGGGCGTCCCGCGTCAGCGTGTCGGTGCCGCTGGCGAGTGTCGTCATCGGAGGGCGTTATCCCTTCACTGCGCCCGCGGTCAGACCCGCGGCCATCTTGCGCTGGACCAGGAGGAAGAGGACGACGATCGGTACGGCCATCATGGTGGCGCCGGCCATCATGGGCGCGTACTCGGTGCCGTGCTTGGTGGAGAAGTTGCTGAGCCAGACGGTCGCGGTCTGGTTCTTCTGGCTGAGCAGCATCAGGGCGTAGAGGTACTCGTTCCAGGCCTGGATGAAGCCGTAGACCGAGGTGGCGACCATGCCGGGGGCGAGCAGCGGGAAGACGACCCGGACGAAGGCGCCGGTGCGGGAGCAGCCGTCGACCATCGCGGCCTCCTCCAGTTCCTTCGGGATGTTGACGATGAAGCCGCGCAGCGTCCACACCGTGAAGGGGAGGATGAAGGTCAGGTAGGTGATGATCAGGCCGGTCAGCCGGTCGTACTGGCCGAGGTCGTTCAGGAGCAGGAAGACCGGGATGATCATCGCGACCAGCGGGACCATCTGCACCGCGAGGATGCCGACGATCACGATCTTGCGGCCGCGGAAGGCGAACCGGGAGATGGCGAGGGCGGCCAGCATGCCGACGACGATGCCGATCAGGACGACGGCGAGCGAGACGACCAGGCTGCGGCCGACCGGGCCCCAGAAGTCCGCGATGTGCAGCGCCCGGCTGAAGTTGTCGAGGGTCAGGCCGGTGGGCAGCAGGCTCGGGTCCGGGTCGATGGCGTCCTTCGCCGGTTTGAACGCCGTGTTGAGCATCCAGTAGACGGGGAAGCCGGCGGTGAGGAAGACCAGCAGGCCGAGGAGGTTCCAGCCCGCGCGGGAACGCCGGCGGGGGGCGAGCGCGCTCATTCGACCTCTCCGATCTTCAGCATCTGGCGCATGTACACGGCGACCACGCCGAGCAGCAGCAGCACGGTGATCAGGGCGATCGCCGAGCCCTGTCCGTAGTCGTTGACGACGAAGGCGCGGTCGTAGGAGTAGGTCGTCAGGAGCTGGAACTCGGCCTCGGGGTGGCCGTTGCGCATGACGAAGACCTGCGGGAAGACGCCCATGTCCCAGATGACCGACAGGGTCGTGAGCATCACGATGATCGGCTTGAGGATGGGCAGGGTGACGTAGCGGAAGACGCCCCAGGCGCCGGCTCCGTCCAGCCGTGCCGCCTCCTCCAGCTCCTTGGGGACCTGGGTGAGGCCGGCGCTGAGGGTGATCACGACGAACGGGACCGCTCCCCAGACCACCAGCAGCATGATCACGGCCAGGCCCTGCGGTCCGCTCGCGAACCAGTTGTGGCCGATCAGCTCCACGCCGGGCAGCCTGCTCAGGACGGCGTTGAGGATTCCGTAGTCGGCGTCGAAGAGCCATTTGAAGACGGTGGTGGCGACGATGACGGGCATGCCCCAGCCGGCCACCAGCGCGATGTTCACCAGGGTCCTCACCCAGCCGGAGACCCGCTGGAGCAGCAGCGCGATCAGCATGCCGAGGACCATCGTGAAGATCACGCAGCCGGCCGCGAAGACGATCGTGCGCACGACGACCGCCCAGAACTCGCCGTCGCCCAGCACCTCGGTGAAGTTGTCGAGCCCCGCCGACTCGGCCGGCTGGAAGCCCCACAGCTGGGACTGCCCGAACTTCTGGAAGGCCAGGGTGACCAGACGCACCAGCGGATAGCCCATCACCAGCAGCAGGACCAGCAGGCAGGGGGCGAGCAGCAGCCAGGGCGTGGCGGCGGGCGCGGAGGTGCGCCGTCCTCGCGGCTGCTCAGGTGCGGGCGGTGGGGGCGCCGGCCGCGGCGGCGGCACCTTGGCGGGGGTGGTGGTGTCTGCGGCACTCATCGCGCGCTCCTCAGCGGTCCCTCAGGTCGTACGAAGGCGATGACCCGGACGTCGTACGAAGGCCAGGACCCGTGGGCCGGTGGGTCGTACGGACGGCGGGGCCCCGCCGCGGCGGAGCCCCGTCCCGGGTCACTTGGTGTTGATGACCTTGTCGATCGCGGCGTCCGCCTCCTTCGCGGCCTCCTCGACCGTCTTCTTGCCGGTGCCGATGTTCTGCAGCATGGTCTGCAGCACCTGGGCCTTCTCGACCTGGCCCCAGCCGGGGGCCATCGGGACGAACCAGTTGGACTCGGCGGCGGTGGCCGGGACGACGGTCGCGGGGTCGTTCTTCAGGGTCGCGAGGTCGGTCTTGTTGTTGGGCAGGTTGCCCTTGGCCATCAGGCCCTTCTGGCCGGCGGGACCGGTGAACGCGTTGATCCACTCGGCGGCGAGGTCCTGCGCGTCCGACTTCACCGGGACGGCGAGGTCGGAGCCGCCCAGGAAGACGGGGAGGTTCTTGCCGGACGGGCCGGGCATCACGAAGTTCTCGACGTTGCCCTTGAGCTTGCCGGTCTTGTCGTTCTCCGGGGCGGCGGCGGAACCGCCCTCCCAGGCCGGGGCGAAGATCATGCCGGACTTGCCCTGACCGTAGACGATGTACCGGTCGGACTCGTCCTTGGTCCTGTCGCCGTGCATGTAGTTGTCGACGACCTTCTTGAACTCCTTGAGGCCCTTGAGGGACTCGGCGGAGGAGAGGTTGGCCTTCCACTCGCCGCCCGACTCGACGGCTATGGAGCCGCCGGCGTCGTAGACGAAGGACATGGCCGCGTACCAGTCGCGGGTGGGCTGGTACCAGGCGGAGAACGTGTCGCCCTCCTTCTTCTGGAGCTTGTCCAGGGCGGCGGTCAGTTCCGCGTAGGTCTTGGGGGCGGACTTCACGCCGACCGAGGCGAAGAGGTCCTTGCGCCAGTTGGCGACCCGGCCGCCGGCGTAGTACGGGACGCCGTAGGTCTTGTCCTCGTAGGTCACGGAGGCCTTGAGGCCGTCCAGCCAGGCCGAGGAGTTGTCGAACTTCGCGGCGTCGAGGGGGGCGAAGGCGCCCTTGACCATGTAGCCGAGCATCTCGGTGTTGCCCATCTCGACCACGTCCGGGGCCTTGTCGGTGGCGAGGACCGCGTCGAGCTTGGCGTTCTTGTCCGGCCAGCCGTAGTACTCGTGGGTGATCTTGACGCCCGGGTGCTTCTTCTGCACCGCCGCGTCGGCGGCCTTGACCAGGTCGGGCCAGTTGTTCTGGGCGTCGACGGTGAGCCAGACCGTCAGCTCCTTGGCGTCGGCGCCGTTGTCCGAGCCCCCGTTGTCCTTGTCGCCCCCGCACGCCGCGATGGAGACCATCATGCCCGCGATACCGATCGCGGCTGTCAGCTTGCGCTTCACGCCACCCTCCTCAGGGATGCCACACAAACCCCCCTGCCTCCCCGCCGCGTTCGAGCGTCGACGCGTACCGTCCGTGGGGCCGGGACCTGGACCAATGGTGTAGACCAGTGCGGAGAGCTTGGCTCAGACCAATAGGGCTGTCAAGGGTGTGCAACCGGGCTCGCGGAGTCCGTTACGCGACCGCGATATGCAGGGACTTTTCAATTTTCGGGCGGTCGGACGGGCCCCGCGGCGAGGGTGTACCACCACCCTCAGGCGGCGTGCTGGACTAGACCAACAGAGAGCGCGAAGGTATACAGAGGGGATCACGGAGCGCGCGAGGTCACCCGGTCGGGACACCCCGCCCGAGAACCCGTGCCACCATGTGACCCCACGGCCGATGGACATGTCGGCCGCTTCGGCATCCGGAGCCGGGAAGGCAGGCCATGAGCACCGACGTCAGCAGTGCGGAGAACGAGGGTGGGGCGACCGTCCGTACCGCGCGCGTGCCCAAGTACTACCGCCTGAAGAAGCACCTGCTCGACATGACCGAGACGCAGGCGCCCGGCACCCCGGTGCCGCCGGAGCGGACGCTGGCGGCCGAGTTCGACACCTCGCGCACCACCGTGCGCCAGGCCCTCCAGGAGCTGGTCGTCGAGGGCCGGCTGGAGCGCATTCAGGGCAAGGGCACCTTCGTCGCCAAGCCGAAGGTCTCCCAGGCGCTCCAACTCACCTCCTACACCGAGGACATGCGCGCCCAGGGTCTCGAACCCACCTCGCAGCTGCTGGACATCGGCTACATCACCGCCGACGACCGCCTGGCCGGGCTGCTCGACATCGCCACCGGCGGGCGCGTGCTGCGCATCGAGCGGCTGCGCATGGCCAACGGCGAACCGATGGCCATCGAGACGACCCACCTCAGCGCCAAGCGCTTCCCGGCCCTGCGCAGATCGCTCGTGAAGTACACCTCCCTCTACACCGCGCTCGCCGAGGTCTACGACGTCCACCTCGCCGAGGCCGAGGAGACCATCGAGACCTCCCTGGCCACTCCGCGCGAGGCCGGCCTGCTCGGCACCGACGTCGGCCTGCCCATGCTGATGCTGTCCCGGCACTCCCTCGACAAGGAGGGCAAGCCGGTGGAGTGGGTGCGGTCGGTGTACCGGGGCGACCGGTACAAGTTCGTCGCCCGGCTCAAGCGCCCGCAGGGGTAGGCCGATTCGGGCACCGGCCGCCGTTCCGCTCCGCCAGGAGGAATTTGCGGATCGATATGCGGACAAGGTCTTCCGCCGCGCTTATCCGTCACCTACATTTCGCGTGCTTGCACCACGTGATCAGCGAGGAGACGGAGCCGCCCGATGCCAAAAGCGCCTGAAGTGTCCGAAGGGCCGGTGGTGACGCCCATGCGCGTCGTCATCGGGCTCTGTCTGTTCGCGCCCTTCGTGGCGATGTTGTGGGTCGGTTCGTACGCGAAGGTGGACCCGACGTTCATCGGGATCCCCTTCTTCTACTGGTACCAGATGGCGTGGGTGCTGATCTCCACCGCGCTCACGATGGTCGCCTACAAGCTGTGGCAGCGTGACCAGCGCTCCCGGGCCGCGCGCAAGGGGGGTGCGGCGGAATGAAGGACGGCGTGAACGGCGTCGCGCTCGCCGTCTTCATCTTCTTCTTCCTGGCCGTCACGGTCATGGGCTTCCTCGCCGCGCGCTGGCGCAAGGCCGAGAACGAGCACAGCCTCGACGAATGGGGGCTGGGGGGCCGGTCGTTCGGCACCTGGATCACCTGGTTCCTGCTCGGCGGTGACCTCTACACGGCGTACACCTTCGTCGCCGTTCCGGCGGCGATCTACGCGGCGGGCGCGGCCGGCTTCTTCGCGGTGCCGTACACGATCCTCGTCTACCCGCTGATCTTCACCTTCCTGCCGCGTCTGTGGTCGGTCTCGCACAAGCACGGGTACGTGACGACCTCGGACTTCGTGCGCGGCCGCTTCGGCTCCAAGGGCCTTTCGCTGGCCGTGGCGGTCACCGGCATCCTCGCGACCATGCCGTACATCGCGCTCCAGCTCGTCGGCATCCAGGCGGTGCTGGACGTGATGGGCGTCGGCGGCGGCGAGGACACCAACTGGTTCATCAAGGACCTGCCGCTGCTGATCGCCTTCGGTGTGCTGGCCGCGTACACGTACTCCTCGGGTCTGCGGGCGCCGGCGCTGATCGCGTTCGTGAAGGACACGCTGATCTACATCGTCATCGCCGTCGCGATCATCTACATCCCGATCAAGCTGGGCGGCTTCGACGAGGTCTTCGCCAAGGCCGGCGAGAAGTACACGTCGTCCGGCGCGGGCGGGCTGATCACGCCCGAGGCGGGCCAGTGGACGTACGCGACGCTGGCGCTCGGCTCGGCGCTCGCGCTCTTCATGTACCCGCACTCGATCACGGCGACGCTCTCCTCGAAGAGCCGTGAGGTGATCCGCCGCAACACCACGATCCTGCCGCTGTACTCCCTGATGCTGGGCCTGCTCGCGCTGCTCGGCTTCATGGCGATCGCGGCGGGCGTCAAGGTCACCAACGGCCAGCTGGCCATCCCGCAGCTGTTCGAGAACATGTTCCCGGCCTGGTTCGCGGGCGTCGCCTTCGCGGCGATCGGCATCGGCGCGCTCGTCCCGGCGGCCATCATGTCCATCGCGGCGGCGAACCTCTTCACCCGCAACATCTACAAGGACTTCATCAAGCCGGACGCCACGCCCGAACAGGAGACCAAGGTCTCCAAACTGGTCTCGCTGCTGGTGAAGGTCGGCGCGCTGGTCTTCGTCCTGACCATGGACAAGACGGTCGCCATCAACTTCCAGCTGCTCGGCGGCATCTGGATCCTGCAGACCTTCCCGGCCCTGGTCGGCGGCCTGTTCACCCGCTGGTTCCACCGCTGGGCGCTGCTGGCCGGCTGGGCGGTCGGCATGATCTACGGCACGGCCGTCGCGTACGGCATCCCCTCGCCGACCAACCCGTCCCAGAAGCACTTCGGCGGCTCGTCGAAGGAGATCCCCGGCATCGGCGAGATCGGCTACATCGGCCTGACGGCGTTCGTGCTCAACGTCGTCGTGACGGTGGTCCTCACCTTCGTCCTCAGGGCCGTCAAGGCCCCCGACGGCGTCGACGAGACCAAGCCGGAGGACTACACGGCGGACGCGGGCGACCCGGGCGTCCAGGTGGAGCTGCCGCCGGCGACGGCGGGCACCAGCCACTGACCGACCAGCCACCACAGCGGGCCGCCGAAAAGCAGGAACGACGGCGGCCCGCTGTCGTACACACTCACACCATGGACATACTGATCCGCCCCGCGCAGCCCGCCGAGTACACCGCGCTGGGCGACCTGACGGCCCGGGCGTACCTGGACGACAACCTCCTCGACTTCGGCGAGAGCGACGCGTATCTGCTCGAACTGAAGGACGTGGCGAAGCGCGCGGCCGCCGCCGAGGTCCTGGTCGCCGTGGAGGGCGACACCCTGCTCGGCGGCGTCACCTGGGTCCCGGCCGGCGGCCCGATGGCCGACATCGCGCGCCCGGGCGAGGCCGAGATGAGGATGCTCGCCGTCGCCCGCGAGGCGCGGGGCCGGGGCGCCGGGGAGGCGCTGGTCCGCGCCTGCGTCGACCGCGCCCGGGCCACCCCCGGCTGCACGGGCGTCGTCCTGTCGACCCAGCGCACCATGCACGCGGCCCACCGCATCTACGAGCGCCTCGGTTTCGTCCGCACACCGGAGCGGGACTGGAATCCCCTGCCGGAGCTGGACGACATCACTCTCCTCACCTACGAACTGACGCTCTGATACCAGCGCGACACAACATCTGGGGGTGGCGCCGCGCCCCGACACAAGATGTATGCTCATGCTCGCTGTCGCCGCAGGGGAATCCGGTGCGAATCCGGAACTGTCCCGCAACGGTGTACCCGCGTGTTTCCGCACGCCTGTTCAGTCCGAGGACCTGCCGACAGCGCACCCGGCCGTCCGGTCCGGGTGCCTGACGTCCGGGCCTCGTGGAATGGGCCGGTGGACGCGATGCGCCGTGCGCTCGTGTGCTGTCCGCTGCCCTCCGCCAGGCCCCCGCCGAGCGAGGGAGAGCCCCCACGTGACCATCGCGCCAGCCGATCCGGCTTCAGCGGCTCCGGAGACCGACGGTCCGGGAGCCGCGTTGCTGCGGACCCTGACCGAGCTGACCGCCGACCTCCCCGACGCCGACCCCGGCCGGGTCGCCGCCGCCGCGCTGCGCGGCCGGTCGGCGCGGGCGGACGAGACGGAGCTGCGCGAGCTGGCCACCGAGGCGGCCGCCGGTCTGATCTCCGAGGACCCCGCCTACTCCAGACTGGCCGCCCGGCTGCTGACCATCGGCATCGCCGCCGAGGCCGCCTCACAGGGCGTCACGTCCTTCACCGAGTCGGTCGCGGTCGGGCACCGGGAGGGGCTCGTCGCCGACCGGACCGCCACGTTCGTGGGCGTCCACGCCGCCCGCCTCGACGCCTTGATCGACACGGACGCCGACGACCGCTTCGGCTACTTCGGCCTGCGCACCCTGTACAGCCGGTACCTCCTGCGGCACCCGATCACCCGCAAGGTGATCGAGACGCCCCAGCACTTCATGCTGCGGGTGGCCGCCGGTCTCGCCAAGGACGACACCGCGAAGTCCCTCGACGAAGTCGCCGCGCTCTACGGGCTCATGAGCCGCCTCGACTACCTCCCCTCCTCCCCCACGCTCTTCAACTCCGGCACCCGGCACCCCCAGATGTCGTCCTGCTACCTCCTCGACTCCCCCAAGGACGAGCTGGACTCCATCTACGACCGCTACCACCAGGTCGCCCGCCTCTCCAAGCACGCCGGCGGCATCGGTCTGTCCTACTCCCGCATCCGGTCCCGGGGTTCGCTGATCCGCGGCACCAACGGCCACTCCAACGGCATCGTCCCGTTCCTGAAGACCCTCGACGCCTCCGTCGCCGCCGTGAACCAGGGCGGCCGGCGCAAGGGCGCGGCCGCGGTCTACCTGGAGACCTGGCACTCCGACATCGAGGAGTTCCTGGAGCTGCGGGACAACACCGGTGAGGACGCCCGCCGTACGCACAACCTGAACCTCGCGCACTGGGTGCCGGACGAGTTCATGCGCCGCGTCAACGCCGACGCGCAGTGGTCGCTGTTCTCCCCGGCGGACGTCCCGGAGCTGGTCGACCTGTGGGGCGAGGAGTTCGACGAGGCGTACCGCAAGGCCGAGGCGGCGGGCCTGGCGAAGAAGACCCTGCCCGCGCGCGAGCTGTACGGCCGTATGATGCGCACCCTCGCGCAGACCGGCAACGGCTGGATGACCTTCAAGGACGCCGCCAACCGGACCGCCAACCAGACGGCGCTCCCGGGCCATGTCATCCACTCCTCCAACCTCTGCACGGAGATCCTGGAGGTCACGAACGACGCCGAGACGGCGGTCTGCAACCTGGGGTCCATCAACCTCGGGGCGTTCGTGGAGGACGGCGACATCGACTGGGAGCGGCTGGACGCCACCGTCCGCACGGCCGTCACCTTCCTCGACCGTGTCGTCGACATCAACTTCTACCCGACCGAGCAGGCGCGCCGGTCGAACGCCAAGTGGCGTCCGGTGGGCCTGGGCGCCATGGGTCTCCAGGACGTCTTCTTCAAGCTGCGTCTGCCCTTCGACTCCGCCGAGGCCCGCGCGCTGTCGACCCGGATCGCCGAACGCATCATGCTCGCCGCGTACGAGACGTCCGTCGACCTCGCCCTGCGCCACGGTCCGGCGCCGGCCTTCGAGAAGACCCGCACCGCCATGGGGTGGCTGCATCCGGACCACTACGACGTGGAGCTGACCTGGCCGGAGCGCTGGGAGGCGCTCCGCGACGAGATGGCGATCGGCGGCCTGCGCAACACCCTGCTCCTCGCCATCGCCCCGACCGCCACCATCGCCTCCATCGCGGGCGTGTACGAGTGCATCGAGCCGCAGGTGTCGAACCTGTTCAAGCGCGAGACGCTGTCCGGCGAGTTCCTCCAGGTGAACTCCTACCTGGTCGCCGACCTGAAGAGGCTCGGTGTGTGGGACGCCCGCACCCGCGAGGCGCTGCGCGACGCGAACGGCTCGGTGCAGGACTTCGCCTGGATCCCCGAGGACGTGCGCGAGCTGTACCGCACCGCCTGGGAGATCCCGCAGCGCGCGCTGATCGACATGGCCGCGGCCCGTACCCCGTTCCTGGACCAGTCCCAGTCGCTGAACCTCTTCCTGGAGACGCCGACCATCGGAAAGCTCTCCTCGATGTACGCGTACGCCTGGAAGTCGGGCCTGAAGACGACGTACTACCTGCGCTCGCGCCCCGCGACCCGGATCGCCCGCGCCGCCCAGGCCCGAGCCGCCGTCCCCGCCCAGCAGGCCGCCGACCCGGATGCCGTCGCCTGCTCCCTTGAGAACCCCGAGTCCTGCGAGGCCTGCCAGTGATGTCCGACCGCTCCCAGAACCTGCTCGACCCCGGCTTCGAGCTGACGCTGCGCCCCATGCGCTACCCGGACTTCTACGAGCGCTACCGGGACGCCATCAAGAACACCTGGACGGTGGAGGAGGTCGACCTGCACTCCGACGTCGCCGACCTCGCGAAGCTCACCCCCGCCGAGCAGCACCTCATCGGCCGGCTGGTCGCGTTCTTCGCGACGGGCGACTCGATCGTGGCGAACAACCTGGTGCTGACGCTGTACAAGCACATCAACTCCCCCGAGGCGCGGCTCTACCTGAGCCGGCAGCTCTTCGAGGAGGCCGTCCACGTCCAGTTCTATCTGACGCTGCTGGACACCTACCTCCCCGACCCGGAGGACCGCGCCGCGGCCTTCGCGGCCGTGGAGAACATCCCGTCCATCCGGGAGAAGGCCGAGTTCTGCTTCACATGGATGGACTCGGTGGAGCGGCTGGACCGCCTGGAGTCCAAGGCGGACCGCCGCCGTTTCCTGCTCAACCTCATCTGCTTCGCCGCGTGCATCGAGGGCCTGTTCTTCTACGGCGCCTTCGCGTACGTCTACTGGTTCCGCAGCCGGGGTCTGCTGCACGGCCTCGCCACCGGCACCAACTGGGTGTTCCGCGACGAGACCATGCACATGTCCTTCGCGTTCGACGTGGTCGACACCGTCCGCAAGGAGGAGCCGGACCTCTTCGACGACGCGCTCCAGCAGCAGGTCACCGACATGCTGCGGGAGGCCGTCGAGGCCGAGTTGCAGTTCGCCCGCGACCTGTGCGGTGACGGCCTGCCGGGCATGAACACCGACTCGATGCGGCAGTACCTGGAATGCGTCGCCGACCAGCGGCTGACCCGGCTCGGCTTCGCCCCCGTGTACGGGTCGGAGAACCCCTTCTCCTTCATGGAGCTCCAGGGCGTGCAGGAACTGACCAACTTCTTCGAGCGCCGTCCGTCGGCGTACCAGGTGGCCGTGGAGGGCACGGTCGACCTGGACGAGGACTTCTGAGTCCACGTCCGGTCGCGCCGGCGTGCGTTCCGGGGCCGGGAGGCCACCCGAACGCACGCCGGCACAAGGCATGTCACCGCGCACTCACCGCGGCACGGCCCTCAGCCGCAGCCGCTGCGGACGCAGCGTGATGCCCACCCGGGTCGTGTCGACGGACCCGGCGACCTGCTCGAACCGGAACGTCGTCGCGAGCACCGCCGTGACCAGGGTGAGCAGGGCCATCGAGAAGTGGTCGCTGGGGCACTTGCGGTTCCCCACGCTGAACGGGCGCATGGCGTACTTCGGGATGGACTTCTCCCGCTCCGGAAGCCAGCGGTCGGGATCGAACTCCAGGTGCCGCTCGTAGGAACGCGGATCGCGCTGGATCGCGTACGGGCTGTAGATGATGTCGGACCCGGCCGGAATGCGATACCCGTCGAGTTCGGTGTCGGTGACGGCCCGTCGGGTCAAAATCCATACGGCGGGCAGCAAACGCATGGCTTCCACGACGACGTTGTTGGTGTGCGTGAGCTTGCGCACGTCGTCGAATCCCACCGGACGGCCTCCGGTTACGGCCTCGACCTCGTCGCGCACTTTGTCCGCGTGTTCCGGGTGGTCCGAGAGGACCAGCAGGAGCGACATGATCGTGGATGCGATGGTTTCGCTGCCGGGGGTGAGTATCGCGACGACCTGATCGTGGATCTCCTGTTCCCCGATGGGGTCGCCATTGTCGTCCTTCGCTTCCAGCAATGCCGTCAGCAAATCGTCCGGCTTTTGACCGGATGCCCGGCGTTCGGCGACGATCTCGTCGACCAGGAGATGCAAATCGGCCAGCGCCCGGTTGAATTCGCGGTTGGCCGGAAGCGGCAGTTTGTACAACGGTCCGAGCGGCACCACCATGCGGTGGTACATACCTTGGAACACGCTGGCGAGCGCGACGCACAGCCGCTCGGCCCGCTCGTCCATGAACTGCCCGCGCAGCAGACAGCGGGCGGCGACCCGCACCGCGACGCGGAACGACTCCGAGGTGCAGTCGACGATCCGGCCGCCCTTCCAGCGCTCGGTGAGCGCGTGTGTCTCCTCCTCCATGATCGGACCGTAGGCGGGGATGGCGTCGAGCCGGAACGCGGGCTGGATGGTGCGCCGCTGGCGGCGGTGGACCGGGCCGTTGGCGGTGGCCACACCCTCCTTTCCGAGCAGACCTTCCAGGGACTCCCACAGCGGTCCGGCGATGATGTAGTCGGGGCTGAGGGCCACCGCCCCGGTGAGGTCCGGGCGGGTGACGGCGTACACCGTCTTCGGGCCGAGCTTGATGCGGACCACGCCACCGTGGTCGCGCAGCCGGCTCATGAAGGCCAGCGGATCGCGGGCCAGCCGCCAGCCGTGGCCGAGGAGCGGAACACCACCACCGGCCAGGGGCGGCTCGCGCAGCTCCGCTGCGCCGGGCGTATCGGGCTTCACCGATTCGACGGTCATTTCTCACCTGCCGCTTCGTTGTTGACGTACGGGGGCGTGGACCGGTCGTCCCAGCTGTCGACCATGTAACGGCCGGACTCGTGGTGGAACCAGTACACGGAACTGAACCAGTTCCGCATGTTTCCGAGACAGGCCCGTACGGCGGCGCCGAGTTCTTTCCCGTGGACCGTGCCGTCCGCCAGCCCGTCGGCCAGCCGCAGCACGTCCTTTTGCACGACAAGGAATTCGGATATGCAGTTCTCGACGCGCCGCCTGACTTCGTCGACCGCTTCTTCCAGGGTCAGTCCCTCATGGGTGATGAGACTGATTCCGAGATTGTGCACCTCGTCTCCCGCGATCTCCTTCGGGAGCGAGCACAGATCGTTGTACCAGGCCGCGAATTCCTGGCTCAGCAAGGCCGCCCGTCGAAAGGACGGGTGTTTCCGCACGGCATCCGGGAGTTCCCGGCCGGCACTGGGTTCCAGCAGATCCGTCCAGATCCAGTGCGCGAAGGTGAGCCGGCGCAGCGCGAGATACTCCTCGACGGTCGGGACACGCCCTTCGGTGCGATTGTGGAATTCCCGGTCGTACGCCTCGATCACCGCGTGGAAGTGGCGGGCGAACCGCGCGTTCCAGGTGTCGGGCAGGAAGGAGTACAGCCGGCCCACGCTGTCGGCGAGTCCGGCGACCAGTGGGTCCGCGTGATGCAGATGTTCCGCCGGCGAGTCCAGCGCCGCATGCAAGCGGAACCTCAACTGCCGCCAGGCCGGGGCCCGTCCGTGGACGACGTCACGATCGTGGCGGTCGTCCCAGACGAAGAACCAGGCACTGTAGTCGGCGATGGCCTGGAGCACCTCGTCGGGCGCGCCGAGGTAGTAACCCGCCATCAGGTCGGTGTAGCACAGACCGTCGGCATATTCTGCGACCTTGTCCGCCGGCATGAGCTGCTTTTCCAGCAGCCAGGAGCGCGTCTTCTCCTGCAACTGCGGCCAATACGGATGCAGTTGCCGCGGAAAGGCCGCCTCGATGACCGGAAGTGAGAGCGAGGGAGGCACCGCGATCGCGGTCACCGTCGCTGTGGTGCGGTATGTGGTGCTGTATGGGAAGGCTGGCACGAACAACCCCTCTCAGCCGCCAGTTGACGCACACCCCTTCCGCCGTGCCGGGCGTGCGCCGTTGCGTATCTCCGCACTGCCCATTCAGCACTACAACTGACCGCTCTGGGAACGGATTTGCTTCATTCACTAGCCCAACATGCCGAGACTCTCCCTTGTGTGACTGGTTATGGATCAGCGGGTGCGCATTAGCGATCGAACGTGCGTCGGACACACGAACGACGCCTGGCCGGGACGGATCCCGGCCAGGCGTCGAAGAGTGAGCAGCGGTTCAGTCGTTGGCGACCACGGGGTAACGCGGCTCGTTCTCGGCCATCTGCCGCAGCGCGTCCTTGCGTTCGCGCTTGGAGAGACGGTCGATGTAGAGGTACCCGTACAGGTGGTCGGTCTCGTGCTGCAAACACCGAGCGAAGTAGCCGGTGCCGCGCACCTTGATCGGGTTGCCCTTCTCGTCCTGGCCGGTCACCTCGGCGTAGTCGGGCCGGGCGAGCGGCGCGTAGGCCGTGGGCACCGACAGACAGCCCTCGTTGCTGTCGTCCAGCCGGCGCTTGTCGGCGGGCAGTTCGACGAGCTTGGGGTTGCAGACCACGCCGACGTGCCGCACGCCCTCGTCGTCGGGGCAGTCGTAGACGAAGACCTTCAGGTCGACGCCGATCTGGTTGGCGGCCAGGCCCACGCCCTCGGCGGTGCGCTGGCTGGCGAACATGTCGTCCACCAGCTTCAGCAGCTCGTCGTCGAACTCGGTGACGTCCTTGCACTCCTTGTGCAGCACCGGGTTCCCGACCACGGTGATCGGCCGCGAGGTGCCGCGCTCGCGGTACGCCCGCTCCCGCTCCTCCGTGTCCCCGGTGTCGATGACGAAGCCCTCGTCGTCCACGGGGAGCACGCCCGCGTGCTGCTGATCGGTGTCCTGCTGCGCCATGACCGACGTATGCCTTCCTGGAAAACTGGAGGTGGTGCTGATACAGGGTACGGGGATCGGTCAGCAGACCTCTTCCAGATCCCGCCAATCCCTGGAGTCGGGGGAGTCCGCGACCCACCCGTCCAGCAACCCCCTCACCAGGGAAGCCGGCGCCGCCACCCCGCACTCCCGCTCCGGCACCCACAGCTGCCCGTCGGTCCGGTGCCCCAGCGGCCCCGGGTGACCCGGCTCGCTGTGGTCGTGGGGATCGAGATGGTCGCCGTCGCCCTCGTCGGACGGCATCCGCGACTCCGAGCACATCCGGCACAGCAGCCGCACCGACGACGACCAGTCCTCGGCCGCGAACCCGGCGTCGGCGGCGAGCTGCTCCAGCGCGTCCCGGTCGGCCTCGGTGGCGGCCTCCAGCAGAACCACCCAGGTCGGCACCGGAGAGGGCGCCCACAACTCGATCTCGTCGAAGACGGGGTAGGCGTGCCCCGCCGAGGTGGTCCGCTCGCCGTGCGGCACGCCGTCGTGCAGGACGACCTCGCCCCAGCGCCGACCGGACGACGGCAGCGGGATCGACAGCACCTCCATCCGGGCGGGGTCCAGCCGCCGCCCCCACACCACCTCGGCCTCCCCCTCGGGCGACAGCCGTACGACCGCGCTGCCCAGGTCCATGCCGACGGGCTCGCCGGAGGCGGTCGCCCCGCCCGGCACGTGCAGCCCGTAGGCCTGCCAGGCGCGGCGGGCCAGCGGCCAGTCCTGGAGGGCGGTGGCGGCGATACCGACGTTCCACCAGTCGGGCGCGCCGGTCTCCCGGTCGAGCAGGGCCACCGCGCGCAGACCGGCGGTACGGGCCTGCTCCCAGTCGTGGCGGAACTTGTGCAGCAGCGCGAGGTTGAACCAGGACTCCGACAGCCAGGGCTCCAGGTCGGCGGCACGTGTCAACAGCGCGCCCGCGTCCTCGTACCGGCCGTCGCCGATCAGCGTGAACGCCCGATCGGTGGCCTGCCGCCAGGAGGCGGAGGGCCGGTGCCGTCCCTTGCCGAAGATCCTCACGATTCCCGCCTGCCAGTTCCGTGACGTGGGCTGGCCAGTGCCCCCGGACACTCTCTCCCTCGCATCCAACCACGTATGGCTGGAAGGGCGCTCATTACCCATGGGTTACCCGCCCAAAGGCAAGGTCAGACCGCCCCCGGAGGGCAGGGTCAGACCGTCCCTGGACAGTACCCCGGCCAGCGCCTCCACCACCTCGGGGGCGTACTGCCCGCCCGTGCCCAGCCGCAGCTCCTCCAGGGCGGCCAGTGCCCCGCCGGGGCCGGCGTCACGGGCCTTCTCCTCGTAGGCGTTGACCACCCGCACGATCCGCGCGGCCCGCGGCTGCTCCGGGTAGGGGTCGGCCTGCCGCTCCACGACCGTCGCGACCTGCGCGCCCGCCCCGGTCTGGCGCACGACGGCCCCGCCGAGCAGCGCGATCCTGCGCTGTTCCTCCAGCGGCAGCCCGGCCGTGGCCCCGGCCGGCACCGGGTCGACGAGGCTGAGCTGCCCGATGTCGTGCATCAGCGCCGCGTACTCCAGCACGGTCAGCTCGGGCTCCGTGAGCCCCAGGTCACGGCCCACGGCCAGGCTGAGGGCGGCGACCCGGCGGGCGTGCCCGGCCGGGGTGTACCCGGCGATCTCGGTGGCCCGGGCCAGGGAGGCCATGGTCTGCCGGTAGGTGGCGCGCACGGCGGCGTACCGGCGCAGGGACATCTGTGTGAGCAGCAGCGGCACCGAGAACACAGGCAGCGCCCACAGCCCGACGACGGCCACCGCGAGCGCCATCACCGCGCCCGTCGCGCACACCGCCGACCCGATCCCCGGCACCGAGCGCAGCTCCTCGCGCAGCAGCGGGCCGAACGGCCAGCCGGTGCGGCAGTGCGCGAGCGCGGCGGCGACCACGGCGTCGCACAGCGCGGTGAGGACCAGCAGCGCGAGCAGCAGCAGCGCGTACGCCGGGCCGCTCCAGCCGTCGAACACCCCGCGGTTGTAAAGGGGCTGGAAGCACACGGCGGCGAAGCCGACGGCCAGCACCCGGCGGACCAGGTGGTCCAGGACGGGTCCCCGCCCGCGCGCCAGGTGCGGCACGCTGCCCAGCAGGGAGGCGGCGACGACCACGGACACCACCTGGGCGACGCCGTGGTGCGTGGGCTGCCCGGCGTGCTCGCCGAGCAGCGCGTACGCCAGCGACGCGGCGGCCCCGAGCGGCGCGTGCTCCCGCAGGGCGGGCCCACTCCTGGAGGTTCCACCGCCGGAGCGGGGGCGGGAGTGCGGCAGGGCCAGTTCGCCGACGACCACGAGGACCCCGAAGGCGAGCGCGACCGGCCGCTCCTCGACGCCCGTGCGGAAGGTGACCAGGAGGGAGACGGTGGCGAGGACCGCGGCCGTGGTGTGCAGGGCGACGAGCGGGCATCGGAAGGTCATCGGCGGGCTCCGGGCCGGTCGGGGACGGGAGCCTGGGGCGGCACCGACGGCCGGGTCTCGTCGGCGGTCACGACCGGATGCCAGCCGTCGCGTTCGACGACCCGGGCCAGCGCGTCGACCATCCGGGGGTCGAACTGGCTGCCCGCGCACCGCTGGAGCTCCTCCAGCGCCACCGGCACCGGCCGGGCCCTGCTGTAGCAGCGCGTCGAGGTCATCGCGTCGAAGGCGTCCGCGACCGCCACCACCCGCGCGCACTCCGGGATCTGGCTGCCGACCAGCCCGTAGGGGTAGCCGCTGCCGTCGACCCGCTCGTGGTGGTGGAGGATCGCCGAGCGGGCCTCACCGAGGAAGGAGATGCCCCGGGTGATCTCATGGCCGTACTCGGGGTGCAGTTCGATCACGCGCCGTTCCTCGGGGGTCAGCGGCCCGTCCTTGCGCAGCAGCCGGGTGGGGACGCCGAGCTTGCCCACGTCGTGCAGGATCCCGGCGAAGCGGAGCACCTCGACGCGGCCCTCGTCCATGCCGAGTTCGCGCGCGATCAGCATCGACGCCTGGCCGACCCGCTCGCTGTGGCCGCGGGTGTAGCCGTCCTTGATGTCGACGGCCTGCACCAGCGCGCGGATGGTGGCCTGGTGGGCGGCCCGCTCGCGGTGGTACTGCGCGAACACCCACCAGGAGACGCCCATCGGGAACAGCACCAGCAGCGCGGCGACCGGCCCGTAGGGGCTGCGCCACAGGACGGCCATCATCAGTCCGGCGAGTCCGTGCACCGCCACCGGTGCGAGCAGCCGCAGGAACAGTCCGTGCCAGGCCCGCCGCAGCGGCAGCCCCTCGGCCAGCGCGAGGATCCCGCCGTCGAGCGTGGCGAGGACGAGGCAGAACACCAGCACGGCGGCGCCCGCCGACAGCAGGGCGCGCGGCACGTCGGACGCCATGACGGCGTCCCGGGTGTCCAGCGCGCAGTGCATCGCGGCCGCGGCCCACACGCCGATCACCAGATGGGCGGCCCGCCAGATCCGCCGCAGCAGGAAGGGCCGTTGTTCGACGAGCAGGAGCAGTGCGCCGGGCAGCGGGACGAGCGCGGCGGCGGGCGGCGGCAGCAGGAAGGTCCCGGCGAGCAGCACGGGGTAGAAGGTGCCGGCGAACCAGCGCCGGGCGATCTGCTCACCGCCCGCGTACAGCGCGGCGAGCAGCACGACGGCCCACCAGGGCGTGGATATCGTCGGCAGCGGCGCCAGACAGATCAGCGCCCCGAGGGCGACGCAGACGACGTACGCGCGTGCCCGCGACGGAATCCCCTCCATGTCGCCCTCCCCCGGCCACACTTTCTCCAGGCTCCGGAGCCTAGGGTGGCGGGGGGCGGCGACACGGGCGTATCAGTCGCGGATTAGCACATTCGGGTGACGGTGTCCGACTCCCGGGCGGTCAGGACTCCTGAGGGGTCGCTGTCACGTCGTGCTCGGGCACGGCCTGGCCGGAGCGGATCAGGTCGATCCGGCCCATGACCTTGGCGCGCAGGTCGGTGGGCACGTCGTCCTGTCCGCAGCACCGCTTGACCAGCTTCTTCACGGCCTGCTCCAGGCCGTACTTCTCCAGGCAGGGCGAGCACTCCTCGAAGTGGTGCTCGAACTTCGTGCAGTCGGCGTCCGGCATCTCTCGGTCCAGGAACTCGTAGAGATGGTCCAGGACCTCACTGCAGTCCGTCTCGTGCGGCTCTCCGCAGCTCATGAGCCCGAGCCTTTCGCTTCGTCCGACTCTCCGGCGCCGGCCGGGACCAGTCCGCGCTCACGCGCGTAGTCCTCGAGCATGCCGCGCAGTTGCCGGCGGCCCCGGTGGAGCCGGGACATCACCGTACCGATGGGTGTCCCCATGATGTCCGCGATCTCCTTGTAGGCAAAGCCCTCGACGTCCGCGAGATACACGGCGATGCGGAACTCCTCGGGGATCGCCTGGAGCGCTTCCTTCACGTCCGAGTCGGGCAGATGGTCCAGCGCCTGCGACTCGGCGGAGCGCAGACCGGTCGACATGTGCGACTCGGCGCGGGCCAACTGCCAGTCCTCGATCTCCTCGGCCGCGCTGCGCTGGGGTTCGCGCTGCTTCTTGCGGTAGGAGTTGATGAAGGTGTTGGTGAGGATCCGGTACAGCCAGGCCTTGAGGTTGGTGCCCTCGCGGAACTGGTGGAAGGACGCGTACGCCTTGGCGTAGGTCTCCTGCACCAGGTCCTCCGCGTCCGCCGGGTTGCGCGTCATGCGCAGCGCGGCGGAGTACATCTGGTCGAGGAACTCGAGCGCGTCCCGCTCGAAGCGCGCGGTGCGCTCGGCGGGGGTCTCCGAACCCGTGTCCACGCTCACGCCCTGGCCCTCGGGCAGCTCCGCCTGGCCGTTGTCGGTCCCTGCGTCGGTACCGGTGACCGGACCCACCTCCTCAAGATCGCGGGCAGAACCCATGCCGGTCCCGCTCGAATCGGAGGATAGACGACTACCCGCGCCTGCCGCCGCTCGAATAGGAGCGGTCTTGGCCGCGTGCAGCACCGTCCAGTCCAGATCGGCACGGCTGCTGCGGCTCGGGCACATAGTCGAACCCATGCGGCGGACTTCCTCTCCCCATGACGTCGGTGCTGCGTGTTCAGCACTTCTGTCGGGCTCAACAGCGGTCCGCCCCGCAACATTCCCCGTTCTTTACCCGAGGACGGCTCGCCCGAGTGACCCGACCCACCGGACGACCGCCGACGTGACGATCTCCAGGGCCTCTTCCTGGCTGATTCCGGCCCGTTTGGGCACGGCGAGGCCGTGGTCGGCGTACGGCACCTCGACCAGTTCGTGGTCGCCCTCGGGGAACTCGCCGGGCCGGCCGAAGGAGTCGTTGCCGCCCTGGACGACGAGGGTGGGCACCCCGGCGCCGAGCAGTTCGCCGGCGCGGGACTTCTCCGGCCTGCCCGGCGGGTGCAGCGGGAAGCCGAGGGCGAGGACGGCGTGGGCACCGAGCTCTCCGGCGGTGCGGCAGGCCACCCGGGCCCCCGCCGACCGGCCGCCGGAGATCACCGGCAGGCCGGGCTTCGTGACCGCCGGCCAGATCCCGCGCCAGCCGGCGTCCAGGGTCTTCGGCGCGGGCGCCACCTTCTTGCCGGCCACCCGCCAGGGCTGCTCGACGAGCGCGACGCTCACCCCGTGCCCGGGGAGCACGGCGGCGAGGGCCTGGAGGTCGCGCGCCTCGATGCCGCCGCCGGCGCCGTGGCTCACCGCCAGCACCAGCCGGGGCTTCCTCGCCTTGTGCCAGGTGACGCGGGCGTCCCCCACGTCCGTGGTGATGATCTCGGTGGTCACATCAGAACAGTGTGCCCTCCTCGGGCCCCTCCAGCTCCTTCAGCAGCTCGGGGCCGTTGTTGCGGACGTTGCTGACGGCCGTGGACACCGGGTAGGCGCGCATCAGGCCGGCCGGCGGGGGCTCCAGCAGGGAGCGCAGGTCCTCGGCGTCGGTGCGGGAGGGGTCCAGCCAGGCGTCCCAGCGGTCGGGGGTGAGCATCAGCGGCATCCGGGGGTGGATGTCGGCCAGGGTGCGCGGGCCCTCGGCGGGCGACCCGGCCAGCGGGGTCGTCTCCGCCTCGGTGGTGAGCACCGAGCAGGTCACCCACCAGGCGCGCGGATGGTCGTCGGGCAGCGTGCGGTCCCGCCAGAACTCGTACAGCCCGGCCATCGCGAAGACCGAGCCGTCGGCGGGCAGGACGAAGTACGGCTGCTTGCGCGGCCGTTTCTTGCGGCCCTCGACCTCCAGCTCCCGTTCCTGCTGTCCGGTGACCCACTCGTAGTAGCCGTCGGCGGGCAGGATGCAGCGCCGGGCGGCGAAGGCGCGGCGGTAGGACGGCTTCTCGTGGACGGTCTCCGAGCGCGCGTTGATCATCCGGGCGCCGCCCTCGGGGGTCTTCGCCCAGGACGGGACCAGGCCCCAGCTGAGCTTGCGCAGCTGGCGAACCGGACGCGGGTCCTCCACGTCCTTCAGAGGACGGTCCAGGACCGCGTAGACCTCCTTGGTCGGGGCGACGTTGTAGTCGGGCGCCAGGGTCTCCTCCGGCTCCCACTTCTCGATCTCGAAGATTCCTGCGAGATCCTCGGGGCTGCGACTCGCTGCATACCGTCCGCACATGCGTGCCACACTGCCAGACTCCGTACGACGAGAGGGAGCCACCTAGACATATGGACAGCACCGCCGCCACCGCGCTGCCCGACCTCTGGGACCGTCTCGTCGGCACCCAGACCGACCCGGATCTGTGGGTGGTGTTCGCCACCATGGTGGCGGCGCTCGCCATGGTCCTCCCCCACACCCTGTGGCGGGTCTCCCGCAACGCGATCACCATCGCCCACGAGGGCGGTCACGGCCTGGTCGCCCTGCTGACGGGCCGCACCCTGACCGGCATACGGCTGCACTCGGACACCAGCGGCCTGACCGTCAGCCGCGGCAAGCCGCACGGCCTCGGCATGATCCTGACGGCGGCGGCCGGCTACACCGCTCCCCCGCTGCTGGGCCTGGGCGGTGCCTCCCTGCTGAGCGCCGGACGCATCACGCTGCTGCTGTGGCTGGCGACGGCCCTGCTGGTGGCGATGCTGGTGATGATCCGCAACGCCTACGGCGCGCTGACGGTGGTCCTCACCGGCGGCACGTTCCTGGTGGTGTCGTGGCTGACCGGGCCCCAGGTGCAGGCGGCGTTCGCGTACACGGTGGTGTGGTTCCTGCTGCTGGGCGGGGTACGGCCCGCCTTCGAGCTCCAGGCGAAGCGCTCGCGCGGTGGCGCGGGCGACTCGGACGCGGACCAGTTGTCACGCCTGACGCACGTACCGGCCGCGTTGTGGCTGTTCCTGTTCCACGCGGTGTCAGTGTGTTCGCTGCTGGGCGGGGGGCGCTGGCTGCTGGAGGTGTGAGGCCCCCGTCCGGCCCCGCTCGGGGGCGCGACCAGCCACGACGTCGCCGCACTCGAACCGTGGCCTCCTTATACAGTGGGGCCATGGCCCCACACCCCGCCCACACCGGCCTCTGGCCCGCCCCGCACGCGAGCGAGGCCGTCGACGCGACGGTCCACGTGCCGGGGTCCAAGTCGGTCACCAACCGCGCCCTGGTCCTCGCCGCGCTCGCCTCCGAACCGGGATGGCTGCGCCGCCCCCTGCGCTCCCGCGACACGCTGCTGATGGCCGGTGCCCTGCGCGCGATGGGCGTGGGCATCGAGGAGGGCGTGGGTCCCGACGGCACGGGTGAGGCCTGGCGGGTCCTCCCGGCGGGGCTGCGCGGCCCGGCCACCGTCGACGTCGGCAACGCCGGCACCGTGATGCGGTTCCTGCCGCCGGTCGCCGCGCTCTGCGACGGCCCCGTCCGCTTCGACGGCGACCCCCGTTCGTACGAACGCCCCCTGAACGGCGTCATCGACGCGCTGCGCGTGCTCGGCGCCCGGATCGACGACGACGGCCGGGGCTCGCTGCCGCTGACGGTGCACGGCTCGGGCGCGCTGGACGGCGGCCCGGTGGAGATCGACGCGTCCTCGTCCTCGCAGTTCGTGTCGGCGCTGCTGCTCTCCGGCCCGCGCTTCAACCAGGGCGTCGAGGTCCGCCACACCGGCTCCACGCTGCCCTCCATGCCGCACATCCGGATGACCGTCGACATGCTGCGCGGGGTCGGCGCCCAGGTGGACACCCCGGAGTCGGGCGGCGAGCCGAACGTCTGGCGGGTCACGCCGGGCGCCCTGCTCGGCCGGGACCTGACCATCGAGCCGGACCTGTCCAACGCCCAGCCGTTCCTGGCGGCCGCGCTGGTGACCGGCGGCCGGGTGCTGGTCCCCGACTGGCCGGCCCGCACCACCCAGCCGGGTGACCGGCTGCGGGAGATCTTCACCGAGATGGGCGGTTCCTGCGACCTGACCGAGTACGGCCTGGTCTTCACCGGCACCGGCTCGATCCACGGCATCGATGTCGACCTGGGCGACGTCGGCGAGCTGGCCCCGGGCGTCGCGGCGGTCGCCGCCCTCGCGGACTCCCCGTCCACCCTGCGGGGCGTGGCCCATCTGCGGCTGCACGAGACGGACCGGCTGGCCGCGCTGACCAAGGAGATCAACGAGCTCGGCGGTGACGTCACCGAGACCGCCGACGGCCTGCACATCCGCCCGCGCCCGCTGCACGGCGGCACCTTCCACACCTACGACGACCACCGCATGGCCACGGCCGGAGCGGTCATCGGCCTCGCCGTCGAGGGCGTGCTGATCGAGAACGTGGCGACCACCGCGAAGACACTGCCGGACTTCCCCGAGCTGTGGACCGGGATGCTCGGGGTTTAGGGACTTCGCCATGCGCCGCTACGGCAAGCACACCGACGAGGACGACATCCGCAGCCGTCCGAACCGCAAGGGCAACCGGCCGCGGACGAACATCCGGCCCAAGCACGAGGACGCCGCCGAAGGCATGGTCCTCACCGTCGACCGGGGCCGTCTGACGTGCCTCGTCGAGGACCGGATCGTGATGGCGATGAAGGCCAGGGAACTCGGCCGCAAGGCGGCGGTCGTGGGCGACCGGGTCGCGCTGGTGGGCGACATGTCCGGGAAGAAGGACACGCTCGCGCGGATCGTGCGCATCGAGGAACGCACCTCGGTGCTGCGCCGCACCGCGGACGACGACGACCCCTACGAGCGTGTCGTCGTCGCCAACGCCGACCAGCTGGCGATCGTCACCGCCCTGGCCGACCCCGAGCCCCGCCCCCGCCTGATCGACCGCTGCCTGGTCGCGGCCTTCGACGGCGGCCTGGAGCCGCTGCTGGTGCTGACCAAGTCGGACCTGGCCTCGGCGGACAAGATGCTGGAGCTGTACGGCGACCTGGACATCCCGTACGTCGTCACCAGTCGTGAGGAACTGGAGGACGGCGGCGCGGCGGACCGGGTGCGCGAGTATCTGGCGGGGCGGATCACGGCGTTCGTGGGTCACTCGGGCGTCGGTAAGACGACTCTGGTCAACGCGCTGGTCCCGGAGGACCGGCGGCGCCTGACCGGCCATGTCAACGCGGTGACCGGCCGCGGCCGCCACACCACGACCTCGGCTTTGGCCCTCCCCCTGGCGGGAACCGACGACTGGGTGATCGACACCCCGGGCGTACGCTCCTTCGGCCTCGCGCACATCGACCCGTCCCGCGTGATCCACGCCTTCCCGGACCTGGAGCCGGGTACGGCGGCCTGCCCGCGCGCGTGCAGCCACGACGAGCAGGACTGCGCGCTGGACGCGTGGGTCGCCGAGGGCCACGCGGATCCGGCGCGGCTGTACTCCCTGCGGCGGCTGCTGTCCACGCGCGAACGCACGGAGGGCGACTGACCTCCGCGTTGTTTGTGAGTGGCTGAGTCCGGTAAGTGCATAATCGCACCGAGCCGCATACACGGGAGGACAGCACATGGCGTGGCTGCTGGTCATCGTCGCGGGCCTGCTCGAGACCGGCTTCGCCGTCTGCCTGAAGCTGTCGCACGGTTTCACCCGGCTGTGGCCGACCATCGCCTTCTGCGTGTTCGCCCTCGGCAGCTTCGGCCTGCTGACCCTCTCGCTGAAGAAACTCGACGTCGGCCCGGCGTACGCCGTCTGGACCGGCATCGGCGCGGCGGGCACCGCGATCTACGGCATGATCTTCCTCGGTGACCTGGTGTCGACCCTGAAGATCGTCTCGATCAGCCTGGTGATCATCGGTGTGATCGGACTGCAACTGTCGGGGTCGGCGCACTGAGGACGCCGCCGAGCGACGCGGCGCGTCACGCGGCTAAGAACGCAGCGCGCCCTGGATGAGGTCGGCGACGCCGCCCTGCTCCGGCGGAGCGGCCACACAGGACAGGGCGAGCCGGACGACGAGTTCGCAGGAGCGCACCAGGTCGGCGGTGTCCGCCCGGGCGGCGCCGGGTCCGCCGAGCGCGGCCACGGCTCGGTCGCGGACGGTCGCCACGAGTTCGCCGGGCGAGGGCAGCGGGCCGTCCGCCCGCCGCTGCGCCGGGACCACGGAGGAGGACGGCACCGCCGAGAGGGTCGGCGAGGGCAGTCGCTCGCTCCAGAAGCCGGTGAGGATGGCTCGTACGAGCACGTTGTCGCGGGCGGCCGAGGTGGTCCACTCGGCGGCGGCGGTGAGCCGTTCCCGGTGGTCGCCGTGCACGGCCAACGCCCGCTCGATCCCGGCGAGATAGCCGTCGGCCTCCCGCCGCACCAGCGCGCGGGCCAGCCCTTCCTTGCTGCCGAACTCGTTGTACAGGGTCTGCCGGGACACCCCGGCCGCCGCCGCGACGTCCACCATCCGCACGGCGGCCCACGGCCGACGCGCGAGCGCCGTGAAAGCGGCGTCCAGTAGGGATTCCCGCGCTGCAGGCATCATCGCCTCCCCACGGCGAGCGACTCTGGGCCCAGACTTGACGCGCCCGCAGGCACTGTCAAGGGTGCGCGCGACCGCCGGGGCGGTGAAGCGACGGGCGGCCGTGCGCGGGGCACGGGCCGCACCGCCGGCCTCGGGCCACGCGACGGCCCCCCAGTACCGACGCCTGGCCTGCTCAAACCCCCTGTCCGCCCATCGGCCCCCGCTGGCCCCGCCGCGGCCGGGCCGGATAGCGTTCCCTCCATGCCGGACTACCTCGACGACCTCCGCCTCGCGCACGTCCTCGCGGACGCCGCCGACGCCGCCACCATGGGCCGTTTCAAAGCCCTCGACCTCAAGGTCGAGACGAAACCGGACATGACCCCGGTGAGCGAGGCCGACCGGGCGGCCGAGGAACTCGTCCGCGGCCAGCTCCAGCGCGCCCGCCCGCGCGACGCGATCCTCGGCGAGGAGTACGGCGTGGAGGGCACCGGCCCCCGCCGCTGGGTGATCGACCCGATCGACGGCACCAAGAACTACGTGCGCGGCGTCCCCGTCTGGGCCACCCTGATCTCCCTCATGGAGGCGGCGGAGGGCGGCTACCAGCCCGTCGTCGGCGTCGTCTCGGCGCCCGCCCTCGGCCGCCGCTGGTGGGCCGCGAAGGGCCACGGCGCCTTCACCGGCCGCAGCCTCTCCTCGGCCACCCGCCTGCACGTCTCGCGGGTGTCGAAGCTCGCGGACGCCTCCTTCGCGTACTCCTCCCTCTCCGGCTGGGAGGAGCAGGGACGGCTGGACGGCTTCCTCGACCTCACCCGAGAGGTGTGGCGCACGCGCGCGTACGGCGACTTCTGGCCGTACATGATGGTCGCGGAGGGTTCGGTCGACCTGTGTGCCGAACCCGAGCTGTCCCTGTGGGACATGGCGGCGAACGCGATCGTCGTGACGGAGGCCGGCGGCACCTTCACCGGCCTCGACGGCCGCCCGGGCCCGCACAGCGGCAACGCGGCCGCCTCGAACGGCCTGCTCCACGACGAGCTGCTGGGGTATCTCAACCAGCGGTCCTGATCCGCACAGACGAGCGCGCACGCCCTCAATTGGCCACGCGCGCCCTCTTGTTGACCCTCCCTTTGCCTGCGACTCTGAGAGCACCCCCACTTGTGAACTTGTGAACCGCTGAACTATCCGAGCGGTTCCTGGAGGTGACTCGGAACCCATGCTGGAAGAACCCCTGCTGGAACGCGACGAACCCATGCTGGTACGCGACGCCATGAGCACCCTGGTCCTCGTCATCGGCCCCGACCACACCCTCCGCCAGGCCGCCGCCCTGATGTCCGCCCGCCGCGTCGGCGCGGCCGTGGTCCTCGACCCGGACGCCGGCGGCATCGGCATCCTCACCGAGCGCGACGTCCTGAACTCCGTCGGCCTCGGCCAGAACCCGGACACCGAGCGCACCCACGCCCACACCACCAACGACGTCGTCTTCGCCACCCCGACCTGGACCCTGGAGGAGGCGGCCCGCGCCATGGCCCACGGCGGCTTCCGCCACCTCATCGTCCTCGACGGCGGCGAACCGGCCGGGATCGTCTCGGTCCGCGACATCATCCGCTGCTGGGTGCCCGCCAGGCAGCCCGCGTCGGCCCTGTGAACACGCGGGCGGGGG
>NZ_BQUN01000120.1:63062-77683 GCF_026008495.1 Streptomyces sp. A012304
CTATATTAGACTTCATCTAAGTCAATTACTGATCCAACTCCACACCTGTTCGGGACATAGAGTCCCCCTGCTGTTAGGCTGTCTTTCATGAGTGACCTTCTGGAACGGCTGCGCGGACGCGGATGGCGGATGACCGCGCAGCGGCGCGTCGTGGCCGAGGTCCTCGACGGCGAACACGTCCATCTGACGGCCGACGAGGTCCACGCCCGGGCTGTCGCCAAGCTGCCCGAGATCTCCCGGGCGACGGTCTACAACACGCTCGGCGAGCTGGTCTCGCTCGGCGAGGTGCTCGAGGTCGCCACCGACAAACGCGCCAAGCGGTACGACCCGAACGCCCACCGTCCGCACCACCACCTGGTCTGCGCCCAATGCGGTTCGATCAGGGACGTCCATCCGACCGGCAACCCGCTGGCCGACCTTCCCGACTCCGAGCGCTTCGGCTTCACCGTCTCGGACGTCGAGGTGACGTACCGCGGCATCTGCCCGAACTGCGCCGCGCCGTAACCCTTTTCACGCGTGAGGCCCCGGCACCTTCTGGGAAGGTGCCGGGGCCTCATGACGTGCAGGGGCCGGCCGATGTGTTCGGCCGCGTCAACACCGAGGGCCGGAACCTGTGATCAGGTTCCGGCCCTCGGCCTTCAGTAGCGGGGACAGGATTTGAACCTGCGACCTCTGGGTTATGAGCCCAGCGAGCTACCGAGCTGCTCCACCCCGCGTCGGTGAATGCAACGTTACGTCAACGCCACCAGCGGAAGCAAATCGCTTTGAGTGAGCGGCCCCGAAGGCGCATGGGGTGAGCGGCCCCACGGGGGCGTCGGGCCGCGCCACCTGACGCCTGGGCGCCGGCTCCCGTCACGCGGACAGTTCCTCCCGCAGCGCGTCCCGCAGCCGTGCCGCCCGCTCGGCGACCTCCCCCGGCCCGAGGGTCACCGCCCGGTCCGCCCACCGCTGTCCCTCCGCCAACTCGCCCCGACGCGCGTAGACGAGGGCCAGCCGCAGCGCCGCCCGTCCATGGCCCGCGTCAGCGGCGCGCGTCCACCACACGGCCGCCTCCGGCTCGCTGCCCTCCCGCGCCAGCAGCAGCCCCAGGTTGAAGGCGCCGTTGCGCGACCCGGCCTCGGCCGCCTCCCGGTACCACCGCGCCGCCTCCACGACATCGCCCCGCGCGGCGGCCAGCATCCCGACCCGCACCTGCGCCCGCCGGTGCCCCTGGGACGCCGCCCGCTCGTACCACTCCTCGCACTCGGTCTTCTCGTGCACGACCTCTCCGAGCTCATGCGGGGAGGTGGGCGGCCGCCGGGCGTCGAGCACGGCCGCCAGCCGGTACGCCGCCTCCGCGCTGCCCCCTCCGGCGGCGCACCGCAGATGCCGTTCGGCCTCCAGTTCGTCCCCGTCCCGCAGCCGGGCGATCCCGACCTGCAACGCCGCCTCGGTGTGCCCGGCGGCCGCCGCCCGCTCGTACCAGCGCAGCGCGAGCCTCTCCTCGCCCCGCCCGGCGAACAGGATCCCCAGGTTGAACGCGGCGTCGACGCTGCCCGCCTCGGCCGCCTTGGAGAACCACGGCTCGGCGCCGGTCGCGTCGCCGCCCTGGAGCAGCAGGACGGCCAGCGCGTTGGCCGCCTCCCGGTGCCCGGCGTACGCGGCGCGCCGGTACCACTGCTCGGCCTGCGCGGTACGGCCCTGCTCGGCGCAGAGCAGGCCGAGGTTGTAGGCGCCGTTGTCGTCGCCGGCGTCCATCGCGGCCCGGTACCAGCGCTCGGCGGTCTGGGTCTGGCCGCGTTCGGCGTACAGCGCGCCGAGCGCGTTGGCCGCGTTGCCGTCGCCGTCCTGGGCGGCGCGCAGCCACCACACGGCGGCGTTCTCGGTGTCACCGGCGTCCCGCAGCAGGAACCCGAGCGCGCAGGCGGCCCGCGGCTCGCCGTCCTTGGCGGACGTCAGGTACCAGCGCCCGGCCTCCTTGAGGTCGCCCCGCTTCTCCAGGATCGCCCCGAGGTGCAGCGCGGCCCGGCGGTGGCCGCGGGCGGCGGCCTGCCGGTACCACTGCTCGGCCTCCGCGGACACGGGGACACCGCCGTCCGGGTCCGCGTCCCGCGCGCCCTGCCGGTCGAGGGATCTGGCCAGCCGGTACGCCGCCTCCCGGTGCCCCCGCTCGGCGGCGGCCCGCATCCATCGCTCGGCCGCGCGGTCCCCGCGGTGCTCCAGGAGGTCGGCGAGGGCGTACGCGCCCAGCACGTGGCCCTGCTCAGCGGACTGGCGCAGCCAGTACTCGGCGGCGGGTTCGTCGCCGCGCTCGCGGTGGTGGCGGCCCAGCGCGTGCGCGGCGGCCGCGGAGCCGGCGACGGCGGCGACCCGCCACCAGCCGGCGGCCTCGTCGGGGTAGCCGCGCTGATGGAGGAGGACACCCAGGTTGTTGGCGGCGGCGCGGTCGCCGGCCGCGGTGGCGGCCCGCAGATGGGGCTCGGCTCCGTCGAGGTCGCCGCGGCGCAGCAGCATGGCCCCGAGGACGCTCATCGCCTCGGCGTCACCGGCTTCGGCGGCGAGCCGTCGGCGTGCCTCCTCGACGGCCTCCCCCGTGTCGTCCGCTTCGACCCGCTCGTCCCGGTTGTCGTCCGGGGTGGCTTCCTCATCGGAAGGCTGCACAAATCGCCCTGTCTCGAACAGAGTTGCCTTGTCCCCCATAACGTCCATCGTCGCACCACCTGCAACCCGGGTACACCTGGTATACCGCAGCCCGTGAGGTCACTTCAGCGTTTTGTCGACATGCCCACAGAGAGACAAGTCAAACACAGTTCCCCCAACTCCCCACGGCGGCACGACCCACCGCGCCTCGGGCACATGCGTTCGCACATCACGAAGGCCCGGATCCGTTTCCGGATCCGGGCCTTCGCCTTCAGTAGCGGGGACAGGATTTGAACCTGCGACCTCTGGGTTATGAGCCCAGCGAGCTACCGAGCTGCTCCACCCCGCGTCGTGTTCCACAACCGTATCACGACGCGGGGAGGGCCTGGTGACCAGCCCTGTCGGCCGATCCCTTGATCAGCCGCTGGGACTGCTGCTGGGACTGCCGCTCGGGCTGCTGCCAGGTGTGGCGCCGCCGGACGGCTTGGGGCTCGGGCCGGCGGCGGGCTTGTCGCTGGTGCCGCCCGTGCCGGTCCCGGCCTGCGCCTGCGCGGCCCGCTGGAGCGCGGCCTCGAGTTCCTTCTGGGCCTTGGCGTACGCGTCCCAGTCGGGCTTCTTCAGCGCTTCCTGGCCGGCGTTGAAGGCCTCCTGGGCGTCCTTCAGCGCCTCCTGGACCGTGGTGTTGCCGGTCGGCGGCGGCGGTGGGGTGGTGCCACCGTCGTCCGACGGGGGTTTCGGAGTGGAGGCCGCCGCGCCGAAGACCTTGTCGAGGGCCTCGTCGAGCGTGTTCTCGAAGGCGGTGACGCCGCCGTAGGTGACCAACACCTTGCGCAGCAGCGGGTACTTCAGTCCACCACCGCGTACGTACACCGGCTCCACGTAGAGCAGTCCTCCGTCGAGCGGCACCGTCAGCAGGTTGCCGTACTCGACCTCCGAGTCGCCGCCTCTCAGCAACCTGATGGACTCGGCGATGTCCTGTTCGGAGTTGAACTGGCTCTGGACCTGTTTGGGGCCGTCGACGGTCGTGCTCGTCGGCAGTTTCAGCACTCTGATCTTGCCGTAGCCGGGTGTGCCCGCCTCGGAGTCGACCGCCATGAACGCGCTGAGGTTGTCCCGGCCGTTGGGCGTGAACGTCGTCGTCAGCGAGAACGCCTGCGCCTTCTGGTCGGGCATCCGCATGCTCAGGTAGTACGGCGGCACCGCGTCACCCGACTTGTTGGTCGGGTCGTCCGGCACCTGCCACACCTCGCTGCCGCTGAGGAACGTCGTCGCGTCCTTCACGTGGTAGCGGGTGAGCAGCTCGCGCTGGACCTTGAACAGGTCCTGCGGGTAGCGGAGATGGGCCATCAGGTCGGAGGAGATGGCCGTCTTCTTCTCCACCGTGCCCGGGAAGGCCTTCATCCAGGTCTTCAGGACCGGGTCCTGGGTGTCCCACTGGTAGAGCTTGACCTCGCCGGTGTACGCGTCGACGGTCGCCTTCACCGAGTTGCGGATGTAGTTGACCTGGTTCTGCTGGGCGACCACCGCGCGGTTGTCGTTGGTCGCGGTCAGCGAGTCGGCCGTCGTGTCACCGAGGGTCGTACGGGAGGCGTACGGGTAGCCGTTGGTGGTCGTGTACGCGTCGACGATCCACTGGATCCGCTTGCCCACGACCGCCGGGTAGGCGTCGCCGTCGATGGTCAGCCAGGGGGCGACCGCCTCCACGCGCTCCTTCGGCGTGCGGTTGTACAGGATCCGCGAACCCTCGCCGATCGCACCGGAGTACAGGATCTGCGGCTCACCGAACGCCACCGCGTACGCGGCCCGGTTGACCGCGTTGGAGAGGTTGACCCCGCTGTCGCCCTTGTAGCTGGTGGTCTTCTCGCCCTCGTCGTCGGAGTAGTCGATCTCCTTCTGGGGACCGCCGACGATCGAGTACGTGGTCGTCTTCTCGCCGTAGTAGATCCGCTGCTCGTACTGTCCGAGCACACCCTGGGACGGCAGGTTGGACTCGGTGAACGCCGGGCGGCCCTCGGGGTCGCCGGTGGTGCCCTTGGCGGCGACCACGCCGTAGCCGTGGGTGTAGCGGAAGTGGTTGTTGATCCAGTTCTGCTTGTCGACGCCCGCGAGGTTCAGCTCGCGCAGACCGATCACCGTGTCCTGGTCCGCGCCGTTCACGCTGTAGCGGTCCACGTCCAGGTTGTTCGGGAAGGCGTAATACTTCCGCATCTGCTGGAGCTGCTGGAACGTCGGCGAGACGATGTTCGGGTCCATGATGCGGATGCTCGCCGTGCCGGCGACGTCGTCGCGCAGGGTGGTCTTGTCCTGCGTCTTGCTGGTGCCCGAGTACTCGGTCACCTGCGTGCCGTCGATGCCGTACGCCTCACGTGTCGCCTTGAGGTTCTTCGCGACGTACGGGGCTTCCTTGGCCTGCTCGTTCGGCTGGACCTGGAACTTCTGGACGATCGCCGGGTACAGGCCGCCGATGAGGATCGCGGAGAGCACCATCAGGCCGAAGCCGATCACCGGCAGCTGCCAGGTGCGCCGCCACAGGGTGGCGAAGAACAGCAGGGCGCAGATGACGGCGATGCAGAACAGGATCGTCTTGGCCGGCAGGTAGGCGTTGGCGTCGACGTACCGCAGGCCCGTCCAGTTGTCGGTGGCCTTGAAGTCGCTGGACTTCACGGCCAGGCCGTACCGGTCGAGCCAGTAGGCGACCGCCTTCAGCGCGACGAAGATCCCCAGCAGCACCGAGAGGTGGCCGGTGGCCGCGGCCGTGGCGCGCGCGCCGGGGCTCGTGACGCGCAGCCCGCCGTACAGGTAGTGGGTGAGCGCGGCGGCGATCAGGGAGATGATCGTGGCGGCGAAGCCGAAGCCGAGCAGGAAGCGGTACCAGGGCAGGTCGAACGCGAAGAACGACACGTCCAGGTGGAACTGCGGGTCCTTCTGTCCGAAGGACACGCCGTTGACCCACATCAGCCAGGTCCGCCACTGGCTCGACGCGGAGGCGCCGGCGATCAGTCCGACCAGCGCGGTGATGGCGAGCAGCAGCCACTTCTTGTAGGGCGCGATGCCCATCCGGTAGCGGTCGAGGCTCTGCTGTTCCATCGACATGGCGCTCAGCGGAGGGCGCAGCCGGTGGGCCAGCCAGATGTTGAAGCCGACCGCGAGTGCCATGAGCAGACCGAAGACGAAGAAGAGTCCGATCTTGGTCCACAGGGTGGTCGTGAACACCGATGAGTAGTTCACCGACCGGTACCAGAGCCAGTCCGTCCAGAACCCGGCGAACATGGTGAACGCCATGCCGAGCACGGCGAGGACGCCCAGTGTCATGAGCAGGGTCCTGACCCGCCGGGACGGGCGGCCCACTCTGATCCGTGGCCCCGTCGGGCCTCCGCCGCGGTCCGGCATCTGGAAAGCCAAGGTGCGCACCTCGAAAGTCGCTGTTGATCCGTCAGGCCCGCGTGTTCGTGGACCGTGGGTGGCCCCCCGTGATCGCGGGCCCACACCTATGCAACTTACTCACGGTTTACTCGGTTCCCGATTCCGGCCGGGAACGAGGCAGGATTGTGACCATGTCCAACACTCCCATGGCGGCGAGCCCGCTCACCCGGGCCGTGCTCGAGATCGACGAGTACGCCTCCGGCCTCGGCTGGGACCAGCCCGCCCGCCTCTTCGCCCTCGTAGACACCGCACGGCTGCGGGCCCAGGAACCCTCGCTCGCCGCCCAGCTCGGTCTGGAGGACGAGTCCGAGACCACCGGTCTCACCCCGATCGAGCAGGACGAAGTGCCAACGGACAGGCCGCTCGACGAGTTCCTCGCGACGATCGCCTGGCCCGACGCGGTGGCCGGCTGCGCCCTGACCGTGGAACGGCTGATGCTGCCGCCGTCCGCCGAGGCGCAGGTCCCGCAGGGTCTCGGCGAGGCCGAGCTGGCGAAGTGGGTGGCCGACCACCCCGACCGCCAGGAGGTCCGGATGACGGTCGCCGTCCTGCGTGACGGCTCCCGCGAGTCGGCGCTGCGGCTGCGCGAGAAGGACGCGCCGACGGAGGTTCTCACCGGCGCGGGCCTGGTCCCGGGCCTGGCCGAGGCGCTGTCGGCGACGTTCGAGGAGTAGCGCGGCCGGCCGGCTCGCCCGTGCGCGTGGGCGGGTCGGCGCCCGGCTAGCTCGCCTTGCACGTGGGCAGGTCGGCGGTGGCGCCGCCGCGGATGTCCTTCAGGGCCTTGAGGGCGTCGTCGATGGTGTCGACCTTGACGAGGGTGAGGCCGCTCGGGGTGTCCTTGGCGGCGGCCGCGCAGTTGTCGGCGGGTGTGAGGAAGTACCGGGCGCCCTTGTCGCGGGCGCCGACGGTCTTCATCTCGATCCCGCCGATCGGCCCGACCTTGCCGTTGTCGTCGATCGTGCCGGTGCCGGCGACGAACGTCCCGCCGGTGAGGCTGCCCGGGGTGAGCTTGTCGTAGATGCCGAGCGCGAACATCAGGCCGGCGCTCGGCCCGCCCACGTCGGCGAGCTTGATGTCGATGGTGAACGGGAACGTGTGGTCGGTCCCGGCGGAGATCCCGACGATGGCCCGCTTGGCGCCGGTGTCGTCGGAGGCCGCCGTGGTGATCGTGACGTTCTGCGTCCTGGTCGCCGTCTTGTTCTCCTTCTCGGCGGCGGCCTGCTCCTTGGCCGGCACGATCGTGAAGACGACCTTCTCGCCGGGCTTGTGCTTGGTCACCAGCTCGGCGACGTCGGACGGCTCCTTCACGGCCGTGCCGTCCACGGACTTGATCACGTCGCCCGCGTGCAGCCTGCCCTCGGCAGGCGAGCCCTTCACCACGGTGGAGACGATCACCCAGGACTTCGCGGGGATGCCCAGCTCCTTCAGGGCGGCGACCTTGGCGCTCTCCTGGGACTGGCTGAACTCCTCGGCGTTCTCCTGAGTGGACTCCTCCTCGGTCTTGCCGTCCGGGTACAGCGTGTCGTGCGGCACGACCTTGTTGTCGTGCGCGAGCCAGCCGTAGACGGCCTCGACGAGGTTCATCCGGTAGTCGGCGCTGGTGACCCGCACGGTGGTCATGTTGAGGTTGCCGGTCGTCGGGTAGGTCTTGCGCCCGGAGATCTGCAGCACCGGCTCGCCGTCGTGCTCGCCCAAGGTGTTCACCGTCGGCCCCGGTGACATCTCCGCGTACGGCACGGGGATGAGCGCTCCCGCGCACAGGAGCGCGATCAGCATCAAGGTGGAGGCGAGCATCGTCGCGGTGCGGCGTGGCATGCCTCGACAGTACGGGACGCCTCTGTCAGCGCACCGTCAGGGCCACCGCCCGGGTCACGTACCGGAGTGCGACTTCTCCATGGCGGCACGGAAGCGGGCGTACCCGTCGAGCTCCGGCCCGTCGCCGCGCACCTTCCGGGTCCGGTTGGCCCAACTCCCCCACAGTCCGGCACCGATCGCAGCCACCAGCGGAATCAGCAACCAGGCGAGCGCCGCCATGCCGACCTCCCAACCCCATGAGCGTCCGCGACTGACTGATCAGCAGATTAACCATCCGCACTGACAACGCTCACGGCAGGGGGGCGGTTACGCAACCCGTGACCCGGGCGACGGAGGCCGCCAGGGGGCCTTCGGTGCGAACCGACGGCAAGATCCAGAAGAGCGCCTAGGCGCCGACCCACTCCTCGGTCCCGTCGGAGAACGTCTGGTGCTTCCAGATCGGCACCTCGTGCTTGAGGTCGTCGATCAGCTTCCGGCAGGCCTCGAAGGCCTCGCCGCGGTGCGGGCAGGACACGGCGACGACGACGGCGAGGTCGCCCACCCGCAGGTCCCCCACACGGTGGACGGCGGCGAGCGCCCGCACCGGGTACTCGGCGGTGACCTTCTCCGCGATCCGCCGCATCTCCGCCTCGGCGGTGGGATGGCAGGAGTAGCCGAGCGCGTCCACGTCGGTACCCCCGTCATGGTTGCGCACGGTCCCCACGAACAGGGCCGTCCCGCCGGCCGCGTCGTCCCCGACGGCCTGGAAGACCTCGTCCAGGGAGAGCGGGGTCTCCCGGATCGCGATCAGCTTGACGGGGTCCTGCGCGGCCTGCTCACCGGGGTGGTCGTTGCTGGGTGCCATGCCTTCATCGTGCCGTACGCCGGGGACGAGCGGAAACAGTGTCATCGCCCGGCACGCGCGTGTGCGGTTCGGAGCCTTCCACAGGGGCTGCGGCGCCCACGCCCCGCAGCCCCTGTGGAACGCTCATCTGCGCCGGGCCTTGCGGGCCCTGCGGACCACGGCGGCCGCGCCCAGCAGCGCCACCGTCGCACCCGCGGCGCCCGCCGCCGTCGCGTCCTTGCGCCCCAGCCGCCGTCCGGCCACCGTGTGCCGCCCGGACACCTCTTCCAGCAGCTCCGCGAGCACCTCTTCGTTGGTCCACCCCGGCCGCCACCCGGCGTCGTGCAGCCGGCTCCCGCTCACCACCCACGGGTACATCGTGTACGCCAGGTCGCCCGCCGGGGACGGCGTCAGCCCGATCCGGTGCAGCCGGGCCGCCGCGCCCAGCGCGACCGCCGACGGCAGTTCCATCCGGCGGATCCCGCTGAGCTCCTCGACCTCCTCCTGCTCCAGCCAGCCGTCGCACCCCACGGCCAGCTCCCCGTCCACCTTCTCCAGCACCGCGTACTCCAGGGCGCTGCACAGGTCCTCGACGTGGCAGAACTGCCAGGCCGGCCGCGATCCGGCCACCACGAGGAGCCGGGGCGACTCGAAGTACCGGGTCAGGGCGGTGTCGGTGCCGCCGACCAGCACCGCCGGCCGCACCACGGTGACGTTGAGGCCGGGATGCGCGCGCGGGGCGCGTCGCGCGAGCCGTTCGATCTCCAGCAGGTCGCCGACCCCGGTGGCCTCCGCCGTCGCCTTCAGCTCCGCGTCCTCCGACAGCGGCAGCTCGTTGTCCGGCAGCGCCCCGTAGACCATCGCGGAGGTGCACAGCACCACGCGGTGCACCCCGGCCGCCGCGGCGGCGGTCAGCACGGTCTGGGTGCCCCGCACGTTGTAGGCCGTCCGGGCGGCGCTGTCACTCCCCAGGTCGAGGTCGAGCGCGAGATGGACCACGACGTCGGCGCCGCGCAGCTTGTCGGCGATGGCCGGGTCCCGGACGTCGAGGATGTGCCACTGCGCCGCGTCGCACTCGCCCCGCCGCTCGTCGATGGCGACGACCTGCTTGATCTCGTCCGAGGCGGCGAGCCGGTCGGTGAGCAGCGCGCCCACCCCGGTCGCCGCGCCGGTCACGGCGACGACGGGCCCGCGCGCGCCGGACGGGGTTGAGTGGTTTCGCGCTGCGCGAACCTGCGGATCTGGGGAACTCACCAGGTGTCTCCAGCGGTTGTTTTCCATACGGGCGCGAGTGACGCGTACGTACCAGGTGGCATCCATCCTGCCGCAGGCCGGCAGTCGGCGAAGCACCGAGGCCCGATCGAGCCGGGGTGTCTACGCTGGGTGGTGTTGCAGGGCAGCCGCGCCGCCGGACCAGAGCCGGTGGCCTTACCAGCCGAGGAACCCCGTGAGTGACACCCCATTCGGATTCGGCCTTCCGCCGGAGGAGCCGGACGACGGCGACGAGGGCAAGAAGAAGGACCCGCAGAGCGGCGGTGGTCAGGGACCGGCCAACCCGTTCGGTTTCGGGCTGCCCGGCGCCGGAGGCTTCGGCGGCCCGGGTGCCGACAATCCGCTCGCTGCCATGTTCGGCTCGCTGAACCCCACCGACCTGGGCGCCGCGTTCCAGCAGCTCGGCCAGATGCTCTCCTACGAGGGCGGCCCGGTGAACTGGGACATGGCCAAGCAGATCGCCCGCCAGACGGTCGCCCAGGGAACCCCCGACGGCGTGAAGGACTCGAGCGTCGGCCCCGCCGAGCGCACCGCGGTCCAGGAAGCCGTCCGCCTGGCCGACCTGTGGCTGGACGACGCGACGTCCCTGCCGTCCGGCTCCGGTACGGCGGTGGCGTGGTCGCGCGCGGAGTGGGTCGAGGCGACCCTGCCCGCGTGGAAGGAGCTGGTCGACCCGGTGGCCGAGCGTGTCGGCGCGGCCATGGGCGACGTCCTGCCGGAGGAGATGCAGGCCATGGCCGGCCCGCTGATCGGCATGATGCGCTCGATGGGCGGCGCCATGTTCGGCTCGCAGATCGGGCAGGCCGTCGGTGTCCTCGCGGGCGAGGTCGTCGGCTCCAGCGACGTGGGCCTGCCGCTCGGCCCGGCCGGCAAGGCCGCGCTGCTGCCGGTGAACATCGAGACCTTCGGCAAGGACCTCGGCGTCCCGAAGGAGGAGGTGCGGCTGTACCTGGCCCTGCGCGAGGCCGCCCACCAGCGTCTGTTCGCTCATGTGCCGTGGCTGCGTTCGCACCTGTTCGGCGCGGTCGACGGCTACGCGCGCGGGATCAAGGTCGACACCGCCAAGCTGGAGGACGTCGTCGGCCAGTTCGACCCGCAGAACCCCGAGCAGTTGCAGGACGCCCTCCAGCAGGGCATGTTCCAGCCGGAGGACACCCCCGAGCAGAAGGCCGCCCTGGCCCGTCTGGAGACGGCGCTGGCGCTGGTCGAGGGCTGGGTCGACGCGGTGGTGCACGCGGCCGCGAAGCCCCGTCTGTCGTCCGCGGACGCGCTGCGCGAGACACTGCGCCGCCGCCGTGCCACGGGCGGCCCCGCGGAGCAGACGTTCGCCACGCTGATCGGCCTGGAGCTGCGCCCGCGCCGGCTGCGCGACGCCTCCCGCCTGTGGGCCTCGCTGACGGACGCGCGCGGGGTCGACGGCCGTGACGGCCTGTGGGCCCACCCGGACATGCTGCCGACGGCGGCCGACCTGGACGACCCGGACGGCTTCGTCCACCGTGAGCAGCTGGACTTCTCCGAGCTGGACAAGATGCTCGGCGAGGCGGCGTCCGGCTCCGGATCCGGCGAGAAGCCGGACCTGAAGAAGAAGGACGAGGGCGACGAGACCGAGTGACTCTCCACACGAACGCGGTCCAGGTACTGGAGCGGTACGCGGACCAGACCGATCTGCGTCAGCTCTACCTGGACCATCTGGCCGGTCATCCCGACGGCATGTGGAAGGACTGCGAGGACGGGCACATCACGGCGAGCGCCCTGGTGATCGATCCGGAGCGGGAGCGCGTCCTGCTGACCCTGCACCGGAAGCTGCGGATGTGGCTCCAGATGGGCGGTCACTGCGAGCGCGGTGACCGCAGCCTCGCGGACGCGGCGCTGCGCGAGGCGGTGGAGGAGTCGGGCATCTCCGCGCTGCGCCTGCTCCCGGACGGGCCCGTCCGCCTGGACCGCCACCACACACCGTGCGCCTGGCACCTCGATGTGCAGTACGCCGCGATCGCCCCGCGCGGGGCCGTGGAGGCGATCAGCGACGAGTCCCTCGACCTGCGCTGGTTCGCCTACGACGAGGTGCCCGGCGTCGCGGACGAGTCGGTGGTGCGCCTGCTCACGGCGGCGCGCGCCAGGCTCTGAAGCCGTCGGCAAGGGGTGGCCACCTGGGCGGCCACCCCGCACGCGTTCAGCTCCAGACGTTGCCCTGGTTCTGCCCGCGTGCCCCCTGCTGACCCACGCCGTACTGCGCGGCGAGGCCGGAGCCGATCTGGGCGTTCTGCGGCGGCAGCATCTCACTGGGCTGAACCAGCGCGAAGCCGGTGCCCATGAAGCTGAGCTCCCAGCCCTCACCGGTGTTGCCGCGCCGGCGCCACACCCCCGAGGAGTGCGTCTGGGCCTGCATCTGCACGCGCAGCCCGGTGGACCAGGCGACGATCGCGTCCGCGTCGCAGTTGACGTACTTGTCGGGCGTGACCTGCATCATCAGCGGGGCACCGGAAGTCATCAGCGCGACCCGGCCGCGGCCGGTGATGTTGAGCTGGTACTTCCCGGACCCGGAGATGCCGTACAGGCTGTCCACGGCGATGACCTCGTGGTGCAGCGAGGAGTCCATGGCGAGGACGTAGCTGCTGTCGACGGTCAGGCCGTCCTGCTCCACCTCCACGAGGTGGATGAACTGGGCGAGGTTGGCGAGGTAGACCGTGCCCTGCCCGTGGCAGCGCATCAGGTCCAGGCCCTCCCCGGTGTTCGCACGCGCGCGTGACTGGCCGTCGCTCTGGTACTCGGCGTCGAACTCGACCATGCCCTGGTAGGCGACCATGGTGCCCTTGCGGGCCAGGATGTCGTCGTGGCCCTCCAGGGCGACGCGGAGCATCTGCTTGTTCTGCAGGCTCCAACGGTCCTGGGTCTGCTGGTCGTTGTAGGCGAAAATCGGACTCTGCATGTGACTCGGCTCCCCCTCAGCCCCGGACCCGGAGGCGGTCGGTGCTGTCCTCGCTGGGCTGGACGACGACGATGCCCTCCCCGGAGAAGGCCATCTGGTAGGCCTCGCCGCTGCCCCGGCCGATCAGCGACTGCGCCCTGAAGCTGCGCTTGCCCTTGACCTTGAGGTTGGGGGACCAGGCGACGAGCGCGTCGGGGTCGACGTACGTCTCGTTCTCGCCGCCACCGCAGTCGACGACGATCGGCCTGCCCCGGGAGGTCAGCGCGACCCAGCCCTGCCCGGAGATCTTGGTGTTCCACAGGCCCTGACCGGCGAACTTCGCCAGCCCCTTGACCCGCTCGACACCCCAGGTGAGGTGGGCGTCGAAGGCCAGCAGGTTGGTGGCGTTGACGGAGATGCCGTCGCCGTTGAGGTTGATCACGACGACGTTGGCGCCGTAGTCGGCGAGGTAGAGCAACCCGTCGCCGGAGCACTTCATCAGCGGCGCGCCCTCGCCGGTCATCCAGTCGCGCGCGATCTGGCGCACGGCCGGCGGGTTGGGCTCGTACTGGATGAAGCCCTCGTAGGCGACCATCGAGCCCACGCGCGCGAGGAGGTCGTTGCCCGTCTGGAGGGCGACCTTCAGCATGTGGTTGCCGTGGTTCTCCATACGGGCGGTGACGGGTGCGGGGGCGTAGCCCGCGAGCGGCTGGTTCATGACGGGCTCCCTCAGACCTCGTACGGCTGGACGACGATGAAGTTGCCGGGCGCGCCCCGGAACTGGAGGTTGACGCTCTCACCGGTGTCGCCCGGGTAGGCGTTGCGGCGCATCCGCACCTGGCTGGAGACGACGACCTGGGCGGCCGACGACCAGGCGACGACGGCGTTGCAGTCGGCGAAGGTGGTGGGCGTGACCGGCAGGACGACGGGCGCGCCGTGCGTCTTCACGACGATCGTGCCGGTGCCGGTGAACTGCATGGTGAACAGGGCGCCGCCGGGGATGCCGTGGCCCTCGATGCGGCGGACCTCGTACTGGAGGCTCTCGTCGAAGGCGAGGACGTTCTCCGCGGAGACGCAGATGCCGTCGCCCTGCAGCTCGATGGGGTGCAGCATGGTCGAGTTCTCGGCGAGGAACACCTGGCCCTGGCCGGTGCAGCGCATCAGCTGCATCTCCTGGCCGGTGGCGTTGCCGACGATCCGGCCGGCGAAACCGGCGCCCTTGTAGCTGAAATCGACCTTGCCCTGGTAGAGCACCATGCTGCCCTGCCGGGCGAGCACGGGCTGGCCGCCGATGCCGAGGTCGACACGGACCAGCTTCTTGTTCTGCTGCGTCCAGCGCTGTCCGGTGGGCGTCTCCTTGAACTGCTGGAGCGCGGCGGAGACACCGGCACCGCCCTGGGGCGCGCCCTGCGGCATGCCGTACGCCTGCTGGCCCGGCACCTGCCCGAACGGGGGCTGCTGACCGTAGCCGGGGGGCGCCGTGGGCTGGCCGTAGCCGGGCGGCGGCGTCGGGGCCTGCGGGGCCTGCGGGGCCTGCGGCTGGCCGTAGCCGGGGGGCGCGGCCGGGGCGGCGGCCTGGCCGTACGGCTGCTGCTGGGGCGGCTGGCCGTAGGGCGGCTGCTGACCGGGCTGGCCGTAGGGGGCGGGGGCGGGCGCCGGCGGCGGAACCTGGACACCGCCGGGCGGGGTCACGGGCGCGACGATGGTCGGCGCGGTGTGCACGGGCTGCGCCGGGGCGGGCGGCGGCGTCGCGCCGGGCGGGGG
>NZ_BQUN01000121.1:0-4933 GCF_026008495.1 Streptomyces sp. A012304
GCCATGACCATCTTGATCACGCCCGCCACACCCGCCGCGGCCTGCGCGTGACCGATGTTCGACTTCAACGACCCCAGATACAGCGGCCGTTCGTCGGAGCGGTCCTGCCCGTAGGTCGCGATGATCGCCTGCGCCTCGATCGGGTCACCGAGGGTCGTGCCCGTGCCGTGCGCCTCCACCGCGTCCACGTCCCGCTGGGTGAGGCCCGCGTTGGCCAGCGCCTGCCGGATCACCCGCTGCTGCGACGGCCCGTTCGGCGCCGTCAGACCATTGCTCGCCCCGTCCTGGTTCACCGCCGTGCCACGCACGGTCGCCAGCACCCGGTGGCCGTTGCGCCGGGCGTCGGAGAGCCGCTCCACGAGGAGAACGCCGACGCCCTCGGACCAGCCGGTGCCGTCTGCGGCGGCCGAGAACGCCTTGCAGCGCCCGTCCGGTGCCATGCCGCGCTGCCGGCTGAACTCGACGAACAGGCCGGGGTTGGTCATGACGGTGACACCGCCGACGAGGGCCATGGTGCACTCGCCGCTGCGCAGTGCCTGCCCTGCCAGGTGCAGGGCGACCAGCGAGGACGAGCACGCGGTGTCCACGGTGACGGCCGGTCCTTCGAACCCGAAGGTGTAGGCGACCCGGCCCGACACCACGCTCGCCGAGGAGCCGGTGCCGATGTAGCCCTCCACTTCCTCGGGAACCTCGGTGAGGCGCGCCGCGTAGTCGTGGTACATGACGCCCGCGAAGACGCCCGTCCGACTGCCGCGCAGCGCGGAAGGATCGATCCCGGCCCGCTCGAACGCCTCCCACGACGTCTCCAGCAGCAGCCGCTGCTGCGGGTCCATGGCGAGAGCCTCACGCGGGGAGATCCCGAAGAACGCCGCGTCGAAGTCACCGGCGTCGTAGAGAAACCCGCCCTCGCAGGCGTAGCTCTTCCCGGGCACGGTCGGGTCGGGGTCGTAGAGGTCCTCGACGTCCCAGCCGCGGTCCTCCGGGAACCCGGCGATCGCGTCCCGGCCCTCGGCGACCAAGCGCCACAGGTCCTCCGGCGACCGCACCCCGCCGGGGTAGCGGCACGCCATCCCCACGATCACCAGCGGGTCGTCGTCGACCGCGCCGGCGGCGGTGGACGGCACCTGCCCGGCGGCGGCAGCCTCCGCACCGAGCAGCTCGCCGCGCAGGAATCCGGCGAGCGCCGCCGGGGTCGGGTAGTCGAACACCAGCGTCGCCGGCAGCCGCAGCCCCGTCGCCGCACTCAACCGGTTGCGGAGATCCACCGCCAGCATCGAGTCGAACCCGAGTTCCTTGAACGCCCGCCCGGCGCCCACCGCATCCCCGGACTCATGGCCCAGGACCGCGGCGACGACTTCGCACACCAATCCGACCAGCTCCCGCTCCTGTTCGGCGAGCGGCAGGTGCGCGATGCGCCGGGTGAGGGCGGAGGTCTCGTGGTCGTCCCCGACGGTGGCGGTGACCCGGCGCCTGGCTGCGCGGACGAGGCCGCTCAGCAGCGGCGGCAGCAGTCCGGCGTCGGCCTGGGCGCGCAGTGCGGCGGCGTCGAGCCGGATCGGCACGTTCAGGGTGGGTGCCGTGGGGGCGAGGGCGGCGTCGAAGAGCGCGAGCCCCTGTTCCTCGGTGAGCGGCACGATCCCCCTGCGGGCCAGCCGGGCGGCGTCGCCGTCGTCCAGGTGCCCGGTCATGCCACTGGCCTTCTCCCAGAAGCCCCAGGCCATGGACGTGGCCGGGAGTCCTTCCGCGCGGCGGACCTGGGCGAGCGCGTCGAGATACGTGTTGGCCGCCGCGTAGTTCGCCTGACCGGGACCGCCCAGGATCCCGGACACGGAGGAGAACAGCACGAACGCGGAGAGGTCCAGGTCACGGGTCAGCTCGTGCAGGTTGACCGCACTGTCGACCTTGGAACGCAGCACACCGTGCAGCCGCTCCTCCGTCATCGCCTCGACCAGACCGTCGTCCAGCAGACCGGCCGCGTGCACCACACCCGCAAGTGCCGGTATCCGCGCCAGAACCCCGGCCAGCGCATCGCGGTCCGCCGCGTCACACGCCTCCACCACGACCGACGACGCGCCCAGCGCGGCAAGCTCCTCGACGAGGTCGGCCGCACCGGCCGCCCGCTCACCCTGACGACTCAACAACACCAGCTCACGCGCCCCGTACCGGGACACGAGATGACGGGCGATCAGCCCGCCCAGGGTGCCGGTGCCCCCGGTGACCAGCACCACCCCGTCACCGAACGACACCCCCTCACCGCCGGACTCCACACCGTGCCGCACCAGACGCGGCACCAGCAGCTCCCCGCCACGTACCGCGACCTCCCGCTCACCGGTCGCCAACGCCTCCCGCACAACCGACGACCACTCGGCCCCTTCCATATCCACATCAACATCCACCAGCGCGAACCGCCCCGGATGCTCCGTCGCGGCCGACCGCACCAGACCCCACACCGCCGACGACCCGACATCCAACACACCACCACCCGCACCCACCGAACCCCGCGTCACGACGGCCAGCCGTGAGGTCGCGAGGCGCGGGTCGGCCAGCCACGCGCGCAGGACGCCCAGCGTCCGCGCCGTGGTGGCGTGGGCCGCCGCCGTGTCCGGGACGGTGCCCGACGGGCCACCGGCGCACGGCAGCAGGACGGTCGCGGGGACGGGAGTCCCGGCGTCGAGTGCCGCCAGCAGGTCGGCGACGTCCGCGTAGTGGCTCGTCCCGTCCGCGGGCACCGGCCCGGACGCGTCGGGGCCGAGCACGGCCATGTCGGCGGGGACGGAGGCCGGCTCCGCGACCGCGGCAGGAATCCACTCGACGGCGTACAGCGGTTCCTTGACGCTGACGGACTCCCGCAGCTGCGCGGCGTCGACCGGTCGCAGGGTCAGTGCGGCGATCCGGGCGAAGGGCTGCCCGCCGGTGTCGGCGAAGGCCAGCGCGACGGTGTCCGTGTCGAGCCGCGAGATCCGTACCCGGGCCGCGGACGCGCCCGTCGCGGACAGGGCGACGCCGTTCCAGGCGAACGGCAGCCGCAGCCGGCCGTCGTCGGCGCCGGGGTGCCCGGCCGTCACGATGGCGTGCAGGGCGGCGTCCAGCAGCGCCGGGTGCAGACCGAAGCGGGCGGCTTCTTCACCGTGCTCGGCCGGCAGGGCCACCTCGGCGTAGATCTCCTCGCCGAGCCGCCAGACCGATGTGAGGCCCTGGAAGACCGGGCCGTACTCGTATCCGCGCGCCGCCAGATCCGCGTAGAACTCGTCCAGGTCCACGGGCTCGGCCCCGGCCGGTGGCCAAGCGGAGCCGTCGACGAGGGCTTCCGGCTCCACGGGCGGCTCGTCCGACATCCGGCCGACCGCGTGGCAGATCCACTCGGCGTCGAGGTCCTCGTCGCCGGTCCGCGAGTGGACCGACACCGCCCGGCCGCCCGTCTCGTCCGGCGCGGACACCACGACCTGGACCGTGACGCTCCCCTGCTCCGGGACGGCCAGCGGCGCCTGGAGGGTCAGGTCGTCCACATGGCCGCACCCGGCCGCGTCGCCTGCCCGCAGGGCCAGCTCCACGAAGGCCGCGCCCGGCAGGAGGACGGTCCCGGCGACCGCGTGGTCGGCGAGCCAGGGCTGCGCGGAGAGCGACAGCCGCCCGGTCAGGGTCACTCCCCCGTCCACGGCCGGCACGCAGGCCCCCAGGAGCGGGTGTTCCGCGTCCCGCAGCCCCACCGCGCCGAGATCCCCGCGCGCCCCGGGAGGGGCTTGCAGCCAGTAGCGGCGACGCTGGAAGGCGTAGGTGGGCAGGTCCACGAAGGCGTCGCCCACGCCGAGGAGCGGGGTCCAGTCCACGGTCAGGCCGTTGACGAAGGCCTCCGCCAGCGCGGCGGTGAAACGCTCCTGCCCGCCCTCGCCCCGGCGCAGCGTGCCCAGCACCACCGCGTCCGCCCCGGCGGACTCGACCGTGCTCTCGATCGGAGTCGTCAGCACCGGGTGCGCGCTCGCCTCGACGAACGCGTCGAAGCCCTGGGCGAGCAGAACCCGGACCGTCTCCTCGAAGCGGACGGTCTGACGCAGATTCGTGTACCAGTACTCGGCGTCCAGCCTCGGGTTCTCCAACCGCTCGGCCGTCACCGCTGAGAAGAACGGGACCGTGGGGGCCTGCGGCTCGATGCCCGCCAGTTCGGTGAGCAGCCGCTCACGGATCGCCTCGACCTGCACCGAGTGCGAGGCGTAGTCCACCGGGACACGCCGCGCCCACACACCCTGCGCCTCACAGGCGGCGAGGAGTTCCTCCAGCGCCTCCGGTTCACCCGCCACCGTCACCGAGCCCGGACCGTTCACCGCCGCCACCGACACCCGGCCGCCGTACTCCGCGATCAGCTCGGAGGCACGCTCCACCGGCACACCCAGGGACGCCATCCCGCCCGAACCCGCAAGTGCCAGAATCGCCCGGCTCCGCAACGCGACCACCATCGCCGCGTCCTCCAGCGACAACGCACCCGAAACGCAGGCCGCCGCGATCTCGCCCTGCGAGTGGCCGACGACAGCTGCCGGTTCCACACCGAACGACCGCCACACCTCCGCCAGCGACACCATCACCGCCCACAGCACCGGCTGCACCACATCCACACGGTCCAGCCATGCATCGGAGTCCGACCGGAGAATCTCGGTGAGCGACCAGTCGACATGAGCCGCCAGCGCCGTCTCGCACTGCTCGATCCGCTCCGCGAACACCTGCGACGACTCCAGCAGACCGGCCGCCATCCCCACCCACTGCGACCCCTGCCCCGGAAAGACGAACACCGTCCGGCCCGAGGACCGCGCCCCGCCCCGCAGCACACCCGGCGTCTGCTCCCCCGCCGCCAGCGCCGCCAGCCCGGCGGTGAGCTGAGCGCGGTCCGCTGCCAGTACGACACCCCGCTGCTCCAGCACCGACCGCGACCCCACCAACGCCG
>NZ_BQUN01000121.1:4943-11751 GCF_026008495.1 Streptomyces sp. A012304
GCCGCGAGATCGAGGTCCTCCCGCTCTCCCACGAAGTCGGCCAGCCGCACCGCCTGCGCCCGCAACGCCGACTCGGACCGACCCGACACCACGAACGGCAGCGCCGTGCCGGGCTGCTCGTCCGCGGACGGCTGTCCGGCCGTCGGCTGCGTCGTGTCCGCCGGCAGGGCGGTGCCTGCCGGCTGAGCGGTGGCTGCCTGCTCCAGCACGACGTGTGCGTTCGTCCCGCTGATGCCGAAGGAGGAGACGCCCGCGCGGCGCGGGCGGCCGGTGTCCGGCCACTCCCGTGCCTCGGTGAGCAGCTGGACGTCGCCGGCGGACCAGTCCACGTGCGGGGTCGGTTCGGCGATGTGCAGCGTCTTGGGCAGCACGCCCTCGCGCAGGGCCATGACCGTCTTGATGACACCGGCGATACCGGAGACCGCCTGGCCGTGGCCGAGGTTCGACTTCAGCGAGCCGAGCCAGAGCGGGAGGCCGGGTTCGCGGTTCTGTCCGTAGGTGGCGATGATCGCCTGGGCCTCGATGGGGTCGCCGAGGGTGGTGCCCGTGCCGTGGGCCTCGACGGCGTCCACGTCCCGGGCGCTCAGCCGGGCGTTGGCCAGCGCCTGCCGGATCACCCGCTGCTGCGACGGGCCGCTCGGCGCGGCGAGGCCGTTGCTCGCGCCGTCCTGGTTGGTGGCGCTGCCCCGGACCACCGCGAGGACGCGGTGGCCGTTGCGCTCGGCGTCCGACAGCCGCTCCACGAGCAGCACGCCGACGCCCTCCGCCCAGCTGGTGCCGTCCGCGGTGGAGGAGAACGCCTTGCTGCGGCCGTCGGCGGCGAGGCCGCGCTGACGGCTGAACTCCACGAACAGGCCCGGCGTCGGCATCACGCTGACGCCGCCGACCAGCGCCATAGAGCACTCCCCGCCGCGCAGCGCCTGTACGGCGAGGTGCAGGCTCACGAGCGAGGACGAGCAGGCCGTGTCGACGCTCACCGCGGGGCCCTCGAGGCCGAAGGTGTAGGCGACCCGCCCGGATCCGACGCTGCTGGCGTTGCCGGTGCCGAGGTAGCCCTCGACGTCCTCGGGGGTGCGGTCCAGGCGCGCCGCGTAGTCCTTGGCGAGCATGCCGAAGAACACGCCGGTCTGGCTGCCGCGCAGGGCGGCCGGGTCGATCCCGGCCCGCTCGATCGCCTCCCACGAGGATTCCATGAGCAGCCGCTGCTGCGGGTCCATGGCGAGGGCCTCGCGCGGGGAGATCCCGAAGAACTCGGCGTCGAAGTCGGCCACGGCGTCGAGGAACCCGCCGGAACGGACGTAGCTCTTGCCGTGCCGGCCGGGGTCGGGGTCGTACAGGTCGTCGATGTCCCAGCCCCGGTCGGTCGGGAAGTCGGTGATCACGTCACGGCCCTCGGCGACGAGCCGCCACAGGTCCTCCGGCGACTCGACCCCGCCCGGGAAGCGGCACGCCATGCCGACGATCGCGATGGCCTCGTTGTCCGTCGCGGGCACCACGACCGGGGCCTCGGCGGCGACGGCTCCGGCCGTGCCGAGCAGTTCGGCGCGGAGGAACCCGGCCAGGGCGAGCGGCGTCGGGTGGTCGAAGACGAGAGTCGTGGGCAGCCGTAGGCCGGTGGCCGCGTTGAGACGGTTGCGCAGCTCGACGGAGGTGAGCGAGTCGAAGCCGAGGTCCTTGAAGGTGCGCTCGGTGTCGGCCGATTCGGCGGAGGAGTGGCCGAGGACCGCGGCGACGTCGGCGCGGACGAGGTCGACGAGGACGCGGATCTGCTCGGCCTCGGAGACCGCTCGGAGCTCACGGGCCAGCGGGTTGTCCCGGCCCGCGGCGACGGCCTCGACGGCGCGGCGCACCTCACGCGTGCGTACGAGGCCCTGGAGGAGCCTCGGCAGGGAACCGGCCGCGGCCTGGGTGCGGAGTGCCGTGTGGTCGAGGCGGACGGCGACGAGATGCGGCTCGTCGACGTTCAGGGCGGCGTCGAGCAGCGCGAGCCCCTCGTCCGCCGTCATGGCGACGATCCCGGACCGGCGCATGCGGGCCAGGTCCTGCCGGCCGAGCCGCCCGGTCATGTCGCTGGCCGGCTCCCACAGGCCCCACGACACGGAGGCCGCGGGCAGGCCGTCCTCGTGCCGGCTTCGCGCGAGGGCGTCGAGGAAGGTGTTGGCCGCGGCGTAGCCGGACTGGCCGACGTTGCCGAGGACGCCGGCGAGGGAGGAGAAGAGGACGAACGCGGAGAGGTCCAGGTCACGGGTCAGTTCGTGCAGGTTGACCGCGCCGTCGACCTTGGCCCGCAGCACACGCTCCAGCCGGTCCGGGGTCATCGACTCCACCAGGGCGTCGTCGAGTACCCCGGCCGCGTGGACCACGCCCGTGAGCGTCGGTATCCGCGCCAGCACCCCGGCCAGCGCGTCGCGGTCGGCGGCGTCGCACGCCTCCACGCTCACCTGCGCGCCCAGAGCGGTGAGTTCAGCCGTCAAGTCGTCGGCACCCGGGGCGTCCGGGCCGCGTCGGCTGGTCAGGACCAGGCTGCGTACGCCGTGTTCGGTGACCAGGTGCCGGGCGACCAGACCGCCCAGGGTGCCCGTACCACCCGTGATCAGGACCGTGCCGTCCGCGTCCAGTCGCCTGGGCATCCGCAGCACCAGCTTGCCGACGTGCTTCGCCTGGGACATGAACCGGAACGCCTCCGGCGCCCGCCGCACATCGAACGACCGCACCGGCACCGGTTCCAGCACACCCGATCCGAACAACTCCATCAGCTCGGCCAGCAGTGCGCCGATCCGTTCGGAGCCGGCCTCCAGCAGGTCGTACGCCTGGTACGACACCCCCGCATACGCGGACTCCACCACCCGCGCGTCCCGGATGTCGGTCTTGCCCATCTCCAGCAGGCGGCCTCCGTCGGCCAGCAGCCGCAGCGACGCGTCCACGAACTCCCCCGCGAGGGAGTTCAGCACCACATCCACGCCCCGGCCGCCGGTGGCGGTACGGATGCGTTCCTCGAAGTCCAGCGAGCGGGAGTTCGCGATGTGGTCGTCGTCCAGACCGAGGGAGCGCAAGGTGTCCCACTTGCCCTCACTGGCGGTGGCGAACACCTCCGCGCCCAGATGACGGGCTATCTGCACCGCCGCCATCCCCACACCACCGGCCCCGGCGTGGATCAGTACCGACTCGCCCGCACGCAGGCCGCCCAGTTCCGCGAGCCCGTAGTACGCCGTCAGGAAGCCCACCGGCACCGACGCCGCCTGCTCGAACGACCAGCCCTCGGGGATGCGTGCCGTCATCCGGCTGTCGGCCACCGCGACCGGGCCGAAGGCGTCCCGGAACATCCCGAAGACCCGGTCGCCGACGGCCAACCCGGCAACCTCCGGGCCCACTTCGGTGACGACACCGGCACCTTCGCTGCCCATGCCGGTCTGGCCCGGCACCATGCCGTGCCCGATCAGCACGTCGCGGAAGTTGACTCCCGCCGCGTGCACGGCGATCCGGATCTCGACCGGCTCCAGCGGCCGTTCGGCCGCCGGGGCGGGCAGGAGCGCCAGGTCGGACAGCGTGCCCTCACGGGCCGTCTCCAGACGCCAGGCGCCGGAGGGCGGGGGCAGCAGGCCGACACCCGACGCGGTTCGGGCCAGCCGCGGCGCCAGCAGGACGCCGTCGCGCAGCGCGACGTGCGGTTCCCCGCAGGCGAGGGCTGCGGGGAGGGCAGTGGGGGTCGACTCGTCGGCGTCGAGGTCGAAGCCGAGGTCGAGATCGACGAGGACGAAGCGGTCCGGGTGCTCGTTCTGCACAGTACGCAGCAGCCCCCAGACCGGGGCGTTCGTGAGGTCCGCGGCACCGCTCCCGTGGCCCGTCCGGACGGCACCGCGGGTCACCACCAGCAGGCGGGACGCGGCGAAGCGCTCGTCGGCGAGCCATTCCTGGACGAGGGCGAGGAGACGGGTGAGCGTCTCCGCCACTTCGTCGGCCGTCCCGGTGGCCGGGTGTCGTGCGTCCGTGTCGTCGGCCGTCCCGGTGGTCAGGCGTCGTTCGTCCGGCTCGTCGGCCGAATGCCGTTCGCGCGCGTCACCGCCGGGGTGCAGGCAGGTGACCGCCACCACGTCCGGGACAGTGCCGTCGGACGCGACGAGGGCGCGCAGATCGGCGTACGCCTCGGCGTCGACGCTCTCCCGGCGCAGGACTGCGGCCAGGTCCGCCGCGTTCTCGCCGAGCACGGCCCAGGTCTGACCGCTCACGTCGGTGTCGGTCGGTTCGACCGTGATCCAGTCGATGTGGAAGAGCGCCTCGTGAGCGGGGTGGCGGACGAGGTCGAGCTGGCCCGGTGCCATCGGCCGCACGGTCAGGCCGCGGGCGGAGAACACCGGCCGGCCTGCGAGGTCCGCCGCGTGGACCGCCAGGGTGTCCGGGCCGGTGACGGACAGCCGGACGCGGAGTGCGGGGGCGCCCGCCGCGTGCAGCGTGACGTCCGACCACACGAACGGCAGCCTGACCGTGCCCGCCGGGGCGGCGCCCAGGCCGCTGCGCCCGGCGGCGTGGAGAGCCGCGTCGAGCAGCGCCGGGTGCAGTCCGAACAGTTCGGCCTGTCCGGTGAGTTCGGCGGGCAGGCTGACCTCGGCATACACGTCGTCGCCCGAACGCCATGCCGCACGCAGTCCCTGGAACGCCGGACCGTAGCCGTAACCCGTCTCCGCCAGGCCCGAGTAGAAGCCGTCCAGATCGATCGGCTGCGCACCGGCAGGCGGCCAGGCAGCGAGATCGGCCGCCTCGTCGGCGGGCTCCGGTGCCAGGACGCCGGACGCGTGACGGGTCCACGCGTCGTCGAGGGCGCCACCGCCCTGGACACGTCCGTACACGGACACACCGCGCTCACCAGCGTCGTCGGGCGCGTCGACGAAGACCTGGAGCTGTACGGCTCCCTGTTCCGGGATCATCAGCGGTGCCTCGAGGGCGAGTTCTGCGACACGACCGCAGCCGACCTCGTCGCCGGCCCGAACCACCAGCTCCAGGAACGCCGTGCCGGGCAGCAGCACGGTCCCGGCGACCGCGTGGTCACGCAGCCAGGGGTGGGACTGGAGGGAGACACGGCCGGTCAGTACGGCGCCCTGCCCGCCACCGAGTGCCACAGCCGCACCCAGCAGCGGATGGTCCGCCTCGGCCAGGCCGAGCTGCCGCGCGTCCCCGGACGAGGCCGTGCGCTCCAGCCAGTACCGCTCGTGCTGGAAGGCGTAGGTAGGCAGGTCGACTTGGGCGTCGCCGTCGCCCAGCAGCGGCGTCCAGTCCACGGTCAGGCCGCTGACGAACGCCTCCGCCAGCGCGGCGGTGAAACGCTCCTGCCCGCCCTCACCCCGGCGCAGCGTGCCCACCACCACCGCGTCCGCCCCGGCGGAAGCGACGGTGTCCTCCACGGCCCCGGTCAGCACGGGATGCGCGCTGGTCTCGACGAACGCGTCGAAGCCCTGGGCGAGAAGAACCCGGACCGTCTCCTCGAAACGAACCGTCTGACGCAGATTCGTGTACCAGTACTCCGCATCCAGCCTCGGGTTCTCCAACCGCTCGGCCGTCACCGCCGAGAAGAACGGGACCGTGGGAGCCTGCGGCTCGATGCCCGCCAGTTCGGTGAGCAGCCGCTCACGGATCGCCTCGACCTGGACGGAGTGCGAGGCGTAGTCCACCGGGACACGCCGCGCCCACACACCCTGCGCCTCACAGACAGCGAGGAGTTCCTCCAGAGCGGCCGGCTCACCCGCCACCGTCACCGACGCCGGACCGTTCACCGCCGCCACCGACACCCGACCGCCGCACTCCGCGATCAGCTCAGAGGCACGCTCCACCGGCACCCCCAGGGACGCCATCCCACCCGAACCCGCGAGCTCCAGAATCGCCCGGCTCCGCAACGCGACCACCATCGCCGCGTCCTCCAACGACAACGCACCCGACACACACGCCGCCGCGATCTCACCCTGCGAATGACCCACCACAGCGGCAGGCACGACACCGAACGACCGCCACAGCTCCGCCAGCGACACCATCACCGCCCACAACACCGGCTGCACCACATCCACCCGGTCCAGCCATGCGTCGGAGTCCGACCGGAGAATCTCGGTGAGCGACCAGTCGACATGAGCCGCCAGCGCCGTCTCGCACCGCTCGATCCGCTCCGCGAACACCGGGGACGACTCCAGCAGACCGGCCGCCATCCCCACCCACTGCGAACCCTGCCCCGGGAAGACGAAGACCGTCCGGCCCACCGGGCGAGCGGTGCCCGAGATGACGCCCGGCTCCGACTGCCCCGAGACCAGCGTCCCAAGGGCGGTCGTCAACCGCGCCCGGTCCTTGGCGAGTACGACGCTCCGGTGCTCCAGTGCGGACCGAGTGCTGACCAGCGCGTGTGCGATGGCGGCGGAGTCGACCTCGGGATGCTCGGCCGCGAAACCGGCCAGGCGACCCGCTTGCGCCCGCAGCGCACCTTCCGACCTTGCCGACAGGACGAACGGCAGCGCGGTGACTGCGCCCGCCGGCTCACCCGGAGCGGTGTCCGGGTCCGTGCGGGTGATCCGCGGGTCGGGGCCCTGTTCGAGGACGACGTGCGCGTTGGTGCCGCTCGCGCCGAAGGACGACACCCCCGCCCGACGCGGACGGCCCTCCGTCTCCGGCCATTCCCGCGCATCCGTCAGCAGCTCCACCGCACCCGCCGACCAGTCCACATGCGGCGTCGGCTCGTCCACGTGCAGGGTCTGCGGCAGGACCCCCTCGCGCATCGCCATCACCATCTTGATCACGCCCGCCACACCCGCCGCGGCCTGCGCGTGACCGATGT
>NZ_BQUN01000122.1 GCF_026008495.1 Streptomyces sp. A012304
CTCCGGAGCCTGCTCCACGATCACATGCGCGTTCGTCCCACTGATACCGAAGGACGACACCGCCGCCCGACGCGGACGCCCCTCCACCTCCGGCCACTCCCGCGCATCCGTCAACAGCTCCACCGCACCCGCCGACCAGTCCACATGCGGCGTCGGTTCGCTCACGTGCAGGGTCTGCGGCAGCACCCCCTCACGGAGCGCCATGACCATCTTGATCACGCCCGCCACACCCGCCGCGGCCTGCGCGTGACCGATGTTCGACTTCAACGACCCGAGATACAGTGGCCGTTCGCCCGGACGGTCCTGGCCGTAGGTGTCGATGATCGCCTGCGCCTCGATCGGGTCACCGAGGGTCGTGCCCGTACCGTGCGCCTCCACCGCGTCCACGTCGCCGGCCGACAGACCCGCGCTCGCCAGCGCCTGCCGGATCACCCGCTGCTGCGACGGCCCGTTCGGCGCCGTCAGACCATTGCTCGCCCCGTCCTGGTTCACCGCCGTGCC
>NZ_BQUN01000123.1 GCF_026008495.1 Streptomyces sp. A012304
CACAGTCCAGGACCGGCTGTTCATTGGCGGGGACATGGTCTCGCCTGCCTCGGAAGACGTGATCGAGGTCATCTCTCCGGTCACGGAGGAGCGGATCGGTACGGCTCCCTCATCGACGCCTGCGGATATCGACCGGGCAGTACGCGCGGCGCGCGCCGCCTTCGACGATGGCCCTTGGCCCCGCATGTCTCCACAGGAGCGTGCGAACGCGCTGGGTCCGTTCGGCGAGTACCTGCGCGCACGTGTCCCCGAAATTGCACAGCTGATCACCACGGAGATGGGTTCGCCGATCAGCTTCTCGAACCAACTCCAGGCACCGGTTCCCGTGATGGTTCTGGACTACAACCGGGAACTCGCCGTGACATTCCCCTTCGAGCAGGATCGAGCGGGTCTCAGCGGTCCGGCGCGGATCCTTCGCGAGCCGGTGGGTGTCGTAGGGCAGATCGTGCCGTGGAACGCGCCGCTCATCCTGACGATGGTGAATCTTGCTCCCGCCCTGATCGCCGGCTGCACCGTCGTGCTGAAGCCCGCGCCGGAGACCCCGCTGGACGCATACCTGCTCGCCGAGGCTGCCATGGAGGCCGGTCTGCCCCCGGGTGTCCTCAACATCGTGCCCGCCGACCGGGAGAACAGCGAGGCACTCGTGCGGCACCCGCTGGTCGACAAGATCAGCTTCACGGGCAGCTCCGCCGTAGGGCGGCGGGTCGGCGCGCTGTGCGTCGAGCAGTTCAAGCGCGTCACCCTCGAGTGCGGCGGGAAGTCACCCGCCATCATCCTCGAAGACGCCGACATCGACAGCGTCGTGCCCGCCCTCATGCCGTACGCGATCATGATGTCCGGCCAGCACTGCCTGGCACAGACCCGGATCCTCGCTCATCGCAGCCGCTACCAGCAGGTTGTGGACGCGATCTCGCAGTCAGCCGCTGCGCTGCGGGTCGGTAATCCGGATGACCCCGCAACCGAGGTCGGCCCCCTAGTGGCCGAACGCCAGCGGCGGCGGGTCGAGGACTACATCGCCAGCGGACGGAAGGACGGCGCGACGATCACCGTCGGCGGCGGCCGGCCCGCGAGCCAGTCGACGGGCTGGTACGTCGAACCGACGATCTTCGCAGACGTTGACAGCTCCATGCGCATCGCGCAGGAGGAGATTTTCGGCCCTGTGCTCGTCGTCATCCCCTTCGACGACGACAACGACGCGGTCCGTATCGCGAACGACTCGAAGTACGGCCTGTCGGGAAGTGTCTGGACCAACGACCAGGACCGGGCCATGCGCATCGCTCGCCAGGTACGCACGGGAACCTTGACGCTGAACGGGTACCGCATCGAGTTCGCCGCTCCCTTCGGCGGATACAAGGAATCCGGAATCGGCCGCGAGTTCGGGCCCGAGGGCCTCAGCTCGTTCCTGGAGTACAAGACGATCAAT
>NZ_BQUN01000124.1 GCF_026008495.1 Streptomyces sp. A012304
TGACGACATTGCCCGTGCCGTCGTCGTCGGGCGTGAGCCGCATGTCGTAGCGGGTGGTCCAGCCCGCGCCGAAGGCGAGGTCACGCCGTGGGTCGAGGCTGTTGTACGTGCGGATCAGGGTGAGTTCGGGGCCGACGCCGGCGATGGACGCGTCGACGGCGCTGGAGGTGAAGTTGCCGACGTTCGGGTCGAACTCCTTGCCCTGCGCCTCGGAGAGCCGGGAGGTGATCTCGGGCTGCGGCACGGCGGCGACCAGCGCGACCTGGGCGGTGGGCACCTCGTTGGTGGCGTCCTTGACGAAGCCGCGCCACAGGTAGGTCTTGCCCCACTTCAGCCGTCCGGACGGGACCGGATAGGCCGAGCTGGTCTGGTAGGCGGAGGTGGTGCAGCCGGTCGGCTTGCCGTCCTTGTCGGACT
>NZ_BQUN01000125.1 GCF_026008495.1 Streptomyces sp. A012304
TCCTCGACCCGGCGTGGAAGTCCATCACCTTCCTCGACGATCCGCTGGCCGCGACCCTCGACGCGCAGGCGGAGCACGCGGTGAAGGCCGGTCTGCTGGACAAGCCCGACCTGAAGGGCATCTACGACCTCACCCTGCTGAACAAGGTCCTCAAGAGCGAGGGCGCGGCCACGGTCGACGACGCCGGCCTCGGCGTCCAGTAACCCCCACGCATCCGATACCCGAGAGTTCCCAGGAGGTGACGACCATGGCAACCGCCCTCGCCAAGGCCGACGAAGGCACCACATCGGTGGAGCACGCCGCCCGCATCGAGCACGTCTCGAAGTCCTTCACCCAGCCCACGGGCACCCAGCTCGTCCTGGACGACATCACCCTCGATGTCGCACCGGGCGAGTTCGTCACCCTCCTGGGAGCCTCCGGCTGCGGCAAGTCCACCCTGCTCAACCTCGTAGCCGGCCTCGACGAACCCACCACCGGCACCATCACCACCCACGGCCGCCCCGCCCTGATGTTCCAGGAACACGCCCTCTTCCCCTGGCTCACCGCCGGCAAGAACATCGAACTCGCCCTCAAACTCGGCGGCGTCCCCAAGAACGACCGGCGCACCCGCGCCGAGGAACTCCTCGAACTCGTCCGCCTCACAGGCTCCCACCGCAAACGCGTCCACGAACTCTCCGGCGGCATGCGCCAGCGCGTCGCACTGGCCCGCGCCCTCGCCCAGGACGCCCGCCTGCTCCTCATGGACGAACCCTTCGCCGCCCTCGACGCCATCACCCGCGACGTCCTGCACGACGAACTCACCCGCATCTGGGAAGAGACCGGCCTGTCCGTCCTCTTCGTCACCCACAACGTCCGCGAAGCCGTACGCCTCGCCCAGCGCGTCGTCCTGCTCTCCTCCCGCCCCGGCCGCATCGCCCGCCAATGGACCGTCGGCATCCCCCAGCCCCGCCGCATCGAGGACGCCCCCGTCGCCGAACTGTCCCTGGAGATCACCGAAGTCCTGCGTGGGGAGATCCGCCGCCATGGCCAGCACTGACACAAAAAAGACAGACCCCGCCTCCGAGGCGGCAGGCGTCGAGGCCGGCCTCGACGCCCTCGAAACCACCGTCACCGGCCGCACCTCCCTGCGCGAAACCCTCACCCGCAAGGTCCTGCCACCCCTCGTCGCGATCGCCATCGTCCTCGCCGCCTGGCAGGCACTGATCACCCTCAACATCGTCGACGACCCCAGCAAACTCCCCTCACCCGCCGACGTCGGCGGCGAGTTCCGCGACGCCTGGCTCGAAGGGAAACTCCTCGACTACATCTGGACCAGCGTCTCCCGCGGCCTGCTCGGCTTCCTGCTCGCCCTCGCCATCGGCACCCCGCTCGGCCTCATCGTCGCCCGCGTCAAATTCATCCGCGCCGCCATCGGACCCATCCTCTCCGGCCTGCAGTCCCTGCCCTCGGTGGCCTGGGTCCCGCCCGCCGTCATCTGGCTCGGCCTGAACAACTCCATGATGTACGCGGTGATCCTCCTGGGCGCCGTCCCCTCCATCGCCAACGGCCTCGTCTCCGGCATCGACCAGGTCCCACCCCTCTTCCTGCGCGCCGGCCGCACCATGGGCGCCACCGGCCTCAAAGGCGCCCGCCACATCGTCCTGCCCGCCGCACTGCCCGGCTACCTCGCCGGCCTGAAACAGGGCTGGGCCTTCTCCTGGCGCTCCCTCATGGCAGCCGAGATCATCGCCTCCTCCCCCGACCTCGGCGTCGGCCTCGGCGCACTCCTCGAAAACGGCCGCAACGCCAGCTCCATGGCCCTGGTCTTCGAAGCGATCATCCTCATCCTCTTCGTCGGCATCGCCATCGACCTGCTCATCTTCACCCCCCTCGAACGACGCGTCCTGCGCGCACGCGGCCTGCTGGT
>NZ_BQUN01000126.1 GCF_026008495.1 Streptomyces sp. A012304
GGCGAGCCGGTGGCCGGCGGTCAGGAAGCGAGACCGAGGCTGCCTGCGGCCGTGCGGCGCTGCTTCTTCTCGGCGAGCTTCTTGTCCAGGGCGCGCTGCAAGCTGCTGAAGGTCTCGTCACCCTGCCGTTTGAGCAGCATCGGGATCCGGTTCGCCGGGATGCCGACCTTCGGCGACTCGCTCAGGACAGACAGGAGGTCGGATTCCGTCTGGTCGGTGTAGCCCGCCTCCTCCAGTTCCTCGACGCCGGGGAACACGTCGGCATGGCGGTCGCTCTCCAGATCCAGCAGAAAGTCCTCCTTCCCGCCCAGGCTGTAGCACCACAGGAAATTCTCGGGCGGATTCGGCTCAACGAGCCGGCGGAAACGCGAAACGGATTTCGTGTAGCAGTAGAACCAGGTGTCTGCGGGGGCGTTCCGCATGATGCGCAGCCACGCCTGCAAATATTCGTCGGAATGGAAGTCGCCGGAATCGTGCAAGCGAATCCATTTGCCCCGATACCGCCGGTGGCGGAGTTCCTCGGCCATCTGGGCTTCCCACTCGTCCAGGGCATGCATCGTCATCCACATGTTGCGCTCGTGCGCGGCCAGGACGACCGGCCACCGATAGGTACCCACCCTCGCGTAGCAGAGCTTCGCGCAGGCCCCGGCCTCCGGGCAGGCGTTGTATGTCGATCCATCGGAAAAGCGGCCGGCCCAAGCGGGAAGTGGCCAGTTGAAGATCCCTTCGGCCCGCAGTTGCCGGTTCTGGGTGAGGAGCCACCGGCGCGCCTTGGGCTTCGTGTGCGGCGTGTCGGTGGTCGAGCTGGTGTTCATGTCGTGCTTTCCGTCTGGTTGGAGCTCGATGTGTCGGCCGGGCAGTCGTCATGGGGCGCGGCGCAGGCGTGCACACCGAACTTGGTGATGCCGCCTGCGGTCATCAGCGCCAGGTAGGCGAGACCGAGATCCAACTGCTGGCCCGCCTCGGCGGTGTGCTTCTTGCTCGGGAACTGGAGAACGTCGCCGCGGCCGCCGATGGCCGCAGCCGCCATGGCCCGGAGCGGGTCCAGTGCGTGCGGTGGCATCCGGCTGATCTCGAGCATCGCGATCGGCAGCGCGAACAAGAGGTGTTCGGTGAGGCCGTCGTGGAAGATCTGTTCCTTCTCGGTGCGTCGCGCAGGGGCCGGCACCGACACCACGGTGATGGTCGGTTCGGCCTGCTTCCGCAGCGGGTGCGGGGGATGGGAGCGAGTCATCGGTACTGCTTCGATCTGTTCGGGCGCCTCGACGCATTCGGGCGCCTCGACGCATTCGGGCGCCTCGACGCATTCGGGCGCCGCGACGCGGGGTGCTGCGGACCCGATTACGTCGTCAGTGGCTGACGCGGGAGCGGGCAGTCACTGTGATGGGCGGGCGAGGTGCGGTAGAACGGGGACTCGGCGAGGTCCTGGGCGCCACGCAGCCAGTCGCCGTAGTCGGCCAGGTTGTTGATGCATACCGTCGGAACGCGCGCTCCGCACTGCGGGCACGGGGCGATGGGGCTCAGGGCGAATCGCCGGGTGTTGTCGTAGGCGGCCAGGAACTCACGGGACATGGATCCGGCCGGGATCTGCAGCCGGATGGCCGGGCTCACTGCCCCTTCGATGAGGGGGTGGAGGTCGTCGGCCTGGCTGATGACGGTGACCCACTGCCTCAGGCGGAGCACGTGGCGCAGCATGGTGCGCGCGTAGCCGGCGGTGGCGAACACGGCATACGGAGCGGCCGCGCCGCCGATCCGGCTCGGCCGGCCCTCTGCTGACCTTTGGCCAGCCGCGCGGAGTGCCGCGTGGTCGAGCCGGGCCAGAGCGCGGGTGCTCATCATGAACGGCATGGGCAACTCCATGGGGTGAAGGACCGGTTGAATGGGCGTTCGTTGAGTGGGCGTCGTTCGATCCGGGCGCGGCACCGTGAGCGCCGCGCCCGGGGCCTGTGCCTCCGCTGTGCTGGGAGGGGGCAGCGGAGGTCGAGCCGCATGTGGGCGGCTCCTTCACAGGGTCGCCGGGCGGCGAGTGCTCACGCCCGACGACACATCCAAAGTACCGCAGTAAATCCAATTATGCAACACTCGCGATGGAAGGCAGGCCTGGGAGTTGCATAATTGGAAATAGTGCTGTAGAGTTGAGTCATCAACGCCGGAGAAGGTGACCGGCGAGCAGTACCAGAAAGGTGGCGAACCCGTGTTCACCACTGAGCAGAGGCCCGTTTTCGTCTACGGCACGCTCCGTGCCGGGCAGGGCAACTACTTCGGCATCCTGGAGGGCACCACGATTCAGGAGCGCCCCGCGACCCTGAACGACTACGCGATCTTCGGTTCCGGTGTCCCCTTCGCGATCCAGCGGGATGGCCGGAAGGTCGTCGGCGAGGTCATGGACGTAGACCCCGAGCAGTGGCCCGTCGTGCTCCGTCGGCTCGACCGGCTCGAAGGCTACCGGGGCGAGGGTCGCAACAACATGTACGACCGCAAGGTCCGCACTGTGACTCTTGCCGACGGCGGCGAGATCGAGGCGTACGTGTACCTCGCGGGCGAGTCGTCTCGCCGCTGGTTCACCGACGCCGAGGAGATCCCCGACGGTGACTTCGTCAAGGCGGAGTCCCGGTAAGTCCGTACCGCCCTCTGGGGTGAGCGGATGAACACCCCACCATGCAGTACCCGTCAGGCCGCGCGCGGCGCGGCCTGACGGCTTGAGCAGTACACCTCGGTCTCCTCGCGGAGAATCGAGGCAGAAAAGGAACAACTATGTGCGGTCTGTTCGGAGTTGTCCGAAACCAGACCTGTGACCCCACCCGCGCCACCATCATGTGTGTCGCCCTGGGGCATCTGGCCGAAGAGCGCGGAAAGGACTCGGCGGGCCTGGCGTTCGCCACCGCAGCAACGCAGCCGCTGACGCGGCGTCCGGTCAACAACCGCCGTGACGTTACGGCGGGAGGCTGGCGCATCGTCAAGGGATCTGGCCGGTTCCGTGACGTGTGGAAGTCCGACTACATGAGTGATCTCGACGCGGCTCCGGTCGCCCTCGGTCACACCCGCTGGGCGACCCAGGGTCGGACGACGCTGGTCAACTCCAGCCCGCTGCAGGTGGGACAGCTCATCGGCACGCACAACGGAGACGTGGACGCGTGGCGGCTGCGGGCGGAGTATGACCTCCCGCGACCGACGGGTGAGACCGACACTGAGGTGCTCTATCAGGCGCTCGACCAGGAGGGAGGGGTCATCCTGCCCACCCTCGACGTCCTGGAGTCCGTCGTGGGCCGGGCTGCTCTGGTGTGGACCGACCGGCGCTGGCCGCAACTGGTCATGCTGGCACGCACGGCGGTGAGCCCGCTCTCCGTCGCTGTCGACACCGAGGGGAACCTCTACTGGGCGTCCAACCCCGGATGGTTCCGCAAGGCCGCTCGCGCGGCGGACGTGACCATCGCCGAGATTCTGATGGTGCCGGAGGGCACGCTGATGATGATCGACTATTCCTCGGGCAGTCCGGCGCTGGTGGGCGACCGCCGCTTCACCGCGACGGCGCGGGCGAAGGACGACCGGCTGGCGCACATCGTCGCCTACCGGGGCTTCAGCATCGAGGACCAGGTGGCCGACGAGGAGGTGTGCAGTCACCGGACGCTGCGTGAGCCTCAGCGCTCGCGGTCCGTTTCGGCGCCGCTGTGGCTGTCTCCCAGCGGCAAGTAGGTCATCGACCCGAAGGAAGAATGGGGCCGGGGGACCGC
>NZ_BQUN01000127.1 GCF_026008495.1 Streptomyces sp. A012304
ACTGCGGCGCCGGTGGCCGGCTGCTGCGGGCTGCCGGGATGGCCGGGGTCGGCTGGGGGTGCAGAGCATAGTTCCACTCGCCGTGGAAAGTGTGCCGGGTCAGCGGCAGAGCCGCCATCTCCGCGTCGCCGACACCCATGCCGGTGGGGTAGGTGTTGGTGTCCAGCCGGGCCTGCACGCGCAGTCCGGTGCGGGTGGTGGTCGCGGCGATCGATTCGAGGATGACTTCGTCGCTGGTCAGCGGGCGACCGCGCCAGTTCATGGTGATGTGCGAGAAGAGCCGGTGCTCGATCTTGTTCCACTTCGATGTGCCCGGAGGCAGGTGGCAGACCGTGATGGTCAGGCCGGTCTCGGTGGCCAGGCGGGCGAGGTGGAGTTTCCAGGCCCGGGTGCGATAGCCGTTGGAGCCGCCCGCATCGGCGGTGATCAGCAGCCGGGAAGCCCTCGGATAAGCGGCCCGGCCCTGGTCGCGCCACCAGCGGCGGATCGACTCCACCGCGAACGCGGCGGTGTCGTGGTCGGTGCCGACGTTGACCCAGCCGGTGTTGGCCGCCAGGTCGTAGATGCCATAAGGGATGGCCTTGCCCAGCTGCGGATCGGCGAAGTCATGCACGCGCACCAGCACCGGGTCACCCGTCGGCCGCCAGGAACGGCCCGGATTGTGGAAGCCGCCGACCAGCTCCTTCTTCTTGGTGTCCACGCTGATCACCGGCTGGCCGGCGTCCCGGTGATCGCGTGCTTGCTCGTTGAGGTAGCGGAACTGGGCATCCCGGTCGGCATGCTGACTGCCTTCGAGCGTCTTGGCGTTGGCCTGGAGCCGGAAGCCCTCGGCGCAGCAGGCCGGCGACAGAGTCGGCACCGATCCGGTGTCCCTGGCGGGTCAGCTCGGCCGCCAGCGTGCGGGTCGACTTGGTCGTCCACCGCAACGGCGACATCGGATCCCCGCGCTCGTCCGGCTCGACCAGACTCAACAGCGCAGACCGCAGTCCGGGATCGAGGTCCACCAACCACCAAGTAGTCATCGATGCCGACACCCGCCTGGTCGTGGTGGTCGGCCAGCCGCTGCCCGGCAATCGCAACGACTGCCGGGCCTGGGCGGAGTCCGGCGCCAAAGCCGCCGTCGGCAGCACGATGACCATCGCTGATGGCGGCTACCCAGGAACCGGGCTCGTGATGCCGCACCGCCGCCGCAGGGGAGAGGATCTCCCTGACTGGAAAAAGGCCCACAACAAGTCCCACAAGCAGGTCCGCGCTCGCGTCGAGCATGCCTTCGCACGTATGAAGGCCTGGAAGATCCTGCGCGACTGCCGCCTGAGAGGCGACGGCGTGCGCCACGCAATGCACGGCGTCGCCCGCCTACACAACCTCGCTCTCACGGGATAACTGCGCCGCATGCGGGACCTGAGAGGCCCACCGGAGGCGGCTCCCCGCCTCTCAGTCTCGGAGGAGGCTCAGTCGAGGCAGAACTCGTTGCCCTCAAGGTCCTGCATCACAATGCAGGACTCGTTCTCGCCGTCGGCACGCATCGTTCGCACATGTACCGCGCCGAGCGCGACCAGACGTGCGCACTCGGCCTCAAGTGTGGCAAGGCGCTCCTCACCCACGAGCCCGATACCGGCCCGCACATCGAGATGCAGCCGGTTTTTGACGACCTTGCCTTCGGGAACTCGCTGGAAGAGCAGGCGCGCACCCACTCCCGAGGGATCAGTGCACGCGAAGTAGATCACCTGCTCCTCGGGCGGCAGCGAGCGGTGGTACTCCTCCCACGTGGCAAAGCCCTCCGGGACCGCCGGCACGACGTACCCCAGCACCTCACACCAGAAAGCGGCGAGGCGCGCAGGTTCCGCGCAGTCGAAGGTCACTTGGAACTGCTTGATCGTTGACATCGGCGCACCCTACCAAGGGAGCCCCGCTGCCCCTTTCCCCAGGTGGAACCCCCATGCCGTCGAGATGTCAGCCCAACCCCGCCGAAACTTGGTCCGGATCGGACACCAGGTGATCAAACCGAACAGGCCACGGGAACGACGCAACCCTGGCGCGTAGCTGCGTGCCAAAGATCAGTTACGGGACAGCCTTTCGTTCACCGGCGCGTAGGCCGCTTCGATGGAATCGCCGAGCATGTTCCCGATACAGAGGAGCATGTGGTGGGTGACGAGAACTGGTCCCACGAGGAGTACCTGGCCGCACTGCTGCAGCGGCAGGTTGCCGACCGGG
>NZ_BQUN01000128.1:0-3300 GCF_026008495.1 Streptomyces sp. A012304
AGTTTGGGTGGGCGGGCGGGAGGGGCTGAACGCTCGCAGGGGGTGGAAGTGGGGAAAACCCGGACGCGGTGGCCGGTGCCGACCTACTCTCGAGGTGTGCCAGGCGCGTCCGGCCGGGTGCTTGTTGTGGACGACAACAAGGTCATCCGGCAGCTGATCAGGGTCAATCTCGAGCTGGAGGGCCTCGAGGTCGTGACCGCGTGCGATGGTGCCGAGTGTCTGGATGTCGTTCATCAGGTGCGGCCCGATCTGGTGACCCTCGACGTCGTCATGCCACGGCTGGACGGGCTCCGCACCGCCGCCCGGCTGCGGGCGGACCCCCGCACCCACGACCTTCCGCTCGCCATCATCAGCGCCTGTACGCAGTACGAGATCGAGGCCGGCCTCGAAGTCGGCGTTGACGCCTTCCTGCCCAAGCCCTTCGAACCCGCCGAACTCGTCAGCCTCGTGCGGCGGCTCATGGACGGCGCGAGGGGAGAGACGAGGGGAGAGAGGAAGACGGGGCAGGGGACCGTCCTCGGCCCGGGGACGGGCGTGGCGGTCAGCAACGGACCCGCGGGCGAGTAGCCGGGCGGCGGGACGGGCCAGGCGTTCCGGTCGGTGAGTAGCCGGGCGGCGGGGCGGGCCAGGTCCCGGTCGGTGAGTAGCCAGGTAGCGGGACGGGCCCGGCGTCCCCACCGACGAGTAGCCGGGTTGCCAGGCAGCGGACCAGCCGTGCCAGGCGGCCGGCACAAGCGCTCACGCCGTCCATATGCCGGAACCTCCGCAAACCGGCTCGCTCACCCACCCCCCTCCTCCCCTACGCTTGTCCCCGTGACCCCCGTCGAGCTCTCTCGGACCGTGCTGCACGCAGTACGGCGTGCCGTGGACGCCGGAGAGCTGAGCGTGGCCGTTCCCGCTCGGGTGGCCGTCGCGCCGCCGGGGCCCGGAGGGCGTGGGGACTACGCGACCAACGTCGCCCTTCAGCTCGCCCGGCCCGCCGGGCAGCCGCCGCTGCTCGTCGCCGAGGTGCTGCGGCCGTACCTCGCCCGCGCCGAAGGCGTCACCGACGTCGAGATCACCGGCCCCGGCTTCCTCAACATCAGCCTGGACCGCTCCGCCGCCGTCTCCGCCCTCGTCCGGCGGATCCTGCGCGACGGCCCGCGCTACGGCCACACCGACACCCTCGCCGGACGGATCTTCCCGCTGCGCGTGCCGTACGAGGTGCGGGCCGAGGTCCTCGCCGACGCCCTGACGCGGATCGTCGCCTCACAGGGCGGACGGGTCGAGATCGAGCACCAGAGTCCACAGGACGGCAACAGCGGCAACAGCAGCAGCCACAACGACGGCAACCGCGGCGGTTTCTGGCTTCGGCCTCTGGCCGCCCCCGAGGACCCCACCCCCCTCGGCCCCGACGCCGCCCGCTGGGCGCTGTTGCATCCCGCCCCGCACGACCGGCCCCGTGTCAGCGCCGATCACCTCGTACAGCGCGAGAGCAACCCGCTCTTCCGGGTGCGGTACGCCCACGCCCGCACCCGTGCCGTCAGCCGTAACGCCGCCGACCTCGGGTTCACCGCCGCGGAGTCCGGCCCCGCCACCTGCCACGGCGACGCGGCCCGCTCCCTCCTTCCGCTCCTCGCGGACCACCCGCGCGTCCTCGCCACCGTCACCGTCACCGCCACCACCAGCGCGGACACGGTCCTCGACCCCTCCGCCCCCTCCCGTCTCACCCGGCATCTCCTGGCCGTCGCCGATGCCACGCTGCCCCTCCTCCTGACCGTGCTGCCCCAGGGGGAGGAGAAACCCTCGGCCGCCCACCGCGCCCGGCTGGCTCTTGCCGACGCCGCCGGGACGGTGCTGGCCGGCGGCCTGTCCCTGCTCGGCATCGACGCACCAGACCATCTCTGAAAGAGCACGCCCAAGATGAGCCGTTCCGCACACCCCGCCGGGCCCCGTCACGCCGACGTCCTCCCCGAGGGCCACTACTCCGCCCCGCCCGCCGACCTCAACTTCCTCGACCCCAAGGTGTGGGCGCAGACCGTCACCCGCGGCGCCGACGGCGTCGTCAGCGTCGGTGGGATCGACGTCAAGCAGCTCGCCGAGGAGTTCGGCACCCCCGCCTACGTCATCGACGAGACCGACTTCCGGGGGCGCGCCCGTGCCTGGCGCGGCGCCTTCGGCACTGACGCCGACGTCTTCTACGCCGGCAAGGCGTTCCTGTCCCGGGCCGTCGTGCGCTGGCTGCACGAGGAGGGACTCAACCTCGACGTCTGCTCCGGCGGCGAACTCGCCACCGCCCTGTCCGCCGGGATGCCCGCCGACCGCATCGCCTTCCACGGCAACAACAAGTCGCCCGCGGAGATCCGCCGCGCCATCGAGGCCGGCGTCGGGCGGATCGTCCTCGACTCCTTCCAGGAGATCGTGCGCGTCGCGCACATCGCGCGTGACCTCGGCACGCGGCAGCGGGTGCAGATCCGGGTCACCGTCGGCGTCGAGGCGCACACCCACGAGTTCATCGCCACCGCGCACGAGGACCAGAAGTTCGGCATCCCGCTGGCCGGCGGGCAGGCGGCGGAAGCCGTACGGCGCGCCCTCCAGCTCGACGGGCTGGAGCTCATCGGGATCCACTCCCACATCGGCTCGCAGATCTTCGACATGTCCGGGTTCGAGGTCGCCGCGCACCGTGTGGTCGGGCTGCTGAAGGACATCCGCGACGAGCACGGCGTCGAGCTGCCCGAGATCGACCTCGGCGGCGGTCTCGGTATCGCGTACACCAGTGACGACGACCCGCGTGAACCCCACGAGATCGCCAAGGCGCTCACCGAGATCGTCACCCGTGAGTGCGAGGCGGCCAGGCTGCGGACTCCGCGGATCTCCGTCGAGCCCGGCCGTGCCATCGTCGGGCCGACCGCTTTCACGCTCTACGAGGTCGGCACCATCAAGCCCCTCGACGGACTGCGGACGTACGTCTCCGTCGACGGCGGGATGTCGGACAACATCCGGACCGCGCTGTACGACGCCGAGTACAGCGTCGCCCTCGTCTCCCGCACCTCCGACGCCGAGCCGATGCTCGCCCGGGTCGTCGGCAAGCACTGCGAGAGCGGGGACATCGTGGTCAGGGACGCGTTCCTGCCGGCCGACCTGGCGCCGGGCGACCTGATCGCCGTACCGGCGACGGGTGCCTACTGCCGGTCCATGGCGAGCAACTACAACCATGTGCTCCGGCCGCCCGTCGTCGCCGTGAACGACGGTGAGGCCCGGGTGATCGTCCGCCGGGAGACGGAGGAGGATCTCCTCCGTCTCGACGTCGGCTGACCGGAC
>NZ_BQUN01000128.1:3473-102837 GCF_026008495.1 Streptomyces sp. A012304
CAGAAACTCCCGTCCGGTGAGTGAGACTGGTGCAACCGTAGACGGTATGAGGAAACGAGGTCGGATGATGCGTACGCGTCCGCTGAAGGTGGCGCTGCTGGGCTGTGGAGTGGTCGGCTCAGAGGTGGCGCGCATCATGACGACGCACGCCGACGACCTCGCCGCGAGGATCGGCGCCCCGGTGGAGCTGGCCGGGGTCGCCGTGCGGCGGCCCTCCAAGGTCCGCGAGGGCATCGATCCCGCCCTGGTCACCACCGACGCCACCGCGCTGGTCAAACGCGGCGACATCGACGTCGTCGTCGAGGTCATCGGCGGCATCGAGCCCGCCCGCACCCTCATCACCACCGCCTTCGAGTACGGCGCCTCCGTGGTCTCCGCGAACAAGGCGCTGCTCGCCCAGGACGGCGCCGCCCTGCACGCCGTCGCCGAGGAGCACGGCGAGGACCTCTACTACGAGGCCGCCGTCGCCGGCGCCATCCCGCTGATCCGCCCGCTGCGCGAGTCCCTCGCCGGCGACAAGATCAACCGGGTGATGGGCATCGTCAACGGCACGACCAACTTCATCCTCGACAAGATGGACTCGACGGGGGCCGGCTACCAGGAGGCGCTCGACGAGGCGACCGCGCTCGGGTACGCGGAAGCCGACCCGACCGCCGACGTCGAAGGGTTCGACGCCGCCGCGAAGGCCGCCATCCTCGCCGGGATCTCCTTCCACACGCGCGTGCGCCTCGACGACGTCTACCGCGAGGGCATGACCGAGGTCACGGCCGCCGACTTCGCCTCCGCCAAGGAGATGGGGTGCACCATCAAGCTGCTCGCCATCTGCGAGCGGGCCGCGGACGGCGCGTCCGTCACCGCGCGCGTGCACCCCGCGATGATTCCGCTGACCCACCCGCTCGCCTCCGTGCGCGGCGCGTACAACGCCGTCTTCGTGGAGTCCGACGCCGCCGGGCAGCTCATGTTCTACGGGCCCGGCGCCGGCGGTTCCCCCACCGCCTCCGCCGTCCTCGGCGACCTCGTCGCCGTCTGCCGCAACCGGCTCACCGGATCCACCGGGCCCGGCGAGTCGGCCTACGCCGCGCTGCCCGTGTCGCCGATGGGTGACGTCGTCACCCGCTACCACATCAGCCTCGACGTCGCGGACAAACCGGGCGTTCTCGCCCAGGTCGCGACCGTGTTCGCCGAGCACGACGTATCCATCGATACGGTTCGTCAGCAGGGCAAGGACGGCGAGGCCTCCCTCGTCGTCGTCACCCACCGCGCGTCCGACGCGTCCCTGGCCGGGACCGTCGAGGCGTTGCGCAAGCTCGACACCGTGCGGGGTGTCGCCAGCATCATGCGGGTTGAAGGAGAGTAACCAGCAATGACCCACCAGTGGCGCGGAATCATCGAGGAGTACCGGGACCGGCTGCCGGTATCCGACAGCACGCCGGTCGTGACGCTCCGCGAGGGCGGCACGCCCCTCGTGCCCGCGCAGGTGCTCTCCGAGCGCACCGGCTGCGAGGTCCACCTCAAGGTCGAGGGCGCGAACCCCACCGGGTCCTTCAAGGACCGCGGCATGACCATGGCCATCACCCGGGCCAAGGAGGAGGGCGCCAAGGCGGTCATCTGCGCCTCCACCGGCAACACCTCCGCCTCCGCCGCCGCGTACGCGGTGCGCGCGGGCATGGTGTCCGCCGTGCTCGTCCCGCAGGGCAAGATCGCGCTCGGCAAGATGGGCCAGGCCCTCGTGCACGGCGCGAAGATCCTCCAGGTCGACGGCAACTTCGACGACTGCCTCACGCTGGCCCGCTCGCTGAGCGACAACTACCCGGTGGCGCTGGTCAATTCGGTCAATCCGGTGCGTATCGAGGGTCAGAAGACGGCCGCGTTCGAAATCGTGGACATGCTCGGCGCCGCCCCCGACATCCACGTCCTGCCGGTCGGCAACGCGGGCAACATCACCGCCTACTGGAAGGGCTACAAGGAGTACGCCGCCGACGGCGTCGCCGCCGGGACGCCGCGCATGTGGGGCTTCCAGGCCTCCGGCAGCGCCCCGATCGTGCGCGGCGAGGTCGTCAAGGACCCGTCGACCATCGCCACCGCGATCCGGATCGGCAACCCGGCCTCCTGGCAGTACGCGCTGGCCGCGCGGGACGAGTCCGGCGGTCTCATCGACGAGGTGACGGACCGTGAGATCCTGCGCGCCTACCGGCTGTTGGCCGCGCAGGAGGGCGTCTTCGTGGAGCCCGCGTCCGCCGCGTCCGTGGCCGGTCTGCTCAAGGCCGCAGAGCAGGGCAAGGTCGACCCGGGCCAGACGATCGTGTGCACCGTCACCGGCAACGGTCTGAAGGACCCCGACTGGGCCGTCGCCGGCGCCCCGCAGCCGGTCACCGTGCCCGTCGACGCGGCCACCGCGGCCGCCCGCCTCGGCCTCGCGTAACGAGGTACACCCGGGGTTTCCCCTCGCGGGGGTGCACAGGGGGCTTACGACACGCATCGTGCGCCTCCTGTGCGCCCTATGTCGCCACAGAACCTTCCTTCGATAGGCTGTAGCGAACCCGCCCGCCGCATATGCCTCGCTCGCATGTGCCGAGTGCAGTGCCGCACCGGCGGCCCAGGGTCCTTCCCGTTCGTATCGAATGTCATTCGACAGTTCCGCAGCTCAAGGAGAGTCAACGAGCGATGGCCGGTCCAGCGTTCCGCGCCGCCGCCGTCCGGGTGCGCGTCCCCGCCACCAGCGCCAACCTCGGCCCGGGCTTCGACGCCCTCGGCCTGGCGCTGGGGCTCTACGACGACGTGGTCGTCCGGGTGGCCGACTCCGGGCTGCACATCGACATCGCGGGGGAGGGCAGCGAGACGCTGCCGCGTGACGAGAAGCACCTCCTCGTCCGCTCCCTGCGCACCGCCTTCGACGTCCTGGGCGGCCAGCCGCGCGGCCTGGAGATCGTCTGCGCCAACCGCATCCCGCACGGCCGCGGCCTCGGCTCCTCCTCGGCCGCCATCTGCGCCGGCATCGTCGCCGCCCGCGCCGTGACCATAGGCGGGGAGGCCAGGCTCGACGACACGGCCCTGCTGGAGCTCGCCACCGAGATCGAGGGCCACCCGGACAACGTCGCGGCCTGTCTGCTCGGCGGGTTCACCCTGTCCTGGATGGAGGCGGGCGCCGCGCGGGCGATCAGGATGGAGCCCTCCGATTCCATCGTTCCGGTGGTTTTCGTACCCGGGAAGCCGGTGCTGACCGAGACCGCGCGCGGTCTGCTCCCGCGCACCGTGCCGCACGTCGACGCCGCGACCAACGCGGGCCGTGCCGCACTGCTCGTCGAGGCCCTGACCAGGCGCCCCGAGCTGCTGCTGCCCGCCACCGAGGACCGTCTCCACCAGGAGTACCGCGCGCCCGCCATGCCGGCGAGCGCCGCCCTGGTGGAACGGCTGCGCGCCGACGGCATCCCGGCCGTCATCTCCGGCGCCGGGCCCACCGTCATGGCGCTGGCCGACGCCGGCACCGCCGACAAGGTCGAGGCGCTCGCGGGCGCGGACTGGGCCGCCAACCGGCTCGGACTGGACCTGCACGGCGCGAGCGTGCTGCCGCTCGCGCCCTCCGGTGACATTTAGCGCACGGTTGCCGGATTTCGAGAGGGGGAATGTTTGTTGGATCCGGTAGTGTTAATCTCAAGTCTGCACCCGACCCCACCATGGCGAGGTGCTTCGTGTCCCCGTCCGGGACAGACATTCTTCCGGGAGCTCCCCGAGCCGCACTGCGTTCCGTACGTCGTACCTGGGCAGTACGCCGTACAGCGACGCTGAGCGGTCCGACGGGCACGCTCCGGAATCGGTGCGACCGCGCCACGTGACACCGGGTGTCACGGCTCGTCGAGGAAGCGCCAATCACCAGATATCTCTTCCGCCGCATAGGGCGGACCACCGCCCCGGCTTCGCCACATCAAGGACCGAAGTCGGACAGCACAACCGGTCGCCGAGCCAGACAGGCCGACGTCCGCTCCAGGGAAGGACCCTTCGTGAGCGACACCACCGATCTGATGGGCGCACGTGTCGAGGAGACCGCTGCCGCGCCCGCCACGGACGCCTCCGCGCCTGCCACCGGTGCCGGCTCCCGGCGGCGCCGCGGTACCGGCCTCGAGGGCATGGTGCTGGCCGAGCTGCAGCAGGTCGCATCCGGCCTCGGTATCAGGGGCACCGCGCGGATGCGCAAGAGCCAGCTGATCGAGGTCATCAAGGAGGCGCAGGCCGCCGGCGGCGCCCCGGCCGCGAAGGCCGAAGCCCCCGCCGAGACCAAGCCGAAGCGCCGCGCCACCTCCAAGGCGCGCACGGGTGAGGCCGCCGCCGAGAAGAAGGCGGACGCCGCCCCGGCCGAGGCCCCCGCCGAGAAGGCCGTGGCCCAGCAGCAGATCGAGATCCCCGGCCAGCCGGCCAGCCAGGACGCCCCCACCGAGCGCCGCCGTCGCCGCGCCACCGCCGAGGCGGGCACCCCCGAGACCGTCACCGCCGAGGCGAAGGCCGCCCCCAAGGCGGAGACCCCCGCGCCGGCCCAGCCGGAGCAGGGCGAGGCCAAGGCCGACGCCGACTCCGCCGAGGGCCGTCGCCGTGACCGCCGTGAGCGCGGCCGCGACCGCGACCGCCGCGGCAAGGGCGACGACCAGCAGGGTCAGGGCGGCCAGCGTCAGCAGCAGAGCCAGCAGCAGGGCGGCGGCCGCCAGGACCGCGGCGCCGGTCCGCAGGACGAGGACGACTTCGACGGCGGCCGCCGGGGCCGTCGCGGCCGCTACCGCGACCGCCGTGGCCGTCGCGGCCGCGACGACGTGGCCGTGGAGCCGCAGATCGCCGAGGACGACGTCCTGATCCCCGTCGCGGGCATCCTGGACATCCTCGACAACTACGCCTTCATCCGCACGTCCGGTTACCTGCCCGGCCCGAACGACGTGTACGTCTCCCTCGCCCAGGTCCGCAAGAACGGCCTGCGCAAGGGCGACCACCTCACCGGTGCCGTGCGCCAGCCCAAGGAAGGCGAGCGGCGGGAGAAGTTCAACGCGCTCGTGCGGCTGGACTCGGTCAACGGCATGGCGCCCGAACACGGCCGTGGCCGCCCCGAGTTCAACAAGCTCACCCCGCTCTACCCGCAGGACCGCCTCCGCCTGGAGACGGACCCGGGCGTGCTGACCACCCGGATCATCGACCTGGTGTCGCCGATCGGCAAGGGCCAGCGTGGTCTGATCGTGGCCCCGCCGAAGACCGGCAAGACCATGATCATGCAGGCGATCGCCAACGCGATCACCCACAACAACCCCGAGTGCCACCTGATGGTCGTCCTCGTCGACGAGCGTCCGGAAGAGGTCACCGACATGCAGCGGTCGGTCAAGGGCGAGGTCATCTCCTCGACCTTCGACCGCCCGGCCGAGGACCACACCACGGTCGCCGAGCTCGCCATCGAGCGCGCCAAGCGCCTGGTGGAGCTGGGCCACGACGTCGTCGTGCTGCTCGACTCGATCACCCGTCTGGGCCGTGCCTACAACCTGGCCGCCCCGGCCTCCGGCCGCATCCTGTCCGGTGGTGTCGACTCGACCGCCCTGTACCCGCCGAAGCGCTTCTTCGGCGCCGCGCGCAACATCGAGGACGGTGGCTCGCTCACCATCCTGGCGACGGCTCTCGTCGACACCGGCTCCCGCATGGACGAGGTGATCTTCGAGGAGTTCAAGGGCACCGGCAACATGGAGCTCAAGCTCGACCGGAAGCTCGCCGACAAGCGCATCTTCCCGGCGGTGGACGTCGACGCGTCCGGTACCCGCAAGGAGGAGATCCTGCTCGGCAACGAGGAGCTGGCCGTCGTCTGGAAGCTGCGCCGGGTGCTGCACGCGCTCGACCAGCAGCAGGCGATCGAGCTGCTCCTCGACAAGATGAAGCAGACCAAGTCGAACGTCGAATTCCTGATGCAGATCCAGAAGACGACGCCCTCTCCGGGCAACGGCGACTGACGTCCCGGCTTCCGTCAAAAGGGCCGCTCCCCGATCCGGGGGGCGGCCCTTTTCGCTGTTCACGGGCAAGGTACGATCACGCCTTCGGTCGCCTATTCGACCGTGCACCTGGTGAACTTCAGATCCCGAGGGGGGACTTGAGTGGGTACACCCACGTCCGGGGGCGGACGGCACAGACGCCGGCTGCGGATCGCACTGCCCGTCACCGCCGCCGCGGTCGCCGCCGCCGTCGCCGGAGCGCTGCTGACCTCGTCCGCGCAGGCCTCCGAGGCCCCGCCGACGCCCGTCCGCAGCGGCCCGTCGCTCGCGGAGCTCCAGAAGCGCATCGCGGGCGCCCTCGCCGGTGACGACCTGCCCGGACAGACCGCCTCCAAGGCCTCCCTGAGCGCGAGCACCGGCGCCACCACCGTCGACCCGAAGATCATCGGCGGTACCACGACGACCATCACCACGGCCCCGTGGATGGCCCAGCTCTGGTACAGCGACAACCGCGGCACCTCGTCCACCAGCGACGACATCGGCTTCTTCTGCGGCGGCGCGGTGGTGGCACCGACGAAGATCCTCACCGCCGCGCACTGCATCAAGGGCTACGACTGGAAGGCCCACGGCTCCGTCGTCACCGGCACCTCGCAGCTGCCGACCGGCACCGACCTGCACGGCGGCACGGCCTCCGGCGTCTGGCGCCAGTGGTACCACCCGTCGTACAACGCCGCGACCATCGACAACGACGTCGCCGTCCTGACGCTGCCGAACCCGGTGAAGGCCACGCCGATCCGGATGACGACGAACCTGGACTCCACGTCGTACAAGGTCGGCACCCAGGCCACCGTCTACGGATGGGGCCGCACCAGCTCCACCTCGGAAGACATCTCGGACAACCTGAAGGCGGCCACGCTGCCGATCCAGGCCGACGCCACCTGCTCGAACTACTACGGCGCCGACTACATCAAGGGCCACATGGTGTGCGCGGGCACGCCCGCCACCGGCAGCGACACCGGCACCACCAGCGCCTGCAACGGCGACTCCGGCGGCCCGCTGGTCGTCGACAACCGGATCGTCGGTGTCGTCTCCTGGGGCGTGAAGGACTGCGTCGAGAGCGGCGCGTACAGCGTCTTCGCGAAGATGTCCACGTACGTCGGCCCGTCCTACCCGCGGGTGGACGACACCAACCTCAGCGGTGACCACCTGGCCGACCTGTGGGTGCGCAGCTCCTCCACCCAGACCGGCTACGAGCTGGACTCCAAGGGCTCCTCGCTCGCCGCGCGCGTCTCCTGGGGCACCTGGAGCGGCTTCAACATCGTCCTCCAGACCGACCTGGACCGGGACGGCTACCAGGACCTGCTGCTGCGCCGGTCCTCGGACGGCGACGTCTTCTGGAAGCACTTCGTCCCCGCCAGCGGGACCTGGGCCACCCAGCTCATCGGCGACAACTGGAAGACCCGCCGGGCGATCGTCACCCCCGGTGACGTCACCGGCGACTACCTGCCCGACCTGCTCGCCGTCGACTCCACCGGCGTCCTGTGGACCTACCCGGGCAAGGGCAACGGCACCTTCTCCGCGCCCGTGAAGGTCGGCTCCGGCTGGAACCAGTACAACTTCGTGCGCGGTCACGGCGACTTCACCGGCGACGGCAAGGCCGACCTGCTGGCCCGCAACTCCAGCACCGGCGCGGTGTACCTGTACCCGGGCACCGGCACGGCCGGCACGACCGCGTTCTCCGCCCGGATCAAGGTGGCGACGTGGAGCTCCACGACGTACAACGCCTTCGCCGCCGTCGGTGACGTCAGCGGCGACGGCCGGGCCGACTTCCTGGCCCGCACGCCCGGCGGCACGCTCTACCTGTACAAGGGCACCGGCAAGGCCAGCACTGCGATCTTCGCCACACGGGTCTCGCTCGGCACCACCTTCAAGCAGTACGACATCTTCGGCTGAACCCACAGGTGAGCGGGGTAAGCGCCCGCTCACTCGAACACGCTCCGTGCCCGGTCTGGCTCAGGCCGGGCACGGAGCGTTGTGCAACCCTGGCTCGAGTTTCCCCGTCTGACAGGACGGAGTGACGATTGGTGCGGTAAGGGGCCGACCCGGATGTACCGGGCCGGCCTGTCCCTGACCGCAGGGGGTAACCGACCGGAGACGAGAACCGAGGAGCACATGTCCGCCGAGAGCACGCCGGAGCCCGGCATACCGGGAGAGGCCGGCACACGGGACGAGCACGACGGCAGCGGCCGCCACCGCGCCGAGGGCCGGCGCCGCAAGTCGCGCGCCCGCGGCAAGGGCCTGCTGATCGCGGCCTGGACCGCGGCGGGCGTCGTCGCCCTGGGCGGCACCGGAGCCGGCTACCTCTACTTCAAGCTCAACGGCAACATCAAGAGCGTCGACATCGACCAGGCCCTCGGCACCGAGCGGCCCACCAAGGTCGACAACGGCTCCGAGAACATCCTCGTCCTCGGCTCCGACACCCGCTCCGGCACCAACAAGAAGCTCGGCGGCGGCACGGACGACGGCACCGCCCGCTCCGACACGGCGATGATCGTCCACGTCTACGAGGGCCACCAGAAGGCCGGTGTGGTCTCCATCCCGCGCGACACCCTCATCGACCGCCCCGAGTGCACCGACAGCCGGGGCACCACCCACGACGCGGCCCGCGACGTGATGTTCAACTCCGCGTACACCACGGGCGGCGCGGCCTGCGCGGTCAAGACCGTGGAGTCGATGACCGGCGTCCGCATGGACCACTACCTGGAGGTCGACTTCGCCGGCTTCCAGAAGCTGATCGACGAACTCGGCGGCGTCGAGGTCACCACCACCAAGGACATCGACGACCCCGACAGCCACCTCCGGCTCAAGGCCGGCACCCACTGGCTGAGCGGCGAGCAGGCCCTCGGCCTGGTCCGCACCCGGCACGGCGTCGGCGACGGCTCCGACCTCGGCCGCATCCAGCTCCAGCAGGCCTTCGTCAAGGCCCTGGTCGAGCAGGTCAAGCAGGTCGGCGTCCTCACCGGCGGCGGCACCGCGCTGTACGACCTGGCCGACACCGCCACCAAGGCCGTCACCACCGACTCCGACCTCGGCTCCCTGAACGCCCTCATGTCCTTCGCGAGCGGCCTCAAGGGCATCTCCGCGTCCGACATGACCATGGTCACCATGCCGGTCCGCTACGACCCGGCCGACCCCAACCGGGTCTTGGTGGAGCGGGCCAAGGCCCAGCTGGTCTGGAACGCCCTCAAGAACGACAAGCCCATCCCCAAGGCGGCGACGACCGGCACGGCCACCGGTGAGGCCGACGGTGTGGTGACGTCCTGAGGGCCGAGCGGCCCGCGGGGAATAGATCACGGCAACCCCCGGTTTTGGGGGATGGCGCCAGTCCTGGCAGACTGGTACGTCGGCTCCGGTTCACGCTTCCGCATCCCGCGGCTGCGACCCGGCGCCCTCCCGAACCTAGGAGACACCTTGAAGCGCGACATCCACCCCACGTACGTCGAGACGCAGGTCAGCTGCACCTGCGGCGCGTCGTTCACCACCCGTAGCACGATCGAGGCCGGCACCATCCGCGCCGACGTCTGCTCCGAGTGCCACCCGTTCTACACGGGCAAGCAGAAGATCCTCGACACCGGTGGCCGTGTGGCCCGCTTCGAGGCCCGCTTCGGCAAGGCCGCCGGCTCCAAGAAGTAGCGAGCCCCACTTCGCCGGTCCACGGCCGCGCCCCTTCCCGGGCGCGCCGGGACCGGCGTTTTTGGTCGCCCGCCCTTCCCTTTTTCGTTTGCAGTACAGGAGCCAGAGATGTTCGAGGCCGTCGAGGAACTCGTCGGTGAGCACGCCGACCTGGAGAAGAAGCTCGCCGACCCGTCGGTCCACGCCGACCAGGCCAACGCGCGCAAGCTGAACAAGCGGTACGCCGAGCTCACCCCGATCGTCGCCACGTTCCGCTCCTGGAAGCAGACCGGCGACGACATGGACACCGCGCGGGAACTCGCCGCCGACGACCCGGACTTCGCCGCCGAGGTCAAGGACCTGGAGCGGCAGCGCGAGGAGCTGACGGAGAAGCTGCGCCTGCTGCTGATCCCGCGCGACCCCAGCGACGACAAGGACGTCATCCTCGAGATCAAGGCGGGCGCGGGCGGCGACGAGTCCGCCCTGTTCGCCGGCGACCTGCTGCGGATGTACCTGCGCTACGCCGAGCGGGTCGGCTGGAAGACCGAGATCATCGACGCCACCGAGTCCGAGCTGGGCGGCTACAAGGACGTCCAGGTCGCCGTGAAGACCAAGGGCGGCCAGAGCCCGGAGCCCGGCCAGGGCGTCTGGGCGCGCCTGAAGTACGAGGGCGGCGTGCACCGCGTGCAGCGGGTGCCGGCGACCGAGTCCCAGGGCCGCATCCACACCTCGGCGGCCGGTGTCCTCGTCACCCCCGAGGCCGAGGAGGTCGACGTCGAGATCAACCCCAACGATCTGCGCATCGACGTCTACCGCTCCTCCGGGCCCGGCGGCCAGTCCGTGAACACCACCGACTCCGCCGTGCGCATCACGCACCTGCCCACCGGAGTCGTCGCCTCCTGCCAGAACGAGAAGAGCCAGCTGCAGAACAAGGAGCAGGCACTGCGTATCCTGCGCTCCAGGCTGCTCGCCATGGCGCAGGAGGAGGCGGAGAGGGAGGCCGCCGACGCCCGCCGTAGCCAGGTCCGCACCGTCGACCGCTCCGAGAAGATCCGCACCTACAACTTCCCGGAGAACCGCATCTCGGACCACCGCGTCGGCTTCAAGGCCTACAACCTGGACCAGGTCCTGGACGGCGACCTCGACGCGGTGATCCAGGCCTGCGTCGACGCGGACTCGGCCGCCAAGCTCGCAGCCGCGTAAGAGGCGTACCCACGGAACGCGTACGACCCAGTACGACACGGAGGACTTGCGTGCAGCGATCATTTGGAGGGCGACCCCCGAGCCCCCGCAGCCTGCTGCTCGCTGAGGTAGCTCAGGCCACCCAGCGGCTGGCCGACGCCGGCGTGCCCTCGCCGCGCACCGACGCGGAGGAACTCGCCGCGTTCGTGCACGGCGTCAAGCGCGGCGAACTCCACTCCGTGCGGGACTCCGACTTCGACGCCCGGTACTGGGAGGTCATCGCCCGGCGCGAGCAGCGCGAGCCGCTCCAGCACATCACCGGGCGGGCCTACTTCCGCTACCTGGAGCTCCAGGTCGGCCCCGGCGTCTTCGTCCCCCGCCCGGAGACCGAGTCGGTGGTCGGGTGGGCCATAGACGCCGTACGCGCGATGGACGTCGTCGAACCCTGCATCGTCGACCTGTGCACCGGCTCCGGCGCGATCGCGCTCGCCCTCGCCCAGGAGGTCCCGCGCTCCCGCGTGCACGCCGTCGAGCTGTCCGAGGACGCCCTGGTGTGGACCCGTAAGAACATGCAGGGGTCCAGGGTCGACCTGCGCCAGGGCAACGCCCTGGACGCCTTCCCCGACCTCGACGGCCAGGTCGACCTCGTCATCTCCAACCCGCCGTACATCCCGCTCACCGAGTGGGAGTACGTCGCGCCCGAGGCACGGGACTACGACCCGAACATGGCGCTGTTCTCCGGCGAGGACGGCCTCGACCTCATCCGCGGCCTGGAACGGACCGCGCACCGGCTCCTGCGCCCGGGCGGTGTCGTCGTCGTCGAGCACGCCGACACCCAGGGCGGCCAGGTGCCGTGGATCTTCACCGAGGAGCGGGGCTGGGCCGACGCGGCCGACCACCCCGACCTCAACAACCGCCCGCGCTTCGCGACCGCCCGCAGGGCGATGCCGTGAGCGCCGGCCCGACTTCTTCATCCGAGCAGTACGTGCACGAGGAGGCCCGCTAGACATGGCACGGCGATACGACACCAATGACGCCACCGACCGCGTGACCGGTCTGCGCGAGGCCGCGTCCGCCGTCCGCCGCGGGGAACTCGTGGTCCTGCCGACGGACACGGTGTACGGCATCGGCGCCGACGCGTTCTCCAAGGAGGCCGTGGGCGACCTGCTGGAGGCCAAGGGCCGGGGCCGCAACATGCCCACGCCCGTCCTCATCGGCTCGCCGAACACCCTGCACGGCCTGGTCACGGACTTCTCCGAGCTGGCCTGGGAGCTGGTCGACGCCTTCTGGCCGGGCGCGCTCACCCTGGTCGCCAAGCACCAGCCGTCCCTCCAGTGGGACCTGGGCGACACCCGCGGCACGGTCGCCGTCCGCATGCCCCTGCACCCGGTCGCCATCGAGCTGCTGACGGAGGTCGGCCCCATGGCCGTCTCCTCCGCCAACCTCACCGGCCACCCCGCGCCGGAGAACTGCGACTACGCCCAGGAGATGCTCGGCGACTCCGTCTCCGTCTACCTCGACGGCGGTCCCACCCCCGGCAACGTCCCCTCCTCGATCGTCGACGTCAGCCGTGAGGTGCCGCTGCTGCTGCGTGAGGGCGCGATCTCCGCGGACGAGCTGCGGAAGGTCGTACCCGACCTCGAGGTGGCGAATTGACAGCCCCTGACGCGGGGCGCGGCATAGGCAACGGGGTACGTGCCGCGGAGGAGACCACGACATTCGGGTTTCCGCGCGACTCCTTCCGCATCCTGCACGTCAGCACCGGCAACGTCTGCCGCTCGCCCATCACCGAGCGGCTGACCCGGCATTTCGTGTCGCAGCGGCTCGGGGTGCTGGGCGGCGGGCTGATCGTGGAGAGCGCGGGCACCTGGGGCCACGAGGGCGCGCCCATGGAGGCCAACGCGGAGACCGTGCTGGCCGACTTCGGCGCGGACGCCTCCGGCTTCACCGGGCGTGAACTCCTCGACGAGCACGTCATCCGGGCCGACCTGGTGCTGACCGCCACCCGCGACCACCGCGCCCAGGTCATCTCCATGGGCCATTCGGCGGGCCTGCGCACCTTCACGCTGAAGGAGTTCACCCGCCTGGTCAACGCGATAGATCCGGCCACCCTGCCCCCGCTGGAGGACGGCGTGGTCATGCGCGCCCGCGCCCTGGTGCGCGCGGCGGCGGCTCTACGCGGGTGGCTCCTGGCGCCCACGGCGGAGGCGGACGAGGTCTACGACCCCTACGGCGCGCCGCTGACGTTCTTCCGGTCCATCGGGGACGAGATACACGAGGCGCTGGATCCCGTGGTCACGGCGCTGACGGGCGTGCCGGCGCGGATGTAGGCACGGCGGTCGCGGGCGCGGGGGCCGTCCCCGGCCTACATTGGACGTACGTCACCGTCGAGGCCCGGAGCCCGTCATGTCGCTCGCCCATGCCCTGGAGGCCGACGTCCTGCGCCGGCAGGATCCGCAGCTCGCCGAGATCCTGCTCGGGGAGCGGGAGCGGCAGGCGTCGACGTTGCAGCTGATCGCCGCGGAGAACTTCACCTCGCCGGCCGTGCTCGCGGCGCTCGGCTCGCCGCTCGCCAACAAGTACGCGGAAGGCTATCCGGGCGCCCGCCACCACGGCGGCTGCGAGATCGTCGATGTCGCCGAGCGGCTGGCGGTGGACCGGGCGAAGGCCCTGTTCGGCGCGGAGCACGCCAATGTGCAGGCGCACTCCGGCTCGTCGGCGGTCCTCGCGGCGTACGCGGCGCTGCTGCGCCCCGGCGACACCGTCCTCGCGCTCGGTCTGCCCTACGGCGGCCATCTCACGCACGGCTCGCCCGCGAACTTCTCCGGCCGCTGGTTCGACTTCGTGCCCTACGGCGTGGACGCCGAGACCGGGCTCATCGACCACACGCAGGTGCGCACGCTGGCCCGCGCCCACCGGCCCAAGGCGATCGTGTGCGGGTCCACCGCCTACCCGCGCCATCTGGACCACGCGTTCTTCCGGGAGGTGGCCGACGAGGTCGGCGCCTATCTGATCGCGGACGCCGCCCACCCCATCGGACTGGTCGCCGGAAAGGCGGCGCCCTCCCCGGTGCCGTACGCCGACATCGTGTGCGCCACCACGCACAAGGTGCTGCGCGGGCCGCGCGGCGGGATGATCCTGTGCGGCGGTGAGCTGGCCGAGCGGGTGGACCGGGCAGTCTTCCCGTTCACGCAGGGCGGCGCGCAGATGCACACCATCGCCGCGAAGGCGGTCGCGTTCGGCGAGGCGGCAACACCGGCGTTCTCCGCGTACGCCCATCAGGTGGTCGCCAATGCCAGGGTTCTCGCCGCCGCCCTGGAGGCGGAGGGGCTGGTCGTCACCACCGGCGGCACCGACACCCACCTCATCACCGCCGACCCGGCGCCGCTCGGCGTCGACGGACGCACCGCGCGCGGCCGGCTGGCGGCGGCGGGCATGGTGCTGGACTGCTGCCCGCTGCCGCACACCGACGTCCGCGGGCTGCGACTGGGCACGGCCGCGGTGACCACGCAGGGGATGGGGGAGGCGGAGATGCCCCGCATCGCCAAGCTGCTGGCGGGGGCGCTGCGGGAGGAGTCCGACACCAGGCTGACCCGGGAGGACGTGCGCGAACTGGTCGGCGCGTTTCCGCCCTATCCCCGCTGAACCGGGGTAGGCGCGCACCCGTACACAGCCACGCGTGCAACCATCATGGCTACCCGGATGTCCCCATCCATATGCGGCCATCGCTAGGGTGTGGGGCTGAGATGGCCAGCGAGAACTGTGGGGAAGCCTGTGCGTGAATACCTGCTGACGCTCTGCATCACGGCCGCGGTGACGTATCTGCTGACAGGGCCGGTACGGAAGTTCGCGATCGTGGCCGGGGCGATGCCGGAGATCCGGGCACGTGACGTGCACCGGGAACCCACTCCACGGCTCGGCGGGATCGCGATGTTCTTCGGCCTGTGCGCGGGCCTGCTGGTCGCCGACCATCTCACCAACCTCAACCAGGTCTTCGAGAAGTCGAACGAGCCGCGTGCGCTGCTCTCCGGGGCGGCGCTGATCTGGCTGATCGGCGTCCTGGACGACAAGTTCGAGATCGACGCCCTGATCAAGCTGGGCGGCCAGATGATCGCCGCCGGTGTGATGGTCATGCAGGGTCTGACGATCCTGTGGCTGCCCATCCCGAGCGTCGGCACGGTCGCGCTGACCCAGTGGCAGGGCACGCTGCTGACGGTGGCGCTGGTCGTCATCACCATCAACGCGGTCAACTTCGTCGACGGCCTCGACGGCCTGGCCGCCGGCATGGTGTGCATCGCCTCGGCGGCGTTCTTCATGTACGGCTACCGCATCTGGTATTCGTACGGCATCGAGGCCGCCGCCCCGGCGACGCTGTTCGCGGCGATCCTGATGGGCATGTGCCTGGGCTTCCTGCCGCACAACATGCACCCCGCGCGGATCTTCATGGGCGACTCCGGCTCGATGCTGATCGGGCTGGTGCTGGCCGCGGGCGCGATCTCGATCACCGGCCAGGTCGACCCGGACAGGCTGAACCTGTTCTCCGGTTCGGAGCGGAGCACCGTCCACCAGATGGTGCCCGCCTACATCCCGCTGCTGCTGCCGTTGACGATCATCGCGGTGCCGGCCGCCGACCTGATCCTGGCGATCGTGCGCCGCACCTGGCGCGGCCAGTCGCCGTTCGCCGCGGACCGCGGGCACCTGCACCACCGGCTGCTGGAGATCGGCCACTCGCACAGCCGCTCGGTGATGATCATGTACTTCTGGTCGGCGCTGATCGGCTTCGGTGCGCTGGCCTACTCCGTCAACAACGCCTCCATGTGGATCGTCCTGGCTTTCGTGGTCCTCAGCGCGATCGGCCTGGTGCTGCTCCTGCTGCCGCGTTTCACGCCGCGCGCCCCGCGCTGGGCCGAGGCCTTCGTGCCGCCGCGCTACCGCCGCCGCAGGGTCGCGCCGGAGCCGGCGTCCGCCGCGGCCGGGGAACGGTCGGGGGAGCACCCCGAAGCGCAGACCGGCGAACAGACCGAGGCCCGTACCCCTGTGGCGGTCGGTGTCTCCGGGGTCAACGGGGCGACCGCGGTCGGCCCCCGTTCGCGTGCGGCAAGGTAAGAATCTGACGAGAGCATTGCCAAGTCGTGGGGAAACGCCCGAGGGGCAAAGCGGCCCAATACCAGACAACCGGGCGCTGTTTCTGCACAGACGCGCACTGTCACTCTCATGTGTGACAGCTGGCACACCCACCAGGTAAAGACCTCATCAAATAGTTTGTGATACCGTTCACGAGAACCCCGGATGGAACCGAAGGACCGTAGTGCGACGGTCCATTGGTGTGAGGTCTTCACCCCCTCGGACCGGGACTACGCTCGTCCATGACGACACCCCTGCCCCCTGTGAAAGCGGAGTTGCCGCCATGCCGTCCAATGACGTCCGGAACCTTGTGCAGATCGCTGTGCCCACAGCGGCTGTCGGCGTGGTCGCGGTCGCCGTGAGCGGTGTGGTCGCCGGGGGCAAGGGCGCGATCGGCGGGGCCGTCGGCACCCTGGTCGCCATCCTCTTCATGGGGATCGGTCTGTATGTACTCCAGTGGACGGCAAAAACGCTCCCGCAGTTGTTCCAGGCCATGGGCCTGATGCTCTATGTCGCCCAGCTCCTGCTGCTCATGATCTTCGTGGCCCTCTTCAAGGACACGTCTCTTTTCAACCCCAAGGCGTTCGCGATCTCTCTCGTCGTCGCGACCGTCGTGTGGATGGCCGCGCAGGCCCGCGCACATATGAAGGCGAAGATCTTCTATGTCGACCCGGCCTCCGAGAAGAGCGACAAGTCCGAGAAGTCGGGGTCCTCGTCGTGAGAGGTAGGGCCGGGATAAAGACGGGGGAGAACTCCTGCTATCGTCCGGTGCCAACTGCGGCATCGCGGGCGCGGGCATCTGAGCTGACGCCTGCTCAATCGCGAGGCTCGATGCCCCCCAGCCGCCCCCACATCCGAAACACCAGTCCGGTGCCGATCCGCGGCTGCGCGCCGCGCCGACACAACGAGGTTGCCGTACCCATGCGTCACGCCGAAGGAGCCCGTGGTGAGTGCTGACCAGACCCAGCTCGCCTTTGACTGGAGCTGTCGGATCATGTCCGACAACGGCTGTGGCTTCCCGGCTCCCGGCCTGCACTCGTTCCTCTTCAAGCCGATCGGCCACGTCGGCGGGTTCGAGTTCAACAAGGTGATGCTGCTCGCCATCATCACCACCCTGCTGGTCGTCAGCTTCTTCTGGGCGGCCTTCGGCAAGGCCAAGGTCGTCCCGGGCAAGCTCCAGATGATCGGCGAGGCCGGCTACGACTTCGTACGCCGCGGCATCGTCTACGAGACCCTCGGCAAGCGTGAGGGCGAGAAGTACGTCCCGCTCATGGTCTCGCTGTTCTTCTTCATCTGGATCATGAACATCTGGTCCGTGATCCCGCTGGCGCAGTTCCCGGTCTCCTCGATCATCGCCTTCCCGGCGGTGCTGGCGGCCATCGTCTACGTCGTCTGGGTCTCGCTGACCTTCAAGCGGCACGGGTTCGTCGGGTTCTTCAAGAACATCACCGGCTACGACAAGTCGCTCGGCCCGGTGCTGCCGCTCGTGATGGTCATCGAGTTCTTCTCGAACCTGCTCGTCCGGCCGTTCACGCACGCGGTGCGACTCTTCGCCAACATGTTCGCCGGCCACCTGATGCTGGTCATGTTCACCGTCGCCTCCTGGTACCTGCTGAACAGCTGGATGGTCCCGGCGGCCGGCATCTCCTTCATCATGACGATCGCCATGATCGGCTTCGAGCTTTTCGTGCAGGCCGTCCAGGCCTACGTCTTCGTGCTCCTCGCCTGCACGTACATCCAGGGCGCTCTCGCCGAGCACCACTGAGCCACCCTGCCCCACAAGTCCCAAGAACGTCCGGTGGCCAACCCCCGCCGGTCCGTGAAAGAGAAGGAAGAATCAGCATGGCTGCCACTGAGACCCTCGCCGCTGTCTCCGGTTCGCTCGGCTCCATCGGCTACGGCCTCTCCGCCATCGGCCCCGGCATCGGCGTCGGCATCATCTTCGGCAACGGCACCCAGGCCCTGGCCCGTCAGCCCGAGGCCGCCGGCCTGATCCGCGCCAACCAGATCCTGGGCTTCGCCTTCTGCGAGGCGCTCGCCCTCATCGGCATCGTCATGCCGTTCGTGTTCGGTCAGTAATTCCCTACTCACCGACACGTTTCGACGAAAGGCACTGATGTGATCGCCAACCTGGTACAGCTGGCGGCTACGGAGGAGCAGAACCCCCTTCTGCCCCCCGGCCCCGAGCTGCTCGTCGGCACCATCGCCTTCGCCATCGTGTTCTTCTTCTTCTGGAAGAAGCTGCTTCCGAACATCAACAAGGTTCTGGAGGAGCGCCGCGCGGCGATCGAAGGCGGTATCGAAGAGGCCGACGCCATGAAGGTGGAGGCCCAGAGCGTCCTTGAGCAGTACAAGGCTCAGCTCGCCGAGGCCCGGCACGAAGCCGCGCGTCTGCGCCAGGAGGCGCAGGAGCAGGGCGCCGCGCTCATCGCCGAGATGCGCGCGGAAGGCCAGCGGCAGCGCGAGGAGATCGTCGCCGCGGGCCACACCCAGATCGAGGCCGACCGCAAGGCCGCCGCGTCCGCGCTGCGCCAGGACGTCGGCAAGCTCGCCACCGAACTGGCCGGCAAGCTCGTCGGTGAGTCCCTCGAGGACCACGCCCGGCAGAGCCGCGTCATCGACCGCTTCCTCGACGAGCTCGAGGAGAAGGCCGAGGCGGCTCGATGACAGCGCACGGAGCGAGCCGCGAGGCTGCCGGCGCCGCACGCGAGCGTCTTGACGCGCTGACGGACTCCACGTCCGTGGACGCGGCGCAGCTCGCCGCCGAGCTGGCGGCCGTCACCGCGCTGCTCGACCGCGAGGTGTCGCTGCGTCGGGTCCTCACCGACCCGGCGCAGGCCGGTGAGGCCAAGGCCGAGCTGGCCCAGCGTCTGCTCGGCAGCCAGATCAGCGGCACGACCGCCGACCTGGTGGCCGGTCTGGTGCGCTCCCGCTGGTCGCAGTCGCGCGACCTGGTGGACGCGCTGGAGGAGCTGGCGAACACCGCTGACCTCACCGCCGCGCAGCAGGCCGGCACGCTCGACGACGTCGAGGACGAGCTGTTCCGCTTCGGCCGGATCATCTCCTCGAACACCGAGCTGCGCGCCGCGCTGACCGACCGGAAGGCCACCGCCTCGGCCAAGAGTGAGCTGCTGCGCAGCCTGCTCGGTGGCCGCGCCGACGCGGCCACCGGACGTCTGGTGACGCGCCTCGTGACCGCGCCGCGGGGACGTAGCCTGGAGACGGGACTCGAGTCCCTGTCCAAGCTCGCCGCCGAGCGCCGGGACCGTGTCGTGGCCGTGGTCACGTCCGCGGTGCCGCTGAGCGACGGACAGAAGCAGCGCCTGGGCGCCGCCCTGGCGAAGCTCTACGGCCGTCAGATGCACCTCAACCTCGACGTGGACCCCGAGGTCCTCGGCGGGATCCGGGTGCAGGTCGGTGACGAGGTGATCAACGGCTCCCTCGCGGACCGCATCGAGGACGCCGCCCGCCGCATGGCGAGCTAGCAGCAACTCAACACGTAGTAGTACCTACGGCCCTGGTTGGGCCGTGCAGAGGATGCAAAGTTTCTGGGGGGAGCCCCCAGATCCCCCAAAGAAACTTCGGGCCCAACAAGGAGAGCAGGGAACCCAGATGGCGGAGCTCACGATCCGGCCGGAGGAGATCCGGGACGCACTGGAGACCTTCGTCCAGTCGTACAAGCCGGACGCGGCCTCGCGCGAGGAGGTCGGTACGGTCACCCTTGCCGGCGACGGCATCGCGAAGGTCGAGGGTCTGCCCTCGGCCATGGCCAACGAACTGCTGAAGTTCGAGGACGGCACCCTCGGCCTCGCGCTCAACCTGGAAGAGCGCGAGATCGGCGCCATCGTCCTCGGTGAGTTCAGCGGCATCGAGGAGGGTCAGCCGGTCACCCGTACCGGTGAGGTCCTCTCCGTCGCGGTGGGCGAGGGCTACCTCGGCCGCGTCGTCGACCCGCTCGGCAACCCGATCGACGGCCTCGGCGAGATCGAGACGTCCGGCCGCCGCGCCCTCGAGCTGCAGGCCCCCACGGTCATGCAGCGCAAGTCGGTGCACGAGCCGATGGAGACCGGCTACAAGGCCGTCGACGCGATGACCCCGATCGGCCGTGGTCAGCGTCAGCTGATCATCGGTGACCGCCAGACCGGCAAGACCGCCCTGGCCGTCGACACGATCATCAACCAGCGCGACAACTGGCGCTCGGGCGACCCGAAGAAGCAGGTCCGCTGCATCTACGTCGCCATCGGCCAGAAGGGCTCGACCATCGCGTCGGTCCGCCGCGCGCTGGAGGAGAACGGCGCGCTGGAGTACACGACCATCGTCGCCGCCCCGGCGTCCGACCCGGCCGGCTTCAAGTACCTCGCCCCGTACACCGGTTCGGCCATCGGCCAGCAGTGGATGTACGAGGGCAAGCACGTCCTGATCATCTTCGACGACCTGTCGAAGCAGGCCGACGCCTACCGCGCCGTGTCGCTGCTGCTGCGCCGCCCGCCGGGCCGCGAGGCCTACCCGGGCGACGTCTTCTACCTGCACTCCCGTCTGCTGGAGCGCTGCGCGAAGCTCTCCGACGACATGGGCGCCGGCTCGATGACCGGTCTGCCGATCGTCGAGACCAAGGCCAACGACGTCTCGGCGTTCATCCCGACCAACGTCATCTCCATCACCGACGGCCAGTGCTTCCTGGAGTCGGACCTGTTCAACGCCGGTCAGCGTCCCGCGCTGAACGTCGGTATCTCCGTCTCCCGAGTCGGTGGTTCCGCGCAGCACAAGGCGATGCGCCAGGTCTCCGGCCGTCTCCGCGTCGACCTCGCCCAGTTCCGTGAGCTGGAGGCCTTCGCCGCCTTCGGTTCCGACCTGGACGCCGCGTCGAAGGCGCAGCTGGAGCGCGGTCAGCGCATGGTCGAGCTGCTGAAGCAGGCCCAGTACCAGCCGATGGCCACCGAGGACCAGGTCGTCTCCATCTGGGCCGGCACCAACGGCAAGATGGACGAGGTCCCGGTCGTCGACATCCGCCGCTTCGAGAAGGAGCTCCTGGAGTACCTGCACCGCAAGGAGCAGGGCCTCATGACCTCCATCAAGGAGGGCGCCAAGATGTCGGACGACACCATCCAGGCGATCGACGACGCCGTCGCGGAGTTCAAGAAGCAGTTCGAGACCTCGGACGGCAAGCTGCTTGGCGAAGACGCTCCGTCCACCGCCAAGTGACGTAAGGAAGGGACCTGACTCATGGGAGCTCAGCTCCGGGTCTACAAGCGTCGCATCCGAACCGTCACCGCGACCAAGAAGATCACGAAGGCGATGGAAATGATCGCCGCCTCGCGCGTCGTCAAGGCGCAGCGCAAGGTGGCGGCCTCCACGCCGTACGCGCAGGAACTGACCCGCGCGGTCACGGCGGTCGGTACCGGGTCGAACACCAAGCACCCGCTGACCACGCAGGCCGAGCAGGTCACGCGGTCCGCGGTGCTGCTCCTGACCAGCGACCGTGGTCTCGCCGGTGCCTTCAACTCCAACGCCATCAAGGCCGCGGAGCAGCTCACCGAGCGGCTGGAGCGCGAGGGCAAGCAGGTCGACACGTACATCGTCGGCCGGCGCGGTGTCGCCCACTACAACTTCCGTGAGCGCAAGGTCGCGGAGTCGTGGACCGGCTTCACCGACGAGCCGTCGTACGCGGACGCCAAGAAGGTCGCGGCCCCGCTGATCGAGGCCATCGAGAAGGACACGGCCGACGGCGGCGTGGACGAGATCCACATCGTCTTCACCGAGTTCGTCTCGATGATGACGCAGACGGCGCTCGACGACCGCCTGCTGCCGCTCAGCCTCGACGAGGTGGCGAAGGAAGCGGCGCCGAAGGGCGAGATCCTTCCGCTGTACGACTTCGAGCCGTCGGCGGAGGACGTCCTCGACGCCCTGCTGCCCCGCTATGTGGAGAGCCGCGTCTACAACGCGCTCCTCCAGTCGGCCGCCTCCAAGCACGCCGCCACGCGGCGCGCGATGAAGTCGGCCACCGACAACGCCGGAGAGCTCATCGAGACGCTGTCCCGGCTTGCCAACGCGGCCCGCCAGGCCGAAATCACCCAGGAAATCAGCGAGATCGTCGGTGGCGCGAGCGCCCTGGCCGACGCGACCGCGGGGAGTGACCGCTAATGACCACCACTGTTGAGACCGCGACGGCTACGGGCCGCGTCGCCCGGGTCATCGGCCCGGTCGTCGACGTGGAGTTCCCCGTCGACGCGATGCCGGAGATCTACAACGCCCTCCACGTCGAGGTCGCCGACCCGGCGAACGCGGGCGAGAAGAAGATCCTGACCCTGGAGGTCGCCCAGCACCTGGGTGACGGCCTGGTCCGCACCATCTCCATGCAGCCCACCGACGGTCTGGTCCGCCAGGCCGCGGTCACCGACACGGGCACGGGCATCACCGTCCCGGTCGGCGACTTCACCAAGGGCAAGGTGTTCAACACCCTCGGTGAGGTGCTGAACGTCGACGAGCAGTACGAGGGCGAGCGCTGGTCCATCCACCGCAAGGCCCCGAACTTCGACGAGCTCGAGTCGAAGACCGAGATGTTCGAGACCGGCGTCAAGGTCATCGACCTGCTGACCCCGTACGTCAAGGGCGGCAAGATCGGTCTGTTCGGTGGTGCCGGCGTCGGCAAGACGGTGCTCATCCAGGAGATGATCTACCGCGTCGCCAACAACCACGACGGTGTCTCCGTGTTCGCCGGTGTCGGTGAGCGCACCCGTGAGGGCAACGACCTCATCGAGGAGATGTCGGACTCGGGCGTCATCGACAAGACCGCCCTGGTCTTCGGTCAGATGGACGAGCCCCCGGGCACCCGTCTGCGCGTCGCGCTGGCCGGCCTGACCATGGCCGAGTACTTCCGTGACGTCCAGAAGCAGGACGTGCTGTTCTTCATCGACAACATCTTCCGCTTCACCCAGGCGGGCTCCGAGGTGTCGACCCTGCTCGGCCGTATGCCCTCCGCGGTGGGTTACCAGCCGAACCTGGCCGACGAGATGGGTCTCCTCCAGGAGCGCATCACCTCGACCCGTGGTCACTCGATCACCTCGATGCAGGCGATCTACGTCCCCGCGGACGACCTGACCGACCCGGCCCCGGCCACCACCTTCGCCCACCTCGACGCGACGACGGTTCTCTCCCGTCCGATCTCCGAGAAGGGCATCTACCCGGCCGTGGACCCGCTGGACTCCACGTCCCGCATCCTGGACCCGCGCTACATCGCGCAGGACCACTACGACGCCGCCATGCGCGTCAAGACGATCCTGCAGAAGTACAAGGACCTCCAGGACATCATCGCGATCCTCGGTATCGACGAGCTGGGCGAGGAGGACAAGCTCGTCGTCCACCGTGCCCGTCGCGTGGAGCGCTTCCTGTCCCAGAACACCCACGTCGCCAAGCAGTTCACCGGCGTCGACGGGTCGGACGTCCCGCTGGACGAGTCGATCGCGGCCTTCAACGCGATCTGCGACGGCGAGTACGACCACTTCCCGGAGCAGGCGTTCTTCATGTGCGGTGGTCTCGAGGACCTGAAGAAGAACGCGAAGGAGCTCGGCGTCTCCTGACGCGGTTGCTCGTGAGCCTTGTGCTCTTGGTGAGGGGGCGGGGTTCGTCCCGCCCCCTCTCTCACGCCTACTAGACTTGTAACCAACACCCGGCATACCCGCCGGGTGGTGACCCGAGGAGCCACCTTGGCTGCTGAGCTGCACGTCGCGCTGGTCGCGGCCGACCGAGAGGTCTGGTCCGGCGAGGCCACCCTGGTCGTCGCGCGCACCACGTCCGGCGACATCGGCGTCATGCCCGGTCACCAGCCGCTGCTCGGTGTGCTGGAGTCGGGCCCGGTGACCATCCGTACGAGTGACGGTGGGACGGTCGTCGCCGCGGTGCACGGCGGTTTCATCTCGTTCGCGGACAACAAGCTGTCGTTGCTCGCCGAGGTCGCCGAGCTGTCGGACGAGATCGACGTCCAGCGCGCGGAGCGCGAGCTGGAGCGCGCGAAGGCGGAGGGCGACGCCACCGCCGAGCGCCGTGCGGACGTACGACTGCGTGCGGCGGCGGCGAGCTGACCCAGCTCGCCGTGTGATGACGTCACTCAGCCGCGGCCGGCACCGGAGCGATCCGGAGCCGGCCGCGGCTGAGGCAGATTTGGATGTTTTTTCCGTTCCGTTACCTGAATTGAAGGTACCTAGGAGACGAGGAGGTCGGTGTCGATGGTCCTCGCTCTGACTGTGTGCGGAATCGTCGTGGCCCTGGTGGTGCTGGGGCTGTTCGTGTTCGGGCTGCGCCGGAGACTCATCCAGCGCTCCGGCGGTACCTTCGACTGTTCCCTGCGCTGGGACGTCCCGGATAAACCGGACACCTCCGGCAAGGGCTGGAGCTATGGCGTCGCCCGCTACAACGGCGACCGCATCGAGTGGTACCGCGTCTTCTCCTACGCCTACCGCCCGCGCCGCATCCTGGAGCGCGCCTCGATCGAGGTGGCCGGGCGTCGCCTGCCCGAGGGCGAGGAGGAGCTGGCGCTGCTCTCCGACGCGGTGATCCTGGCCTGTCTGCACCGGGGTACGCGGGTGGAACTCGCCATGAGCGAGGACGCGCTGACCGGATTCCTCGCGTGGCTGGAAGCAGCCCCGCCCGGTCAGCGCGTCAATGTCGCCTGAGCCTTCGAAAAGGGTTACGACAGCCCGCTGTTGATGGCGCTCACCAGCTCCCCGTTCGCGGTGTCACCGCTGAACTCCCAGAAGAACGCGCCGCCCAGGCCCTGGTTCCTGGCCCAGGTCATCTTCCCGGTGATGGTCGACGGAGTGTCGTAGGACCACCAGTTGCCGCCGCAGTGGGCGTATGCCGTGCCGGCGACGGTGCCGGTGGCCGGGCAGGAGTTCTTCAGGACCTTGTAGTCCTCGATGCCGGCCTCGTAGGTGCCGGGTGCGGCGCCGGTCGCCGTGCCACCGGGGGCGGACTGGGTGACGCCGGTCCAGCCGCGGCCGTAGAAGCCGATGCCGAGCAGCAGTTTGGCGGAGGGGACGCCCTTCGCCTTGAGCTTGGCGATCGCGTCGGCGGAGTTGAAGCCGGCGGTCGGGATGCCGGCGTAGGAGGTGAGCGGCGAGTGCGGGGCGGTCGGGCCGGTGTTCGCCCAGGCGCCGAAGTAGTCGTACGTCATCACGTTGTACCAGTCGGCGTACGCGGAGGCGCCGCCGTAGTCGGCCGCGTCGATCTTGCCGCCGGAGGAGCCGTCGGCGGTGATGGCGGCGGTGACGAGGTAGTTCGGACCGAAGGCCGAGCGCAGCCCCTGCATCAGGTTCCTGAAGGCCGCGGGGCCGGAGGTGTCGCAGGTCAGGCCGCAGGCGTTCGGGTACTCCCAGTCGATGTCGATGCCGTCGAAGACGTCCGCCCAGCGCGGGTCCTCCACCACGGCCTTGCAGGACGCGGCGAAGGCGGCCGGGTTGGCGGCGGCCTGCGCGAAGCCGCCGGAGTAGGTCCAGCCGCCGAACGAGTACAGCACCTTGATGTGCGGGTACTTGGCCTTCAGCTGGCGCAGCTGGTTGAAGTTGCCGCGCAGCGGCTGGTCCCAGGTGTCGGCGACGCCGCTGACGGACTGGTCGGCGGTGTAGGCCTTGTCGTAGGCGGCGTAGGTGTCGTCGACGACGCACTGGCCGTTCTTGACGTTGCCGAACGCGTAGTTGATGTGGGTGATCTTCGCCGCGGAGCCGGAGGTCACCAGGTTCTTGACGTGGTAGTTGCGGCCGTAGACGCCCCACTCGGTGAAGTAGCCGAGCTTGATCTTCTTGCCGGTGGGCGGGGGCTCGGTGGTGCCGCCGGTGGTGCGCACGGCGACGGAGCCGCTGACCGGGCCGGTCTGGTCGGCGGTGTCGCGGGCCTGGACGGTGTAGGAGTAGTCGGTGCCGGCGGTCAGCCCGGTGTCCGTGTACGAGGTGGTCGTCACGGTGGCGACCCTGGCACCGTCGCGCAGCACGTCGTAGTTCTTGACGCTCTTGTCGTCGGTGGCGGCGCTCCAGGTGAGCTTCACCGAGTGGTCGGTGACGGCGGAGGTGGTGGGGGTGCCCGGCGCGGAGGGCGCCGCGTCACCGGGGACCGAGGTGCCGTCGCAGCCGCCGCCGTTGAGCTTGCAGTTCGAGGGCGAGCCGGAGCCGGAGCCGTTGAAGCCGAAGGAGACGGAGGCGCCGGGGGCGAGGGTGCCGTTCCAGGACTTGTTCTTCGCGGTCCAGTGGGTGCCGGAGGAGGTGACGTCCGCGTCCCAGGCGGAGGTGACGGACGTGCCGGAGGGGAAGTCCCACTCGACGGTCCAGGAGGTGAGGGTGGTGGTGCCGGTGTTCTTCACCGTCCACTTGCCCTCGAAGCCGGTGCCCCAGTCCTGGGGCTTGCTGTAGGTGGCGGTCGCGGATGGCGCGGCCTGTGCGGGGCTCGCGAGACCGACCAGGCCGGCCAGGGGGAGCAGCAGGGTGGCGAACCCGGCCGCCGCTCGGTGTCTGAAGCGCATGCTGCGCCTCCTCGGGGGTTGGGGGCGTAACTGAGCCTTCACGCCCACGGTGCCGCGAGAATAGAAAGGTCTGGACCATGGGTCAATAGGTCTGGACCACTCGCCCGGAAGCGGAGCTAGATCCCCAACTCCTGCGCCAGCACGGCCGCTTGCACCCGGCTGCGCAGCTCCAGCTTGGCCAGCACCCTGCTGACGTGCGTCTTCACCGTCGCCTCCGCCATGTCCAGGCGCTCCGCGATCCCCGCGTTGGACAGTCCCTCACCCAGGCAGGACAGCACCTCGCGCTCCCGCCGGGTCAGCGTCTCCAGGACCGCCGGGTCGGCCTTCGGCCCCCGCGCCGGACGGGCCGCGAACTCGGCGATGAGCCGCCGGGTCACGGCCGGCGCGACGACGCCCTCGCCCCGCGCGACCGTGCGGACCGCCTCGATGAGGTCCTTCGCCTCGGTGTTCTTCAGCAGGAACCCCGCCGCCCCGGCCCGCAACGCCCCGAACACATACGCGTCGAGGTCGAAGGTGGTCAGGACGAGAACGTCCGCGAGCCCTTCCTCGACCACCTGACGGGTCGCCGACACCCCGTCCAGGCGTGGCATCTGAATGTCCATCAGCACCAGGTCCGGCCGCCGCTCCCGGGCCAGCGCCACCGCCTGCTCCCCGTCCGCCGCCTCCGCGACCACCTCGATGTCGGGCGCGCTGCGCAGGATCAGCACCAGCCCCGCGCGGACGGCGGACTGGTCCTCGGCGACCAGGACGCGGATCATGCAAAGTCTCCTTCACTGACGGGGAGTGCGGCGCGTACGGCCCACATGGCGCCCTCCGGTCCGGCCGTGAACGTGCCCCCCAACAGGGCGGCCCGCTCCCGCATCCCGACCAGTCCGGCCCCCGAACCGGGCGCGCGCGGGCCGTCCCGGTGACCGTACGGGCTGGTCACCCGCACGTCGAGCACCCCGTCCCGGTGGGCCAGCTCGACGGTGACCCGGCCGGGGCAGGCGTGCTTGAGGGCGTTGGTCAGGGACTCCTGCACGATCCGGTAGGCGGCGAGCTCCACCGGGGCGGGCACCGAGAGGGGCGGGGCGTCCAGGGTGACGTCGAGCCCGTTGACGCGGGCCCCCGCCACCAGCGCCCCGATGCCGTCGAGCGTCGGGGCGGCGGCCGGCTCCGAGTCGTCGCCGGAGTCCCGCAGGATCTGGATGAGCCGCCGCATCTCCGCGAGTCCCTCCACGCTGTTCTCCCGGATCACCACCAGCGCCTCCTTGGACGTGCCCGGATCGTCGATGGACAGCGCGGCCGTGGAGTGGATCGCGATCGCCGACAGATGGTTGGCGACCATGTCGTGCAACTCCCGCGCCATCCTCGCCCGCTCGGCGGTCACCGCCTGGACGCGGTCCATCTCGGCGAGCAGCGCGGTCTGTTCGGCGCGCAGCCGGGCGGCCTCGGCGGCGTCCCGGTGGTTGCGGACGATCAGCCCCGTGGACGCGGGCGCGAACGTCACCACGCCCACCGCCACCCCGATCAGCAGCGCCTCGGGCACCCGCCACACCGCGAACGGCACGATCGTGGAGACGAGCGTCAGCAGTCCCGTGGTCACCGGGATGCGACGGGCCGAGGGGAGCGGGCCGTACAGGACGGCCGCGTACATCAGGTCGGTGTACATCAGGAGCGTGGCCACATCGCCCTGGGTGACGGTGTCCATGGTCAGCGCGGCCGTGCCGGCCAGCAGGGCCAGCCGCGGGGCGGACCGGCGCAGCAGCTCGCAGCCGGCCATCACCAGCAGTGGCGGCAGAACCGCCCAGCGGCCCTCGAAGAGCACGATCGGCTCGCCGCGCGGGCGGGTTGCCAGACCTGTGCCCCACAGGACCAGCCCGCCGAGCAGCCCGGCGACGGCGGCGTACACGTCGAAGCGGTGCGGACGGGGGAGCGGTACGGCCATGGCCCCATCCAACACGGCCCGCGCCGCACCCGCCTGATGCCGCGGGAGGGTCCCGGACTGCATCTTTCGATGTACCGGAGGTTCGTCACCGGCGACGACGATTCCGGGCGCCCGGCACCGGAGGCTGAAAGGGTGAGCGAGAGGAGCGAACCGTGATCGTCTGGTTGATCGCCGCCTGTGAGATCGGCTTCTGGGTCCTGCTGGCACTGGGCCTGGCCGTCCGGTACCTGCTGAAGTGGCGCCGTACGAGCGTGGTCCTGCTGTTGTGCGAGCCGGTGCTGGAGCTGGTGCTGTTCGTCGCGACGGCCGTCGACCTGAGGAACGGCGCCGAGCCCGGCTGGGAGCACGGCCTGGCGGCCCTGTACATCGGCTACACCGTCGCCTTCGGCCACTACACCATCCGCTGGCTCGACGGCCACGCCGCGCACCGTCTCGGCGGTGCCCCGCCCCCGCCCAAGCCACCCCGCTACGGCCGCGCCCGCGCCCGCCACGAGGCGAAGCTGTGGCTGCGGGCCGTGTACGGCGCGGCCGTCGCCCTGGCCCTGCTCCAGCTCGCCGTCTGGTACGTCGGCGACTCCGGCGACGTCAGCTCGCTGCGCTCGTTCCAGTGGGTGGCCCTGCGCACGGTCGGCATCTACGGCCTGATCGCCCTGTCGTACACGATCTGGCCCCGCAAGGCCCCCGAGACCGCCGAGCAGCCGGCCGCCGAGGCGGGGAAAGAGGCAGCCCGGCGCTGAGCCCGGCCGCGACGGGCGGGTGGACGGACGACGGCCCGTCGCGGCACCCACCGGGGAGCGCTCAGCGCTCCCCGCCCGGCACCCACAGCACGTCCCCGACTTCCTTGTTGGCGGTGCGGGCCAGGATGAACAGCAGGTCCGACAGCCGGTTGAGGTAGGTCGCGGTCAGCGGGTTCATCATCTCGCCGAGCGGCTCCAGCGCGGCCCACGTGGAGCGCTCGGCCCGCCGGACGACCGTGCAGGCCTGGTGCAGCAGGGCCGCGCCCGGGGTGCCGCCGGGCAGGATGAACGACCGGAGCTTCTCCAGCTCCGCGTTGAAGCGGTCGCAGTCGGCCTCCAGTTTGTCGATGTAGAACTGCTCGACCCGCAGGGGCGGGAACTCCGGCTCCTCCTCCACCGGCGTCGACAGGTCGGCGCCCACGTCGAACAGATCGTTCTGCACGCGGGTGAGGACCTTGACGATCTCCTCGTCGAGCCCGCCCAGCGCGATGGCCGTGCCGATCACCGCGTTCGCCTCGTTGACGTCGGCGTACGCCGCGATGCGCAGGTCGGTCTTGGGGACCCGGCTCATGTCGCCGAGGGCCGTGGTGCCCTGGTCGCCGGTCCTGGTGTAGATGCGCGTCAGATTGACCATGCGGCCAATCTAGACCGTTCCCCCGGATCCGTTCCGTTCCCTTCGTCACGGCCGGTCAGGAGGCGCGGACCGGTCGGCCAGGAGGCGCGGATCGGGGCGAATCCGGCAGGAATTGACGACGTGACCGGTGTCTCACGCGCTGAGACGTGAAACGCGTTACTAACCGGTCGCACAGCGCCTCACGCCCGCTAGTGTCCGGCCGAGAGGCACGGGAGGGCGACAGGGCCACCGATGCTCCGGACGGCTGACACCGGTGACATCGGACGCGGGAGCGGGCAGGGCTCTACAGGCACCGGATCCGCACAGGCCCCACAGGCCTCACCCCTGCGAGTGAATTCGGTATCGGTTCGCTCACAGACGGCAACCTCCGACCGCTTCACGCAGTCAGAGGATGCAACACCGGACAGCACACCGCGGAGCACGAGACGCACGCTTAGGGGAGCGCTATGTACATCAGGGGCGACCACGTCGAGCTGGTCGTCGGGGGCCGCCTCGACGTCCGCAGCGCGGCGGACGCCCGTACGGTCCTGCACACGGCCGTCGACGACGGCGTCGGCGACCTGGTGCTCGACCTGTCCGAACTCGACTCCTGGGACGCCACCGGCCTCGGCGTCATCATGGGAGTCCACCGCAGGGCCGGCCGCTGCGGCCGCCGCCTCGTCCTGCGCGGCGTACCGCCCCAGATGCAGCGCCTGCTGGTGGCCACCCGCCTGCACCGGATCCTCGCCATCGAGGGCGGCATCGCGGCGGAGTCCCTGCCCCGGGTCTGACGACGGGGTGGACGGGGGGTGGCCTGCGGCGCAACAGCGCGACGGGCGCAATCCTCACCGGACTGTGACGTCTCGGACGGCACGGCACCCCGGGCTGTCGTAGATACTGTGCGAAGGTTTACGGTTCGTCTGCCCGCCGCCCGCATCCCTCTGGCGGGCACCGGACCAGAAGCGACAGCGCAGTGTGCAGCAAGGCCGGGAGGGGCTACCGCCACACGACGCTTTTGGGGGGCTTGGAGCTATGGACCCGAACACCCGGGGCCCCGAGGAGTACGGCCACGACGGCGACGGCCACACGCCGCGCCCGCGCCCGCCCAGGGACGCCCTGACACCCGACTTCACGCCGCACACCCCGGCTCCCGCCCGCACCGTACGGCTCTTCAGCGGGGACCACCTCCTCACCGTCAACCCCATCGACGGCAGCGAGATCGAGCTGTGCCCGCCCACCGAGCGCCCCGGGCGGCCCGCGAAGCGCGGCCCCGAGGAGCGCGCCGAGGCCGACCGCGCCGCCCGGCCCCCCGTCCCGGCCGGATCCGCCCAGCCCGCGCAGCCGCTCCTGGGCCGCCAGGAAGAGCGCGAACAGCTGGTCCGCCTGCTCGCCCGCGGCCGCACCGTCCGTCTCACCGGCCCGGCCGGCTCCGGCCGCACCAGCCTCCTCGACCTCGTCGCCGAGGACTGCGCGGACCTCGCCCCCGACGGTGTCGTCCGTCTCACCGGCCACCGCCGCACCCCGGCCGACGTCCTGCACGACCTCTTCCACGCCGTCTACGACGCCCCGCTCCACCGCCCCGAGGACGACGAACTGCGCGCCCTGGTCCGCGAGATCGGCGCGGTCGTCGTCGTCGACGACCTGGAGTTCGGCGGCGCCGCCCTCGACGAGCTGCTCGACGCCACCCCCGAGTGCGCCTTCCTGCTCGGCGCCACCCCCGACACCCCGGCACCCTCCGCCGACTCCACCGTCGAGGAGGTCACCCTCAGCGGCCTCGACCGCGCGGGCGGCGTCGAGGTGATCGAGCGGGCCGTCGGCCGCCTCCTCACCGAGGAGGAGTCCAACTGGGCCGGTGACCTCTGGTTCGAGTCCGAGGGCCTGCCGCTGCGCTTCGTCCAGGCCGGCGCCCTGCTGCGCCAGCGCGACCGGCTGCGCGCCGGCGCCGACGCCGTCGACGAGTTCGGTGTCTTCGAGGACGCCCGCCCGCTCACCGCGCCCGTCGGCGCCGGAGCCGGCGAGGCCGAGGAGATACCCCTGCCCTCGCTGGGCGAGGCCGCCGCGCCCGCCCCGCTGCTCGCCGCCCGCCTCAGCGCCTCGGCCCGCGCCACCCTGCGCCTCGCCGTCGCCCTCGGTGGCGAGGTCCCCCACCAGGCCCATCTGCCCGCCCTGGTCGGCGACACCCACGCCGACGCCGCCCTCGGCGAACTCGCCGCCTGCGGGCTCGTCTCCCCGGTCGGCCCCCGCTACCGGCTCGCCGCCGGAGTCCAGGCCCAGCTGGAGGCCGCCGGATACGGCGACGACGCCGACGCCCAGGCCCGTACCGCCGCCCAGCACTACGCCTGGTGGGCCGGGCACCCCTCGGTCACCCCCGAGCGGGTCTGCGCCGAGGCCGACGCCGTGCTCGCCGCCCTGGCCGTGACCGTCCCGGCGACCACCCGCCCCGAGGACGGCGAGCAGGCCGTCGCCGTCGAGCTGGCCCGCACCGCGGCGCCCGCGTTCGCCGCCGGACTGCACTGGTCCGCCTGGGAGCAGTCGCTGCACGAGGGCGCCGAGGCCGCCCGCCTCGCCGCGCAGCCCGCCGACCGCGCCTACTTCCACCACGAACTGGGCGTCCTCGCGCTGTGCGCCGGACAGCTCGACCGGGCCCGCTCCGAGCTGGAGGCCTCCCTCGGTCTGCGCTCCGCCCTCGCCGACAAGCGCGGCACCGTCGCCGGCCGCCGCGCACTCGCCCTGGTCGCCGACCGCTCGGGCGACGTCCCCGGCCTCGCGGTGATCACCGCCGCCGAGGAGGCGCCCGTCACCCGCAACGAGGCACCGGCCTCACCGCCGCGTGGGGTCCCCGCGGCGCTGCCGTCGGCCCCGACCACCGGCCCCACCCTCGTCACCGGCCCGCCCTCCGCCGTGACGCCCCACCGCGGCCGCACCGGCATCCGCCGCCTGACCAGGTACAACCTGGTGGCGGTGGGCGCGGGCGCCCTGCTGGTGGCCGTCCTCGGCACGGTGGTGACCCTCGGCGCGACCTCCAACAACGACGCCAACGACCCCGCCGACCGGGTCGGCGTCAACCCCTCCGCCAGCACCGGCCTCGACGACGGCGCCTCGGGCTCGGAGACCCCGGGCGAGGACACCGGCGGCGGGGACACCGGGGAGGCGACCAGCAGGCCGACGGATCCGGGCCCGGACGGGACGATGGGGACGTCGGACGACCCGACGTCGACGGACGAGGCGCGCCCTTCGGACTCGCCGAGCAGCTCGCAGGAGCCGGGGGACAACTCGCCCTCGGACTCACCCACCGGGAAGCCGTCCTCGAGCGGCGGATCCTCGCCGTCGCCGAGCCCGTCGGCCTCCCCCAGCGGCGGCACCGGCTCCCAGTCCCCCTCGCCGTCGGCGTCGGCGGAGCCGTCGACCACGCCTCCCAGCGAGTCCCCCTCCTCGTCGAACTCCGCCAGCGACGCCGCCTCGGCCAGCACCCCGGCCACGTCGATCAGCTCCTCGAGCACGTCGGAGTCACCGGACGCCTCGCCCCCGGTCATCTGACCCCTGACGACGGTGAGGGCCGGGTTCCCAGAACCCGGCCCTCACCGTCGTACACCGCTCAGAACAGCCGCAGCTTGTCGTCCTCGATGCCCCGCAGCGCGTCGTAGTCCAGGACCGCGCAGCCGATGCCGCGGTCCGTGGCGAGCACACGGGCCTGGGGCTTGATCTCCTGGGCGGCGAAGATGCCCCGCACCGGCGCCAGATGCGGGTCGCGGTTCAACAGCTCCAGGTAGCGGGTGAGCTGCTCGACGCCGTCGATCTCGCCGCGCCGCTTGATCTCGACGGCGACGGTCTGCCCCTCCGCGTCCCGGCAGAGGATGTCGACCGGCCCGATGGCCGTCATGTACTCGCGGCGGATCAGCGTGTAGCCCTCACCGAGCGTCTCGATGCGGTCGGCGAGCAGTTCCTGGAGGTGCGCTTCCACGCCGTCCTTGATCAGGCCGGGGTCGACGCCCAGTTCGTGCGAGGAGTCGTGGAGGATCTCCTCCATTGTGATGATCAGCTTTTCCCCCGCCTTGTTGACGACGGTCCAGACGCCTTCCTCCTCGCCCGTGCCCTCCTTGAGCGTGCAGGGCGGCGACATCCAGTTGAGGGGCTTGTAGGCGCGGTCGTCCGCGTGGATGGAGACGCTGCCGTCCGCCTTCACCAGGATGAGACGGGGGGCGGAGGGGAGGTGGGCGGTGAGCCGGCCCGCGTAGTCCACGGAGCACCGGGCGATGACGAGACGCATGGTCGGCAACGCTACTCGACGGCCCGCCGCCCGCGCGATTCGCCCACCTGTCGGCCGCCGCCACCCTCCGGCGAGGCCCCGTGGGCCGCACCTTTTGATCGGGAAAACATGCGTTCGACACTGGCCGATTGTGCCCCCAACCGTCCTGCGCTATGTGGCCATTCTCCTGGTGCGGTCACGGTCTGTTGCCTACCGTAGAGAACGGGAGGTCGCGATCCGTGTACTCAGCGTGCTCGGTGTTCGTGCTGGGCGAACTCCCCATCCATGTCCGGCAACCCCTGCGCTTTCGGGGGTGCGAGAGGAGTACCCATGTCGCTCGACGTCTCACCGGCCCTACTCGAACAGGCCGAGCGAGGCGAGGTCGACGAAGCAGAATTCGTCGACTGCGTCCGGACCTCCCTGCCCTACGCATGGGAGATGATCAGCTCCCTGGTGGCCCAGCTGAAGGTGGACGGCGGCCAGTTCGCCGACAACCAGACGCCCCCGCCGGACGAGCAGGCACGCGGGCAGCTGCTGCGAGCGCTGGCGAGTGACGCGATACGCGGCGCCCTGCAACGGCATTTCGGAGTGCGGCTGGCGTTCCAGAACTGCCATCGGGTGGCCGTGTTCCCGTTGGACACCTCGGTCGACGCAACGCTGGCCCGTTTCACCTCGGTCCGCAGTCAGGTACTGAACCAGTCCCCGGAATTCCGGGACTGCTGAGGCAGTGAGGCTGTCGCTTGCCGCTCCCGGCGCGGGAGTTGACACAGGACTACGGAGCGGCAAGCTCCCCGGCCGGCTGGGCCCTTCACGGGAGGTGGGGGAGGACCTCCGCGCCCAGCCGCCGGACGTTCTCCTCCGTGGCCGCCAGGTCGCCCGAGCCCTCCACCAGGAGAGCGAACCGCGCGATGCCGGTCCGCTCGCTGGTCGCCGCCAGCCGGTCGACGCACAGCCGCGGGGTGCCCACCGGGTGCAGCCCGCAGAGCAGTTCGGTGTACGCCACCGGGTCCCGCATGGAGCGGACCCGGCCGTCCACCGTCACATGTGCGTCAAGCCCCTGCTTCAGCCAGCCCGGCATCGCCTTCAGCAGCGTCTCCGCGGCGTCGGCGCGCCGGTCCGCGATCTGGCAGACACCCGCCGAGACATGCCCCGCCGCCCGGATCTCGTCCTCGGACCGCCCGGCCGCCCGCGCGTGCTGCCGCCACAGGCCGACCATCTCGGCCTTCTCCTCGTCCCCGATGTGCATCCCCAGTAGCATCGCGAGCCCCCGCTCGGCCGCCAGCCGGACGCTCGCCGGCGAGGTGCAGGCGACGACCACCTCCGGCCCCTCGGTCTCCGTCAGCTCCTCCGACGGGCGCGGTACGACGGGGACTTCACGGAAGCGGTAGCGCTCGCCGTCCGCGCCCACCGACGGTTCGCGCAGCCAGCGCACCAGCAGATCGAGTGATTCGGGGAACCCCTTCTCGTACGCCTCCAGGCCCGAGCCGAACACCTCCAGGTCGACCCACGGCCCGCCGCGTCCCACGCCGAGCGAGAAACGGCCGCCGCTCGTCAGGTGCAGCAGCGCGGCCTGTTCGCCGAGGGTGACGGGGTGCGAGGTGGGCAGCACACTGACCGCCGTACCGACCCGGATGCGCCGGGTGCGGCCCAGCAGTAAGGCGGCGAGCGTGACCGCCGACGGGCAGGTGCCGTAAGGCACGAAGTGGTGCTCGGCCAGCCAGACCGAGTCCAGGCCCGCCTCCTCGGCGACCTCGGCGGAGCGGACCGCTCGGTGCAGCGCCTCCCCCTGGCCCTGCCCCGGGAACTGGGCCGCCAACACGAAACTTCCAACGCGCATGGGACTTTCCTGCTTCCTCGGCTCCGACGCGGAGCTCCCCCACCCGGCATAACTGTCCGACATGTGCCGAGGACACGGCCTGGCGGGGAGATTTGCGGATTGTCTGCAGAATCTCCATGCGCGTACGGGGCACTTGTGGCGGTCGGTGCCCTACGGATACCCCCGGTCGCGCCGCGTAGGCTGGACAGGAACCCTGCACCCTGTATAGCCCCGTGAGGTGTCCCGTGTCCCCGCGTCGCAACCGACCCAAGGGTGACGGCTCGTCCGGCCGGAGCGCCGAGGACGATCGCGCGAGCCGTTACGGCGGCTGGCAGTCCAGCGCCCGCTGGCAGGGTGAGGAGTGGAGCGTACGGCATGTGGCGGGCGCGAGCGCGCAGGGCAAGAGCTACCGCTGCCCCGGCTGCGACCAGATGATCCCCGACGGCGTCCCGCACGTCGTGGCCTGGCCCGAGCACGCGGGTGTCGACGACCGCCGTCACTGGCACAAGGCCTGCTGGAACGCGCGGGACCGCCGCACCCCGGGGGTGCGGCGGTCCCGTAACGCGCCGAGATTCTGAAGGACCCTCCGGCCCTCCTCATCCACTCACACGTCGCGCTTCTCCAGCAGCGCGAACGCGGCGGCGAACGCGGCGGCCGTCACGCCGAGCGCGATCCACAGCGGGTCCCAGCCGGAGGGGCCGCTGTCCGTCAGGGACGCGGAGTAGAAGACGCTGAGCTGGTTCGGGATGGAGTACTCGAACAGGGCCTGGCGCAGGTCCTCCAGCGACTCCGAGAACATGAACAGCGCGATCACCAGCGGCGCCAGCACCAGGCCGATCATGATGGTGATGGCGCCCGCCGAGTGCCGGATGATCGAGCCGACGGCCAGCGACAGCAACCCGAGCAGCGCGACGTAGAGGGACACGCCGACCGTGCCCTTCAGCCACTCGCCGCCGCTGGGCTCGGCCGCGCCGGTCAGCAGGGCCACGTCCAGCATGGCGACGACGACCGCCGACACCAGCGTCACCACGAAGGCGACGAGGAAGAACACGATCGCCTTGGCCGCGAGCACCCGGCCGCGGGAGGGGCAGGCCGTCATCGTGGTGCGGATCATGCCGGTGCCGTACTCGGAGGCGGTGGTCAGCACACCGAGCGTGATGACGCACATACTGCCCAGGAGCAGTCCGAAGAAGCCGAACGACAGCGGGTTCTCACCGCTCAGGCCGTCGTCGCTGGAGCTCTCGGAGACCACCACGGCGGTCAGCAGGCCGATGCCGACCACGAGCAGGACGAACACGCCCAGCGTCCACATCGTGGAGCGCACCGACCGAATCTTGGTCCACTCCGAGGCGACGGCGTGTCCGAGGTGCGTGCGCACGACGGGGATCGGCGAGTTGTAGCCGGGGTACGCGGACCCGGGCGCCGCCTGCCAGGCGGGCGCGGCCTGCGGGGTCGGGGGCTGGGCGGTGCTCATCGGGCGTCCTCGGTCTGGGTCGGGGCGTCGGCGGCGGGAGCGGAGGGTGCGGCGGGGGCCTCGGTGGCGGGCGCGGCGGGCGCCTCGACGGCCGGGGCGGCCGCTGCCGGGCTCGCGGGTACGGCGGCCGCCGGGGCCGGTGCGGCGGCGGGCTGGGCCGTCGGCTGCGTGGGTGCGGGCTGGGCCGTCGGCTGCGCCGGGGCGGACTGCGCGTACGGGTTGGCGTCGGCCGGGGCGGCCGGCGGCGCGCCGTAGGGGCCCGCGGCGGCCGGCTGCGGCGGCGCGTAGCCCTGCTGGGGCGGCGGCGGGGCGTACCAGCCCGGCTGGCCCTGGCCCGGTACCGGCATCGGCGGCTGCGCGCCGGGCGGCGGCGCCTGCTGGAGCCCGGCCTTCTGGTCGATGGTCGACCGGTAGTCGACGGCCCCCTGCGTCATCCGCATGTACGCCTCCTCCAGCGAGGCCTGGTGCGGCGACAGCTCCCACAGCCGGACGTCGGCCTCATGGGCGATGTCGCTGATCCGGGGCAGGGCGAGGCCCGTGACGCGCAGCGCGCCGTCCTGCTCGGGCAGCACATGCCCGCCCGCCTCGGTGAGCGCGGAGGCCAGCTTCTCGCGCAGCTGCGGCTCGGTGTGCGGGGTGCGCACCCGCGCGAAGTCCGCGGAATTGGCCGAAATGAAGTCCTTCACACTCATGTCGGCGAGGAGCTGCCCGCGTCCGATGACGATCAGATGGTCGGCGGTCAGTGCCATCTCGCTCATCAGGTGCGAGGAGACGAACACGGTGCGCCCCTCCGCCGCGAGCGACTTCATCAGGTTGCGCACCCAGAGGATGCCCTCCGGGTCGAGGCCGTTGACCGGCTCGTCGAACAGCAGCACCTGGGGGTCGCCGAGCAGCGCGGCGGCGATGCCGAGCCGCTGGCCCATACCGAGGGAGAAGCCCTTGGACCGCTTCTTCGCCACGCCCTGGAGCCCGACCACGCCCAGCACCTCGTCCACGCGGCGGGCCGGGATGCCGGAGAGCTGGGCGAGGCTCAGCAGGTGGTTGCGGGCGTGCCGGCCGCCGTGCACGGCCTTGGCGTCCAGCAGGGCACCGACCTGGCGGGGCGCGTTCGGCAGTTTGCGGTACGGGTAGCCGCCGATCGTCACCGACCCCGAGGTCGGGTTGTCCAGGCCGAGGATCATCCGCATGGTGGTCGACTTGCCCGAGCCGTTCGGCCCGAGGAAGCCCGTGACGGCACCCGGCCGCACCTGGAAGGAAAGGTTGTACACAGCGGTCTTGTCGCCGTAGCGCTTGGTCAGGCCGACTGCCTCGATCATGCTCCGCACCCATCGACAGGTTCTGGACAGCGGGGCGCACGCCCCCCGTAAGGGTTAGGAGGATATCCAGGCGCTGACGGTTCCGCCGAAATCGAAGCAAAGACCAGAGCGTCACGCGTCGCGTTTCTTCAGCAGGACATACCCGCCGACGAGCGCCGCCACCACCCACGCCGCCATGATCGCCAGGCCGCCCCAGGGCCCGTACGGGGTGTCGTCGTCGACCGGCGTGACCACCTGCATGATCTTGCTGCCGGCCTGGTCGGGCAGGTAGCGGCCGACCTTCTTCGTCGCGTCGACGTTGCCGAGGATGTTGGAGATCAGGAAGAAGAACGGCATCAGGATGCCCAGCGACAGCATCGGCGAGCGCAGCATCACCGCCACGCCCATGGAGAACACCGCGATCAGCGTCATGTAGACACCGCCGCCGACGACCGCCCGCAGCACGCCCGGGTCACCGATCTCCGCCCGGTGCGAGCCGAGCATCGCCTGCCCGAGGAAGAACGTCACGAAGCTGGTGGCGAGCCCCACGACGAGGGCGAGGGCGGTGGCCACCGCGATCTTGCTGAACAGGAAGGTCCCGCGCTGCGGCACGGCGGCCAGTGAGGTGCGGATCATGCCGGTGCTGTACTCGTTGGACACCACCAGCACCCCGAACACGATCATCGCGAGCTGACCGAGGCTCATCCCGGCGAAGCTGATGAACGTCGGGTCGAACGAGAGCCGGTCGTCACGGCTCATGCTGTCGAACTCGTTCCTCGACAGCGCCGAGATCAGCATGCCGAGGGCGATGGTGACGACCACCGCGAGGGAGAGCGTCCAGACCGTGGACGCGACGGAACGGATCTTCGTCCACTCCGACCGGATCACCTGCGTCGCCGCCATGTCAGCCCCTCCTCCAGCCCTCGCCCCACTGCGCGGCGGGCGCCGGCCCGGTGTGCGCGTGGTACTCGACCGACTCCGCGGTCAGCTGCATGAACGCCTCCTCCAGCGAGGCCTGCTGCGGGCTCAGCTCATGCAGCACGATCTGGTGCTGAGCGGCCAGCTCCCCGATGCGCTCGGGCTTGCCCCCGTCGACCTCCAGCGTGCCGTTGCCGTTCTCCACGACGGTGATGCCCGCCCCGCGCAGCACGTCCAGCAGCCGTTCCCGCTGCGGGGTGCGCACCCGCACATACGCCCGGGAGTTCTGGGCGATGAAGTCGGCCATGGAGGTGTCGGCGAGCAGCCGGCCCTGGCCGATGACGACGAGGTGGTCGGCGGTCAGCGCCATCTCGCTCATCAGATGACTCGAGACGAACACCGTGCGCCCCTGCGCCGCGAGCGACTTCATCAGATTGCGGATCCAGTGGATGCCCTCGGGGTCGAGGCCGTTGACCGGCTCGTCGAACATCAGGATCCGAGGGTCGCCCAGCAGCGCGGCGGCGATGCCCAGCCGCTGCCCCATGCCCAGCGAGAACCCCTTGGCCTTCTTCTTCGCGACGGCCGTCAGCCCCACCGTGTCCAGCACCTCGCGCACCCGCTGCCGGGGGATGCCGTTGCTCTGCGCCAGACACAGCAGGTGGTTGTGGGCACTGCGCCCCGGGTGCACGCCCTTGGCCTCCAGCAGGGCGCCGATGTACGTCAGCGGATCCCGCAGCTGGTCGTAGTGCTTGCCGTCGATCCGCACGTCGCCGGCGGTGGGCCGGTCCAGGCCGAGGATCATCCGCATGGTGGTGGACTTGCCGGCACCGTTGGGACCGAGGAAGCCAGTGACGATGCCCGGCCTGACGGTGAAGGTGAGGTTGTTGACCGCCACCTTCTCGCCGTACCGCTTGGTCAGCCCCTCGAGCTCAATCATGCGGCCACGCTAGAACGGGGAAAAGCCCTCCGCCACCTCAGTGACGGAGGGCTCCACAGTTTTTCAGCCCTTGTACGACCGGACGTTACCGGGTCTGCTGAGCCGGCACCCCACGGGAGATCGGCTCGTCGTCCGCCGGCGTGCTGGCCGCGGCGACCGCGGCACCGGTGAGGGTGGCGAGCATCTCGCGGACGTTCGTCAGCTGAGCGTTGATCGAGTCGCGGCGGTTGGTGAGAGCCGCCAGCTCGCGCTCCGATTCCGAACGGATGCGGTCGGCCTTGGCGTTGGCGTCGGCCACGATGTCCTCGGCCTGGCGCTGCGCCGTCTCGACGGTCTGGCGGGCGCGGCGCTCGGCGTCCGTGCGCAGCTTCTCCGCCTCCAGGCGCAGCTGCTCCGCGCGGTGCTCGATCTCCGCGAGGCGCTTCTCCGCCTTCTGCTGACGGGACGCCAGGTCCCGCTCGGACTGCTCGCGGCGCTTGGCGAGGTTCGTCTCGAAGTCGGCGGCGGCCTGCGCGGCCTTGGCGCGGGTCTCCTCGAAGAGGGCGTCGGCCTCCTCGCGCTTGGACTGCGCGTCCTTCTGGGCCTCGGCGCGCAGCTGCGAGGCGTCACTCTTGGCCTTCTCGACGATCCGGACGCCCTCGTCCTCGGCCTTGGCCTTGCGCTCCGCAGCGAACGATTCTGCGTCGTTGCGGACCTGCTGGGCGGCCGACTCGGCGAGCTCGCGGTGCTGCTCGGCCGCGCGGCGGGCCTCCTCGCGCAGATCCTTGGCCTCTTCCTCGGCGAGGCGGAGGATCTTCTCGACACGCGCGCCGAGACCGGCGTACGACGGCTCGGCGTCGCTTACCTGGGCCTGGGCGTTCTGCGTCTCGAGGTGGAGTTCCTCGATGCGCTTTTCCAGAGCGGTGATGCGGGCGAGAGCGCTGTCACGGTCGGAGACGAGCTTGGAGATCCGTTCGTCCACCTGAGCGCGGTCGTATCCACGCCGCACAAGCTCGAAGCCGTAGGGGGAAGTGTCGCTCATGGGGTTCCTGTCGAATGAGACCGGTGAGGTGATAGGTGGAATCCTAGGGGCCGAAGCGCTCTGTCATCGAGCGGATGCGTGTTTGATCTGAGGAATGACACCCCTTTTGGGTGGCTGATCGGCCGAGTCCTTGCCAAAAACTTGGTCAAAGGGCCAACACTTTAACGGAATCCACACATTCCGCTAGCCCTCCGGCGACTTGCCACCCGAACGAGGGGATCCGACCGTCGCGCCGGCCTTGACGCCACCGTCCTTGTTCGACGACGGCGCCTCGAAGGACTCCAGCGCCTCCAGCACGTCCTGGACCCGGGAGATCTCGGCGTTGATGTCCTCGCGCCGGCGTACCAGCACCTCCAGCTCGCGCTTGCCCTCCTCGACCGTGCGCCGCGCCTCGCGGATCGCCTCGGCCTTCAGCTCCTCGGCCTCCTTGATCAGCGCGGACTTCTTCAGCTCGGCCTCCTTGAGCAGCCCCTCGGCCTTCTTCACCGCGGCGATGCGGACCTTGCCCGCCTCCGAGTTGGCCTCCGACACCAGCTCCTTGGCCTTGGCCTGAGCCTTGGCGAGCTGTTCCTCGGCGGCCTTGATCAGAGCGTCGCAGCGGTCGCCGGTCGACTTCATCGTCTCGGCGGCCTCGCGGCGGGCCCGCTCGTGCAGCTCCTCGATCTCGGTGGTGATGCGGTCGCGCAGCTCCTCCGCCCGCTCCCTTATGGCGGTGGCGTCCCGACGGGCGCCGACGAGCAGCTCGTCCGCGTCCGTGCGGGCCTTCTCGACCCGCGCGTTGCCCTCGACCGTCGCCTCGGAGACCAGCCGGTCGGCCTCGTTGCGGGCCGCGCCGACCATCGTGTCGGCCTGCGCCTCCGCCTCCGCGGTGGTCTTCAGCGCCTGCTGCTGCGCCTCGGTGAGCAGCTTGTCGGCCTCGGCCGTGGTCTCCGTGATGAGCTTGTCGACCTGCTCGGCGGCCTCCGAACGCCGCTTGTTGGCGTCGTTGCGGGCCTCGTCCAGCGTGCGGTCGGCCTCGTCGCGGGCGACGCTCATCATCCGGTCGGCCTCCGCCGCCGCCTCCGCCTTGACCCGTTCGGCCTCGGCACGGATCCGCTCGGCGTGCTGCTGCGCGGAACCGACCGTCTCGGCGGCCTCGGCCCGCAGCCGCTCGGCGTCGCCGGAGGCGTCCCCGATCAGCTTCTCCGCCTTGGCGACCGACTCGGTCCGCAGCCGCTCGGCCTCCTCCAGCGCCTCGACGCGCACCCGCTCCGCCTCGGCGGCCGTCTCGGTCCGCAGCCGCTCGGCCTCGGCGACCGTCTCCGTCTGGAGGCGCTCCGCCTCGGCGCGCGCCTCGGTGATGAGCGTGTCGGCCTGGGTCGCCGCGTCCGAACGGATGCGGTTGGCGTCCTCCCGGGCGTCGGCCCGGGTGCGCGCCGCCGCCTGGTCGGCCTCCGCCAGGGTGTCCGAGGCCTCCGTGCGCACCCGCTGGGAGTACGCGGACGCCTCCGAGCGCAGCCGCTCCGCCTCCGCGATCGCGTCGCCGACGGTCCGCTCGGCCAGCGCGCGGGCGGCCTCCGCCTCCTCGTTCGCCTCGCGCCGGACCCGGCTCGCGTCCTCGCTGGCCCGCTCCCGCTCGGCGTAGGCGTCGGCGCGGACCCGGTCCGCCTCCTCCTCGGCCTCCCGCCGGGTACGGTCCGCCGCGTGCTCGGCGGCGGAGCGCAGGCCGGTGATCTCCTCCTGCGCCTGCTCGTGCAGTCCGGCCACGGAGTCCCGCACCTGCTGCGCGTGCTGCTCGGCCGCCGACACCATCTCGGTGGCGCGCCGGTCGGCCTCCTCCACCAGCCGTACGGCCTCGGCCTGCGCGTCCTCCACGCGCTTGCGCGCCGACGCCAGCAGCTCCTCGCTCTGCTCGCGGGCCCGCTGCCGCTCCTGGTCGGCCTCCTGGCGGGCCGCGCCGAGGAGCTCCTCGGCCTCGCGGCGGCGCCGGGCGGCCTCCTCCTGCGCGGCGGCGAGCGTCTCGGACGCCTCGGCGGCCAGTCGCTCGGCGGCGGCCTGCGCCTCCGCCCGCACCCGGTCGGCGGTGTCCTGCGCCTCGGTTTTCAGCCGCTCCGCCTCGGCGGCGGCCTCCGACCGCAGCCGTACGGCGACGGCCTCGCCCTCGGCGCGCGAGGCGGACGCGTCGGCGGCGGCCTCGGTGCGCAGCCGGTCCGCCTCCTCGTCGGCCTGCTGCTGGAGCGAACGGATCCGCTCGGCGGACTCCGCGCGCAGCCGCTCGGTCTCCTCGGCGGCCTCGCGGCGGATCCGCGCGGCCTCCTCCCGGGCGTCGGTCAGCGCCTGCTCGGCGGCGGTGAGCCGCGACTCCGCCTCCGAGTGCAGCCGGGTCAGCTCCTCGGCGGCCTCGGCCTGCCGGGCCTCGATGGCCCGCTCGGCCTCCTCGCGCAGCTCGCGCGCGGCCTGCTCGGCGTTGGAGGTGATGGTCTCCGCGAGGCCGATCGCCTCGTCGCGCTGCTGCTCGGCCTCCTGGCGGGTGCGCTCCAGGGTCTCCTCGGCCTGCCGGCGCAGCGTGGTGGCCCGCTCGATGGCCTCGGTGCGGACCTTCTCGCTGTCCGCCGTCGCCTTCTGGCGCAGCTCGTCGGCGTCGGCCTTCGCCTTGGACAGCAGCTCCTCGGCGGTCTTGGCCGCCTCCTCGATCTGCTGGACGGCCTCCTTGCGGGCCTCCGCGCGGATCTTCTCGCCCTCGGCGACCGCGTCCGAGCGCAGCTGCTCGGCCTCGCCGCGCAGCCGGCGCGCCTCCTCCTGGAGCTCGACCGTCTTGGCGCGGTACTCCTTGGTGTCGTCCTTCGCCGCGCCCTTGAGCTGCTCGGCGATGTCGTGCGCCTCGCCGCGCAGCCGGTCCGCCTCGGCCTCGGCCTCCCGGCGGATGCGCTCGGCCTCCTCGGCGGCGGCCTTGGTGGTGCGCCGCGCGTCCTCCTGCGCCTTGTTGAGGACGTCCTCGGCGGTCTTGGCCGCCTTCGACAGCTGGGTCGCGCTCTCCTCGGCGGTGATCGTACGGGCCTTCTCGGCGGCCTCCGCGACGATCTTCTCGGCCTCGGCGCGGGCGTCGGCGACGAGCTGCTCGGCGTCCGCCTTGGTGGTCTCGGCCTCCTTGGTGGCCTCGCTGACCAGCCGGGCGACCTGTTCCTTCGCCGTACGGGTGCGCTGCTCGTTGGCGGACTCGGCGCTCGCGAGCGCCTTCTCGGCGGCCGTCTTGGCCTCGGCGACGAGCTTCTCGGCCTGCGCGCGGGCCTCGCGCAGCGCGGTGTCGGCCTCGGCCATGCGCTGTTCGGCGGCGCGGCTCAGCTCGCTCGCCTGGCGGCGGGCAGCGTCGGACTCGGTGGCCGTGGAGGTGCGCAGCGCCTCGGCGTGGTCGGTGGCCTCCTGGGCCTGCGTGGAGGCGGCGTTCAGCAGCCGCTCGGCGTCCGCGCGGGCCCGGCGCAGCAGCTGTTCGGCCTCCGCGCGGGCCGCCTCGGCCTCGCCCTGGAGCCGCTGCTGGGCCTGTGCGGCCAGCCGCTCGGCCTCGGCACGGGCGGCGGCCAGGGCCTGCTCGGCCTCGGCGCGGGACTCGTCGAGCAGCCGCCGCGCCTGGGCCTCGGTGCGGGCGCGCAGTTGCTCCGCCCACGCCACGTTCTCGTTGACGTGCGACTCGACGGTCTGGCGGCGCTCGGCCAGTTCCTGGTCGAGCTGCTGACGCCGGGCCACCGCCTCCTGGTGCAGCTCCGCCTGGAGGCGGGCGGCCTGCTCGGCGTGCTCCTGGAGGATGCGCTGGGTCTGCGCCCGCGCCTGGCTCAGCTCGCGCTCGGCGTCGGCGCGGATCTGGTCGGCCTGCATCTGCGCGTTGCGCAGCAGCTGCTCGGCCTGGTAGCCGATGTCGCCGCCGTCGAACGCGGGCCGGGACATGATGGTGCGCCGCGCCTCGTGCAACTTGGCGCGCAGCACCTCGACCTGGTAGCCGAGGTCCTCGGCGTGCTGGATCGCCTTTTCCCGCTCGGTCTTCAGCCGCTTCATCTCGGCTTCGAACCGAGTGAGGTGGTCGACGTCAGCCGCCGGCTCCCGCTCCTGGCTCTCGTAGCCCCGCACTGCGCGGTCCCATCCGTCCCCTGGTCGCAAGCTTCTCCAAACGAGCTCCGTCCATCCGCCGAACGGGGCCCCCGGGGAATGGTGTCAGATCAACGGCGGAGCACGGGCTGCTGCCCCGACGCTCGTCCCCCGAAACCCGGACCCCGGCTGGGTCCTGCCGACGGGCGGCAGGACACCGGTCGCCCTGGCTGAGCGGCGACCGCCCCCAACCCTACCGGCCCCTATGTACGAGGGTCAGTGCTCAGGTGACTCAACAGGCGCGGATGTGACCAGTTCTGTCAGTACTCCGTGGCAATCCTTGGGGTGCAGAAACGTGATCCGTGACCCCATGGAGCCGCGTCGCGGCTCTTCGTACAGAACGCGTACGCCCTTGCCGCGGATGTCGTCGGCGTCCGCGTCGACGTCCGCCGTACCGAAGGCGATGTGGTGCACGCCCTCCCCGTTCTTCGCCAGCCACTTGGCGACGGTGGAGTCCTCCCGGATCGGCTCCAGGAGCTGGAGGTACGAGGCGCCGCCGTCGGACGTATCGTTGATCTTGAGCATGGCCTCGCGCACGCCCTGTTCCTCGTTGACCTCGGAGTGGAACACCTCGAAGCCGTACGTGGAGCGGTAGAACTCGACGGTCGCGTCGAGGTCGTGGCAGGCGATCCCGATGTGGTCGATTCGCGTCAGCATGGATTCAGTGCAGCGCTCCGGAGGTGGTTACGCAACGTGCGAGCGATCACACCGACAGCCAGGTGACGGGGCGGAGTACCGCTCAGTACATTCGAAGTAAACCCTCGTTCACTCCTCGGCCCGTGCAGGCCGGTAAGGGGATCGCAGCTCATGACTGGAACGAACAGCACGACCTCGGTGATCGTCGCGGGCGCGCGCACGCCCATGGGGCGTCTGCTGGGCTCGCTGAAGTCCTTCTCCGGAGCCGACCTCGGCGGCTTCGCGATCAAGGCCGCCCTCGACCGTGCGGGGATCGGCGGCGACCAGGTGCAGTACGTGATCATGGGCCAGGTGCTCCAGGCCGGCGCGGGCCAGATCCCGGCCCGTCAGGCCGCCGTCAAGGCCGGCATCCCGATGAACGTCCCGGCGCTCACCATCAACAAGGTGTGCCTGTCGGGCCTGGACGCGATCGCGCTGGCCGACCAGCTGATCCGCGCGGGTGAGTTCGACGTGGTCGTGGCCGGCGGCCAGGAGTCCATGACGAACGCCCCCCACCTGCTGCCGAAGTCCCGCGAGGGCTTCAAGTACGGGGCGATCGAGATGCTCGACGCGATGGCGTACGACGGTCTCACCGACTCCTTCGAGGGCGTCGCCATGGGCGAGTCCACGGAGAAGCACAACACCCGGCTCGGCATCGCGCGCGAGGTGCAGGACGAGATCGCCGCCCTGTCCCACCAGCGGGCCGCCGCCGCGCAGAAGAACGGCCTGTTCGAGGCCGAGATCACCCCGGTGGAGATCCCGCAGCGCAAGGGCGAGCCGGTCGTCTTCAGCAAGGACGAGGGCATCCGCCCGGAGACCACCGCCGAGTCGCTCGGCAAGCTGCGCCCGGCCTTCGCCAAGGACGGCACGATCACCGCGGGCTCGGCCTCGCAGATCTCCGACGGCGCCGCCGCCGTCGTCGTGATGAGCAAGGCCAAGGCGCAGGAGCTGGGCCTGGAGTGGATCGCGGAGATCGGCGCGCACGGCAATGTGGCCGGACCGGACAACAGCCTCCAGTCGCAGCCGTCCAACGCCATCCTGCACGCCCTGAAGAAGGAGGGCCTGGAGGTCTCCGACCTCGACCTCATCGAGATCAACGAGGCCTTCGCCGCCGTCGCGGTCCAGTCAATGAAGGACCTCGGGGTGTCCACGGAAAAGGTGAACGTCAACGGCGGTGCCATCGCCCTGGGCCACCCGATCGGCATGTCCGGCGCCCGGCTCGTGCTGCACCTGGCGCTGGAGCTGAAGCGGCGCGGCGGCGGGGTCGGCGCGGCCGCGCTGTGCGGTGGCGGCGGTCAGGGTGACGCGCTGATCGTCCGGGTACCGAAGGCCTGAGTCCCTCTTAGCCGAACCCCTCTCGAACGGAGCTGTGATGCAGGACGTCTCCTCGCTGGTCGCCCAGGCCAGGGAAGGCCGGCCACGGGCCGTGGCCCGGCTGATCTCCCTGGTGGAGGGGGCGTCCCCGCAGCTCAGGGAGGTCATGGCGGCCCTGGCTCCGCTCACCGGAAACGCGTATGTGGTCGGTCTGACGGGTTCCCCGGGCGTGGGGAAGTCCACGTCCACCTCGGCGCTGGTGACCGCCTACCGCAAGCAGGGCAAGCGGGTCGGCGTCCTCGCCGTCGACCCGTCGTCGCCGTTCTCCGGCGGCGCGCTGCTCGGCGACCGCGTCCGGATGTCCGAGCACGCCTCCGACCCCGGCGTCTACATCCGCTCCATGGCCACGCGCGGCCACCTCGGCGGCCTGGCCTGGGCGGCCCCGCAGGCCATCCGGGTCCTCGACGCGGCGGGCTGCGAGGTGATCCTCGTCGAGACGGTCGGCGTCGGCCAGTCGGAGGTCGAGATCGCCTCCCAGGCCGACACCAGCGTGGTCCTGCTGGCCCCGGGCATGGGCGACGGCATCCAGGCCGCCAAGGCCGGGATCCTGGAGATCGGCGACGTGTACGTCGTCAACAAGGCCGACCGCGACGGCGCCGACGCCACGGCACGCGAACTCAACCACATGCTCGGCCTCGGCGAGGCCCGCGGCCCCGGCGACTGGCGCCCGCCGATCGTCAAGACGGTCGCCGCGCGCGGCGAGGGCGTCGACGAGGTCGTCGAGGCCCTGGAGAAGCACCGGGCGTGGATGGAGGAGCACGACGTCCTCGCCGAGCGCCGCCGCGCCCGCGCCGCCCGCGAGGTCGAGACCATCGCGGTCACGGCCCTGCGCGAGCGCATCGGGGACCTCCACGGCGACCGCCGTCTGAGCGCGCTGGCCGAGCGGATCGTCGCCGGGGAGCTCGATCCGTACCGGGCGGCGGACGAGCTGGTGGCGGGGCTCACCGAGGGCTGAGCCGACGGTCGGAGCACGGCCGCGGGGGTACGGGTGATCCCGTACCCCCGGCCGGGTGACCGTCCGTCAGTCGTCATGGTCCTGAGTGACCTTGCCCGTCCGCGCGTCGACCTTCCACTCGCCGCCCTTGGCCGTCTCCACGCTCCAGGCGGTGGCGCGGGCGTCGTCGTCCAGGTCCACATCGGTGACCGTGCCCTTGGCGGCGGCGGCCAGCGCGGCCTCACGGGCGTCGACGCTCGTGCCCTTCAGCGCGGCGAGGTCCGCACGGCCATCGGCGTCGGTGCCGTTGTCGTCGTCGGCCTCGTTGGTGTCGTCGGCGTCGTCGGCGTCGTCGGCGTCGCGGTGCGCGCCGAGGGCCTCGCCGGTGGTCGCGGAGACGTCGACGGTGTACTCGGTGCCGTCGGCCTTGACGATGTCCACCTGCCAGGCGCGCGCGCCGTCGTCGTCCCGGTCCGCGGCGACGGCGGTGCCCGGCGTGTGCTTCAGCGCGGCCGCGATGACCTCGGCGGCGGTCGGCTGCCCGGACCGCGCCTCGCCGCCCGTACCCGCCGCCGCGGCCGCGGGCCGCGCCTCGGGCGAGCCGCCTCGGGCGTCGTCGTCGGCGAAGGCCACCGCGGCACCCGCGCCGATCACGACGGACGCGGCGACGGCGGCGATGGCGAGCTTGCGCTTCATGAGGTTCCTCCCGAGTGGGTCACTGTGCGTTGTTCAAGACGTCCGTCACGTTCGTGACGTTGGTGTCTTTCATGTCGTTTCGCTGTCGACATGACCCACCCTCACCCACCGACGCTGAGGGGAACCTGAAGCCACCTGAAGATCGCTTCAGCTTCGGTTTGCGACCCTGAACGCATGCGCCTGCTCATCGTCGAGGACGAGAAACGACTCGCCCTGTCCCTGGCCAAGGGCCTGACCGCCGAGGGCTACGCCGTGGACGTCGTCCACGACGGCCTGGAGGGCCTGCACCGCGCGAGCGAGGCGCCGTACGACCTGGTCGTCCTCGACATCATGCTGCCCGGCATGAACGGCTACCGGGTCTGCGCCGCACTGCGCGCCGCCGGGAACGACGTCCCGATCCTCATGCTCACCGCCAAGGACGGCGAGTACGACGAGGCGGAGGGCCTGGACACGGGCGCCGACGACTATCTCACCAAGCCGTTCTCGTACGTCGTCCTCGTCGCCCGGGTGAAGGCCCTGCTGCGGCGGCGCGGGGCGGGCGCCGGGGCCTCGCCCGTGCACGTCCACGGCGCACTGAGCGTCGACACCGCCGCCCGCCGGGTGCTGCTGGACGGCGACGAGGTGACGCTCACCGCCAAGGAGTTCGCCGTCCTGGAACAGCTGGTGGTGCGGGCCGGCGAGGTCGTCTCCAAGGCCGAGATCCTCGACCACGTCTGGGACTTCGCCTACGACGGCGACCCCAACATCGTCGAGGTGTACGTCAGCGTGCTGCGCCGCAAGCTGGGCGCGGGGCTCATCCGGACGGTCCGCGGCGCCGGGTACCGGCTGGAGGCGGCGCGGTGAGACGGCTGTTCGGTTCCGTCCGGGCCCGGGCCACGCTCGGCGCCACCCTCGTCGTCGCCGTCGCCCTGGTCGCCGCCGGGGCGGCCGTCCTGCTGTCGCTGCGCTCCAATCTGAGCGGCCAGGCCGACGCGGAGGCGGAGCGCACCGCCCGGGAGGTCGCCGTCCAGCTGGCCGCCGGGCAGCCCTACGCCCGGCTGTCCCTGGACGACGACGACCATCCCGTCCAGGTCGTCACCGAGGACGGCACGCTGGTCGCCGCAAGCGAGGACCTCCAGCGGATCAGCGGCACCGGGACGGACGCGGTCCGGCCGACGACGGCACCGGCCACGGCGCCGACGGGGTCACCCGTGACGGACGGCGAGGAGGACGGCGACGACGCCGCCGCGGACACCGACGACACCGACGAGGACTCCGGCGCCGCGCTCAAGCCCGGCGAGATCGGCGAGGACACCTCCTACAGCGACGGCTCCGCCACCGTCGACGGCGACACCGCCGACTACCGCTTCGCCGCCGTGTCGGTCGAGACGCGGGACCGCGGCACCCTCACCGTGTACGCCGGCGCGCCCCTGGCCGCCGAGCGCGGGGCCGTCCGCAGCGCCCTCACCGTCATGCTGATCGGCTTCCCGCTGCTGCTCGCCGTCGTCGCCGGCACGACCTGGCTGGTCACGCGGCGGGCGCTGCGCCCGGTGGAGGGGATCCGCGGCGAGATGGCCGCGATCACCGCCTCCGCGGACCTGGCGCGCCGGGTGCCGGAGCCCGACACCCACGACGAGATCGCCCGGCTCGCCCGGACGACGAACGAGACGCTGGCCGCGCTGGAGACGGCCGTGGAGCGGCAGCGCCGGTTCGTCGCCGACGCCTCGCACGAGCTGCGCAGCCCCATCGCCTCGCTGCGCACCCAGCTGGAGGTGGGGGCCGCGCATCCCGGGCTGCTGGACGTGGCGGGGGCGGTCGAGGACACCGTACGGCTGCAGAATCTCGCCGCCGACCTGCTGTTGCTGGCGCGGCTGGACGCGGGGGAGGTGCCGGCGGACGCGCGGGTGGAGCTGGCGGCGCTGGCGCGGGAGGAGAGCGCGCACAGGGCGGGGGTCACCGTGGGCGCCGGGGCGGTGGAAGTGGCCGGATCGCGGGGGCAATTGCGGCGGGTGCTCGCCAACCTGCTGGACAACGCGGAGCGGCACGCCCGTTCGGCGGTCGGCGTGGCCGTGCGGCGGGAGGGGGAGTGGGCCGTCGTCGAGGTCACGGACGACGGGGACGGGGTGCCGGAGGCGGACCGGGAGCGGATCTTCGAACGGTTCGTCCGGCTCGACGACGCGCGCAGTCGCGACGAGGGCGGGGCGGGCCTCGGCCTGGCGATCGCCCGCGATGTGGCCGTGCGGCACGGTGGGACGCTCACGGTCCGCCCGGCGCGCGGGACGGCGGCGGGCGGAGCCCTGTTCGAGCTCCGCCTGCCGGTCGCACGGTGAGCGCTACGGGCGTCCCCGCTGCCCGCGGAGGTGGTCCGCGACGGGCTTCAGGGCCTGGTCGAGTTCCGCCAGGGCCTCGGGGGAGAGCAGGTCGATGAAGTGCCGCCGCACGGACGCCACATGATGGGGCGCCACCTTCTTCATCGTCTCCATGCCGTGCTCGGTCAGCACCGCGTACAGGCCGCGGCGGTCCGACTCGCAGTTCTCCCGGCGCACCAGGTCCGCGTTCTCCATGCGGGTGATCTGGTGCGAGAGGCGGCTCTTGGACTGGAGGGTGGCGGAGGCCAGGTCGCTCATCCGCATCCGGACGCCGTCCGACTCGGAGAGATTCACCAGGATCTCGTAGTCGTTCATCGTCAGGCCGAACGGCTGCAGGTCCTTTTCGAGCTGGTACGTCAACAGCCTGTTGACCTCCAGGTGGGTGCGCCAGGCGCACTGCTCCGCATCGGTCAGCCAGCGCGTGGCCGTTTCGGTCTCCATGAATGAAGTCTACCTAAAATGTTGAAAGGTGAACTAGTGAGAGTGCTGTGACGGTGCGCACGCGTTCGACGTCACACTCCGCAGACTACCGCTCACAGCCCGAAGCGCCGCTGGAGGTCTCCGAGCTGTCCGGGAAGGCGCGGTGTGCCGCCCGCCCCGCCGTGAGCACCCGGATGCCCGCCTCCGGGAACCCCCGGCTCGTGCGGGACCGCCCCCGTGGCGTGCTCGGCCATGAGGGTCTCGGACGACTGGAGCAGGACCGTACCGGCGCCGACGAACTCGAACTGGTGCTCCTCCCCGGAGGCCCCGCCCAGGCCCGTCAGCGCACGTAGACCGCCCATCAGGCCCGTCATGTACCCATGATCGTAGTGGTGGCACGGGGACGGGCAGTCGGCCCAGCCGACGAGCGCCTGCGGGTCCACCCGGATCGGGGGCTCCATGAACACCACCGGACCGTTGGAGGCCGCGACGAACTTCCCGGTTCCGATCAGCGTCAGAAAACCCGGAACGATCGACTGCTTCAGCGACAGACTTGGCTGAAAAGCGAGCAGATTGCCGGAGCGAATGGTCAGATTGCCGTCCTCCAGGTCGTACGAGTTCACATCGAAGGCCCGGTCGGCGAGGAGCATCTTGCCCTGGCCCTCGGCCACGACCCAGTCGCTCGCGTGCAGAGGCGAATGGAACGATGTGCGCACCAGACGGTCCAGCCGGCCGTGCCCGACGCCGTTGAACTCGATCGAGCCGTAGTAGGCGATCATCTTCCCCTTCTGCAGGAACCACTGGCTCCCCTTGAGCTCCACGCAGAAGGTGTACGCGTTCACGTTGTCGTCGACGGGGAGCGTCATGGGGTCGAAGACCGTGGGCCCCGCGCCCGGGTAGGTGGTCACAGCTTCTCCTCCGACGCCTGGACGTACACCGTGCCGTTGCCGCTCAGCTCCAGCTGGAAGGCCTCGCCCGAGCCGCGGCCCACCATGTCCCGCCAGCCGAGAGCGGTCGACAGCTTGTTGCGGACGTCACCGTGGTGGGCGACGTAGGCCTGGGGGTCGACGTGGACCGGGCGCTGCGGGGTGACGGGGATCTCGAAGACGCCGCCGTGCGCCATCACGGCCACCGCGCCGTGGCCCTTCAGGGTCGTGGTGAACAGGCCCTGGCCGCTGATCTGGCCGCGGACCATGCCCATCACACCGCCCTGGGAGCCCATGAACATCGTCCCCTGCTGGAGGGTGCCCTCGAAGGCCAGGAGGCGGTCGGCCTCGACGTACAGCGTGTCGCCGGTGAGGTGGATGACCTGCACATGGTGGCCGCCGTGCCCGAAGAGGACCGTGCCGCTGCCCTCGACCGTCATCAGCGGGGTGTCCTCGTCGGCCAGCCGACGGCCGATCATCGACATGACGCCGCCCTGGCCGCCCTGCATGTTCGGGGTGAAGGACACCTCGCCCCGGTAGGCGAGCATCGCGCCGCGCTGACTGAACAGCCGCTGCCCGGGCAGCACCGTCGCCTCGACGATCCGGGAGTTGATCTCGCGGAAGGCCATGTCACACCTCCCCCGCGATCGTGTTCCGTTCACTCGGCTGGACGTACACCAGGCCGTCCCCCTCGAAGCGGATCTGGAAGGCCTCGCCGCCGCCCTCCCCGAGCAGCGTGCGGAACGTCACACCGGACTGGAAGGACTGGCGTACGTTGCCCTGGTGCGCGATGTACGCGCCCGGGTCGACCGTCAGCGGGTACTGCGGGCTGACCCGGAGCACCACCGCCGGCCCGTCCGAGGTGATCGCCGCCTGACCGGTCCCCTCGACGGTCGTGGTGAACAGACCGTTGCCCTGCGAGGCGCCGCGCAGCCCGGTGAAACTCGTCCCCGTCCGCAAGCCGGCGTCCGCCGCCAGCAGATTGCTCGACTCCACGAACAGCTTGTCCCCCTGGAGCCGCACGAGGCTGATCTCGGAGGCCCGGTCGGCGAACCAGCACGTGCCCTGGCCCTTCACCTCCATCACGGTCATCTGCTCGCCGGTGAGCCGCCGGGTCACCATCCCCCGCAGCCCCTCGCCACCACCACTGAGCTTCTTGAAGGCCATCTGCCCGTCGTACGCGACCATCGAGCCGTTCTTCGCCTTCACGGCGTCCCCGGTCATGTCGACGGCGAGCACCTTGCTGCCTTGCAGTCGGAACATCGCCACGCTGCGAAGGTAGCCTCCGGCAGGCCGTACGGACAGAGCCCGTGGGTGGAGATCACCCCTGATCGCGCCCCTAGGGGGTGTCGGCCCACTCTTGTGGCCGCAGCCGGACCCCCTGCCCTGGCCCCGCCCGGCGTTTGTCACAATGGACAAACGCTTGTGCGTGCGTTCACAAAGACCGGAACCCCGACCGGTCCTCGACCGATCCCACCCGAAGGTGACCCGTGGACCTCAAGACAGCCTCCGCCCTCCGCCGCCTCCGCCTGGTCTCCGCCCCCGAGGCCATCTCCTTCCTGCTGCTCCTCGTCTGCTCGGTGCTGAAGCGGACCACGGACTTCAACGCGGTGCCCGTGATGGGCATGGTCCACGGAGTGCTGTTCATCCTGTATGTGATCTTCTGGGCGGACGCCTGGAACCGCGCGAAGTGGCCCCTGAAGACCGCGGCCCTCTACTTCGTCCTCTCCGTCCTGCCGGCCGGCGGCTTCTTCGCCGACCGCAAGCTGCGCCGGGAGGCCGAGGACGCGGTCATCGCCTCCCGCGCCCGCCGCGAGGGCGTGGTGAAGGCCTCGTGATCGTCGCCTTCTCCGTCACCCCGCTCGGCGTGGGCGAAGAGGTCGGGGAGTACGTCGCCGACGCCGTCCGGGTGGTCCGCGACTCCGGACTGCCCCACCGCACCGACGCCATGTTCACGTCCATCGAGGGCGAGTGGGACGAGGTGATGGACGTCGTCCGCCGTGCCGTCGCCGCCGTCGAGGCCCGGGCGCCGCGCGTGTCCCTGGTCCTCAAGGCGGACATCCGGCCCGGAGTGACGGACGGACTGACGTCCAAGGTGGAGACCGTCGAGAGGTATCTGGCACAGCCGTCGGGGGAGTGAGCCGCGCCCGGGAGCGGCCCGCGCGGGAGGTGACCCGCGCGCGGGGGTCATCCGCGCCCGCGAGCGACCCGGCCGGGAGTGTCCCGTTCCGCACGGAGCCGGCCGGGACCGACCCGGTCGGCAGGGCCTCGGCCCGGCGGGCTTGGGCCCGGCCGCGGTGAGGCACCTCGGCGGGCCCAAGCCCGGCGGGGTGCCTCACCGCCGCCCGGACGCCCGCCGCAGGTACTGCCGCACCGCCCGCTGCGCCACCGGCCCCAGCTCCTCCAGCGCGCTCACCAGCAGACCCAGCTGCTCCAGCGCGTCCAGCGCCGCCGCTGCCCCCGCCCCGTCGACCCCCTCGTACAGCTCGATCCCCACGAACGAGGCCGCCACCGCCCGGGCCAGCCCCGCCGGGTCGGTGAACTCGCCGAACGGCGTGTCCGCGAGCACCCGGCGGAGCACCTTCTCGATCTCCACGATCCACAGCTCCAGCCCCGCCGCCGTGGCCGGGCCGAGGGTGGCGTGGGTCTGCGCGCCCGCCAGGAGCTGGCCGAGGAGCGTGACATAGCCCCCGGCCAGCTCCTGCTCATGGATCTCCCGGCCCATCGCGAGGAGTTCCGACAGCGAGGTGACGTCCGCGAAACGCTCCCGATAGCGGGCCACCGTCCGTTCCGCGCCGTACCGGCACGCCGCCGCGAGCAGTTCGTCGACCGAGCCGAAGTGGTAGAAGACCAGCGCCTGGTTCACCCCCGCGGTGGCCGCGACCGAACGGGCCGACGTCCTGGCGATGCCCTGCTCGATGAGGGTGCGCAGCGCCCCCTCCATCAGCTTGGTCTTCGTCTCCAGCGACTTGGCCGTCTCCGGACTCACGCGCGCGCCTCCTCGCGCACCGGTCGCAGCCCCGGCCGCACACCGCAGGCGCGGACGTCCGTGTACGCGGCGGTGAAGGAGCCCTCGTAGCCGAACAGCGGGCCGAAGTACCGGTTGACCACCCGGACCCTGATCCGGAAGCGGCCCGCGGCGTCGTCGTACGACTCCCGCACCTCGGCCGTGGCCCCGATCAGCTCGGGCACGCGCGCGTCCACCGGGCCTTCCCGGAAGCGGTGCTCCCCGGAACGGATCAGCAGCGAGCCGTCCGGCTCGGCACGGAAGTGCAGGTCGGTCGCGAGGTGCTGGTGGGTGCCCAGGTAGTCGAGTATGCGGTCGCCGCGTGGGCCGAGCACCATCTGGGCGTCGAACCGGCGGGCCCGGCCGGGCAGATCGAAGGTACGCACGAAACTCACCGTCTCACGGCCGAAGGTGTCCGTGTACGGCACGTTCTCGATCACGAAGGGCACCTGGCGTCCCGCGCGCGGGACGAGGATGTTGCGGGTGCCGCCCAGCGCCAGGAACGGCTTCACGAACGCCGGTCCGTGCCAGATGCGGTCCATCACGCCCCGCCCCACGCAGGCCAGACCGCTCTCCAGCCCCACTGAGAAGCGCTGCCGCAGCCGTGGGTGCAGACGGTCGAAGTCGGCCCCCATCGCCGTACGGAAGATCGACGTCATCGCGGGTCCTCCAGGGTGTGCAGCAGACGCGGGGCACGCGTGCGTGCCGGTGGGGTGCGCAGACAGCGCCGGGCCGCCGGCGTGCCGGACAGGGGTGCCTTGAACAGAGCCAGGCACACCAGGACACTCAGCAGCAGCGGGCAGAGGTACGCCGTGGACGCCGCGAACGGGCCGAGCAGGAGCAGCAGGGACTCCCGGCCGAGACCGGTGCAGGCGAGGGCGACGACGAGGACGCGGACGGCCAGCTCGGCGAGCCAGTTCCGCAGCGCGCGCTCCGGGGTGATGCCCCGCTCCAGCCACAGCCGCAGCCGGTCGAAGGACCAGGCCGTCGCCCAGCCCATCAGCGGCCGGAAGACCAGCCGGTCGGCGACCGCGCCGAAGACGCCCCAGCGGGGTCGGTAGTCGTAGCCGGTGAGGAAGCGGACGCCGTCGCCGTCCGGCACGTATCGCCAGTAGCCGCTGCCCTCGGCGAGCAGCGACAGCGGATGCGGGGAGGCGAAGCGCAGGGCGGAGGTGCGCGTGCCGTCGGGCCGCTGCCGTTCCCCCGCCGAGACACCGGTTCCGGCGACCGTGAGGAACGGCAGCACGCGCGTGGCGTACCGGAACCGCTGCGGCTCGCCCTCCGTGCGCGGGAGATAGGCAATCTCGGTGAAACGCAGGTCCCAACGCTGGTGCTGTTTGGGCTCCTGTGTACGGGTCCACAGGTCGTCCAGATCGGCGCGGATGCGCGCCTCTATGTAGAGCCCCATCTCATTCCCCCAGGTCGAGGCGGTATTGAGCGATCGCTCAAACTCTCTGGGCGGGACAGTACACCCGTTTGAGCGATCGCTCAAACGGGTGACGGGGGTGGGGTTTTCGCCGAGGGCCGGAGGGCTAGCCTCATCGGGACCGATCAAGCCGCCCGGCGGGCGGGCAGACGGACGGAGGCGAAGTGGCAGGGCGGCGCGGGCCGGTATCCATGGGCAGGGCGATCACGGCGATCGCCCTCGCGGCGACGTTGTCGGCGGCGGGCGGCGCCGACGCGCCCACGCGCGCGGGGGGCGTGGAGAGACACGGATGCGGGCTCGCGCCGGGGACGCTCACCGTGGCCGACCTGCCCGCCGGTGCCTCGGTGCTCGAGTGCGCCGCCGTCGGACGTCTCGTCACCCACGGCGGCGCCGGAGTGACCGTCCCCGAGCCCGGCACGAAGGTCAGCGTCGACGCGCTCACGGTCGACGGCTCGCGGCACGGCTTCACCCTGGCGGTCGCCGAGGACGGCACGGTCTCCTACGACCTGCCGCACGACACCGGCACCACCGAGCCCGGCCACGCGCACGCGCAGGCCCCCGCCGCCGGCCCGGTCGCCGGCGCCCGGGCCGCCTGCGCCGACAGCTCCTACGCCGTGGCCGACCACAAGGAGTACGGCACCTACGACTGGTGGATCGGCGACGACGCCCTGCCCGGCGGCATCTCCCGGGCAGAGGCCGGACGCGCCTTCGGGGACGCCATCAACACCATCATCACCAACCGCAACGACTGCGGGTACGGCGACGGGGTCGGCGCGCGGGCCGCCTACCACTCCATGACCCACCACGAGGCCGACATCGACCGAGAGGCCCGCTGCCAGGCGCGGGACGGGTTCAGCGTCTGGGACGCCGGGCCCCTCACCAGCGCGGTCGTCGCCACGACCTGCACCTGGAGCCGCCCGGTCGCCGGCGGCCCGGACTGGCTGAAGGAGGCCGACGTCCGCTTCAACACGGGCGCGTACACCTTCACCAACAACCCCACCGGCGCCTGCACCAACGCCTACGACATCCGCAGCGTCGCCACGCACGAGGCGGGCCATGTCTTCGGCCTGGCGCACGTCGGCTCCGGACACGAAGCCCAGACCATGTACACGAACTCGTTCGTGTGCACCACGACCGCGCGGACGCTGGGCAAGGGGGACGTGCTGGGCCTGCGGGCGATCTACTGAGCCCCGGCGCCCGGCGCCACGGGCCGGGCCCGGTGCCGGGTGCATGGCCTCCGGTCGGCCCATGGACCGAAAGACGAGACGGGGCTGACCGGGATATGACCGGCGGGTAGGGTCTGGTGCCGTGCCGAAGCCGCTCAGCCTTCCCTTCGACCCCATCGCCCGCGCCGACGAACTCTGGAAGCAGCGCTGGGGCAACGTGCCCTCCATGGCCGCGATCACCTCGATCATGCGCGCCCACCAGATCCTGCTCGCCGAGGTGGACGCGGTGGTCAAGCCGTACGGGCTGACGTTCGCGCGCTACGAGGCGCTGGTGCTGCTGAACTTCGCCAAGGCCGGCGAGCTGCCGATGTCGAAGATCGGCGAGCGGCTCATGGTCCACCCCACGTCCGTGACGAACACCATCGACCGCCTCGTGCGCTCCGGACTGGTCGACAAGCGCCCCAACCCCAACGACGGCCGGGGCACCCTCGCCTCCATCACCGACAAGGGCCGTGAGGTCGTCGAGGCCGCCACCCGCGACCTGATGGCGATGGACTTCGGCCTCGGGGTGTACGACGCCGAGGAGTGCGCGGAGATCTTCGCGATGCTGCGACCGCTGCGGATCGCCGCGCACGACTTCGAGGAGAGCTGACGGGCTTCGAAGAGAGCCGACCGGCTTCGGGGACAGCCGACCGGCTTCGAAGAGGGCCGACCCGGCGCAAGATCTACCGGAACGGGTGGTTACGCTCGACGGCATGAAGAAGAGCGTGCTGACCCGCTACCGCGTCATGGCCTACGTCACCGGTGTGCTGCTGGTCCTGCTGACCCTGGGCGTGATCGCCAAGTACCTGCTCAAGATGGACGGCGCGGAGAGCTTCACCAGCGTTGTGGGCATCGCGCACGGCTGGCTGTACGTGGTCTACCTGGTCTTCGCCTTCGACCTGGGCTCCAAGGCGAAGTGGCCGGTCGCCCGCCAGCTGTGGGTGCTGCTGGCCGGAACCATCCCGACCGCCGCCTTCTTCGTCGAGCGCAAGGTCAGCCGCGAGCTCGAGGCCAGTATCGCCGAGGGTTCCCCCGCGGTCGCCAAGGCCTGAGTCCGACCGCCGTACGGCACGCGTGCGGCGGTCTGCCATCGACATTTAGTTGGACGTCCTAGTAAATTTGAAGCATGGACGCTGACGCCATCGAGGAGGGCCGCCGACGCTGGCAGGCCCGGTACGACGCCGCGCGCAAGCGCGAGGCGGACTTCACCACGCTCTCCGGAGACCCGGTGGAGCCGGTGTACGGGCCCCGGCCCGGCGACACGTACGACGGGTTCGAACGGATCGGCTGGCCCGGGGAGTACCCCTTCACCCGCGGGCTGTATCCGACCGGCTACCGCGGCCGCACGTGGACCATCCGGCAGTTCGCCGGGTTCGGCAACGCCGAGCAGACCAACGAGCGGTACAAGATGATCCTCGCCAACGGCGGCGGGGGCCTGTCCGTCGCCTTCGACATGCCGACCCTCATGGGCCGCGACTCCGACGACCGCCGCTCGCTCGGTGAGGTCGGGCACTGCGGGGTCGCCATCGACTCGGCGGCCGACATGGAGGTGCTGTTCAAGGACATCCCGCTCGGGGACGTCACCACCTCGATGACGATCAGCGGGCCGGCCGTGCCCGTCTTCTGCATGTACCTCGTCGCCGCCGAGCGCCAGGGCGTCGACCCCGCCGTCCTCAACGGCACGCTCCAGACCGACATCTTCAAGGAGTACATCGCGCAGAAGGAGTGGCTCTTCCCGCCCGAGCCGCACCTGCGGCTCATCGGTGACCTGATGGAGTACTGCGCGAGCGGCATCCCCGCCTACAAGCCGCTGTCCGTCTCCGGCTACCACATCCGCGAGGCGGGCGCGACGGCCGCGCAGGAGCTGGCGTACACGCTGGCGGACGGCTTCGGGTACGTCGAGCTGGGGCTCAGCCGCGGGCTGGACGTCGACGTGTTCGCGCCCGGGCTCTCCTTCTTCTTCGACGCGCACGTCGACTTCTTCGAGGAGATCGCCAAGTTCCGTGCGGCGCGGCGCATCTGGGCGCGCTGGATGCGGGACGTCTACGGGGCGAGGACCGAGAAGGCGCAGTGGCTGCGGTTCCACACGCAGACCGCGGGTGTCTCGCTGACGGCCCAGCAGCCGTACAACAACGTGGTGCGTACGGCGGTGGAGGCGCTCGCGGCCGTGCTCGGCGGGACCAACTCCCTGCACACCAACGCCCTCGACGAGACGCTGGCGCTGCCGAGCGAGCAGGCGGCGGAGATCGCGCTGCGCACGCAGCAGGTCCTGATGGAGGAGACCGGCGTCGCCAACGTCGCGGATCCGCTGGGCGGTTCCTGGTACGTCGAGCAGCTGACGGACCGGATCGAGGCCGACGCCGAGAAGATCTTCGAGCAGATCAAGGAGCGGGGGCTGCGGGCGCACCCCGACGGGCGGCACCCGATCGGACCGGTCACGTCCGGGATCCTGCGGGGGATCGAGGACGGGTGGTTCACCGGTGAGATCGCGGAGTCGGCCTTCCGGTACCAGCAGGCATTGGAGAAGGGCGAGAAGAAGGTCGTCGGCGTCAACGCGCACACCGGGTCGGTGACCGGGGACCTGGAGATCCTGCGGGTCAGTCACGAGGTGGAGCGCGAGCAGGTGCGGGTGCTCTCCGAGCGGCGGGCGGCGCGGGACGAGGACGCGGTGCGGGGTGCCCTCGCGGGCATGGTGGAGGCGTCCCGGTCCGGTGCCAACATGATCGAGCCGATGCTGGTCGCGGTGCGCGCGGAGGCGACGCTGGGGGAGATCTGCGACGCGCTGCGGGAGGAGTGGGGCGTGTACACGGAGCCGGCCGGGTTCTGAGCCGTCGGGGCCGCTGCGCGCCGGCCTGGGCGCCGGTGCGCAGGCCGGCGCCCGTCGGCCCAGGACTTAGCCCAGGCCGGAGAGCAGGATCCGGGTGAAGCCCCGTACCCACTCCTCGTCCGCCGGTTCCGCGCTCACCAGGGTCCTGTGCACCACCGCGCCCGCGACCATGTCGAAGATGAGGTCAACCGTACGGGTGGATTCCGAGGGGTCGGTCTCCGGGGGGAGTTCGCCGCGCGACTGGGCGCGGGCGCGGCCCTCCAGCACCAGACCCTTCTGGGGTTCGACGATGGAGGCGCGGATGCGGTCGCGCAGGGCGTCGTCGCGGGTGGCCTCGGCGATCACCGCCATCAGGCCGCTCCTGGCCTCCGGGCGGGCGAGGATCGCCGCGAACTGGAGGACCACGCCCTCTATGTCGGCGGCGAGGCTGCCGCGGTCGGGGAGTTCGAGTTCGCCGAAGAGTTCGGCCACCGCGTCGACGACGAGTTCGTTCTTGCCGGCCCAGCGGCGGTAGAGGGTGGTTTTCGCAACCCCGGCGCGCGTCGCCACGTCTCCCAGGGTGAGCTTGGACCAGCCCTGCTCGACCAGAGCCTCCCGCGTCGCGGCCAGGATCGCGGCGTCCGCGGCGGCGCTGCGCGGACGGCCCGCGCGGGCGGCAGGGGTGCGGCTCTGCATTCTTCGACCATATCCGGGGAAAGCAGGGTCGCAGTGAGGGAGATCACCGGGGAGTCGGCCCGCGGACAGCCCTCGGAGCATTACGCTACGACGCGTAGCGAAAGCTTGTGGCGGACGTCCGCAGGCGAGCGATCCCCCGGCGCGGGGTGGGGACCCGGCGCACATTTCGGATCGCTTTTCACGCACACGCGGGAACGGGGGAGGATAGACGCATGCAGCCACGGAACATGTCCATGAGCGGAGTCGTCGACCTCGCCGCGGTGAAGGCGGCCCAGGAGGCCAAGGCGAAGGCGGAGCAGGCGCGGGCCGAAGCCGCCCGGCAGGGCGGGACGGGGGCCGTGTCGCCGGCCGACCTCGTGATCGACGTCGATGAGGCAGGGTTCGAGCGGGACGTCCTCCAGCGGTCCGCCGAGGTGCCCGTCGTCATCGACTTCTGGGCCGAGTGGTGTCAGCCCTGCAAGCAGCTGAGCCCGGTGCTGGAGCGGCTCGCCGTCGAGTACGACGGGCGCTTCCTGCTGGCCAAGATCGACGTCGACGCCAACCAGATGCTGATGCAGCAGTTCGGGGTCCAGGGGATCCCGGCCGTGTTCGCCGTCGTGGCCGGGCAGGCGCTGCCGCTCTTCCAGGGCGCGGCCGGTGAGGCGCAGATCCGGCAGACCCTCGACCAGCTGGTGCAGGTCGCCGAGCAGCGCTTCGGGCTGACCGGCCTGACCGTCGACCCCGACGCCGAGCCCGGCGGCCCCGCCCAGGCCCAGGCCGTGCAGGCCGGCCCGTACGACGCCCTGCTCGAAGCCGCCGTACAGGCGCTGGACGCCGGTGACTTCGGCGGCGCGGTGCGCGCGTACCAGAACGTGCTCGCGGACGACCCGGGCAACACCGAGGCCCGACTCGGGCTCGCGCAGGCCGAGTTGCTCCAGCGGGTGCAGGGCATGGACCCGCAGCAGGTGCGCAAGGACGCCGCCGAGAAGCCGAAGGACGCGCAGGCCCAGATCGCCGCCGCCGACCTCGATCTGGTGGGCGGTCATGTGGAGGACGCGTTCGGGCGGCTCATCGAGACCGTGCAGCGCACGGCCGGTGAGGAGCGGGACGCCGTACGGCTGCGGCTGCTGGAGCTGTTCGAGGTGGTCGGGCCCGAGGACCCGCGGGTGACCGCGGCGCGGCGGGCGCTGGCGCGGGCCCTTTTCTGATCCGGGTCGGGGGGCCGGTTCTGACCAGTCGCTAAACGCCGGGGCCTGTGACGCCCGGGTGAAAGTTCTGCCGACACCGTGCCGATGCGGCCGCGCTTTACCAAATCTTGGTAATCGCGGCCGCTGTTACTCGTAGTAAGTCGACGACGTTGATCTGTCGGATTGTGTCCAGCGATCCCCGTTTTTGTCCTGGGCATGGCTGACACCGAGCGTCGTCGGCCGAGACCTGTGGGTCGTTGTTCGGTTATCCGGCCGTTACTAGCGAGTAACGAACCCCCTTGTGCGGGCGGCGAGAATGCACCACGATCGGCCACGCTCGGTCCATTCCCGTACCCCGACAGCCGGTTGGGTCAACGGGTTTTCCTGGGTCCCCACCGAGCAGGGCCGGACGGCAGTGACGCCGGCTCTTGGGCAGGGGGGTCTTCGCCACGGCGAAGCCTGTCCAGCAAGGTTGTGCGTGATGCGTGTCAGGCGCGACCAGTGGTTGTCGCTCGGGGGTGATCGCCGGTGATTCGGGCGCGGTTCGCGCCTCCGAGTGCGGGCGCTCTCCTTCCCGAGGACGTAGCACTTCTCCCATCCCTGCCCGGCCGACCCGCCGTATTCCGGCGGTGAACCGGGATCAGGAGATGTACGTCCGAGAAGGAGGAAATATGGAGTCCCAAGTGCGTGGCGGGACCAGATGGAAGCGGTTCGCTGTGGTGATGGTGCCCAGCGTCGCCGCCGCAGCATGTGTGGGTATAGGCCTGGCGCAGGGTGCCCTCGCGGCGTCGTTCAGCGTCTCCGGCCAGCAGTTCAAGGTGACGGCCGGTCACCTGCACGGTGAGGGCTTCGCCCAGTACGGCGGCATCGACAGCGTCTACACGTCGACCGACGGCAAGACCAAGACGCAGGTTCCGGTCGCGATCTCGTCGTTCGACGACGCGACGATCACCAAGATGTGCCAGTCGGTCAAGACGGAGATTCCCCTCATAGGGAAGACGATCTACCTCCGTCTCGAGGCCGGCAACAACGCCCAGAAGCCGGTCGTTGCCGAGAACCTCTACATCGACGTCGCCCAGCTCGACGCCGACGCGGAGTTCAAGAACATCGACATCGGCGTCGCGGTCAAGGACAAGACGCGTGGCCCGGCCAACAGGGACGAGGCCACCACCCTGCCGGGCGGCTTCGCCCAGCAGGCGGAGACCGCCGACCTCTACGGCGTCAAGCAGACGGCGTGGGCGACCACGGCGGGCACGTTCAAGCTGAGCGGCCTGTCGATGCGCCTCGGCACGGACGCCAAGATGGAGTGCTACTGACGGCTTCCGTCACCGGGGTGTCCCGGGGTGGCTGAGCCGCCCCAGGGGAATCCGCCAGGGGCGGGGGAGCCGGCGGCTTCTCCGCCCCGCGGGCCCGCCCGGCCCTTGAGCCGGGCACCTTCGCCCTCTCAGACTTTCCGGCTTCTCCACGCATACGGCCGAGCCGGTACGTACTTCCACCGGACCCAGGGAGCTGTTTTCCATGAGTGCCGAGACTCCGGTCCAGAGCGCCGGGAGCTTCGCCCGGCTGCGTCTGCGCTTCCGTGACTGGCGGGGCACCCGGCCGTTCTGGGCAGGCCTGTTCACCCTGCTCGGCGGGGTGCCGATCGCCTACTTCCCGTACGCCACGCTCAAGCTGGGCACCATGTCGATCGCCATGTCGACCACCGCCGGTGCCGGTTCGCTGATCATCGGCGTACTGCTGATCACGCTGGGCCTGACCATGTGGTTCCAGCAGGCCACCCGGGTCTTCGCCGGTATCGCGTCGATCCTCCTCGCGCTGGTGTCGTTGGTGGTCGCCAACATCGGCGGCTTCATCGTCGGCTTCCTGCTGGCGCTGATCGGCGGGGCGCTCGCTCTCTCCTGGGTGCCCGGCAAGCCGGCCGCCGAGGGCGCCGTGCCGCAGGGCGCCGAGCCCGCGCCCACCACGGACGGCGTCCCGGACCCCGCCCCGCGGGCCGTCGCCGGTGAGCCGGTCGCACCTCAGCCCTGGAACGAGCGGGCCGAGGGCGGCGACCCGCACGCCGACGAGGCGAAGGAGCCGAACGGGGTGCACCGTGTCGGCTGACGAGGTCCGCGGCAACAGCTCGGCCTCTCCCGACCGGCCGAGAGGCGGAGGGCGCCACGCGGCGCCGAAGAAGCCGCTGCTCACCCGCTTCCACATGCCGGCCGGCAAGGCGATAGCGATGGCCGCGATGCCCACGGCCGTCCTCATGGGCATGGGGTTCACGCCGACGCTCGCCGTCGCCGACGACCAGCCGACGACGAACAGCAAGCTGGCCGACGAGTACAAGGACTGTGTGGCGGCGCTGGAGGGCGCGGACGCGTCCGCCTCGCCCTCGCCCTCACCCTCGGCCTCCGAGAGCCCCAGCGAGTCCGAGGACGGCTCCCAGGACGACTCCGCGGACGACGCGTCGGGTTCCCAGGACTCCGCGGACAAGGGCGGCGCGTCGGAAGGGTCCTCGTCGGATTCAGGTTCCGACGACAAGGCCGAGCCCGAGCCGTCGGCGTCCTCGGCGCCCGCCCCCTCGCAGGAGAAGCCGACGTCGCCCTCCGCCGGCGACACCACGACGGCGAGCCCCTCGCCCTCCGAGACGAGCAAGAACGTCCTGGAGACCATCGGTGACGCCATCAAGGACGTCTTCGACGGTGACGACTCCGCGGACACGGCCTCCGGGGCGAGCCCGTCGCCGTCCGCCTCCCCCTCGGCGTCCGCCGGCGGGTCGTCGGACTCCGGCTCCTCGGGTTCCTCCGGTTCCTCGGAGACCTCCGGCAAGGACGACTCCGCCGGGGGCACGGTCAAGGACACGACCGACGCCGTCACCGACAAGGTGAAGGACACCGTCGAGGGGGCCGAGGAAGCGGCGGAGGACGCCGCGAAGGCCGCCGAGGAGACCGCCGAGCAGGCCACCGCCTCGCCCAGCCCCTCCGCCGGCTCCAGCACCGCCCCGGAGGACTGCCTCGCCGCCACGGACGACGAGGGCGGCGTGGACAACAAGGTGCCCGTGGCGGACGACCCGTGGTACCTCCAGGCCAGTTCGCTGCTGCTCAAGGGCTCGGACTACCAGGGCGTCGTCGAGGTGAAGACGTCCGGCGGAGCCAAGAAGAAGGTGCTGAAGTACGTCATCTCCGACGGCACCGACATCGGCGATCTGCACCAGCTGGTGAACGACAAGAACTCCGGCAAGGTCTACCACGTGCAGGCCGCCAAGGGCTCGACCTCGACGATCCGCGACGGCGACACGATCATGTACACCGAGAGCATCTCGGGGAACCTGTTCGGCCTGATCCCGGTCACGTTCAGCCCCGAGCACCCGCCGCCGCTGAACATCCCGCTGATCTACTTCACCAACGTGAAGGTCACCCAGGCCGCGCAGTTCGGCGGCACCCTGCACATCCCGGGCATGCAGGTGTACACCACCGACAAGTAGCCGGCCGGTCCGCGGACCCGACGCACGCCGAGGGCGCCTCCTGTCACAGGAGGCGCCCTCGGTGCTGCACGCGGGCACCGACGGCCCGCGGGGCTCAGTTGCGGGAGCCCTCGCCCAGGTGGTGGACACGGACCATGTTGGTGGTGCCGGGGACACCGGGCGGCGAGCCGGCCGTGATGATGACGATCTCGCCCGGCTCGAAGCGGTGGAGCCGGGTGATCTCCTGGTCCACCAGGTCGACCATCTCGTCGGTGCTGTTCACGAACGGCACGACGTGCGACTCCACGCCCCAGCTGAGCGCCAGCTGGTTGCGGGTGCCCTCGTCCGTGGTGAACGCGATGATCGGCTGGGCGGCGCGGTAGCGGGACAGCCGGCGGGCGGTGTCGCCGGACTGCGTGAAGGCCACCAGACCCCGGCCGCCGAGGAAGTCGGCGATCTCGCAGGCGGCACGGGCCACCGAACCACCCTGCGTCCGCGGCTTCTTGCCCGGCACCAGCGGCTGGAGGCCCTTGGAGAGCAGTTCCTGCTCGGCGGCGGCGACGATCTTCGACATCGTCTTCACGGTCTCGATCGGGTACGCGCCCACGCTCGACTCGGCGGAGAGCATGACCGCGTCGGCGCCGTCCAGGATCGCGTTGGCCACGTCGGAGGCCTCGGCGCGGGTCGGGCGGGAGTTGGTGATCATCGACTCCATCATCTGGGTCGCCACGATCACCGGCTTGGCGTTGCGCCGGCACAGCTCGATCAGGCGCTTCTGCACCATGGGGACCTTCTCGAGCGGATACTCGACGGCGAGGTCACCACGGGCGACCATCACACCGTCGAACGCCATCACGACGTCCTCCATGTTCTCCACCGCCTGCGGCTTCTCCACCTTGGCGATGACGGGGACGCGGCGGCCCTCCTCGTCCATGACCCGGTGGACGTCGGCGACGTCCTTGGCGTCCCGGACGAAGGACAGCGCGACCAGGTCGGCGCCCATGCGCAGCGCGAACCGCAGGTCCTCGATGTCCTTCTCGCTCAGCGCCGGCACGTTGACGGCCGCGCCGGGCAGGTTGATGCCCTTGTGGTCGGAGATGACACCGCCCTCGATGACGATCGTCCGCACCCGCGGACCCTCGACGTCCAGGACCTTCAATTCGACGTTGCCGTCGTTGATGAGCACCTGGTCGCCGCGCGAGACGTCGCCGGGAAGGCCCTTGTAGGTGGTGCCGCAGATCGTCTTGTCGCCGGGGACGTCCTCGGTGGTGATGGTGAACTCGTCACCGCGCACCAGCTCGACCGGCCCCTCGGCGAAGGTCTCGAGGCGGATCTTCGGACCCTGGAGGTCGGCGAGGACACCGATGGCCCGGCCGGTCTCCTTGGCGGCGGCCCGGACCCGGTCGTACCGGCCCTGGTGCTCGGCGTGCGTGCCGTGGCTGAAGTTGAAGCGGGCCACGTTCATCCCGGCCTCGATCAGCGACACGAGCATTTCGTGGGAGTCGACCGCGGGGCCGAGAGTACAGACGATTTTCGAACGGCGCATGGGGCGATCCTATCGGTTTGTTTCGCTACGGAATATTCCGTCTGGCGGAAGATACAAATGAGGCGGCCGGTGCTCAGTTGCTTTCCGGCTCAGTTTGTGTGTCCCACCAATGCGTAGGTCTGCGTGGCGATCTCCAGCTCCTCGTCCGTCGGCACCACGGCGACCCCGACCCGCGCGTCCGCCGGCGAGATCAGCCGCGGCTCGTCGCTCCGTACGGCGTTCAGCTCCCCGTCCACCGCCAGGCCCAGGGTCTCCAGGCCCGCGACGGCCGCCTCGCGCACCGGCGCCGCGTTCTCCCCGACCCCGGCGGTGAACGCCACCGCGTCCACCCGCCCGAGCACGGCGTAATAGGCGCCGATGTACTTCTTCAGGCGGTGAATGTAGATGTCGAAGGCGAGCTTCGCCTGTTCGTCGCCCTCGTCGATCCGCCGCTGGATCTCCCGCATGTCGTTGTCGCCGCACAGGCCGATCAGCCCGCTCTTCTTGTTGAGAAGAGTGTCGATTTCATCGATGGACATTCCGCCAACACGCGCCAAATGGAAGATGACGGCCGGGTCGGTATCACCGGAGCGCGTACCCATCACGAGCCCTTCCAAAGGCGTCAGCCCCATGGAGGTGTCGACGCACCGCCCGCCGCGCACGGCGGAGGCGGACGCCCCGTTGCCCAGGTGCAGCACGATGACGTTCGTCTCCTCGGGCGCCCTGCCCAGCAGCTTCGCCGTCGCCCGGGAGACGTAGGCGTGGGAGGTGCCGTGGAAGCCGTAGCGCCGGATGCGGTGGGCGTCGGCCGTCTCCACGTCGATCGCGTAGCGGGCGGCCGACTCCGGCATCGTCGTGTGGAAGGCGGTGTCGAACACCGCGACCTGCGGCAGGTCGGGCCGCAGCGCCTGCGCGGTGCGGATCCCGGTCAGGTTGGCCGGGTTGTGCAGCGGGGCCACCGGGATCAGCCGCTCGATCTCCGCGAGGACGGTGTCGTCGATCACCGTCGGCTCGGTGAAGTGCCTGCCGCCGTGCACCACCCGGTGCCCGATCGCCGCCAGCTCCGGCGAGTCCAGGCCCAGCCCGTCCTTGGCCAGCTCCTCGGCGACGGCCTTCAGCGCGGCGTCGTGGTCGGCGATCGGGCCGGTCCACTCACGGGACTCACCGCCGCCGTGCAGGGGGGTGTGCTTGAGCCGGGAGGACTGCTCACCGATGCGCTCGACGAGCCCCACGGCCAGTCGGCTGCTGTCGCTCATGTCGAGCAGCTGGTACTTCACCGACGAGGAGCCGGAGTTGAGGACGAGGACGCGCGTGGAGCTCACTGGGCGGTTGCCTTCTCGGTCGGGGACTGGGCCTGGATGGCCGTGATGGCGACGGTGTTGACGATGTCCTGGACGAGGGCGCCTCTCGACAGGTCGTTGACCGGCTTGCGCAGACCCTGGAGCACCGGTCCGACGGCGATCGCCCCGGCCGAACGCTGCACGGCCTTGTAGGTGTTGTTGCCGGTGTTGAGGTCGGGGAAGATCAACACGCTGGCCTGCCCGGCGACCTCGGAGCCCGGCAGCTTGGTCGCCGCGACGGACGGCTCCACGGCGGCGTCGTACTGGATCGGGCCCTCGATCTTCAGGTCGGGGTGGCGGGAACGCACGAGTTCCGTCGCCTCCCGCACCTTGTCGACGTCGGCGCCCGAGCCGGAGGTGCCCGTGGAGTACGACAGCATCGCGATCCGCGGCTCCACGCCGAACCGGGCGGCCGTCGCCGCCGACTGGACGGCGATGTCCGCGAGCTGCTCCGCGTCCGGGTCCGGGTTGACCGCGCAGTCGCCGTACACCAGCACCTTGTCGGCGAGGCACATGAAGAAGACCGACGAGACGATGTCGGCGTCCGGCTTGGTCTTGATGATCTCGAACGCCGGGCGGATGGTCGCGGCCGTGGAGTGCACCGAACCCGAAACCATGCCGTCCGCGAGACCCTCCTGCACCATCAGCGTGCCGAAGTAGTTCACGTCGGAGACGACGTCGTAGGCCAGCTCCGCGGTGACGCCCTTGTGGGCGCGGAAGCCGGCGTACAGCTCGGCGAAGCCGTCGCGCAGCTCGCTGGTCGCCGGATCGATCAGCTGACAGTCGCCCAGGTCGATGCCGAGGTCGGCGGCCTTCTTGCGGATCTGGTCGACCGGGCCGAGGAGGGTGAGGTCGCAGACGCCGCGGCGCAGCAGCACCTCGGCGGCGTGCAGCACCCGCTCCTCGGTGCCCTCGGGCAGCACGACGCGTCGCCGGTCGGAGCGGGCCTGTTCGAGGAGCTTGTGCTCGAACATCATCGGCGTCACACGGTCGCTGCTCGGCGCGGAGACCCGCTTCAGCAGGTCGGCGGTGTCGACGTGCCGCTCGAACAGGCCGAGCGCGGTCTCCGCCTTGCGCGGGGTGGCCGCGTTCAGCTTGCCCTCCAGGGAGAACAGCTGCTCGGCGGTGGGGAAGCTGTTGCCGGCCACCGACAGCACGGGCGTGCCGGGGGCCAGCCGGGCGGCGAGGGTGAGGACCTCGTCGCTGGGGACCTCGCCCAGGGTGAGCAGCATGCCGGCGATCGGCGGGGTGCCGGCGCTGTGCGCGGCCAGCGAGCCCACGACCAGGTCGGCGCGGTCGCCCGGGGTGACGACCAGGCAGCCCGGGGTCAGGGCGTTCAGGAAGTTCGGCAGCATCGCGCCGCCGAAGACGAAACCGAGCGCGTCGCGGGCCAGGCCGGAGTCGTCGCCGAGCAGTACCTTCGCGCCCAGGGCGTGGCTGACCTGCGCGACCGTCGGCGCGGACAGGGCGGGCTCGTCGGGCAGCACCCAGCAGGGCACCGGCAGCCGGCCGGCGAGCTGCTCGGCTATCTGCTCGCGGTCCTCGCGGGCGACGCGGTTGGTCACCATGGCCAGGACGTCGCAGCCCAGCCCCTCGTAGGCGCGGTAGGCGTTGCGGGTCTCGGCGAGCACGGACTCCGCGGTCTGCTTGCGGCCGCCGACGACCGGGATCACGGAGGCGCCGAACTCGTTCGCCAGGCGGGCGTTGAGCGACAGCTCGTCCGGGAACTGGGTGTCGGCGTAGTCGGTGCCGAGGACGAGGACGACGTCGTAGTCGCGGGCGACGCGGTGGAAGCGGTCGACGAGGGTGGAGACCAGTTCGTCCGCGCCCTGTTCCGCCTGGAGGGCGGAGGCCTCGTGGTAGTCCAGGCCGTACACGGTCGCGGGGTCCTGGGACAGCCGGTAGCGGGCGCGCAGCAGCTCGAACAGCCGGTCGGGGCCGTCGTGGACGAGGGGGCGGAAGACGCCCACCCGGTCGACCTGCCGGGTCAGGAGTTCCATGACCCCCAGCTCGACGACCTGGCGGCCGTCGCCGCGGTCGATGCCGGTGACGTACACGCTGCGCGTCACGTGTGCTCTTCCCTTCATTGGGCCGACGGCCGGGTTCACGGTGCCGTCGGCCGGGTCGTACGGCCGGTGGCCGGGTCATGTGGCCGAGTGCAAAAATCGCCCACCGAGGTGAGCAGAACCCTCTTGACAATACCCCGATCTGTGGATAAGGCGCCCGTCAAGAGACACTGCCCTCGACAGCGTGGAACAATCGGAGTGGCTCACCGGTATCAACAGCGAGCAGGAGACACAGCACGATGCGTATCGGAGTTCTCACCGCAGGCGGCGACTGCCCCGGGCTGAACGCAGTGATCCGGTCGGTCGTGCACCGAGCGGTCGACAACTACGACGACGAGGTCATCGGCTTCGAGGACGGCTACGCCGGTCTCCTCGACGGCCGTTACCGCACCCTCGACCTGAACGCGGTCAGCGGCATCCTGGCCCGCGGCGGCACGATCCTCGGCTCCTCACGGCTGGAGCGCGACCGGCTGCGCGAGGCCTGCGAGAGCGCCGGCGACATGATCCACGACTTCGGCATCGACGCGCTGATCCCGATCGGCGGCGAGGGCACCCTGACGGCGGCGCGCATGCTGAGCGACGCGGGCCTGCCGGTGGTGGGCGTCCCGAAGACGATCGACAACGACATCTCCTCCACGGACCGCACCTTCGGCTTCGACACGGCGGTGGGCGTCGCCACCGAGGCGATGGACCGCCTGAAGACGACGGCCGAGTCCCACCAGCGCGTGATGGTGGTGGAGGTCATGGGGCGGCACGCCGGCTGGATCGCCCTGGAGTCCGGCATGGCCGCCGGCGCCCACGGCATCTGCCTGCCCGAGCGCCCCTTCGACCCCGCCGACCTGGTCAAGATGGTCGAGGAGCGCTTCGCCCGCGGCAAGAAGTTCGCGGTGATCTGCGTCGCCGAGGGCGCCCACCCCGCCGACGGCACCATGGACTACGGCAAGGGCGCGATCGACAAGTTCGGCCACGAGCGCTTCCAGGGCATCGGCACGGCACTGGCGTTCGAGCTGGAGAAGCGGCTCGGCAAGGAGGCCCGGCCGGTCATCCTCGGCCACGTCCAGCGCGGCGGTGTGCCCACCGCGTACGACCGGGTCCTCGCCACCCGCTTCGGCTGGCACGCGGTGGAGGCCGCGCACCGCGGCGAGTTCGGCCGGATGACGGCGCTGCGCGGCACCGACGTGGTGATGGTGCCGCTGGCGGAGGCGGTGACCGAGCTGAAGACGGTGCCGAAGGACCGGATGGACGAGGCCGAGTCGGTCTTCTGACCGGTGCGCGGGGTGCGCGGCGGTGACCACGGGCTGTTCCGGCCACGTCACCGGTGGTGGGCCTGTACGGTCCGACGGACGTACGGTCCCGTCACCGGCCCCGGCCGCCGGGAACCCAGCGGTAGACCAGCTCCGGCCGGCCCACCTGGCCGTACAGCGGCTTGCGCTCCGCGCGGCCCGCGTCCACCAGGTGTTCCAGATAGCGGCGGGCGGTGATCCGGGAGATCCCGACCGCCTCCGCGACGCCCGCCGCCGTCAGCCCCTCCTCCGTGTCCCGGACGGCGCTCGTCACCCGTTCCAGGGTCGGTGCGCTCAGTCCCTTCGGGAGCGCCGCCGGGCTCGGGGCGCGCAGGGCCGCCAGGGCGCGGTCCACCTCGTCCTGGCCGCTCGCCTCGCCCGCCGCGCCCCGGAACTCCGCGTACCGCACCAGCCGGTCCCGCAGCGTCGCGAACGTGAACGGTTTGAGGACGTACTGCACCACACCGAGCGACACGCCCTCCCGCACCACCGTCAAATCCCGTGCGGACGTCACCGCTATCACGTCGGCGTGGTAGCCGGCCGCCCGCAGCGAGCGGGCCAGTTGCAGACCGTGCCCGTCCGGCAGATGCAGGTCGAGCAGCAGCAGGTCGACCGGGGTGCGGTCGAGGAGGCGCCGGGCCTCAGCGCCCGTGTGCGCCTTTCCGACCGCGACGAACCCCGGGACCCGGCCGACATACATCACATGGGCGTCGGCGGCCACCGGATCGTCCTCGACCACCAGCACCCGGATCGGCTCCTTGCCCGTCCCGCCCGTCATCTCTCGCCTCCCGGGACCGGAGCGACGGCGGCCGTCGTCGCCCGCAGCGGCAACCGCACCACGAACTCCGCTCCGCCTCCCTCGGCCTGTGCCACCGCCAGCGTGCCTTCGTGACGGTGCACGGCCTGTCGTACCAGGGCGAGTCCGAGGCCCCTGCCACCGGGGCCCGCCGGTTTGGTGGAGAAGCCGCGTTCGAAGACCTGCGAGGCGTGCGCGGGGTCCACCCCGGAGCCGGTGTCCGTCACCCGCAGCACCAGGCCCGAGTCCTCGGTGGCGGCCGTCACCGTCACCCGGGCGCGCACGCTGCCCTGGGCGGCGTCGACCGCGTTGTCGATGAGATTGCCGAGGATCGTCACCAGGTCACGGGCCGGCAGCGACTCGGGCAGCACACCGTCGTCGAGGTTGCTGTCCTGCGACACCACCAGCTCCACGCCCCGTTCGTTCGCCTGGGCGGTCTTGCCCAGCAGCAGGGCCGCCAGCACCGGCTCGCTGACCGCCGCGACCACCTGGTCGGTGAGGGCCTGGGCCAGCTCCAGTTCGGCCGTCGCGAAGTCCACCGCCTCCTCCGCGCGGCCCAGTTCGATCAGCGAGACCACCGTGTGCAGGCGGTTCGCCGCCTCGTGGGCCTGTGAGCGAAGCGCCTGCGTGAAACCCCGCTCGGAGTCCAACTCGCCCATCAACGACTGGAGTTCGGTCACGTCCCGCAGGGTCACCACGGTGCCGCGGCGCTCTCCGCCGGACACCGGTGAGGTGTTGACCACCAGCACCCGGTCCGCCGTCAGGTGCACCTCGTCCACCCGGGGTTCGGAGGACAGCAGCGCGCCGGTGAGCGGGGCCGGCAGACCGAGTTCGGCGACCGACCGGCCCACCACCTCCTCCGACACGCCCAGCAGGTCCCGCCCGCCGTCGTTGACCAGCGCCACCCGGTACTGGCCGTCCAGCATCAGCAGCCCCTCGCGCACCGCGTGCAGCGCGGCCTGGTGGTAGTCGTGCATCCGGCTCAGCTCGGCCGCGTTCATGCCGTGGGTGTGGCGGCGCAGCCGGGCGTTGATCACGTACGTGCCCACCGCGCCCAGGGCCAGGGCGCCGGCCGCCACCCCGAACAGCGCCGTCACCTGGTCCGACACCCGCTTGCTGATCGCCTCGACCTTGATGCCCGCGCTGACCAGGCCGATGATCCGCCGGTCGTCGTCCTCGACGGGGGTGACCGCGCGGACGGAGGGGCCGAGGGTGCCGGTGTAGGTCTCGGTGAAGGTCTGGCCCTTCAGGGCGCGCGCGGTGTTGCCGCGGAAGTGCCGGCCGATCTCGTTCTCGTCGGGGTGGGTCCAGCGGATGCCGGACGGGTTCATGATCGTGACGAAGTCGACCTCGGTGTCGCGCATGACCCGCAGCGCGTACGGCTGGAGCAGCGCGGTCGGGTCCGGGGTGCCGATCGCCTCCCGCACCGAGGGGGAGTCGGCGACCGAGCGGGCCACGGCCGTGGCCTGCCGGCCCGCGGCCTCCTCGGCCTGGGCGCGGTCGCTGACGTACGTGAACAGCGCGTACCCCGCGACGAGCACCGCTATCAGGACCGCCTGCATGGCGAACAGCTGGCCGGCCAGGCTGCGGGGTCCGGGGACGGGGATGCGCATGTCGTCAGTGTGCCCCCGTGGTTAAGCGTGAACTAAATGAACGGAAGGGTGACCGCCCTCACACTCCGGGAGATAGTCCCTGCATTCCCCATATCTCCCCGGACGTGAGCCGCACGCCGGTGATGCCGACGAAGACGTCAAGGAGGGCAGCCGTGGCCGCCAGCAGCACCCCCGATACGGCACCTGCCGCACCCGCCGCCCGGCGGGACCGCACCCACTACCTGTACATCGCGGTGATCGTCGCGGTCGCCATCGGCATCGCCGTGGGCCTGATCGCGCCGGACTTCGCGGTCGAGCTGAAGCCCATCGGCACGGGCTTCGTGAACCTGATCAAGATGATGATCTCGCCGATCATCTTCTGCACGATCGTGCTGGGCATCGGTTCGGTCCGCAAGGCCGCCAAGGTCGGCGCAGTCGGCGGTATCGCCCTCGCCTACTTCACGGTGATGTCGCTGGTGGCGCTGGGTATCGGCCTGGTCGTCGGCAACATCCTGGAGCCGGGCACCGGCCTCGCGATCACCGACGCGGTCAAGGAGACCGGCCAGGCGCAGGTGTCGGCGGAGGCCAAGGACACCACCGAGTTCCTGCTGGGCATCATCCCCACCACGATCGTCTCCGCGTTCACCGGCGGCGAGGTCCTCCAGACCCTGCTCGTGGCGCTGCTCGCGGGCTTCGCCCTCCAGGCCATGGGGTCGGCCGGGCAGCCGATCCTGCGCGGTGTGGAGCACATCCAGCGGCTCGTCTTCCGCATCCTCGCCATGGTGATGTGGGCCGCCCCGATCGGTGCCTTCGGCGCCATCGCCGCGGTCACCGGTTCCGCCGGCGTCGACGCGCTGAAGAGCCTCGCGGTGCTGATGCTCGGCTTCTACGTCACCTGTGTGCTGTTCGTGTTCATCATCCTCGGCGCGCTGCTGAAGATCGTCTCCGGCCTGAACATCCTCACGCTCTTCAAGTACCTGGGCCGTGAGTTCCTGCTGATCCTCTCCACCTCCTCCTCCGAGTCGGCGCTGCCGCGTCTCATCGCGAAGATGGAGCACCTCGGTGTCAGCAAGCCCGTCGTCGGCATCACCGTCCCGACCGGCTACTCCTTCAACCTCGACGGCACCATGATCTACATGACCATGGCCTCGCTGTTCATCGCCGACGCCATGGGCACGCCGATGTCGGTCGGCGAGCAGATCCCGCTGCTGCTGTTCCTGCTGGTCGCCTCCAAGGGCGCCGCCGGTGTCACCGGCGCCGGCCTCGCGACGCTGGCCGGCGGCCTCCAGTCGCACAAGCCCGCCCTGGTGGACGGCATCGGCCTCATCGTCGGTATCGACCGCTTCATGAGCGAGGCCCGCGCCCTGACCAACTTCGCCGGCAACGCCGTCGCCACTGTCCTGATCGGCACCTGGACGAAGGAGATCGACAAGGCCCGCGTGCAGCAGGTGCTCGCCGGCGCGGCGCCCTTCGACGAGAAGACCCTCCTCGACGACGGCCACGGCTCCGCCCCGGCGGCCGAGGCGGACCTGCCCGAGCAGCGCGAGGGCGGCGAGAAGGAACTCGCCAAGGCCTGACGGCTCCCCGACTCCGGGTGTCCGGCCCCGCCTGAACCGGGGCCGGGCATCCGGCCGTACCCCCCGCTGTACCCGCCCCACCGACTCCGGGCGGCTGAGTGCTCCCCCGTAGCTCAGCCGCCCGGTCTCTTTTTTGCCCAACCCGGGCCAAGCCGCTTCTTTCTCCGTGATCCGGCATTCATGGGCGGTTAAAGGCGTCAAACCTGCCGAAGAACATTGGCTTATTTCTTGCCCTCTCATGGTTTATTTCAGGAATCCCAGGGAAGCCGAAGCCGTTTCCGTTGATTCCCGTTGGCTTGTTCTTGACGGGCTGTTTCCCTCGGCTGTGGGATGTCCCCGCCTGTAACGATCGTGTGAGCGAAGGGTGAGTCCGTGGGGGACGGAAGACGCCGGGCCGGTCTGGCCGGGCTTACAGCGCTTGCCGTGCTGGGCACGGTTGTGACGGTGGGGCCGCTCCTGGCGCCACAGACGGCGATTGCCGCCGAGAGCAGCGATCGGTCCGCTTCCGGGCGGGCCCTCGCGCAGGCGGCCGCATCGGGTGAACAGGTCGAAATCCCGCAGGAGCGCACCGAACACGAGACGGTGTTCGCCAATCCCGACGGCCGCACTTTCACCCTTCGTAAATCGGTCGTCCCGGTCCGGGTCAAAAAGGACGACGGTGGCTGGACGAACCCCGACGCCACGCTCGTGAAACGCGCGGACGGCTCCGTCGGGCCCCGGGCGGCCGCGGTGGATCTGTCCTTTTCCGGTGGGGGCGACGGCAAGAAACTGGTCACCATCGCCGAGGACGGGCGCTCGGTCACCCTCGGCTGGCCCGGCAAGCTGCCGGCACCCCGTCTGGAGGGCACCCGCGCGGTCTACGAGGACGTCCGCCCGGACGTCAACCTGATCCTGACGGCCACCGTGGAGGGCTTCCGGCAGCTCCTGGAGGTCGAGACGCTCAAGGCCGCCAAGGACCCCGCGCTGGCGTCGCTGACCTACGCGATGGACGTCGAGGGCCTGCGCGTGCGGGAGGGCTCGGCCGGAAGCATGGAGGCCCTGGACGGCAACGGCAACGTCGTCTTCCGCTCGCCGTCGGCACGGATGTGGAACTCGGCGGGGCAGGCGCGGGACGGCGAGGGCCTGAGCGCGCAGAGCCTCGGTGCGGCGCCCCCTGGCCGTCACAGCGGCCGATGCGACCCCGTCCGCCGATGAAACGATCCCGCCGGCGGCGGCGAGCCCCGCCCCAGGCGCACCCCCGGCCGGGGCCCGTCCGGCCGGCCCGGTCGAGGAGGGCGACCCGCTCGCCGGTCCCGGCCTCGGTGACGAGGCGGCCGTGATGGCCGTGGACGTGACCCCGACGCAGGTCACCGTCACCCCCGACGCGGACCTGATCGCCGACACCACGAGCGCCGAACTGCCCCTGTACATCGACCCGTCGGTGGAGATGAACGAGTCCGAGCGGACGGTGCTCTCCTCGGACGGGGACGTCTTCTACAACTTCTCCGGCGGCGACAACGGCATGAGCGTGGGCCGCTGCAGTTCGGCCCTGATCGGCGGCGTGCGCTACTACTGCACCACCGGCAGCGCCTACACCAATCGCATGTACTTCGAGTTCACGCCGGGCAAGCTCAAGGGCAAGCAGGTGCTGGACGCGACCTTCGCGGTGACCGAGACCTGGTCGTTCTCGTGCGACGCCCGCTGGGTGGACCTGGAACGCACGGACGGCATCTCCTCGTCGACGAAGTGGCCGGGCCCCGGCGGCCCGAAGTCGGACAACTCCTGGGACCAGATGGGCGACCGGTACGTGTCGGCGGGACGCGGCGACGCGTGCAGTCCGTCGCAGCCGCGCGCGCCGATCGAGTTCAACGACAACCCGGACGAGACGGACGAGAACCTGACGTCGACGGTGAAGGCGTTCGCGGACGGCAAGTTCTCCACGCTCACCCTGATGCTGAAGGCGAAGGACGAGTCGGACCCGATCGCGTGGAAGCGGTTCGACGACGACGCCGTCATCGACGTGGTCTACGTCGGCAAGCCGGCCGTGCCCACCGAGTACGGCCTGGAGACCGGCACCAACCAGATCTGCTCCAAGAGCGCGACCGCGCCGACGATGTGGTCGGACCCGACGCCCAACCTGGCGGCCACCCCGCAGACGGTCGCCGGCGGCGAGTCCGGGGCCTCCCTGCGCGTGTACTTCGACCTGGACGTGAAGAACACCGACGGCACCTGGTCCGACGCCAAGGAACCCACCACCGGGTCGCTCAGCCCGACCAGCGGTTACGTCGGTGACGGCGTCGACCGGAACAAGACCTGGGACGCCACCCTCACCGACGGCAAGCAGTACCGCTACCGGGCCTTCACCCAGTCGTACTACAACAGCGGCGACAGCCACCTGGCCAGTGCGGCCACACCGTTCTGCTACTTCACGGTGGACAGCAGCGCCCCCAAGCCGCCGACGATCACCTTCAACACCACCTACACGGCGTGCGAACCGGGCGCCTGCACCCCCTCCGGCGCCCCGGGCAGGTCGGGCACGGTGACGTTCGGACCGGCGAGCGGGGACACGAACGTCGGCTACGACTACAAGCTGTCGACCGACAGCACCTGGCGGCCGTTCAAGAGCGGCGCCACGGTCACCGAGACCATCACCCCGATCGACTCGGGCACCATGACGCTGGAGGTACGGGCCAAGGACGCACAGGGCCGCTACGGCAGCAACAAGGTGCGCTTCCTGGTCGCCGAGGGCGACGGCCCGGTGGGCCGGTGGACGTTCAACGAGGCGTCCGGTGCCGCGGTCGACGTGTCCGCCACCACCACCGCCCTGCGCGACGACGCGACCCTCAGCGGCGCCACCCGGGTGACCACGGGCCGGCGCGGTGTGGTCACCGAGAACGGCGCGACCGGCGAGGACAAGGCGCTGAAGGTCGGCGGCACGTCGTACGCGGCGACCGCGGCCAAGGTGCTGGAGACCCAGGCCTCCTACACCGCCGCCGCCTGGGTGCGGCTGGACGCCACCGCGGCGAATGCCACGGTGCTCGGCCAGGACGGCACCCACTACAGCCCCTTCTTCCTCGGCTACTGCGCCACGGCGAACCGGTGGTGCCTGCGGCTCGCGGACGCCGACGCGGCGACCACCTCACTGGACAACCAGCGGGTGAACTCCGTGGAGGCCCCCCAGCTCAAGGTGTGGACCCACCTGGCCGCCGTGGTCGACACCACCGCCAAGACCCTGACGCTGTACGTCAACGGGGTGCCGCAGGGCACCGACACCCTGACCACCGGCGCCTGGTCGGCGGCGGGCGCGCTGCAGATCGGCCGGGTGAAGTACCGCGGCGGATACGTCGACCACTTCCCCGGCGAGGTCGACGAGGTCGCGATGTGGCAGGAGGCGAAACTGCCCGAGGCGATCGCCCGCGAGGCGAGCCCGGTCGGCGCGGACGGCAAGGCGTACGCCGAACTCGTCGCCCAGTACAGCCCCGAGGGCGCCACCGGCACCACGCTCGCCGACACCTCCGGCTACGGCAACACCCTCACCCTGTCCGGCTCCGGCGCCTCGCTGGACGGGGAGGCCCTGGTCCTCGACGGCGCCGCGGGCGCGGCGACCGCGTCGCGGCCCCTGGTCGCGGACGGCGGCTCCTTCACCGCGGCCACCACGGTGAACGTCGACACCGCCGCGCTCACCGGCAAGCCGGACGGCTACCGCGCCCAGGTGCTCGGCCAGCGCACCGCCACCGGCTCCTCGTGGAGCCTGTGGGTGGAGAAGACCGGCACGCTGAGCGAGCCGGTGCTCGACGACGACGGCAACCCGGTCCTGGACGACAACGGCGTCCCGCAGACCACCACGGTCGCCGTGGCCCGCTGGCACTTCGGCCGGCTCACCGCCGACGGCGGCGGGACCTCCGTCGTCAGCGACGAGGCGGCCGTCCTGGACAGCGAGGTCGGCCTGGTCGGCGCGTACGACGCCCGCACCCGGGAGATCACCCTGTTCGTCGGCAGCACACGGCAGGGCGACCCGCTCGCCTACACCGCGTCGGCCGGCACCGGGGAGTTCGCCGCGGGCAAGGGCTACGTCGGCGGCGCCTGGGGCCACCACCTGCCCGGCCGGATCACCGACATCCGCCTGTGGGCGGGCGCCGTGACCGACGCCACCCAGGTCGAGAACCTCATCGGCTACTGAGCCCTCCGCGCGGTGCCCGTCCCGCCCGTCCCCCTCCGCGACCGGGGCGGGACGGGCACCGCGGCCTCCCCTCAGCTTCCTGGAGAACCCCGTGTCCTCTCGCTCGTACCCCCCTGGCCCCCGGGCCCGGCGTGGCGCGCTGACCGTTCTGCTGACGGTGGTGCTGTCCGTGCCCGCCTCCCTGACCCCCCTGGCCGCGGCGGCCGAGGCGCCCGGCCGCCCCGACGTGCCCGCCGTCGAACCGACCCGCGTGCAAGCCGTCACCACCCCTCGGGCCGCGGCGGCCCGCGCGCAGGTGGCCCGTCAGCGCAAGGCCGACGCCCGCCGCGTGGAGTCCGCCCGCGCCGAACGCGACGTCGCCTGGCCGAAGGCGTCCGTGTCGACGACCGAGCTGTCCGCGCCGACGCGGAGCAGGACCCCGGTGGCGGTGGAACCGGTGCGGGCCGGCACCGGGGCCGCCGCCTCCGGCACCGCGAAGGTCACCGTCCTGGACCAGGCGGCCGCCCGCCGGGCGGGCGTGACCGGCGTGCTGTTCACGGTGGCGGCGGGCCGTCCGGGCGCGGCCGAAGTGACGTTCGACTACAGTTCGTTCGCCTCCGCCGTGGGCGGCAACTGGGCCTCGCGCCTCGGACTGGTCCGGCTGCCCGGGTGCGCCCTGACGACCCCCGCGAAGGCCGCCTGCCGCACCACCACCGCGGTGGTGTCGGACAACGACGTCACCGCGGAGAAGGTCACCTCCCGCGTCCCGGCCGGTTCGGCGACCGCCCCCACGGTCATGGCCCTGACCGCCACGTCGGCCACCACCTCCACGGCCGGCTCCGGCGACTTCGAGGCGACCCCGCTGTCGGCGTCGTCGAGCTGGCAGGCCGGTGCCTCCTCCGGGGCGTTCTCCTGGTCGTACCCGATCACCACACCGCCCGCCGCGGCGGGCCCGGCGCCGGCCCTGGAGCTCTCCTACGGTTCGGGCGGCGTCGACGGGCGCACCGCCAACACCAACAACCAGTCGTCCCTGGTGGGCGAGGGCTTCGAGCTGACCTCCTCGTCGTACGTCGAGCGCAAGTACGGCTCGTGCGAGGACGACGGACAGACCGACAAGCACGACCAGTGCTGGAAGTACGACAACGCCTCGCTCGTCCTCAACGGGAAGTCCACCGAACTGGTCAAGGACGACACCACGGGCCAGTGGCGCCTGAAGGACGACGACGCCTCCAAGGTCACCCGGCTCACGGACGCCGACAACGGCGACGCCGACGGCGAGTACTGGAAGGTCGTCACCGGCAACGGCACCACCTACACCTTCGGTCTGAACAAGCTCCCCGGCGCGGGCACCGAGCGCACCCGCTCCGTGTGGACCGTCCCGGTGTTCGGCGACGACAGCGGCGAGCCCGGCCACAGCAAGGGCAACGAGTTCAAGGACCGCGCGGAGACCCAGGCCTGGCGCTGGAACCTCGACCTGGTCGAGGACGTCCACGGCAACGCCTCCACGTACTGGTACACCGCCGAGACCAACCACTACGCCAAGAACGGCGACAAGACCGCCCTCGCCTCCTACACCCGCGGCGGCCACCTCGACGAGATCCGCTACGGCCAGCGCGCCGACACGCTCTTCACCGCCCCCGCCTCCCACAAGGTGACCTTCACCCACAAGGAGCGCTGCACCGCCTCCGACTGCTCCTCGCTGACCGCGGACACCGCCGACAACTGGCCCGACGTCCCCTTCGACGCCCTGTGCACGGCGGACGAGGACGACTGCAAGGCCACCGGGCCGGGGTTCTTCACCCGCAAGCGCCTGACCGCGGTCAACACGTACTTCTGGTCCCGGGCGGCCGAGCCGGACGCCTTCCAGCCGGTCGACGCCTACACGCTGGAGCAGGAGTTCTTCGACGGGCAGGACATCGGCAACAGCTCCGACCAGGTCCTGGTGCTGAAGTCGGTGCAGCGCACCGGGAAGAACGGCACGGACATCACCGTCCCGCCGGTCGACTTCACCTACCAGCAGCGCCCCAACCGCGTCGACTCCACCAGCGACGACATCCTGGCGCTGACCCGCCCGCGCATCGCCTCGATCGTCTCCGAGACGGGCGCGATCACCTCCGTCACCTTCTCGGAGCCGGAGTGCGTGCGCGGCAGCCGCATGCCGGCCGCCGAGGACGACAACGACCTGTCCTGCTACCCGGTGTACTGGGGGATCAACGGCGGCGACCCCCAGCTGGACTGGTTCCACAAGTACCGGGTCACCGCGGTCACCGCCAACGACCCCGCCGCGGGCAACCCGGGCACGCAGACGTCGTACGAGTACGCCACCCCGGGCTGGCACTACGACGACGACCCCTTCACCAAGGAGAAGGAGCGCACCTGGTCGGTCTGGCGCGGCTACCAGAAGGTCACCACCTACACCGGTGAGGCGGGAGCCACCCGCTCCAAGACCGTGAAGCTCTTCCACCAGGGCATGAACGGCGACAGGCGCAAGGACGGAACGACCCGGTCCGCCACGGTCGCCGGCCTCGACCTGGACAACACCACCGCCGTCACCACCGACAACCTCGACGTCGCCGACGTCACCGACCACGACCACTACGCGGGCCGGCTGCGTCAGGAGGTCGTCTACTCGGGCGCCACCGCGATCTCGACCGTCGTAAACAACCTGTGGGCCGAGCAGACCGCGAGCCAGCAGAAGTCGTACGCCCACATCAAGGCGTACTTCGTCAGGTCCGCCCGCACCTACGAGGACACCTATCTCACGGCCGCCCGGAAGTGGCGGGTCACCGCGTCCTCCTCCACCTACGACCCGACGTACGGCATGGTCACGTCGGTCGAGAACCACGGCGACTGGTCGGTCACCGGGGACGAGACCTGCACCCGCACCTGGTACGCGCGCAACGCCGCGAAGGGCCTGACCGAGCTGGTCTCTCGCACCCGCACGGTCGCCCGGGCCTGCGCCACGACGGACGCCTCGCTGAGCCTGCCCGCGACCTCCGAGACCCGCGGCGACGTCCTGACCGACACGGCCACCGTCTTCGACAACCCGTCCGCGACCGGCTGGAGCCCGGACCAGGTCCCGACCCTCGGCCTGCCCACCTGGACCGGCCGGGCGAAGGCCTACCCGGCCGCCTCCGGCACCGCCGAGCGCCACCCGTCGGCGACGACCGGCTGGCAGACCGTCACCACCACGACGTACGACACGGCCGCGGCGAAGCTCGGCCGCCCGCTGACGGCGACGGACGCCAAGGGCAACAAGACGACCACCGCCTACTTCCCGGCGGCCGCCGGCCCGCTGGTCACCATGGTCGTCACCAAGCCCAAGCTGGCCTCCAACGGCCAGGCACACCAGACGACCACCGTGCACGAACCGGCCCGAGGCACCGTCAGCTACGTCCTCGACCAGAACCTCAGGCGCACCGAGCACACCTACGACGCCCTCGGCCGGCTCACCGCGACCTGGCTGCCCAACCGCTCCAAGTCGGGCGGCGACAGCGCCAACGCCACCTTCGGCTACGGCTTCCAGCGCAACAAGGCGCCATGGACGTCGGTGTCCACCCTCAAGGCCGACGGCACGACCTACCGGACCCGGTACTCGCTGTACGACTCGCACCTGCGGGAGCTCCAGACCCAGGTCCCCTCGCCCCTGGGCGGCCGGATCCTGACCGACACCCGCTACGACAGCCGGGGCCTGGCGTACGAGACGTACGCCGACGTCTACGACAACACCACCGCGCCCAACGGGACCTACGCGCAGGTGCCCTACGGCGGCGGCAGACAGACCCAGACCGAGTACGACGGCGCCGGCCGCGCCACCACCTCGACGCTGCTGGTGGACGGGGTGAAGAAGTGGTCGACCACCACCACCCACACCGGCGATTCGACGGCCGTCACGGGCGTCCAGGGCGGCAACGCCACCCGCACCGTGACCGACGCCTACGGCCGCACCACCGAGACGCGGACCTACTCCGGCACCTCACCCGACGACACGGAGTACGGCGCGGCCACCGGCACGCCGTACACCCGGGTCAAGCAGACCTGGACCCGTGACGGCAAGCAGGAGACGGTCACCGGTCCGGACGACGCCACGTGGTCCTACACCTACGACCTGTTCGGCCGGCAGGTGAAGTCCGTGGACCCCGACAAGGGAACCACCCGCACCGCCTACACCGCGCTCGACCAGGTCGACACGGTCACGGACGCCGAGACCCGGGTGCTGCTCTACGGCTACGACGAACTCGGCCGCACCACCGCCAAGTGGCGCACCGACCGCACCGACGCCAACAAGCTCGCGGTGTGGACCTTCGACAGCGTCCAGAAGGGCCTGCCCACCGGATCCACCCGCTACGAGGGCGGCAAGGCCTACACCCGGGAGATCACCGCTTACGACGCCCTCGGCCGGGCCACCGCCACCACCCTGACGCTGCCCTCCGACGACGCGCTGGTCACCTCCGGAGCGATCGCGGCCACCAGCACCTTCGCGACGACGTACCGCCTCGACGGCACGGTCGGCAGCACCAAGGAACCGGCCGCGGGCGGACTGGCCGCGGAGACGGTGGAGACCCGGTACAACAGCGCGGGCCTGCCCAACGAGCTGTCCGGCGCCACCGGTTACCTGCTGGCCGCCGACTACACCGCGCTCGGCCAGGTCGGGCAGCTCCAGCTCGGCACCGCGGCCGGCACCAAGCGGGTCTTCCTCACCAACACCTGGGAGAAGGGCACCGGACGGCTGCTGAACGCCGCGGTCGACGACCAGACCCGCGGCCCCGTGCAGGACCTCGCCTACGGCTACGACCAGGCCGGCAACGTCACCTCCCTCGGCGACACCGCCGACCTCGGCACCGGCCGGGACCACCAGTGCTTCGCCTACGACGGCCAGCGCCGCCTGACGGAGGCCTGGACGCCGAAGACCGCCGACTGCGCGGCCTCCGGGCGGACGGTCGCGAACCTCGGCGGGCCGGCGCCGTACTGGACGTCGTACACCTACACCGGCGCCGGGCAGCGCAGGACCGAGAGGCAGAACACCGCGACGCCGGTCACCACGACCTTCTGCTACAACGACACCACCCGCCCGCACGCCCTGACCGCCACCACCACCGGCACCACCTGCACGGGCGTGGCCGCCCAGTACACCTACGACGACACCGGCAACACCGAGAAGCGCGTCGAGAAGGCCGGCTCCACCACGAGCCAGAGCCTGACGTGGAACAGCGAGAGCAAGCTCGCCGCGGTCACCGAGGGCACGACCAGCACCGGCTACCTGTACGACGCCGACGGCGAACTCCTCATCCGCCGCGACGGCTCCGCCTCGGGCGAGACCGTCCTGTACCTGGGCTCCACCGAGGTGCACCTGAAGGCCGGCCAGAAGTGGGCCAACCGGTACTACAGCGCCGCCGGGACCACCCTCGCCCTGCGCACCAACCAGTCCGGCACGGAGAAGCTCAGCTTCCTCGGCGCCGACCACCACGGCACCGGCTCGGTCGCGGTGACCGCGGACGCCGCGCAGGCGCTCAGCAAGCGCCACAGCACGCCGTTCGGCGCGGGCCGGGGCGCCACCACCGGCGTCTGGCCCGACGACAAGGGCTTCCTCGGCAAGTCCGCCGACGCCTCCACCGGCCTCACCCATGTCGGGGCGCGCGCCTACGACCCGACCACCGGCCAGTTCATCAGCGTCGACCCGGTGCTCCAGGTGGAGCTGCCGCAGACCCTGAACGGCTACAGCTACGCCGCGCAGAACCCCGTGACCCGCTCCGACCCCTCGGGCCTGGCGCTGCTGTGCGGCGGCAAGGACGAGCCCGCCTGCCCGGACGACGGCGACCCCATGCCGGAACCCGCCACCCACGACGGCAACGGCATCACCCTCGGCCAGCCCGAGAGGGTCCACAAGGACAGCGCCGGCAACTACTGCGACAGCGCCTGCGTGCAGGCGATCTACCTTCAGCAGAGCCGGCAGGCCGTCGAGGTCCTCGGCGACGTCTACGCCGACATCCTGCACTTCATGTTCCAGGAGATGATGACGAACGTGGAGGGCGACGAGGTCAAGACCATGCGGTGCCACAACAACTACAAGCGCTGCCAGGCCGTCGGCATGATCGGCAACTCCGCCCAGAGGTCCGCCGTCATGCTGAGGAACCTCATCTTCGGGCTTCCCTTCGGATCCCAGGACGAGAATGCGGCGAAGGGCGCGGCCCTGAGCCAGTTCGGCTGGCTCGTGCAGTCCGGCGGGGAGTGGGACCACAAGCCCGTGCTGGCCGAGAAGTTCGGCCTGGACGCGACGGGCTACCGGACCGACATCCTGAAGAACGGGCAGGGCGGCCGGATCCTCTACGACGTCTGGTCGAACATCCACTACGGCTACGTCGGCCGGGCCGCGGGCTTCGACCGCGCCACCCTGATCGTCGGCTCGCACGGTACGGGCGCCGCCTTCGGCGCGACGGACGAGGGGGGCGGCGACGACATGTCCATCGACGTGGGCATCCGGCTCTACGACAAGTACGGCTCCGACATGACGGAGATGGACCTGCACCGGGCCATCGTGGACGCCATCCCCCAGTGGCAGGGCGTCGGCGGCGACGATCCCTGGGGCAAGAAGGTGATGCCATGAGGAAGATCCAGGATGCCCGGATCCACGCGGCGTCCGCCGCCGCGTGACGAGGGGCCGGGCCGCATCCCCGGCGGCCCGGCCCCGCCGCCGTCAGGCGGTGGTGTGCCGCAGCCAGCGCTGGAGGGCGGCGTTGACGCTGCCGGGAAGGGCGCTGAGCTGGTCGATCGCCTCCCGGTCGTCGGGGCGGGGCGGGATGCCCGCCGCCGTCAGTGCCGCGTGGAGGTCGAGACGGCGGCGGTCGCGCGGGTCGATGGGCAGGCTCAGACGCTCGGCCGGGTCCGGCGGCGGCAGTGGGTGGTCGCCGTCCGCGTCCTGGTACTGACCGGCGGCGGCCGGCCAGACGGGGGCGGGGGTGTCCACGGCGTAGGGGTCGACGAAGGTACGGGGCGAGCTGTGCTCGACGGCGATGGCGGTCACGTCTCTCCTCCTGCGGTGTTGTGCGGATCTGCTGGACAGGAGCGCCGCGGGGCCCGTGCCGGTTGCGACCTCGGCGAAACGTCACGCCATCGGAGTCATCGGCAGCTCATCGTCCGGTCGCACCGGCTGCTCCGGCCGGGTGACCCGCTCCCGCCGCACGGCCGCCTCCAGCCGCCGCAGCTCCTCCTCCCCGAGCACCAGGTCCGCCGCCCGGGCCGAGTCCCGTGCCGTCTCCGGGCGGCTCGCGCCCGGGATCGGGATCACCGTGGGGGAGCGGGACAGGAGCCAGGCCAGGCAGACCCGCTGAGGGCTCACTCCGCGCTCGGCGGCGATCTCGTGGAACGCCGCGAGGCGCCGCTCGCCCGGGTGCAGCCGGGACGGCCCGTCCAGGGAGCTGCGGGAGATGCCGCCCAGAGGGCTCCAGGGCAGGAAGGCCAGCCCCAGTTCCGCGCACAGGCGCAGCTCGGGCTCGCTGTCGCCCACGGCCGGGGAGTACCGGTTCTGCACGGAGACGAGCCGGTCGCCGAGGATCGCGTGGGCCCGCAGGATCTGGTCGGCGGTCGTGTTGGAGACGCCGGCCAGTCTGATCTTGCCCTCGTCGAGCAGGTCCCGCAGCGCGCCCACCGACTCCTCGAAGGGGACCGCCGGATCCGGCTTGTGCAGCTGGTAGAGGCCGATCGCCTCGACGCCGAGCCGCTCCAGGGAGGCCTCCGCGGCGGCCTTGAGATGGCGCGGGTCGCCGTTCACGGTCCAGTCCGCGCCGGCCGGCCGGCCCCGGCCGCCCTTGGTCGCCACGAGCACCTCGTCCGTGGCGCCGCCGCGGCCGGCGAGCGCGCGGGCCACGAGCCGTTCGTTGTGGCCGGGCTCGGCGCCGGGCAGGTGGTAGGAGTCGGCCGTGTCCAGCAGGGTCACGCCCGCGTCGAGCGCGGCGCGCACGGTGGCCAGGGCACGGGCGTCGTCGGGGTGGCCCTCGATGGACAGGGGCATCGCGCCGAGCCCGATCGCGCTCACGGCGAGCCCGCCGAGGCTGCGGTGACGCATGTCAGTCGTCCTCTCCGAGGGTCTCGGCCACCGCTCGCGGCAGCCAGTGCCCGGTGTGGCCGAAGACGAAGCCGAGGCCGGTGGCGCGGGAGTTGTCCATGGCGTAGGAGCGGGTGAAGGCGAAGGGCGAGAGCTCGCCGACCTCCACCTCCTGGAAGAGGACCTTGCCCCCGGGCAGCCGCGCGGCCACCGCCGCGCAGACGTCCTCGGTCGTCAGCGGCCCGTGCGACGCCGCGTTGACGGGGCCCGTGAAGTCCTGGCCCACCGCCCAGAACAGGAAGTCGGCGATCTCCTCGACGTGGATGTACGTCGCCGGACGGTTCACCGGGGGGACGGCGATCGGCTCACCGGCGCGGACCCGGTCCACGTAGTGGCGCAGCCGGCCGGTGAAGTCGTCGGCGCCGCCCAGCACATGGGCCACCCGCACCGAGACGTACGGGAACGCGGGGTCCGCCGCGAGGACGGCCTCCGCCTGCCGCTTGCCCTCGCCGTAGTGCGCCTCCAGGAACTCCGGGTCGTCCCAGGGCAGCGCCAGGTCGACGTGGACGGTCCTCGGGTCGACCTCCGCCTCCCGCACGGGCGTGATCGAGTCCTCGTACTCGTACACCTCGACCGTGGAGGTCATCACATGGCGGCGGGTGCGGCCGGCGAGGACACGGCGGGCCAGCTCGGCCTGGCGCGGGGTGTAGCAGACCTGGTCGACGACGACGTCGAAGGCGCGGGTGCCGAGCGCCGCGTTCAGCGATTCCTCGTCATTCCGGTCGGCGACGAGGTGAAACGCGCCCGGGGGCGGCGGGGACGATCCGCGATTGAGGACGGTGACCCGGTCCCCGGCGTTCAGCAGCCGTTCGATCAGCCGTTTCCCGAAATACCGGTTCCCGCCGATGACCAATACCTCACGGGACTTCGCCCGACCGGCGCTCGCCCCGTCGGCGTCCGCCTCGCGTGTCTTTTCCGCGCGCTTTTCCATGGCCATAATTCTCTCGGTGTACACGCACATCTTGAAGGGGGAACCATGGGAGTTACGGCCGCGACGCCGAAAGAACCACGGCATCTGCGCCCCGCCGCCAACGAAACCTCGGTGGCCTTCGACGCGCTGGACCGGCAGATCCTCCAGCTGCTCCAGACGGACGGCCGGATCAAGCTCAGCGAGCTGGGCCGCCGCGTCCGGCTGAGCCCGGCCGCGGTCACCGAGCGGGTGCGGCGACTGGAGGCCGCCGGCGTGATCAGCGGCTACGGCGCCCGCGTGGTGCCGGCCCGGCTCGGCTACGGCATCCAGGCGTTCGTCCGGGTCGATCCGCATGGCGGCTACAACCTGAAGCACCCGAGGACCCTGGAGCTGATGGAGCGCTCCGAGATCATCGAGGTGCACCACGTGGTCGGGGAGGACTGCTGGATCCTCAAGGTCGCGGTCCGGGACACGGTGCATCTGGAGGAGGTCCTGGAGGAGGTCTCCGCCCTGGGCCGCACGACGACGTCGATCGTGCTCACCTCGCCGGTGGAGCACAAACCGCTCTTGCCTTGACGTCGGCGTCAAGCCGTACGGTCATCGACATGCGAATCGGCGAGCTGGCCGCACGGGCCGGGACCACGACGCGGACGCTCAGGTACTACGAGTCGCGGGGCCTGCTGCCCGCGCGGCGCGACGACCACGGCCACCGCGCGTACGACGAGCGCGACCTGCGGTTGTTGCAGCAGATACGGACGCTGCGGGACGTCGGGTTCGACCTGGAGGACACCCGGCCCTTCGTGGAGTGTCTGCGGGCCGGGCATCCCGAGGGCGACTCCTGTCCGGCGTCGCTCGCGGTCTACCGGCGCAAGCTGGACGAGCTGGACGAGCTCATCGGGGAGCTGCGGGCGGTGCGCGGGAAGGTCGCCGGGCAGCTCGAGCGAGCGGAGCGGGCGCGGGACGGGCTGGCCGCCGAGGCGGGGGTTCCGGGGGGTCCGGAACCCGGGTGCGAACTGGGAGGCCACACATGGTGACCGAGGTGACGGACGCGGACTTCGCCGCGCAGGTGATCGGCTCCGAGCTGCCGGTGCTGGTGGAGTTCACCGCCGACTGGTGCCCGCCGTGCCGGCAGATGGGGCCGGTGCTCAAGGCCCTGGCGGTGGAGGAGGCGGACCGGTTGAAGGTGGTGCAGCTGGACGTGGACGCCAACCCGGCGACCACCAACGCCTACAAGGTGCTGTCGATGCCGACGTTCATGGTCTTCCGTGACGGCGAGCCCGTGCGGTCGATGGTGGGCGCCCGGGCCAAGCGCCGGCTGCTGGAGGAGCTGTCCGACGTGCTGTCCGACGCGCTCTGACAAAGAAATCCCCCGGGCATTGCGCCCGGGGGATTTCTGTGCGTATATTCGATGGTTCGCGACTTCCGGTCAATCGGGTCGCAGAGAAGTTCAATGCGCACAGTATATCCGGGCGGGAGCGGAATTGTCAAACACCGGCTTTCCACACAGCGAAGACAGCGAATTGCGGCAGGAACAGGAATTCATCGACGACCTGTACGCCCGCGTCGACGCGCTGCGCGGCGACACCGAGGCCTCGGTCGCCGACGCGCTCGCCCAGGGCGACAAGCCGATGCAGGCCCGGCTGGAGCGCGACATCCTCGTCGCGGAACGCTCCGGGCTGCTCGCCGCGCTGAACGCCGTCGACGGCTCCCTGTGCTTCGGCCGCATCGACCTGTCCTCCGGCGTGAGCCACCACATCGGCCGGATCGGTCTGCGCCGGGACGACGCCGAGCACACCCCGGTCCTCGTCGACTGGCGGGCCGACGTCGCCCGCCCCTTCTACCTGGCCACCGGCCACACCCCGATGGGCCTGCGCCGCCGCCGGCACATCTCCACCGAGGGCCGCCGGGTGACCGCCCTGCACGACGAGTTCCTCGACCTCGGGGACGCCACCCGCACCGGGTACGAGGACCCGGCCGGCGACGCCGTGCTGCTCGCCGCCCTGGACTCCGCGCGCACCGGCCGGATGCACGACATCGTGCAGACCATCCAGGCCGAGCAGGACGAGATCATCCGCGCCCCGCACCGAGGGGTGCTGGTCGTCGAGGGCGGCCCGGGCACCGGCAAGACCGCGGTCGCCCTGCACCGCGCCGCCTATCTGCTGTACGAGCACCGCGAACTGCTCGCCAAGCGGGCCGTGCTGATCGTCGGCCCCAACCCCGCCTTCCTCGGCTACATCGGGGAGGTGCTGCCCTCGCTGGGCGAGACGGGCGTGCTGCTGGCCACCGTCGGCGAGCTCTACCCGGGCGTGCGGGCGACGGCCACGGACACGCCGGAGGCGGCCGCCGTGAAGGGCCGCGCAGACATGGCCGACGTCCTCGCCGCCGTCGTACGCGACCGGCAGGCGCTGCCCGACCCGGTGATCGCGATCGAGCACGACCGTGAGGTGCTGATGCTCGACGACGGCCTGGTGGGCGTCGCCCGGGAGCGCACCCGGGCCGCGCGACTGCCGCACAACGCGGCCCGTGAGCACTTCGAGGGCCACATCCTCAACACCCTCACCGAGCTGTACGCCGAACGCGTCGGCACCGACCCCTACGACGGCACCAGCCTCCTCGACCCGAGCGACATCACCCAGATCCGCGACGAGCTGGCCGAGAACCCCGAAGTATGGTCCGCCATCGACCAGTTGTGGCCGGTGCTCACCCCGCAGCGGGTTGTCGCGGACTTCCTCGCCGACCCCGAGGGGTACGTCCGCGACGAGGACGCGGCCGCCATCCGCCGCCCGGTCACCCGCACCTGGACGGTCGCGGACGTCCCGCTGCTCGACGAGGCCGCCGAACTCCTCGGTGAGGACGACCGGTCGGCGCGGGCCCGCGCCGAACGCGAACGCGCGACGCAGATCGCGTACGCGCAGGGCGTGCTGGACGTCTCCTACGCCTCCCGCACCTACGAGTTCGAGGACAAGGAGGACGACGACCCCGAAGCCAGCGAGGTGCTGTCGGCGCACCACATCATCGACGCCGAACGCTTCGCGGAACGCCACGAGGAGGACGACCACCGCAGCGCCGCCGAGCGCGCGGCGGCCGACCGGACCTGGGCGTTCGGACACATCATCGTCGACGAGGCGCAGGAGCTGTCCCCGATGGCGTGGCGGCTGCTGATGCGGCGCAGCCCCACCCGCTCGATGACCCTGGTCGGCGACCCCGCCCAGACCGCGGAGGCGGCCGGCGTCGGATCCTGGGCGAAGATCCTCCAGCCGTACGTCGAGGACCGCTGGGCGCACACCCGGCTGGGCGTCAACTACCGCACCCCGGCCGAGATCATGGAGGTCGCGGCGGCCGTCGTCCGCGCCGAGGACCCCGGCTTCGCGCCGCCCAGCTCGGTGCGCTCCACCGGCGTACGGCCCTGGGCCCGCGCCACCGACGACCTGCCCGGCGCGGTCGCCAAGGCGGTCGAGGAGCTGACCCCCGCCGAGGGCCGGCTCGCGGTGATCGCCCCGCGCGCGCTGCACCGCGCGCTGGCCGCCCGGCTGGACGGGGTGACCGCCGGCGCCGAGCCCGACCTGACCCGCACGGTCGTCCTGCTCGACCCCCGCCAGTCCAAGGGTCTGGAGTTCGACTCCGTCCTCGTGGTCGAGCCGGCCGAGTACGGCACCAGTGACCTGTACGTCGCTCTGACCCGGGCCACCCAGCGGCTGGGCGTGGTGCACAGCCGCGACCTGCCCAGGGCATTGGCCGAGACCTTGTCATAACGGGGCATCACGCGGACGTAACAGTTCGCGCTGTGATTACTGCGCGTGCACGGCCGGTGCGGTATGCGTGTGCGGTATGGACGTCCAACCCCACACCCCCGCCCCGGTCGACACCCCCGTGCTCGGATCGCTGCCCGTCGAACCGCTGCTCACCGCCGAGTTCGACGCCGACCCGGGCGCGGTGTACGAGCGGCTGCGGCGCACCTACGGCCCCGTCGCACCGGTCGGTCTGATGGGCGTACCGGTGTGGCTGGTGCTGGAGTACCGGGAGGTGCTGGAGGTGCTGCGCAACGAGAGCCAGTGGCGGCGCGACATCCGGTACTGGCGGGCCAGGGCCCAGGGCGAACTGCCGCCGGACTGGCCGCTGCTGGCGGGCTACGAGGTGCGCCAGACCATGTTCATGGACGAGGAGGAGCACCGGGCGGTGCGCCGCACCCACCACGCGGCACTGCGCCCCTTCCAGGACGCCCGCAGCCCCGAGGGCTGGGAGCTGCGCGCGGCGGTCGCCCGGTACGCCGACGAACTGGTCGGGGTGCTGGCGGCGGAGTCCGGCCGCTCGGGCTTCGCCGACCTCGGCGCGCAGTACACCCGGCCGCTGCTGCTGATGGTCACCACCAAGCTGTTCGGCTGCCCGGTCGAGCTGGGCGACGAACTGGTCATGGACCTGTGGCGGATGCTGGACGGCGGCCCCGACGCGGGCCCCGCCACCGCCCGCGCGCTGGCCGCCTTCACCCGGCTCGCCGCCCACCGCAGGGCCCGTCCCGGCGACGACTTCACGTCCTACCTGCTGCTCGCCGACCCCGACATCAGCGACGAACAGCTCGGCAGGGAGCTGTTCATGAACGCCGTCTACCTCAACGACATCACCGGCAACATGGTCCTCAACACCCTGCTGGAGGTGTTGCGCGGCAACGCCACCGTCCGCCGCAGCCTCTCCGCCGGGCAGCTGGGCGAGACCGTGAACCGGGTCGCCCTCGCCAACCATCCGGTCGCCAACATGTGCTTCCGGTTCGCGGCGCGGGACGTACGGCTCGGCAATGTCTGGATCCGCGCCGGGGACGCCGTCTCCCCGTCCGTGGCGGCGGCCCACCGCGACCTGCTCGCGATCGGCTCCTCGCACATGGTCGGCTCCACCGTCTCCACCCGCGCCCACCTCGGCTGGGGCGCGGGCCCCCACCAGTGTCCGACGGCGGCCCGCGAACTCGGCTCCCTGATCGTGACCACCGCCGTGGGCCGCGTCTTCGACCGCTTCGCCCAGGTCGAACTGACCCTCCCGCACGACCAGCTGCCGTGGCGGTCCGGCCCGGTGGTGCGCGGCCTGCGGGTCCTGCCGGTGCGCTACGAACTGACCGACGACGCCCTGTCCCTGCGACGCGCGGAAACCACGCCGCCGTCCCTCACCGGCTGCACCAGCGGTGAGGGACAGGCCAGGGGACTGCTGGCGGCGCTGCGACGGCTGATGTCCGGTGTGCGCAAGGGCGTCCCGGAGGCGTGATACCTCGGCACCTCGGTTTGTCAGGCCGGCCGCAGCCACACCGTCGCCAGTGGGGGCAGGGTCAGGCGGATGCTGGCCGGGCGGCCGTGCCGGCCCTGTGGTTCCGGCTTGATCGGATGGGGGTGGCAGACGTCGCCGCCGCCGTAGCGGGCCGCGTCCGTGTTGAGGACCTCGTGCCAGGCGGGGACGTCGTCGGGCACGCCGAGCCGGTAGTCGTGGCGGACGACCGGGGAGAAGTTGCTGACGGAGAGCAGCGCGGCGCCGTCGGTGTCGTGGCGCAGGAAGGCCAGCACGTTGTCCTCGGCCGCGTCGCCCACCACCCACTGGAAGCCGGCGGGCTCGGTGTCGCGCCGCCACAGGGCGGGCGTCGAACGGTAGACGGCGTTCAGGTCGCGGACCAGGTCCCGCACCCCCCGGTGGTCGGCCTCCGCGCCGTAGGCCGGGTCGAGGAGCCACCAGTCCGGGCCGTGCGCCTCCGACCACTCCGCGCCCTGCGCGAACTCCTGCCCCATGAACAGCAGCTGCTTGCCCGGATGGGCCCACATGAACGCGAGGTAGGCCCGCAGGTCGGCGCGCTGCTGCCACCAGTCGCCCGGCATCTTCGACACCAACGACCGTTTGCCGTGCACGACCTCGTCGTGGGAGATCGGCAGCACGTAGTTCTCGCTGTAGGCGTACACCATCGAGAAGGTCATCTCATGGTGGTGGTACCTGCGGTGCACCGGCTCGTGGCTCATGTACTGGAGTGAGTCGTGCATCCAGCCCATGTTCCACTTCAGCCCGAAACCGAGCCCGCCGAAGCCGCTCGGGCCCCGGTGGTGGGTGGCCCGGGTGACCCCGTCCCAGGCGGTGGACTCCTCCGCGATCGTCACCACACCCGGATTCCTGCGGTACACGGTCGCGTTCATCTCCTGGAGGAACGCCACCGCGTCCAGGTTCTCCCGCCCGCCGTGCTCGTTCGGCGTCCACTGGCCCGGTTCGCGCGAGTAGTCGAGGTACAGCATCGAGGCGACGGCGTCCACCCGCAGCCCGTCGATGTGGAACTCCTCGCACCAGTAGGAGGCGTTCGCCACCAGGAAGTTGCGCACCTCGCGCCGGCCGAAGTCGAACTCCAGCGTCCCCCAGTCCGGGTGCGCGGCCCGCAGCGGGTCGGAGTGCTCGTACAGGGGCCGCCCGTCGAACTCCGCGAGCGCCCAGTCGTCGCGCGGGAAGTGCGCCGGCACCCAGTCCATGAGGACGCCGATCCCGGCCCGGTGCAGCGCGTCCACCAGGTACTTGAAGTCGTCGGGAGTGCCGAGCCGGGCCGTCGGCGCGTAGAACCCGGTGACCTGGTAGCCCCAGGAGCCGCCGAAGGGATGCTCCGCGATCGGCATCAGCTCGACATGCGTGAACCCGAGGTCCTTGACGTACGCCGGGAGCTGCTCGGCCAGCTGACGATACGTCAGCCCTGGGCGCCAGGAGGGGAGGTGGACCTCGTAGACGGAGAACGGCGCCTCGTGCGCGGGTATCGCGCCCCGGCCGGCCATCCACTCCGCGTCGCCCCACTCATAGGCCGAGGCGTGCACGATCGACGAGGTGGCCGGCGGCACCTCCGTGCGGCGGGCCAGCGGATCGGCGCGCAGGGTGCGCGAGCCGTCCGGCCGGGTGATGTCGAACTTGTACAGCTCGCCCTCCCCGATGCCCGGCACGAACAGCTCCCAGACCCCGGAGGAGCCGAGCGAACGCATCGGGAACCCGGTGCCGTCCCAGAAGTTGAAGGTGCCGGCCACCCGCACCCCGCGCGCGTTCGGCGCCCACACCGAGAACCGGGTGCCGGCCACGCCCTGGTGGGTCATCGGGTGCGCGCCGAGCACCGTCCACAGCTGCTCGTGCCGGCCCTCGCCGATCAGATGCAGGTCCAGCTCGCCCAGCGTGGGCAGGAAACCGTACGCGTCCTCGGTCTCGTGCACCGCGCCCTCGTAGGTGACGACGAGCCGGTAGGGCGGGACCTCCCGCAGGGGCAGCAGCCCGGAGAAGAAGCCGTCGCCGTCGTCGTGCAGCTCGGCCCGCGCCTCCCCGGTGACGACGGTGACCGACAGCGCGTACGGCCGGAAGGCGCGGAAGGCGACCCCGCCGGGCACGGGGTGCGCGCCGAGCACGGAGTGCGGGTCGTGATGGGTGCCGTGCACCAGCCGCTCGCGGTCGGCGGCGGAGACCCCGGGCGAGGTGGCGGGGAGCGGGCTCGGGGGGCCGGCCTCGGCGGCCTTCGTGGCTTCGGTGGCCCTGGGGGCGGCCGCCGCGCCGGTCTTCTTCGCGGCGACCTTCTTCGCGGCGACCTTCTTGGCCGTCGCCTTCTTCGCCGGTGCCTTCTTGGCCGCTGTCTTCTGCGCCGCTGTCTTCTTGGCCGGCGTCTTCTTCGCCGTCGTCTCCTCGGCCGCGGTCGCTTTCTTCGCCGCCGTCTTCTTGGCCACCGTCTTCTTGGCCACCGTCTCCTTTGCCGTCGTCTTCTTGGCTGCCGCCTTCTTCGTCACGGCCTTCTTTTTCGGGTTCATCGGGTCGGAACCGCTGGACGAAGGACTGGGGGTCACGGACGAGGCCTCCTCAGATGGGATCGGACGCGGCGAGCCGGTGTATCGCGGACAGCGGGACGGGCAGCCAGTCGGGACGGTGCCGGGCCTCGTAGACGACCTCGTAGACCGCCTTGTCCGTCTCGTAGGCCCGCAGCAGCACCGGGTCGGTGCGCGGGTCGGCGCCCGCCACCTCGGCGTACCCGGAGCAGTACGCCGCCCGGCACGCCTCGGCCCAGCCGGGCGCGGGCGGGGCGGCCGAGTGGGCCGCGTAGTCGAAGGACCGCAGCATGCCCGCCACGTCCCGCACCGTGGGCTGCGGCATCCGCCGCTCGGCCAGCGGACGGGCCGGCTCGCCCTCGAAGTCGATCAGCGCCCACTCGCCGGACGGCGCGCGCAGGCACTGTCCGAGGTGCAGATCGCCGTGCACGCGCTGGGCGGTCCAGGTGCGGCCCTCGGCCGCGAGGTCGGACAGCGCCGTGAAGGCGGTGCGCAGCGCGGGCGCGTACGGGCGCAGCGCGGGCACCGCCTGCGCGGCCGTGTCGAGCCGCCCGGCCATGCCGTCCACCAGCGGTCCGAGCTGGGCGTGCCCCAGGGTCGCCGTGGGCAGCGCCCGGGCGAGCGCCGTGTGCACCTCGGCGGTGGCGCGGCCCAGCGCCCGCGCCTCGGCCCCGAAGTCCTCGCCCTTGGCCAGCTCCCGCAGGGCCAGCTCCCACCCGTCGGTGGCGCCCTGCACATACGGCTGGAGCACGCCCAGCACGTACGACTCGCCCGCGCCCTCCTCCAGGTCCGCGTGCATCCACGCCGTCGGCGCGGGCACCCGGGGACAGCCCTCGCGGGCCAGCGCCAGCGGCAGCTCGAGATCGGGATTGACGCCGGGGACCACCCGGCGCAAAAGCTTCAGAATGAACGTATCTCCATAGACGACCGACGAGTTCGACTGTTCGGACGTCACACGGCGCGGCACGAGGCCGGACCGTATCTCCTGCGCCGGGTCCCGCTCGCAGCGCAGCGCGCCGATCCGGGCGCCGGTGCGCAGCGCCTCCAGGAGCACCTCGGCGGGCCGGGGGTCGTACAGGGCGTCGTACACGGTGCGCCCGGCGAGCGGGCCGTCCGGCACGTGCCCGATCAGCGCGGGCGCCAGCCGCGGCGGCAGCGCCTCACGGACACCGACCAGCAGCTGGTAGCAGTCGCCGGGTGCGATGCCCTGGTGCGCGCGCACCAGCAGGTGGTACAGGCCGAGCCTGGAGCCGGCCGGCAGCAGCTCGGTGGCCGCCACCAGCGAGAACCCGGTGACCGGACTCCCCTTGCCGGCGAACCAGCGCTGCCGTGGCAGCCACTCCCGCAGCAGGGGGGCCAGTGACGCGAGGAGGCTGGGGCTCGTCTTGCCGGAAAGGGTGACCGTTTCCGCCATGGCGTCACATTCCTTTACCCGGGGGGTCAGGGTGTTACTGATGCGTGCCCCGGGCGGGACGGGGGAAACCGCCCCGCCGCCGGGTTCTAGACGGCTTCCACGCGCAGCCGGAACCAGTAGAAACCGTGGCCTGCGAGGGTGAGCAGGTAGGGCAGTTCGCCGATCGCGG